>CAJUDG010000001.1 GCA_910584745.1 uncultured Eubacteriales bacterium
AAATCCGCGCCACGGGTGAATGTGTCGCTATTGAGTGGAAAATCTGACTTTCAACTATCTATCGCACTTGACTATGGGCTGTGTGCCCTTGTCAAGTAATGTTATCAGCTCCATTTGAAGCTAAATCTCAGCGTAGAACAATTCCTCTACGGGCTGGATTGTATGCCCGATGTGGAAACTGCCCTGCGCACATCTACATAAGGAGCGTCGCATATGAATCATTCCCCCAGCGTCCATCTCATTCCCGCCCTGCGGGGCAGGCCCCAGGCAGAAGCCCTTATCTCCGGCAGCGAGAACTTCCCCAACATAACCGGCTGGGTGCGGTTTTACCAGACGAACGAAGGCGTTGTCGTCTATGCCGAAGTCAGCGGGCTGCCTGTTTCCGACCAGCCTTGCCAGGAGAGGGTTTTCGGCTTTCATATCCATCAGGGGACGGACTGCGGCGGCAGCGGGGACGAACCGTTCCCCCACGCCATGTCCCACTATGACCCAAAGGAGTGTGAGCACCCATACCACGCGGGCGATTTGCCGCCGCTGTTCGGAAACAAGGGCCTCGCGGTTTGTGCCGTTTTGACTGACCGTTTTTTGGTGGAAGATGTCATTGGGAAAGTCGTTATCATACACGACCATCCTGATGATTTCACAACACAGCTTTCCGGCAACTCCGGGACAAAAATCGCCTGCGGGGTGATCCAGAGGACAGCGAGATTTTGCGCTGGGACGCCAACACCTATGGTGTTGGCAGGGAAAGCCTCTGCGGACAGTGTCAACGCTCCATGGGCCGGTCTCGGCCTCTGGACTTTTTCGGGGCGCCTTTCTTCCTGTGTATGGATGTCTTTTCCGGCGGCTTGAAGGGTACGCCGTCAAACATCAGCGGCTTTTTCAAAACAAGGTCTGATAGTGTGCCACTTTGCAAAGCCGCAAATTCAGTATAATCATGCACGCTGAGATAGCCGCAGCGCACCATTTCCTCCTGGCTCAAGACATACCCATCGCTGCCTGACAAAAAATGAAACAGCTTTTGGTTCATGGAAACAAAGCGCAGGCTGCCGTCGGAATTATCATAGTAAGCGGTGTGTTCAGCCGGGATATTCATTCACTTCCTTCGCTCTCTGCTTCTCTATTTCTTTTTGCTAAAGCTTTTTCATCCCCCCGGTATAACCGGGGGGTTATTTTCGCTAAAGCAGCCAATGCGAACGGGGCCAAAACCTTATTTTGGCCCCGCTCCTGTTACTTCTTCCTCCTTTCCCTGTCACAAAAAAACGCCGCCCTTTTTACAGCCGGGCAGCGTTTTTGGTAGGTTGACAGTCCATTTTGTTGTTGTTTATCATGTTTCCCTTTGTCAAGCGTTGTAAGGGATGATGTTTTTATTGAAAAATTCAAAGGCCTTTTTGAAGCAGGCAATGTCCCGGACAATATGCTCAGGGATTTGCAGAAAGCGGTAAGAGTGTTTCCCGGAGGGCGTATGGTCATTGAGTGGAACTATGCCGACGCTTTCATGATGAAACCTGATATCAATCTATGAAATACGTCTTGACCCAATGCTTACAATCGCCGCTGGGCTTCTAGCTTTTCAGACAGTCCACCATGACACTGTAAAGCTTATCCAAGCGGCATAGTCCTATATGCTCATGACCTTAAACATGGCGCTTATGACCCTGCTCCCGGTGAACAGGTAAGCAATGTTCTTTTCAAGCTAAAACGGCCGGGAGGATTGGCTCGCAGAATGAAGCTGCTGCCGATACTGTCCATGAGCATTTGCGTATACTCAGTGTCACAGTCCACGACACCGTTTTTAACGTACCTCAGTCGGAACTTTTGTACCAGTACACAAGCTATCATATCGGCGCACTCGCTGTCGCTGGCCATGACCTGCAGCTCGTCCGAAATCTGATGGGCGAACTCGTGGCGGGACTTGCTCCTGCATTTCTAAGCCTTTTACGGACGTTTCTTTTTCATTTGACCAGCATTTACGATTTATGCCATATCAGGCTTTTCCTGGTCCCATGCCCTCAATATTGCCCGTATCCCTGCCTCAAACGAAACCTTTGGAGCCCACCCCAGCCTCCGCCGGGCCCTAGAAATATCCGCCCACAAACCGGGCGGCGGAGAAGCCGAAGAGAAGGCACCGAATAGCAGTGGGCTATTGGTTTCAGTAATGTCCGCCATCTGTTCAATGTATTCCCGCAGGGGCCGGGAAATACCGCTGGCAATGTTATAGCAGCCATTCGGACAGCTTTCCATGCAGCTGCGAAAAAAAGCCTCTGCCGCATCGGAAATATAGAGATAGTCCCAGCGCTGGGTTCCTTGCGTGAACCGGCAAGGAGCATTTTTCATCATATTGCGCAGAGTGGATGAAATCATGGTATCCTCCGCATCTCCCGGACCGAATAGGCTGAAGACGCGAAGCTCAATGCAGGACGCGCCATATTGAGCGCAGAGTTCGGAGGCCTCCTGGAAAAACTGAAATTTTGCTTTGCCATAGGCCGTGTCAGGCTTACACTCCGTTTCCTCTGTGACCTGCCCTTGCTGTAGTCCGTATTCCGCTTGTGATCCCGCAATAATAATCCTCCTGCACCCTGCCTGGAGCATAGACTCCACCCCCTGGGAAGAATACAGTGTATTCTTCCTCTGAAGGTCCCGGTCTGCACGCAGTTTTCCCCTTGTACCTGCCCATGCCAGATGGACAAAGCAGTCGCAGCCACCTATACGCTTGCCCAGGGTTTTATAGTCCTCCAGTGCCGCGGGCAAGACCTCGTTCTTGCTCCATGTGCCGCTATGCTCAGGTCTTGTTACCAAAATGGTCTCCCAGCCCTCGGCCCGTACCCGCCGGACAAGAGCCTGGCCAATAAATCCCGCTGCGCCGGTGATCACGACTTTCACAGCGTCTCTTCCTCCCCACGGCATATCTTTTCCAGCTTTTCCAGCAGTTCCTCAGAAAGAGGCGGCTCCTGCAGATGAATGGGCCGGTTCATCCCCAACTTGGGAGTCACATGAGTATTTGAAGGAAGGGGTACTTCCAAAAACGCCGGCTCTCTATCTGAAAAGACAGATGCCAGTTCCCTTGCCTCCGGTGAGACAACCCGGATGCCGTAGGCTTGAACAATACGGGTGAAATCAGGAACAGAATAACCTTTTTCTTCCTCTGTCTGCGCATAGTTTGAGGAAAAGTACATCTCCTGAAAATGATGGATCATACCAAGAGCGCGGTTGTTCAGCAGAATAATTTTAACCGGCAGTTTTTCACGTGCAATAAACTGTAGCTCCTGTATGTTCATCTGGAAGCCTCCGTCCCCGCAAATGCAAAAAGCCGGCCCCCCGCTGGCCAAAGCTGCGCCTATTGCGGCAGGAAGACTGTAGCCCATAGCTCCCATGCCCCCGGAAAACAGGACCCGCTGCCCCTTTTTCACCCGTAGGCTTTGGGCAGACCATACTTGGTTCTGGCCTACATCTACGGTAATGACCGCTTTTTCTGGAAAAAGCGCCGAGAGTTTTTCCAATGCCTTCGCTCCCGGTTCCTTTTCATCTACCCGGGCCAGTGTCCGGCTCAGAGCATGGCAACAGTTCCGCCAGTGAGAAAACTCCCAAGCTCCTTTCCGTGCCTCCTGAGAGAGGGCCGGCAGCAGCGATTCCAGGGGAACCTGGTAAGAGCATTGGCCGCTGTGGACAGAATACTCCAGCTCCGCCGGATCGAGATCTACTCGCAAAAGCTTCGCGCCGGGGGCGAATATACTGCGATTCACGCCGGTCTGACGGCAGTCCAGCCGGCTCCCCAAGGACAAAATGCAGTCGCTGTGGTTGACGACGTAATTGGCCTGTCTTGACCCATAGGCTCCGATCATACCATATCGTTCCGGCCAATCGCTGGGGACCAGATCCATTCCGTTCATGCTGGTCACCACCGGCAGTCCTGCTGTATGAATAAAGTCAAGGAAATCATTCTCCTTTTTGGAGCTATGAATTCCGTGACCTGCCAAAACGACTGGACGTTTGGCAGCCTGAAGGGCTGATATAAGTTCTCTGGCCGCATACTCTGCATCTTCTTGAACAAAAGGCGTATCCGAGCCCGGTACGGGAATCGCCCTTATTTCCAATTCGTCTCTGGAAATATTCATGGGGATATCCAGAAGAACCGGACCCGGCCGTCCCTCCATGGCGGTGCGGAATCCATGCTCCAGTGCCTGAGGAAGCTCACTGGCAGAACGGACCGAGAACGCCAGCTTTGTTATGGGTCTGGCCATTGGGATAATATCCGTTTCCTGAAATCCTCTTTGCCGGACGCCCATCTCTCCCCTTTGCTCGTAAGTGTTTACCTGTCCTGTGATAAATACGCAGGGCAGGGAGTCGAAGTAGGCGCAGGCAATCCCTGTCAACAGATTGGTGGCCCCTGGACCGCTGGTGGCATAGGCCACGCCAGGCAGACCGGTGATCTCCGCCCAGCCGCAGGCAGCCATAGCGCTTGCCTGTTCGTGATAATTTACATGGGCCCTGATCTTCCCCTTATATCGGTCCAGTGAATCCATCAGGTGCGTGACCATCCCGCCGGGATAACCGAAAACATCATGAATCCCATGCTGGATCAGAAATTCCACAATATAGTCTGAGGCTTTCATAGGTTTTTATGCCCCCTTGGTTACAGCCGCAGTCCTTCCTTTACTGTCTCGGCCATATAGTTCAGCATTTCTTCCGTCATGCCTGGATAAACGCCCAGCCAGAACGTATCGTTCACGATCCGGTCTGTGTTGGTCAGTTCCCCCACTACCCGGTAGCCGGCGCCGGATCTTCTCAGTTGGTCAAAGCATGGATGCAGCAACAGGTTGCCCGAAAAGAGCATCCTGGTCTGTACGCCCTTTTTCTCCAAATGCTCCACAACCTTTTCCCGGCTGATTCCCTCCCGCACCGTCAGCAGAAATCCAAACCAGCTGGGCCATGCCTCGTCCTCTTTGTATGGGAGAACCAGACGGTCCTCTTCGTCAGCTAGGGCGTCCCGAAGGAACTGCCAGTTATCCCGGCGCTTTTCAATAAATCCCTCTAACTTTTCCAGTTGGGCGCAGCCCACCGCTGCCTGCATATCAGTGACCTTCAGGTTGTAACCCAAATGTGAGTATACATATTTGTGGTCGTATCCGCGGGGCAGTTCGCCATACCGACCGGCAAACCGCATCCCGCAGGTATCGTCAGCGCCTGGAGGACAGACGCAGTCCCGGCCCCAATCCCGCATAGAAAATATAATGCGGCCAAGCAGATCATCGTTGGTATAAACTGCTCCGCCCTCCCCCATGGTAATATGGTGCGCAGGATAAAAGCTGGATGTGCCGATATCACCGATCGTCCCGGTTTTCTGGAAAGCGCCATCCATATTATAGGCCGCTCCCAAGGCATCACAGTTGTCCTCAATCAGCCACAGCCCGTGCTTTTGACAAAAGCTTTTCACAGCCCGCAGGTCAAATGGGTTTCCCAGGGTGTGGGCCAAAAATACGCATTTCGTTTTTTCTGAAAGCGCCTTCTCCAGCATAGAAACATCTATATTGTACGTACCAAGCTTCACATCAACAAAAACCGGTACCGCGCCATATTGCAAAATAGGCGAAACACTGGTGGGGAAAGCTGCCGCCACACAGATCACTTCATCACCCCTTTGAATAGCGCGCTCCTTCAGAAGAGGTGAGGTAAGGGCCATGAAGGCCAGAAGGTTTGCCGACGAGCCAGAGTTTACTGCGGCCACATGCTTTACGCCTAAAAAGGCCCCCAGGCCCTGCTCAAACTGTGCACAGTACCGCCCCGCCGTAAGCCAGAATTCCAGGGCGGAGTCCACAAGGTTGATACGCTCCTGCTCATCGTAAACCCGGCGGCAGTAAGGGATCCGCTGCCCTGGCTGAAAGGGCTTGACCGTATCTTGCTCTGCCTGATGGTATTCCCTCACGAGTGAAATGATTTCCTGTCTGATCTCGTCTTTTGTCCGCATTGTCACTTTTCTCAGAATCCTTCCCAATAATCGTTGATCTGCCGGTCCATTTCCTCTGCTATGTCACCGCCGGAAAGCCAGCATTCCGTCCACGCCGCCGTCTGCTGCACAGCCTTCTCCACACTCCACCGGGGCCTCCAGCCGAACACAGCCTTTACCCTGGAGCAGTCCAATTTCAAAAAGCTGTCCTCATGTGGCGCACCCGGCTCTGTTCGATTTTCCCAGGTCAAGCCGCGGCCCCAGGCTTGACAGAACAGTTCCACCAGCCGGCCCGTTGGCACACAGTCCTGGTCCTCGGGCCCTACATTATACCAGCCGGCGGCACTGCGGTCCTCATACTGCCGCTGGGCGATCATCAAATAGGCAAATAGTGCCTCCAGTACATGCTGGTATGGCCGAACAGAGTAAGGGTTACGCACAATCACCGGCCTGCCGGCCTGCGCCGCCCGCACACAATCCGGCAGAATGCGGTCATTGGCAAAATCTCCGCCGCCAATCACATTGCCGGCCCTGGCAGTGGATACTGCGGGGCCTTGTGCAAAAAAGCTGCTTACATAGCCGTGAGTAACCAGTTCTGCACAGGATTTGGAGTTGGAGTATGGGTCATGGCCGCCCAACGAGTCGTTCTCACGATAGCCCCAGCTCCATCCCTTGTTTTCATAGACCTTATCAGTGGTGATTATCACCACTGACTTTACAGGTACCTGTAAAGTTCGAATACACTCTAGAATATTCACTGTGCCCATCACATTTGTCTCATAGGTCCCTGTCGGATCCTTATAGCTGTCCCGCACAATGGGCTGCGCTGCCAGGTGGAAGACGATTTCCGGGGAGGACTGGCAAAATGCCCTTTCCAGCTCCTGGCGGTCCCGCACATCGCCGGTCACGGAATTTATGCGTCCGCTAAGCCCCGCAAGGGCGAACAGACTGGGCTCTGTAGGTGCGGGCAAAGCGTATCCGGTAACCAGCGCCCCCGCATTTGCCAATATCCTGCATAGCCAACTGCCTTTGAAGCCTGTATGCCCTGTTATGAACACTCGCTTTCCTCTAAAAAAGCCCGGGTCAACTAATTTCATATTCACCAAACCTTCCAGGGCGCTCGGTCTTCCGCCCACATCTTTTCCAGCATTTCCTTTTCCCGCACAGTGTCCATGCACTGCCAAAAGCCCGTATGCTTATAGGCCATCAGCTGTCCGTCCCTCGCCGCCCGTTCCAGGGGGGCGCGCTCCAATATGGTGCTGTCACCCTCTATGTAGTCGATAAACTCAGGCTGGCACACCATGTAACCGATATTGATCAGGTTGCCATCGCCCTGGATCTTTTCCCGGAACTCCCGGATGCTGCCGTCTGCACCCACATCCAGCACGCCGAAACGCTGACCCATATTGTAAGCCGAAATGGTCACCAGCCTTTTATGGGAGCGGTGAAACTCCACCAGCCGGGCAATGTTCAGATCTGCCACCCCGTCGCCGTAAGTGAGTAAAAAAGGGGCCCCGCCAAGGTGTTCACGCACCCGCTTCAGCCGGCCGCCGGTCATGGTGTTCAGACCGGTATCCACCACTGTCACCCGCCAGGGTTCGGCTGTGTTCCTGTGTACGATCATCTCGTTTTTGCCATTGGTAAAATCAAATGTAATATCAGAAGTATGCAGGAAATAATCGGCAAAATACTCCTTGATTACATGCTGCTTATATCCCGCGCAGATAATAAAATCATTAAAGCCATAATGGCTGTACAGCTTCATAATATGCCAGAGGATCGGCATACCGCCCAGTTCAACCATGGGCTTGGGTTTGAACTGGCTTTCTTCTGAGATCCGGGTGCCGAAGCCGCCGGCTAAAATAATAACCTTCATCAAGTAAACACATCCTTATTTGATCACTAAAAAGCTATAGCCATATTGGTATCGGATTTCATTGGAAAGCCTTAAATCCAGGAAAAAATGATCGCCAGGAACCGTCGCCTTAAGAGATGCCAGAACCTCCGGCGCGTTGCCGGATGCCACACCTATGATGTATCCCGTTTTGCAAGGGCCTTCTTCCGGTTTTGTAAACATATGCACCGGATACCCCATAAACTGTTCCCCTTTGGTCACAGCATGGGAAACGCAAAAGCCGTCCAGCTTTAAGTGATTAGCCTCAAGAAATTTCCCATACAAACGTCCCTGCGTTCCCTTTCCATATATCACAATTTGGGAATGTGAATTGCAAAACTTTTTTAGTCGCAAAAGTCTTTTATAGAAGCCCAGTTTATATAGTCCATTCAATAGCTTTTGCGGTAACAAAGAGACTGCCAGTAGGGTAAATCTTGAAACAGGGGTAACCTTTTCCCAAACACCCCAATACTTTTTGCATATACGATATGAAAATGTCCCTCGCCTTCTATACTGCAAAAAGCATTCTGGGTTAACAAAGTAGTCACGGGAAAATTCTGATATCACCCTATCCTTATGAATATAGCTCTTGGGAAGGCTATCTATTGTACGAACCCATCCCCCGCAAATGTATGGAAAGACAGCTTCTGTCCAGACAGAATCCTTTTTATGCATAGAAAAGCGCACAGAACGAAAGGGCAGCGAAAGGACGAGGCTTTCAAACTTTTCCATTTCCGCGGCTCTCCACAAATAATAACACACATGCGACCAAGGAATAAAGGGCTCTTTCAAAAAACGCTCCTCATAGAAGGCCCAATCCACATCGCGCAGCATTGTATGAGTGTTAAGAATTACCGCGCCAAACGAAGACATATGATATGCACATGAGACCATCAGTTCATCCAAGTTGGAAATGATACGGCTTCCCTCATTCTGCTCGCCGATCCAGTCCAAAATAATCATATCATGCTTTAAATCCAAGCACTCCATTGCCTGAGATACTATGTCTGCTTTGTGCTGCAGGCCGTCTGAAGACAACAGGATAAAGTCATACTCCTTTTCCAATCCACAGCCCTGAAAGATTTTATAGGCTTTCGCATTGGGATGCATATCGGAGGGCATACGAATATAGTACAGCTGTCCTTTGGGGAGCCACTGTTGAATCAGTTCTTGGGTATCGTTTCCTATGCTGGAGTCGTAAAAATACAGATCAATTCCGGCAGCCGTATAGGTATCATAGCAATTATTTAGAAAGTCTTCAACAATGTCTCGTCTTTCGTAGGTTGGAATACATACTGCCATTGTGAGAGCGGCCATCTTCTGGTTTCTCCTCTTGAATAAATTTCAAATATAACAGCGAAAGAACGTATGGGGCAGGGCTATAAAATCTATAGGTCTCCACAGGGGTAGAAGTCACACCACCATATATATTATCGACTCATTTCAAGAAATCTTAAGACTCACCGCATAATAAAGTTCATACACGATATAAGTGCGGGACTGAAAAGAGAGAGGGCCGTGCCAGAGCTTTTTTAACCCAGACAGGCTTTAGCTTATGAAAAAATTTCCCCGAAACAGAAGTTTCTGGTACGGTACATCCGCGCCGACGCCAGAGTGGGGCTTGTTTTCAAACATCGGGCTCAATACTTTAATTGCATATGGCCGGATAATTGCTAAAGCCGGATGGAATTGTGCTTGGAAAGCATTTGCGTGTTGCCCCGCTGCCAGCGCAATAAGGAAAGTCATAACAAAAAAGCTCAGCTTGCACAAGAAAACTCCTGGTAAAACCAGGAGTTTTCTTTACTGAAGCTTGAAATATTCTGAGTATCTATATTACATCCCCATCGTTCTTGACCGGCTGTACAACCCCGACTCCAGTTTCCCGGGCCAGCGCGTACCCATTTTGGAGGTATGCGTCCACCAGCTCCGGCGAGTGTGCATCGGAGTTGACTACAGCCTTCACTCCCAGCCCCGCGGCAATCTCCCAAAACTCTTTCAGAGGGTACGGCCTTGGCATCTCCGGATTCTGATCCTGCTTTACCCAGCCGCTTGTGTTTATCTCCAGGGGCATACCGGCCTTAACCGCCGCCCGGCAGATGGCCTCCGCGCAGTCCCGGCAGCTTTCGTCCCAGCCGTCAATAGCAGCGCCGAAGGTGTCCGGGTGGGCGCCGAAGAGGAAGATGCCGCTCTCCAGCATTTCAACATAGATCTCGGCATAGGCCATCAGCGCGTCCCCATCCATTTTATCGCCGCCCCAGAAGCCCCTCATCTGCCCCTTATATGGGTAGAAGTGTACGCTGCCGATAAGGTAGTCCATGTGCCGCTCCCCCAGAAGCTCCTCTTTGTAGTAGCTCCTGAGCTCCGGAAAGTATTCACATTCAGCCGCCGCAAGTATCTTCACCTGCGGGTACAGCTTTCTGGCGCTGTCTATCTCCTCCAGGTACTGCCCCAGCTTAGAGTACGGCATACGTATCCCGGGTATGCGGTCATCAGGAAACGGCGTATGGTCGGATATCCCCAGCACCGTAATGCCGCGCCCCAGAGCCTCGGCCGCGTAATCGGCCGGCCTGCCGGAGGCGTGGCCGCACAGGTGCGTGTGGGTGTGCAGGTTCACCATAAGTATTCCTCCCTTTTCCCTCTCAGCCCTTTATGGAGCCTATCATGACCCCGGACACAAAATATTTCTGTATGAATGGGTACAGCACCATCATGGGTATTATGGACATCATTATGACACAGTATTTTATCAGCACCTGTATCACGTTCACCTCGTTGGGGTCCCCGGTCTCGCTGCTGGCGCTGTTCTGCAGCACTATCTCCCGCAGGATTATCTGTAAGGGATAAAGGCTGCGGTCGGTGACGTATATGGCCGTGTGGAACCATGAGTTCCATATCTGTATCGCATAGAACAGTGTCACAACGGCCAGTATGGACTTTGACACCGGCAGCACTACGCTCCAGAGGATGCGGAAATGCCCCGCTCCGTCTATTCTGGCGGCCTCCAGCATCCCCTCGGGTATGGCGGCAAAGGAAGTGCGGGTCACCATTATGTTGAACACGGACACGGCGGTGGGCAGTATTATGGCGAGCCTTGTGTCCAGCATACCCAGATTGCGCACCACCATGTATGTGGGGATTATCCCGCCGTTGAACATCATGGTGAAGGTTATGAACAGGGCTATGGGCCTTGACCACATGAGCTTTCTTGACAGCCCGTACCCCGCCAGCACTGTCAGCGTCAGGCCAAAAGCTGTGCCGGTTATCAGGTATATGATGGTGTTGCCGTAGCCGCGTATCAGGTCCTTGTTTCTGAAGCACTGCTCATAGCCTTTCAGTGTGGGCGCGCCCAGCGGATGGAACACCAGCCCCCGGTGGGCGGAGAGCTCCAGCGGGTCGCTTATGGAGCAGCATATGCAGTGCCAGATAGGTATGACGCAGGCAAGGCCGATGGCCAGCAGAATAAGCGTATTGAAAACAGCGAATATCTTTTCGCCTTGGGTCCTCTTTACCATGCTTTTCTCCTCCTTTCTGTCCTAGAACAGGCTGGTCTCCGTGTATTTGCGGCTAAGGGTGTTGGCGCTTACCAGTATCAGCGTGTTTATCACCGAGTTGAACAGGTCCACCGCCGCCGCATAGGAGTAGTTGTTCTCCAGCAGGCCCTTGCGGTACACGAAGGTGGAGATCACATCCCCGGTGGTGTACACCGCCGGGCTGTACAGGAGGATTATCTTCTGGTAGTTCACCGTCATCAGCTGGCCCATGCGCATGATGAGCATTATCATGATGGTGGAGACTATCCCGGGCAGGGTGATGTGCAGGGTCTGCTTCCAGCGCCCCGCTCCGTCTATCCTGGCGGCCTCGTACAGTTCCGTGTCTATGCTGCCCAGAGCCGAAATGTAGATGATAGAGCCGTACCCCAGATTCTGCCAGAGGTTAGAGCCCACCACTATGGAGCGGAAGGCCCCGGCGTTGGAGATGAGCTCCGGCGGCCCGCCCAGCGCCTGGGAGATAAGGGATATCGCCCCGCCAGACTCCGTGAAGGTCTTTACCAGCCCGCAGACCACCACCATGGAGATGAAATACGGCAGATATGATACAGTCTGTATCGTGCGCTTGAACACGCGGTTATGTACCTCATTTAAAAGCAGGGCGAAGATTATGGACGCCGGGAAGGACACGCACAGGTCATAGACGCTCAGCGCCAGGGTGTTCCCAAGCAGCCGGGTGAAATAATAGCTGCCGAAGAAGTCTGTAAAATTCTTAAAGCCCACCCACTGGCTGCCGAGCAGCCCCTTGCCGAACTTGTAGTTCTCGAAGGCCATGATTATGCCGCCCATGGGCATATAGCAGAAGATAAAGAACCACGCCACCACCGGCAGCAGCATAAGGTAGACCGCCCAGTTCTGCCTGAAGTCCCGCCGGGCCCTAACCCCAAGGCTCATGCGGTCCGCTTTTGGAATTGCCATTTCAGTACCCCTTTCCACGTTAAAAGATGAAGAGAGAAGCGGCGGGTGGCGCCGCTTCTCCCCTACTGTTCAAAATGTCAGCGCTGGTTATAGCGGTCCACGCCAGCCTGCTTGAGCTCGGTGGCCCTCTCTATGCCCATGGACTTTAGCTGCTCGCGGAACGCGTCGAAGTCCTGGGTGTCCTGGCCCATGATGGTGTTCACGGTGTACTCTGCCACATAGGTGGTGATGTCACTCATGATCGATGAGTATTCGTCCTGCTCGGCCTCGCTCATGGTGACTGCAGTAGGTATAACGCCATCGTCTTTACTGGCAGTCCAGGTCTTCTGGGCCGCCAGCTGATCCTCGGTCCAGCTGCCCATAACGCGGTTATAGTCCTCATAGGGAGCATTCAGGGTAGTGTACTTGGTGCGGGCCTGGGCCACGGACAGGCCGTCCGGATTGTTGGTAATGAGCTCGCCCCACTTATATGTGCCGTCGGACTCTATGGTATAGCTCTCACCCTCACGGTTGCCAAAGTTTGCCACAAGGCTTGCGTCCTCACCGTACTGGTAATCCATCCACTTCACGCACAACTCAGGGTATTTGGTTTCTGCGGAGATAGCCATTTCAACAGCGTTTGTAAGGATATCGGGGTTGCGCAGATGGGTCTCGTCCCCTGCTTTCTTTACAGGTATGGGCGCGCCCACCAGATTGAAGTCCTCATTTGCCGACCCGCGGCTGGGATAATACTGGTCACCGCACCAAGACGCATAGGTGCTGGCATTTGCGCCGACCTTGTCGTTCAATATCAGGTCATCGTCCAGGGTACCGCCCCGGGTGGAGAAGCTCTGGTCAATAAGGCCCTCGGAGTACCACTGCTTGAAAGTATCCAGATAATCCTTGTAGCCGTCCTCCATGGGACCATACTTGACCGTACTTCCGTCCACAAAGAACTCCCTGGCGGTACCGAAACCGGTCATGAACTCGCTGTAGCCGGAGGTGCCGTCGTTCTCGGCGGTGGAGTAGAACAGGGGTATCTCTACATTAAGCTGCTCCTTGAAAGCCTTGAGCACGTCGTGCCAGTCGTCAAAGGTAACGGGTACCTCCATATTGACCTTGTCCAAGAAGTCTTTGCGGATAGCGGGTCCCATGTTTCCCTTGCGGCCATTCTCGCCCTTATAAAGATAGAAGAAGCACCAGCGGTTACCCTCGTCAGTTATAGTATTTTTCTGAAGCAAAGGGTTAGCGTTTACCAGAGCCATATAGTTGGGCATTATATTCTCATAATCGTTCAGCTTCAGCCAGATGCCGTCGGAGATGGCAACGTCCGGGCCGGAGGGGTACTGTCGGCCATATAACATCTGGTTCTGTACGATGTCAGGCATATTATCGCTGGCAAACAGCAGATTAAAGGACTCGTTTTCCGTGCCCTCAACTGGCATGATCCATTCAGCATGTACGCCTGTCTTTTCCTCCAGCCACTGGTAGAAATCCGATTCATTATAATCAGACAGTCCTGCTGACGAGCCTACGTTATACCACACCCGAATGGTAACGTCATCTGTGGTCAGCGGCAGGCCCGTGCCGGTCTCTGCGGGTTCGGAGCTGCTCTCCTCCTGGGAGGAGCTGTCGTCCTTGCTCTCCTCGGGCTGCGAGCTGCTGCTCTCGCTGCTTGTAGAGCTGTTGTCCTTGCCGCCGCAGGCCGCTAGGCACGTGACGAGCATTGCCGCCGCCAGCAGGAGTGCCAGACAGCGTTTCAGGGTTTTGTTCATTTTTGGAACCTCCGTTTCTTTGTTTTGGTTTTCGTGCTTGACAAGGCGATTATATTTGATATTTTCCGTTACAGCAAGCCCGAAATTTGTGTAAGTTTATCAAAAACGGTAAAACCCATGGCTTTCCTAAGCTATCAAAACTGACTTGGCTATAAAAATATGTCTTTTTACATAAATATTGCCTGATTTTTGCTGGATTATTTAATTATCTTGACATTTCCCGTAAATGGCATTATAATGAGACCATACTTTTTTTCAGGCTTGAAAGGAGGTCTCAGCAATGCAAGACTCTGGCCCTTTGACCGTCTCCCGTCCGGGGACCTCTGTGAGGACCTCCCTGTTTGTCTCGTATCTGCTCACCCTCCTGCTGCCCATCCTGCTGAGCTTCATTGTGTTTGCCGGCAGCTATCAGGTCACCTCAAGGCAGGCCCGGCACACTGTTAGCGTAGTGGGCCGGCACCTGGCCTCGGTGGTGGACACCTACCTGGACGAGGCCCGCAGCGAGAGCTTTGCCCTGATACTTAACGACTACTCCCAGAAGCTGATAAACTACACGTCCCCCTCCCCCACTACCCGGCAGATAGTGTATCTCTCCGAACTGCAGAAGGAGATGCGCTTTAAGGTCGCCGCCTCCAACTATATTGGGACAATGTACGCGGTGTTTCCCAAGTCCGACGTGATACTCAGCAGCTCCGGGGTATACTACGACCATAACTTCACCTACCGGTGCCAGGAGGACCTGGGCATGACCATTGAAGAATGGGACGACTTTTTGGACTTTGACGGCCACAGGCATCTGTGCATAATGGAGTCCCCCGACGGCGGCGTACATATGCTTGCGGCCCAGAAGGACCGCTCTACCGCCGGCGGCAGGCAGCCGGGAATGATACTGGTGATGAACCTGGATGTGTCTGCCTTCTGCGACATACTCAACAGTCTCTCCAGGGACGGCAGCTCCCTTGCCATGATTTACGACACCGAGGAGGGCGCTGTCCTGTCCTCCTCCGTGCAGCCCGAAGGCATACGCTATCATTTTGACAACAGCGAGCTTGTACCCGGGGAGAAAACTCTGCTGTCAATGGAATCAGTGGGCTCAGGAGCCTGGAGCTGTGTCCTGCTTACCCCAATGAGCGACTTTCTCTCCTCTCTCACTCCTCTGTTCATCAGCGCCGGAATATACCTTTTCTCCGCGTTTATCGGCGGCATAGCGCTCAGCTCATACCTTTCAAACTGCCACAGCAGCCCAATGCGCGAGCTTTCCCGCCGGATGCTCGCCGCAGTTGAGCAGGCCCCGCTGGAAAAGAACGAGTACCGCCAAGTACAGCACGCCCTGACAGAGCTTCTGCACCAGCGCTCCACCATGGTAGAAGAGAACGAGCTCGCGCGCAAGGGGCTTAGGGAGCATGTGCTGCGCAGCATACTCTCCGGCAGGGTCAGTAAGGACAGCTTGATATACCGCCACGCCTATAACAGCGGTATAAACCTTGAGAGCGGACGCTTTCTTGTTGTGCTCTATGACGTAGAGGACTTCGGCAAGGTCTTTTCCGGGGTGGGCGCCGACGGAGACGGAGATGATTTTCTCACTTCCGTGCTGGATGTAGTGGTCTATACCGTCTCAAAGGACCGGGAGAAGGGCGCGTACAGCCGTTACGCCGCGGAGATAGACGGACGCATCGCCTGTCTTATCTGCTGCCCTGATGATGCCTCGGATATATATCAGGACGTTCTTCAGGACACAGACCTTACCAGAAGCTTTCTGGCCGAGAGCTTCAGCCTTATACTTTCCTCTGCCGTCTCCCAGGTCCATGACGGTGTGCAGAATATACAGCTCTGCTACCGGGAGGCCCTGGATACCCTGGACTACATGGAAACCATGGGCATAGCTGCAAAATGCTGCCTTTATAATGAGATATCTGCCGGTCCCGGTTCACGTTCCCCGGCTATCACAGGCATACTTGAGCGGGAACGGCAGCTGTGCAACTGTGTTCGCGCCGGTGAATATCAGTCGTCGCGTCAGCTGCTGCGTGGGATAGCACAAGATTTGGCACAGGGCTCCTGCTCGGCGGCGGAGGTCCGCCTGCGAATGCTGGGCTTGGTCAGCGCGGTAGAACCTACGTTGGACGAGGCGGGGACCGCTCTGGGACTTGAGGACCTGCCGAACCCGGAGTGCTGGCTGCAAAAAAAGGATGTAACATCCATAACCTCGCAGATCGACTCTGTTCTGGAGGCCCTGGCCGAGGCTTCGGCACACCAGCGCACTAACAGTCCCTCCCGTCTGCGGGACCAGTTCATCCAGTATGCCGAAAGCCATCTCACCGACCCCAACCTGAATGTGACTATGGCCGCCGAGAGCTTTGATATGAGCCCCTCATACTTTTCGCGCCTTTTCAAAAAAAGCGTGGGCGCAGGGTTTCTGGACTACGTCCACCAGAACCGAGTACGTCTTGCCGAAGAAAAAATGCAGTCCAACCCCGCCCTGCCCCTAAAGGACATCGCCGAGCAGGTGGGCTATACCACTCCGCTGGCCCTAAACCGCGCGTTCCGAAAGTATGAAGGCGTTCCGCCAAGTGTGTTTAGAAAACAGATGTAAATTTCCTCCATAGAGAAAATGTTCTCGGCTTTATCAGGAAAAAAGGGTAGAAAAAACCTCCAGAATAACCGGGGCTCTTGCGCTAAAGCAACCTAAAAAGAGCTTGGGACGGCATTCCGTCTCAGGCTCTTTTTGATAGCAAAAATTCAGTTTAGTTTACCTGCGGCATGGGCACTGATAAAGCTTTTCTCCTACCCGTCTTAGTGGCGATCTCATAACAGTTTTATGTGGACTCAGCCTTTTCCAGAACAAATCCCAATATATCCGGCGTCAATTTATTTGACGAGTCCAAAAGCTCCTCCCAGCAAATAACATTGAACCCATTCTCCCGAATACTCCTGAGGTAGGTTTCCATCGTCCGATGGTAATAGGTGATTTCCGCGCCGTAATCCTTCCGTCCCTTTGTAGAAAAGCTATAGGGGTAAGGCCTCTCTGCGAAATATGAGTATTCCTGTCCGTTCAGGTGGCCCGCAGGCCAGAAGCACGGGTGCGGAATGACGGCAATGAGTTTGCCGCCCTTTGTGAGAGCGCCGCGCACCGCAGTAAAATACCGGTCCAGATCGGGCAGGTTATTCAGCGTCATCACCGCGATGCAAATGTCAATCGGTTCAGGGGAAGTGTAGGAATAGATGTTCTGACATATAAAAGGGATATGGGGATATTGCTTCCTGGCGCACTGGATCGAGAGACTGGACAGGTCCACACCCAGCAAAAGCTTCCGTCCCGTCTCATAGATGGCATTTGTCAGATATCCGCAGCCGCATCCTGTATCCAAAATCCGGCTTTTTTCTGTCGAAACCTGGAGTACCTTGTCTATCACCCAGGGTTTTATGACTTGAACATACGTCACGTCCGTACCCTGTTCCAGGTCCTGCCTGCGGATATTCACGTTTATGTCCCAGCAGGTCAGCCCCTGCTCCGATATCTCAGGATCCGGACCGGTCTCTGGCGCACTGTCTGCCGGACTTATATTCGTCTCTGGAATCATAGCGTCTCGCTCTCCTTCCAACAGCGCAGTCACAAGCTTCATTATATGTATATTGGAAACTTCCTCAAATATGATCTTGCCGCTATTTTTGGTTTTCTGATCCTCCCCGTTATCGGAGACGCCCTTCAGCTTATCCCTGAATATGATTTTCCCCGCGGGATCGTCCATAACGGACAGACAGGAAAAAGTATACGCAGACAGGATATTGCCGGGGGCAGTCTTGACCCTTGCCCCGGCGCTGTACAGCTTATTTACAATAGCGCTTTGGATACCCTCCCCGCTGGTCAGAATGGTCAGCCTTTTCATTTTGCTTTTTTCCAGCAGCTTATTATAGACGGACAGATTGTTCCCGTCCGTTATCCAGTCCAGGTTACCGCAGATAATGCTCAGGTCCCCGGGCTGATTATACCACTCTGAAAAGAACCGGAAAAACTCGTCGGACTGATATGTCAGCTCATGGGGCTTTACGCTCCTCTGGTACTCGAGTATCTTCCTTATCTCCGCTCGAAGAGCCATTATGGCACACAGCATATAGAATATGCCAACGGCGATGGTCACAACCGTGATGGCCAGCATAACTCCGTTCGGTATATCCGGGAATACGCTGCGGATGCTCAGTGTCGTTATAACTCCGCTCACACACGCTATTAAGCCCGCGAGGAATCCGCCGATTATCGGCAGCCATCTCGTCAAAAACTTCTTCACTGTGAACCCCCTTCTTTCTTGAAGCCCTTTTTGTCTACAAAGCTTTTCAGTGTCTTCTTACAGCTTGCCTCCTCGTTCTCCCCGATCTCAAGCCTCCTTGCTTCCCGCTCCTGTTCTGTAGCGTTCTCTTTATCGTCCACAAAGTTTGACTGGAAAGCATATTTACCCTCTTCAATGAGCGTTTCGGCCACATGGACAAAGATATCCTCTATCAGGCGGTAATGCCGCTCCCGGGCAATTCTATCGTCCACTTTCGACAAAGGCTTGGAAAAAATATAGAACTCGTTCTTCTCAAACATTCCGTAATAATCTTTCTGCGGAGAGATCTTTGTAAGGGTGTCGACGATATATTCACCTATCAGGGACCCACCCTCCTCATACTTGCCAACGATCTCGTTTCTTTTCAGCGCAACGCTTATCTTGCTGATCGCACCCTCATCGTAAAAGCGAGCCTGCCGCTGAATCACAAAGAAATCGCCGTCCTGCAGCGACATACGCAATCCAGTATCGGAATAGCCTTTAAGGCCCTGCGTGATATATATAACATGCTTTGCTAATTGCGAACGGAATTCATCGCCCCGCGGGATCTTCTTTTCATCGCTGTTGCAGATCCATTCGGACAACTTTTTCGTAAGATCGCCGGGAAAGTTACGTCTCATAAAGGTGGTAAACTCAAAATTTGTTTTCCACCATGGCTTCAGAAATTCCCGCCGGTTATATTTGTCGATCAGGGTATATACGCGACCCATGTCCTTGAACATGTGCTCTAAATCATCGATAGGGGTTACTACCGTCGTTTGAAGCTCAATTTCCTTCAATAGGACCTTTATTTTCGGTAGGATAATATTACGAACCTCCTCTTGTGTCTCTTTAGGGGCGTTGTCCCAATCAAAAATCTTTCCCTCTGTCCCCTCGTCGCAATTCCCTGCATTTGCCTTTATGTTATTAAAGAACTCGGACAAATTATAGTACACATTATGCAGAAGTGAAATCATATCACTGTCCGAGCGTTTATGATCCAGCAAGGCCTCTGGCGAAAAGAGATAAGTCTTCGGAACAATCCCAAAAAGGATTTCAGAGTGAGTAATTTCATGGTGATAAAATGGATGCTCTTGGCAATAGGCTCTGCTTTTTAAAGCTAAAGCTTTACGAAGGCCCGCATCTAGGCTTTTTTCACCGGTATCTCCACCGTTCCATGTTTTTAGTATTCCTTCTGGTATAGACGCCTTGACCAGCCGAAGGAATGTATCCGCGCTGTGGGCCATGCGGCGGAAAATATAGGAGTACATGAAGTCGGAGAAGACTGTGGCATGGTGGTTATAGACGTACATATACAGAGCGTCCCGGGACTCCACCATGTTCTGCAGGGCGGGCAACGCGCGATGCTGGAAGACCAAGGTAAAGTCCTGTTCACTTCGGATGTACATATTTCTGAACAGCCGCTGGGTGTCGATATGCGGCGTACCAATGCCGGTCGAGTAGGCATCGCGCATGATATAGTCCAGCTTGTCCATATCAAAGATTGGGGAATTTATCAGCTCGATAATAACATTCTTCTTTTTGCACTCATGGTCCTTGGCGGCGTCATCTTCACTGAACGGCACACCTATAATGCTGCGTATTATCAGATCAAAATCCACCTCTTCCTTTACAGTACCATTATACCAGAACGCGGCGGAAAGTTTATCATACAGCTTGTCCAGGATTACTACACAGCTCATCTGTTCGTGAGTGCCGCCCTTTTTCTCCTTTTCCAAGTCCTGTAAGAGACGGCTGCTTTTTAGTTTGGTACATTTACTAATCATGTCACACAGCATATTGAAAACTTCTTCGCGGTCAAACTCTGCCTCGCCCATATGGGAAAATGGGCAGTGCCCGACATCATGCAGCAGCGCGGCCAAGGAGGCGTTAAAAATCAGGTGATCGGAAAAGAGCGGAGTGTCATCCTTCTTCCCGGCGTTTACAAGAATGCCGTTTTGGTTCAGGCTGTCCAGCGCCCGGCGGGTAAGCTCCAAAACGCCCAGGGAATGTTCAAACCGCGTATGGCGCGCGGACGGATAGACATTCTGACATGTCAGCTGCCGGATATCCTTCAGACGCTGAAACTCCGGCGTGTCAATCAATGTCAGGTCAAACTTTGTCAGGTATACATATCCATGTACGAGATCCCGGATAAATTTGGAATCCTTCATATAATACTCACGGTCGTTCCCACTGGCATTTTGATTCTGTACGCTCAAGATCCACACCCCCGAAGATTTATTTTATCGGCGAAATCTGTGAAGGCCTATATTCCGATACGCCAAAGAGGTTTTTCCTGCCCCAAAGAAAGCGTCAGCTTTTTCACTTTTGATTAGGAGATCTTATGGCAAAATCACGCCTGCTCCTAATAGACATTCTTTGCGTCCAAATGCAGAAATCGTCCGCTTAAATTTACTTATAGTATACTATGATATGATGATTATGTCAAGATTCTTTTCCAAAAGTATAGGCATCCTGACGCAAAAATGTGAATATTGTAAAATTCTTTCACCTAAAATTTTAATCATATATAATACGCACCGGAAAAATCAAGTTCTATATGTACAGTTTCCGCTTTTGCGGCCCTGCTTTTTTCTGTTTTGCCTTTTGACATATCCTGCTTTATCAAAAATGGCTTTTTACAAAGCGCTGTAAATACCCTTGCAAAATTTCTAAAATCCCTTTATAATATATCCAAAACAGAAAAGGATGGGGGTGCGTGATGCGTCAGACCACAAAGGAGGCCATCGCCCAGGCGTTTGAGGGCCTGCTTGAAAAGCGGAGCATCGACAAGATAACCGTCAAGGATATTGTGACGGAGTGCGGCGTGAACCGCCAGACCTTTTACTATCATTTTCGGGATATCTATGATCTGATGGAGTGGGCGCTGGCGAAAAGCATTGAGAAATACGCCGGCCTGAACCTGTCCGCCGGAATGGACTGGCAGGAGCAGATCCGGCAGTTGTTCCACTTCTTTTACCTCCACCGCACAACGGTCCTGCACGGGTACGACGCCACCAATAGAATGCAGTACGAGCGGGTGGTGATCAAGTGGGCGTCCCAGATGGTGCGCGGACGGATAGATACCTATCCCCAGGCTGCGGACGTGCCGGAGGAGAAAAAGGAGTTTACTGCCATGGTATATGCCCGGGGCTGTGCCGGATTCCTTCTGGAGTGGGTTGAGGAAGGGATGCCTGATGAGCGCCATGTCCGGCTTGATGACTATTTCATCATGATAGACGGCAGCATTGGCCATGTTCTTGATAAGTTCAGGAAATCATCATAGTCTATACAGTTCTTTCTATTTGTAATAATATTTTACAAAGCAGCGTTTCTGTCTATTTTTATGACAGTGGCGCTGCTTTGTCGGTTGTTCCCGCCTATTTGTCTCGCTATAATTATATTCATAAAACACCCCACGACATCAGGAGGTCATATTATGGATACGTCAAACAAAATCGTGCGCTATGGATTAAAAAAAGCTTTCGGCTATATCGAGCGGGACCCGGAGGAGAACCTGCCCAAGCTCATGGACTGGGTTGACCGATTCGCCCCGGCGGGGAACCGCGGCTTCCCTGTGCAGCGGGCGGCATTCCGTAAGGTCATTGAGGATCCGGACTGCGCCATGCACAAGCTCATGTACCGCATCTTCACCGAGACGGACAAAGAGGTGCTCAAGGCCACCTTTGAAAACTTCATTATCAACGGCAACCTTGTGGGCTGGCCCCGGCAGGAGGAGCTGCGGGAGCAGTACGGCTGCAATATTCCCTGGGCGATCCTCCTGGACCCCACCTCCGCCTGCAACCTCCACTGCACCGGCTGCTGGGCGGCAGAGTACGGCAATAAGCTGAACCTGAGTTTTGATGAGATAGACAGCATCATCACCCAGGGCAAGGAACTGGGGGTGTACATCTACATATACACCGGCGGCGAGCCTATGGTGCGTAAAGACGACCTGATCGCTCTTTGCCGCAAGCACAGCGACTGTCAGTTCCTGTGCTTCACCAACGCAACACTCATAGACGAGGATTTTGCCAATGCGATGCTGGACGTAAAGAACTTTATCCCCGCCATCAGCGTGGAAGGCTTTGAGAGCGCCACCGACGCCCGCCGGGGCCGGGGCACCTATGGAAAAGTCGTAGAGACCATGTCCCTGCTCAAGAGGAAAAAGCTGCCATTCGGCATAAGCTGCTGCTATACCAGCCAGAACTTTGAATCCATAAGCAGCGACGGGTACTTCGACCAGATGATAGAGTGGGGCGCGTCCTTTGTGTGGTACTTCCACTATATGCCCATCGGCAACGACGCCGTGCCCGACCTCCTCCCCACCCCGGACCAGCGGGAGTTTATGTACCACAAGATTCGTGAGGCCCGACGGGAGAAGCCCATCTTCGCCATGGACTTCCAGAACGACGGCGAGTATGTGGGCGGCTGCATCGCCGGGGGCAGAAGGTACTTCCACATCAATGCAAACGGCGACTGCGACCCCTGCGTCTTTATCCACTACTCCAATGCCAATATCCGGGATATGAGCCTTCTGGATGTGCTGCGCTCCCCCATCTTCATGGCCTACCACGACGGCCAGCCATTTAATGACAATCATCTGCGCCCCTGCCCGATGCTTGAGAATCCCGAGAAGCTTATGGAGATGGTGGAGAAGACCGGGGCCCATTCCACGGATTTGCAGTCCCCGGAGAGCGCGGAACACCTCTGCGAAAAGTGCCGGGAGTATGCCGGGAACTGGGAGCCCTCGGCGGATAGACTGTGGCAGTGCTCATGCCGGGAGAAGCAGGCGCGGCAGCCGGAAACCGAGTCAGACAGCCATAAGCTGGCAGTTTAAGACGCAAAACTTTACTTATAGAAAGGACTGTTATTGTTTTGGAAAGGATCGCCGGCGGGATCGTCCGCCATCGGAAACTGGTGCTGGTTCTGGCAGTTCTTCTGCTGATACCGGCCCTGATGGGCGCGGCGGCTACCCGAATCAATTACGACATACTTACCTATCTGCCCCCGGAGCTGGACTCCATGCTGGGGGAGCAGGCACTGGAAAACGACTTCAACCTGGCCTCTACCGGCATGGTGACGGTGGAGGGGATGCCAATAGGGGAGCTGCTGGACATGAAGGCCCGGATGGAGCAGGTGCCCGGAGTGGAGCAGGTCTTCTGGCTAAGCGACGTGATAGACCCGGCCATCCCCCGGGAGATGCTGCCCGAGGGCATACAGCAGGCCATGTACGGTGAAAACGCCACCCTTATGCTGGTGCGCTTCTCAGAGCCCTCGGCCAGCAAGAGCACCATGGACGCCGTGGCGGAGCTCAAGGACCTATTGAGGGAGCGCAGCTTCATGGGTGGAATGAGCGTCATCCTACAGGACACCAAGGCCCTGGTGGACCAGGAGATGCCCTTATATATCCTCTGTGCCGTGGGGGCCAGCCTTTTGGTGCTGTTCCTGGCAATGGAGAGCACTCTGGTGCCTGTTCTGTTCATGGCGGGGCTGCTGTTCCCCATACTCTATAACTTTGGCACCAACTACTTTTTGGGACAGATCAGCTACATCACCCAGGCGCTGTCCACCGTTTTGCAGCTGGGTGTGACAATGGACTTCTCCATCTTCCTTCTGCACCGCTATGAGGAGGAAAAGCAGCGCAGCGCAGACAAGGAACAGGCAATGGCTACCGCCATCGTAAACACCTTCTCCTCGGTGACTGCCTCCAGCCTTACCACCATCGCGGGCTTTCTGGCCCTGTGCACCATGCGCCTGACCCTGGGCCGGGACATCGGCATCGTCATGGCAAAGGGCGTGGCCCTGGGCGTCGTCTGCACCATCACCATCCTGCCATCCCTCATCCTGACCTTTGACCGGGCCGTGGAAAAGCACCGGCACCGGGCGGTTATCCCACAGCTAAGGAGAGTGAGCGGGTTTGTCACCCGGCATCCCGGGCCAATACTGGCGGTCTTCCTGGTTATTATGGTGCCTTTCACCCTGGCCCAAAGCAAAACCGATGTGTATTACACCCTGTTTGACAGCCTGCCCCAGGATTTGACGGGCATTGTGGGTACAAACAAGCTAAAAGAGGATTTCGGCATGACCAGCTCCCACTTCATCCTGGTGGATGAAGGCATGAGCGATGAGGACCTGAAGGCCCTGTGTAAAGGTTTAGAGGGAGTGGAGGGAATCACTCAGGTGGCATCTGTCAGCGAGCTGCTGCCTTCCGGCTTTGACGCTGAAATGCTGCCGGAGGATATTGCACAGCTGGCCCAGTCCGGCGGGAAAAAGCTGATCCTGGCAAACTCCGCCTATAAAAGCGGCACCGACGAGCTCACCGCCCAGCTAAATGAGATGGACGGCCTGATAAAGGCCGCCGACCCCAGCGGGGTCATCACCGGCGAGGGGGCCATGACAAAGGACCTGATAGAGATAGCCGACGTGGACTTCGCCCACGTGAACGTGGCGTCCATCGCGGCAGTGTTCCTTATCATACTGCTGACCTTCCGAAGTGTGTCCATTCCAGTGCTGCTTGTGGCATCTATTGAAAGCGCCATCTTCATCAATATGGGCATCCCCTATTTCACCGGGAACCAGCTGCCCTTTATCGCCAGCATCGTCATCGGCACGGTACAGCTGGGGGCAACGGTGGACTACGCTATCCTTATGGCCACCCGCTTCCGTGAGGAGCGCCAGCGGGGACTAACGCCCAGGGAGGCCGCCCGGACCGCCTGCCAGTATTGCAGCCAGAGCATCCTCTCAAGCGGCATGACCTTCTTTGCCGCCACCATCGGAGTGGCCGCCATCAGCCGCATGGAGCTGCTGAAAAGCATATGCCTGCTGATATCCCGGGGCGCTCTCATCAGTATGTTCGTCATAATCGTCATCCTGCCCTGCCTGCTCCAGCTTTTGGACCCGCTTATTCACCATACCACTCTGCATTGGCTGGGTAAGGCCGGTAAGCCGGAGGAGCAGCCGACTATAGAAAGGAAGGAATTTGCATGAAAACTTGGAAACGTGTTTTGAGTATGGGACTTTCGGCTTTAATTACAGCCGGCTGTTCTCTGCCCGTCCTGGCCGCCGGGGATATAACGGAAAAAGAGGAGACAGTATATGTAGTGCTGGAGCCAGACGGCTCGGTGCGCAGCCAGACAGTAAGCGCCCACCTGCACAATGAAAGCGGCCTTTCCGGCGTCGCCGACCGCTCCACCCTGACAGACATTGAGAACACCCACGATACCACGGCCTTTACCCAGGCAGGAGAAGAGCTTCACTGGGATACGGACGGAACCGATGTTTATTACAAGGGCTCCACCAGCCGTAAGGCCCCCGTCAGCGCTGAAATCACCTATGAGCTGGACGGATCAGAGATCACCCCTGAGGAGCTTGCCGGGAAGAGCGGACGCGTAAAACTCACTGTAAAGCTTGTGAACAACGAGACCGGCACCATACAGGCAGACGGCAAAGCCCGGCCGGTATGCACACCCTTTGTCACCATGGTTGCGGCGGTGCTGGGCAAGGGCTGGACAGAGGTCTCTGCTGAGCATGGGAAGATCACCGGCGCGGGCAGTACCCAGGCAGTAGGCTTTGTGTGCCTGCCCGGGGTGCGGGAGTGCCTGGAGGGAGTAGGATCCGACAAGCTGACAGAGCTGGAGGACCACCTGCTGGACCAGGTGAGCATCGAGGGCAGCGTGACGGATTTTGCCCTGCCCGATATCCTTATTGCCTGCGCAACAGACGCGGAGACTCTGAGAGAGAACGGCTTCTCCGGGCTGGATAAGCTGGAAGGGCTGGACGATGATATGGACAGCCTGCGTGATGGCATGGATGAGCTTCTGGACGGCGCGGACCGTCTGGCAGAGGGCGCTGCGGCCCTTGAGAGCGGCGCGGCCGCCCTGGTGGCGGGGATAGACACACTGTACGCCGGAGGCGCGAGCCTGCAAAGCGGCGCCGCCCAATTACAGCAGGGAGCCCGCGACCTGAGCAGCGGCGCGGCCCAGGCCCGGGACGGTGCGGCGGCCCTGCAGACAGGGGCCGATAACCTGTACGCCGGCCTGTCAGACCTGCGAAGCGGCGCGGGAGCCCTCTATGGCGGGTACAGCCAGCTAAAGTCCGGTGCCGACAGCCTTGCGGCGGGGCTCAATACCCTGCAGAGCAAGGGGCCTGAACTGACAGACGGAATAGGACAGATCACCGGGGCGGTGGGCCAGCTCTATGAAGCGGCCGGGCCGGACAGCAAACTGATGGCAGGAGCCCAGGCATTTGGGGATTCCCTGTCCGGGGCGGCCTCCGGCGCAGGGGGGGCTGTGGCCAGCCTGCCCGAACCCAGCGCCTTTGCGCCGGACGAGGCCCATGCCGCTGACCCGGCCTACCAGCAGCTTTTGGCGGCATATACGGGTGCGTACAGCGCGGCCGGCGGGATGGCCGGGGGACTGGCGGAACTGGACAGCGCCTATGGGCTTGTACTGGGCGGCATGAAGCAGGCTAGCGCTGGCATCGGGTCCTTGCAGGCCGGCGCCAACGGAGCTGAGGGCCTTACCGCCGGGATAACCGCCTATACCCAGGGGGTGGCGGACGCCGCATCCGGCGCGGCCCAGCTGCAGAGCGGTATCGGCCAGCTTGGAGCCAGCCTTCCCGCGCTGACCGATGGAGTCGACCAGCTTATTGCCGGTTCAGGCCAGCTCTCGGCAGGGGCGGGTTCCCTCTCCCAGGGCAACGCTGCCCTGGCGGACGGCGCTGAACAGCTTGCCCGGGGCACGGACAGTTTGGCGGCGGGTGCCTCCGAGCTGCTTGACGGCATACAGAAGCTGGCCGAGGGCGCGGCCTCCCTGCACAGCGGCACGGCAGATCTCCGGGACGGCGCGTCAGCCCTGCAGGATGGACTGGAGCGGTTCGACTCCGAGGGCATCAGTAAGCTGACCGGGGCGGTGGATACAGAAAAGCTGCCCACGCTGCGGGCGGTTACGGCGGCCATGAGGGAACGCGCGCAAAGTTATGACAGCTTTGCAGGTGCGGCAGAAGGGACCGAAACCGTCACAAGGTTTGTGATGAAGACAGCCGGCCAGGAACAGGAAGCCACGCAGGCAGAGGAAAGCGCTCCAGCTGAGGAGGGCCTGGAGCATGAAAGCTTCTGGCAGAGAGTGGCGGCTCTGTTCGGGAAATAGAGGGTAAGGCGCTACGGACGTCCGTGTCCGCAGCGCCTTCTCTGTTTTATCGGCGCACACGTTGACAATTCCGAAGCCCCGTAGTAAAATGACATAAACGCTATTTGTTCAGGAGGGGGAACAATGCTCAAGACCTTAAACCAAAACATGCTTGGTCTCGACCATCCTTTTAAAGTGATAGCGCCGATCGCCGCAAAGTACGGCTTCAGGGCCATATACGCCACCAAGCAGATGCTGGAGGACAGGGCGCTTGCCCGGGAGGCCGCCGCGATTATCGCGGACAGCGGGCTCTCCTGGGGAATGATGCCCCTGCCCGCAAATTTCTGCCACTGGGAGCTGGACGACGGAGACTTCCGGCGGGCCCTGGAAATCCTCCGCCGCTGGGCGGACGCCGCCCGGGTACTTGGAATCAGCCGCGCGGCCGATATCCTTTGGCCATGCAGCACCAGGGAGTTTGACGAGAACTTCCAGTGGACGCTGAATCGCATCAGGGCCGTAAACGATATCCTGAGGGAGAACGGCATTGCATACGGCCTGGAGTTTCTGGGCTCTCATGAGCTGCGGAGACTTGCGGAGCACGAGTTTGTCCATTCGCTGTCCGGCGCGCTGGCGCTGGCAAAGGCTGCCGGGAGCGGGGTCGGGATAGTGTTCGACGTATTCCAGTGGTATACCTCCCAGGACGGAGCCATGGACGACGTGCTGCTGATGGAGCAGGAGATAGAGCGGCTGGTGGCGGTACACGTCAGCGACGGAATGCTGGGGCGCTCTTTCGACCAGCAGAGGGACATAGAGCGCCGACTGCCGGGGGTGACCGGTGTGATAGACGCGAAAGCCGTGCTGGCGCGGTTCAGGAGCCATCCCTGCAGCGCCCTCTACATGGTGGAGCCCTTCGATATCTGGCGCGCAAAGCTTGGGGCCATGGAGGCAGAGGACGCCGTCCGGGCGGTATCGGAGGCCCTGGCGAGGGTTGAGTGACTATGATAAGACCGGCAGCGGCTTCAGGCGGAAAAAAATTTTTTGAAATTTTTTCGAAAAAGATGCAACCATTTGCCGAAAAAGTGACTTCTTATAGGTAGAAGCATCTTTCCGGCCCGTATTCCGCCCTGCCGGAGGGTGCGCAAATCATTGGACAGGAGGTACTAATATGAAGTTCATCTTTACCGAGTCCGGCTATCAGCTGTTCCGCTACCGTGGGCGCTCGGTGCTGCTGTGCTGCGTGTCGCTGCTGCTGTGCGGCTGCATCGCTTTCTATCTGGGCAGTCTCAGCAGCAACCGCCGGGCCCTCGAGACCCTTGGGGAGAACACCCCGGCGAAGGTGCGCATCAGCAACGTAAATGCCGACACCTTTGACGACATGACCATCGCCTACACCTACGGCGACCTCTTAGAGATGCTCGGGGTGGGCAGGGTCGTGGCCACGTGTCAGGCCGGGGGCTACTACTCAGCGGAGAGCCAGGAGGCTCTTAACACCGCCCATGAGGAGATGGTCCGGCAGATGGAGGAGCGGGAATCAGACTGGGTGTACGTCTCCACCTATATGCCCGAGGGGGACGTGCACATTTATGGCGTCACAAACTTTGAGGCCACGGGCCTTGGCTGGGCGGGGGACGTGACCCTGGGCGAGGGCTATGATCTCTCCCTTCTGGAGGGGGACGAGCCCCTCTGCCTTATCAGCGACAAGATGTCCCAGAGCACAGGCCTGGAGATAGGCGACACCTTCACGATGCCGGTCTGCTTTCTGCAATTCACCAGCAGCTTTGGGGTCGGCAAGGCATTCTCCTATATGAACGAATACAGCTTCACCGTGGCGGGCACCTACCCCGCGCGCATTGAGACAATACATCCGGCGGACATGTATCTGCCCCTTGACTGGCTGCGCGACCGGCTGAAAGAGGACCAGCCCGAGAACCCCTTCACTTATTCCAGCTATACCGGGTATCTGGCGGACTCCATGAAGCTCAACGAATTCAAGGACAGCCTGAAGGACTGCGGCCTGGGACAGCCCTTCTTCCTGCCCACAGGCGAGATGTTTGTCAGTCTGGTATCGGCCCGCACCATCTATATGGACGATGAGGAGTTCATACGCAGCGCGGAAAAGCTGGGCGCCAGCATACGCCAGTATGAGATGTTCCTGGCGCCGTTCTTTATCGTGGTGGTGTTCCTTGTGACCATGTCCATCTTCCTGGTGCTAAGAGGCTGCCGCAGGGATATGGCCATAGCCTGCTCCCTGGGCCGGCCAAAGGTGGTAACGGCCGCGGCGAACCTGATGGCGGCGCTTTCGGCCCAGCTTTTGGGGGCGCTGCTGGCGGTGCCGGTATCCATGCTGCTGACGGGCGTGGGCTTTGGCACGGCCATGCTGGTCTGCGGCGCGTTTATGCTCTGCGCCCTCATGGGGGATATCGTGGGGCTTATCATGCTGCTGCGCTTTGACGCTCTGGCCCTGTTGACGGCCGCGCAATAACGAAGGGAGGATATCATTATGAAAAACAGTCTTAAACAGCTTCTCCGGCGGCCCGGACGCGCCATATTGTTCTTCCTGCTGATGGCGGCTTCTACCCTGCTGCTGGTGTTCGGTGCGGCAATGTACATGCAGAATCAGATGCGCGTGGACGCTCTGGACGAGTCCTTTACCACCGTGGGCTATGTAAGCCAGCAGCCCAAGGACAAGGGCGGCTCGGCCTATCCCGACCCGGAGCTCTGGGACTATGGCGAGGAGGGCATAATATATCCCGAGGCACTGGACTTTGAGGGGGCGGATTACATCACGCCGCCGGAGAGCAGGCCGTATTATTTGGCCTGTATTGATGGGGCCTGGACCGCGAATGACAACTATTTCATTGAGGGGCAGGACGACAACATCAACCTGCTGGAGTTTAAAGTGAAGGGCCCCAGCAAGGAAAACCAGCATATGATAGCGGCCGAGCTGACAAAGATACTGAGCGGCAGCGGGCAGATCGAGCAGGCGAAGGTTTTTGAGGGCACCGCTGAATCCTGGGCATCCGTCAGCTACAGGCTCGAGGATCTTGAGATAGGCCAGACACTGAATTTTGTTAAGTACTGGTTAAAAGAAGGCGAGCTTGAGCCCGGCAAGACCTACGTGGGCCTTTTGCAGCATTTACCCGGCAACCCCGCATATGGTGGTGCGGCCTCCATTGCGCTGGACAACGGCGAAAATGTGCCGCTCAGCGAGCTGGTGGATTACTACACGGCCTACGGCACCCCGGGCACGTCCCTGGTGGACAGGCACGGAAACCCGGTTGAGAGCGTGTTCTCCGAAAGCGATGGCTCCTCTGGCTTTATAGAGGTCACCTCCGATTTCGACGAGAGCTCCCTGGACCTCTGGAACGGCCTTATGAGGGAGCGGGAGATGAAGCAGCTGGTCCACCCTGTGCTGCCCATAAGCGACCCGAACATGCTCAACTTCCACCGGCGGAACGTGGCCAATGTCCGGGGCCGTGAGATAACCGAGGAGGAGTACGCCAGCGGGGCCCGGGTGTGCATGGTGGCAAAGGAGTTTGCCCAGAAGAACCTTTTATACGAAGGGGACAAGATAACCCTGCCCCTTATAGGGTCGCTATATGGCTATCAGCCCGTCAGCGACTATGGGTCCACCTCCCGCTTCATCCTGCCGGTGCGGCACCTGCTGGACGCAGAGGGCAGGCCCCTTGAGCCCTTCTTTGAGGCGGAGTATGAGATCGTGGGCATATTCGAGCCCCGCTACCGCTGTGAGGAGCTGACCTACAGCGACCTTATCATCATCCCCAGCCAGTCTGTAGAGGGCTCTGACGAGGGGCATATACTCTATGCCGGGGCCATGGACGACAGCAATACCTCCTTCATGATACCCAACGGCAGCATTGACGAGTTTGATGCTGCCCTGAGAGAAGCTGTGCCCGATGCGAGCCGGCTGGATATATACTACGACGACATGGGTTATGCCCGGTCGGTTGAGAACCTCAGTGACGCGAAGAAGACGGCGGCGCTGCTGTTCGCCGTGGGTATGCTGGCGGCAGCCGCCATCATCGCGCTGCTCCTGTACTTCTTCGTGGTGATGGAGAAAAAGCGCACCGCGGTAGAGCGCAGCCTTGGCATGACGAAGGGCCAGTGCCGGGTGTCGCTGATGGCGGGGCTGATGATCCTCTCGCTGGCCGCCACCGCCATAGGCAGCGCAGGGGCCGGAGTTCTGCTGGACCGGGTGGACGCCTACAGCATGGAACAGGCCCAGGCCCAGAGCGCCAAGATCGAGGAGGGCAAGGTGGTGGACTGGAACCTCGGGGGCATCTATAATTTCAGCGCAAAATACAGCCCCTGGGCCATGTGGGATGTTCAGGGCAATAAGGCGAAGCTGCAGGGCATAGAGGCGCCCGCCGGTGTGTTCGTGGCGGCCCCGCTGGCGTTGGACCTGCTTATCCTGCTGCTGGGCCTTGTGCTGATCGGCCGCAGTCTGCGCATTGAGCCTATCCTGCTGCTGAACGCAAAAGAGTAGCGGAACCGGCTAAGCTTTTGATTTGCAAAACATGAATTCCCTGACCCCCGGAGAAACGCGGGGTCAGGGAATTCCTTATGCGTGCTTACAGCGGCGGTCAAATCCCCATCTTCTGATGACGGGTTTGGGGCTCTGTTGACAAAGCCCCGCCATGCCGGTATAATATTGAAAATCCATACAGGAGGGCTGCATATGAGATATAAGTGTTTAATTTTTGACGTGGACGGAACGCTCCTGAATTTCAGCTCTGCGTATTTATGCGCACAGCAGGCTGTAGCAAAAGCTTTGGGAATCGAATTCTCCCGGGAATTCATTCAAACAGACGAGAAGCTGAGCTGGGAACTCTGGGACGAATTCGGGCTGAGCCGCGTGGAGGACGAGGCTGTGCAGGCGAATTATCACATCCTATACGACGCCTATCTGCGAAAGCACTTTGCCAGTATCGCCCAGGCCTTCGGGGTAAAGCCGGAGACGGACGCGGCCCTGGGGGCATACTATTCCGAGCTCTCATCCTCCCACGAAACTATGGAGGCGGACACCCTGGAAGTATACCGGCAGCTCTGCGGGCAGTACATATTGGCCATAGCCACCAATGGCCTCGGCCGGGTACAGCACAGCCGTCTGGCGGATTTCCTGCCCATGACGGCCGCGCTCTTTGTCTCGGAGGAGATCGGGTGCATAAAGCCGTCAGGGACCTTTTTTGAGCGTATCACGGACGTTTTGGGCTGCGCTCCCCATGAGTGCCTGATGGTGGGGGATTCGCTCTCCAGCGACATTGCCGGAGCAAAAAATGCCGGCATGGCGGCCTGCTGGTACGACCGTAAAAGCAAAGGGGAGCGCAGTCAAGCGGCGGCAGACTACCGCATTTCCAGACTTCGGGAACTGCTGAAGATATTATGATTTCTTGACGCTGGCAGATGGGATAGAGCCCGCCCAAGAAATGCTACCGGAAGAGTCAGCCACAGAGCCCTGTCGTGGGCCAGGGCAGGCGATATGAGGAGCGAGGCCGCAAAGGCCATCACGGCTCCTGCGGCGCACCAGAGCCACAGGTCCCTTGGGCCGGACGGACGCGGCAGGAGCGGGGCCAGTAACGCGGCGGTCAGGCCGAAGGCCGCGGCGCGCAGCAGCGGCAGTATGAGCTCCAGCTCCGGCACGGTCTTCGCCGCTGACATTGCCTGCACCAGCTCCTCGCGCTTTTCGGCAAACAGCCGGCCCCAGAAGTCGAAGTCAGACCAGCGGTTGGGTATCATCTCCTCGGGCAGCTGGAAGCTGAATTCCGTCAGCCAGAGCAGGGAAAACCACAGCCCGCCCGCCAGCGCCGCATACAGCCAAAATCTCACCCTCCCCACCGGCTGGGCAAAGGCCGCGCCGATGCACCTGGCCAGCGCCCCCAGCAGCAGGAGCGCCGCCGGCAGCAGGGAGATCCCCCGGGCCAGCGCGGCCAAATCCCTGGGCTGGCTCCAAGTGCCCGAAAGTCCGTTCCGGGCCGCAAAGTCCTGTGCCGCAAGCCTTGGGTGCTCCCCCTCCGGAGTCCGCAGAGTCAGCCGGTCCAGCCCGCCCTCTCCGGTTCCTGCCCATACTGCCGCCAGAGGGCGGCCGGCTCGAAAGCAGCCCCGCACCGTCATCAGCCGGCCGTTTATGGTGACCTTGCTTCCCACCGGCTCAGGCACGCCAAACAGCTCCATGGCCGTATCAGTGTCCAGCAGGCAGCCGTCAAGGTCGCCGTCCCCGAGGGGCGCGGCGGAGTCCAGCAGCAGCTTTGAGTTTCCCCGCAGCGTTATCAGCCCGCAGCCGGCATTTCGGTTCAGCTCCCTGTTCTCCGCCAGCGCGCCGTCCTGCTGGCCCCACAGCACAAAGGATACGGGGCGCTCCCGAAGGCGCTCCTGCTCCTGCATATCCGCCCCTGTCTGGCCGGTCAGGGCCCAGTCCAGCGCCAGCGCGCGCAGACCCTTAAGCTCCCGGTCCTCAAGCTCCAGCGCCGCGGCCCTTGACAGGGCAAAGAACAGAAAGAACAGCCCGCAGGCTATGGCCCTGGCCCATTTCCCGGCCCTCACGGGGCCTCCAGGCGCACCCGGTCGCCCACATTGACCGCCTTGCCGGAGGCGGCCAGAAAGCCCTGCCCCGAATTCAGGGCTCCCGCATCTATGGCGGCCATGGTCTCGTTTTTCTCAAGTACGGTGACGTCCAGCCGGGCAGCGGTCAGCTCTGTACCCAGCACGCTCATCTTCTCCCTGGTCACCAAAAGGAAGTAGGCCCCGTTGTCCTCATGCAGTGCGCTGAGCGGCACAAGGCAGGGGTACTCCCGCGACTTGCGGCGCACCTCCAGCTCCGCCGCCGTGCCCACGGCCAGGGCCCCCTCCGGCGGACGCACAGTCACGTCCAGCATAGAGGGGTCCACGGCGCTTACGCTTACGGTCTCAAGCTTCAGCCCCTCGATGGGCATCTGACTGCTTCCAAGCCTTATGACCGCCTCGTCGCCTGGGGACAGGTACTTCTCCAGTTCCCCGGAGAACTGGGCGGTAAATATCCCGCCGTTGGCCTCTCCGGCCAGCAGCAGGGCCGTGCCGTCGGGGGTGGGCACGCCCACGGTCACACTGACCCCGGTCACCGTGCCGGAGCAGGGAGCACGCACCACTCCCCCGCTCTCCAGGAGGGCTTCCAGCCGCTCCACCTGCCGGGCCTGCCGCTCACGGTCCATCAAAGCCCTCTCCCCGGAGCTGTCCTGGGCCTGGGGCCGTCCCGCGTCCTCCACCTGCCGTCCGGCGGAGCGCAGGGCGTTGTCCCTGGTCTCCACCGCCCGCTCATAGCTCTGCCGGGCGGCCTCCACCTCATCGTCCAGGAGCTTTATCTGGGCCGCGGCTTCGGTGTAGGCGGCAAGGGCAGCGTCGGCGGCTGTTTTCTTCTGCTGGGCGGTCTCGGCCTCCTGTGCGGCCTGTTCCAGCATGGGCCGGTACTCCTCCCGGACGGCGCTCTCCCACTGGTCCGGGTCCTCCCCTGCCGCTTCCGCGTCCCTGCGGGCCTGGGCGGATCTTTCCTCGACCTCATTTTGAAGGCGGGAGAGCTCATCCTCTTTCAGGCGCAGGGCCTCGCCGGCCTGAGTGCAGGCGGTCTCCAGGGCGGAGAGCTCGCCCTTTGGCGCGGCGGCGGCTGCCCGCTTGGCCTTGGCCTCCTCCAGAGCCTTCGCCGCCCGCTCTACCTCCCGGTCGCCGCTGGCCTTTGCGGCGGCATAGTCCTCGTTGGCCCGCTCTATGGCTTTCTCCCGCTCCTGGACGGTCAGGCTATCCCGGCTGGCCCGGTCCGCAAGGTCCATGTCCTGAAGCCGCAGGGCCTCCCGGGCGGCGTCCAGCTTCTCCTCAATGTCCGCACCGTCCAGGGTGAACAGCGGCGCTCCCTCTTCCACCACGGAGCCGGGCTTTACCGCCACGCCAGCCACTCTCAGGCCCGGCTCGGTTACCACCGCCTGTGCGGAGAGCTCCTCCACCTTGCCGAAGCCGGTCATTTTACGGTCTATGGTCCCTTTGGAGGGGTAAGCAAGGGCGACCTTTGGAATGGTCAGGCTGTCGGCCGCCCTGGACAGCAGCGTGAACAGGACCATCAGTATGAGAAAGCCCGCGAGATATCTGACAGCCCGCACGGAAAGGCTGGCCTTTGGCTGCTGTGGCACGGGTTTCGGCTCCGGGCGGCGCGCCCGGTAGTGCCGCATTGGTTGTTTGCCCATTATGGACATCCTCTCTCATAATGTGATTTTTCAGCTACTCCTTCACCGCGGAGGCTACGATGCCCTGCTCCAGGTAGTCCCGGCCGCTGAGAAACACCAGAAGCGCCGGAACAAGGGCCAGCAGGGCCCCCGCAAAGGCCGGTCCTGCGTTGCCAAGGCCAATGCTTGGCAGGTACAGCGACAGCGGCCAGAGACTCTTGTCCTTTAAAAAGGCCATGGGCTGCTCGATAAGGTTCCAGCTCTCCAGAAATCCCAGCACCATGGCCGAGACTATTCCCGCCGAGCCCAGCGGTATGCCGATATACCAGAATATCTGAAAGGCATTTCTGGCGTCCAGCCGGGCCGACTCGATGATCGCTTCGGGGATGGCCCTAAAGAAGCGGTACATGATGAACACCGGGAAGGTGGAAAATGCCCCGGGCAGTATCACCGCCCAGAGAGTATCTATGAGCCCCATCCTGTCCAGGGCCAGATAGCTTGACAGCATGGTTACCTGGAAGGGCATGAGCATAAGGATCAGGTACAGGGTGAAGAGCGCCCCCCGAAACGGGAAACGGTAGCGGGCAAAGCCCCAGGCCGCCGCCGCGCCCACCAGCAGCTGTCCGAGAAGTATCCCGGCCACCACCGCGACGGAATTCCAGAACATATGAAAGAATTCCGGGGAATCCAGCAGCAGCTCTACCAAATGGCTCAGGCTGGGGCTCTGAGGCAGGAGGCTCCAGGAGGCGAAGCCCTTCTGGTTTTCCAGCAGCACCGGCCCCAGGCGCACCCGCAGCTCGCCGCTGTCCATTATCACCCCGGCAAACAGGAACGCCACAGGGGCGCACATCAGCACGGCCAGCCCAGTCAGTATGGACATGGTCAGGACCCGGACAGGCTTCACTGCCGCCGCCCCCTTTCCTCACAATTTTTTCGCGTATCACTCCCGGTCGAAGCCCTTTCTCAGCAGCCCTATAAGGCACAGGATGACAATGGCCGTCATCACCGCCCCCGCTGCCATTCGGTCAAAGGACAGGTCCCGGAACCAGTTGTTAAAAATATGCTGCAAAAGGTACATGCTCCTATGTGGGTAGTCCCCAGCCACCAGATAGGCCTCCCGGAACACCTTGAAGGAGTTTAAGATCGACAGCACCGACACCGTAAACAGCGTTGGCATGAGACAGGGCAGGGTGATGCGCCTGAAGATGGTCCACTCCCCCGCGCCGTCTATCCGCGCCGCCTCGTATATGGCGGTGGAGATGCCCGAGAGCCCCGCCAGCCAGAGCACTACGTCGTACCCCAGATTCTTCCACAGATAGCTGCCCACCAGCACCCAGAAAGCCATGGAGCTGCCCATCCAGTCGATGGCCGACAGGCCCAGGCTATGGAGTATGCCGTTTATCACACCCTGCTTGTCAAAAAGCACCCGCCAGACCAGCGCTATGCTGGCCACAGGTATGGCCATCGGGAACAGGAAGGCTGTCTTCAGCCCGTCCCCGAGCCGGGACTTTTCTTGCAGCACCACCCCGACAAACAGGGACAGCCCCAAGAGTGCGGGCAGGCATACCGCCGAAAACCGCAGTGTGTTCCAGCAGGCCAGCCGGAATGCCGGGTTCTCCAGCACATCCCTATAGCTTTTAAGGCCCACCCATTCCTCGGTGACGGCGCTTAGGAACGAGCGGCGTATCACGTCCAGGAAGGGGATGAGCACGAAGGCCAGCACGCCCACAAGGCTTGGCAGCAGAAAGAGCAGCCCTGTCCATCTCTCCCCCTTTATCCTGCGCCTCATGACTCCGCCAGATACAGGTCCAGCTCCTCGCGGGCCTTCTGCATGGCCTCCTCCTTGGTCTTCTCGCCGGAGAAGTAGGTGTAGCAGTTAAAGCAAACCGCGTCGTTTATCTCCGAGTCCTGGGTCAGATCCGCCGTGTTAAGCTGCTTCATCATCCCCAGAAGCTCCTCCAGCTCCTCCGCCGTGGGATAACGCTTGGTGACGTTCTCCACCTTGAAGTCTTCGCCGACGTTGCTGTAGCGCTCCGCGGCAAAGGTCTCTCCCAGCTTGTCCTCATACTTCTCCCGCACCACGCTGAAATCTACAGGCAGGCCGATGGAGCTCCACGTATTCTGGTTCAGGTTATACTTCTGTATCTCCTCAGAGAGCATCGTCTTTAAGAAGGCCTTGGCCTCCTCCGGATGCTTGCTCTTGGCGCTCACGCCTATAATGCTCATGGGGTCGAAGCTGAAGACGTCTTCGTTTCCCAGCAGCTTATATGTGATCTCAGGATGCTCGTCCATGATGTTCATCAGCATGGGTATGCCCTCAAGATTCTGAAGACTTCGAAGCTCCATAAGTGACTCGCCCAGAATGATGCCGAACCCCATGTCCGCATCCTGCCAGATGGCCGCCTCCAGATGCTGCACGCCGTCCTCACCCATCTCGGGGTCCGGCTTTCCAGAGCCGTTGTCCGCGTCGTACATGCGCTTCATATTGTCAAAATACCGCTCGATATTGTCCCAGTCCGCCTCGCCGTTCTTCACCCAGGTCGGACCCATCATGCCGGCGGTGCAGCCCATCATCCAGCCGTAAAGGCGGTAGCCGGTAATGGAGTTTATCTCCTTATTGCCCGCCCGCAGCTCCTCAACAGTGTCCGCAAGGCTGTCTATATCCGTTATCTTATCAAGGTATGCCCTATCGCCAATGATGACTGGCATACTGAAGGCGGTGGGCACGGCAAATATTTTGCCGTCCTCATTATACACGTCGGTGATATTCCTGAGCAGCTCGCCCTCACCGGCAGCGGCCTCCAGCACATCGGTAACGTCCATAAGCAGGCCTTTATTCTGGTAGTTCTCTATGGGCATATTGTCCATCAGGATCAGATCCGGGCCCTTATCGGCCATTATCTCCGTGTTAAGCTGGCGCAGCGCGTCCGACACTGTTACCGCGCCCATATTGTCCGGAGTGATGCCAGCCTGATAGGTCACCAGGATGTCCTTATGCTCCCGCTGGTACACGGCGATAGCCTGGCTTAGGGCCTCGGTCTCGTAGAGGGAGTATATCTTCAGCTCCTCAGCTGGCTTTAGCAGCGCGTCCTCGTCGTAGTCATAGCCGAAAAGGTCATAGGTCACATCCTCCGAGCTGTCCCCCCTTGCGGAGAACAGCACCCGGAAATTATGGGCCTTATTGACGATAAAGTAGTTGGCGCTCATGTTCTGCATGGAGAGCGTCGTCATGGTGGAGTCCATCAGCTGCTCGATGGAGACCCCGCCGGGCATGTAACGGTACAGTCCGTTGGAGTCCACAAAATAGTAGGCCTCCTCAAGTCCGTCGCTGTAAAGCTGGATATACCGGCGGTTCTCACCTCCGCTGGGGAACATGACGGTGCCGTCGTCTTTTATCTCAGCGCCGCCCAAGATGAACTCGTTGATGGCGTCGGTATCCTGCCGCTCCTCCCAGGTCTCAAGGTCAAAGAGCCTGGCCGCGGTCTGGGTCGTCACCAGCAGCGTGGTCGGCGTCACCGCCATGCCCATTACCCAGGAATCGTTGGCCTGGGGGTCCGGCTCTATGGTGTGAAGAACCTCCCCGGTGTTCTGGTCCACATGGTAGACCACGTTGGACAGGCCTGTACCCACCAGGGAGCCGTCCGACAGGATAGCCAGCCTGTTCAGATCCGTGCCGTAGACCTCAGGATCTTCTTCAGCCCCATCCATCGGCTGGCCCGAAAACACATAGAGCTCAGAGGCCGGCAGGCGCACCTCCAGCTCACGCTCACCGCCGTCCCTGTCCACGATGATGTAGCGGGTGTGGGTATAGAACAGCTCGCCGTCCTCAACCCCCTCGCTCATGGGCAGTATGCGGGTGCCGTCGCCGCCGAAGACCACGTTTCCCAGGGCGAAGCCCTCGGCCTCCATCTCCTTCATCAGGGGCGACTCCAGCGTATAGTCCTGCCAGCTCTGGCCATCGTCCTCCGACTTCCAGAAGCCGTCCTTGCCCTGCAGGTACAAAGTGCTGTCAACCTGACTCAGCCGCCAAAGGTAGCCGTCTGTGTCCGGCAGGCCGAGCCTTGTCTCAACATAGCGGCCGGTAACCTCAGTCCCGGCGTTGCCGGCCTCGGGCTCCAATGCGCTCGGCTGGCTCTCCTGCGCCTTCTGGCCGCACCCGGCCATGGCAAACAGCAGCGCCATGCACAGCAGCACAGCCAGCACCCGGCTGAATCTCTTCCGTGTTCTCAGTCCGATCATACAAACCACCCTTTCGAGTTTCTATTGAGAATATAATAATACAGAAATCTCTAAATTTTCTCTAAAAACAAAAAAATCCGGGCTCTTTTTGTGCGGAGGGCTCCGGCCGTCGGACGCGGCGTTGACAAACTCCCCCGCCGCCGGTATAATTAGATATAAGAAATATAGAGAAAGGAGGGGCGCATATGCGCATCCTCTTGGTTGAGGACGACCGCCCCCTGGCGGAGTCGCTCAAATACCAGCTGGAGGACGAAGGGCTCACCGTTGATATGTGCCATAACGGCGAGGACGGCCTGTACTATGCCCTGGCCGTCCCCTATGACCTGCTGCTTCTGGACCGTATGCTCCCCGGCTCTGACGGAGTGGCGCTGCTTCAGGAGCTGCGGCGGCGGGGCAGCGGGGTGCCCGTTATCCTTCTCACCGCCCTCGGGGACCTCTCTGACAAGATAGAGGGTCTTGACGCCGGGGCCGACGACTATATCGTCAAGCCCTTTGCCATCGAGGAGATAATGGCCCGCATACGCAGCGTCACCCGGCGGCCCCGGGGATGGGGCGACTCGCCGGACCTGCGGGTTGGAGACCTGTCCCTGTCCCCGGAAAAGGGCCTGCTTACCGGCCCCGGCGGCGACTGCAGCCTCTCAAAGCGGGAGGCCCAGCTGATGGAGGCTTTCCTGCGAAACCCCGGCCAGACCCTGCCAAGGGAGACGCTGCTTATGCGGGTATGGGGCCCGGATTCCCACGTGGAGAACGGAAATCTGGATAATTACATACACTTTCTGCGCCGCCGCATTAGGTTCGTAAAGAGCGGCGTGCTCCTGTCCACGGTCCGGGGCGTTGGCTATAGGCTGGAAGGGGCGTGATGCAATGTTCGGCAGGCTTCACCGGCAGATGGCGCTGTTCTGCACCCTGTTCACCTGCGGTATTCTGGCGGCCATGACCGCCTTATGCCTGTTCCTGTCCGAGCGCTCCATGCGGGAGACTTTGCGGCAGTCCTTTCTAAACGACATAAACCGGGTCATCTTCTATCTGAAGGATCAGACCGTTGTTGAGAGCCCTGCTCTAATGGAGATGGAGCAGAGCCAGTATGTCATGTTCCTGTATGATAACGGCAGGCCTCTTCTCCACAACGCCCGAAAGGACAGGGACCTATGGCAGCTGGCAGCGAAGGCCGCGCTCAGCGAGTATCAGCTGGACGTCACCGCGCCGCCGGAGGGCTCCGCCACGGTGCAGTGGCAGCTGTTCCCCCTGCGGGACGGGGCCGGGCGCAACTATTTCGCCGCGGCGGCGGTATTCCCCCGGAAATGCGGTGGCTGCCTGGGCCTTCTGGCGGTCTTCCCGCTTGAGGAGCAGGACCGGCAGTTTGCCGCCCAGCGGCGGCTGTTCGCGGTCATAGACCTTGCGGGAGGAGTCATACTGCTGACCTTTGCCTGGTTCTTTGTGAAAAGGCTGCTGCGCCCCGCGGAGGAGACCCGGCAGAAGCAGGTGCAGTTTGTGGCCGCGGCCTCTCACGAGCTGCGCTCCCCGTTGGCGGTCATGCTCTCGAACCTCTCCGCACTGGAGAAGGCCCGCCCCGAGGACCGCAGCCGGTTCCAGAAGAATATCCACGCCGAGGGGCTGCGCATGACCCGGCTGGTAGACGATCTGCTGGCCCTGGCCAGCGCCGACAGCCACTCCTGGAGTATTTGCCGGGAGCCAGTGGAGCTGGACACCCTGGCGCTGGAGCTCTATGAAAAGTACAGCCGGCCGGCCTTTGAAAAGGGGCTGCGGCTGACTGTCACCCTGCCGGAGGAGGGGCTGCCCCCCACCCTCTGTGACGGCGGCCGGGTAGAGCAGGCCGTCTCGGCGCTTATCAGCAACGCCCTGAGCTACACTCCCCCGGGTGGCCGGGTGGACATCATCCTGACCGAGCTCCACGGCGGAAAGATGATGTTCACCATCCAGGACAACGGTCCCGGCATCCCGGACAAGGAGAAGTCCCTTATCTTCCAGCGTTTTTACCGGGCGGACCCCTCCCGCCGGGACCGGGAGCATTTCGGCCTTGGTCTCTGCGTGGCCCAGAAGATCGTCCAGCTTCACCGTGGCAGGCTGTGGGTGGAGGATAACCCCGGTGGAGGCGCGCGGTTCAGGATGATTATTTAGAGGGTAACGCGGCCTATGCGGCTAAGACTCTTGCGCTAACCATACTCCGTATATTTTTTATTGATGAAAATCGTCTTATAACTACTCACAAGTCTTTATGGCCGTACTGCAGAATGCGTCCAATCAGTGACTTGATAGTGTCGGCATGTGTCTCCACGGTCATCATCACAAGGTCAAACCCATCTCCCAGGGACTCAAAAAGCATGGTACAGACGGTTTTCCACCCTGTTCCCTCCGCTGTCCCCACCCAGTTTTTCCACGTGTGGGTCGGGGTGTGGGTCAGAGAGAGAACCGGCGCAAGGAGAATCCCTGCGCCAATCCTACAAATACGCTCAAAATTTGCACCGCTTAACAAAGAAAGACAAATCCGATAAAGGGCATTATACCTCTCATTTTTGTCTTGGCACACTGTGCTGCCACAAGTACGAAAACAATCATTTCGCCAACTACACAGTCCTATTCTTCTGCCCCCAATAAATCCCCCAAGCAACAAGAACGGCGAACCCTCCCAAAACAAGAACCGCCACAACCGGATAGCTTGCACCCGTCCCAAACACATCAAAAACCTTATCCCCGCCAAATACCTCTTTCATCATCGTGACATTCGCCAGCCCGAAATCCACCAGCACCCCGAGCCGCTCTGTAACAGTGTCCCCCATAGCTGCCAGCCCAACATTCACAAACATCACCGCCAAGCTGACCCCCGCCGTACCTATCTGACTTTTCATGCGGGAGGAAACAAAGCAGATAATCAGGCTGTAGACCGCGCCGGTAAAAATGAGCCACACGGCCCCTACCGCAGCAAGCTGCCAGACCTTCCACGGGAACATGGACTCGGCATAGGTGGGAATAGACTGGATGGCGGCGTCCCAGCCGTGGAAGCTCCCATGGGGCAGAAAGCCAAACAGGAAGGTCGCTGCCAGATACAGCGCGACCACGACCGTGGACGCAACAAGTGCGCTCAACAGCTTTGCTGTGATGATTTTCCCTCTGCCGTTCCGGGAGCTTAAAATCAGGTTATCCATGCCGCTGGAGCGCTCCACGGCGAACACCGGGGCAATAACAAAGGTCAGCGGCACAAACAGCAGGAACTGCATCATGTGCTCGCCCCAGTTGTTGAACAGGTTCTCCCACAGCAGGATATTGGCAAACTTCGGCTCGGCGACGCCCTCCGGCGGGGTGCTGTTTCGGTATTCCTCTATCCGTTCGGCGTAATCGTGGTAGTTCACTGCCAGGATGATCTCCGGCTGGTCCTTGATGCTCCGGGCAATTACTCGGGAATCGGTGCCGTACCGGGCGCTGACCTCCTGATAAACCTTTTCCGCTTCGGCGGCTTTTTCCGGGTCAAGAGGCCCCTCCCAGCCGGCGGATATTTTCTCGTAAGCTCGATAGCTTTCACTGCCGCCAATCAGGAACACGGTGGAGGTCAAGCCGACAACGCTATAGAGGGCAAGCAGGCAAATCAGCAGAAACAGAGTGCTCTTATTGAGAAGCAGTTTTCGCAGTTCAAATCGAAACAATGACATCACATTACCTCCCGGCCCTTTGGGGCAGATAGTTGAAAAGATACAGATATGCGTCCTCCAGCGTTGGCGCGGTCTGCACAGCGTCAGGAACCGGCTTTGTGTCCTTGATGATGCGCACCTCCATGGTGCCGCCCTTCGCCCGGACATTGCTTATAACAGCCCGGTTCTGATAATCTACAAGCTGTTCGGCGGGCATCTCTGTGAGCCAGACCCGGCCCTCCATCATTTTGATATATTCATCACTGGTGTGGATGTGTTGGATATTGCCGTACTCCATCATCATGATCTTTGCGGCGATATGCTCCACGTCGGACACGATATGGGTGGAGAGCAGCACCAGCCTATCCTTCGCATAGGCGGAGATAATGTTTCGGAACTTGATCCGCTCATAGGGGTCCAGGCCGGAGGTGGGTTCGTCCAGAATCAAAATTTTCGGGTCGTCTAAAAGGGCCTGGGCAATGCCCAGCCTGCGCTGCATACCGCCGGAATAAGCGGCGCATTTCCGTTTCAAATCATCCCAAAGGCCGACGCTGCGGGCCAATTCCTCAATCCGCTCTTTCGCGCGGAATTCGTCCATCCCTTTCAGCGCCGCCGAGTATTCCAGGTAATCCCTGCCGGTAAAATCGCCGTAAAAGCTGACGTCCTGGGGCAGGTAGCCTATTTTCGCCCGGTACTCGTCCCCCACCGTGCGAATGTCCTTTCCGTCATATAGGACACGCCCATTTGTGGGCCGAAGCACATCGGCAAGTATGCGAATTAAAGTGGTTTTCCCCGCGCCATTGGGGCCCAGCAGGCCGTAGACCCCCGCCCCCATGGTGATGGAAATGCCCTTTAGAACCTGTTTGTTCTTGTAGCTTTTCAGGATATTTTCAAATTGCAATTTCATAAGCTACCTCCTGGCCGCAGCCCCGCCGCCACGCATACCTGTGGCGACCTTGATGGTGGAGAAGTCCGCCCGGTCGAACTTGCGCACGCACAGCACGAAGAAGAAAGCGCCGATCAAAGCGGTTATTGCCAGCCCCATCAGCGGCGTAATTATAAACCCGCCAATCGAGAATGCCATGCCTTGTTCTACCAGCTCCTGCGTGCCCAGCGTGTGCGCGCCCAGGGCGATATAGCGGAAAATGGAGGTGGTATAGGTCAGCGGATTCAGATAGACAATGGGCAGGAGAAAACCGGGTATGATGGTGGTAGGAATATACGCGCCGGACACAAATGTCAGCGGCATCATGATCATGGAGCTGAGGGTCTGGAAGGCGGGGGAGTTGCGGGAGACCGTAGCTAGAAACAGGCCAATGGCGCTGAACGCCATAGCGGCAACCAGCATCACCGCCGCCAGCAGCAGAATTTGCAGGATATTGACCCGCAGGCCGAGCACAATGCCGCAAATCATGGTGACAACGCCTTGCAGCGTAGCGATAACCGCCCCGGACAGAATGTGCCCCATGGAAATCTGCATCCGCGCAATGGGGGCCACCAGGACCTCTTTCATGTAGCCGCTGGAAATGTCGGTCAGAATATCCGAGGAATTGTTGACGCTGACCTGGAATACACTCATGATAATCACGCCGGAAATCAGGTAAGGCATGGGGGCGTCCAGGCCGCTCATGGAAGATTTCATCAGGAATGAGAACATCACCAGCATGAACATGGACATAAACAGGGCGCCGAATACCCGCCCCTTGCTGCGGACATAATTCAGTAAATTTCTCTGCACAATCGCTGTAATCGGGTTCATTCTCGAATCTCCTTTCCGGTTATCGCCAGGAACACCTCGTTCAGCGTTCCGTTCTTTACTTCAAAGTCGGTGATCTCGCCCCTGTGCGCGGACAAGATTTCCAGCGCGGCAGGGGCTTTTTTCGTGTGGAACATCAGCTTGTTTTCGTCTTTCCGGTAGGGAACATCCCGGTCCTGCAACGCAGATTCTAACGGTTCCGTCTGTGTACAGAGAACGTCCACCTCTGTGCCGGTGTATTGGTGCTTCAGGTTCTCCGGCGTGTCGTGGGCGACGATTTTGCCGTGGTCCATAATGACGACCTTGGAGCAGACTTCTGCCTCGTCCATGTAGTGGGTAGTGAGAAAAATTGTCATGTTTTTCTGCTTTTGGAGCCGCTGAATGTATTCCCACACGTTGGCGCGGGTCTGGGGGTCCAGGCCGGTGGTGGGTTCGTCCAGGAACAAAACCTTCGGGTCATGTACCAGCCCTCTGGCAATCTCAGCACGCCGTTTCATGCCGCCGGACAGGCTGCCCACGGTTGCCCGCCGCCAGTCGGTCAGTTCCACCAGGTCGAGGGCAAAATCAATACGCTCCCGCACCTGGTTCTTCGGCACCTTGTAGAAAGCGCAATGATATTTCAGATTTTCCTCCACGGTCATCTGGGTGTCGAGAGTTGAGTCCTGAAAAACAATGCCGATGTCCTTACGCACCAGACTGCGCTCCCTGGAAACGTCATGGCCGTTGATGGTAAGTGTGCCCTCCGTTTTGTCCAGGATGGTACACAGGGTGTTGATGGTGGTGCTTTTGCCCGCGCCGTTGGGGCCGAGGAAAGCGAAAATACTGCCTTCATCCACGGTGAAGGAGATGTCGTCCACCGCTGTAAAATCCCCGTACTTTTTCGAGAAATTCTCCACTTGTATGATTGGGTTCATGTTACTGCCTCCTACTAAAAAATGAAGTCCTATGCGAATTACTCGCATAGGACTTATCTCCATAGAAATCATGGTGCCTGCATATTCTGTTTTTGAAATATCACCGCCAGATATCGCCCAGCTCTATCAGCTTCGCCTGGATGCGGACATAGGCTTTCGCGTCCCTCTCACCCAGCGCCTCCAGCATTTTCGCCACCGAGTGAATCATCCCGGTCCGGCGTTCCTCCACCAGAGCAACTCCTTTTTCCGTCAGGGTTACAATGACCTGCCGGCTGTCCGCAGGGTCAGGGGTTCGGGTCACCATGCCCTGCCCCTCCAGGGATTTCAGCATGGCTGCGACCCTGGCTGTGGTCAACATCAGCGCCCGGCTCATGTCCTTGGGGTAGGCCTGGTTGCCGTTAGCCGCTAAGTAATTGAGTGCCATGACCTCGCCCCGCGCGATTTGGGACATAGTTCGCTCCATCTTGATTTGCGGTGCAGAGGCGCGCATATCAATGAGCTGGATTGCCAGTTGGGTGTAGTCCATAGAGCGTGGTCACCTTCTTTGATTGCTAACTCCGTTAGATATAATAGCACGAATTATTTCTGCTGTCAATACCCAGAAACGATTTTTCTTTTGCTATGATTTTGTTCTTGTAATTTCACACCATGCGTATTAAAATATTTATCAGCGAAAACAACTGTACGCCAACGAAGAGGGCAATCGAGTACCACAAAGAGCGCTATTTATCGAGGCAGGCGTTTGTGGCGGTTTGTGAAAGAGAGTAGCTACCCGGCCAGAAAGAGCGCAAGATTATGCAAGGGTATGGAAGAATATCCAGCCAGAACTGGCTCAAAAAGGTCGGTCGAAAAACAAGCAGGAGAAAGCAAGGTGCCATGCCGGCGCCTTTGCAGTCTACACCGTCCGGCAGAGCCGGGCGGGAGGGCTAGAAACTGCGAGCTTTTTGGGGAGTTGCAGAGCGTGGTTAGATAGGTGTCATAGTAGGGTCACAAATGAGAGTTTGGTGTGATGTTATCCTGCCGGTCTGAAAAAACTCGGCTACAAGCTCCGCCAGAAGGACACGAACGGAATCGAAATAGATGGGGTAGAGATAGCACAGTTCCGGCTGGCACAGGCCGGGGTCAACTCTCCAATTACCATGGCTGAGTTTCTTAACAAGATAGTCCTTTAGGGTTAGAATGGAGCGGGAGATATCCAGCCCACAATATGAGGCTTTTTCAAGCTGTCTCTCAGCTAACACCTCTAGCATATCCTGACCAAAAGCGCTGTCTTTCAAGCTGATTGTTTTAGCCATCGCTGTCATTTGGCACGGCTCCTTTCTGTCGGTTTTTTACCAGCTCATCATGCAGGAATCCAATGTAAGCCTCCCATTGCTCCTGCGGTTCCTTCTCATCACCCCAACGATGATTGAGCGGGTGCTCTGGCCCCAGCATCCGTTGCAGGGTATGGATAAGCCGGCCCAGCTCGCGTTGCGGGAGGTTCATTTTGAGGATACTTTTTGGGGTAAATCTGTCGGCTTCTCTGTCAAAATCATTAACGGCAAGCGCACCCATCCGATAAAATTCCACCACAAAATCGGCGATACACGGCCCCGGCACAGCCGTATACCAGGTCCAGCGCGTCCAGCAGGCCGGGCTTGGCGAAGTCGGCGTCCAGGGTGAGCAGGGTGCGGTGTTCCAGGTGGTCTGCCTTGCGGCGTCCCTCCTTCAGCCAGCCCCCTACAAAGCCACCCACGTCCTTTAGGGCGTCTTGTTCCTCTTTGCCCATTTTGAAGTAATCCTGCAGGTTCTCTTTGGTGCGGGTCGTGGTCAGCAGAGAATCCAGGAATGTTGACCAGGGGAGCTCTTTGTTTTTGCCGGTCTTGGCCTTTCTGGACGTAAACACAGCGACATGGATATTGCCGTCGTACTGCAAGCCTGGCATGGTGGTCACCTCAATCCTTTTGATAAAATCTGGCCTCGAATCCCGCCGCCCTCAGAGGCAGGCCGGGGGCCCAGGGCAAAGAGCGGCCCATGATCTCCTGCATCTCTGCAAGGCTGCCTTTGCCTATTGGCATATCCGCTATCACCTCGTCATGTACATGGAACACAATATTGTACCCGGCGGCATCCAGGGCGGTCATAGCGTCCCGCAGGCAGTCCCTGGCGGTGGCCTGGGTGATGTTCTCCACCAGTTTGCCGCCGTAGGTCTTTTGCCGGGTGTACTTGCCGCTCTGACCTTTGCCCATGTAGGTACATACTGCGGCTCCGGGCGGAGCTCAGGCTTGAAATAGGCCAGCTTACGGCCCGAGGGTAGGGTAATGAACATGTACCCGGCCTCGCACTCAAAGTGGATGCCGTGGGCCAGGGTGGAAGGCTGGCCCTGCACGGCGTTAATGGCGGCGTTCTCCACGTCATACCAGTACCGCACGATATGGGAGTTGGCCTCCCGCCGGCGCTTCACGATGCCCGGCAGTTCGTCCTTCGGGATCCCGCTTTTCAGGGCGCCCATATTGATAAGCGCCCCCACACTGCCCTGGTACCCGCAGGCCAGGGTCGCCACCTTGCCTTTGGAGCGCAGGTCGGCTTTCGGCCCGCCCTTTTTGATGTCGTTTTTCTCGGCGTGGAACATCATAGCCGCCGTGGCCTCATAAATCAGGCCGTCTCCGGTGAATTCGTCCAGCACCCATTTCTCTCCGGCCAGCCAAGCCAGCACACGGGCCTCTATGGCGCTGTAGTCCGCGATGATGAACCGGCAGCCCTCGGAGGGAATAAAGGCCGTGCGGATCAGCTGGGAGAGGACGAAGCTGGGGGAGCCAAAGGCCATTTCCAGCATTTCAAAGTCTCCCTCCTTTACCAGCTGGCGGGCGAGAGCCAGGTCTTTTAGCTTGTTTTGGGGCAGGTTATGGGTCTGCACCACCCGCCCGGCCCAGCGGCCTGTCCGTCCAGCACCGTAAAATTGCAGGGTGTTATGTACCCGCCCATCTTGGCACAAGGCCCTTTGCATGGCCTCATACTTCTTCACGGAGGTCTTGCCCATCTCCTGCCTCAGCTGCAGGACCCGCCGGGTGATCTCGTCCGGGGCGCTCTCCAGCAGGGCCGGGAGGGCTTCTTTGTCCAGGCTGTCCGTCTCTACGCCGCGCCCTGCCAACCACCGTTTCAGCTGGGCGTCGCTGCGGGGGTTCTGGAGTCCGGTCAAATCTCGGGCCTCTGCCCGAAGCCGGAACGAAAATGCCCTGTCCAAATCCAGGGCATTTTCCAGCAGGCCGGTGTCTATCCGTATCCCCCGGTCGTTGATCCGCTGGTCCAGCACCCATGCATCGTGCTCTGCCTGGGGCCGGGGGAACCGGGCCAGCCGCCCCTTGATGTCCGCCTCCACGTCCACGTCCCGCACATTGTACTGCCTGAACCGCTCCCACTTCTCCGGGGCCTCTGATGGCAGCCGACGGTGGCCGTCCGGGGCGGGCTTGCAGAAAAAGCGGATCAGTTCCTTACCCTCGGTCAGCTTCTGCTTCTCCAATCCCAGCGCGGCCCCCACCTCTGCCAGGGCGCTGGGCAGTCCCAGGGTAGCGGCCTGCACCATCGTGCAGCGCCATTGCTCCGGGTGCAGCTCCAGGCCGAAGGCTTTTGCGAGGCAGGTCCGTTCAAAGCTGGCGTTGTGGGCGGTTTTGATGATATCCGGGTCGGTCAGCAGTTCTGTGAATTTTTTCAAGCTGCCCTCTGGTATGCTGGAGGGCTCAGGGGGCAGGAGGGTGAGGGCTTTCTGTGATTCATTCTCGCCCAGGTCGATGAGCTGGGCGAGCTGCTCCCCCAGCTTGTAGCCGATCAGCAGGAGGCGGAAATCCGGGGATTCCACATAAGGCCGCACACCTGTTTTGGTCAGGTCTACGCTGGAGTAGGTTTCTATGTCGATACTCAGTTCAGTCATCGCTTATCACCGTGAAGGGTTGGATCATCTGGGGCAGGAAGTTCACCTCATAGTGGTACGGGTCGGCGAACACGCCGCTCAGGTCCTTCACCGTGTAGGTGATCCACTCGTTCAGGTAAACATAGTGCTTTTTATACCTCTCATGGCCCACCTCCACAATGACCTTCAGCTCGTTGTGCGCGCTGTTGGAAATGGCGAAGTTCCCGATCACCTCCAGCACTGGTTTGTCCGTGCGGGTGTTTATGGCCACCAGCCGCCGGGTGATGTTGAAGTTGTCCGCCTGCTGGGACACGTTGTAGGACACTCGGTCCGATTCCCGGCATCCGAAAAGGATAAGGGCCAAAGAGGCAGCGAGCACGATCGCAATAATTCTTTTCTTCATTTTGTTGAGCTCCTTTTCTGTTTGATATGTACCTGCGGCCTTGCCTGCCCACACTTTTCCGGGCTGTTTTTACATGGCCGCTGGCAGGTTTTCTTGTAGCCGCAGTCGGCACTGCAGTAATTACCGTGTCGACGGTCGCAGTTAAAAATGGTGTAGCCGCGGGGGAATACTTTACTCATGCGACACACCTTCAGCTGGAAGAGTTTCCTTTTTGCCTGTCATCATTTCGCGGATACAAAGGTATGGCACTTCGCAGTTGATGGCATTCATCATCAGTTCCGCTTTCACGGACTCCCGCATCATGGTGTAAAAAGTCGAGAACTTAACTTCTACTCTGTCCTCACTAGATATGGCATCCATAAATCCCATAGAATGTTCCTCCAATTATTTGAAATGGTATTTTGTCACCGCCATAGCGAACGCATCTATTTCACTGGCCCACAGGCAGGTGCCGGGGCCGTTGAGCCGCTCCCAGATCAGCGGGAAGCCGCCGATGCCGTCAAAGAGGCTTGCCATCGTGGCGGGACGCTCGTAGCAGGCGCACAGGCGCTTCAATACCCAGGCCCAAGGCGGTATGGCTATGGAGTTGCCCAGGGCCGTGTACCGGGCGCTGGCGGTGCATTCCTTGTGCCTTTTGCCCTTGCTGTCAATCCAGGGGCCGATGTCTGTCCAGCCGTCCGGGAAGCCCTGCAGCCTCTCACATTCCAGCTCCGTCAGGCGGCGCACAATGCGGGCCCGCCGTACCACGTTGTTTAGGTTGAGGCTCTGGCCACCTGTGCTCTTAGCCTGCAGGGTACCGTTCACCTCGGGACTCTCTCTGCCGTTGCGGCAGTCCACGGCGGCCACGATGGGCTGTTCATGGTTGCAGTTAAGGGTGGGGCTGGCGTCTATTGTGATTTCCGCGTTGGCCTGCCCTGTGGCCATCACCAGCGGGGTGTTGTTCCCGCCCATGCCGTATGTGCTGGACACCGTTGGTGCCACGTCCAGCGGGCCATTAAGGCGGCTGTCTTGACCGTGATTTTCATACACGGCGCATTCCTGCTCCGCCGTGAGGGTGGGGGCCTGCTCCGGCTGGTAGCCGATGCTCCCGGCCTTTGCCCCTGCAAAGGGCTTGAATCCGGCGCACACCACTGGCTGGTGGCCGTGGGCCTCCGCCCGGAGGGTACCAACCTTGTCGGCGCTGATGTCCATCAAACTGCCGCCCTGGTCATTCAGGCACACGATGTATTCCTGTCCATCTGCGGGCTCGGCGATAAAAAGCGCCTGATCATTGCGGCAGGCAAGCGTCCCGGATTTCTCTGTCTGAAGGAGTGCGCCTTTGCCGCCGCCCTCGCACCCAGCCCTCATTCTAAGCGTGATTGCAGAATCAGCGCCGCCTCCAGCTCCGGGGGCAGAGGCTTCCCTCTCCGGCTGGCCCGGTTCAATATCCCCGCACACGCTTTTGCAGACAAAGAGTATTTCTGGTGCGGATTGGCCTCCAAAATCTGCGACAAGCGCGATCCTACGTCTACGCTGGGGCACTCCCCAAAACTGAGCGTCGAGAACTCTGTAAGCGATCGACCATCCGTCTCCCATGATGCATCCGCTGGTGGCCCACTTGCCCTTTGGAGGTCCAGGTATAACGGCGGCCGGGTCCGCAATTTTCGCCGTTTCCTCAAGGACGGCCTGGAAGTCGGCGGATTTGTTGCTGCTAAGTGCCCCGACGACGTTCTCCCACACCATGTACCGGGGACGGATGAACCGGCCCTTGTTTCCTCGCTCTGCAACTGCCTGCCTCATCTCCTTTATGATTCTGATCTGCTCCATAAACAGCCCGCTGCGCTCGTCAGTAAGCCCCTGCCGCTTTCCGGCTATACTAAGCCCCTGGCAGGGGGAGCCGCCGATTACCACGTCCACCGTGGGCGCGGCATGGCCGTCTATGGCGGTGATGTCTCCTAAGTGTTCCATATGTTGTATACCTCTATTTTTGGAAAATCCCCGCCAGCCACCGCTGGCTGACGGGGTTTCCGTTTTAAGTTGCCGTTTTCGCTTTCAGAATTACACGTATCTCAGCCAGTTTATTGTTGGTTTCCAGGTTGAGGTTGTCCATGTGATTATGTATCCCATACAATCCGTCCAGGTAACCTGTCGGATTGTACTCGCCACAGGACATCGCGGCGTGGATAGCGTTCAGGGCATTGAGGGCGCAGGTCATTTGAAATTGAAGATCCTCTAAGTCGTTAAGGATAGCGGGTAAGTCGAGCCCTGGCTCTTTACAGGAGGTCATCGTCATCCTCCAGCAGTTCATCCAGGAAGTCATCCTCAGCCCTGCTGCCGCCGCCCAGCCGTTCGCCGTCACTCACCTTCTGGACATTGTTCAGGCCGGCCGCAACGCCACGGTTGCCGTTGACATCGAAGGGGTAGAAATTCAGAGAGAACCGGCAGTAGCAGCTACTGTACACCAGATCCTCATCGGTGATTTCCTGTCGGGACAGGTCAACGATGCCGGGCTTGTTGTTGGAGGTAGCGTTGAGGAAGTAGCACCCGGCATAGTTGGGGTCATCGGGCCTTTCCTCATCGCCATCCCGCAGGGGGAGCTTCAGGTTGGCGGGCTTCTTGCCCCTCCACTTGCTAGTGATTCCCTCCTTGATGGCGGCCTCCTGGGCGGCCTTGACCTTCTGCAGGGTAGTCTTGTCCGTTTTGGGAACGAGGATGCTGGCGCTAAACTTGGCCTTAGAATCCTCATTCATCTTGTTGGGCTTCCAGATGTGCTCGAAGGACAGGCGACACTTGCCGGTGATCACTTTGGTGGGGGTATTTGCTTTTTCTGCCATTTTGATTATCTCCTTTGTGTTATAAAAATTTTAGTCAGCGAAATCCTCAGCCGCTTTTTCAGCTGTGTTCAGTTCAGGGCGATTGTCGCTCAGGGGCACCAGCGTGGGGGCGCCTTCGGGTTTAATGATGTGTTTTCCTGCCAGTGTTTCAAGTTTTTTCTTGCCCACCAGCTTCTCCATCGCTGTGATGCCCAGCAGCTCTTTGGGCTTGTAGATGGCGGTTTCCTGGTACCCCGCTTTGCACAGCAGGTCGGCGATGGCGGCCTCGTCTGCGTACTTGCGGTTGCTCCGTCCCTCGACCACCTTGTAGCCAGGGAAGTGGACACCGAGGTTCACGGCGGCGTTCCGTGCATAGTCCTCCACATCTTCCGCCCAAGCCTTGAACGCGGGTAGCCGGGTCAGAATATTGGCAATCTCGCTCTCATCCAAAGTGGAGGGCGGTGCAAAGTCGTATTTGGCCAGCTCCATCTGGTACTCTGCCCGAGCCCGGCAGGTGGCAGATATCTTGCACCACTTGCATTGCTTTTCGCCGGGGTTAAAATCCCCCTTGCCCTCCCAGGCCAGCTTGGCTTTCGGCTTCAGCTCCTTCTCCGCCCATTCCATCAGGTCGGTGATGGTCATGGTGTCGCTGGAAATATTGTCCAGCCGGGGCTGAAAGATGGTCATGCGTACCTTTTGGATGTCGTAGGCCCAGCTCCAAGCAAGGTAAGCGCCCAGGCCATAAATACGCATTTGCGGGTTCCCCTCCGCGCTGACCGGGATTCCCGAGCCGTACTTCAGGTCTATTACCTCCATCTGCCCATCGGCAATGATCACCACATCCGAGGTACCGAAACCGTGAGGGACGTAATCCGTGAAACTGATCCGCTGCTCTATAAAGATACGGTGGTCCGTACATTTGGCCTTTGCCTCCGCCATACGTTCCTCCACAAAGTCGGCATAGGCGGTCATGTACTCGTACATAGATGCGGAGAACATTGGGTCATTCACAGCGGTTTCCAGTTCCTTTTCGATGTCAGCGCCCTCCCATTGCTTGCGGAGGAACAGTTCACCGATGCGGTGGGCCAAAGTGCCCTCCCGGGCGTAGTCACTGCCGGTATCCTCTATGTTCTCCCCCAGCCGTGCGCTGGGCGGACAGGCCATCCACATGGCTGCGCTGGACGGCCCCAGCAGGGCGTGAACATCAGGCATCGCCATCACCCAGGCTTTCCAGCTTCTGAAGGAACGCGACCCGGTCGCCCTCGGCCAACTCGGACATCTTTGCGACACCCATCTCCTTCAGGATGGCTTTCACTTTCGGGTTGCCGTACGTTTGCCCGGCGGCCACACCTGCGGCCCTAACTTCCTCCATCGTGGGGATCTTCTCAGCAGTCGGCGCTTTCTCCGGCGCCGGATCGGCGGCAGGGGACTCGGGCTCCGGGGTCAGGGTGTCGCGCTCAGGCGGCACTGCGGGGGCGGTTGGCTTCGATATGGGATTTCCCATATCGGGAGCGCCAGCCGCTTGCTTGGTAGCTTTCCAGTGCTTCTCCATGTTCAGGACTAGGTCGGAAGCCTCGGACACCTCCGGGATCTGCAGGAGTTTTACTCCGTAGACTGCTGCCTGGGCGAAAACCTCCAACGGGTTCTCGCCTGTGATTTCAACTTTGATCATGAAAGGTACCTCCTTTGGATTTACTTGATTGAATTTAGGGCGGCCTTTTTCTTGATGCGTACTACATACACGCAGCTATCCGACCGATAGCACTCAAAAACCTCTTGCAGGCCATTCCCGCTTCGGAAACGCTGAACCACCTTCAGCCGGTTGCGGGCTTGCTGGGCATTGTCATACTCAAAGCACATATTCTGCCGCTTACAAGCCAGAAAGCTCTTGATTTCCGTGATTTCCGGGGCCTCTCTGCTGCCGTTTTTCCGGGGCTTGGGCAGATACTCCAAATCATAGGATGTTTTCACTTATCGCACCTCCGTATGGGAGTGTAGTCCAGGTTGTCCTCTGTCACCATGTCGGCCCAGGTGAGGCCCTCGGTGCCGGGTATGACTTCATCCAGGCTGATAGTTTGAATGCGGCGGTTCTGCTTTCGCCGCTCATTATCTACCGCCGACCGCATTCCCTGCCAAGCAAGTGTGCTGAACTCGTACTTGTACAACTCCGGGCGGGAAAACCAGTTTTTCACGGTCAGCAGGTAGCGGAACACCACCACGTCCCACCAGTCATCTGCCGGGAGCCGGTTGGCCGCAAGGAACCGGGAAATCATGTAGGCGTTTTGGGCGGCTACGGCCTGTTCAGCTGGGCTGAGGGGGCTAAGCTGCAATTGCACGGGTTATCCCCCCCTGCGTTTTGTCACCCGGTCCAGAATGCACTGGGAGAGGGTGGCTGGATTTGCGGTCACATCCTGGATAGCCTGAGCCACCCGCATACCGTAGAGGATGGCGGGATAGTCTGTTGCGTTAGACAACCCCCAGGCTGCCGACCTAAGATCTTCTATCTGCTTGCTGGGTATGATACCTTCCAGGGCTTCCAGATAGCCGCTCAATTCTTCTTCGGCGTCTTGAATCAGCGGGTCAGTCATCAGGATGTTATTCCACATCTCGGTCTGAGTCACACGATCCATGATGTCATCCATAATGGCCACACTGTCTTTCATGGGATTCACAGAAATTCCTCCTTGCGTTCTCGGAGGAGCTGTGCTATAATGAATACAGACCCTTCGGGTTTGATTGTGGCCTTTATTCGCGTTGCTTGGCGGCGGTTGCGAATAGGGCCTTTTGCTTTGCTTGGGCCTCCTCTTGGAGCGCTCGTAGTCTTTCCAATGTCCCCAGCGCCTCTCGAAAAGGCTGAGTATAGGCGCTGGTAGCGTGCTGCCGTTCCAGCTGGGCCAGGTAATGGCCCAGGCGGGAGAGGGTCAGGCTGATGTCATGTTCCACGCGCCTTTCCTCCCCTCCACGCTCTCCAGCATCTCCTGCATCTGTGCCAGGTAGCTGGTGTGCCTGCGGCGAAAGTCCTCCCTGCGGTTGAGATTATGTAGCTGCCGCTCCTGCCGCTTTGCTTTCCTGTTCTCCCGCCATTCAATGATGGTGCCCAGCAGGGCAAGGCCGCCCAGGAAAATGGCAAGGGCTAAGAAGAACAGTATGTAGTCTTGCGGGCCGTACATCAAGGGGCCTCGCTTTTCAATGCGGGCACCTCTCGGGTGAGTGTGATTCGCTCACGGCAGCCGCGGCCGCAGTGTGCGTCTACATAGGCTTTGTTGTTCTGAAATTCACTTTCCGTGTATATCCCGGAACAGTTAAGCCTCCCGGCGCTGTCAGGCCGGTCAGGGTGGTACATTTTGAAAATGGTGCAGGCATCGCTTTGTCTTGGAGCTTCGATTTCTGTCCAGCCCCCAAAAAAGGGGTACCTCGTATCGAAGCCGTAGGTAAAATAGAACTTGGCCACGATTTCACTCCTTTCATATTCCCAACGGCTGGCCCTGGTGGGCGGCCACCGTTCGGCTTGTGCGCGTTCGGGCCTTGCTGGGCTGCTTTTTCACGGGGCCGCTGTGGTCGGCGATGAACTTGTCCACTCCGGCCTGGGTCACCCTGGTGGAGTTTCCCACCGTCACCGGCTCTCCGAATTTCCCAGCGCGTACCCATTCCCGCACCGTGCTCTTGGACTTGCCCAGCATTTGCGCCAGGTCGTCGTAGGTGTACAGGCGGGTGGTAGGCTGGGGTTCATCCCGAGCGAGGCCCAGCACTTCCAGGCAATCCACAAGGGCCACCGTCAGGGCCGTGCAGGCTTCTTCCAGTGTTTTGGGTTTCATATCGGGCCCCCCTCTATCAAGCAGATAGTCAGCTGTTCAAAGGGGCTGTGGCCTACAAAGTCGCCAACCGTTTCCACACCAAACTGTTTGCAGCTAAGTTCAACCTGACGGGAAATGGTTTCAGCTGGCCGTTTGTTCTCTTTCATGGTCGCGCGAAGGACTTTCAGCAGGGAGGCCACTTCTCCAGCTGATGTGCTCTTAGGCGGGTAAGAGTGCGGCTCTTGAGGCTTGGGCTGCATTTGCGGCAAAAATGCTGCGGCCAACACATCCTTTGCTTTCAGCTGGTACTGTTCCAGTCGTTCTGCCAGCTCAGGGGTTTCCCTCTCCATTGTCGGGGTGATGTTTATCTTCGCCAACCAGAGGGGAAGGTACTCCAGCTTAAGGGCAACCGTTTCGTTATTCGGGTCAAAGACCCCTGCGGCAAATTTGCCGCACCCTTTCATAAGAACTCTATCTTTCTGTACGTTCTTAACCTGCCTATCCTTTTCGTTCCTGCTCAGGCCGATACCATTACAGATGTAGCTCACACCCGCATAGATGTTGCCCTCATTGTCGCGGGCGGCCATCAGTTCGGTGTCCATGAATGGCACCTTTCGGATTTCAATGTCCACTTGGTTACTCCTTTCTTTTAGCGATTAACTTGCTGAGTGCCGCAGTCAACTTCTCCCTTGCTTCCTTTGGGTTCCTGTGACCATTCATTACTGCGCTCAGGTACTTTTCATGCCAGCCAACCTCTTTGGCCAGCTCTTTGGACGTTATGCAATTCAAATGCATTTGCCCAATAATATCCGCGGTCCATTGTGCAGGCATACGAAATTTCACCTCCTTATTATTATGGTGTTGACCTTGGTAAGCGTTTGTGATATTATTACGTTGTCTAAAGTCAATATCACAAGTGCATCCGCTTTTGTTGCCCGTGGTCAACCTATGGGCTTATTATACGTTGTCTTTGGTAAACAGTCAAGCCTTTTTGTTGACTTCGGGAAACATTGTTGCTTTGCACAAAAAGGGAGCGTTGTTTTCTATGGCTTTTGTCTTTTATGATGTGTTTTCAATGTTGTGTAAAAAGAAAGGGGAGAGCGAGTCAAAAGCGGTAGAAGGGGGCGATGTACAACTAAATAGGTCTGCTGTTGTAAAATGGAAAAAAGGGTCTACTCCAGAAATGGCAACCATCCAGAAATTAGCTGCACATTTTTCCGTGTCTACAGACTACCTTATTGGCGCTGATTTAGCGGCGCAGCTAGATGTTGCCTTGTTCAAAGTACAAGATAGCCTGCGTCTTTGGAGCGCCAAACTGGACTTTGCTGAGAATGATGAGCAACGTGCCGAAGCTGAAAAAGAAATCAGACTCCTAACAGCGGAACAGGAACGCCTCGGAGCAGAAATCTCCGAAAACAAAAAAGCGCCCGCCCTGGAGGGCGAGCTCGAAAGTATAAAGAGTCATGATATGCGTCGTATCGCCCGTGCACATAAAACAATGCCCGAGCAGGACCAAAAACGGATGATGACCGTTTTAGAAAATGCGTTTCCTGATTATTTTTCTAAGGATTATGTAGATGAGGATACCGATGAATAAACAGCGTAAGGTAGAGATTAAAAAATCCGTTCTATCTTTTGTAATGCATTGTAAAAAAGCAGGTGTCAATATAGGATTACCGGTTCCTGTTAAGGCAATGGCTAAGGCATTACCAAAGTGTCGTGTTATACCATACAGCGTGCACTGTAAACGCTATCAGTTGACTCGGAAACAGATGATTGAATATACGCAAACTGATGATGCCTGTTCAGATTATGACGTTAGTACAGAAAGAACTCTTATTTACTATAACGATATAGACGCAAATAAAACCAAAAGTAATCGGTATCGATGGAATATTGCACACGAAATAGGCCATCTCTGGTTGAAACATCACATCAAGTATAAAGAGACCCGCCTCTTCCGAAGCACTATAAGTGATGTACTCTATAATCAGTTGGAGGATGAAGCAGATACATTTGCCGCATATCTTTTGGTGCCCCACGCAGCGGTAGCTATTCTTAGCAAAGGTCAACTTATCTATCAAAAATGGCTAAGCCAAAATTGTCGCATATCTAATCCTGCGGCACATCAAAGAATTACATATTATAGGCAGTGGTATAATGCCAACGGATTACAAAAAAGCCACAAATTAAAAGACTCATATGATTTACAGATCGCGAGACTTTTCAGCCATTACTTTACATGCAAAATCTGTAAAAGCAAAAATGCCAGTAAATACGGATGGGAGTATTGTCCAGTATGCGGAGAAAGGGAATTCTTGTATGACGAAGGAGAAAATGCTATGATATATTCAAGCCTAAATGTCAATGAATTGGGCAAGCCTTATTCTTGCCCAATTTGTAAAAATGAGGAAACTAACATAGCCGGAGATTTTTGTCAAATTTGTGGAGCCCGCCTAGCAAACCACTGTGTAGCACAAGCTGATTTACCATCCCCTGGAAGTGTGTCGTGTTGTGAAGATGCAGCGCATTTGCCAGACAACGCACGTTATTGCCCGTATTGCGGTGGGGAGACTTTCTTTTTTGCACGTGGCATCTTGCCGGAATGGAGAAATAGCCCAGAAAACTTGGACGAGGATGACATTGATGAGCTTCCTTTTTAATACTATAGCCCATAAAAAAGCCACCCCGGTGCTGGAACACCAGGAGCGGCAAGCAATGGGCCGGGTAGGGCACACATCGCCTCGACAACGATATTGTACCCCATCCCGCCCTTAAAAGCAAGAGGGAACGTATTTTCCCTTTGCAGAAAGGACGGTTTTTATTTTCATGAAAAAAAGAAAGGATGGACGCTATCAAAAGAAAGTCACCCTGTCAGACGGCCGGCAGAAGCTGGTCTATGGCCGCACCATCGCCGAGGTGAACCAGGCCGCCGATGCTCTGCGGGACCAAGACAAGCAGGGCCTAGTTGTGGGGGACACCACCACCGTGGACGAGTGGGCGAAAACATGGTTTGCTACATACAAGAGCGACCTTCGGGCTAATACCCAGGCCATGTACCGAAATGCCTACAATGTACACATCCTGCCGTACCTCGCCACCCAGAGACTCCGGGATGTGCGCCCGGTACATATCCAGCAGGTGATGAAAGGCGTGGCTGGCCTGTCTGATTCCATGCAGCACAAGGTCCTGCTCACCATGCGGCAGCTGTTCACCACGGCCCGGCAGAATGGCTTAATTTTGACCGACCCCACCGAGGGCGTCAAGACCACGCCTCACGCCAAGCCCCAGAAAAAGACACATCTCACCCTGGAGGAGCAGGAGGCGCTTATGGCGAACCTCAGCGATCCCCGTGCCCGGTGTTTCGTGGGGCTGTGCCTCTACTGCGGTCTGCGCCGGGAAGAGGCTCTGGGGCTCCAATGGGGGGATATCCAGGGGGACAAGCTGACGGTGAACCGCTCCGTGGCTTTTGTCGGCACCTTGGTGGACACCTCCCAGGAGCTCAAAAACAAAGCCTCCCACCGCACCGTGCCCATTCCCCAGCCGCTTCAGGCCATCCTCAAAGAGACGCCGCGCCTGGGAATCTACGTTGTCACCCGCGCGGCAGGCGAACCCATGACCCAGAGCGGCTTTCGCCGGATGTGGGACATCGTGAAGCGAGAGGCTCCCTGCGAGGTAAGGGCGCATATGCTGCGTCATAGCTACGCGACCAATCTTTACCGGGCGGGCATCGACCTAAAGACGGCACAGTACCTGCTGGGCCATTCCTCCATCGAAATGACCGCCAACGTGTACACCCATCTTGCGAAAGAGGATACGGCGGCCTCCGTCATCCAGCTGGAGAAATATCTGGCCGGAGGTAGTCAGGCCATGGACGATTTTTCGGAAAGTAGTCAAAAGGTAGTCAGATAAGGGAAAACAGCCGTTTTTCCCTTATCTCGGGAAAAAGAAAAATCCCTAGAAACCGCATAGTTTCTAGGGATTTGGTGGTCCGAGTGGCGAGACTTGAACTCACGGCCTCTTGACCCCCAGTCAAGCGCGCTACCAACTGCGCCACACCCGGACAGCTCCTATATTTTAGCATATCGCGCGCCAAAATGCAAGAGTTTTTTTCGATTTTTTTAATTTTTCTTCCTGTCCTACGCCTTGTCCTTACGCTGCAGCAACACCGCGCCGATGATTATCGCGCCCTTGAAGGCCGCGCTCAGGTACGGATCCACGCCGATAAGGTTCAGAAGGTTGTTCATCACCGCCACTATGAGCGTGCCGAAGACCGTGCCCACTATGGAGCCGCGGCCGCCGGACATGCTGGTGCCGCCCACTATGACCGAGGCGATGGCGTCCATCTCGAAGCCGCTGCCCGCGCTGGCGTAGTCCATGGAGCCTATGCGGGAGGTCTGTATCACCGCCGCTATGGACACAAGGAAGCCTGTCAGGGCGTAGACCTTGCGCTTTACCGCCCGGACGTTCACGCCGGACAGCCGTGTGGTGCGCTCGTTAGAGCCGATGGCGAACACGTACCGGCCGAAGGTGGTCTTCTTCGAGATGACGTACATGGCCGCCGCCAGCAGCGCCCAGTAGATTATGGGCATCAGCTGCTGGCCGCCTATAGAGAGCCTTGCGATGCTCTTATACCCTTCGGGCAGCTCGGTGCGCTGGGCCTTCATGAAGTACTGGGTCACGCTGCGCAGTATCTGCATGGAGCCCAGGGTGGCGATAAAGGGCGGCATCCTGCCGTTGGATATCAAGAGGCCGTTGCTCTCGCCCAAGAGGCTGCCCAGCAACATGGCGGCTATAAGCCCGATAAGTATCGCCGGCACGCCGGTTATACCAATGCCCGCCAGCAGTCCGCCCTCGCCGGTGTTCAGCATCACCATTATGAACGCGCCCACCGTCACGTAGACAGAGCCCACCGACAGGTCTATGCCGCCGGATATGATGACGAAGGTCATGCCCAGGGCGATGATGCCGATACCCGCGTTGCCCCGAAGCAGCGATATCCAGTTCTGTATCCAGTTCTGTGCCCAGGCCCCGAAGGAGTCGAAGCTGGTGTTCATGCTCAGGGCTATGGTCTGGACTATCACCATCACCGCCAGCGCTATGCCCGTGCTGAACAGGGGGTTATTGCGCCACTGGTTTTGCAGCTTTGTAAGGAGCTGCCTGCCCTTACTGTTTTGTGCGTTTTCCATATGTATGCCCTCCTCTTTTCGATTCACGCGCCTGTCGCGAGCCGCATGATCTCCTGCTCGGTTATCTCCCCGGCCTTTAGCTCTCCCTGGACCCGGCCATGGTACATCACCAGCGCCCGGTCGCACAGGCGTATTATCTCCTGGGCCTCGCTGGAGAGCACTATGACCGCCACATTATTGTCCGCAAGCTCAAGTATGGTGTCGTAGATGTCCTCCTTGGCGCCCACGTCCACGCCCTGGGTGGGGTTGTCGAAGATCAGCACCTTTGGCTCTGAGTTCAGCCACTTCGCCAGCACCACCTTCTGCTGGTTGCCGCCGGAGAGGCTGCCTATCAGCTCCTCCTCCCCGGCCATTTTTATCTTCAGCTCCTCTTTAAGCCGCCGGAAATCCCCGCGCACCCGCTCCCAGCTGATGAAGCCGCCCTTCGACTGCCGGGGCCATGTGACTATGGAGCCGTTTTCCAGGATGTTCATGTCCTTTATTATGCCGTTCTCCTTGCGGTCCCTGGGCACGTAGCCTATGCCAAGCTCCACCGCCTGGCGGGTGCCGCGCACGGTTATGGGCCGGTCCTCAAGGTATACCTGCCCCTGATACCTGCCGCCGCTGCCAAAGACGGCCTGGAACAGCTCGCTGCGGCCGTCGCCCAGAAGCCCCGTGAAGCCCAGCACCTCCCCCGCCCGGACGGAGAAGCTCACGTCCTCAAAATGCCGCTCCTGGGAGAGGCTTTCGGCACGCAGCACCTCGGGCCCCAGCTCCCGCTCCCGGCGCAGGGACTCGGTGCGGACCTCGTGGCCCACCATATGCCGGGCAAGCTCGTCCACGCCGGTGTCCTCCACCTTGCCGGCAGCAACCATGGAGCCGTCCCGCAGGACGGTGTACCGGTCGCATACGGCCATGACCTCCCGGAGCTTGTGGGAGATGAACACCATGGCCACCCCCTGGCCCTTCAGGGTGCGCATCATGTCGAATACCCGGTCTATCTCCGGGTCCGTCAGGGAGGTGGTGGGCTCGTCCATGATTATTATGGAGGCCTCCATCAAAAGCGCCCTGGCTATCTCCACTATCTGCTTGTAGGAGGCGTCCAGCTCCCGCACCATCATGCGGGGGTCCAGGTCCACGTCCATGCGCTTAAATACCTCCTGGCACCGGGCGCACATGGTCTTGGCGTCCAGCAGGCCGGACTTTGACTTCAGCTCCCGGCCTATAAACATATTCTCATAGATGCAAAGGTCGTTCACCAGGTTCAGCTCCTGGTGGATGAAGGCGATACCCGCCGAAAGGGACTCCGCGGGGCTCTTGAAGCGCACCTCTCCCCCGTCCAGGGCTATCGTGCCCCGGTCCGCGGGCAGCACGCCCCCAAGGATGTTCATAAGTGTGGACTTGCCCGCGCCGTTCTCCCCCAGAAGGGCGCATATCTCGCCCGGCGATACGGCGAAGTCGATGTCCCGCAGCACGTCGTTGGCGCCGAAGGACTTGTATATGCCGCGCATTTGAAGGGTCATACCCGAAACCTCCTCTATAATCCACAGAAAGGCTATGACGTGTGCGCCATAGCCTTCTGCTCCGGTCAATTCAAAGCTTATTCATCAGTAGGGGGACTTCTCGTCCAGGTGATCCGCGCAGTTCTCCCGGTCCACGATGGTGGTGGGGATGATCTTCTCCTTGTCGGGGCTCTCACCCTTCAGAAGGGCCACGGCCACGTCCACAGCGTCCTTGACCATGTCGGGGCTGTAAAGGGCGGACTGGATCCAGATGTTCTCGTTCTCGGGCATCATCTTGAAGTACTCCTGGCACCCGCCGCCGCCGGTGACCACCTTGATGTCTGTGCGCTTGGCCTCCTCAATGGCCTGGAGCACGCCGATAGAGGTCTCGTCGTCCATGGAGAACACGGCGTCGATCTGAGAGTTGGCGTTCAAAATGTCGGCAAAGTCCTTCAGGCCCGCCTCACGGGTGAACTGGGTGGAGTAGTAGGATATCTCCATGTCGGGGGCGATCTCCTTGATCTTCTCGTCAAAGCCCTTCTTGCGAAGTTCAGAGACGGAGCCGGAGGAGGGAACCTCCAGGACCACCACCTTGCCGGTGGTGCCGATCTTGTCAACGATGTACTGGGCGCTCTGGGTGCCCATGTCCACGTTGTCGCCGGCCACATGGTAGACGCCGTCCACATCGATGACGATGTCAAAGTTGACAACCTGTATGCCCTCGTCTATAAGGCCCTTGATGGGGTCCTCCATGCCCTCCCACTGGGGGAAGGCCACGACGGCCTGGGCGCCCCAGGTCTTCAGCTCGTCGATCTGGTTTGTCATCTCCTCGGCGTTGTTGCTGGTCAGCAGCTTGTACTCGACGGTGTCGGCGAGCTCCTTGCAGCGGGCCTCGGCGTGATAGGCAACGCCGGCCACCCAGCCGTGGGTAACGGCGGGAGCCAGGATGCCCACCTTGAACTTCTCGCCGGAAGCGGTCTCGCTGGACTCAGCGGAACTCTCGGAGCTGCTCTCGTCGGAGCTGCTGCCCGCATCAGATGAGACCTCGCTGCTGGAACCGGCGCCGCTCTCGCTGGAGCTGCCGGCGTCGTTGCCGCAGGCTGCGAAGCAGCCAACGATCAGCGTAAGGACCAGCAGCAGGGAAATGATTTTCTTCATGCTTGTTTTCCTCCTTGGTACATATTTACTCGAATTTATCTGCGCACGGCTTCTTCCGTACGTCCGGGCACATTATAACACCCTTAAATAAAAAAAGCAAGAGGTTAATTTTAAATATTTTCCTCCCCTTGACATCTGCAGCGGTCGGGACCTATAATGTAGTCGGACCAGAATACTGTCCGAAAGGAGAAAAGTGATGGATAAAAGCAGGCTTGAGGTGATACCATATCTGTCGTTCAGCGGGGACTGCGAACAGGCGCTTGAGGTTTACATAAGGGCCTTCGGCGGGGAAGTAATTTACATTTCCCGCTGGTCAGAGGAGAACTGCGAAAGCCCCGAACAGGCCGGCAAGGTCATGCACGCGGAGTTCCGTATCGGCTGCACCCGTATGTCCGGCGGGGACTCCTTTGAAAAAAAGGGGCCGAATACTAACATAAAGCTCATGGTTCATATGGGTTCTACGGAAGAGGCGGAGAATGCCATATCGGCGCTTCTGGAGGGCGGCGGCGAGGTCTTATGGCCCCTTCGCCCCCACCCCGCCCCGGACGACGCCGGGTGCGGCTCCGGCACAAGGGACCCCTTCGGCTATACCTGGATAATAACCTGCCCAAACCCGGAATATAAGGAGGATAAATAGCATGAGAGACCAGATACTTCTGCCCGAGACCGGCCTGTATAAGGCAAATCTCCACTGTCACACCACCGTTTCAGACGGCAGGCTTACGCCCGAGGAGATAAAGGAGCTGTATATGTCAGAGGGCTACTCCATCGTAGCCTATACCGACCACAGGGAATACGTCTGGCACAAGGAGCTGGACGACGAAAACTTCCTGGCCCTGCCCTCTATGGAGGCGGACCTCACCGAAAAGGGCGACTACTGGCCCATAGAGCGCACCTTCCATTTCAACCTCTATGATACCCGGCCCTCAAAGGACCGGGAGGGCGGTGACTATATGCCCCACTGCGACTATCACGATAAGGCCGGTATCAACGAATACATAGCCCGCATGGTACAGGAGGGCTTCCTGGTCTGCTATAACCACCCCTACTGGTCATTGCAGGACGTTACGGACTACTGCGATCTTGAGGGGCTTTTCGCTATGGAGATATATAACCACGGCTCAGAGCTTGAGGGCATGTACGGCTTCAGCCCCCAGGCCTATGACGAGATGTTAAGGTCCGGCCAGCGCATATACTGCGTGGCCGCCGACGACAACCATAACGTCTTCCCCAAGGGGGACGTACAGTTCGACGCTCTTGGGGGGTGCACCTATATCGCGGCGGAGAGCCTGACCCAGGAGAGCGTTATAGACGCCCTTAAAAACGGCCGCTTCTACTGGTCCACAGGACCGAAGCTTCTGGGGATGGAGATAAGTGACGATGTGCTGAGGGTGAAGTGCTCGCCTGTTGAGAAGCTGTATGTGATACAAAACGGCAGGAACTATTACCGCAAGACGGTACGCCCCGGCGAGAGCTTCACAGAGGCGGAGTTCAAGCTCAGCGGCCAGGAGGGCTGGTTCCGGGTGGAGATAAGGGACGCCCGGGGGCAGGCTGCCGGCAGCAGGGCCTACTTCACGGACGAGCTGCAGTGAAACGGAAAAAGAGGGCGATTTCGCTCATACTTACAGCGGCAGTGATTCTGGCGGCGGTCATTCTGCCGGTTCCGGCGGTATCGCTTGAGGATATCCCCTTTGCCGACGTGCGCCCCGACGACTGGTACTATGAGGCGGTCTCATACGCCCGGGAGGCCGGGCTCATGAACGGGACCGGGGGCGGTAAATTCTCGCCGGGCTCCCCCATGACCCGCGGGATGTTCGTGCAGGTGCTGTCCAGCATGGCCGGGGCGGACTGCTCAGGCTGCACACTCCGGCACTTTGCGGACGTGAGCCCCGGCAGATGGTATTTCGGCGCGGTAGAATGGGCCGCCGGCTGCGGCGTCACCAGCGGCACCGGGAAGTTCGTCTTTAGCCCCGAGGGGCTGATAACCCGCGAGCAGATCGCCGCCCTGCTGTATCGGTTTGCCGTGGCAACGGGCAATGATACCTCTATGGGGGGCATTGCTGCCGGGTTCCCGGACCGCGATAAGGTCTCCTCCTACGCCCGCGAGGCCGTGGACTGGGCCGTAAGCCACGGACTTCTAAAGGGGAGCGGCGGGCTGCTAAAGCCCAGGGACAACGCCACCCGCGCCCAGGCGGCCCAGATATTTTACAGCGCCAGGGAGCTCTTTCCGAATAAGGAGATCATATCGGAGCCGGTGGAGCTGCCCCTGCCGGACGAGCTGGAGATAAGGCTTTACGGCATGAGCCTTGGGGAAAAGGTTGGCCAGTTGTTTCTGCCGAGATACCCGGGGGCGGATTCGGCGCAGTCCATGACGAAGAAGTACGCTCCGGCGGGGTATATGTTCTTTGAAAAGGACTTTCAGGGCAAGACAAAGGCCCAGGTGCGGGACATGACAGCCAGGTGCCAGAGCTCCTCAAAGACCCCCATGCTCCTGGCTACCGACGAGGAGGGCGGCACGGTGGTCCGGATCAGCAGCAACCCGGAGCTTGCGCCAAAGCCCTTTGACTCCCCCGGAAATATCTATCGCAGCGGCGGGCTGCCGGGCCTTATTGAGGATACCAGATCCAAGTCCCGGCTGCTGCTGGATCTGGGGATCAACCTGAACCTTGCCCCTGTATGCGACGTGTCCACGGACCCCGGCGACTTCATCTATAAGCGTAGCCTGGGGCTCCCGGCCGGGGACAGCGCCGCGGCTGTTGCCGCCATGGTGCAGGCTATGGAAGAGGAAGGCATATCGGGTTCCCTGAAGCATTTCCCGGGTTATGGGAACAATAAGGACACCCATACCGGCGTCTCTATAGACAAGAGACCATATGAGCAGTTCCTAAAAGAGGATTTTCTCCCCTTTGGGTCCGGCATTGAGGCCGGGGCCCCGGCGGTGATGGTTTCGCACAATATCATCCAGTGCATGGACGGCTCGCGGCCCGCCTCGCTGTCGGGGGCGGTGCACAGGGTGCTGCGGGAGGAGATAGGCTTTGAGGGCGTTATCATGACCGACGACCTCTCGATGGGCGCCGTCAGGCTCTACACCGGCGGGAAGTCTCCTGCCGTGGAGGCCTTCCGGGCCGGGAACGACCTGCTGCTCACCACCGACCTGGCCGCCGACTATGACGCGCTGCTGGGGGCGGCAAAGAGCGGCAAGGTCCCGGTTGTGGATATCGAGGCCTCGGCCATGCGCATTTTAAAGTGGAAAGCCAGCAAGGGCCTGCTTTAGCCCTGGGCATCCTTGGAGAGTAAAAGGTCCGGGTAAACAAATTTACCCGGACCTTTATCAGTCGCAGCGCTCCGTCATTATCCGCAAAATAGTGCGGTCAGTCTCATACATCCCCTCTTTTGCAAGCATCCCGATATTGGCGATGGTATCGTCCACCCCGTGGGTAACGATGCCGTCGCCGCTTTTAAATTCCTGGCTGGCCTTATACATATGATAGCCCAGTATCCCCGCGTCCACGCTGGCGGCTATCTTCGCCGCGCAGGAGGGCTTCGCACCGTCGCAGATGGTGCCGCTGATTATGGCCACGGCGTTCACCACCGTATGGGCCACGGCGGTAAAGCTGCCGTCCAGCATATAGGCGATTCCGGCCCCGGCCCCCACTCCCGCGCTCACCGCCCCGCAGTAGGCCGAGAGCCTGCCTATCCCGCTCTTTTGCTGTATGGTCACAAGGTCGCTGACCAGCAGCGAGCGGTATAATTTTTCCTTTGGAAAGCCGTAGTGCTCCGCGTACTTCACCACCGGCACCGAGGCCGTTATGCCCTGGTTTCCCGAGCCCGAGAGTATCACCACCGGCATCTCGCAGCCGCTCATGCGCGCGTCGCTTCCGGCGGCGGCCCAGGCCTTTGCCTCGGTCTTCACGTCCTCCGGGTAGTTCTCAAGGAGCACCGAGCCGATATTGGCCCCCCAGCTGCCCGCAAGTCCCTCCCAGGCTATGGCCGTGTTGCACTCCACCTGCTGCTCCAGAAGGCACTCCACCTCTGAGAGGTCCGCCGTGTCCGCAAACTCTATTATGTCCTCCACCCGCATAAAGCCCCTGTCGGTCATGCTGTCGTCCGGGGAGTCGCTGGCGGGCTTCTCCAGAAGCACCCTGCCGTCCAGCTCCTCCCGGACGATATTGCTGTGGCTGTTGGCTATCTGCACAAGGGCCATATGCCCCCCGGCCCAGCCCGTAAGGCAGATGTCCAGAAGCCTCGGGGTCTCGGCGCATATCACCTCGATGGGCGCCTTCTCCATATACTCCCCGATATCCCGGTGCTTCTCCTCCGGCACGCAGGCTATCACCTGCAATTTCATGTCCGGGTCCCCGGCCGCTACGCCTGCGGCGACGGCGGCCTTTATGCCCTTTTTGCCGCCGGTATTCGGCACCACCACGCTCTTTACGTTCTTGATGATGTTCCCCGAGACCCTGGCCTCTATGCGCTCGGGCGCCGCCCCCAGCACCTGCCTCAGCCTTGCCGCGCAGTAGGCCAGGGCGATGGGCTCCGTGCAGCCGGTGGCAGGGACCAGCTCCTCCCTGAGGATGGATATGTACGCGTTTTTGACCTGCTCAGTGATCATGGTTTCTCCCTCCCCTGTGCATTACTCATAGGACTTGATGAACTCTATATTGTATACCTCCGTGTCCGACAGCACCGAGCTGTCAAAGTTCTCCGGCGCGATATACCCGTTATACCACGACTGGGCCTGGAAATAGCTTCGGATATCCGGGTCGTTGAACATTCTGCCGTGCCGGGCGTATATCTCGTTGCGGGCCATGGACAGCTGCCAGGAGGAGAGCCCCGCAATGTCGGCATAGGTCAGCCGGCGGGAGGAGCTCTGTGGGATCATGTACCCGGAATAGGTCACCACCGAGCCGGAGTTCCCCACGTTCTGGGAGATGCCGTTAAGGCCGTCCTCATACTGCTTTAAAAACTCCACGTTCTTCTGCTCGATCTCCGTGAATACGGCGGTGGAGAAATCCTCGGGCTCTACGGTGCCCTTATACCAGCTCTGGCTCTCAAAATAGGTGCGCACGTCCTCGTCCTTGAACTTGCGGCCGTGGCGGGCGAATATCTCGTTGCGGGCCAGCATCATGTCCTGCTTTGTGAAGTTCTGTATATCCACATATGTCAATAACCGTTGGCTGCTCTGAGGCAGGATATAGAAGTCGCTCTCCACCGCCTCTGGGGTGGGCTCTGGGGTGGGCGACGGCTCGGTGCTGGGGCTCTCCTCCGGGACAGCCGCGCCCTTCTTCACGGCGTACACCGTATCCTCTCCGTCCAGGATGCCGGAGGTCATGATAGTAAATATATAGCTGTCCGTCTCATATACGCACCCGCCCTCTGCCTGCGCGTCAAAGCAGGGCGAATACAGTTTCCCGGCCTCCTCCGCGGACAGGCCGCACATCTCCGGGAAGATATTATCCAGCGTGGTCGCCAGGCCCAAGGGCTGGCTCCTGACCTCCGGGCCCGGACCGGCAAAGATAAAGCCGGCCTCCTGACCGAAGCTCCTGAAGAGATAGGTCCTGCTGCCGTCGTACTCCTCCCCGAAATCATAGCCATCTGTGGCAAGCTCCTCAAAGGTCATGTCAAGGCCCCTGAGATAGTCAAAATCCGGGTCCTCCCCCGCCGCAGCGGAGAACGAAGCTGGCAGGTCCGAGGATGTCTCAGGGCCGCCGATGGAACTGGGCGAGACGCCCTCATCGCCGCCAAAGGGTCCAAAGTTCAGAAAGCCCATAAAGAACAGCGCCGCAGCCGCCGCTATCCCCAGAACCACAACGCCGCAGACCACCCCGACGACAATGGCTGCGGTCTTGCTGCCGCCCCGCTTTCCCCCGCCGTTATTGGGTGCATACACGTTCCCATAGGCCGGGGGCATATTATTCTGGAACGTCTGGGGCTGCACCGCCGGGGGAGTGTTCTGCACAGCCGGCTGCTGGACCGCCGCAGGGCCGTTCTGAGCCGCCGGCGTGCCGCAGACCGAGCAGAACCGGTCGCCGTCTTTGATGGGATTGCCGCATTTAGCACAAAAACCTGCCATAAAAAAATTCCACCTCTCTGAATATCCGAAGCATCCTGCCAAAATTATACCATATCCTCCCCTGTTTGACAATATAGGAAATCCGGCTTTGGGGAAAAAACGAAAAAGCTTGTTAAAATAAAAATCCAATAAAATTCACCGGCAGTTCAGAAAATCTTAATAATTTTAGGGTACTATAACATCGTGGCAGGCAGAGCCACAAACGACTCTTTTTCATCATATCCTCATTTTTAACTCCTTACTTCCTCTTTAAGAGGGCCGTCCCGATCCGGGACGGCCCTCTGCTTTGCCTGAAAGCTCCTGTTTTCCCGCCCGCAGAAAAAATCAAAAAAGGGGCTTGACATTTCGCCTGATACGAGTTATAATAAACAAGCGCTGAGAGAGCTGCTGGTGTAGCTCAGTTGGTAGAGCAGCTGATTTGTAATCAGCAGGTCAGGGGTTCGAGTCCGTTCACCAGCTCCAAACTGGGCGGTCCGGCCCGAGGATGAGGCCGGACAAGCCTTGTATAAAATTTCATAATTTATGGGGGAGTTCCCGAGTGGCCAAAGGGGGCAGACTGTAAATCTGTTGTCGACGACTTCAGTGGTTCGAATCCACTCTCCCCCACCATTGACAAGGCCCTGCATAAAATGTGCAGGACTTTTGTTATATATTTACAAAAGTCCTTGGGCACTAACTTGATTTGGGTACTGCATATCAAAGTGGATGTTGCGGATAAATTTCCAGCTTGCTTTTCGTGCTGGCTCTGCTCGGATTTGCCCGCTTTCTGTCCTGACCCACACCGTGACCCACATGCGGAAACGGCCAGAAATAATCGGAGAGGTCTGGATGTGATTTTGACCCACACCGTGGTCTCGCCTGCCGGCTCGGTCGGTTCGCAGCTTGTCTGCCACTGGCAGACGCTCACCCCACACGCGGAAATAAACGGAAATGGCTGGATACCTCCGGGTAGGAAGTTCCAGCCGTTTTTGCTTGCTGACCCACTTTCACATGACCTTGTCCATAAAATTTCCCATCTTTTCGGCGGCTTGCTCCTGCTTTTGGCGGGTGGCGTGGGTGTAGGTTCTCAGCGTGAATCCGGCGTCGTAGTGGCCCAGCATGGAGGAAACGGTTTTCACATCTACGCCGTTTTGGAGTGCGGCGGTCGCAAAAGTGTGACGAAGTGCGTGAAAATTTATATAACTCAATCCTGCTGATTTTAATATGCGTTTGTGGAGCGTTACTATCGAGTCGGGGTAGTACATCTCGCCGGTGCGTGTCGAAGGGAACATATATGGATTATCCGGGTGTTTGAGGTGTTCCCTTTGGAGTAATTCCACGGCTTTTTGCGGTATTGACACCAGCCTTACGGAAGTTTCCGTCTTGGGACGAGTGATAACGATATTGCCGTTCTCGTCGCGGGTAGCCTGTTTGCTCACGCTAATTGTCTGGTTTTCAACGTCCAGGTCTGACCAGAGGAGAGCAACCAGCTCGCCTTTGCGTAATCCGCTCACCAGTTCTAGGTAGAACATGGGCAGGACGTGGCGGCGGTCAGCCTCGCCAAGATAGGCTTTCATGTCCTCGGCGGGGAGAAACTTCATCTCTTTTTTCTCCAGCTTGGGAGCGATGCAGTCTGCCGTGGGGTTGCGCTGGATAAGGCGTTCCTTGACAGCCCTGTCCAAAGCGTTGTGGAGCATGAGGTGGATGCCTCGCACGGTGGAGGCACTCAGGCCGGGAGACTTTTCTTTCTGGACTTCTCGTAGCCTACCGTTTTCGCGGAGGTCTTGATATAATTTTTGCAGGTCGCGCCCGGTCAATTTGTTCAGCTTGATATCACCAATTCTTGGGTTTACGTGTAGTTCTATGCTCCGGCGGTAGTATTCTGCGGTGGATACCCGCACGTTAGGTTTGGCATAAAGCGCGTACCAATTGGTGAGCCATGAACCTACTGTGTAATCGTCGGAGCGGGCTACGTCCAAATCCTTGGTATCGTCCATCGCCACAGCCAGCTTTTCCTTAACCTCTGCCTGTGTTTTGCCGAGCACGTTTTTGATAATGCGCTTGCCAGTAACTGAGTCGTAACCAGCCGTGTAGCGGCCTTCCCACCTGCCGTCCTTGCGCTTGCGTATGTTGCCTTCACCGTTTGCTCGTTTTTTTGCCATAAACTGGCCTCCTTTCCTGACCCCAACACTACCACATATTGTGGGTCTATGTCCAGAGATTTTTTTGCTGTATTCTTTGTTATGCAACTCAAATTTTGAAATACCATTTGTCTACATATTGTAATCGTATCCATAATCCTCCCCACTGAACCTCTGCCCATGAGCCAACTTCTTCAGCGCTTCACGGCTGCGCTGCTTGCTTTCTGACCATGTCGGGATAGACGGCAGCTCTGGCGCATCCACGGCCTGCTCCAGATAGCGACCAAACTCAATTGCATTGTACGCAACTTCACCCATCCAACCTTCTTCCGGCTCCTCGCTGCCCGGTGAAAAACCGAATACCTGCCGGAAGGCAAACAGCATTTCCAGGTTCTGCTTGAGGAAAGTTTCGTCATGTAAACTGCTGTCCCGACACCGCCGACCCTCCGGTGTGATGAAGGTGATGTGTTTTCTGGTGTCCGACCACACTACTTCATACCCCTCTTGTTCCATATTCAGCATGAATGTTTCTCTGTCGAAAGCGTACTCCAGCGCCTCGTTTATCGCGTGGATCAAATCCAATTTCCAACTCTCGCCGCGCAAACCAGCCTGATACTCCCCAGGTTTCATGCGCTTTTTCTTTTCGTGCCGCTTTGCTTTTTCCAAAACTGACAGCCCATGTTTCAGACAAATCTCATCGTTCACGTTACGATGCGCCTGCAAGTCGGCAGCGTTCTGGTGTAGCTTTTTGCCGTCAATGCAGTTGACGGAGTTCACAACCAGGTGGTTATGCAGGTGACCAGTATCCAAGTGAGTGGCAATCACAACTTCGAAATCAGGAAATTCCCTCGCTGCAAATTCCAAACCGATGGCGTTTACCTCCTGTGGGGTGAGGTCATCCTCTGCTGGGAACGACTGCACGAAATGATAAAACTGCCGCCCGTTTGTCTTATGAAAACGCCTTTTGGTGGTCATCATTTCAGTGAAAGCACACTGAGGAACGCAGTTGTGGCCTACCACAAATTTCAAATTTCCCCACTTGGTTTTACAATCCTGCGCTACATATTTCAGAACACCCTGCATCGCACCAGCCGTCTGCTTTCTATTTCTATTTCTAATTGCAATGAACGTCGCCATCATTCCACCTCCCCCGTAATTCGCTCAAGCTGTGAGCAGATATCCGTGTATGCCGTTATCAATTCTTCGCCCTGCACCACATTGATTCGACCCATATTTGCCAGCGTAGCCAGCTGGTTGAGGTTGCGGCCCTGGGCTTTAAGCTCCGAAAGGATTTCGCCTAACCCATCCACCTGGATGATCTCCTTGCCCAAAGCACACCGAATAATGTAGTCTGTCATAGTCATTTTTGCCCTCTTAGCCCGCTTCTGAATTGCTGCTTTTTCGCACGGCGTAAGCCTTGCAGTAATAATACTGGTTTTCTTTTTCAGAATAAATCACACTCCTTTTTATGTGTCCTTGCCCTTGAAACTCCCCCTTTAGGGGGCCGGGGGGAGAGCCGGTTTCCCGGCTCCTGCGTCCGGCGTATAGCCGGATGCTATGCTTGCCCTGCCCTGCCCAAGGGCAGGTTTTCTGTGCCCTTCACCCTTTCATCCCCGGAAATAAGGCTGGGAAAGCCATGACTCTGCCCCTCTCCCAAAAAGCCCTCACAAATCGCCACAAATGCCCCGCAACGGCGCTCTGGGCAGGTTGTCGCTTACTTCCTCGACTCCGGCCCAAATCGCCCAACACGGCCCGCACAGGGTCAGCAAGCGCTTACCTTGACAGTTGGCACTCGTTGTGATGTTTGACCGCTCCATGAATGGGAAGAATCGTGAAAATCAAGTTGCCATTACGAACCTGCCCGCAGGAACTTTCATACGTTGTTGGCTCTGTCAAAATTAAAGTTTTATACTCCAGCTCCTGCACATATTTCTGCACCGTGTTCCGACTCATACCCACCGCCTGACCGATTGTCTTATAGCTGGGCCAGCACTTATGAGACTTTCTGTCTTCGCAGTACATGAGGTATGCGTATACAACAATCTCACCTGTGGACAACCCTAAACTGAAAATGGCATTAGGCAGAGGAAAGAAGTTCTTTGCTCCGCTGCATGATGCTTTCAAAAAATTATTCATGGCGCGTACCTCCCGTCTGTTCTTCGATCCATACGAAAAATTTTTCTTTAGGAACTACCAAGCGCGAACCAATTTTCACCACTGGAAAGCCCTCTTGGTGCAATAATTCATAGGTACCCGCCATCGAGATTCCCAGCACCTGCGCTATTGTTTTCGCGCTCAAAAACAGTGGCAGTTCATCATAACTTTTGAAAGTTGACTGTTTCAATTCAACCACTCCTTTTGAGTTTCTGTTGACATTTTGTTTTCCATCAGCTACAATATTCTAACAGCGTGTTCTCTCGATTACAATACTTTCTGAGCGGAATAGGTAAATGTCGTTTCTGAATCGGTAACAAGGAGAGCGAACGTCATGAGTTACTTCGACCAGTTCTCAATTTACTTCTCGGGAGATACTTTGCTTGCGGGCAACCGCAAGTATCATCTTGGCGAAATCACAACGGAATTTCTTGATCTTCCAACTGACTTTTTCAAGAGCTTACATAGCAAGGCAGAGGAGTTTGCCCCCGCCGCTAGAGAAATGTTTGCAAGCAAAAATGAAAAAGCCGCTCCCGCTGTGCAGGAAAGGCTCAATGCAGTTTTCGATTTGCTGATTGACCTGCCGCCCTACCGCGATATAGGCATCGACATTTTTACATCGTACCATGCTCTGCCGTTACTTGTAGAGCAACCAGAAAAGTGGAGCGAGGTCATAACCCCGGGCACTGAAGCTGCTCAAGGTATGGAACATTTCATCTCAGCGATAGAGAATCTTGCCCATAGCATATTTGCATTTACCACCCAGAGTGACATCATGCTGGAGGAATATTTCGAGCCGCTGAAGCGCAGAAACGCTGATGCATATGGTTTTGCTTTTGCTACCTACTACAAGAATATGCTAAAGATGCAGCCAATCTTTGCGCCAGAAATCGATTGGGGAGTAAGCGCAGAGGTCACGCTTAACTTTGTTCCAGCAAACACTTTTGATGGGACAGGCAAGTTTGTGATTGCGGAGCAGATGCAGTTTACCAGCCTTGTGAACTTTTTATACGCCGACCTCTACCGTAGCATGATGCACGGCAACTGTCCGCGCCGTTGTCAGAATTGCGGCAGATATTTTCTGCTGACCGCTGGATACAACACCTGCTACTGCAACAATATTGCGCCTGGCGAGACCTCACGCACCTGTCGCAAGGTCGGCGCCCATCGTAAAGCAGAAAGAGAAAAAGCCTCCGAGACTCCCGCTCAGCGGGAATATCGGAGGGCTTATAATCGTCTGAAAATGCAAAAGGCAAGAGGGAAAATCACGGTTGACGAGTGGAATGAGAAAGTCGCGCTGGCGCAGGAATTGAGGGACTTAGCGGAGCAAGGTCAGCTCTCTGACTTGGAGTTGCGCGACAAACTGAGCGCGCTTTGAGGAAAGGTTCTTCTTTGTTTATGCGGCGCAGATTTTGAATGCCCGAAATCCAGTCGGCACTGCCGAGTGGTGTCGAAATTGTTTTACCTGCTTGTTTTTCAACCAGTATTTTTGAGCTATCTTAGGCTGGATAATCCTTCATAATCTTGCATAACCCCGCGCGCTCTTTGTACTGAAGATTGCCGCCCTTCACAAATCGCCACAAATGCCCTCACACGACGTTTTGGGCCGGGGCCGATAACTTCCTCGACCTTCCGGCCTCAATCGCCCTACACGGCCCTCACAGGGGCCACAAACGCCCATCTCGATATTTTGCGCTCGTTGTTGTGTTTGACTGCCGCCTGAATGAGGAGAATCATGAAAGAACGGCTACGCTTACACTCCGCGCAATGCAGTACCCCGCCTTGCCGTCCAGCCCATCTACGGCTTTTTGCACACTACATTGATGCTGTTAAAAAGCACCTGCCTGTCGGACTCTGTATAGAAGTTCCTGCCTTTGCAAACTATTTTCTCCATAACTTGCTCCCATTTTATATCTGATAGGTCTTCTCCCCCGGCCCCTGCTCCACCGTGCTTCCGTCAGGCAGCCTAACAGCGGCGGTGCAGTTGGCGGGTACGCTTATGACAAATTCCACGCTGGTTTCCATGCGCTCCCAGCGGCTCTCCACCAGGCCGTATACGCTGACATATTTTGCCCCCGCATGGGTGAAATGCCCGCCGGGCCGGGGGGCGATGGTAAAGCGGTTCTCGCCCATCACGCTGATGCCGCACATGGTGTCGAACACCCATTGCAGCACCGCGCCCTTGGAGTAGTGGTTCAGCGAAGCCGGGCTGTCGGTCTTGTGGCCCTCCCAGTTCTCCCAGATGGTGCTGGCACCGTTTTTCGGCATGGAAAGCCAGCCGGGTATCTCCTCATTTTCCAGCAGGCGGTAGGCGTGCTCGATGTCCATATCCGCCAGCACATAGAGTACCAGCGGGGTGGACAGGAACCCGGTACCCAGCCGCCATTGGTAATTGTCCAGCGCCTGAATGAGCCGCTCTTTGGCGTAGTCAGCTTGTGCTTCATCTAGCAAATCCATATACAGCGGCCGCACCAGCTTTGCCTGCTGGTCGGTGTCAAGAGAGAACTTCGGCGACCGCATAAGCGCCTGATAGCCCTCCCGGACCTGCCCGGCAGTCTTTGCGTACTCTGCCGCGTCAGCGGTCTTGTCCAGCGTGTGGGCTATCTCCGCCATGCGCTCCATCAGCAGGACGATATAGGCGGTGGTCTCCTCCGGGTGGGGGGAGATGAAGTCGGAGACAGCAAAGGCCTTCACGTCCACCGGCTCGGCCCACTCGCCGTAGGATTGGCCGTAGTTGGAGATGTATTTGCGGTATTTCCGCTCAATGCCCGTAGGTACGCCAGTCATATAATGCCTGCCAAGGGTGCCCATCTTGTACCGGGCGTACCGGCGCATGGCCTCGTAATTATCTTCCAAAATCGCCCTATCCCCGTACCGCCGGAAAATCTCATAGGGAATGAACACCCCCGCGTCCGACCAGCCCGCCGAGCCGTCCATGGAGTTCATATAGCTGTCCACCCCGCCCACTGGCACAATCTGAGTAAAACAGCCGTTTTTATGCTGGGCGTCTGTCAAGTCCCTTTGGTACTTCCGGGCCATAGCGGCATAGTCGAACAGATAGCCTGCCGTGCCGCAGAACAGCTGGGCGTCCCCTGTCCAGCCGTGGCGCTCCCGGGTGGGGCAGTCGGTGGGCAGGTCGGCGTGGTTGTTTTTGGTGCTCCACAGGGTGCAGTCAAAGAGCCGGTTCAAAAGCGGGTTGGAGCTCTCGAACCACCCGGTGCGCTCCATATCGGAGTACACCGCGATGGCCGTAAAATCCTCCGGGGCGAAGCCGCAGTCCGTCTCCACCAGCACATACTGGAAGCCGAAGATTGCAAAGGTAGTCTTGTACTCATTCCGCCCCTCCTTACAGACGTAGAGCACCTGCTGGAGCGGCGTAGTCTTTTTCTTGTTGGAGCATTGAATATTCTTCTGTGTGAATTCGCCGTCACTGCCCAGCAGCTCTCCAAAGCGGAGCTTGACTGTCTGCCCCGCCTTCGCCTCTAAAGAAAAGCTAAGATACCCCGCAATGTTCTGCCCGAAGTCCAGCACCATTTTGCCGCTGGGCGTGGTGATGAGCGTGGGCTTGAAGGTCTCATGCTCCGTCACCGGCACATTGTTGGAGGCGCTGGGAATTACCGGGTGGGAGGTGCGCTTGGCGTGGCCGGAATAGCTGGCAGCTTTACTAGCGTCCACCACCTCGCCGTCCTTGTTGTCGGCAAAGCGTATGGGCCCGTCATTGCTCCAATCCCAGGTGCTGTCGGTACAAATAATTGACCATTTCCCGCCGCCGTCCTGCATTTCCAGCTGAGCCATGAGCTTGGTTTCCGTGCCATACTGGTTGCGCAGCCCCCATGCCCCGCAGGAGCCCCGATACCAGCCGTCCGCAAGCTGGACTGTCAGTTCATTTTCCCCCTCCCGGAGCAGAGCTGTCACATCATATGTCTGGTACTGCACCCGCTTACGGTAGTCGGTATGGCCGGGGGCAAGGACGAAATCCCCTACCCGCTGGCCGTTCAGCCTCGCCTCGTACAGCCCGCAGGCGGTGATGTAAAGCCGGGCCTTCTTCACATTCTGCACGGTAAAGCGCTTGCGGAAGCAGTCCACCGGATAGCGGCGCTTCCTGTCCACCTTATAGTCCCCCGCTATCCACTGGGCGTGCCACGGCTGGTCCTTGGGCAGGCCGGTCTCAAAGCGGGCTTCAGTCCACTCCCCCGGCTGACCGCTCTCGTCCCAGAGCCAGACCCTCCAGGTGACGGCGGTGCGGGCGGGAACAGGCTTGCCGCCCCACTTGGCCCGCATGGAGCCGCTATCGACTTTGCCGCTGTCCCAAAGTGTGCTGCCGCTATCATCTTTGGCGATGATTTGGTACGCTGTCTGCCTCACGCCGCCCTCACAGTTCCAAAAGAGCCGGGGGCGGTCGATGTCGATTCCGATTGGGGCAAAAAGGTACTCCGTTTTCAATCTGACCGCTTTCATATTCTCACCGCACCTTCAAAGTGACTTTTCCAGCCCGCTTCGCGCTCACACGGCACAGACAGCTCTCACCGCCCAGCGGTTCTATCCGGTAGCTTACAGGGCTGCCACTCTCCAACACCTTGGGCGTAAATGGCAGATACAGGACGCTCTCGCCATTTTCCTCCGCCTCATATGTGACGGTCAGCGCCGGGGACTGCCAATCGTAGTGGTAGCTGAGAAGCTCCCCGGCAGTCTCCATGGGGTAGGCCCGGCGCAGGGCTGATAGATTTTCGTCCCGCTCCATGCCCGGGTGGTACTCGCAGTAGGCGCTGCCCCAGAGGTATTTTTCGATGATGCCGTTCATGTGGCGAATGAGGTCGTTGGTAAAGTCCCGGGAGGGGAACGCGCCCCACTCGGCGGCGATGGTGGGCAGGCCCAGCCGCTCCTGACTCTGCCGCTTCCCGGCGTAGAGCCGCTCCACGTTCTCCCTGCTGAAGCTCTCGTACCGGTCGGAGTCCACCACCGAGTCGTAGCCGTGGGGAGCGTAAATTTGCAGGCCGTCGTCCAGGCGCTCTATGCCTGTTGGTATGTCGGTGCTGCAATAGATGTTGCCCCCGGTGATGATGGGCTTTTGACTTTGCCTGCGGATGGCCTTCTGCATACGCTTATAGAAATCCATCAGGGTAGTGCGGTCAAAGTCCAGGAACCGCTCCGCAACCAGGCCCATAAACTCCGCCGCCTGCTGGGGCGGGATAGTATCCGGGCGTGTCATGTCAAAGCCGGGATATTTCTGCATCATGGCCCCGGTGGCCGCGCCAAAGGATTCCCGGGCGAGACTGCCCATAAAGGGCTCGTTCATGGGCTCAAAGCCGATGATATTACTACAGCCGTCCAGCGCCCCGGCGATCTGCTCCCACATGGCGGCGTAGTGGTCCAAAAGCCCCACCCCGTCGGCGGCGGGCTTATTGGCCCAGAAATTGTCCGCTGCCCGGATGATGGCGTCGCTCTCCAGATACGCCTGATACCAGAGCTGGCAGTTCTCCGGGTGGTGGAGCTCCTCGTCCAGGCAGGCCCAGTCCGGGGCGCCGTCGATGTACTTCTGGGCGAACAGGTCCTGGTGCATGTCTATCATCACGTATATTCCATGCTCCCCGGCCAGGTCCACCAGCCGTTTCACCCGTGCCAGGTAGTCCATGTCGACCCGCCCCGGCTCCGGCTCCGCCGCGTCCCAGAAAATGCCGAAACGTATCAAATTAAAGCCCGACTCCCGGAAGAAGGGGAACGCGCTCTCAAGCTCCGGGTAGATGTGCCCATGCTCCCGGCCCCTGTCCAGCACGTTTACGCCGTGCAGAATGACCTGTCGGCCGCTCTCGTTGACAAACTTTGTGCCTGCTAATTTCAGCTTTTCCATGCAATTTACCTCCCTGCTTTTTCCTGTCTTGCCTTGATTTCGGCCTGCTCCTTATGTATGACCTTCTCCACGCTCAAAAATACCAGCAGCACAATTACTATCGCGCCTGTGACAATTTCAACCCCCAGGAAGCACCCGGTGATGGCGCTCTGGGTGGCGGCATTCTGCACGGCGGCTACGGTCTCGCCGCCCACCAGCTCCGGGGCGATGTACCCAGCTTTGGACAGCAACATATTGAACACGCCGTTGGACAGGCCCATGCACACGGTCAGTATCACCGACTGGATAGAGGCCGAAAAGCCGTCGATGCGCCTGCCGCACTTCCACTCCATATGGTCAAGCACGTCTGCCATCAGGGCGGCGAATACATATGCGCAGGGCAGGCCGCCGATATTCTTGATGAACTGGCCTATCAGCACGACCACCATATTCCTGGGGTCGATAAGGCAGACGATGCCGCCCAGCACATATAGTACAAACCCCCAGAGGGTCACGTTCCGCTTGCCGAATTTCTTTGCCAGGGGCCACACGGCGAAAATGCCGATGCCCATTGGGACGCCGCCAATAACTGACACCATAGTCTGGGTGACCCCATCGTTATAGCTGCCCAGGACGTAGTTGCAGTAGTAGACCAGGGACACATTCTTGATGTTGCTGCCGAAGGTGTACACAAAGAAGTACAGCACGATGACCACCCAGTATTTGTCTGTGAGCACAGCCTTCAGCTGCTCTCTCAGGGGCAGGCTCTGGGCGGCGCTGCCCGCGCTCTCCTCGGTGATGCGCTCCTTGGTATAGTAATACTCAACCAGGGTCAACGGAAGGGCCAGCAGGGAGATAATGCCCATCACTAATATCCACTTGCTCTTGTCCACACCCAGGGCGGGCAGGACCAGCATTGGGAAGATGAGCGCCACGATAATGCCCGATATCATCACAGTGGCCACATTGGTGAACACCGACAGGGAACCCCGCTGCTCCGTGTCCCGGGTGGACAGAGGCACCATCAGGCCGTGGCTCATGTTGTAGATGGTATAGGCGAAGGAGTAGAACAGGTTGTAGGAAAGCATCACCCACACCACCTGCACCGTCTCCCCGGCGTTTGGCACGGTGAACAGCAGGATGCCGGTCACCGCCACCAGCGGCGCGGAGAGCAGCAGCCAGGGCCGGGCCTTGCCCTCCCTTGTGCGGGTGCGGTCGATTATCTGGCCCATAACGAGGTTTGTCACCGCGTCGATGACCTTGCTGACGATGGGGAACAGCCCCAGAAAGGCCCCGCCCCAAACGCCGGTGAGCCCCAGCACGTCAGTATAGTACACGTTGAGATAGGTGGCGAGCACCGCGTTGAGGAGCAGCGCCCCCGCTGGCCCCAGCAGATACCCCAGCCATTTCTCCCGCCGGGTGACCTGCCCGCCGGAGAGCCGGGTCTGCAGGGCCTTCTTTTCCCACAGGCTTTGTGTGTTCATGTTACCCCCCTTGCCTTTGTCAGGCGTTCATGCCATCAATCAGCGCCTGTATCGATTCCGGGTCAATGCTCTGCCCCGAGAACAGGGAGCCCATAGAAATGATATTGCGCAGCGGCATATCCTTCACCATGGCAAGCATGGCCTCGGCTCCCATAATATCGCCCCCTGCCTTGCTCAAATCGCCCATACCGGCCCCCTGCATCATCTGCCCCATGATCTGCTGGCCCCTGGGGTCGGCCATCAGGTCGCCGATGGTGCTGTTCAAGCTGAACATTTTTCTGATAGGCTGGGTGGACTCCACACGCACTTTGGCACAGCAGGGCAGGTCACGGCTGGAGGGGCCCACATAGATGGTAAACTCACCGCTCTCCACATGCCAATCGCTGATTTGGGTGTTGTAGTAGGCGAACGCCCGCTTGCCCAAGCTGAACGTGACAGCCTTCTCCTCGCCCGGGGCAAGCTCCACCTTCTCAAAGCCCTTCAGCTCCCGGAGGGGCCGCTTCACCGTGCTCTCGTCGTCGCCAACATAGAGCTGGACAATCTCCTTGCCAGCCACATTGCCAATATTCTTCACTTTAACAGACACCTGCAAAGAATCAGTATCCTGCATCTCCGTCCTGTCCAGCGTCAGCCCGCTGTACTCAAACCGGGTATAGCTCAAACCGTGGCCGAACGGGAACAGCACCCGCTGCTTCTTCTTGTCGTAGTAGCGGTAGCCCACGAACACGCCCTCCCGGTACTCCACCCGGTCGCCCTCGCCGAAGTAGTAGAGGTAGGAGGGGTTGTCTTCCAGCTGCACCGGGAAGGTCTCAGCAAGCTTGCCGCTGGGGTTCACGTCACCAAAGAGAACGTCCACAGTGGCCCCGCCAACCGCCTCGCCGCCCAGATAGGCGTAGAGCACGGCCTTCGCGCTCTCGAGCCACGGCATCTCAATCGCGCCGCCGCAATGGACTACCACCACCGTGTTGGGCTGGACGGCAGCGACCCGCTCCACCAGCTTCTCCTGGCACTCGGGCAGACGCAGGTGGCTACGGTCAAAGCCCTCGGACTCCCACGCCTCCGGCAGGCCGATGAACACCACCGCACAGTCCGCGCTCTTGGCAGCCTGCTCTGCTTCCACGGCAAGAGTCTCGTCGGCGGTTATTCCGTCCTCGCTGAAACCGGGGGCGTAGGTGATGTTCAGCCCCTTCGCCGCCTCCACCGCGCCGGTGACCTTGTAGCTGTTCACATGGGAGCTGCCGCCGCCCTGGAACCGGGGGCGCTGGGCGAACTGCCCGATAAACGCCACAGTTTTCTCCTTGGAGATGGGCAGGACACTGTCCTGATTTTTCAGCAACACCATGGACTCTGCTGCCATGCGCCGCGCCATCTCGTGGTGGCCCTCGTAGTCGAAAGTGACCCCCTCGGTGCGGTTGCCCAGGTACTTGTATATCAGCTCCAACACACGCTGTGCCGCCAGGGTGACGGCCTCCTCGGAGAGCGCGCCGGACTCCACCGCCTTCAAAATCTTCTTTGTACTGAGTTCTCCTGGCCCGGGCATTTCCAAGTCAAGCCCAGCGGCGACACCGGCGGGCCGCTCGTTGACCGCGCCCCAGTCGCTGACTACCGCGCCCTCAAAGCCCCACTCGTCCCGAAGTATCTCCGTCAAAAGCCGGTGGCTCTCAGAGGCGAACTCGCCGTTGAGCTTATTGTAGGAGCACATCACCGTCCAGGGCTTTGCCTCCTTCACGGCAGTCTCGAAGGCGGGCAGGTATATCTCCCGGAGGGTGCGCTCGTCGATGACGCTGTCGCTGGTCATGCGGCGAAGCTCCTGAGAGTTGCCGGCAAAGTGCTTAAGGCTGGTGCCGATGCTCTTGCTCTGCACACCCTGGATATAGGCCGCCGCCATTTCACCCGCAAGAAATGGGTCTTCGGAGAAATACTCGAAGTTCCGGCCGCAAAGGGGCGAGCGCTTGATGTTCACGGCGGGCCCAAGCAGCACCGCCACGTCCTCGGCCTGGCACTCCTCGCCCAGAGCCTCCCCGGAGCGGCGTATCAGCTCCCGGTCGAAGGAACAGGCCACACAGGAGCCGGTGGGATAACTGATGGCCTTGACGCTCTCGTTCATGCCCAGGTGGTCGGCGTTCATGGTCTGCTTTCTCAGGCCGCAGGGACCGTCTGTCATCATCACTGCCGGTACGCCCAGACGGTCGATGTTCTGGGTGAACCAGAAGTTGGAGCCGGAGCAGAGCTGGGCCTTTTCCTCTAGGGTCATTTCTGATATTATCTTCTGTACGTTCATTGTGGCACTCTCCTTCTTGATTTTTCGGCCCGTGGACCGCTTTTCTGTATACTATTTTAACGCGGGCTGGTGCTTTTGTATTGCAATATCATCGTGCTTAGTGTAAAATAGTAACAAAAAGTTTGAGAGGTACCAATATGGCAACCGATTACGAGTACATGGCTCTGTCCCTGGCGAATCTGTCTGGCCTGCCTGTGCGGGTATACAGGGACGGTCAATTTGCCGGGCTATATCACCACACCGCATTCAAGCCCGACCTCGCTATCTTGGAGGAGAAAGCTATCTTCCAAAATCCTGCCAATGTCAGCTACTATATGACGGACAATTTCCTGTTCTACGGGCTGTTCCGCGCGCCTAAGGACGGGGTCAGCTTTGTCATCGGCCCGGTGCCCCATATGCAGGTCAACTCCGGGGCCGTCCGGCAGATATTGCGCTCAATTGGGGAGCCACAGAGCCGCTCCGCCGAGCTTTTGAGTTATCTCCACGCCCTGCCGGCTTATCCTCTGCGCAACTTTTTGCAGATACTCTGCACCATCAATTATTTCATCAACGGCGAAAAGGTAAATGTGAGTGATCTGCTCATGTGGGACGAGCAAGCCGAAATATCGGAGGCGCTAATACCGGACCCCGCACAGTATGGGGTGATACACAACACTCTGGACTTAGAGCGGCAGCTGCTGACCCATGTGGAGTTCGGGGAGACGGACAAGGTGCGTGCGCTGTTCCGCAAGCCCCCCGCCGGGCGCCCCGGCAGGATGGCCCGGGACGGCCTTCGGCAGGAGAAGAACCTGTTTGTGTGCACCATGACCCTGGTGAGCCGGGCGGCGATAAAGGGCGGGCTGGACAGTGAGACGGCCCTTGCCCTCAGCGACCTGTATATTCAAAAGGCCGAGCTGCTGGGGAGCTACGTGGAGATAAACCGGCTGCTGGGTAGCGCCGTGTTTGACTTTACCCGGCGGGTGTCGGAGGTGGATGGGGCAGAGCGGGAGTCCGGGCTTTTCCGGGCGGGCAAACGGTACCTGCTGGACCATATTGGAGAGACGGTCTCCCTTGCGGAGCTAGCAAATGTGCTGGGGCTTAACCGCACCAGCTTATGCAGGCTGTTTAAGGAGTGTACCGGGATGACTGTCAATGCTTACGCTACTGGTTTGAAGGTCAAGGAAGCGAAACGGCTGCTGCGCGCGACCGATAAGCCTTTATCCGAAATCGCGCAGTATCTGGGGTTTTCTTCTCAGAGTTATTTTCAGAATGTGTTTAAGCGCGGCACGGGGTGGACGCCGGGGGAGTATAGAGATATGGGGTAGCAGGTGAACAATAGAGAGTCCTTCGCTTTTCTTTGTTTAGCGGCGCAAATTTTGAACGTATTTGTTGGAGTCGGTTTGCGGGTTTGTCTGTTGTGCTTTCTGGTTGACCCACACCCTGACCCACACGCGGAAATAAGCGGAAACGGCTGGATACCTCCGGGGAGGAAGTTCCAGCCGCTTTTCTCGTTTGACCCACACTCACATGACCTTGTCCATGAAATTACCCATCTTTTCTGCGGCTTGCTCCTGCTTTTGCCGGGTGGCGTGGGTGTAGGTGCGGAGGGTGAATCCGGCGTCATAATGGCCCAGCATTGATGATACTGTTTTCACGTCTACGCCGTTTTGGAGTGCAGCAGTCGCAAAAGTGTGACGAAGTGCATGAAAATTAATATAATTCAATCCTGCTGACTTTAATATTCGCTTGTGGAGCGTCACGATTGAATCTGGGTAGTACATCTCGCCGGTTCGGGTGGAGGGGAACATATAGGGGTTGTCCGGGTGCTTGAGGTGCTCATGTTGGAGTAGTTCCACGGCCTTTTGCGGGATTGACACCAGCCTGACGGATGTTTCTGTCTTTGGGCGGGTGATGACAATGTTGCCATCTGCATCTCGGGAGGCTTGTTTGCTGACGCTAATGGTCTGATTTTCAACGTCCAAATCTGACCAGAGTAAGGCAACTAGCTCGCCTTTGCGTAGGCCGCTGACCAGTTCCAGGTAGAACATGGGGAGGACATGGCGGCGGTCGGCCTCGTTCAGGTAGGCTTTCATGTCCTCGGCGGGGAGAAATTTCATCTCTTTATTTTCCAGCTTTGGGGCGATGCAGTCCTCTGTGGGGTTGCGCTGGATGAGGCGTTCTTTGACTGCTCTGTCCAAAGCATTGTGGAGCATGAGGTGGATGCCCCGCACGGTAGAAGCGCTCAGGCCGGGGGATTTCTCTTTCTGAACTTCTCGTAACCTGCCGTTCTCGCGGAGGTCTTGATATAGCTTTTGCAGGTCGCGGCCTGTCAGCTTGTTCAACTTGATGTCACCTATCCGTGGGTTTACGTGAAGTTCTATGCTCCGGCGATAATACTCTGCTGTGGAAACTCGCACATTGGGCTTGGCGTAGAGGGTGTACCAGTTTGTCAGCCACGAACCTACCGTGTAATCGTCGGAGCGGGCTACGTCTAAATCCTTGGTATCGTCCATCGCTGCAGCCAATTTTTCCTTGACTTCGGCCTGAGTCTTACCCAACACGTTTTTGATGATGCGCTTGCCAGTAGCGGAGTCATAACCAGCCGTGTAGCGACCCTCCCATCGACCGTCCTTCCTCTTACGTATGTTACCCTCGCCATTTGCTCTCTTTTTTGCCATATATCGGCCCCCTTTCTCAGCACACCACAATACCACACTGTGCTGAGAAAGTCCACTGACATTTTCCTTACTTTTTCCGTGCACCTAAAACCGCTTTTCTTTGTTTAGCGGCGCAAATTTTGAAGGGTCAGTCGTCGTAATAGCATAACGGTCGAAAATCAACAACAGCTTCTCACCGATCCCCGCATTGCAGATCTGATGGCTGAGAAACACAAGCTCGAAAACAGGCTGGCGGAATACGCTGCCGCCGAGCAGCACCGTAAAAATGCCGTCTCCCGGTTGGACAATATTTTCACCGTACTGGACGGCATGAAGAATCATCCGCTGACCTATGATGATCAGATCATCCGCCAAATCCTGCAATGCGTAGTCGTGGAGTCAAAGGAGAAAATCAAGGTGGTTTTTGTAGGTGGGCTTGAAGTTACGCAGAGAATGGATTAAGAAAGAGAGTAAAAATATATTTAGCAGAACAGCAAACCTAATCAAAATTTTGCTGTTCTGTTTTTTATCGTATAATGTTCTAAATGTGACGCAAAATAAGCATAAAAATTTGTCCCAATATGGTTGACTTTGTCCCAAAATTGTGATATAATAAATATGTCTCGGAGGTGACGCTTAATGAAAAAGCAGAATATCTTAAATTTAATAAAATACCATGTTGAAAAAAATGAAAATGCTTTTAGAAACGAAGCAATTAATATAGCAAGATATTTTGATAGCATTGGTGATGATCAGTTAGCAGAGTATATTATGGGGATGATTGCGGAATCCAATTTATATACGCCGCAAGGAAGTGATTTTGAAAGTCGATTCCTTAAACAAATTGATATTAGAACAATGGAACCTTTAAATCTTCCTATAGAAATATCTGAGGACTTAAAAGGTATCATTAATGCTGTTAACCATAATGTAGGTATTAACAAGTTCTTGTTCGAAGGATTGCCTGGAAGTGGAAAGACCGAGGCGGCAAAGCAGATTGCGCGCTTACTTGATAGAATATTATTCTGTGTTGATTTTGACAACTTAATTGATAGCAGGCTGGGTCAGACAAACAAAAATATTTCGAGTGTTTTTAATGAAATTAATTTAATTCCATATGCAAATAAAGTCGTCGTTCTGTTCGATGAAATTGATGTAATCGCTTTGGATAGAATCAATACTAACGATGTTCGTGAAATGGGAAGAGTTACTTCTACCATTTTTCGAGAACTTGACCGATTGACAGACCTTAATAAAGAAATCGTCATCATTGCAACAACGAATTTGTTCACTAACTTTGACAAAGCACTTATTAGGCGCTTTGATGCAGTTATTAATTTTAATCGATATACAAAGGAAGACTTGATTGAAGTTGCTGAATTTTATTTTTCATCCTTTATTAAAAATTTTAAGGGTATCTCCAAAGATACAAGATTATTTAGAAAAATATTATCGGTTGCTGATAACCTTCCTTACCCCGGCGAATTAAAAAATATCATTAAAACATCATTGGCATTTAGTGATACAAATCTTGAACACGATTATCTTAAGCGGCTTTACAATAATTTAATTGGTAATTTGGACGGAATCGACATTAGTCAACTTTATGAAAAGGGATTTACCGTACGGGAAATTGAAAAATTAAAGGGTGAATCAAAAAGTTCAATTTCCCGCAAACTAAATAAGGACGGTGGAGAGGATGAATAGTATACTGGAACTAAAAGGAAAAAGGTTTGTGCAGGCTTCGAGAAAGCCTGGTAGTGGCGGGGCAGCTATGAACAGCAAATCTATAGTTACCAGTGCTCAATTGTTAAAATTAGAATCCAAGCTTCAACAAATTAAAAAATTCTGGGAGCAAGAGCAAAAACCGTTTCATGGTGTTTTAGTGAGTGTTCATTATAATAAAATAGTGGCAAAATCTAATCGAATTGCGGGACTATTCAAAGGTGTAGACTCTAATTTTGCTATTGTCGGTGCAAAGTTTAACCAAGAGAAAACAAAGCATATTATTACTTATTTCTTAAACAACTGCGACCTTGATGAAACTATTAATCTACTGCTTATTGCGAACGAGATTGTTCGTTCTCTGTTTAAAGATGGGATTACCAAAGCGATATTTGATAACAAAAATCTTTTTAACAAAATTACACCGAAAGCTCATCATATGTCAAAATCTACTTTTAGGCAAATCATTGCTGATGTTTCCTATATTGAGGATTTTGAAGTTGAGAAAGCGTCGCAACAATTTAAAGATAGCATTATTACATTATATGACACAAAAATGGATACCCAACTTTTATTTAAAACCATTGGTATTGATATTTTGTCAAGTCGCATATTAGACGATCGAACAGTATTCTTAGACGAAAATCAGGCCAAAATTCTTTATGAGAAAGCTCCGTATCTTGTTTCAATGGCAACTGAAAACTTTTTGGATCTATCTCCAGAAGATTTTATGGATAGTTATCATGAAGGCATAGTCCATATTCCCTCTCCAACTATTGAACCAGTAATTGGTATCATTGATACTCTATTTGATACTAATGTGTATTTCCATGAATGGGTAGAGTACCATGATATGGTAGATGATAATATACCTAAAACATCAAGAGATTATCAACACGGAACAGCCGTGTCATCTATCATTGTTGATGGAAGTCGATTGAATCCCTGGTTAAATGACGGATGCGGAAGATTTAGAGTGCGTCATTTTGGAGTTGCTACTGCTGCACAATTCTCTTCATTTACCATCATAAAGCAAATTAAAAGGATTATTGCAGAGAATAGAGATATTAAAGTTTGGAATATCTCTCTTGGAAGTAATCAGGAGGTAAATGACAATTTCATCTCAGCGGAAGCGGCGATTTTAGATCAAATACAGTATGAAAACGATGTAGTCTTCGTTGTTGCCGGAACCAATAAACCGAATAATAACATTGTTAAAATTGGCTCTCCAGCCGATTCCATTAATAGTGTTGTTGTTAATGCTGTGACAAAAAGTGGATTATCAACTAAATACTCAAGAAAAGGATTAGCACTCTCTTTTTTTGCAAAACCCGATGTTAGTTACTATGGGGGTAGTGAGGAACAATATATACAAGTATGCGAACCACTTGGAGCTGCCAATGTTGCAGGTACTTCATATGCAGCGCCTTGGATTGCTCGGAAACTTTCATACTTGATTGATGTATTGGGTCTCAACAGGGAAATTGCAAAAGCTATGATTATCGATTCGGCAAGAGCGTGGAATGAGGCACCAACACCCGAAGAGGTTTCTCTCTACGGTCATGGTGTAGTACCAATTAAAATTGAGGACATTGTTCAATCTAAAGACGATGAGATCAAATTTGTGGTAACCGATATAAGTGAGAAATGGAATACATATAACTATCATTTTCCTATACCATTAAAGGACGATAGTTATCCCTATGTTGCAAAGGCAACTATGTGTTATTTTCCCACTTGTGATAGAACACAAGGTGTGGATTACACCAATACAGAATTAAATCTACATTTTGGTCGAATAAAGAATGATGGCACATTAAATGAAATAAACGATGACAAACAAAACCCAGATGAAGATGAAACTGGGGCAAGAAGCTTTATTTTAGAAGGTGAGGCAAGAGAAAGATTCAGGAAATGGGATAATGTGAAATATATTTGCGAAAAACCTACAGAGAAAAAACGATCTAAAAAATCATATAACAACAAAAATTGGGGCATGGAGGTGAAAACAAACAATCGTTTAGATCCTAAAGATGGTGTAGGTCTTCGTTTTGGTGTCGTTGTTACTTTAAAGGAAATATACGGCATAAACAGAATTGATGAGTTTATTAAAAACTGCCATTTGAATGGTTGGTTGGTTAATAAAATTGATGTTCGAAATCGCATTGATATTCACGAAAAAGTCAATGAGGAAATTGAGCTTAGCTAAAGCGAAATATTCAAAGCAATCTATATCAATTCTTACGCAATATACGATGGTTCAAATCCCTCCGCCGAAAAGCCGAAAATATCTTTTTCATGTGGCTCTCACAATGACTGAGAAACCGCATGGTTGTGCGGTTTCTTTGCTTTTTCTTGGGGCTACTGGTTTGGCTTTTGCGGTGGCCCAGCACAGTATGGCCTAGTTTGTGAGTTGTTTATGCTCTGCATATTTTTCTGGATAATGCGGATATTTTCTCGTTGTCCCGTTTAACGTGGTTTGGTGCGGATTTGTCCGTCTTTTGTCTTGACCCACACCGTGACCCACACGCGGAAATGGACGGAAACGGCTGGATACCTCCAGGGAGGAAATTCCAGCCGTTTTTGCTTGCTGACCCACACTTACATGACCTTATCCATAAAATTTCCCATCTTTTCGGCGGCTTGCTCCTGTTTCTGCCGGGTAGCGTGGGTGTAGGTTCTCAGCGTGAAACCGGCATCGTAGTGGCCAAGCATAGAGGAGACGGTTTTCACGTCTATACCGTTTTGTAGTGCGGCAGTTGCAAAAGTGTGTCTCAACGCATGAAAGTTGATATAACTCAATCCTGCTGACTTTAATATCCGCTTGTGGAGCGTCACGATTGAATCCGGGTAGTACATCTAGCCAGTTCGCGTGGAGGAGAACATATAGGGGTTATCGGGGTGCCTTAAGTGTTCTCGCTGGAGGAGTTCTACTGCCTTTTGCGGGATTGATACCAGCCTGACCGAGGTTTCAGTTTTGGGGCGGGTGATGACGATGTTGCCGTTCTCGTCGCGGGTAGCCTGCTTGCTGACGCTGATGGTCTGGTTTGCAACGTCCAGGTCTGACCAGAGGAGCGCTACCAGTTCGCCTTTGCGTAAGCCGCTGACCAGTTCGAGGTAAAACATAGGGAGGACATGGCGGCGGTCGGCCTCGTCGAGATAGCCTGCCGTGTACCGGCCTTCCCAGCGACCATCCTTGCGTTTGCGTATGTTACCTTCTCCATTCGCTCTCTTTTTTGCCATAGATTGGCCTCCTTTCCTGACCCCAACACTACCATATATTGTGGGCCTATGTCCAGAGATTTTTTTGCTGTATTCTTTGTTATTCAACTCAAATTTTGAAATATCATTTGTCTACATGTTGTAATCGTATCCATAATCCTCCCCACTGAACCTCTGCCCATGAGCCAACTTCTTCAGCGCTCCACGGCTGCGCTGCTTGCTTTCCGACCAAGTTGGAATAGGCGGCAACTCTGGTGTATCTATCGCCTGTTCCAAGTACCTCCCAAACTCAACAGCATTGTACGCCACTTCGCCCATCCAGCCTTCCTCTGGTTCCTCGCTGCCGGGGTAAAACTCAAACACCTGCCGGAACATGAACAGCATCTCCAGGTTCTGCTTTAGGAAAGTTTCATCATGCAGGCTGCTGTCCCGGCACTTCCGACCCTCCGGCGTGATGAAGGTAATGTGCTTTCTGGTGTCCGACCACACCACATCATACCCCTCCTGCTCCATGTTCATGATGAAAGTATCTCGGTCAAAGGCGTACTCTAACGCCTCATTTATCGTGTGGATTAGATCCAATTTCCAGCTCTCACCGCGTAAGCCAGCCTGATACTCCCCAGGGTTCATGCGCTTTTTCTTCTCATGACGCTTAGCTTTTTCCAAAACTGACAGCCCATATTTCAAACAAATCTCATCATTTACATCGCGGTGGGCTTGTAAGTCAGCAGCATTTTGATGGAGTTTCTTTCCATCTACACAGTTTACCGAGTTGACAACAAGGTGATTATGCAGATGGCCGGTGTCGAGATGAGTGGCAACCACCACTTCAAAATTAGGAAACTCTCTCGCCGCAAATCCCAACCCGATGGCGTTGACCTCCTGCGGGGTAAGGTCATCCTCTGCCGGAAACGACTGCACGAAATGATAGAACTGCCGACCGTCTGTCTTGCGGAAACGCTTTTTGGTGGTCATCATCTCGGTGAAGGCACACTGGGGAACACAGTTGTGGCCCGTCACAAATTTCAAATCTCCCCACCTGGTTTTGCAATCCTGGGCTACATATTTTAGCACCCCCTGCATTACGCCAGCCGTCTGCTTTCTATTTCTGACTGCAATGAATGTCGCCATCACTTCACCTCACCGGCAATTTTCTCCAGCTGAGAGCACAGTTTGCTGTAGGCCGCAATCAAATCTGCGCTTTGAACCACGCTGACCCTCCCCATATTTGCCAGCGTAGCAAGCTGATTGAGATTGCGTCCCTGGGCCTTTAGCTCCGAAAGAATCTCGTTCAACCCATCCATCCGGACGATTTCTTTGCCCAACGCGCACTGGATAATGTAGTCCGTCATGGTCATCTTGGCTTTCTTGGCCCGCTTCTGAATGGCTGCTTTTTCGCTCGGCATAAGCCTTGCGGTAATAATAGTGGTTTTCATTTTCAGTATAAAATCACGCTCCCTTTTTTGTGTCCTTGCCCTTAAAACTCCCCCTTTAGGGGGCCGGGGGGAGAGCCGGTTTCCCGGCTCCTGCGTCCGGCGTATAGCCGGATGCTATGCTTGCCCTGCCCAAGGGCAGGTTTTATGCGTTCTTCCGTCCTTTCATCTTGGAAATTTGGCTGCTAAAACTGGGGTTTGCGCTCCTGCTCTATCCCCCTCAAAAATCGCAACAAATGCCCCAAAACGGCGTTCCAGGCTGGTTGCCGCACTTCCCCCGATCTTTGGCCCAAACCGCCCGACACGGCCCTCAAAGTGGTTACAAACTCTCACCTCGATAACTGGCACTCATTGTGGTACTCGATTGCCCCTTGAATGGGCAGAATCGTGAAAATAAGATTGCCATTTCGAACCTGCCCGCCCGCAGATTCGTACTTGGTAGTCTCCGTAATAATGAGCGCCTTGTACTCCAGCTCCCGCACATATTTCTGCACCGTGTTGCGGCTCATGCCAACTGCCTTGCCTATAGTTTTATAGCTTGGCCAGCACTGATGTGATTTCCTGTCCTCACAGTACATTAGGTAAGTGTAGACAGCCAGCTCACCAGCAGTTAAGCCTAAACAAAAAATAGCATTTGGCAGAGGAAAGAAATTCTTTGCCCCGCTACATTGTGCTCTCAGAAAATTATTCATGGCACCTACCTCCTGCCTGTTCCTCAATCCATACGATGAATTTTTCTTTGGGAACCATCATACGTGAGCCAATTTTCACCACTGGAAAGTCCTTTCGGTGCAACAGTTCATAGGTACCCGCCATCGAGATTCCCAGCACCTGCGCCACTGTCTTTGCGTTCAAAAACAGCGGCAGTTCGTCATAGCTTTTGAACGTTGACTGTTTCACTTCAATCACTCCTCTCGAGTTTCTGTTGACATTTTGTTTTCCATCAGCTACAATATTCTAACAGCGTGTTCTCTCGATTACAATACTTTCAGAGTGGAATAGGCAAATGCTGTTTTTGAATCGGTAACAAGGGGGGGACGTCATGAGTTACTTCGACCAATTCTCAATTTACTTCTCGGGGGACACCCTGCTTGCTGGCAACCGCAAGTATCATCTTGGCGAAATCACAACGGAATTTCTGAATCTTCCCGGTGAATTTTTCAAGGGATTGCAGAGCAAAGCAGATGATTTTGCTTCCTCCGTCAGAGAAATGTTTGCAAGCAAAAATAAAAAAGCCGCTCCTACTGTGCAGGAAAAGCTCAATGCGGTTTTCGATTTGCTGATTGACGTGCCGCCCTACCGCGATATAGGCATCGACATTTTTACGTCATACCATATGATGCCGTTGCTTGTAGAGCAACCAGAAAAGTGGGAGAAGGTCATTACTCCGGGCACTGAAGCCGCTCAAGGCATGGAGCATTTTATCTCAACGATAGAGAATCTTGCCCATAGCATATTTGCATTTACCACCCAGAGTGACATCATGCTGGAGGAATATTTCGAGCCGCTGAAGCGCAGAAACGCTGACGCATATGGTTTTGCCTTTGCTACCTACTACAAGAATATGCTAAAGATGCAGCCAGTCTTTGCACCAGAAATTGATTGGGGAGTAAGCACCGAGGTCACACTGAACTTTATCCCCGCGAACACATTTGATGGGACAGGCAAGTTTGTGATTGCAGAACAGATGCAGTTTACTAGCCTTGTAAACTTCCTTTATGCCGACTTGTACCGTGGTCTGATGCATGGCAACTGTCCGCGCCGCTGCCAGAATTGCGGCAGGTATTTTCTTCTGACCGCTGGCTACAATACCTGCTACTGCAACAATATCGCTCCCGGTGAGACTTCACGCACCTGCCGAAAGGTCGGAGCTCATCGTAAAGCAGAACGAGAAAAAGCCTCCGGCACTCCCGCTCAGCGGGAATACAGGAGGGCTTATGATAGGTTGAAGATGAGGAAGGCAAGGCATAAAATCACGGTCGACGAGTGGAATGAGAAAGTTGCACTGGCGCAGGAGTGTAGGGATTTAGCGGAGCAAGAGCAGATCTCTGATTTGGAGTTGCGCGACAAACTCAGTGCGCTTTGAGAAAATGTCCTTCTTTGTTTATGCGGCGCAGATTTTGACTACACAAAATCCACTCGGCTCTGCCGGGTGATGTTGAAATTGTTTCACCTGCTTGTTTTTCGACAGGTTTTCTTGAACCATTTCTGGCTGAATATTCTTTCACAATCAGCGTATAATCTTCAGCTTATCTCAGGCTTGTGTCTGCCCTTCAAATCCCCTCATCATTGACCGTACTTACTATACGCACGGCAGCAGTTGGCGCACTGTCTACAATCATATCCGCAGGACAATTCGTTATGAAAGGCAAAAACTGCCGGTATAATTCTCCATCGTCAGCATGGTTTTTCAAGAAACTTCGGGACCTGAGATTTTCCCGTTCTTTCTTCTTAGCCGCCTTGTAGACTTCTTCGAGACTTATCATTTTCTATCTCCTTCTCAGCGTCCTCACATGCTGCCACAAATGGCCTCACGTCGCGCTTATCAGTGTTTGCCGTATTCTTCCTCGACCGGCTGGCCCAAATTGCGTGACACGGCCCTCACAGGGGCTAATATAGCGTTTCTCATCTTTTCGTTAGACTGGAAATTTAGAAATGAATCAGGAATAACGAATTGTTCAAACCATTCAAACTGAAAGCAATTTGGAGTTTGCTTAAATTAGGAATTCATCTTTCCCAAGTATAAGCACATGAGGCAGAAAAAGATAGAGAGAATTTGTTGATGAAAAATAGTAGTTGAGTTCATTGTTATATAATCTTTTGTTTGTTTTGAAACGCGAATCTTGAGCTGGACTTTCTGGCGTGGCATTTATTTATGACATAGTATAGGGACCTGTTGCTGGAGTAACGACATTCGCTTGCGCCGCATTCTTCACTCCCTGATGTAACCATCCGCTATGTACCTGTAGCCGTAGAATCGTGCATCATATCCCCACAGAACTCACCCACTCAAGTCACTATAAAATCACCCAAACAAAGCTTGTAGAAACAATACAATCATACTGAGGAGAAACAAAACTATAAGAATGGGTAGGGCCTTCTGACGCACAAGAAACCTCATTTGCAACACGGAATACTCTTTTGATTTAGGATGAGGAATTAACTCATCACTCCCTGAAATTTGGTTTAAGAAAAAAAGTGGAATTCTGTCTAATGCATACATATATGTTGCAGGAGTCACGCTATGGTGGGGTTTCCACCGGTTCCACAAGTATAGCGGACGGACATCTCCCTTTCCCTCGAAGAGTTTTCTGATTGCCTTTTCATCCATGCTGTTATACTCGATGGAATCATTAAAATAGAAATACCGATCAATGAAATATTTAAAGGTTTTCCTACGAAAACAAGAAAAAATGCATTCCAGCTCTTCAGCAGAATATGTCTGATTAGAATCGTTTAAAACACACTTTTGGTACGCACTCAGGAGTTTCTTTGTTGGCTTTGCTCGAATACGATCTATCCTTAAAAGCATAGTCAGTTTTTTGCGCAAACAGGCAAACACTAGAACACCTATATCGCACTCCATATCCAGTTGAGGGAGTTGGGCAATAGCATCCGTGATAATTTCATCTACTTGGATTACAGATGCATCTACGAACATTGAATTCAAATAATTTGCGATGCACGGTCTATAGATTGTTAAGAGTATATTTTGGACAGTGTCATTGTCAAATCCATACTTTCGGTAGAGTTCCCTACGATCCATTCTCTCACCTCTTATTTAGATAATAAGGGGCGGATTTCCCGCCCCTTGCCCTTAGGTTAGGCTCCTGCTAAGATATATTTTCCTTTGATTGAATCAATCCTACGAACGTTCGAATCAATTTCATCGACCTTATACATGATTTTTGTAAACAGCCACTCGATCAGAAAGGAGTTCGCCAGATCCGCTTTCTTCATCTGATTTTCGCTGACCTTGCGTAGCATAGCGAGATTGAAGAACATATCTGCGTTCTCAGTTCTATTCTGATAGACGTTACGCCAGGAGTTTCGTAACTCCTCAGAAGAAACATCAGAGCGGAAGATATCGGAAATGATGTTCGAAGCCTTTGTGATTGCATACAGGCATGTACACTGCTGGGACACATCTGACACATTAAAAATGAAGTCCCCCAGTCCGAGCGCCAGGTTCGCCGCCTCAAGATACGGGCCAGCTATGGGAATGATTGTAACGGCGTGACTCGCGCCAACACGCAGAACTTTCCCACCTATGTTCCCTACACCATCCCAGAATTTGTCCATATTGTTAGCTGACTCGGATTCTATCGCACGAATAAGTTCAGAACAAGCCTGTTTTAGTTCATCTGGTGCATCAGGAGACATTTGAATTCGTTTCAGTACGCTGATACAGTCATCCATGCTTGAGAGACTTGCAGAAAAGTTCGAATAAGTGTTAAAGAAATCTACTATTGTCGTCCCAACATCAGCAACCTCCAGCACGATTCCTATCGACTTAGCTCCTTTGCCCACCTTTTTATCAATTCTTATTTCGCGGTTAAGCGTACTGATCTGATCTGTGGCGTTTCGGTATTGCTGATAGGAATCATCCCAGAGACGATATATTTGTTCCTTTGTCAGTCCTCCTGCGCCAACTTTTATATTAGCCAGATCATCCATATTACGCATAGATGTTTGAATCTGTTGCTGAAGATTCTCAATCATGTCAAGATTGTCTTTAATCTCCCAATCTGATGCTTTATCTGTCAAATCCATCATGGTGCTCAACGACTTTCTGGTTATATCATACAATTCGCGGATTTGATTGCTTTCCTCAGATTCCTGAACAACCTGTTGGAGGTACTCCATAAGAATGCACTTGTACAGGTATGTCGTGTCGTAATTACTTCCAAATACGTTGTTCCCAATCCACACGCTGACTCGTTCCGTCCATCCGTACCAATCGTGCTCGTAAAAATCAACATACTTGTTTGCAACAAAATTCGAGTTCTCGGTGAGATAATCCAGATCTGCCTGTTCGAACGATATGTTGTCCCGCATGGGATTTGAATAATATGTCCGAACCTCTTCGTAATCTGAATAGATGTCATTATCAGAATTCACAAGAGTAGGATCGGACATGATCTTAACATATACTCTGCCCTCTCCGCTTGTTGTCACTGTGATTTCTTCACCGTTCCTGAGACCGTCCTGATCGTAGTCATCATTTGCTTGGACACTTTCATACGAAACTCTGAAAAACGGATTCTTTGCGCCGTTAATATATTCGCCACCTTCGCAAAGGATCTTCGTGTAGTAGTTCGGCACGCCATCGTTGTTATCATCGGTGGTCAAATCCACAGTTTCTGACTCAATATCCTTGAATACTTCATCCAAAATGATCGTATTCTCCATTGATTGATCTGTCGTAGCATGGTAGTATTTGCCGCCTGTACAGTCAGCCAGCTTACAAAGGATTTCTTCGTTGGCACTCCCCATGCCGACTGTATACATTGTCACAGACATTTCATTCGCTGTCGAAATCAAATCATCGTACGAATAAGAGTGCCTGTTGTCTCCACCATCAGTCATAAAGATGATGTATTTGTACTGGGACTCTGACACAGCCAACTGATCTAAAGCCACATGAATCCCATCAGAGCCATTTGTTCCGGAATTCCACCCATAACCATCATCATAAGATATGGAATCAATTGCATAATTTAAAATGTCTTTATCTGTAGTCAGTTCCGAAACTAATGTTGCGCTTGCAATGAACTTGACGATTCCGGCGCGATCCTTTCCATCACGCATCTTTGCAATGAAAGCCTTAGTTAAGGGTTTGAAAATCTGTCTGGGATCGTTGTCATCCATACTGGCAGAATAATCAACAACGAACATAATATCCAAAACCGCATCCGTATCGTCACTGAAAAGCGGAGGCTTAATTTCATCGGTCCAAACGGTATCGAAATCTGTTTTGTCAAGAAGGATATACGATGAGAAATGGCTGACGATTGCAGTTGCCGTTCCTGTTGCTATATCTATCGTAGTAGGCTGTTCCTCCAACAGCTGTGTTTCTTCGTTGAAGTAATAGATGGTCGGATTGAACGATGGATCAGACAACAGCGAAGGATCAAATACAAATGTTATTTCTGCTGTGCTAGGTATATTTCCCTCTACTGAAAAGCTAAATGGGGCGCCGAGATATCCTGGCAAGTTGCTGTTCAAATAAGCGTTTTCTAAATCAGGCTCAACAGTCAAAGTAGCAACCTGATCACCTAGTAAGCGAGTTTCTACTATCGCCTCAAGATCCCCGGTCTGGGACGATTCGGTCACAATGAATTCTGTATCGAAATGACCCGCACTTCCAGGTGTTCCATATGTAACTTCCCAAAAATCATCTGCGCCGTCGCCATCTGTGTCTGCTTTGAGAGGGTCCGTATAGTACAGGTTCACTTCGTCTCCATCACTCAAACCGTCCAGGTCGGTATCCATGCCTATGGGGTTTGTCCCGATTGTATATTCTATAGCATTGGTCAAACCATCTTTGTCAATATCTTCGTCTGCATCAAGTATTCCATTACCGTTCGTATCGGGATTCAAGGGATCATATCCCAAAACTATGGCCTCCTGATAGTCCGTCAATGTATCGCCATCAGTATCATAATTCAATTTATCGGTGCCGAGCAAATCTTCTATATAGTCGCAAAGTCCATCCTCGTCTGTATCCGTGTTGTAGCCTGTCACGGCATCGAAGTTCAATCCAAGCGGGTCATATATGTTGATTTCTTCTGATGACTCTCGTCCAGAAGAATATATTGCTGTAACAACAACACGGTTTTCCCCTGGGACGAGTCCAATCGCTCCAGACTCCCAGTTACTAGACACAGCCATGTTTCCGCTATCAATTTGCCGCCCTTCATTATTATACACCGCAAAAGATAACATATTAACGTCGTTCGCATTCATCAGTGTTCCGCTGAGAGAATCCAGTTTATCCAAAAGATAGTATTCATCTGATGTAGAATCATACAGAAACGATTCTTTATTAATGCTTAGTTGCTGACTATCAGATGAAACAACATTTTGACAGTATCTCTTAAGGATTGCTGCTACTTGTGCGCGGGTAGCATTGCCCTTCGGCGCCAGCATATTGTTGCCAACACCATAAATCAGGCTATTACCTACAGCCCATTTCATAGCATCTGTTGCGTAAGAACTAACTTGAACTATATCTGAGAAGGTTGAGATGTCGCTTGTTTTTGTGGTATCATAGTCCTTGCTTTTTGTATAGCGGTATAAGATGGCTGCCATTTGTTCACGAGTAATGGCATCGCCCGGACCAAATTTAGCGTTACCATAACCGCTCACAATACCATTTGCACTGGCCCATGCAACTGCATTTGAATACCATTGTCCGGCTGATACATCTGCAAAGGACACACCTGTAGTTTCAGGAGTACCTTCCATGCGGTGTAAAATCGTTACAATCATTCCCCTCGTAGTAGTGCTACTGGGGGAGAATGTAGTTGCGCTAGTACCGCTCATCATACCCTTGTCATAGGCATATTGTACGGCATCATAGAACCAGTCTGAAGATTTCACATCTGTGAACGGAAGATTGCTGCTAGCCGTAAATGCCGTCCCTGGGATTAGACCCAGAACAAGGCATAGCGAAAGCAAAAAGCAGAGGATACGTTTCGCTTGTTTCATGTCATTCGCTCTCCTTTCAATTCTGAACCCGGACCTGTAATGCAAAGACATTTTTGATGATATTCACTTGATATTATTTTAGCATAAGAGTCCAAACAAATCAAGTGTACTTATAGTGTATAGGCAAATAAATTTTATGAACCATTAAACAATTGGACAAAGAATTCGAGAAAATAGAAAAAGCACAAGATTTCTTATTGATTTTATAGCGGAAAATCTTCTTATAAGCCCCCGTAAATGTTTATAACATCTTGCAGGGATGGCTTAAAATCAAGGTTTTCCGCTTATCCCTTTATATCATGCCATATCCCCGTATAAGTTGGTTTTGTAAGACCGGGCACCATTTTAGCACTACAAATTATAGGAGGACGACATGAAAAACGAACTTTTAGACAGGGGTACAAGGATTTGACGTTTGAGCGCTCACACACAAGAGAAAAAGACTTCCCGTTTCTGGAAAGCCTCTTGCGATTCCCCTACCTGGACATCTGGTCGATGGAGGATTTGTTTAAGCAAATGGACGGTGCTCTGCTGAATTTCTACCGGGAACGCAGCTTTGATTCGCAGAGAATAGTGATGAGTACCCTTGAAAAGCTTGCGAAGAAACACATCTATTTTGAGTTCCTGCGTCTTGACTGGCAGTCACGGTTTCGCAATGCGGAGCACCATCCTGACGATATTCAAGAGATTCTCCCCCACAAGCAGCTGCTGCACATCCCCAGCGACCTCGACATTCTCAAAAAACAAATTATGCGTCTGTTCCAGGACGTGCTGGATATCGACGATGACAAGAAGAAACTCGCTTATGAAAAGCTGCAAGCTTACCTCGACAAGGAGAAAAGAAATCCGCTCTATGCCTACCAGTTCAAACCAATCTCTACCGTCTATGAACAAACCGGCAATGGTACTTTCGCTGAGGTTCTCCACCCCACCTCCCTCTTTGACCTGGTAGAGTTCTCCCTGCGCGAGTGCGTCAAGCGGGAACAGCGTATGCGTATCTGCTCCTATTGCGGCAAGTTTTTTGCTATCCCCCAGCGGAACACAGCTGAGTTCTGCAACCTGACCATGGACAAAAATGGACACACCTGCCAAGAAGTTGGAGCCATAAAGCGCTGGGCTGAGAAGAAAAACTCGGACGAGTTGTTCAAGGAGTACCGCCGGGAGTATAAAAAGCGTTTCAACTGGATAAAAGCGGGGAAGATAAGTCTCGGCGCGTTCTACGCTTGGAGTGCCACGGCAAAGGACAAGCGTGACGAGTGTGCCGCTGGCAACATGACCTTTGAGGATTTCAAGGCGTGGCTGGGTAACTCCTGATTTTGAAAACTGTCTTCTTTGTTTAGCAGCGCAGATTTTGACTGCTCTTATTCCAAGCTTTACTACTCGTCGGAAACGTCCGTGTCCACTTTTTTGGACACGCTCTCCCCTATAATACTCTCAGAAACCTTGAGAGGGGAGTACATCATGGAAATGAATCAGTTCGATCCATCGGTGGAGAAAAGACAGCCATACTGCTGGAGACTGCCAAGCCGATCATTGGCACGATGCCCGAGGACAGACCCATAAGTACCGCAAGCAATACGATGCAATCATTTCCAATGGTAATGAAGTCAGTACGCATATCATCGGGAATCAAAAACACGCCGTACGGATGCGTTCCGCTGGTACGGCTTGCCTTTGAGCACTCCATGGCGAGACGTCTTTTTCCAGCCTCGCGCAACTCAAGGCCGTGCTTCCTTGCATATCGATCCACGTATACGCCCGCGGACCATTCCGACACCCCAATAACCCTCCCCGGGTCAATTACCCGGTTATCGCCAAATATTTTCCGCAGACTGCGCAAGGCATAGCCCCGGTACCTGCCAGAGAGATTCCAGTTAAAATCCACCACTTTGTCCCCGTAAATACCGAAAACTGCCTCAACGGGAATATCATGCCCGTCCCCCTCCATAGGCGCCCCGCAACGGGGGCATTTCTTTGCGGGCAGGTCAGGCCCGGGACCCACGCTGCCGCCCGGGATGAACTCGCTGTGCCTGCATTGTGGGCAGAGATAGTGGGGTTTCAAAGGGTTCACATCTGATATGCCAACTATATATGCCGCAAAGGACGCGCCCAATGTCCCCTACAAGCTTGCCGGATAGCCGCGGCTTTCCGAGTTTTTTACCAATCTCCGAACGGTCAGATACATCGTGGCGGCGTCCTGCCAGTCGATCATATCCAGTTCTTTTTCTTTCGACAGTCGCTGCTCCACTTCCGCCGGGAGGGACTTGCCGTATTTTTCATTCGCGCTTTTCCAGGCAAGCCTGCGCAGCCGCTCTTGGTCGCCCTCCCTGACCACCGGGAAATAGCCTTCGGGAAGCGGGCGTATCCGCTCGACCATGCCGGCGATTTTGTTTGTATTCTCTATGACCACTTCATATGCCTTTTCCCGGCCCAAATAGGAGAACTCCCGCAGCATCTCCTCTGTAGTCCGCAGATATCGGGCAGGGTTGCTCTCCGGTGTGTTGCCCCACCCTTCCCGCAGTATGTTCCTGGCGGCGCTGTACGCCGGGTCTTTATAATGGACATCCCCTGTTGCCGCTACCGGCTTATGCAATACCTCGCCTACTTTTACGATCGTGCGGTTATACTCGCGCAGCGTTTCCGTATCATCGCACTCGTCTTCATCCAGGGCCATATTCTCGTCAACAGGCTGTATCTCCAGATAGTCGTAATCTGACGCTATCTCACACAGTTTCTCAAAGGGCATACCCGCTCTTACCGCCTTGAAAAGCGCTCCTTTTTTACAGGCGCTGCCTATCAGCAGGCCCTCACTGTAACGCTCCAGATCGCTCCTTATGAAGAAATCCTGCGGCGGGGGAAAACACAGCGAGCGGGGCCGCCGGCGGGAAACAGATATCAGCTCATACAGATTTTTCAGGCCGGCCTGGCTTTGCGCCAGGATTGTTATATGGGAGTAGTTGTGTTCATAGGGGAAGTATTTTGAACAACCGCCGCTGTCTTTTGCGAGCAGATCGAAATCATCCTCAGTCATGTCTACAGGATATCCCTCCACACCGTAGATGACCTTGAAATCCGGGGCTGTTTTGTGGATATCTTCCGCTATGCGCATCGCCTCCGGGAACGCTTTGGCCGTGTTATGGTCAGTAATAGCTACTGCGGTATGCCCCACTTATGAGCCTGACCGATAAGCTCCGCCGCAGAGCTTACGCCGTCCATTTGCGACATATTGGTGTGAAGATGCAGCTCCACCCTCTTTTCGGGTGCGGCATCCTCTCGCTGGGTCAGCTCTGCCACCGCGATGCTTTGAGGGCGGAATACATATTCAGGAATATATTCGTCATATTCCATATCGCCCTGCATAAGCACCCCGCTGCCAACTTGAAGGGCTTGCAGTTTTCCGAAGAGTTCAGAACGCATGAACAGCTTTACATTGATAGAATCGGTGTGATCCGTTATGTCAAAGCTGTACAAGGCCCTGCTGCAGTCGCGAGTTTTCTTTACCTCCAAGGAAAAAATTTCCCCGAAAACAGTTGCGTTCCTTGCATCGTTGGCAAGTTCGCGCAATGGTATCGTTCTGCATATGGGCAAAATGAAGCCTGTAGGCATCGCTAAGTTCATTAAACTTGTTCTTGGCATATAGATGCAGTTTATCGACAGAGTCCCTATCTGCTGCAAATAGAATGACATGAACCATATACTCTGACGGATTGTCCGGGTTAAAATGTGGGACGCCGTACGCAGCACCAAGTCCAAATCCTCTGAGCATTTTTTCTGCAATGCGGAACTTTCGGTCGATGTCATCATCAGAGGATGTATAGTAGATGTATTCTGTATTCTCGTTGATTGCCTTCCCAAACGCATCAAAGACCTTCCACGATAAGTTCAGCTTTTTTACTTCTGCGGCAAGCGCATCATACTCGCCGTCTGTTTTCAGCTTGCCGATGTATTTCTCAATCATCTTGACGCCGTCCTGCTGAACACTATGCAGCGCATAGGCATTAAGACCCGTGTTTTTGATAAGAGAGGCAAGTTTAATCAAAGACGGCAGATAATCCGTCGTCTTGAATGGCTTGATCTCATAGGTTATCAGAGCGGTTCTATTGATGAATTTCGCAATCGCCTCTCTATCGATTGAGTCTGTGAAAGCAAGCTGCTCTGGTTCCGGTGTATCCAGAACTTCCACAGGATCACTCTGAGTTGCCGGTGTCGTTTCGGCACTTGTATTTTGCTTCGCGGGTACTGTCCTGATGGACGGATTACCGATATTTGTATCAGGCTTGGCGGCTTGCGGCTGAGAAAGAGATCCATCCTGAGTGGTTCCGTCCTCCATAGTATCGTTTGTTTCGGTCAGATGACTTCTAAACAATGGATCACCAGAAATATTCGGTGACTGCTCATAAGCCGCAAGCATCATTTGATTTGGATCGACTGTTTGGCGGCGTACCCTTGGCCGATACCCCCAGGTCTCCCGCGGGTCATTCCCATAGCTTTCGCCCTCAACATCGGCAGGAATGTCGCTGCCTTCCTCGTCCTGTAATGCATCCGTGACTAATTCAACACTGTCCTTGTTAAAATGCGGCAGGAACAGGCGCACTTCATTCAACGTTTCATCCACGTCAATATGGCGCTGCAGCGGTGTGCGGATCATGCGTCCAAGGAGTTGGGCAATATAAGTAGCGTCCTGCGCATGACGGAAAGACATCATGGTTTCCGCTCTTGGACAGTCCCAGCCCGTCGAGAGATTTTCTTTGAAGAACACCACACGGATCTTCTTGTTGTCCGAAATATCAGATGCATCCACATGGTGGATTTTGAGTCCTCCTGCTTCAATGGTGGCAGTCTGTCCGAATGTGTGGACGACTTCATATTCCGAAAAACGAGCGCCGGTTCTGGATTCTATGCGGGAAAGACATTCTCCGATTTCCGTTGCGGAGGCACTGCCGCTGCTGCGGTTCTCCACTTGGATAACCAGAACAGGACGTACTTGTTGGGAATGCTGTTTTTCGCAGTAGTAGTTCCAATGCTTACATTTTTCTTTCCACTCATCGGCAGCAGCCTTGAGGATGACCATGTCATCAATGGAATCCTGCTCTTGGTAGGTAATGATGATTCTGTCCTTCAAAAGCCCTGACGCTCTAACTTCATCGGGATGGACATCTACATCATGGCGGACGGAAGAGATATTACCTGCAAGCCTGCGGAAACGTTCGTCTGTAGCACTCATGCCGATAACGATAGGCATCGCATCAAGACTGTCAGCCTCACTGCCTTTTAGGAACTTCTGCATGCTGGTAGTGGCTCTTGCGGCATCACTGTCGCGCATTCCTCTGTGAGCCTCATCAATGATCACATAGAGATGATCGCCTTTCTGCTCGGCAGTGTTCTGCAAAGTCTGCCAGATGGTATAGGTACGGCTGTCACCGCTGCTCACAAGCCGACTTGATTTTCCAAGTTTCTGAGTGTTCAAAAAGTAAATCATTCCGTCATCCAGCATCTCCTGATCGAAAGAATCATCTTCTATGGTGACACACTGATTCGGACGGATCTTGTCCGCCTTCTGGATGATTTTCGTCTTGGACTGCTCATTTAGTTGCGGCGAGTCGGAAAGCCACACAAAAATTGCCTCTGGCTGTTCGACAGTGGTTTCTGTTCCGTTTAAGATATCCTCGATAACTGTAGTCATGACGATGGTCTTGCCGGAACCTGTCGGGGCGCGGAACGCAATCACCTGAGGACGCCCATCGACTTTGTAATAAGCCACGGCACTGTTTATCTCCGTAAGCAGTTTTGAAACGGCTGTCTGCTGGAAGGATATAAGTTCGTCTCTCATCACGGTCACCTCCTACTATTTATTCTGAAGTTATGTAGATTGGAGTGATAACAATTTTAGACTGGCTTGGAGGGCTTATCAGCAGCTTCGGCGGGGCGCTGGGCAACGTGTTCAGTACCTTCGGCAGCGGTATCGTCGACTCCATCTGGGACGGCCTGGTGGCCTGGCTGCTCAAGTCCTTTTACGATACGGTTTCCGACGTGTTCACCCAGATCGGCGGCATGGGCGCGGAGATCTTCGACCTGACCTGGGTAAGCTCCTCCGTGCGGCTGTTCACTATGTTGGGCTGGACGCTGTTCGGCGTGGGCATGGTCGTGGCGGCGTTCGACCTGGCGATAGAGTACCAGAACGGCAGGGCGAGTATCAAATCAACGGCGCTAAATGCCCTCAAAGGCTTTTTCGCTGCCAATTTGGTGACGCTGGTGCCGGTGGAGCTGTACAAATTCTGCATCAATTTGCAGAACGTATTTCTGAAGGACCTGGCAGGCAGTTTCATCGGGACGGTGGACTTCAACCTGGGAGACGTGGCGCTCAAGGTGCTGATAGCGAAATTTGGCGGTCCGGCTGGCGTTGTGGCGAATGGTATCTTCCCACTTTGTATGCTGATAGGCTTATCCTATTCCGTGCTCAAGGTTTTCTTTGCCAACATAAAACGAGGCGGTATCCTGCTGATTCAGATGGCGGTGGGGACCATCTATCTTTTCTCTGTCCCCCGGGGCTATACGGACGGATTCAACCAGTGGTGCAAGCAGATCATCGCCTTGTGCCTGACCGCGTTTTTGCAAACGACTCTCCTGTTCCTGGGGCTGCTGACGTTCAACAGCAATATGCTGCTGGGGCTGGGCATCATGCTGGCGGCAGGCGAGGTGCCCCGGATCGCCCAGCAGTTTGGGCTGGATTCCAGCGTGAAGGTCAATATGATGAGCGTGGTGCACGCAACTTCCACCGCTGTGAATATGACCCGGAATATCGCCCGGGCTATGGCGTAAAAAGGTGTGGATTTCCTCTTTGAAATCTGGTATAATGGGAGTAAAAAGAGGTGACCTCTATGGCTGATTATACGATTAGCGAGATGAAAGAAATTGTCGCGCCCATTGCACGCAGATATGGCATAGAGCGGATATTCCTATTCGGCTCCCGGGCTCGAGGGGACAACTCCCCGGAGAGCGATATCGACCTGCGTATCGATAAGGGGATGGCAAGGGGTTTTGCCCTTGGCGGCTTGTATGAGGACCTGTCAGAGGCATTTCAGACAGGTCTGGATATGCTCACTACCGGCAGCCTGGACGAGGACTTTTTGCAGAGAATCCGACAGGAGGAGGTATTGCTCTATGACCGGCAGGGAATGTGATATTTTGAAGCATATGCTCTCGTACTGCCGGGAAATAGACAGTACCGTTATACGGTTTGGAGACTCCATTGAATTACTCCAGGCAGACCCGGATTACAGGAAGTCCATTGCTATGAGCGTGCTTCAAATCGGAGAACTGAGCACACATTTATCCGAAGAATTCCGTTCAGAGCACCCAGACGTGCCCTGGAAAGATATTCGGGGCATGCGGAATGTGGTAGCTCACCACTATGGCAAAATGGATGAAACTGTGCTGTTTGAAATCGTCCATCAGGATATCCCGGAATTGGAATCTTTTTTGAAAAGCCTGCTTGCCTAAGCACTGACAATTTTAATATGTATGTACTGTTGCAAGGCGCTGGAAACGGCGCCTTTTACTTATGCGGAAAGGAAGAAAACATGACCCAATACATCTACCCGCAAAACCTTAAGGCTACGGCAAATCTCTGGCTGTGGAGCCTGCGGGATTTTGCCATCATCTGCGTGGGGCTGCTGATTTCAGCAGTTGCCCTGACGCAGCTCCACATGGTGATCCCGCTGGCGCTGACCGCGGCCTACGCGTTTTTATCCATCCGGCTGGAGGAGATCACCGTGCTGGACTATGTGCGCTATGCCGCGAAGTTCCTCATGCTCAGCCAACAGGAATTTATATGGAGGTGTGAATAATCAGCAGAAAAAAGAAAAAGGGCAACTCCACCCGCGCTCTTATGGGCCTGGAGGGGTTCACCAATTATGGGCTAAAGACCACCGGCGGCGAGCTGGTGGTCTTTCTCGTCCAGCCCACCAATATCTCCGTGTTATCCCAGGCAAATGTGGAGGTGAAGATTCGTCACCTACTCATGGTGCTGTCCGCCCACCCTGGTCTGGAAATTTCCTGCCTGGACTCCTGTGAACGGTTCGACGACAACAAGCGGTTCATCAAGCGGCGCTTGCAGGAGGAAGATAACCCGGCAGTGCGCAAGGTGCTGGAGCAGGAGATCGGGTACTTGGAATCAAAGCAGATCGAGATGTCCACCGCCCGGCAGTTCCTGTTCGTGCTGCGGTTCACGAAGGGTGAGAAAGCGGAGCAGGTGTTCCACGACATCAACACCGCCATGACCACCTTCGCGGGCCAGGGCTTCGAGGTGCGGCGCATGGAGCGGGAGGACATCAAGCGGGTGCTGGGCATCTACTTTGAAACTACCATGTCCGGCGAGGATGTGGAGGACGTGGACGGCGCCCGCAATTTTGACTTGGAAAGGTTGCGTGATACTTGAAATAAGGCATAAAAGTTTTAGTCGTTTTCGTGCTGGCCATCGCCCTGGCGGCGTCGGGGTTCTGGATGGTGCGCCGGTTCATTGAGTCCAAGGAGCAGCAGGAGTCATTCAATGGGCTGGCAGAGTCTGTGCTCTTGGAGAAGCCCAAGGCGCCTGTGAAACGTGTTCCGAACCTTGACATATTCGGGGCGATCATGGACGACCCCGTGGCCCCGCGCGAGAACGAAAAGCCGGAGCAAACCGGCCCGGAGGCGCTCCACGATATAGCGGCACTGAAGAAGAAAAACGCTAACTGCGTCGGCTGGATCCGTGTGCCAAGGACAGGCATTGACTATCCCATTATGTGGACGCCCGGCGACCCGGAGCATTACCTGCACCTGGATTTTTATGGCAGTTACTCCGATTACGGTGTTCCGTTCTTAGACCACCGCTGTGATTTGGACAGCGACAATATCATCCTCTACGGCCACAATATGTTCGATGGCACCATGTTCACCGACCTTATCTGGTATAAGGAGAAGGAGTACGCTGACGCCCACAAGCAGATCATCCTGGAAACCGCCGAGGGGGCCAGGGAGTACCGAGTGTTCGCGGTCTGCAAGGCAAACTCTATGGTGTCCGGCTGCTATCAGCATACAAATTTCGCCGACGATGAAGAAAAAAGCACATTCTTGGATGCCGTCCAGGACGAGAGCGTTTATTACACCGAGCCAGCCGCAGACCGATTTATCACCCTCTCTACCTGCGACATCTCCCGACGAAACGGCAGGGTCGCTGTCCTGGGGGAGCTGGTGAGAAAGGAGGCCCCATGAGGAAAAGAAAAGCGCTCAGCCAGGAGCAGGCCGAGGCCATAGCGGTCAAGGATTTCTTTGACATGATACTCCCAGGTGTGGTGAAGTTCCAGAGCGACCACTATATTTGCGGCGACAGCTACCGTTGCGTGTGGGCCATCCGGGAATACCCGCCCAGCACCGAGGAACAGGCTGTCCTCTCCCAGCTGGCCGATAGGAGCAACATCACCCTGCGGGTCTACAACCGCATCGTGGACAACATGGAACAGCGCAAGATCATCCAGAACGCCACCCGCCGCAACAAGCTGATGTCCGGGGGCACGGATGTGCAGGAGACCCTGGAGGCCGAGAACAACCTCAAGGATGTAATTGAACTGCTGGTGAATCTGCGTAAGAACCGGGAGCCTCTGCTGCACTGTGCGGTGTTCATGGAGCTGAAAGCGCCCACCATGGAAAAGCTGAAGGAATTGCAGTCAGACGTTCTCATGGAGCTGACCCGCTCCAAGATCAATATCGACCGGCTGACTTTGCGGCAAAAAGAGGGTTTCCTCTCGGCTGCGCCCTTTGGGGCAAACCAGTTCGGGCCGCAGTTCGAGCGGGTGCTGCCCGCATCATCGGTGGCGAATCTCTACCCCTTCAACTATTCCGGCAAGTCCGACCCCCATGGGTTCTACCTGGGCCGGGATAAGTTCGGCACCAATATTCTCACGGACTTTGACCGCCGGGCTGATGACAAGACCAACTCCAATATCCTCATCCTGGGCAATTCCGGGCAGGGGAAATCCTATCTGCTCAAGGGCATTATCTCCAATCTGCGGGAGTCCGGCAAGTCCATCATCCTTATGGATGCCGAAGCCGAATACCTGGACCTGACCAAGTCCCTGGGCGGGTGTTACCTGGATTTTCTGTCCGGCGACTATACCATCAACCCCTTGCAGCCCATGGCCTGGGAGGACGACTCCGAGCATGAGGACGATGAGAAGACCCCGGAGACCTTCCGCAAGACCAGCACCCTTTCCCGGCACATCTCCTACCTAAAGGATTTTTCCGGGCCTACAAGGATTTCACCGACCCGCAGCTGGACACCATTGAGTTCATGCTCCAAAAGCTGTACCGGCGGTTCGATATGGACGACCACACCGATTTTTCCTCTCTGTCCGCCGGGCAATTCCCCACCATGTCGGATTTTTACGACCTGCTGGAGGATGAGTACAATCTGTATGACCAGAAGAAAAAGAACCTGTTCACCGAGGAAACCTTACAGGAAATTTGTCTGGCGCTGAACTCCATGTGCGAGGGCGCAGAGGCCCGGTTCTTTAATGGGCATACGAATATAAAGGATGACAAATTCCTGTGTTTCGGGGTCAAGGGCGTTCTAAAACTGAATAAGCGGCTCAAGGATGCGTTGCTGTTCTCCATCCTCTCCTATATGACCAACGCCATGCTGGGGGCCGGAAACTGCGTGGGTGCGGTGGATGAATTGTATCTGTTCCTTACCAACATAACGGCCATCGAGTACATCCGCAACCTCATGAAACGGGTGAGGAAACGCAACTCCACCGTGCTTATCGCCAGCCAGAATATCGAGGACTTTCTGATACCCTCGATCCGGGAGTTCACAAAGCCGCTGTTTTCCATCCCGACCCATCAATTCCTGTTTAACGCCGGTCAGACCGACCCCCAGGCATACATCCAGACCATGCAGATGGAGGAGGCTGAGTTCAAGCTGATAAAATACCCGGAGCGGGGGACTTGCCTCTATCGGTGCGGCAATGAGCGATATCTCTTGCAGGTGGGATTCCCAGAGTTCAAAACAAAGATGTTCGGGGAAGGAGGCGGGCGGTGAGCCTGACGATGGGCAGCCTGTTTGATGGCATCGGCGGGTTTCCCTTGGCGGCACAGCACATAGTCATACAGACCCTCTGGGCCAGCGAGATCGAACCTTTCCCCATAAAGGTGACGATGGAGCGGTTCCCGGAGATGGTCCATGTGGGGGATATCACCAAGCTGAATGGCGCCGATCTGCCGCCTGTGGATATCATTTGTGGGGGCTCGCCGTGTCAAAATTTGTCCCTAGCCGGCAACAGATCCGGTTTGAAAGGCACTCAGTCCGGCCTGTTCTACGAGATGATCCGAGTGATAAAGGAGATGAGAGATGCAGATAGAAACAGAGGACAGACAGCTCAGTTTGTTCGCCCAAGATGGTGTATCTGGGAGAACGTGCCTGGCGCATTTTCAAGCGGGGAACCGCCTTGTGAAGACTTCCGTATCGTCCTTGAGTCTTTCGCCGGAATTAGTCTCGGTGCCGTTTCTATCCCTCGACCTGAGTCCGGGAAGTGGAAACCTGCTGGGCGAATTTTATTGGGAGATACTTTCTCCTTGGCTTGGCGGACCCTGGACGCTCAATACTGGGGCGTCGCCCAGAGAAGGGCGCGTGTGTACCTTATCGTCGATCTTGCAGGCCCGAGTGCTGCCCAAATACTATTTGACGAAAAGGGCCTGTTTGGGCATTCTTCGCCGGGCCAGGGAGAGGAACAAACCCCTGCCGCCACAATTGGAACTGGCGCTGAAGATACAGGCTGGTTTGATACCTCTTGAGGCCATGCCGCGTCCACCCCAAGCATTCCACATCAATCAACGGGAGGAAGTCATCGACCTGGGAGAAACGGCAGGAGCGCTTATGGCAACGGTCAATATGCAGATGCAGACCTTTGTGTCTCAAGAACAGTATTCGGCAGGTTTCTGTGCTGGAGCTGGCGCCAAGGCAGGCGGCATCGGCTACTCGGAGGAACTGTCCCCTACCCTCAAGGCCAGCCCCAGCGGGAACATGATGCCCTCGGTGCTGTGCCTCAACGACCAGGGTGGCAGAAACATGGTACTGTCGGTGGAATGTGTTGGCACCCTTCGCGCCCAGGAGCATGGGCACCAGCCGCTGGTGTTTGAAAATCATGGCCAGGATTCCAGATTCACAGGGCCGCTCGAAGTGTCCCCGGCCATCTGCGCCGGGGCGGGCGAGGGCGGCAATAACTTACCCTTTGCGGTGGAGCAGGGGATCGTGGGAACCCTGTGCGCCAGAGATAGCAAGGGTGCGGACAATGTATACGCGGAGCAGGGTATCTCCCCCACGCTTTCCTTTCAACAATGAAAAGCATCGTCAGCGAAAGCACCCGCCGAATCTGCAATATTCTTTTCAAGGTGGCAGTAGAGTTGGCCATGCTCCTCAATGTGATAGCCGCCACCCACAGGATAGACCGGGACACTTTGGAGAGGCTGAGAGGCGAGTGCGTTAAGGAAGTCAAGAAAACCAACGGCAGCTTCACGCTGGATGACGCTGTGAATTGGCAGGAAGGAAAAGAATAGAGCAAGGCCGAGGACACCCCTCGGCCTACTTTTATTACGCAAGAACGTCTATACCCTGCCGGTACTCATCCAAAATGCTGGTGTCAAAGGGCTTTCCCCAATCCCAGCCTGGGTCGCGCTGGTGGACGAACTCGCCCAGCCGCGCCGCCTCGTTATGGAAAATCTCGTTCAAAGTCCAGGAGGCGCTGAGCCGTTCCTCAGGTGCCAGGGACATGGTATAGTCCCGGATAGCCGCGGAAATATCCTCCCCGTCGCTGACGCCGTAGCCGTTCTTCATGTGGTCAAAGGCGATCTGCCTGACCCGCTGCGCCGCTTTCTCATCCACCGGCACCAGCTTTCGCCAATCGCCAGCATCGTTCAGGCTCATGCCGGGCGTGCCATAGGGGTTGACGTGGGGCCTGTCCTGCCGCAATAATTCACCGGCCCGCTGTTGCTGTTGGCCGCGGACGATCTGAGAAATTGTCATGGGGTAGCCTCCTTCCGACTGTCATTATTTATATCGGCATTTCACACCAGAAAATAAGAGGGGAGATGTGCATGAACACACCAATCAAATTGAAGTCAGAGAAATCTGCTGACCGCTTCAAAGAGATCACCGACCGGCTGGCGCAAGGGGTTACTGATTTATTTGAGAGCGACCGTTACAAGGAGTATCTCCAGGTGATGGCCCGGTTCCACAGCTACAGTTTCAACAACACCCTGCTGATCGCCATGCAGTGCCCCGGGGCCACCAAGCTTGCCGGGTTCCAGAGCTGGAAGAAGTTCGGGCGGCACGTTAAGAAGGGTGAGAAGGGTATCAAAGTGATTGCGCCCACGCCCTTCAAGAAAACCGTGGAGGAAGATGGAGAAGAAAAGGTCATCGTTGTGCCGCGCTACAAGGTGGTGTCCACATACGATATAAGCCAGACTGAGGGAAAGCCTCTGCCGGAAATCGTCAGCACCCTCACCGGTAGCGCAGATAGCTATGGCGATTTTATAGCAGCGCTGGAACAGGTTTCACCTGTTCCCATTGCGTTTGAGGACATCTCCGGCAGCGCCTACGGCTACTATAGCCCATTGGAAAAGCGCATCGCCGTGCGCGAGGGCTTGAGCGAACAGCAGACTCTCAAGACCCTGATCCACGAGATCAGCCACGCCAAGCTGCACGATTTTGCCCTGAGTAAACCCAGGGACGAGATACCTAAGACCGACCGGCAGACCATGGAGTGCCAAGCGGAGGCCATCGCCTTTGTCTGCTGTGAACGCTTCGGGCTGGATACCTCGGGCTACAGTTTCGGCTACATAGCCGGGTGGAGTTCAGGCCGTGAGCTCAAGGAGCTGCGCTCCTCGCTGGAGATCATCCGTAATACTGCCGTTGAAATCATTGACGGCGTAGAAAGTCAGCTTCATGAGTTACACCAGAACCGGGAGCAGGAGGATGAAATATCCTCGCCGGTCTTGGCAATGTAGGGCTGAACCATGCCGAGACTCGTCACCAAATTCAAGTACCTCAAGCCCAGCGCCCGCCAGTCCCGGGGCGGCTACGCCAAGTACATTGCCACTCGGGAGGGCGTGGAAAGGCTGGACGAGAGCCAAAAGTTCGCGCCTGCTACCGCCAAACAGAAAAAGCTCATTGCCAAGATACTCCGCGACTTCCCCGACAGCAAGGAGATGCTGGAGTACGATGATTTCCTCCAGAACCAGACGGTGGGCGCGGCCTCTGAGTTCATCACCCGTGCCATCGAGGACAACGCTGCCCAATGCGTGAACTCCACCACCTATGCCGATTACATTGCTACCCGGCCCCGCGCCGAGCGCTTCGGCTCCCATGGGCTGTTCACCGATGACGGTGTGCAGGTCAACCTGGAGAAGGTGTCCTCTGACCTCAACAGCTACAGCGGCAACGTGTATACTATTATAATATCTCTCCGGCGGGAGGATGCGGAGCGATTGGGCTTTGACAACGGCTCCCGCTGGCGGGATATGCTCCGAACTCAGACCCAGGCACTGGCTGAAAACCTCAAGATACCCATGGAACACCTCAAGTGGTTCGCGGCGTTTCACAATGAGAGCCACCACCCGCACGTACATCTCCTGGCCTATTCTTCTGTGGAGAACGAGGGGTATCTCACGAAAAAAGGTGTGCATAACCTCCGCTCGGAGTTTGCCCGTGATATCTTCGCCCAAGACCTCCACTGCATTTATGAACAGCAGACGGAGTACCGAAACCAGCTACGGGCGCAGAGTAAAGAAAAGGTTGCAAAGCTGGTGGAGCAGATAAACTCCGGGCTGATAGTTGACCCACAGCTCAAGCAAATGCTGGTGGAACTGGCCCAGCGGCTAAAGCGGCACAAAGGTAAGAAGGTGTACGGCTATCTCTCCGCCGGGGCGAAAAAGCTGGTGGACAATATCGTTGACCAGCTGGCGCAGGACAGCAGGATTGCGGCGCTGTATGACCTCTGGTATCGCCAGCGGGACGAAATTTTCAAGACCTATTCTTCCTCTGCTTCTGAGAGAGTGCCCCTCTCGCAAAACCCGGAGTTCAAGCCTGTCCGCAATGCTGTGGTCAAGGCCGCGCTGGGGATTGAGGATCAGGAGGAAACTATCGTGGCAAATTCCGTGCCGCAGAACTGGTCAGTCACAAGCTCCGCGCTCACGCTCATGCGTCAGACCGCCAGCATTTTTCAAGACCGCATCCGTGAACTGGATACTCATTACCCGCACCATGTAGACCGCAAGCTGCAAAGCAAGATTGCAGACAAAAAGCTGGCCCAGGGCCAGAAGCTGGGTGGATAAGAGCTGCCAGCCCCCTGTTCACTTTGGCTGCTTACCTGAACTTTTGCGCTGTTTCCAAACGCCCGCAAGAATATCCTTGAGAACCAGCATGGAGTCCAGCTCGTTATAACCGTATTGCTTCTCCAGATCCTCCAGCAGTTTTTGCAATTCCGCCGCGTATGGCCGCGCATCGACCCTGCTCTGATAGGTGGCCAGGACAGGGTATTTTTTGCTCCAAGCCTTTGTCCAGTCTATCTTTTCGGCGGCAGAATCGGGAACCCTGTCGATGGCCTCCCGGATATCTTCGAGCTCCGGGTCGAACTCGATCAGCTCGTCCAAAGTCATACCGTAAAGATTCGCCAGCCTTTTTGACTGACGGATATCGGGAAGTGTCTCGTCCAACTCCCATTTCGAGATGGTCTGCCTGCTCACGCCCAATTTTTCCGCGACCTCTTCCTGTGAAAGCCCACGCTTCTTTCGAACCCGGAATAAGTTATGGCCTAAATTCATTGCCTTGTCCTCCTCGCATTTGATACCTCAATTATAAGCGGTGGGCCGGCAAAAATCCACCAATAGATACTGCCAAATTCGCCCGCGAAATTAACATTGGGAGGTTAGAATATGACCGCAAAAGACCGCTACCAAGCAGGCCACACCGACTTGGTGTACTGGCTCCGCTCCCGGGGCGAGAAACTGAAGAAGTCTGGCTCCGAGTGGGAGTGGAATCACCAAGGCGAGCGCGTGACCGTCCGCCACAACGTATGGTTCGACCAGTACACCCAGGAGGGCGGCGACGCCGTGAAGTTCCTGCAATACTTCTATGGGATGTCCGAGGAACGTGCCGTCGCTGAACACTTAGGGTGTACCGTGACGGAACTGGACGATGTGCCGGAGCAAATACGTCCCGCTAGGAGCATCGTACCACCCAAGCAGGAGGAAAAGAAAATCGACCTGACCCCACCCACTGCAAACGGAAATATGCGGCGGGTGTTCGCATACCTCTGCCAGACCAGGGGCATCGACCCGGAAGTAGTTTCGGCTTTCGCCCATGCCCATCTGCTCTACGAGAGCGCCGACAAGCACAACGTCGTGTTCGTTGGCAAGGACGAAAATAACCGGGTCAGGCACATCCATATGCGGGGGACGCTCACCGGCTCCGGCTTCCGGCAGACCCTGGGCGGCAGCGAGAAAGAGTACAGTTTCCACCATACCGGGGCTGGTCGGCAGCTTTATGTGTTCGAGGCGCCTATAGATATGCTGTCGTATATCAGCCTGCACCCGGACAGTTGGCAGGAGAACTCATATGTTGCCCTGTGCGGGGTAGGCAGTGCGCCCATCCAGCGGTTCCTGGAGGAAGTGCCTCAGTTGGAGGAAGTGGTGCTCTGTCTGGACAACGATGAGGCCGGACATAACTCCGTCATGCGCATTGCGCGGGAATTGCTGGATGAGTGGGAGGTGCAGGTCAGCGCTCATTTCCCCGAGCAGAAGGACTGGAATGAGGAACTGCTATCCCCTTTCCCCGAGGAAAACCTGGAACCGGTGATGGCTATGTAATCCTCTAGTGCCCAGAGGGCTTCCGTTCCAGCATATCATGCTCCGCACCCAGGTCGGCGCGGATGAGCTTCACCAGCACGATGCCCATGGGTACAAGGGTAACCCATACGGCCTTCTCTGCCAGGAGCGGGCAGAGAAAAGTCAGTAGTGCCGCTCCGGCAAAGAACGCAAAGACCATTCCAGCATGGATCAGCCCCCGGCGCAAGGCTGTGCGGTCTTTTTTTCGGACAGTCTTTGCAAGACCGACACCCACCTGCCGGATATGGTTGGTGCAGAAGGTGGTGGCCATAGGAATGCCCTCGGCCTGCCGGAAGGTGTTGTACTGCATGGACGCGATGAAGTTGACAATCACCTGCACTACCTGGTGCGGTACGGACAGGGGGATGAATCCCAGGAGCAACAGCACTGCCGTTTCAAAAATGATCAGGTAGGTGTCCCAGCGCAGGAACCCCAGGCGTTTCACCGGCGATGGCAGAATCTCTGATACGAACGCACCCAGCAGGTATGCCGAGATGGGTATCAGAAAGTATAGCCCGCCCAGCCAATCGCCCTTGCCGAAGTTGATGGCCATGACCACCACATTGGCGGTCTGCGCGTTGCAGAACACCCCGCCCCGCAGGACGTAGGTGTACGCGCCCATCATCCCGGCGCTGGCCATGAGCAGGGCGTAGATGCTTTTCTGTTCGCAGACGAGATAGTCTTTTTTCGATTCAGGTTTCACAAAAAACAGTCCCTTATATTGGATTTCCAGGAAACCAGTATAAGGTTTTTTCAAGCAAAAATCAATATGCAACGAAAGGTTGTGGTAGGAATGACCGAAAGCACAGGCACGTTGATCCTGGCAGCAGGACTCATGTTCGCTGTCCTGGCCGGGATCGCGGCCCTGTCAAATTATCACTCGCTGAATATCAAGGCCCGGACGGTGGGCCACGGCCAGCACGGCACCGCCAGATGGGCCACCAGAGGCGAGATTGCACGGACTTATACTCACGTCAATTTCACACCAGACCTGTGGAGGGAAGGGAAGAATCTGCCAGAGGAGCAGGGCATTGTTGTGGGGTGCAAGGGCGGTAAGCATGGCACAACTGCCCTAGTCGATACCGGCGACGTTCACGCTATCATGATAGGCGCGGCGGGTGTCGGTAAGACCGCATACTGGTTATATCCCTGCTTGGAGTATGCGTTGGCCAGTGGGGTTTCGTTTATGGTAACGGATACTAAGGGAGATGTTTTTCGGAACTACGCTGGCATTGCAAAGGGCTGCTACGGCTACCGCATTTCTGTTATCGACCTTCGCAATCCCACCAAGAGCGATGGTTTCAACCTCCTACATCTGGTCAACAAATACGCTGACTTATACAAGCAGGAGGGCAAGCTGGCATACAAAGCCCGGGCTGAGAAGTACGCGAAAATCATCTCAAAGACCATTATCATGTCGGGCGGCGATGGTGCGAGTTATGGGCAAAACCAGTTTTTCTACGATGCGGCGGAGGGCCTTCTGACATCGGCTATCCTGCTGGTTGCTGAATTCTGTGAACCTGCTGAGCGCCACATCGTGTCCATCTTGAAAATCATTCAAGAACTGCTCGCCCCCAGCGGGCAGAAAGGCAAGACTCTGTTCCACATTCTCATGGACAGCCTGCCGCCCGACCATAAGGCCCGCTGGTTCGCCGGGGCCGCACTCTCATCAAGCGAACAGGCGATGAATTCAGTCATGTCCACGGCACTGGCGCGGCTCAACAGTTTCCTTGATTCTGAACTTGAACAGGTACTGTGCTTCGGCACGGCGGTGGACGCGGAAACCTTCTGTAACCAAAAGTCAGCCCTGTTCCTGGTGATGCCCGAGGAAGACCCCAACAAATTCTTCATGGTATCGCTGGTGATCCAGCAGCTATACCGGGAGATCCTCGCTGTGGCAGACGAGAACGGCGGCAAGCTGAAGAATCGGGCTATCTTTTACTGCGACGAGTTCGGCACCCTTCCAAAGATTGAATCTGCTGAAATGATGTTTTCGGCCTCCCGCTCCCGCCGTTTGAGCATCGTGCCTATCATCCAATCGCTGGCACAGCTTGAGAAAAACTACAGCAAAGAGGGAGCTGAAATTATCGTGGACAATACCCAGCTCACAATTTTCGGCGGCTTTGCCCCCAACAGCGAAACGGCCCAGGTCATGAGCAAATCTCTAGGCAGTAGGACGGCGCTCTCCGGCTCTGTCAGCCGTGGAAAGAACGACCCCAGCCAATCCCTACAGATGATAGAGCGTCCGCTCATGACCCCAGACGAACTGAAGTCCATGCCAAAGGGCCAATTCATCGTGATGAAAACCGGTGTGAACCCCATGAAAGTGAAACTCAAGCTGTTTTTCAAGTGGGGCATCGAGTTCGGCGAACCATACCAGGTGCCGGACCGGGGGAGCAGGCCAGTGAGATATGCCAGCCGAGTGGAACTTATGGAGGCCATCCATGAGGCGTACCCGCATTTGCGCCCCAGGAAAGCTGCGCCCGCTACTCAGCCGACCGAACAGCCGACAAAAATAAAAATAGAAAGAGGGGAATCTGAAAATGTTTAACTTAGAAGGTTTATATCAGAGCGACCTACCAAAACGCGCGATTCTGGTCTATATGTATCTATCCGACCGGGCGGGCAAGGAGGGACAGTGCTTTCCTTCCATACCTACTATCGCCCGGCATACGAAACTGGCGCAAAACACGGTGCGCCGGGCTGTCAAGGATTTGGAAAAGGGAGGTTATCTGCTTGTCACTAACCGCCAGCGGCCCAACGCTGCGGACTCATCCCATCTGTACACACTGACAAACGCTGAGCCAGGATGGTGATAAAAAAACTACAAGCACAATGCCCCTGCAAAAATAGAATTATCACTCACAAGGGGGCAGTCTTACACTGCCATGGTACCGGCCCCCTGCAATCATGGAAGGAGAATGTTAACCTCCCAGTTTATGGGTAGACAGAAAGAAAAAAGTGAAAGGTACGATAAGGTAAATTGGAGGTTTTCAACAATGCTGGATAGGCGATGAGAGTTCACGGCGTGGCCTTTTTCTTTTTTCTGCCAAACAGAAAAACCATTCCCATGTTTCACATAAAAATGTCCCACCCAGCAACGCACCGGGTGGGACCGCTATTTTAACTCGTCTTTTGCGCTACGCTAAGGGTAATCTCCTTCTCTTCTCTGCTTCCGCTGACCTTCACCGTAATCTCCCCCGGCTCCGTCCCGGCCCTTACCACCGCCAGCACGCGTCCCTCAAAGGTCTGCCAGGTGTTGCAGCCGTACCGGTTTACGGTTTCCACGTCCGCATTGCCCATACCTTGAAGAACTCCCGCGCCTTCCACAGTAACAGTGACCTCCTCCACCGCCTGGGGGTTCAGCACGCCGTGCTCGTCACGGAGAGAAATCATGATGTAGGAGAGGTCAGCGCCGTCAGCAGACAGCATATCTCTGTCCACATCGACATGCAGATACACCTGCTCCCCCGCCGTGCTGAGGGTCTCGCACTCTGCCGCCTGACCGTCTCGGTAGCAGACAGCTTTCAGCTCCCCGGGCTGGTAGGTAGTCTCAAAGCGGGCAACAAACTCATTGCGCTCCCCGGCGGGCTTGCGGCCCAGAGATTCGCCGTTCAGGAACAGCTCCACCTCCTCCGCGTCGGAGTAGACATTCACCACTGCAGGCTTGCCCTCGTACCCGCGCCAAGTCCAGCTAATGCACTCGTCCTTCCAGGGCCAAGCGGTCTGACTTGGGGTGTCGTTGTAGTGATTTATCGGCTCCACAGCGATGAAGGGGGCCTTGCGCAGGCCGAACACGATCTCCCGGACGTAGCTCACCGGCCGCCTATTGCCGATAATGTCGATGTCCCCCATCCCCGACAGGCTGATGGGCCAATTTGACATAAACCCCTGCCGACCGTCGTAGTAGGTGACACCACACCCCGCCTCGCCGATGTAGTCCCAGCCTGTCCAGGTCATGTCGCCGATAACGTTGTGATTATTCTTCACGATATCCCACAGCCGCACAATGTCGCTGGGGAAGGTCTCGGTGCCCAAAATCACCCGGTTGGGGTTGAGCTCATGCTCCATAACGTGCCGGGCGGTGAGGTAGTTGTAGCCGGTGATGTCCGTTACGGAGGCGAACTCGTCCAGCATTTCGGTGAGAATGGAGCTAGTGGCGAAAGCGTCCGCGAGAGGCCCCTTCATGATGTCGGTAGCGCCATTCGCTGCGTCCGAGCCCGCGCTGGAGCCGGACTGCTGACTCTGAGCCTGAGCCGCCATCTGCTCCGGGGTCATGCCGGTGATCTCGCACATTATCTCGCCCATGCGCGGCGCACCCGCCATCAGGCCGTTGGCGCCCACAGTCACATACCGGGAACTGTCCAGCCGGTGGAACTCGCCGGTGATTTCCCGGTTCAGCTGGGCGCCCTTGGGCGTGCCCGCCTCCTGGATCTCGTTGCCGGTGCTGTAGAGGATCACGCTGGGGTGGTTGAAGTCTTTGGCGACCATCGCCGCCACATCCTCGCGCCAAAAATAGGGGAACTTCTCGGCGTAATCGTTGTTGTTTTTCGGGCGCGTCCAGCAGTCTGAGAGCTCGTCCATCACCAGCACACCCAGCCGGTCGCAGGCGTTGAGCAGGGCGCGCCCCGCCGGGTGGTGGGACATACGAATGGCGTTGAAGCCCGCCGCCTTCAGCTTCTCGATGCGCCGCTCATCGGCCCGGGGGAAGGTCGCCGCGCCGATGACCCCGTTGTCGTGGTGGATGCAGGCCCCGCGCAGGTTGACCTCCTCGCCGTTGATGCGTAGGCCCCGGCTGGCGGACAGGCTCAGGGTGCGGATGCCGAAGGTCTCGCTGACCTGGTCGTAGACCGTCTCGCCATCTCGGACGGTAACGGCGCAGATGTAGAGGTTGGGTGTATCACAGCTCCACAGGCTGGGATTTTCTATCTCTATGCGGGTGCGGACGTGTTCCTCACCATTGCCAAAAACTGTCACCGGGAGCTTGGTCACCCCAGCTTTGCCGTTAGGCCCGGTAAGCTCAATAGTGATTTCAGTTTTCACCTTTTCACGGCTGATATTGCACAAATCCAGCTCCACCTGCACCACCGCCAAATCCGGGCTGATGTCAGGCGTGGAGATGCGCACGCCGTTCCGGGCGATGTGCACCTTATTGCCCACCAGCAGATTCACATTCCTGTAAATCCCACTGCCGGAGTACCAGCGGCTGTTTTCCTCAGCGGAGTTGTTCGCGACCACGGTGACGGTGTTCTCCTGGCCATACCTGAGAAAGTCGTCGGCACAGACGGCGAACTCCCCGTAGCCGAAAGGGTGCCCCCGGCGTAGTCGCCGTTGATCATCACCCGGGCATTCTGGTACACGCCCTCAAACTCGATCTGCACGGTCTTTTCCCGCCAATCTTCCGGGGCGAAAAAGGACTTTGTGTAGGTGTAGCAGCCGCCGGGGTAGAAGCCGGTCTGGTGGCCGTTTTTGCAGGTCTCGACCCGCTCCTCGTGAATCATGGCGTCGTGGGGGAGGGCTACCGGGTCGGCCCCGGCACCGCCCATGAACAGGGCCATCATGGGGTTTGCCCCGGGCTTGAGCAGGCTCCAATTACCGTTCCAGGTTTGCTTTTGCATGGTTTTGCCTCCTTTAATTATTCTCCGCTCTCCTCTGCTGCGTTGCACTGAGTCAGCACCAGCTCCATCAGTTGCATGGCCTCCGGGGGGCAGCATGGCGGAGATTTCCTCGATGGTCTTGCGGGCGGCGAAAGTCATGAACAGGTCGTTGCCCAGCAGCTCCGGGGCGTACTGTTTCAGCAGCGCCGAGCCCACCGGGTGCTTCAGCAGGTCGCCGAACACCGTTTCCTTGTTGTACTTGTGCCGGACGAAATCCTCCTCGGTGGCATACTCGAAATGATAGCTCCCGCTGCCCAGCTCCTTGGGCTCCTGCCCGGGGAGGTCGACCAGGGTGGTGGTGTTGGCGGGTATCTCCACGTCGATTTCATAGCGTCTGTCCCTGCATATGACCTTGCACCCCAGCCGCCCGTATACCGTCTCGATCCCGCCGCTCAGCTCCGTGACGCCCTCAATGAGCCGTGGCCTTACAAGACTGCGCCTGTACCCCGGCTCCAGCGCCCGCAGGCCGCACAGGTCTTTGTACATCCACTCGCCGATGGAGGCGTAGGCGTACTGGTTCAGGGAGTTCATCTCGAATTTGTTGAAGCTGCCGTCCGGGTTCACGCCGTCCCACAGCTCCCAGACGGTGGTGCCGCCCAGCTTCACGTGGTAGAGCCACCCGGGGCAGTCCTCCTTGAGGAACACCTTCCCCGCCAAGTCGTGCCGCCCGTTCTCAGACAGCGCCCTGCACAGCACCCGGGTGCCCGCAAAGCCGGTGGTCAGGTGGTTCTTGTGGCTTTCAAGATTTTTGCACAGCCGCTCCAAAAACCGGGGCCTGTCCTCCTCCCGGCAAATGCCGAACTGCAGCCCCATGGCAAGGCCGGTCTGGGTGTCGGAGAGCAGCCGCCCGGCGGGGGTGATGTACTCGGCTCTCAGGGCCTCGAGCACCTTTTCATACAGCGCCCGGTACTCCCTCGCCTCCGGCTCATAGCCCAGCAGCTCTGCGGACTTTGCCACAATGTCAATGGAGTTGAGATAGTACACGCTGGCCACATAGTTGGGGTCTGTGGCGCCGATCTTCTCCGGCAGTTCCAGGTGCCATCCGATTTTTGCTTTGCACGGCTGTGCCTCCTTTTATGATAGGGCGAATGCCTGGAAGTCGGCGGTCGAATCACCGGTAAAGGTGAAATAAAGGCCATAAACACCCGACAGCGGGGTTAGATCTGCAGAGTATTCCTGCCAACCCATCGTAAGCTCCGCAGTGATAGACGCTGCCGGTATCTTTTCATCCGGACTGTCCTTCGGATATACGAACAGTTCGACCCTTGCGTTTCCACGCCCTCGCAAAGTCATAGAAACTGTTTTTGCACTACTTATCTGAAAATACTTAAACCCGGCGCTTGCACCGTCTCTCAGGTTAGCAATATATGTTTCGGCATCGCCCTCGCTGTCACTGCCGCTCTGGGTGAAGTAGGGGTGGATCTGCTTTTTGTCCTTCTCAAAGGTTTTCAAGTACGGGAGAGTTCCCTCCCGGCTGGTAAGATTGCAGGCGATCCGCGCCTCATAGGTTCCCTCGCCGTTCAGAGGCCCGCCATTGAGCCCACAGCTGGTTGTCTCCACCTGGGGGATGGAACCGTCCGGCAGTATCTCTACCGGCTCGGCGCATCCCTGGCGGGCGCATTTTTGCTTGTTGGTCTGGCGGTGGTAGAAGATGTACCACTGTCCATTCGCTTCAACCAGGCCGCCGTGGGTGTTGCCGGTATAGTTATTTGGTATGGTATTGCCCTTGTATCCTACATCTCCTATGCTTACTATCGTGCCGCCATAGGTAAATGGGCCAAAGGGGATGACTGCGGTGGCATAGCAGAGCTCGTGGCTCAGCTGGGAGGAATAGACAAGATAATACTTTCCGTCGATTTTTCGAGGACTGCTGGCCTCAAAAAAGGCGTGACCTTCAAAGCCGGTGCCCTTGGCCTTGTCCAGTGCGGGCACCACCGGGTGCTCCTCCCCCTTAACCGTTTTCATGTCAGGCCCCAGCTCAAGGCAAGTCGCGTAATCCAGCTGATTGCCCCGCATCTGCATGAGCTTTTTGAAAGCGCCGGTGGGGCCGAAACCTACGTACAGATAAGTTTTGCCATCGTCGTCCGCCAGCACGCCCGGGTCAAAGGCAAACACATCACCCCGTTTTTCCCCCCAGGGCGTGCCGTCCGGGTGCTGCACATAGTCGTAAAATTGGAAAGGGCCTTTGGGGCTGTCGCCAACCGCCACAGACGTACAGGCCAGCTCGTGGAGCTGATAGTACAGGTAGTACCTGCCGTCCGCTCCCTGGACACAGTCGGGCGCGCACATATGCATTTTGCCGTTCTTATTTCGGGGGTCCTGCTCCTTGCGGTAGATGACCCCATCGTACCTCCAATCAGCCAGATTGTCAAGAGGTGCCGACCAGCACACATAATCGTTCAGGCAGAAGTCCTCGCCATTGAACCTGTCGTGGCTGCCGTACACATAGAGCCTATTTCCAAATACTCTCGGTTCGCCGTCCGGGACATACTCCCAGCCGGGAAGATAGGGATTGAATGCCTGTTTCATTATCTTTGCCTCCTCTAGTTCAAGAAAATTTCGCCAGAACTTTTATCATTGACGCCACATTGTCCTGCAGCCGTTCCAACTCAATACTTCCGTTCTTCACGCCCTCCACAATGGGCGCGGTGTAGGTGTCGTCCAGACTGCCGGGGGTTATCCAGCAGTTTCCCGCCCCGGCCATCGCCGCCACGTCCACCGTGTCGTAGGTAGTCCAGTCGGTCATGACGAACCCCTCAAAGCCCAGCTCCTCCCGGAGGATGCCCAGCAGCAGGTCAGGGTCGGCGGCGGTGGGGCAGCCGTTGACGGCGTTGTAGGCGGTCATCACCGAGGCGGGCATATGCGCCTCCATGGCGTACTCGAAAGCCCGCAGGTACAGCTCCCGGATGGCCCGCTCTGAGATAACACTCTGGTTGCGCTTGCGGCTGGACTCGGCGTTATTTGCGATAAAATGCTTCATGCAGGAGGCTGTGCCCGCGCTCTCCAGCCCCTGGGCATAGGCGCCCGCAAGTGTTCCGGCGAGATAGGGGTCCTCCGAGAAATACTCCGGCTGACGTCCGTTCAGTGGATTGCGGTGGAGGTTCAGTGCCGGGGCCAAGATCATGGGGATGCCCAAAGCCTTCGCCTCCTGCCCGATGACCCGGCCCACCTCCCGGCAGAGCTCCCGGTCGAAGCTCACGCACAGAGTAGCGCCCGAGGGCATACCGATGTTCCGGATGTTCAGGTTCACGCCGCTGTTGCCGTCAGCCACCGGGAACCGGGGCAGGCCATAGCCCTCCGGGCTGAACACGCTGCCCGCCTCGCCCACGCCCTCCATGCCCCAGCCCGCGCTGGCGCACACGCTGACTCTTGCCAACTCCTCCACGGTCATCTGGGCGGTGAAGTCCATAGCGAGACTGGGGTCGCGGCACACGTCCTCAAAGGTGAGGGGCGTTTCATGGGCTTTCCCGGCGAGCTCTGCCGGATAACCCCCTCGCTTGGCGTAGGGCATGAAACTGCTCTTGCCCTCCACGATCCCGGAGAGCCGCCCCTGGGGGAACGTCCCCTCCGGGTCGCGCTTTGAGAGCCGGGTGAACTCGACAGTGGTAACCATGCGGTTCTGCACCTGCTTCAGAATTTCCCGGGACTCCACCCGAAAACTGCCGCACATGGGGGCAAGGCTGGAACTGCCCGCGTACACCCGGTACTCCCCGGGATCGAGCACATAGGCCGCAAGCTCCTCGCTGTACGCCTGCAAATGGCGCTTGGGAACCTCCACCCGCAGCTCGTCCACGTCCCCAGGCGCTAAGAGGCCGGTTTTCCCGAACCAGACCAGCTCACGCTCGGGCTTTTCCAGCTCCGTGTCCGGCTTGCCTATGTAGACCTGCACCACCTCTTTGCCGGGGCGCTTGCCCATATTCTTCACGAATATTTTCATGGTGAGGGCGCTGCCGTCCCAGCAAAGCCCGTCCGGCTCCACCACGAAATCCGTATAGCTGAGCCCGAAGCCGAAGGGGTAGGCGGGCCGTTTGCCGAAGGTGCTGAAATAGCGGTAGCCCACGTAGATGTCCTCCTCGTAGACCGTGTCCACATACGCCGTGGCCTCCGCGTCCAGCCGGGGCCTATCCTTGCAGTCGTAGAAATTCCAGCTTGCGGGGATGTCCTCATACCGCACGGCCCAGGTGTCCGGCAGCTTGCCGCTGGGGTTTTCCGCGCCGGTGAGCACATCCAGAAGGGCCGGGCCCGCAAGCATCCCGCTAAAACCGCTGTACACCAGCGCGTCAACCCCATAGCGCTCCGCCCAGTTCACATCGATAGGGTAGCCCACGTTCAGCACCGCTATCACATGGGCAAACTCCCCGGTCAGCTGACGGATAAGGGAGTCCTCGCAGTCGTCCAGATAGAACTCCCCTTTTGCGGAGCAGGAGTCCATATTCTCGCCCGCCGGGCGGCTGATAAAGACGATTGCCGTGTCCGAGAGGGCTTTTGCTCTGTCCAGCAGCTCACGGCCCGGAAGCTCGTCCCGGCCCAGGCCGTAAAACTCCGCCAGCTCCCGGTTCACCTCGTACCCATCACGATCCTGAACAGCCTCCAGGAAGTTCACGCTGTACCGGGGGTTGATCTTCCCCGCGCCCACGGCGGTGGTGCGGAACTCATGCACCGCCCTGCCGAACAGGTTCAGCGTGCCGGGGCGAAGGGGCAGGGCGCGATTCTCGTTGCGCATGAGCACGATGCCCTCCCGGGCGGCCCGCAGGGCAATGGCCTCATTTGCGGCAAAAGCCGGGTCGGGGGACACGCGCTCCATGCCGGTGACGGTGAAGTCCTGGGGGTTCATGGTGTTGCCGTCAATGTCGGCGTAGCCCTCCACGTGCAGGGCGTACTCCCTGCCGTATTCAGTGACCCTCCCCCGCAGTGGCACGCCCAAGATCCACATACCGCCCATCGCCGCCATAGACTGCAAAACGCAGCCCGCCACAGGCTCTCCGTCCAGAGTGACCGTCCCGGCCACCTCCGGGTCCATGGGCTTTGCCCACATCATCACCAGACAGCCGGAGAGCTTTCTGTCCAGCATGAAGTAGAGGCCGTCGATGTCGTGAAAATCGTAGACCAGCGGGCCCATGGCAAAGAGCAGCGGTTTATCCTCTTTCCCTCTGGGCAGGCTCGCGAACAGTTCCGCGGCGTTCATATAAAAATCCCCTTTCGGCTTGGTATGGTACTATTATACCGGCTGCCGAAAGGAGAAAATAGCATATATTTTACTTTTATGGTACAGGTGTTTGCTATTGCGAATCTTTATAAATATTTCTGTACTCCCTGGGGGTCATGCCGTACCAGACCTTGAAGGCCCTGCCGAAGTGGCTCTGGGAGGAGAAGCAAAAATACTCGGCGATGATGCTGATGGGGTAGTCTGAAAATTTCAGCAGCCCGGCGGCGTGAGAGCATCGCTCCCGGGAGATATACCGCTGGATGGTCATGCCCTCGGCCTCGGAAAACCGCCGGGCAAGGTAACTACGGTTCACCCCGATGGCCGGGGCGATGTCCCCCACCCGGAAGGGCCTGCGGAGGTTGGCGGCGATATACGCCTTGCAGGCCTCGATATAGCTGAGCCTCGACCGCGCCTCCCGGGCCATGCGCACCCCGGCGGTGAACTCCCGCTGGGCCTGAATGTTGAGAGCGAAGATCTCCCCCTCCGTGCGGCAGTTTTCCAGGCGCTGCAGGTACACGTCCGCCAGGGAATAGGCCGCCTCCCTGTCCATGCCGCCCTCCGCCGCCGCCCGGGATATGAGGGTGATAAGCACCACGCAGATATACTCCTGCTGTTTCTGGGGCCGCCGGGCCATGCGCCCGATGTGGTCAGGGTCGAACTCCCCGCCCGAGAGCATCCGCTCCATACCCTCCACGTCCCCCTCCCGCACCAGCCGCTGCAGGAGCAGCTCATAGGCTAGGCTGTCGTGATCGCGATGGTGCTCGGACTGCTCAAGGATGTAGTGGGACATGGCGGCTTCGGTGTTTAGGTTTTGCATGGGGCGTTCCCTCCCGACACTTACTTTACTGTAAATTATAGCTGGTTTTGGAGGGGATTGCAAGGATTACGTGAGCCATACAAGCACCTTAAAAAATGAGAACTTTCCCTATCCTTTTGGGATTGACCCTCAGGCCAAAACCGTGTATGATTTATGCAGGCACAACACCAAAACCATAAGGAGTGGTCAATATATGCTGAAAGTCGGACTGATCCTCTATTCCGTCCGGGAGGAAATGGCAAAGGATCCCATCGCCACAGTGGAAAAGGTTGCAAAGCTTGGCTACAAAAATATTGAGGTCTGCAACCACAACGCCATCGCCGACCCGGGCTGCGGGTTCGGGGTGGACGCCGCTGAGCTGAAATCTACCTTCGACCGTTTCGGCTCCCAGGTGGTGAGCGCCCACATCTTCCCTCTGGAAAAGGCCGACCTGCCCGCTGTCCTCGACTACAACCGCACCCTGGGCAACAAAAACATCGTCAATCCCATGGGTCGGTTCACCACCTACGACGACCTGATGCGTCAGTGCGAGTTCTTCAACAAAGTGGGCAAAGCCTGCCATCAGGAGGGCTTCACCTTCCTCTATCACAACCACGACCACGAGTTCCGCACCTTCGGCGGCAAGAGCATTCTCGACCTGATGGTGGAGAACACCGACCCGGACTGCCTCTCCCTGGAGCTGGACACCTTCTGGGTCATGCGGGCGGGGAAAGACCTCATCGACATGCTGAAACACTTTGGCAAGAGGGTCAAGCTTGTGCATCAAAAGGATTTTGCCTGGGACAGCCTTACACCCATCAACACTATCGGCCTCACCGCCGAGGACTACGAGATGAATCCCGGGGAGTCCGCCGGGATAGACGGAGGCAGCGACTACGCCAAGAACGGCGGCAAATATGTCATCACCCAGGAGGAGGCCGCTAAGGCCCGCTATGTGCGCAACACTGCCTTCACGGAGATCGGCACGGGCATTATGCCCATCCAGGCCATCATCGACGCGGCAAACGCCCATACCGCCGCCGAGTACATCATTCTGGAGCAGGACTATACCCGCATGGAGAGCCAGTTCGCAAGCATCGAAAAGAGCATGGCGGCGTTCCGGCAGTTCAGCGGTATTGAGTGGTAAAGGAGAGAAAACTATGAGCATTAAAATTGGTATCATCGGATGCGGCGGCATCGCCAACCAGAAGCATCTGCCCGCCCTCAGGAACCAGGCCAACCGGGCCGAGCTGGTGGCTTTCTGCGACCTGATCCTAGAGCGCGCGGAGAAGGCTGCGGCAGAGTACGGCGCGCCCGGCGCAAAGACCTATACGGACTACCACGACCTGTTGGCAGACCCGGCCATTGAGGTAGTCCATGTGCTGACCCCCAACGTGTCCCACTGCGAGATCAGCGTGGCGGCGCTGGAGGCCGGAAAGCACGTTATGTGCGAGAAACCCATGGCGGCTACCGTGGAGGACGCACAGCGCATGATGGACGCCTATCAGCGCAGCGGCAAGCTGTTCACCATCGGCTACCAGAACCGTTACCGGCCCGACAGCCAGGCTCTCAAGCGACTGTGCGAAGATGGCGAGCTGGGAGAAATCTACTACGCCCAGGCCCACGCCCTGCGCCGCCGGGGCGTGGGCCTGGGGCGTGTTCACCGACAAGTCCAAGCAGGGCGGCGGGCCGCTGATCGACATCGGCACCCATTCCCTGGACTTGACCCTGTGGTTCATGGACAACTACGAGCCTGCCGCCGTCACCGGTGTGACCTTTGAGAAGCTTGGCAAGACCCTGCCGCCCCAAAAGCAGGGCAACGGCATGGGCCCATGGGATCCGGACGTCTTTGAGGTGGAGGACGCGGCTTTCGGGTTCGTGACCATGAAGGACGGCTCCCTTACCAGATGGCTAAACGCTGCAATGAAAAGCGCGTGATGGCGGAGGCTGTAAAATGGGGAGAGCGTGGTGCGCGTCTGAATGATATTGCACCGGGAATTATCGTAACGCCTCTGGCGCTTGACGAGTTTAACGGCCTACGCGGCGATTTCTATAAAAATATGTTTGCGAACTGTCCGGCTGGCCGTCCGGGAACTGCGGATGAGGTTGCAAATGTGGCGGAGCTTTTGATGAGCGATAAAGGGGCGTTTATCACCGGTTCCACATTCCTGATTGACGGCGGCGCAACCGCAAGTTATTTCTATGGGCCTCTTGCACCTGAAAAATAAAGCGGAGAGGATGAAATCAGCAATGAAAAAAATCTTATCACTACTGCTTGCGCTTTCTATGTGTTTTGTGCTGGAAGCCTGCGGAAACAGCGAAAACGCTGGCCGGGCAGGAACTACTCAGCAGACCGCTACGGAAGAAGGAATTGCTCCTGAAATGGAAAACGCTGAAACACAGGATAGGACATCAAATGAAACGCAAAGTATAGATGAAAGCAGCGACACAGAGCAGAAGGAGGATTCTGATATGGATAACACGACAATTTTAGTGGCGTATTTCTCACATACCGGCGAGAATTACAGTGTTGGTTATATTGAGAAAGGCAATACCCACATCATTGCAGATATGATTGCGGAGCAGACCGGAGGGGAGTTGTTTGAGATTCGGACGGTAAATCCGTACCCTGATAAATATGATGAGTGTACGGATGTGGCGAAGCGGGAACAGCAGGAAAATGCGCGGCCGGAACTTGCAGAAATGGTGGAGGATATAGAACAGTACGACGTAATATTTTTAGGCTACCCCAACTGGTGGGGAGATATGCCGATGGCAGTTTATACTTTCCTTGAAAGCTATGATTTTTCCGGGAAAACGATTGTGCCGTTTTGTACCCATGAAGGCAGCGGACTTTCTTCCACCGAGAGTAGCATTGCAGAGGTATGTGCTGATGCAGAGGTATTGGATGGGCTCGCGGTCAGAGGCTCCGTTGCGCAGAACTCTCAGGACAAGGCAAATGAGGCGGTTACAAGCTGGCTTAAAAAAGCAGGGTTTATTGATTAAGTCAAAAAACGGTCATGTGAAATAAAAGGAGGCGGCAATCATGCGGATAATGCAAAGAGCAAAAAAATATGCTGACTTTGCCATGATCGTATTATTGCCGCTTCTTATGGCGTACAGCATGGTGGGCGAAGCAGCACATGAGTGGTTAGGGACTGCAATGCTGGTTTTATTTGTAATTCATCATGTGCTTAATTTTCAATGGTTCAAATCCGTGGCAAAAGGGAAATATCCGCCTGCCCGGATATGTAGTATGATTATAAATTTACTGTTGCTAATTGATATGTTGGCTTTGGCGGTAAGTAGCATCATTTTGTCCCGTTATATATTTTCGTTTCTTCCGATAGATGGAGGAACTTCTTTTGCAAGAACCCTCCATCTTTTGGCATCCTATTGGGGGATGGTGATTATGTCTCTCCATCTTGGCTTGCATTGCGGTTTGATATTGCAGAAGATTCAAAAGATGACTGTATTATCTATGACGCACCGGATAAAAAGATGTATACAAATATGCTGTTCGCTTATTTCAATTTATGGCATATATGTTTTCTATTCGCGACATATTGGAGATTATATGCTACTTAAAACACAATTTGTATTCTTTGATTTTGACGAAAAATTGATTCTATTTCTGCTTGATTATCTTACTATGATGATTTTATTTGCAACGGCTGGATATTATTTACAAAAAATATTTGTAAAGATAAGAAAGCGAAAAAAGCACAATAAAATTTCTTAAAATACAAAAGGATAAGTTAATGAACTATAAAAGGGTTATGTATGATTAGCAAGAAAATTTCAGTGGAAGAAAATATAAAAAACAGAAAAGATATTGTGTCCAATCTCGTGCAAATAGCCTGTGGATATAAGAGTGATATTGAGATAGAGGCTGGCAATAAAAAAATAAATGCAAAAAGCCTTTTTGGAGCTATGCAGGTTGATATGAAACAATATGATACTGTAAAAATCATAGCTGATGGAGTTGATGAGAATGAAGCAATAAATGTGATCGAGGATTATTTTACTAAAATCAAAAAAGATACGGAATAAGAATATAAGGCAAGCTAATCTTGCCCGGAAGGTCAGTCTGCCTTGTGTAGATTGGCCTTTTTACATAGCATTGTCGAAAACTGTCAATAAATGGCAATAAATTTTTTTGAGGTTTTTTCAAAAATTTTTCCGGTTTGCCATGCCGGGATGTGTTCTGGTATTACGAGGAGGTGAAAAACCAGCCGCGCTCGAATCTGACAGAAGGGAGGAAGTGCCATGCTATCTCCTTCAAACGAAGACCGTATTTGCGCCATGTTCGATTCCTTCTGCAAAACGGTGTCGCGCAACTTTGTCAGAAATTTAGACCGGGCCGGGAACAACCGGGACAAGCATTTTGCCGACGAACCGGTAGACTATCTTCTGGAAACATTAGGCCGCAGGGATGAATACCCTTCCGAGTCTTTCGTGCTTTATGTGGGCGGAAACTCCTGTGCGGTGGAGAGCGAAACTTTATATAAAGCATTGTTATCCCTGCCGGAGAGGCAGAGGAACGTCCTGCTCTTGGACTTTTGGGGCGACCTCTCCGACCGGGAAATCTCGGAAAGGATGGAGGTGACGCCGCGCACTGTCTATAACCTGCGGCAGCGCGCATTTAGCAAAATCCGCGAGTATTATGAAAAGCGGGGACGAGATCCATGAATTAAACTATGAGCTGATCAAAAGAGCGGTTCACGGCGAGCCGGAGGCGTTGGAGGAAATTTTAAGGATATATGAGCCTTACCACGATTCCCTTGTGACTTCTGATGTTGCGGGGGCCGACGGCAGAATCCATAAGGTAATTGACGAGGACAAGAAAATTCAGGTACAGATGCACCTTGTGGACGTGATCCAGAAAAAATGGAGGGAACTGATATGAATTTACTGCCAGACCTGTTTTCCTTCGCCTATGTGCCGGGCTGGTACTGCCAGCTCGACGAGCTGGCGGGGCTGGCCTTACCGGAGCCGTGGAGGTTTCGGAATCCAGACTACTATACGAAAAATGCAGATACTCCGATATTAGAGCGATATATCCACTCGATATTCAAAAAACAAGTCATTGATTTTAACGAAGAACGGAACCCGGAGAAAGCGGCGGACTATCTCCATGTGGAGAACGAATTTGTCTGCTTCCATACCGGCCTGTATACACGCAGGTACAAGGCGATCTATGGCTGCTTTGACCGGAACAAGCGGCAGGCCAGTACCAGCACCCGGACCAGTTAGAGGAAACCCTCTCCACAGTGCTGGGCAAGGTCATAGAGGACAAGCCCCTGCTCTCCGGCGAGGGAATCATTCACCACCAGGAAGGCGTAGACCTTCTCCCAGCCAACATCGACCTTGCGGCTACGGAAGTCACTCTGGTAAACATCATGAGCCGGGAAACCCTCCTGCGCGAGTACCTGAACACCATCCGGGACCAGTACGACATTATTCTTCTGGACTGCTGCCCCTCGCTTGGTATGCTGACCATCAACGCCCTATCAGCCGCCGATACGCTTATCATCCCCATGATGGCCCACTACCTGTCCCTAAAAGGCATGGAACAGCTCATGAGGACCATCGGCAGGGTAAAACGTCAAATCAACCCAAGCCTTACCATCAGCGGTATTCTTGTCACCATGGCTGATATGCGGACTACATACTCTCAGGAAATCGTGGAACTGCTGAGAAATTCCTATGGCACTCAACTTAAAATTTTCGACACCATCATCCCCCGCTCCATCCGGGCGGCAGAAACCAGCGCCGAGGGCAAGAGCATATTTCTTCACGATCCGTCTGGTAAGGTTTCGGCAGCATATGAGGCCCTGACTTTGAAGGTAGCGTCATGAAAAGCAGTGCGGCGAAAATCCAAGTGACCGGCCTGGGCGCTCTGTTCGGCGAAGCTCCTGCCCAAGCCGCTGGCGACCAGATAAAAGAAATCCCACTGGCAGAACTGCACCCCTTCAAGGACCACCCATTTCATGTGGTGGACGATGAAAAAATGCAGGAAATGGCTGAGAGTGTAGCTCAATACGGAGTTCTTGTGCCGGGTATCGTTCGGCCCAGGCAGGAGGGCGGCTATGAGATTGTGGCGGGGCACCGCCGCAGGCGGGCAAGTGAGCTGGCGGATAAAGAGACTATGCCGGTCATTGTCCGGGATATGGACGATGATGAGGCCACGATAATCATGGTGGATTCTAACCTTCAGAGGGAGAAGATTCTGCCCAGTGAAAAGGCATTTGCCTATAAGATGAAATTGGAGGCCATGAAACATCAAGGCGAACGTGGTAACCCAACTTGTGCACGAGCCGTGCACAAGTTGAAATCGAGAGACATTCTCGCCCAGCAGGCCGGGGAGAAATCAGGCATGGCAATCACCCGCTATATCTCGCTGACAAGGCTGATTGAACCCTTCCTGCAATATGTTGACGAGGGCAAAATCTCCGTGAACTGCGCCGCCGACTACCTGTCCGCGCTATCTGAAAAACAGCAGCGGGACGTAAAACTGGTTATGACATCTACAGGTCTGTTCCCCTCGCCAAAACAGATGGCAGAGCTGAAAGAGTATAGCCGCGCAGACGGCTGGAACGCTGAGGGAGTTCATGAAATACTGAAAGTGCAGGACAATACCGGGAAGGATGGAAAGTTGGATGTACTGAAAGCCTTTCCAGAGGGCGACGAGCGTAAGGCCATAAACGCGGTATTTGATGAACTTATCGTTGAGCTGAAGCGGAAGCAGATACTTACCCATTCCGACACAACGCCGTCACTTCGGACACAGGAATTTAAGGAGAATGAACAGCTTTCATTTTTCAGCGGGGAGCGGGTTTCTGTTGTGGAGCGGGTCACGACCATTAAGCAGGCGAGAAAAGCGAACCCGCCGCTGACCGCCTTGGAAAAAAGCCATGAGCCCAGGTTATGAGCCGGACACGGACAGAAATCCATTATGTCAGGACACTGAAACGATATGCGGATTTAAGGTAATAAAAATCCCCCGGAAACCCGACTACATCCCCATAACCCAGGAAGAATTTCACCAAGAAGTCGTATCGGCCTGGAGCCGGGGCGGGTACATGGAAAAAACTGCCGCCGTCTTTCATGGCGGGGAGCTGGAATGGGCCGCGCTGTACAATGACGATGATATGGCAGTCCGGGGCGCTGTGGCCTGCCGCGCCAGCGAAGAATACCAGTTAAAGCTCGTGAATGACCCTGTGCCAGCGGTCAGGAAAATGCTGGCTTTAGACCGGCCTGGGGGCACGTTCATAGCGGTTCACCATGATATGGCGGCTCCACCACGCCCAATATTCCTCCAATGTTTCAAAGGGATAGAAGCCCCCGGAGTACATATCCTGGATGCCATATTTCTCCTGAAAATCCCCAAACGTCTTTGTGAACCGCTCCCCGGAATAGGTCAGCTCCGCAGAGGTGGACAGTCCCGCCCCTGCACCGATCATCACAGCGTCAGCTTGTTCAACGAGCTGCTTCAACTGTTGTATTTGGGCCGAGAAGTCTTTGATATATCTGCTTGTCTGTATCTTTGAAAACATTGAAGATCACCTTTTGGATAGAAGATGGGGTTTGCAGGAAGCCGGTCACGGTTTTGACCGCGATTTCAGCGGCTTCCTGATTGGGAAAATGGAACACCCCGGTGGAAATACAACAGAACGCAATACTTTCCAGGCTGTTTTTTGCGGCCAACTCCAAACAGGAGCGGTAGCAGGAGGCCAATAGCTCTCGATCACGCTGGGTCACACGCCCCTCAATGATTGGGCCGACTGTGTGAAGAACATATCGGCTTGGCAGGTTGAAAGCCGGGGGAATCTTCGCCTGCCCGGTAGGTTCCTCGTGTCCTTGCCGGTTCATCAGTTCATCACAGCATAGCCGCAACTGGATACCGCTCTTGCTGTGAACGATGTTATCAATGCAGGAATGGAGGGCGCGGAAACAGCCCCTCATACCGCTGTTGGCTGCATTGACAATGGCATCTGCGTTCAGGGTCGTTATATCGCCCTGCCATAAGACCAACCGCTCGTCGCAGCGGAGGGACGGAAGGGTGTGAATGTCCACTACTCCCGTCATATCCCGCTCAGTGGACAGGTACTCGTCCTGTACCGTCAGGAAGTCCTCTCCAACCGGCATGGGTGGACGCACGTTCATCAGCGCCCGGAGTAAATCTTTCTGCCCCTGAGCATCCTCCGGGATCACGATGCCTTGGTACTGCGTATCTTCCGACAATAGCACCCGGATCAGATAGCGGCGTTGTTCTTCGTGCGTCATGCGCTTGCCTCCTGACTTGCCTTGATTGCGAATATATTCTGATAATTCTGACGGGATGGCCGGTGCAGTTCAATTTCCCATATCGACACCGTGCTTCGGTTTACGCCCAGCAGTTGAGAAAAGCGATTTTGTGACAGACCTAATTCATTACGGATATTTTTTGATGCGCTGCCCATAGCCAGGGGACACAAACCTTGTGTAATCGTCCAGCAGAAGGCCGCTGTCCATATCCAGCGCCTGGGCCAGCTTTTGTGCTTGGTCATCGTAGATTTCTTGGAACTGCTTTTCGTAGTTCACGATCTCCCCGGCTGATACACCTATCATACCGGCCAACTCGTCCTTTGACAACCCCCGCAGTCTGCGGTAATAGGCGAGCTGTTCATGGGGCGGTGCGGCCTTATCTACTTTCGGCAGGTCGTAGACAAGGTGCAATAAGCATTTGCCCTGAACGATGTTGTAAACCGGCGTGTGATTCACGCTGGTATCGAGTTGTCGATACAATCATGCCCCGGCACGAAACACCCCAGCATTTGCGAATTGGCAGCGTTGACGATTGCCCCGCATTTTAGCGTGGTGATGTCCCCTTGCCAGAGATAAATTCCCGGCTGAACAGGGCGTAAATCTTTATAGTTTGTAACGCCCTTTTGCCTGATTTCTTCCCGCAGGTACGCATCTTGCACCAGCAAAAGTTCTTCGCTTGCGGGCCTGGGCGGGCGTACGTTGAACAGCGCCCGCAATAGCCGCTTTTGCGACTTTTCATCACCCAGGATTTCCGCGTTCTCCCCACGCTCGGCCAGCAGGGCCCGTATCAGCTGCCCGCGCCTCTCGTCTTGAATACTCATACGCACAGTACTCTCCCCTCTTTCCGGGGCTTGGGTGTGGGCTCTTTGCTGTCCGCTGGGTAGCCCAGGACCAGCTGTGCCACAGCATAATAGTCCCCGCGAATCTGCCATTTTCGCAGGATCTCCTGCCCATACGGGTCGGCGAAAGCCTGCCAGCCCGCGCCGATATAGCAGCTGCCGATACCCAGCGCATCCGCCGCCAGCATCATATTCTCCGCTGCCATGGCGCAGTCCTCCTTGGTGAAAAGAAAGTCCTTCAATCCGAACAGTGTAATCACCGTGGGCGCGTCATAAAAGGCGTTCTTGATGCTCGGGTCGTCTGCGATGCTGGGCTGTTCTTTTGACACATAGGCCGTGGCGGTGGCCATTTTGGGATGGGCGTTTGCCCGCTTTATCCTGCCCAACCTCTCGTTCACCTCCCGGTCCTGGCACACGGCGAACATCACCCCCTGCCTGCCGCCCGCGCTGGGTGCGTAAAGCCCGGCCTCCAGAATCTGTTGAAGCTCGTTCTCCCCAATCTGTTTCGTCTGAAATCGCCGGATGCTACGGCGATGCATGATGGTCTCATACGCGTCACTCATGTGGGTCCGCCCCCTTTCCAAGCCGCTCCACCGCTCCCGCCGGGCAGCTCTCAAAGCAGGCACCGCAGTGCAGGCAGTGGGTGGGCTCAATGCGGTATGGTGTTCCCGGTTCTATACATCGTTGTGGGCAATGCTCTAAACAGGTCCCACAGCCAATGCAATTTTCAGTAATCCTATATCCTTTGTTGGCATTAGTCTCTATGCTTCCAAAGGTGTATCCTTCACGAAAAATCGGGTTCACACCCAGGTTGAAATACTCTATGTTCCCGCCTTTGATCTCAAACACAATGCCGATCTTTCTGGTATCGCCGGGGTAGATGTTGGCAAGATAGGGCTGCTCGGCGAAGATAGTATCTATCCACTTTTTTTGCTCGTCCTCCGGCGTGGGGACAGCTTTCGCGGAGAGCCGTATCATCTCCTTAAACTTGGTATAGCCCAAAATCTGCACCCGACCATCCGAAAGCAGCTCCCGGCAGAAGTCCTTGCCCCGGGCGGTGAAAAAGTACATCGCGTCCGGCTCATAGTGGATAGCGCTGATGTTGCGGATCTGGGGCGCGCACTCCGCGTCCACTGTGGCAAAGGCCAGCACGCCTACATATTCCAGCTTTTTCAAGCAAGTTTGTGCGTCCATTTCAGTCTCCCTCCTTGATTACTTTCCAGCACTGCGGGTCAGCGGCGTAGAAGTTTCCATCCCGCCCGCTGGCAACAGCAGGGCATCCCCGGCACCATGCCAGCAATTCACACTTGGCGCATTTCTCAAACTTTGTGTACTCCCGGTAACGCTCCATCTGGCAGACCCACACATCTGCCAGCCTGTCCTCGAACACGTTGGCGACTTTACTGTTCTGCACCCGGCGGCAGGCGTACACGTCGCCGGTGGGCAGGATGGTTAAATGGCAGTTTCCGCAGTTGCAGCCGCCGTATATCGTGCTGGGCTTAGCGTAATCCGGAATTTGAAATTCGCCGGTTTCATACTCGTACAGAGTCCATAGGTGGTCTTTTTTGTTGAAATAGGTCTTGCACCCAGCGGATCTATACTCCTTGAATTTCTTGTCACAGTCAGCCAAAAGCTGGCGGTAGCGCATGGGCTCAATGCCCACATCCTTTTCCTCGCTGGTGGGGCAGTACCGGGAGAAGGCGAACACATCGGCCCCGTGCTCCACTACCGTGTCGATCAGCGCGGGTATCTCGTCAATGTTCGTGCCGGAAACGGTGGTCATGATGACGGCCTTGATACCAGCTTTTTTGATGGTCTGAATCTTCTCCAAGGTGATGTCAAAGCTGCCCGGCTTGCGGAACCAGTCGTGGGTCTCCCGCAGGCCGTCCAGGGAGAGCTGGTACTTTTCGCAGCCCAAGGACTTTAGCCGGGCGCACACTTCGTCAGTCAGGTGGAAGGGGTTGCCCAGGACTGTGAAGGGTATCTCCTGGGACTTCATCAGCTCCAGCAGCCGCCAGAAGTCCGGGTGCAAAATGGGGTCGCCGCCGGTGATGTAGAAGTAGGGCGAGCGTCCGTGCACCTCGCAGAAATCCAGGCAGTTGGAAAAGGTTTCTTCCATTTGCTCCCAGCTCATGGTGTCGATGGGTTTGCGGGTGTTCTCAGAGAAGATGTAGCAGTGCTGGCAGCGCTGATCGCAGTCGTCGGTGATGTGCCATTGAAAGGCGAAATAGGGTTTCATAGCTAATTTCCTTTCTATTTGAACCGGTTGCCCGGGATGATTTTCGGGTGTTCCCGACCGGCTGGCCGGGAACAGTTTTGGCTGGTTAAAGGGGATTACTTGCCGTCGCCAGCGCCGCAAGCGCTGCCGCAGGCTGCGGGCTTCTCTTCCTTCTTCTCGTCAGCCGCGCCGCAGGCAGAGCCGCAGGCTGAAGCCACTTTCTCCTCGTTCCATTCAGCCAGATTTGCCAGTGCCATTTTCAGTACCTCCGTATGTGTATTCAGGGTGGTTTTGCCCCTGTGATTCCCATTATACGGATTTTTTTCAGGGCCGCAAGTACGCACTTTTTTGTGGGGTACTTACAAAAAGGTGACCCGCCCCTTGACGGGGCAGGCTCAACGCAGTATAATGGGAATACAACATAATATTTTGAAGTATTGGAGGCAGCGGTATGCTGACAAAGGACGAACTGCCCGAATGTCCTGTGGCCACAACGGTACAGGTGATTGGCAGCAAATGGAAATTACTTATCATTCGTAACCTGCGCGCCCGGCCCTGGCGGTTCAATGAGTTGCACAAGGACCTCCGGGGAATCAGCCAGAAGGTGCTGACGGATTCCCTGCGGGCCATGGAGGCGGACGGCATCGTCACCCGCACGGTATATGCTGAGGTGCCGCCCCGGGTGGAGTATGCTCTGAGCGAGTTGGGGGAGACTCTGCGGCCTATTTTGGATGCTATGGAACGGTGGGGGATAAATTATAAGGCGATAGCCGAAGAAAAATAAGGCCGTATTCTTTGTTTAGCGACGCAAATTTTGAGGGCTGTTTTGGCTTTTCTCATATCGCCTGTCGCTGGGGTTGTGGCTCTTGACCCACACCCCGACCCACACGCGGAAAGGACGGAAAACGGCTGGATACCTCCGGGGAGGAAGTTCCAGCCGTTTTTCTCGTTTGGCCCATACTCACATGACCTTGTCCATGAAATTTCCCATCTTTTCGGCGGCCTGCTCCTGCTTTTGGCGGGTGGCGTGGGTGTAGGTGCGGAGGGTGAAACCGGCGTCGTAGTGACCTACGGACGATGGCTTTATGGACTTTCGTTCCTGGCTCATCTCTCGGGCCAAAGAGGCGTACTTTGCGGCGCTTAAGGACCCGGATTCGTTGGCGGACCTCGACTCCGGTGACGGGCTATGGTTTGAAAGTTTCGCCTACGCCGGGTATTACGCACTGAAAAAGCTGACCGGCGAGGCTGCCTTTGACAACACGAGTGAGGCCACCGGCCAGAAGATAGAGGAAGCATTGAAAGTGGACATTGAGTATGGCGAGGGAATCGATTATCTATACGAGTGGGACGAGCTGGCTGAGCGCTTCCCTCGTCTTTTTGCTAAAGCTTTTTCATTCCCCCGGTATAACCGGGGGGTTATTTTCGCTAAAACAGCCAAAAACAGCAGCCGTGGCCATCCCACGGCTGCGACGGGTCTGTTCATGCGCGGCTTCCCCCTCAAGCTTTTCAGCATCTCCGTCCACTTAAAATCACATCTTTTCAGATTTTTGAACCGGCTGCCTTTTGCGAAGGTCCGTCCCTGAGCTAATGGCCTTCACGGGGCATATCTCCCGGCATTTCCCGCACCGAATGCACTCCCCGCTGTTTATATCCTTAGTGACTTCAACCGCCATTGGGCAGGCCCGCTCACATTTTTTGCAGCCCACGCACTTATCCCTGTCCAATTCCATCCGATAAAAGCTGAAACGGTTGAACAACGAATAGAAGGCCCCCAGCGGGCAGAGATACCGGCAGAAGGCCCGTGGTATGAACACGCACGCCAGCAATATCAGAGCCAGCACCAGGACCTTCCAGCTGAACAGCGCGCCCACAAGCGCCCTTAAAGACGGGTTTGCCGCCAGAAGCGGTATGCCCCCGCCAAGGGTGCCCGCCGGGCATAGGTATTTGCAGAAGTAGGGCGGGGTAACGCCGGTGTCAGCAGCGGCAAAGGCCGGTAGTAGTATCACCATGACCGCCAGGACTATGTATTTGAGCCAGCGCAAGGGCTGGTCGATCTTCTTTGGCATTTTGAGCTTTGGCGAAGGTATCTTATGCAGCAGGTCCTGCACAAGCCCAAAGGGACACAGCAGCCCGCACACCAACCGTCCCAGCACCACTCCAAACAGCATTAAAAGGCCCAGCACATAGAATGGAAACCGATGGTTCGCGCCGCCCAGGACAGCCTGTAGGGAACCGATGGGACATGCCCCCAGCGCCCCCGGGCAGGAGTAGCAGTTGAGCACGGGCACGCAGACGGCTTTGGTGCCGCCGGTGAAGATTTTTCCCCTGGCAAAGCCCACCGCGTATCCGTTTATCAGCACGGCAGAGATGATCTGTACCTTACGCTGAAAGCTGAGCTTAAATCTTTTCAGCCTATTCCTATGCACTCCAGGCATATTTTCACCGCCTTTTGCAAAACCTCGATATGCTCCTGTCCTGAAAGGCCTATGCAGATAAACGCCAATGCCAGGGCCAGCAGGCCGTATCTGACGGCCGTGACTGCTTTACTTTTCAACGCTTATCTCACCCTTTCCCAGCTCCTTCAGGCACGAGTTTATGGCCGACAGGTAAGCGCTCTCCAGGTCTGGCTGCATACCTATTATCTCCTCGCCCACCTCTGCGCCGTCAGGGCCCACGAAGACGGTGGTGGGCACGGCCTGTATGCCGTTTAGGATACCGTTGAAGCTCTCGTCGCCGGAGGTCAGCGTTATGCCGGTATAGCCCGCCTGGTCCAGCAGGAACTTTGCCGTCTCCTCGTTTCCCTGAGCATCCACACAGATGGTGATAAGCTGCACATTGTCCGGCAGGGACTTTTCAAAGGCCGCAAGGTCCGGCATCTCCGCGATGCAGGGGGAACAGAATGTGCCCCAGAAGTTTATGACGGTCAGGTCCTTTGACGCTATGTCCCTGCCCCTGAAGGTGCCGCCGTCCAGGGTGTAGGCCGTAAAGGAGCCGTACTCTCCCCCTGCCTTTGAGCAGCCGGTAAGAGCAAGGGCCATAACGACGATGGCCGCCAAAAGTATCGGAACTGTTTTCTTGATCTTCATGCTGTGAACCTCTTTCCTCAGTTTTGAGGAGCTCTTCGCCCCACATCTTAACATTATACACCATATACGGCAAATTGCAAGAGAAAAGCCGCCCGGCCCAGGAGCGTTCCCCCTAGGGCCGGGCGGCGGTCATAAGTACGCGGGTCTTTTACGCCTCCTCTATCTTGTGCACCCCATAGAGCTTGCGTAAAAAGAAGCCCCAAAAGCCTTTCCGTTTTTCCAGTATTACGACCTTCATCCTGCTGCCTCCCATTCAAATACGTAGTAACGAGAGCCCAAGGGCCACCAGTATCACCGCCGAAAGGAACAGCGCGAAGCCCAGAGGGCAAAAGCAGGCGATGGACATGCCCAGGCCAAAGCTGACGATACACAGATTCCTGCAATTTTTGTCCTTTATGCAGGTACAGTTATATTTCCTCTTTGACATGGCCATGACCTCCCGCTGCACTCGTTATTCCAGTATACACAACAGGAGAAAATATGTTACTGCCCAAATACTACCACCAGCGCGCTGCCGCTATGTACCCGGACCTCCGCCGGGTCGCCGGTCACCTGGTTGCTGACCCCCATCGGCAGGCCCCCGCAGGAGAGCTGGTCGCGGTTCAGTGGGTATTTCAGCCCCGAATAGCTCACCACGCAGTTGGAGCCGTTATAGGGGAACACCGAGACTATGGCCCCCACCATGGCCGTCATCTTAAGCTTTTCCTCCTGCAGGAGGAAAATTTTTGTGTGGCTGTCCGCCATTATGCCGTGGCCGCCGTGCTCCCGGATGTACTGCAGGACCTCCAGGTTCGCAAGGGTATGGTCAAAGCGCTTTCCCCCAAGGCAGCCCAGCAGCAGGAAACTGTTTATCCCCAGGCTGAAGCCCTTCATCACCGCGAACATGGTGTCGGTCACGTCCTTGTCCACGGGCAGGCTGATACATTTCACATCCTTCGGCGGCGGCTCCTTGGCGGAGTCAAAATCCCCCACTATCAGGTCCGGCTTCACCCCGGCCTTCATGGCCGTCTCATACCCCGCGTCGGCGCATATGACGTAATACCGCCTTGGGTCAAACTCCTTGAAGAGCTTGCGGCCATCCAGAGGTGACGCCCCGATTATCATACATGCTTGCTTTTCTGCTCCCATTTTTTTACACCCTTTATCTCTTGATACATTGCCCCATAGTTTTCTATGCGCGACCTTGCTATCCTTCCCTCGTTGGCCGCCTTCAGGACGGCGCACCCCTTCTCGCAGGTATGCGAGCAGGAGGTGAACATGCAGTCCCCGGAGAACCTCTCTATCTCCCTAAAGCCGCTGACAAGCTGCTCCTTATCGGTAAGCCTGTAGCGCTCCACGTCAAAGGTGGAGAAGCCCGGCGTATCCGCGGCATAGCCGCCCTCCGGCAGGGGGTACAGCTCCACATGCCGGGTGGTGTGCCGGCCGCGGCCAAGCTTGCGGCTTATCTCGCCGGTCTCAAGCCCCAGCCCCGGAAAGGCGGCGTTCAGCAGGGTGGACTTTCCCACGCCGGAGTTCCCAAGGAAGGCCGAGAGCTTTCCCGCAGCCAGCTCCCGCAGCCGCTCTATGCCCTCTCCCCTCTCCGCGCACACCGCGCAGCACTCTATCCCCGCCAGCCGGTATATCTCCAGAAGGGGCCCGGCGTCGCCCAGGTCCGTCTTTGTGAACACCACCACCGGCTCGATATGGTTTATCTCCGCCACCGCCACGGTCTTATCCACCAGCGCAAGATTCACCGCCGGGTCCCGAAGGGACGCCACCACGAACAGGCGGTCAAGGTTTGCCACCGGCGGACGGACCAAATGGTTTCTGCGCGGCAGCACCTGTGAAAGCGCCCAGGAGCCGTCCGGCTCTCGCTGCACCCTCACCCTGTCCCCGGCGCAGGGGGACACGCCGTCCTTTCTGAAGCGGCCCCTGGCCCTGCACGTGACCGGCCCTTCCGGGGTATTCACCGTGTAGAAGCCGCCCACGCACTTTATTACAAGTCCTTCAAGCTCCATATTTCCCATCAGTTGGTTATACCGCCGCCGCCGGTCCCCATGCCATCCTCATAGCTGCTGTCGCCGCTGCCGCTGTTATCGGGCTCGCCGCCGCTGCTGCTGGGCGGGGTGAACTCAAAGGTCTGGGTTATGGTGGCCTCCTTGGCGTCATAGTCGAAGGTAAGGTACATATAGTCCTTGCCCTCCAGCTGCACCACCACGGACTCCTGGCCGGAGGTGCCGGTATAGGTCAGATTGTACGAGCCGCTGTAGGCGGGGTTGACGGTCCTCTCGTCCACCAGGGTGCCGTTCTTATACACCTTGAGGTTAAGGTCCATATTCACGCCCGATGGCAGCTGGATGTCCTTGCTTATGGTCTTTGTAGAGCCCTTGCCGGAGCTTATGACTATATCCACCGTGGCCCCCTCTGACACCTTGGAGCCCGGGGCCGGGTTGGTGCTGACCACTGTATCGGCGGGCTGGGTGCTGGTGTCGTCAGAGGTGACGTTGCCGATCACCAGCTTCCTCTCCTTCAGCAGGGCCTCCACGTCGTACCGGGTCTTGCCCACAAGGTCGCCGGGTATATCCACCTTCTTTGTGGCGGGGCCCTTGCTTATCTTAAGGGTGATGGTGGTGCCCACGTCCACCATGCTCTTGGCCTGTGGGTCAGAGGCCACCACATGGCCCACCTTTATCTCGTCGTGGGCAACATCCTCACACTTGACCTTTAATTCAAGCTCCTTCAAAAGGGCAATGGCGTCGGCCTGGGAGTAGTCCTCCATGTCAGGCACCTCGACCTGCTCCACCTTGCCGTTGACCATCAGGGTGACCTCAGAGCCCTTCTTCACCATTATCTTGGAGTTGGGGTTCTGCTGCATGACCTCGCCGGGCTGCAGGTCCGGGTTATTGCCCTCGGTGCGCTTGAACTTGAAGTTCTCGCTGAACGTGGGGTCACTGAGTATATCGTCGTATATCATGCCCACAAAGTTAGGCATCTCTATCTGTTCGTCCTCCTTGGGCTCGAACAGGGTGTCGCTGTTGTTCCAAAGCCACACCGCTCCCACCGCCAGAAGCACGATGATGGCCGCCGCTATAACGCCCTTTACGGCCATGGCCCCGCGGGCCCCCCGCTGAGAGCGCACATACTCCTCCTCATACTCATAGCTGTCGTTATAGCTGGGCTTGAACCGGGCGGAGTCGTAGGAGTCGATGTTCCTGGACGTGTCATAGTCCACCCGTCCGGCCTGCAGGTCATAGTGGAACACTATAGAGGGGTTCCGGCGGAAGCGGTCCATATCGTCCAGCATCTCCCCGGCGGACTGGAAGCGGTCCACGGGGTTCTTCTCCATGGCACGCATGGTTATCTGCTCAAGGCCCCGGGGCAGGTTGGGGTTGAGCTCCCTGGGCATGACGGGCTTTGCCTGCAGCTGCATAAGGGCCACGGACACGGCGTTGTCCGCCACAAAGGGCAGGCGGCCGGTGGTCATCTCATAGAGCATAACGCCCACGGAGTAGATGTCGGCCTTATTGGTGATATAGTCCCCCCTGGCCTGCTCGGGCGCGATATAGTGTACAGAGCCGATGGCCTTGTCGGTCATGGTCTGGGTCTCGCTCTGGGAGAACCGGGCGATGCCGAAGTCCGTCACCTTTATGGAGCCGTCCTGTAAGAGCATCACGTTCTGGGGCTTTATATCCCGGTGGATTATCCCCTTCTCGTGGGCGTGCTCAAGGGCCATCAGTATCTGGGTGGTGAAGTGCAGGGCCTCGTCCAGACGGATGACGCCCTCCTGGTCGATGTACTGCTTAAGGGTTATGCCGTCGATATACTCCATGACGATATACTGTAACCTGTCGCCGAAGCTCACGTCGTACACATCCACGATATTGGGGTGTGACAGGACGGTTATGGCCTTGGCCTCGTTGCGGAACCTTCTCAGGAACTCGCTGTTGTTTGAAAACTCGTCCTTGAGTATCTTGATGGCGACCCAGCGGTCCTCCACCCTGTCATAGGCCCTGTACACGCAGGCCATGCCGCCCACGCCCACCAGGTTGTGTATCTCATACTTTCCGTCCAAACGCTTGCCGATATACTTATCCATAAATGCTTATCCCCCGACTTTCTGTCATATATTATCTACCACGGCTATGGTGATATTGTCCGACCCGCCGCTGTCTATAGCAAATCTGATGAGTTCATGGATCAGAGCCCCGCTGTCACCGCTGTGCCTGTCGGTATACTCCTCCAAAAGGTCCTCGTCCGCATAATTCGTCAGCCCGTCCGTACAGGCCAGGGCCATATCCCCGGCGGCAAAATCCCACGCGGCATAGTCCACGTTCACATCGTCGTGCACCCCCAGCACCCGGGTGATGATGTTCCTGCGCGGGTGCGTTCGGGCCTCCTCCTTGGTTATCTGGCCGAAATTCACCAGATTCTGTACATAAGAATGGTCCATAGTCAGCTGTCTTATGCCGTCCCTGCTCTTTAAATACGCCCTGCTGTCCCCCACATGGGCCACGTACAGCCTGTTCTTCACCGCCAGCATGACCACCGCCGTGGTGCCCATGCCCTGCAGTCCGGCCTCCTCGGCGGCCCGCTGATATATCGCCGTATTGGCCCGCAGCACCGCGTTAATTATCATGCTTTTGATGTTCCCCGGGCTCATGTTCTCCTTATATCCGCTCTTTAAAAGCTCCTCTATACGCTCTACGGCAATGGCACTGGCGATGTTGCCGCCATTGGCCCCGCCCATGCCGTCACAGACAACGGCCCAGGCGCCGCCCCCGGGGAATAGCCCGCAGCTGCAGGCGTCCTGGTTCGAGCTGCGCACCGCGCCGGTGTCCGTAGCGAAATCAACCTTCATAACCGTTCCCTCCTTTATGTTTTCGGCGAAGCTGCCCGCAGGAAGCCTCGATATCTGCTCCAAGTGTCCTTCTGACCGTGGCCGTGCACCCGCCGCGCTCTAAAATGCTTATAAACCGCTTCTGGCGGGCAATATCGCTTTTCCTGTACCCCGCCCCGGTCACATCGTTCACCGGGATAAGGTTCACATGTGCGGGCATCCCCCGAAGCCTTGAGGAGAGCTCCATGGCGCAGCGGTCGCTGTCGTTGACCCCGCTTATCATGGCGTACTCGAAGGATATCCGCCGCCCGGTCTTCTTTGCGTAAAATCGGCAGGCCTTCAACAGCTCCTCCACGTTCCAGCGTTTATTAACGGGCATTGTCCTGTTTCTTATCTCATCGTTTGGCGCGTGCAGCGAGACGGACAGGGTAAGCTGAAGCTTCTTTTCCGCCAGCTCATATATCCGGTCCACTATGCCGCAGGTGGAGAGGGAGATATGCCTCATGCCGATATTCATGCCCTCAGGGCTTGACACCAGCTCTAAAAACCGCAGCACGTTCTCATAGTTATCCAGGGGCTCGCCCATACCCATCAGCACCACGTTTGAGATGCGGATATCCTCGTCAAGCTGCGCCGCCTGTATCTGGCTCAACATCTCAGAGGGCAGCAGGTCCCTTGAAAAGCCGCTCTTGCCCGTGGCGCAGAAGCTGCAATTCATCTTGCAGCCCACCTGGGTGGAGATACAGATGGAGTACCCATGGCGATAGTTCATCAGCACCGATTCTATAAGCTCCCCGTCGTTCAGCTGAAAAAGATATTTGACAGTGCCGTCCTTCGACACCCTTTTCTGCACCGCCCTGGCCCGGGCTATCTCATAGCGCTCTGAAAGCATCAGGCGCAGGTCCTTGGAGATATCCGTCATCTCCTCGAAGCTTTCGGCCCCTCTATGCAGCCAGCTGAACACCTGCCCCGCGCGGAATCTTGGGAGCCCGGCGCAGGACAGCTCCTCCTGCAGCTCCTTAAGGGTCATAGATTTGATGTCCTTCTTATCCAAGCTTTTGCCCCTATCCTGTCCTTTTTCGGAAGGCCGCCACGAAAAACCCATCCGACGCTCCCGCGAAGGGCATCATGGTCAGCATATATTCCGGCTCCTCTATGCTTCGCCGGACGCCAATATCTATATTCATCGGCTCATAACCGTTATTTTCCAGTAAAAACCTCTCTGCCACAGCGGAGTTCTCCGCCGGGTCCAAAGTGCACGTAGAGTACAGCAGCAGCCCGCCGGGCTTTACGTGCCGTGAAGCGCTCTGCAATATAGTATATTGCAGTTCTGGCAAATCCTGCAATGACTTTAGATCCTTATAGCGTATCTCCGGCTTTCTCTTTATCACCCCAAAGCCCGAGCAGGGCACGTCGCACAGAACTTTATCGGCCTGTGGAACTCCCTCAAGCACCTTGGCGGCGTCGCCCGGCCTGGCAGTTATATTCCCAAGGCCCAGCCGCTCGGCCCCGTCCTTTATCAGGTCCACCCTCTTTTCATGCAGGTCAAAGGCGTACACCTTACCCTCCGGGCCAATCTCCTGGGCTATGGTAAAGGTCTTCCCTCCCGGAGCGGCGCAGCAGTCGCATACGGTCTCTCCGGGCCTTGGGTCCAGGGCCCGGCACACCCACTGGGCCGAAAGGTCCTGGACGTGGAACATACCCTTTTTGAACTGCTCAAGGCTGTCCGGCGCGCCGCAGTTTTCCAGCGCCGCCGCGTATGGAAGCTCTTTAACTGGGTTCAGTTTTACTCCGTCTTCTTTCAGCGATAGCCCGAGCTCCTCAACGCTGCATTTCATTTTGTTTACGCGTATGAACAGCTCCGGCCTTTCGGACAGGCTGTCAAGTATCTGAACTGTGGCCGCCCTGCCGTAGCCCTCTATCCAAAGCTTTATCAGACACTCTGGGACAGAGTACCTGATGCTCAGCGCCTTCAAACTGTCGCCGCCCGGCAGCTCTATCCCTTCCCTCTTTCTAATCAGCCCCCGCAAAACGCCGTTGACAAACCCAGCCAACTGAGTCTTGCCAAGGGACTTTACCGCCCGGACCGTCTCGTTGACTGCCGCCGAATCGGGGACCCGGTCCATAAAAAGTATCTGGTACGCCCCGCAGCGTATGGCCATAAGCACCATGGGGTCCGGCTTTCTCCCGGGACTGCTCAGACACCGTGAGATATAGTAGTCCAGGGTCAGCCGCTTTTCCAGAACTCCGTAGAAAATGGCCGAGACCAGGGCTTTATCCATTTTATTCAGTCCCGCGCCGTCCAGGGCATGGTCCAAAACGATGTTGGAATACCCAGAGCCCTGTTCGACCTGCATAAGCGCCTGCAACGCGACGGTCCTGGCGGTTTGATGTGGTTTCGGCATTTTCACTGTAGTCCTTTCCGGGTCATTCTGTAGCTCTATTCAAACCGGGCGCCATCTGTCAGGGGGTGCCCCAAGAGATAGTCTCTCCCGCTCATGCGCTTTCCCGTGTCCGCCTGCAGTTCCGTTATCCTCAGCATCCCCTGCCCGCAGGCCGCCGCAAGTTCGCCGTCGATATTATGGGCCGTGCCGGGCTCGCCCTTACCGTCTATGACCTGCGATGCCAGCAGCTTTACGCGCTTTCCGTCCAGAACAGCCGCCGCACAGGGCCAGGGGTTCAGGCCCCTTATCCTGTCGTGTATGCGCCCCGCGGGCTCACTCCAGTCGATAGCCGACATCTCCTTTTTAAGCATCGGGGCCACGGTGGCCTCCGCCCCGTCCTGGGGCACAGGCTCCAGCTCCCCCCGCTCAAGCTTATCGAGGGTCTCAGTAAGCAGCTTTGCACCCATAAGCTTCAGCCGGTCGAACAGCTCCCCGGCGGTCTCCTCCGTGCCTATCTGCGTCTCAGACTTTAAGAGCATATCCCCGGTGTCCATGCCCTCGGCCATGAACATGGTGGTGACCCCTGTGGTCTTCTCGCCGTTGATGACCGCCCACTGTATTGGGGCCGCCCCCCGGTACTTCGGCAGCAGCGAGCCGTGCACATTTATGCACCCGAGCCTTGGCACAGAGAGCACACCCGGCGGCAGCAGCTTTCCGTATGCCACCACGATTATCGCGTCCGGCTCAAGCTCCGCTATGGACCTCTGCACGGCCTCGTCCCTCAGGGTATCCGGCTGGAACACCGGCAGGCCGTGACATAGCGCCAGCTCCTTCACCGGCGGCGGCTGCAATTTATGCCCCCGCCCCTTGGGCTTATCCGGCTGGGTAAAAACCGCGCATATATCGTCGCCCCGGTCCAAAAGGGCCTGTAAGGACGGCACGGCGAAGTCCGGCGTGCCCATAAAGATCACCCGCATGGCGCTCCTCCTTTACTCCTGCTCTTTTTGCAGCTGCTCTATCTCCTCGGGGGTGAGCATCCTGCTGGCCTTGTCCGTAAACACCGTCCCGTGCAGGTGGTCCACCTCATGGCAGATACACCTTGCGAAAAGGTCCTCTGCGGCAGTCTCGAACCACTTGCCCTTGCGGTTCTGGGCCCTGACTACCACCTTCCTGGGCCTTGTCACCATGCCCCACTCGTTGGGCAGTGACAGGCAGCCCTCGGCCCCGGTCTGCTCCCCCTCGAAGGAGAGTATCTCCGGGTTGATGAGCTCCACCAGCCCGTCGCCCACGTCGATGACGCATACCTGCCTCAAGACCCCCACCTGGGGTGCGGCCAGCCCTGCGCCGTTGGCCTCGTAGAGCGTGTCCTGCATATCGTCCAGCAGCTGGCGGAGCTTATGGTCGAATTTCTCCACCGGGCGGCACTCCTTCTTCAAGATATCCTCCCCAAACTGGACTATGTTTCTGATCGCCATTAGAATGGTCACTTCCCTTTCTCAACTTGTTCCTCTATATGATACGGTCCGGATTCGGGTCCGCGTAGACCGTCACCTGCTGGAATTCCTTGAGCCCAGCAAAGCCTATGAGCAGTCTTGCTATCATCTCCCGAAACCTTGGGCCGTTTTGGCACTTTATTATGAGCTTATAGCGGTATTTCCCGCTCATCCTGGCCACCGCCGCCGGCGACGGGCTCAGCACCCTCAGCGGCAGCCCGGCGTATTCGCCCCTTGCAAGGCTTTCAAGCTCCTGCAAAAACCTTCTTGAAGCCCCCCTTGTGAGCTTCTCGTCCCCGCCCACAAAGCCGACGACCAGCAGGTCCACAAATGGCGGGTACAGCAGCGCCCTCCTATAGGCCAGCTCCCTTTTGGCAAAGCCGAAATAGTCCTGCTTCGCGGCCAGCCCCAGCACCGGGTTCTCCGGCGCGAAGGTCTGTATCACCGCCCGGCCCGGAAGCTTTCCCCGGCCCGCCCGGCCCACCACCTGGGTCAATAGGTCAAAGGTGCGCTCGCTGCTCCTGAAATCGTCGCCGTAAAGGGTCTGGTCCGCCGATATTACCCCCACCAGGGTCACGTTCTCAAAGTCGAGCCCTTTCGCCACCATCTGGGTGCCCACCATAACGTCGTACTCCCCCCGGGCGAACTCCTGAAGGCTCCGCTCCAGGGAGTACCGGCCCGACATGGAGTCGGTGTCCACCCGCAAGATCCTGGCCTTTGGCAGCAGCTCTCTCAGCTGCTCCTCGGCCTTCTGGGTGCCCAGCCCTCTAAAGGCAATGCCCTCGCTGCCGCAGGAGGGGCACTTTTTCATAAGCGGCACCGAGTACCCGCAGTAGTGGCACATAAGGCGGCGGTTCGCGGTATGATATGTCAGCGAAATGCTGCAGTTTGGGCAGCTTATGACCTCCCTACAGCTTCGGCAGCTTGCGAAAGTATGGTATCCACGGCGGTTCAGCAGCACGATGGACTGCTTGCCCCGCCGGAAGTTCTCTATCAGGGCCTCTCCCAGGGCCATGCCCACGGCATGTTCGCTGCCGGGATGGTCCTCCCAGTTCATGTCAACAAGCTCCACCTGGGGCATGGAGGCCGGGCCGAACCGGTCCTCAAGCTTATGAAAGCGGAACCTGCCCTCCCGGGCCATGTGGAAGGTCTCCACCGATGGCGTGGCCGACGACAGCAGACAGAAGCCGCCGGCCTTTGCGCAGCGGTATCGGGCCACCTCCCTGGCGTCATAGCGGGGACTGGACTCGGACTTATAGGTGTGCTCCTGCTCCTCGTCGATGACGATAAGGCCCAGCTTTTGCACCGGCGCGAACACCGCAGAGCGGGTCCCCACCGCTATCCTGGCCCGGCCCTGCCGCACCCTTTTCCACTCGTCCATGCGCTCGCCCAGGGACAGGCCGCTGTGGAACACGGCCACCTGGTCCCCGAACCGGCGCTGGAACTGGCGCAGGGTCTGGGGGGTCAGGGATATCTCCGGCACCATCACGATAACTCCCCGGCCCTTTGCCAGCACGTGGTCGATAAGCTTTAGGAATACTGAGGTCTTGCCGCTGCCCGTCACGCCGTACAGAAGGGCGCAGCGGCTGCCCTCCCTGGCGTTCTCATATTCTTCGGTTAGCTCCTCCAGCACCTTCTGCTGGCTATCGGACAGCACCAGATCGTCCTGCCCACCGTCCTCCGCAGCAAGCGTCTCGGGCCGCCGGTAGACCTCATACTGGAAGGCCTCCGCCGCGCCCTTCTCGCAGAGAGCCCTGACTATGGCCGGGGAGGCCCCGGTAAAGTAGCAGAGCTCCTTCTCCGACACCTCGCCAACGCCGGACAGCACCTCGTACACTTCGCTCTGTCTTTTGGTCAGCTTGCCGTCAAAGCCCGGTATGGGCCGCACCATCTTGGAGACCGCGTCCTTCACCCGGCTCGTGGCAAGGTTCACCCGGCAGACGACGCCGCGCTTTTGCAGGGCCTTGAACTCAGGACACTCCCTGGTTATGCCAAGGGCGGCGGAGAGCTTCTCCATGGGCATTGCCCGGCCGTGGGAGCGAAGGGCCATGATTATCTGCCAGGAGAGCCCGTCGTAGCTCTCGCGGTCAAAGTCGGTAAAGTCCGCGCCCAGCACATAGCTGTCCTTAAGCCTGAACTGTAAGCCCGCCGGGATCATCAGCCTGACCGCCTCAAAAAGGGTGCAGAAATACCGGTTTTTCATCCAGACAGCCAGGCCAAGGCCATCCCGGTCCAGTATGGGCTCCCGGTCCAGCACGGAATATACGGGCTTTATCCCGTCGCCCTCCTGGCCCTCCAGGTCGAAGACCATGCCCACCCTCTCGCGGTTCCCGGCTCCGAAAGGCGCCGTCACCCGCACACCGGGCCGCACTCTCTCCTCAAGCTCCTCCGGCACCAGATAGGTGAACAGCTTATCGAAGTGATAGACCGTATTCTCCACCGCTATTCGGGCAAGGACGCTCATTCTTCCTCTAGGTTCTCCGGCTCGACTATCCGGCAGCGGTCCTGGACGAAGTCCTGCACGGCCATGTCCACCGGCTTGTCGATGAGCTTGACCCCCTCGTTCTCCGCCTTTTCGGATATCTGCCGGGCCCGCTTGGCCACGGCGATGACCAGGGAATACTGATTCATATGCGGGGTCTTGATGATATTTGCGGATGGCTTAAGCATACTTGCAACACGTTCCTTTCACAATTAGTTTTATTCAGCTGCCCCTTCAGGCTATGCTTTCGGGGCGGCCAATAATCCATTTATACGCTCTGGCTCTCTTTCATACCGCAGTTTTTCGCTGCGCAGTATGGCCTGCATATCGTCCACCGCGTCCTCCAGGCGGTCGTTTATCACCACGTAATCATAGTGTTCCGCCTGCAAAAGCTCCTTTCGGGCCGTATCAAGGCGCTTTTGTATGGTCTCCTCATTCTCGGTGCCCCGGCCCCTCAGGCGCTTTTCCAGCACCTCCATGGACGGCGGCGTAATGAACACCGACACGCAGTCCGGCACAAGCTTCTTTATCTGCGCGCCGCCCTGCACCTCTATCTCCAGCACCACGTCGTGCCCCTGTGAAAGCCACTGCTCTATGGGTCCCCTGGGCGTTCCGTAGAGGTTGCCCACGTATTCGGCGTATTCCAGCATACTGCCGCTGTCGATAAGGTTCTTAAACTCCTCACGGCTGATAAAATAGTAATGCTTGCCGTGCTCCTCGCCCTCCCGCGGGCTGCGGGTGGTGGCCGAGACGGACATGCGAAGATTGCCGTCCCGCCTGAAAAGCTCCCCCAATATGGTCCCTTTGCCCCCGGCCGAGGGCGCGGACACCATCAGTAAAAGCCCCTTACTCATCTTCTTCCCCTCCCATATCCTCGCGGCCGTTAAAGCGCCCGGCCACGGTCTCCGGCATAACCGCCGACAGCACTATGCTGCCGCTGTCCATGATTATCACGGCCTTGGTCTTCCTGCCAAAGGTGGCATCGATGACCTGGCCGCGCTCCTTTGCGTCCTGCACCATGCGCTTTATGGGGGCCGACTCGTTGCTGACCACGGCCACCACCTTCGAGGCCGAGACCATGTTGCCGAAACCGATATTCACAAGCTTCATCTGCCGCCGCCCCTTTCTCTTTTGTCACTCTATATTCTGTATCTGCTCCCGAATCTTCTCTATCTCGGATTTGATGTCCACCACCAGATAGGCGATCTCCGTGTTCTGGGACTTAGAGCCGATGGTGTTTGCCTCCCGGTTCATCTCCTGCACCAGGAAGTCTATCTTCCTGCCCACCGGACCCTCTGAATCCACCAGCTTCTCAAGCTGGGCAAAGTGGCTGCGAAGGCGCACGGTCTCCTCGTCCACCGCCACCTTGTCCGCAAAGACCGCCACCTCCGTAAGGACCCGCTGCTCGTCGAACCGGCTGTCGCCCAAAAGCTCCTGTATCCTGCCTTGCAGCCTCTCCCGGTACTCGGCCACCGTGCCCGGGGCCAGCCGCTCCACCCTATCCACCAGGGAGAGGATATTCCCGGCCTTCTCCATGATATCGGCCCTAAGCCTTTCGCCCTCGGTTTCCCTCATACGCAGGAAGGAGTCCACCGTTGGGGCGGCGATCTCCAGCACATCCTGCCAGACGGCCTCCTCATCCTCGGGGGCCTTGTGCACGGTGAATATGTCCTGATACCGGCTTAGAAGCGCCAGGCTCGGGCCGTCCGGCAGCTGATAGCGCTCATGCAATTCCGAAAGCGCCCTATAGTACCCCGAGGCCAGGGAGTGGTTCACCTCCACCTCCACAGCCGACTCCCCAAGGTTCTCTATCTGCAAAAACAGGTCCACCTTGCCCCTTGCTATCCGCTGGTGCAGATAGGCCTTGAGCCTTTCCTCCAAAAACTGATAGCCCCTTGTGACCCTTGGGTTCACCTCGAAGAATTTATGGTTCACGGACTTCAGCTCAAACACGATGTGCCGCGTCCCCGCCATGCCCTCTCCCCTGCCATAGCCTGTCATACTTCTAAGCATGTCCGTCGTTCCCTTCCTGTCTGTTTTTCAGGTGTGTTTGCTATAAACCCCTAACCAAGAAATTTTACCATTTCCCGGGCCCTGTTGCAACTGATTTTTCAAAGATTTCATACTTTTTTAAGAAAAAACCCGCGACTCCCCATGCCAGGGCCGCAGGTATCTCAGGAATATCAGTGAAACTCGTACCTTACGATGGTACTCATGGGCGTAAAAGCGTGGGTATCGTCGCTGTCAAAGCCCCTGGCCCTGAAAAAGCCGAAGAAATCCGGGAAGGCCGTCTCGATGCTCCCGGCCCCGAAATTCTCCCCATAGGAGGCGGCGGAGCGCATAAGGGAGTCCAGGATGAATATGGTCTCGCCCTTTGGAGCCTCAGAAAAATCATAGCCCTCCGCGGCAAGCTGTAGTATGCGCAGCACGCCGCCCTCCAGCTCCAGCGCCACGGTGCCAAGGGTCTGCCCCCGCTCGCACATGGCCAGTACCCTTGCCTGGGGCCCGGTGCAGTCTATCCCGTCCAGAATTTCCCTCTCCTGCTCTCTGTCCTTCATGGGCAGTATCTCTATCATAGCTCATACTCCTTACTGTGAAGCTTGTGTAAAAACCTGCTGAAATATTCCGGCAGCTCCGCGGAAAGCTCGATATACTCCCCGGTCCTGGGGTGCACAAAGCCCAGAAGCCCCGCGTGAAGGCACTGGCCGTGAAGCTCAGTGATGACCTTTTTGGGGCCGTACACCGGGTCCCCGGCCACGGGGTGGCCGGTATAGGCCATGTGCACGCGTATCTGATGTGTGCGGCCGGTCTCCAGCCGCAGGCGCAGATAGGTGAACCCCCGAAGGCGCTCCTCCACAAAATAGTGTGTGACAGCGCTCCTCGCGCCGGGAGAGTTTCGCAGCACCGCCATCCTCTTGCGCTCGGCGGGGTCCCTGCCAATGGGAGCGTCTATGGTTCCGGCCTCGTCCTTAAAGCCGCCGTAGACCACCGCCCTATACTCCCGCTTAAGGCTGTGGGCCTGTATCTGTTCCGCCAGCCCCCTATGAGCCATGTCGTTCTTCGCCACCAGCAGCAGTCCGCTGGTATCCTTGTCAATGCGGTGCACTATCCCCGGGCGCAGCACGCCGTTTATTCCCGAAAGGCTGTCCCCACAGTAGTGGAGAAGGGCGTTTACCAGGGTGCCGGTATGGTTTCCCGGCGCGGGATGCACCACCATGCCCTTGGGCTTGTTCACCACTAACAGGTCTCCGTCCTCATAGGCGATGGAAAGGGGGATATCCTCGGGCAGCACGTCCGGCTCCTCCGGCTGCGGCAGGGTCACAGTGACGGCCTGCCCGGCGGCAAGCTTCGCGCTTTTAGCCAGGGGCTTTCCCCCGGCGGTGACAAAGCCCCCGGCGATAAGGCTCTGGATAGCGGAGCGGCTCATGCCCTCAAGCCGCGCGGCCAGCAGCTTGTCCAGCCGCTGAGAGGGGTCCTCCACTATAAGCGTCAGCTCCCCGCTGTCCATAATGCTCAACTCTCCTGCTCGGCCGCCTGCTTTTCGCTTTTGGCCCCCAGCAGAAAATGTATCACCAAAAAGACCGCTCCAACGGTCACGCAGCAGTCGGCAAAGTTGAAGATATACGGAAAGAACTCCACATGTATAAAATCCACCACGAAGCGCTCTCCATCCGGCCCGAGGTTTATCAGGCGGTCGATGAGATTCCCGACGCCACCCGCAAGCACCAGCGTAGCCGCGGTATAGCTCGCCCAGGTGTGGCCGTTATAGAGGAATATCCACACTATGATGCCCACAGCCACCAGGGCGCTGAGCACCATGATCATCGTTATCATCCCCCGGAACATCCCCATGGCGGCGGCAGTGTTCTCAAGATACCTGAACTCCAGCAGACCGGGTATTATCGACACCGACATGCCCCCGCCGTCCCGCAGAAAGACCACCGCCCAGCGCTTCGTTATCTGGTCCACAACGATAAGAGCCGCCGCCGCCAGAATGAGCAGCGCCCTTCCCAGTTTTTTACTCAAGCTTTTCTCCTTTCAGCCCTGTCACCGCTTGCGCTTCCTTCCGTCCACATCGACGCCATCTCCAAAGGGCAGGTTACTGTAGTTTGTGCTCTTCTCCCGGCGCAGGGCCTCGGGTATATTTGCGTGGGCATTAAGGTCGATGCCCACAGAGCTCAGGTCGTTATCCTCCAGGTAGCTCTCCGGCAGGCGGGAGGGCTGAAGCTGTTCCTGGACGTAATTATATGTGTCGTTCAGCGTGCGGATCTGTGGCTGCTCCTGCCGGGACATCCCCTGCCGGGGCATTGGCTGTGCGCTGTGCGGGGGCTGGGGCGCCGGTCTCTCCCTCATCATCCTCTGGGGCTTGGGCGGGACAGGCTGCTCCCTATATTCCTGCACCGGCAGCATATGCCTCGGCTCCGGCTCTGGCCGGGGCTCCGGTTCAGCTATGGCCTGGGGTTCGGCCTGAAATACAGGCTCCTGCGGCGCGGCCTCATGCAGCGGCTCAGGCTCCGCGATCTTTACCGGCTCCGGCTCGCTGACTATGACAGGCTCCGGTTCCGGCGCTGTTTTCGGGAGCTCCGGCTCGTCCTTCTGCCTGAAGGTGGGGATATGGTCTATGCACTCCAAATGTTTTTTATACATCTCCAGCAGTGATGAGCGGAATGCCGTCACCTGCTTCTTTATTTCCTCAAGCTCGGCCTTTTTCGTCTGTGCCAGCTCTGAATATTCCTTTGCGGATTTTGCCGCGTCGCTCTCGGCGTTCTGGGTGATCTTGCGGGCCTCCTCGCTGGCCTCCAGAAGCTTTGCCTCCGCCTGGGCCCGGGCATCTCGGACTATGGCCGCCGCCTTTTCCTCGGCCTCCTTCACCATGGCCTTGGACATGCGCTGGGCGCTGATTATGGCGTCCTTTATTCCCTCCTCGTCCGTTCGGTAGGTCTCGATCTTCTGGGCCAGGACAGAGAGCTTGCGCTGGGCGTCAGAGTTCTTCGATGCCAGCTCGGAGTTCAGCGCGGCCAGCTCCTCGGTCTGTTTGACCGCGGTGTCCCTCTCTGTCAGCAGCTCCTGGAAAGCCGCGGCCACCCTGTCGATAAAATTATCCACATCCTCCGGCTTATAGCCGGAGAACCCCGCTTTCCCAAAGCTCACCTCATTGATTTCCTTTACCGTCAGCATCTGGAAGCTCCTCCCCTATTGATATTTCCTACATTTAACGGTCAGCCGGCCCTTACCTGTCAGGGGCCCGAAAGAATCCAATATAAATTTTCCGTGTCCGCGAACAGAGATGATGTCCCGCTCCTCCAGCCGCCGGTCCACGTTAAGGGCCTCCTGATGGTTCACCATCACCGCCCCCGAGACTATGAGCCTTGCGGCCTTCTCCCGGCTTGTGCGGCATAAGAGCGCCGTTATACAGTCAAGCCTGTCCGAGGCTATAACGCCGCTGATATCCTTATACTCCCGGATGACCGGCAGCGGCTCCTGATACCCGGCCGTTATCTTTATGCCCACCCGGCCGATCTTCTGGATGTTCTCCAAAAAGTACCGCTCCATCTCCCGCCTGACGAAGGCCACGGCACGGCCCTCCCCCACCAGGATATCGCCCACGACGCTCCTCTCAATGCCGAGCCCCATAAACGAGCCGAGAAAGTCCCTGTGAGAAAGCCTGTCCCCCGGCCGATAGCCGAAGGTCAGCGCGGAAATGGGAAAGTCCTCCGCCGAGGGCTCCAAATAGTCCGGGAAAAACCCGGCCATCACCCTCTCCGCGCCGTCATAGCCGCCCCATAAAAGGTGCCCCATAGGCTCCTTTCTCAAAAAGTCCCGGCAGAAGGCCGCCTCGCTCTCGTCCAGAAAGCCCAGAAAGCAGGGCCTGCGCCCGCCTGTCCGCACGGCGTCCCGCAGCTTTGCCAGGAGCAGCTCTCTCTGTCCGTCCATCTCAGAAGTACAGCCCGTTGCTTTCCAGCTCGTCCAGAACGTCGTCGCCGGTCAGGTCAACGGTATACGGAGTGATGATGAAAGTGGACGTGGCTATGCGCTTTATCTTGCCGTTATTGGCATAGGCCACGCCGCTTAAGAAGTCCACTATGCGCCTGGAGGTGTCCTTGTCCGTTTTCTCGAGGTTCAGCACCACCGTATGACGGCGCAGCAGCTCGTCGGCTATGGAGCGCACCTCCTCGCCGAAGGAGACGGGGTTGCGGACCACCACCTGAAGCTGGGTCTTTGCGTTTATATTGACCACCTTGCCGGGGCTCACGTCCCTCGGGGCATAGGACTGTCTGGCCGCGGAATAGTCCCGGACGTTGCTATGCTCCCTTGGGGTATAGCCGGAGCTTTGGAACGATGAAAAGGACGATACCGGCGCAGCCCGCCGGGACTCCTCCCTTGCCGGGGCATAATCCTGGCTCTCCTCGGGTTCCGTCTCTGCCTCCTCGGGATACTCGTCATACTCGTACTCATCCTCCGGCGGATTCCACATTCTCTGCAGCTTATCCATCAGCCCTGCCATAATTCTACCGAACCTCCCTTATTGTTACGCCCTCGCGCCGAACAGCGACGAGCCCACGCGAACCATCGTCGCGCCGCTTTCAATGGCCTCGGGGAAGTCGGAGGACATCCCCATAGAAAGACAAACCATATCTACATTATCCATACTTTTCGCCCGGATGTCAACATAATATTGCTCCATCGCCGTAAAATAGCGGTAAAGAATTTTTTTGTCACTACATATTGGGGGTATCGCCATGAGTCCTTTGACATGAATCCCCGGAAATTCCCGGATCTCGTCGATAAACTCCACAAGCTCCTCCGGCATGACCCCGCCCTTATTCTCCTCCCGGCCGATGTTCACCTCTACGAGCGCGTCCATACAAAGGCCCTCCCTCTCTGAGAGCCGGGATATCTCCCGGGCCAGCCTCACGCTGTCCACGGACTGGATGCACCCCACCCTGCCGATAAGATATTTCACCTTGTTTGTCTGAAGCTGCCCGATAAACTGGAGGTCGCACCCCTCCTTATCCAGGCGGTCATATTTGTCCAGAAGCTCCTGCACCCTGTTCTCGCCCAGATGTGTAAGCCCCCTGGATATGGCATGGTTTATCACCTCCACCGGCACCGTCTTGGTGGCGGCCAGCAGGGTTATGTCCCCGGGCCCTCTCCCCGAGCGCTCCGCCGCCCGGGCTATCCTTTCGCTTATCTCCTGATAATTTCTGTCGAAAGCCGCAAAGCGTTCATCTAACGATCTTTCCGTCATAAAGATCCACTCCTCCCACTACTACCTGGTCATAGAGCCTTATGGTATGGTCCGTGACCAGATTCTTCTGTTCGTCCTCGCTAAGCTCCAGCTTGCACACGGCATAGCCGTTCACGTCCTTCTCAGAGAATACCTGCACAAATTCCAGCCTGCCGCCATAGACCACATAGACGCCCTTGACGTTCTCCTTCACCCTGGTGGTCGTGTTGCCCTTATCGTCCGTCTCCTCGTACTCTATATCCAAAAAGCGCAGCGCCTTTTCGTTCACAAGCACACCGGAATATGTCCTCACGTTCACCTGCACGTTTTCGCTTCGCACAGTGGCAAGGTCCGCGTCCATATATGTGCACTCAAAGATAACCGCCGTCTTGCCCGAGCCCGCGTCACGGTTTTTCGCTACAACCCTCGCCGGGATAGTGGCCGTACTGGCATAGGGTATATCCAGGGTGACGTTCTCCACGCCCTCAAACTTTGCCATGGAGCTGTCGTCGAACAGGCAGGCCATATACCACTTGAAATCCTCGCATATCTTGCCGATACACTGGCCGGGCAGGGTCCCTCCGTCCGCCGCAAGAAGGCTCTCCAGCTTTTCCGGGGTCAGGTCTTTAACCTCCCCGGCCGGCACGGCCTTTTCAAGGCCGTCGGCGAAGGTGATAAAGTACCCTGTACTGGGGGCCTTGATGGAATTCGCGGCCTGATCCCTGGTAAGGGACTCCTTCTCCGCTTTCAGCTCGCTGACCCGCTGGGCATAGTCCTCGTGGCTCTCCTGTCCGGAGAAGACCTGCTTGCGGCTTAAGGACAGCAGCAGATCCTCCTTGGTCCGGGCGACGCCGGAAAAGTCCCCGTGCTGGACGTCCAATATTATGCCGCCCAGGTCGTCGTATATCTGCTCTCCAAGGGCGGCGCTTGCCGACACATAGGCATCTATGGGCCGGGACAGGGCCGACAGGCTCTGTATCTCCCGCTCTATGCGGTCGGCCATATTCTGGGCCGCGGCGTCGCTCTCGCTCTGAAAGATGTCCGCTATGACCCCGCCCTTTGATACCCTGGCCCCGTTGGGCACCCGGTAGTTCAATACCCCGGCATAGTTTGGGCTTATGATGCTCTCCTCCCGTACGGCAAAACCCTGGGTCTGTATGGAATCCACCACCTCCCCGTATAATGCCTCCTCGGTGATAAGGCTGCTGCCCATAAAGGAATCCGCCCGGCGGTTCACCGCGCTGAATGCCACGGATATAATCACCAGAAACGATATGGTTATAACCGCCGCGGCGTATAGCTTTCGGTTCTTCAATCGGCATCTCCCCCTTTTTGCAGGCTAAGCCCGGCGTAAAGCCCGCAGTTTTCCAGTTCTTTCATACACTCCTCCAGCGCCCCCTCCACACCGTCAAGCTCATCCATATACAGATAACGGACGTCCTGCTCCCGGGCAAACCACGTCAGCTGGCGCTTGGCGTACCGGCGGCTCTCCATCTTGATATTTTCCACCGCCTCCTCAAGGGACATCTTCCCCTGAAAGTACGGAAAAAGCTCTTTATACCCAATGGACTGCGCCGCGGTGGGCGGCTTTGGAGCGCTTTGACAGTAGCTGTAAAGCCGCTCCGCTTCGCATACCAGTCCATTTTCAAGCATTCTGTCCACCCTGGCGTTTATGCGCTCATACAGGCGCTGCCTATCCCGGAACACCGGGCAGAACATCACATGCCTATATGGCGGTTCCGCTTTACGGGACCTTGCCGTCTGCATGGAAAAGGGCTCCCCTGACAGCATACAGTATTCCAGGGCCCTTAGCACACGCTTCACATTGTTTGGATGTATCTCCCGTGCTGATTCCGGATCAAGCTCCGCAAGCCTGCGGTGCATTTCCTCCGGGCCCAGCTCTTGAGCCTCTAAAAAAAGCTTGTCCCGAAGGCCGTCGTCCCTGCACTCCTCCGTAAACGTAAAGCCCCGAAGCAGCGACCGGGCGTACAGCCCCGTGCCCCCCACCAGCACCGGCAGCCTGCCCCGGTCGTGTATCTCCGCGATGGTCCTCCCCGCCAGCTTCACATAGTCAGAGACGCTGAAATCCTCCTCCCACCCCAGGAACCCCACAAGGTGGTGCCTTGCCTGTGAAAGCTCCTTCTCGTCCGGCTGGGCGGTGCCTATCTCAAGCCCCTTATACACCTGCATTGAATCGCAGGAGACTATCTCCCCATAGAGCTTCTTTGCAAGCTCTATGCCCAAGGCCGTCTTTCCCGTGGCCGTGGGCCCTGTTACCGCGATGACTACCGGTTTCTCTGTCATTATGCTCTCCCAAACTGTTTCTCGATTTCCCGCCGCCCCAGCATCACATACACCGGCCTGCCGTGGGGACAGTACCGCACCTGTGGGTTTCGCTCCAGCTCCTCCGCAAGGGAGATGAGCTCCTGGCGGCTGGTGTGGTCCCCGGCCTTTATGGCGGCCCGGCAGGCCACGTTATGGTATATCCAGTCCATATGCTCCGTGGTTATTTCCGTCTTGAAACCCGCCAGATACCCGGCTATCTCCATGACTGCCGCCGCCGCGTCCCCACCGTCCAGCAGCAGCGGCGCAGAGCGCACCAGCACCGTGCCGGAACCGAAGTCCGACACCTCGAAGCCGGCCTCTGAAAGCTCCTTTTCATGGGCCAGCACGGCGGAATATTCCTCCATGTCCAGGCTCACCGCCACCGGCTCCAGCAGCGTCTGGGCCTCGCAGCCGCCCCTGCTGGCCTTTAGCCGCTCATAGAGCAGCCGCTCGTGGGCGGCGTGCTTATCGATGAGCATGAGCTTGTCCGGGCTGTACTCCACGATAATATAGGTCCCAAAAGCCTCGCCGATTATGCGCGAGGAGAAGTCCGCCGCTATTGGCTCCGGCCTCTCCGGCTCCGGCACAGGCGGGGGCGCGGCTTCCGGCACAGGCTCCGGCTCTATCCGGGCCCTGGGCTTGGCCTCTGTCTCTATTACAACATTCCTGGGCCTGAACACCGGCCTGGGCTCGGTTTCAAATACACGCTCAATTTCCTTTGGAAGCTCCGGCTCCCTCTGCTCCCGAGCGCCGCTGTCGTGCAGAAACAGCGGCTGGTCAAAGCTTTTCCCGCCGGTAAAAGTCAGCTGCTCCTTCTTCTCCAGAACAGGCGCATATGGCGATACCGGCGGCTTTTTCAGCTCCATCTCCTTGGGCCGGTCCCCCGCGTTCAGCGCCGAGCGCACCGCGTGGTACACCGCGTCGAATATGGGCCGCTCGTTGACAAATCGCACCTCGAGCTTTGCCGGGTGCACGTTCACGTCCACCGCCTCTGGGGCCACCTGCATATGCAGCACGCAGGCCGGGAACTTGCCCGCCATAATGGACCCCTTATAGGCCTCCTCCAGGGCCGCCATGGCCGTCCGGCTGCGGATAAAGCGCCCGTTAATAAAGAAATTCTGCATACTGCGGTTGGGGCGGCTCCCGGCAGGGGCGCTGATAAAGCCCTCCACCTTTACATGCCCCAGCTGATAATCCACTGGTATCAGCGCCGAGGAAAACTCCCTGCCGCAGACGGCATACACCGCCGAGGACAGCTTGCTGTCCCCGGGGCTGTGCAGCTGCTCCCTGCCGTCGCGGATGAAGCGGATGGATATCTCCGGGTGGGACATGGCCAGCTTGTCCAGAATGCCCGCTACGGAATTGCCCTCTGTCACGTCCTTTTTCAGGAATTTCATCCGCGCAGGGGTGTTGAAAAACAGGTCCCTTACCACTATAGTCGTCCCCTGTGGGCAGCCAGCTTCCGTAAGCACGGGCTCCTCCTCCCCGCCGCAGGCATAGCGCACGCCAACAGGCTCCCCCACAGCCCGGGTAAAGAGCTCCACATGGGCCACCGCCGAGATAGAGGCCAGAGCCTCCCCCCGGAAGCCCAGAGTGCCAATGGCGTTCAGATCCTCCTGCCCACTCACTTTGCTCGTGGCATGGCGCAGGAAAGCCACCGGCACATCCTCCGGCGCAATGCCGCAGCCGTTATCCGTGACCCGCATATATGTGACGCCGCCCCGGCGTATCTCCACGGTGATGACAGTGGCCCCCGCGTCCACGGAGTTCTCCACCAGCTCCTTTATCACCGCCGAGGGCCGCTCCACCACCTCGCCGGCGGCGATAAGCTCGGCCACCTGTTTATCCAGCACGCGAATTTTAGGCATTTCCTGGCTCCTTCATTCTTTAAGACTTTTGCGCAGAATTATCTCCAAGGGCTCCCATCTCCGCAAAATAATCGTCGCAAAATTTGTTCCAAAGCACGTCATACTCCTCATGGGACACGCGCTTCATGTCATAGGGGGTAAATATCCCGCGCTTTCGCGCCTCCGCCACAAAGCCGTGAATATACCCCGCGTCTTCTTCGATAAACGCGCAGACCTCCTCGTACCCCAGGTCTATGGCGGCGGCCAGCCTGGTGTGGCCGTCCAGGGAAATATAGCCGTCACCATCAGGTATCACAGGTATGACGATATCCTCCGGCCCGCAGATAAAGGTCTTGACAGCCGCTAGCTTTGTCTCGTCCACATAGAACTGCGACGGCTGTACCCTCTCAAGTCTTACTCTGAATATTTCCACAGCCGGAAATTCCCGCACCAGCGCCCCATTGGCGTCCACAAAGCGTGTGATATGTCCCGCGTAAAACCTGAAAGTGTCGATTATCTCAGGATAAAGCCCCGCGTCCTCTCCGCGTATAACCGCCGAGTTCCCGCCTGTCACCTCAACTTCATAGGGTCTGCCGTTTACCAGAAACGCCCCATGCTGATAAAGCGCCGTCTTCGAGAACCTCTCGTCCTCATAGCAGTTTATCCGCTCAATTTCCGTCTCCATCCCCTACTCCTTCACGGCCCTTGTCGCCAGGAAACAGGGGATGTTGTGCTCATGGAAGGTCCCCTCGCCGTTGGTGTCTTCATACAGATGCGTCAGCCGGAAGCCCGCCTCAAGCTGGCCGCCGATCTGCTCGTCCATGGTGTGTGAAAACTGTACGCCGTCGTCGTCCCGCTTAAGCTGCTCCATCTGCTCTGGGTTCTTTAGTGGATCAAAGGGGAAGAAGCTCAGCTCTGAGCGGTCGTCCTCGTCCACAAACAGGAAATTTATCCCGTTGTCCAGCCCGCAAAGCAACACGCCGCCCGGCTTTAGCACGCGGTAACACTCTTTAAAAATGGGCTTGACCTCCTGCACATAGCAGTTGGAGACCGGGTGAAATATCAAATCAAAGCTCTCGTCCTCAAAGGGCAGGGGCTTCGTCATATCCCCGCGCACGATATTGATATCGTACCCCTCCCGCTCTGCCACCAGCCGCTCGCTCTCAAGCTGTCTTGGGGAATAGTCCAGCACCGTGCACTTTGCGCCCAGCGCGGCAAATATGGGCATCTGCTGCCCGCCGCCGCTGGCAAGGCCAAGCACGCGCCTGCCCTTTAATTCGCCGAACCACTCCTTCGGCACTGGCTTTGTCGGCGTCAGCACAACGCTCCATTTGCCGTTGCAGGCGCTCACATATTCCTCATGGGATATGGGCTTTCCCCACTCCCAGCCCTCCTCTATCCACTTGTCGATGGTGGATGCGTTTATATCCTGATAATTCTCCAAAATGCGCTCCTATTCTATGCCCTAATCCTTAAGCATACTGTTCAGCTCAAACAGCGCGTTCATGCACTGCATTGGCGTCATTGCGTTTACGTCCAGCTCCCTAAGCCTTTGCAGCACCTGGCTGCCGGTATTGTCCATAGTAAGCTGCACAGGCTCCTCGTTGTGCCTGAAGGCCCGGGGGGCCGTCTCGCCGCCGGAGCTCTCCAGGTCGCTCAGCACCTGCTTTGCCCGCTTTATCACCCTGTCCGGCACCCCGGCCAGCTTTGCCACCTCTATACCAAAGCTGTCGTCGGCCCCGCCCCGCACTATCCGCCGCAGGAAGGTGATATCGTCCCCGCGCTTCTTTACGGCAATGTTAAAGTTTTTCACTCCGGGCAAAAGGCTCTCCATCTCCGTCAGCTCGTGGTAGTGTGTGGCGAAAAGGGTCTTGGCCCCCACCAGCTTCGGGTCGTGGACAAACTCAAGCACCGCCCGGGCGATGCTCATGCCATCAAAGGTTGAGGTGCCCCGGCCTATCTCGTCAAATATTATCAGACTGCCGGGCGTGGCGTTTCTGAGGATATCCGCCACCTCGCTCATCTCTATCATGAAGGTGGACTGTCCCGCGGAGAGGTCGTCGGACGCGCCCACCCGGGTATATATGCCGTCCACTATGCCCAGCTCCGCCACAGCCGCCGGAACGAAGCAGCCTATCTGGGCCATTATTGAGATAATAGCCGTCTGGCGCATATACGTGGACTTTCCCGCCATATTGGGCCCGGTGATGACGGCCACCCTGGTGTCGTTCATGTCCATGTCCACGTCGTTGGGCACAAATGGCGTGTCGTGCAGCAGCGCCTCCACCACTGGGTGGCGGCAGTCCTTAAGGTAGATCTTGCCGCTGAGATTCACCACCGGGCGGGTATAGTCGTTCTTAATGGAGACCGCCGCAAAGGAAGCCAGCACGTCCAGCGCCGCCACGGCCTTGGCGCTCTGCTGCACCCTGTCGAGCTCGCCGGCCACCTGTCGGCGTATGCCGTCAAATATCCTGCTCTCCATCTCTATGGATCGGTCGTGGGCCCCCAGCACCCGGTTCTCAAGTTCCTTTAGCTCCGGGGTTATGTAGCGTTCGCCGCCGGTAAGGGTCTGCTTGCGGATATAGTCCTCCGGCACCATATCCTTATATGAATTCGTCACTTCTATGTAGTAGCCAAAGACCTTATTAAAACCCACCTTAAGCTTTGGTATACCGGTGCGCTCCCTCTCCCTGGCCTCTACCGAGGCGATAAGGCTCTGGCCGCCGGTCATGTCGCTCCTTATCTCGTCAAGCTCGGCGTTGAAGCCCTTCTTTATGAGCTTTCCCTCGCGTATAGTAAACGGCGGGTTTTCATCGATGGCCTCGTCAATAAGCTCAGAGATATCCTCAAGGCTGTCTATCTGTCCGTTCAGTCCGCAGAGCATGGTGGCCTGGCACTTATTAAGCTCCTGCTTCAGCCCCGGAAGCTTCTGCAACGCCGCGCATAACGCCCGCAGATCCCGGCCGTTTGCCGAGCCGTACACTATCCGGGTCATGATGCGCTCTAAATCGTGTATGCCCGTAAGCTGCTCTATGAGCCCGTCAAGGAGCTGCCTGTCCCCGGCAAGCTCCTCCACGGCGTTCAGCCGCAGGGTTATCTTTGCCGGGCTCATCAGGGGCCGCTCCAGCCATGCGCGGATAAGCCGCTTGCCCATTGGGGTCTTGGTTCGGTCCAGCACCCATAGCAGCGAGCCCTTGCGCTCCTTATTGCGCATAGTCTCTATGAGCTCCAGGTTGCGAACGGTGTTGAGGTCCAGGGTCATATAGGCCGCTTCGGACTCAAGCTCGATTTCGGTCAGCCGCTCAAGGCCCGTTATCTGTGTGCGCCCCAGATAATCCAGCAGCGCCCCCAGAGACATCACGGCCATTGGCCTGCCTGAGAGCCCCAGCTCCTCTATGCTTTTGCCGCCAAACTGCCTTGAGACGGCCCTCTGGGCCTCTGGCAGAGCATACGCCTCCCCATCCAGGCACTGCACCGCCGCTTGGAGTTTGTCGCGGAAAAACGCGCCCAGCTCCGAAAGCTCCCCTATGCCCTCATCAACCAGGATCTCCCTGGGCGAAAACCGGCTTATGCGGTTCTCAAGCTCTCTTGTAAGCTCCCTTTCATCCTCCATGGGCTCCATCTGCTCCGCGTGGAGCTCCCCGGTGGAGATGTCCGCAAAGCAGAGCCCTACCCCGTCCCCGCCCCGGCAGACCGAGCAGATATAGTTGTTCCTGGACTCGTCCAGCATACTGCCCTCAAGGACCGTGCCGGGGGTTATCACACGGACCACCTCGCGCTTTACAAGGCCCTTTACGGTCTTGGGGTCCTCCACCTGGTCGCAGATAGTGACGCGATATCCCTTTGCCAGGAGCTTTGTGATATACCCCTCCGCGCTGTGGAAGGGTATCCCGCACATGGGGGCCCTCTCCCCCTGGCCGCAGTCCCGGCCCGTCAGGGTCAGGTCCAGCTCCCGGGAGACAGTCTTGGCGTCGTTAAAGAACATCTCATAGAAATCCCCCAGCCTAAAAAACAGGATAGAGTCTGGGTTCTCCTTCTTTGCCTCAAAATACTGCTTCATCATGGGCGAAAAATCCGCCATGCCCGCGCCCCCTTATACGTCCTTTTTCCCGCAGAACCCATCCATCAGTGGCAGCCGCCCCCGCAGCTGGAGCAGTCGCCGTTGCAGCTTGCCGCGTCATAGTCGCAGGTGTCCGGGTCGTCCCCCTCAGAGCACAGGTCAAGAATACCCTTCACCCGCTGGAACATGGCGTCGAACTCGGTCTTGGCCGCGTCATAGCGCTTCATATGCTCATTGGCCATTATCCTGGCGTATACCTCTCTGAACTCCTTATTCAGCCGCTGCATGGTCTCGTCATTGCGGTCGGGCTTGGCGGCCTCGTTGCTGATGGCCATGCGCTTTAAATTGAACTCCCCTATTGCGTCCTGAAGCTCCTGGTCCTCGTCACTCTGCTGCCGGGCCAGCTGCATCTCCACAAACCTCGGGTCAGCCTGGATGGCGCGGCCCAGCTCTCTTGTCAGCTCGATGATGTCCATTGTAGTTACCTCCAAAATAAATTATAATATTTTTATTACTCTACAGTAAAACCTGTCCAGTCGATATGGTCGTACACCATCACGTCGCTGGGTCTTGTCATGCCCAGCTTCTCATAAAACCCAACGGCGTTCTCGTTGGCGCAGGTGTACATCACGATATCCCTCTCGCCCCCCGCCAGCTCATGGGCTTTCTTTACAAGCGCCCGCCCGACGCCCTGCCCGGTACAGTCGCGCACCACGCCCAGGTCGGTGATGAACATCCAATAGGCGAAGTCCGTGATACAAAAGCACACGCCTAAGAGCCCGTCGTCTTTTCCCCTGGCCGTCAGGCTTATGGGAACATTTTTCACAAGCTTCTCAATGCGCTCGAAAAAGCGCTCCTTCGGGTACTGGGAACCCAGGTCGGTGTTCTTCAGAAAGTTTATATATTCCTCGGGGCTCAGACGCTCCTCCTGTATGGTATAATCCACTCAGCCGCCATCTCCCTTCATATGCTCCGCCCTGAACTCGTCCATATACTTCTTGCAGGCATACGCCTCCATAAGCTTCTCGTCCTCCCGGGTCCAGAGCTTCTCCTCGTCTATCATGCGGGCTATCTCCTCCGGGCTGGGCTCGGCGGGGAAGATATCGCAGGGATAGCTTTCACAAAAACCGCAGTGCTCATACCCTTTTTCCAGCACACATTTTCTTGTGCGGCAATCCTTGTCAAAGAACACGGCGTCCTCCCTCTCGCAGGCGCAGCCGTCGCATATTATCGTCTTTGGGTCGCCGTCAAACGCTGGGTTCTGTTTCCTCCAGACCGCGCATATCTCAGCGCGCCGGTCTTCCTGTTCCACGTTTGGCCTATATATCAGGCACAGGTCGCAGCGCATACCGCATTTTGCAAAAGTTTTCATTCTCTCGTTTTCCTCACTTTACCCTATATTTTTTCTCTATCCGCCTATAGATCAGCACCAGCACCACTGCACCGGCCGCCCCCAGCACGCACATCAGCACTGTCGCCGCCTCCGGCCGCCACAGTCCGGCAAAGCCTGAGACAAACCACACCGCGCTGTAGCTGCCCCAAAGCCTGCTCATGGCCCGGTTATAGGCTGGAATGTTTGTAATGGTCTCGCTGGGGATATCCACGCCGGACCAAAAATTCATCGGGGTCTTTCTTTTTGCAGCATATACGCCAATGCCCAGAAAAATAGCTCCGCATATCATGCAAGATGTAAATAAAATCACTTTACCCAAATGGATCCATCTCCTTTATCCGTTTTTATCAATTTACCTGCCGGCCCTGCAAGCTCCATCCCTTTGCCCCGGTGACCTCCACCTCGGCGAACTTTCCCACCAAGCTGTCCTCTCCCGGGAACAGCACCACCAGACTGCCCGCCGTCCTGCCGGAGAGCAGGCCGCTCTTGCCGTCACGGTCCTCGACCAGCACCCGCTGGCGGCTGCCCACCAGCTTTTTGCAGTTGTTTACGGCAATACTTTCCTGCACCTTCAAAAGCTCCGCGAACCACTTTGTCTTCTCCTCATGTGACACCGGGTCGGGCATACCCGCCGCTTTCGTGCCTGGCCTTGGGGAATAGATAAAGGTAAACAGGTTCACAAACTCGACCTCTTTGATAAGGCTCAGGGTGTCCTGAAACTCCTCGTAGGTTTCCCCGGGAAAACCCACTATCACGTCCGACGTAAAGCTCACGTCCGGCATGACCTTCCTGGCATATTCTATCAGCGAGAGGTATTTCTCCCTATCGTACCTTCGGTTCATCTCCAGGAGCACTCTGTCGTTGCCCGACTGGAAGGGCAGGTGTATATGGTGCGGGATATGCTTGCTCCCCGCCATCACGTCAAAGAGCTCCTTGGACGCGTCCTTTGGATGGGAGGTCATAAAGCGCAGCCGGAAGTCGCCGTCAATGCTGTCCAGCCTTGCCAAAAGCTCCGCAAAGTTCACCCGCTCCGAAAGGCCCTTGCCGTAGGAGTTCACGTTCTGACCCAGCAGGGTTATCTCCTTATACCCGGACTCCGCCAGAGATTTGCACTCGTTATAGATATCGTCGGGCCTGCGGCTTTTCTCCCTGCCGCGCACATAGGGCACGATGCAGTATGAGCAGAAGTTGTCGCAGCCGTACATGGCCGTGACCCAGGCCCTTGCGCGCCCGTCCCTTTTTATGGGGATATCCTCCCGTATAGTCTTCTCCTCGTGCCCCAGGAGCATGACCCTCTGAGAGCCTGCCAATACCTCATGTAGCATCTCCGGCAGCCTGTGCAGCACATGGGTGCCAAAGACCATATCCACGAAGGGGAAGGTCTTTTGCAGGCGCTCCGCTGTCTGCCGCTGCTCGGTCATGCAGCCGCAGACCCCGATTATAAGCCCAGGCTTTCGGCGCTTAAGGTTTTTCAGCGCCCCCACGTTGCCGAACACTCTGTCCTCGGCGTGCTCCCGAACGGCGCAGGTGTTGAAGATTATAAGGTCCGCCTCCTGGTCGGAGTCGGTAAACTCAAAGCCCATCTCATAGAGCAGTCCCTTTATCTTCTCCCCGTCCGCCACATTCTGCTGGCAGCCGTAGGTGCGCACATAGGCCAGCGGCACGCCTCCGGCCCTTCGGCGCATAAGCTCGCGCACGCCGGAAATATATGCGGTCATGTCCTCGTTCATCATGCGGCGTCCTCTCTATAAAATAATCTACGCTCAAAATTACAATCAACATATTTTATCACAAAAAAACGGAAACTGCAAGTGATTTGAGCCCAAGAGGCCATAATTCCCGCTGGCAAATTGTTTTTCTTGACTTTTCCCGCCTATCCGGTTATAATAAACCTAAGTTCGATACCTGACCCAAAGGGGAGCTCTCCTGCGTGAAAGGTGCGGCATATAGTCTGTTTCGCCGTGCCTTTTTTGGGGCGCGGCTTTTCTTATGTCAATAAACGGAGGTATAAAATGGAGACAAAGGTTGCTGTCATGAGCATAATAGTCGAGGACCCGGATACGGTTGAAAAGTTGAACGGCATTTTGCACGAGTACGGCGAGTATATAATCGGCCGCATGGGGCTTCCATACCGGGCCCGGAACATCAGCATTATCAGCATCGCTCTGGACGCGCCCAAGGACACCATATCCGGCTTGGCAGGAAAGATCGGCAACCTGCGGGGCGTCAGCGTCAAGACGGCTCTCTCGGGGGTGACCGGCCATGAATGAGCGCGTTTTGTCACTTATCAATACTCTCTCAGATACCCACAGCCTGACTTTAGAGCAGTATAAGGAGCTGATAGAAGCCCGCTCTCCCGAGACTGCCGCGCTCCTTGCCGAAAAGGCCGTGGCGGCGCGCAAAGCCGTCTACGGCAGCGATGTGTACGTCCGCGGGCTTATCGAGATAAGCAATATATGCAAAAACGACTGCCTTTACTGCGGCATAAGACGGAGCAACAAGAACTGCGACCGCTACCGGCTCAGTAAGGAACAGATAATGGACTGCGCCGCCGAGGGCTATAGGCTGGGCTTTCGCACCTTCGTGCTCCAGGGCGGCGAGGACCCGTACTATACCGACGATGTATTATGCGGTATAGTAGCCGAAATAAAGTCACAATACCCCGACTGCGCCGTGACCCTCTCCATGGGCGAGCGCAGCCGCGAGAGCTACACCCGGCTGCGCCGGGCCGGGGCTGACCGTTACCTCCTGCGCCACGAGACCGCCGATAAGGCCCATTACGAGACCCTGCACCCGGCTGAGATGTCCTTCGAGAACCGTATGCGCTGCCTTCGGGACCTGCGGGACCTGGGCTATCAGGTGGGCTGCGGGTTCATGGTGGGCTCTCCCAATCAGACCTCCGAAACCCTTGCGAAAGACCTGAAATTCATCGAAGACTTCAAGCCCGACATGTGCGGCATCGGCCCCTTCGTCCCCCATAAGGACACCCCCTTCCGGGACTGCCCGGCGGGCACGGTGGAGCTGACCTGCTACCTGCTCTCCATCATCCGCCTCATACACCCGCCGGTGCTCCTGCCCGCCACCACCGCCCTTGGCACCATCCACCCCGAAGGACGGGAGCTGGGCATAAAGTCCGGCGCCAACGTGGTGATGCCCAATCTGTCGCCGGTAACCGTGCGCAAAAAGTATGAGCTTTACGACAATTAAGATATGTACCGGCGAGGAGTCGGCACAGTGCAAGGACTGTCTGAGCGCCAGGATGGAGTCGGTGGGGTATCATATCGTGACGGCGCGGGGGGATGTGAGGAAATAGCCTATGGAAAAGTTTTCGATACGGCAAGCTACACGAAGTGATCTAAAAGAAATAGCATACCTTACAGCCGAATTCCGCGTAACCTTAAAAGCGCTCAGAGGGGTCGAAGCCCGGCCTGACATCTCTGCGGCACAGGCGGAGCTTGAAGAATATCTGGCGGCCGGATATCCAGTTTACGCCGCTGTAACTGCCGGGGGCCAGTACACAGGGTACATTGTCTGCCGAGTCGAGGAGCCCTGTGTGTGGGCGGAATCCATCTACGTCTGCCCGGAAAAGCGGCGCTGCGGAATAGCGTCGGCCCTGTTTGAGAAAGCCGAGGAGCTTGCAAGAAGCTACGGCGAGGAAACCGTGTATAATTATGTCCATCCCAACAACGACAAAATGATCGGTTTCTTAGCGTCCAAGGGATATAACGTACTCAATCTTATTGAGATACGAAAGCCGTATAACGGAGAAAAGCTCCACACGAAAATGCAGGTGGGCGGGAATTCGTTTGATTATTAGAGACATGTCCGCCTTATGAGGGAGAAAATGGCTGCTCAAAATAGCTTCACCATAGACATCAAAATATCATCCGACACGGAAAACGCAAAGGCCGTTACGGACACTCTCCTGCTGGCACTTGACGATGGCGACAATATGCTCCCCTACCTTGACAGGGTGGCAAAAATGTTCCCCGAAATACGCTCTCTTGTGAGCGCCGAAATGGGGCGCGGTGATATCCTGCCTGTCGTCACGGAGCTTATACGCAATAAAAAGCTCGCGGACCGCCGGCGCATAGAGGAACAGGCCGCACACTTTAGGGAATTGGCTCAGGGCCCGCTGTCAAAAGCGGTATCGGAAATGCTCGGCATGTTTCAGCTTGACTACAGCGCCCCCTGCCGCTTCACGTGCTGGCTTGGGCTATATAACCCCTTCCCCCGCAGCGTGCTGAAAAAGGAGTATTGCCTGCATTATGACATAAGCGACACTGTTTTTCTAAGGGCTTCGCTCCATGAGATAAACCATATGGCGCTGTTTGACAAATGGTGCTCCATGCAGAAAATACAGCTTGAAAACGAGCCCGAATATCCCGATATCCTCTGGTATCTGGAAGAACTGGCGGTTGCGCCCACGCTGAACGACCCGCGCATACAGCGGATAGTGCCTGTGCCGCACAGCCCTTACCGGTCGATGGAGGAGATACTTATCGATGGGGTTTCGCTGCCGGAATGTGTGCGGAAAATTTATGAACGTGAAAGTGATATGTCAGGCTTTTTGCGGGAGGCTTATAGCTTCCTCAACGAAAACAAAAAAGCGCTGATATCCACATAAAACTTACCGGAGGTATAAAAATGGGCAAACTATACGACAGAGCAGACATCTATGACCTGATCGAAAGCGAAAGCCGCTATAACGTCTTCAAAACCCACTGGGAGCACATCCTGCATGGCCGGAACATCCGCACCCTGCTGGACGTGAGCATAGGCTCCGGCAGCGCGACCCTGCCGCTGGCAGAGCTCGGGGTGCAGCTTTCGGGCTCGGACCTGAGCGAAAATATGCTTGCGAATTGCAGGAAAAAGGCCGAGGCAAGGGGCTTTGATATCGAGCTGAAATGCTGTGATTTCAGGAACGTGGCCGATAATTTCAGCGGCGCCTTCGACTGCGTTGCAAGCACCGGGAACTCTCTGCCCTACGTCAGCAACGAGGATGTCTTAAAGACTCTCGAGCAGATGGATTCCCTGATAAAGCCTGGCGGGTACCTCTACTTTGAGATACGCAACTGGGACAAGATACTTACGGATAGGAAGCGCTTCTTCCCCTACGCCCCATTCTTTGACGGCGATACCCGTATCAACCTGACGCAGATATGGGATTATAACAGCGACGGCACGATTACCTTTAACATTATGTATGTGTTTGAAAAAGACCAGCGGTATGTCCAGATGGAGGTCTTTGAGGAGCGCTATAACCCCATCAAATATGAGGTTCTTTTGGATAAGCTGCATGAGATGAACTACCGTAATATAGAGAGAACAGTCTGTCCCTTCCAGAAAACCGACATTCCTGTGGATAAACTGCCCTGGTACTATGTATTAGCCCAAAAGCCATAGGCTTTAGCAATAATTTTTTATATTTTAATCTGAGGCTAAGAGAAATCTGCCCCAAAGAAAGGAAGAAAATTTATGGCAAAGTACGACCCCAAATCCCTGCATGCGGAGGAATTCATCAACGACGAGGAGATCCAGGAGACCCTCCGTTACGCCGAGAAAAACAAGCGCAATGTGGAGCTCATCGACCAGATCCTTGAGAAGGCCCGGCCTAAAAAGACCGAGACCGGCTGCGTCTGCTCGGGGCTCACCCACCGGGAGGCGTCGGTACTGCTGGCCTGCGACATCCCGGAGAAGATAGAGAAAATGTACGAGATAGCAGAGGAGATCAAGCTTGCCTTTTACGGCAACCGCATTGTTATCTTCGCGCCGCTGTACCTGTCTAACTACTGCGTCAACGGCTGCGTATACTGCCCCTATCATGCTGTAAACAAGCATATCCCCCGCAAGAAGCTCACCCAGGAGGAGGTAAAGGCCGAGGTCATAGCCCTGCAGGATATGGGCCACAAGCGGCTGGCTATAGAGTCCGGCGAGGACCCGGTGAACAGCCCCATTGAGTATATACTTGAGTGCATCAAGACCATTTACAGCGTCCACCACAAGAACGGCGATATCCGCCGGGTGAACGTGAACATCGCTGCCACCACCGTTGAGAATTACCGTAAGCTGAAAGAAGCCGGCATAGGTACCTATATCCTGTTCCAGGAGACATACCATAAAAAGTCCTACGAGCAGCTCCACCCCACCGGCCCCAAGCACAACTACGACTACCACACCGAGGCCATGGACCGGGCCATGGAGGGCGGTATTGACGACGTGGGCCTGGGGGTGCTGTTCGGGCTTGAGCTCTACAAGTACGAGTTCGCGGGGCTCATCATGCACGCCGAGCACCTTGAGGCCGTCCACGGCGTGGGCCCCCACACCATCAGCGTGCCCCGCTTGAAGCGCGCCGACGATATCGACCCCGACCAGTTTGACAACGGCATCGACGACGATACCTTCGCCCATATCACCGCCTGCATACGTCTCGCGGTGCCCTATACCGGCATGATAATCTCCACCCGGGAGACCGAGGCCGTGCGCTCTAAGCTCCTGCGGCTGGGCATCTCCCAGGTCAGCGGCGGCTCCCGCACCTCTGTGGGCGGCTACACCCAGGAGGAGCGCCCCCACGATACCGAGCAGTTCGACGTGTCCGACCAGCGCACCCTGGACGAGGTGGTCCGCTGGCTGATGGAGAACGGCCATATCCCATCCTTCTGCACCGCCTGCTACCGTGAGGGCCGCACCGGCGACCGCTTCATGAGCCTTTGCAAGAACGGACAGATACTCAACTGCTGCCACCCCAACGCGCTGATGACCCTCTCTGAGTACCTTGAGGACTACGCCAGCCCCGAGACAAAGGAAGTGGGCTATAAGATGGTAGAAGAAGAACTCAAGAGGATACCCAAGGACAAGGTCAGGGAGATAGCGGAGCAGAACATTAAAGACATCAAGAACTCCAACAGAAGGGATTTCAGGTTCTGATATGCTTGTCAAAACTGATAACGGCAGCGAGCTGCTGGAAATGATCACAGTTGACGAGAGCGAAGCCGCAAAGCTCTACAGCCCCATAAACTGCTGCCTGGGCGTGGTGAAGCTCGGCGGGGACTATCTTATGGGCTGGAACCAGTGGCGGCAGGACTGGGAGATTTTCGGCGGCTGCCGGGATGACGGCGAAACTTTACGCCAATGTATCGACCGGGAGTGCATGGAGGAGCTTGGCCTGTCCGGGCTCAGTTGGACCTTTATCGGGCTAATGCACTGCAAGATGGCTCCCGACTACTTTGACCCCCAGTGGCACTACGAGTACGGCGGGATATACGGCGTTACGTTGCCCGCCGACTGTTTAGAGACTATTGAAAGGAGCCGGACTGACCGGGAGGAAATCGGCAGGCTTGCTTTATATAGCGACGTCAAGGGCAAGGAGAAGATCGCCTCTATTGACGAGAAGCTGCTGGAATTCTGGAGATGAACATGACATACTGTTGTCCTGTTTGGGTGTGTATAATTGGTCTGTCCAATTACCATACAAAAGGAGCAGATCATATGAGCAGATTCAGCGAAAAAGGGTACTTTGTGAAAGAAAACGCCCCTATCTACCTCACCACCGACATGGACCGTACCGCCAAATGGTTCGAGGATATCATGGGCTGGTACAGCAATATCGTGGAGCGGGACGGCGAGGGCCGGGGGCAGTACGGCGTTGTTTTCGACACGCCGCCGGAGATTGAGGCCACCCATTTAGCGCCCTTCACCGGCTTTCAGATGTTCCAGGGCGAGCCCGCCGGCGGGGAGATATCCTTCATGCAGGTCGATGGCATAGACGGCCTGTATGAGCGCGTCACAGGCAGTGGATGGAATGATATAACCCCGGTAGAGGCCCAGCCCTGGGGCGGCAAGTTATGCAGGGTCACCACCATAGACGGATATGTGATAAGAATTTTTGAGTAACGGAGGGATAGTATGAGCCTGAACGAGACCGTCTCCGCCGAGCGCCCGCATATAGCCTTTTTCGGTATGCGCAACGCCGGGAAGTCCAGCCTTGTGAACGCCGTCACCGGCCAGCAGCTGGCAGTGGTGTCGGAGGTCAAGGGCACTACCACCGACCCGGTGCAGAAGGCCATGGAGCTTCTGCCCATGGGTCCGGTGGTGATTATCGACACTCCCGGGCTGGACGACGAGGGGGAGCTTGGCGAACTGCGGGTACAGAGGGCGCGGCAGATTCTGGCAAAGACCGATATTGCCGTGCTGGTGGTCGACGCACAAGCGGGGCTCAGCGGCCAGGACAGGGAGCTGCTGGGGCTCTTTAAGGAGCGGGGCCTCCCCTACTGCGCGGCGTACAATAAGGCGGACCTTTTGACGGAGCGCCCGGAGCTTTCGGAGGATTCGCTTTATGTCAGCGCCAAGACCGGGGAGGGCGTTACCGCCCTGAAGGAAAAGCTTGGGGCGTTTGCCGGAAAGGCCGGAAATGAGCGCCGCATTGTGGCGGACCTGCTGAGCCCGGGGGACTTGGCCGTGCTGGTAACACCCATCGATGCCGCCGCGCCAAAGGGACGGATGATCCTGCCCCAGCAGCAGACCATGAGGGATATCCTCGACGCCCACTGCGCGTTCGTCACCTGCCAAACCGAGGAACTGGCGGCAACGCTCGAAATGCTTGCGAAAAAGCCGAAGATAGTTATAACCGACTCCCAGGCCTTCGAGAAGGTGGCGGCTGTCACGCCGCCGGACATACTGCTTACCTCCTTCTCCATACTGTTCGCCAGGTACAAGGGGAGCCTGCCTACACTGGTGCAGGGTGCGGTACAGCTGTCAAAGCTCAAGGACGGCGACCCGGTGCTCATCTCCGAGGGCTGCACACACCACAGGCAGTGCGGGGACATCGGCACTGTGAAGCTGCCGGGATGGATAGAGAAGTATACCGGCGTGAAGCCCCGGTACACCTTCACCTCCGGCGGGGAGTTCCCCGAGGACCCGAAGGGGTATAAGCTGGTGGTGCACTGCGGCGGCTGTATGCTCAACGAAACGGAGATGAAAAGCCGGGTGGGCAGGGCTAAAAAAGCCGGGGTGCCCATTGTGAACTACGGCGTGGCCATCGCGCAGATGCACGGTATACTGCGCCGGAGCCTGGAGGCATTTCCGGATATATTGGAGCTGCTGGACAAGTGACAGAACAAGTGCAAAGCGAGAGGGCCTTTCGGCCCTCTCATGCTGTTTTCAGCGCTTTGGATAGCAGTAGAACCTTGTAGTTGTGTCCCGGGTTTTATCGCGCAGCTCGTCCTTCAGAATGAACCCTGCTTTTTCAAACACATCCGCAAACACCGGGTGATAGTACGCCGCCCAAATGTCCCTGTTGCGCTGTTCCTGACTGGTCTTTATCTTCTCCAGCACCTGCTCAAAAATGCCGCGGCCAAAGGGGTTGTAGAAGTAGAACACGTCAAATTCGCTGTATCTGTCGAACTCCACGGCGTTGGCAAGTATGCACTCCACGTCCATGCCCAGCTTCTTCATATTTCTTCGGGCAATGTCCAGCAGATGCCCATCCAGGTCCAGCCCGGCCACTTTTTTGTAGCCGCTCTCCACCGCGCATTTCATGCACATGCCCTTGCCGCAGCCCACGTCGATGAACGCGGATTTACCCGGGTCCACCGGCACCGCTTTGAGCATACGCCTCATGTCCCCGGCATCCGTCATGCTGTATCCGTGGAAATCCTCCACATTCCGCTGGATATCGCCCACATAGACCATGCTGAAATCCAGCCCCCTAGCCTTCTCGCTCACATAGTTCATCAGGAATTTCGCCCAACGCTTTGCCCTTACGGGCAATGAATAATTTCCCATTTGCCGTCTCCCTCTCTGTTTACAAAAAAGTATACTTTTTTGTAAGGTGCGAAAATGCCGGTTTTTCTTCCCATTAATTACAAATTTCGTATTGCCCGGCGGTGAGAAACATGGTATAATTATCAAAATAAAACGTACTGCAAGTTCGTTTTAAGAAAGTATGCTTTTTTGTATAGAGTCCTTTGTAAATATAACCTAAAATTCAGCAGCCGCGCGAGATATGCTTGGCTGTTTTGTTTTTCGTCTGCTCATTCCCTTTTGGCCTGAAATCTGTTATACTTTACTATGCTAACACTTAAAAACGATTGGGGAACGGATATGATGAATGGAAAACGCATGGTCGTCAAGGTCGGCACCTCCACCCTGACGCACTCCTCCGGCAGTCTCGACCTCAGAAGCATGGAGCGGCTTGTGCGGGTGCTCAGCGACCTGTGCGGGGCGGGCCACGAGGTCATCCTGGTGACTTCCGGGGCCATCGCGGTGGGGGTGGCCCGCATTGGGCTTTCAGAGCGGCCCACCTCCCTTCGGATGAAGCAGGCCGCTGCGGCAGTGGGCCAGTGCCGGATGATGCACATTTACGATAAGCTTTTTTCGGAATACAACCGTACCATGGCCCAGATACTCCTCACCGGAGAGGATGTGGAAGACCCATCCAGGGCCGAGCACCTGCGCAGGACCTTTTCCGCCCTTTTGGAGTTGGGGGTCATACCCGTGGTGAACGAGAACGACTCCGTGTCCTCCGCCGAGATAGAGACCGGACGGCACAAGGTCCTTGGGGACAACGACACCCTCTCGGCCATTGTGGCGGCCCTCTGCGGCGCGGACCTGCTGGTGCTGCTCAGCGATATTGACGGCCTCTACAGCGCCGACCCCCGCATTGATCCCGGCGCGAAGCTTCTACACCGCGTCACGGCCCTCACCCAGGATATCCTGGACATGGCCGGGGACCCGGGCACCTGGCGGGGCACCGGCGGCATGGCCACGAAGCTGTCGGCGGCGAAAATAGCCATGGACGCTGGGTGCGATATGGTGATAGCCAACGGCGCCCGGCCGGAAGCTCTTTATGACATTGCAGAGGGCAAAGATATAGGTACAAGATTTATTGCAGAGGGAAAGGCAGGCGGCAAAATATGACTACGCTAGAAATCCAATGCGCAGCGGTAAAGAGGGCATCACGCACCCTGTCCATAGCAGGGACCGCTATAAAGAACAGGGCGCTGGAATCCATTGCCAGGGCGCTTATAGAGAATCAGGACAAGTGGCTGCGGGCAAACTCCCAGGACCTTGACGCCGCAAAAGCTCAGGGTATGCGCCCATCCCTTTTGGACCGGCTGGCCCTCACGCCGGAGCGTGTTTCCGGTGTGGTGGAGGGCCTTAGGCAGGTAGCCGCTCTGCCGGATCCTATAGGAAAAGTTGACCGCATGGAGACCCGGCCCAACGGGCTTATCATCGGCAGACGGCGGGTACCTCTGGGCGTGGTGGCTATCATATACGAGGCCCGGCCCAACGTGACCGTGGACGCCGCCGCGCTGTGCCTGAAATCCGGCAACGCCTGCGTCCTGAGGGGCGGCAGCGAGGCTATACGCTCCAATAGAGCCGCGGTTGAAATTATGCGCGATGCCCTGGCAGATGCGGGGCTCCCCGAGGACTGCATCGCCTTGGTGCAGGATACCAGCCGGGAGACCGCCAATGAGCTTATGGGCCTTGACAAGTATATCGACGTGCTCATCCCCCGGGGCGGCGCCGGGCTTATCCGCTCGGTTGCCAAGAATGCCAGTGTCCCCGTTATCCGCACCGGCGAGGGCGTTTGCCATATCTATATTGACAAAGATGCCGACTTGCAGATGGGCGCAGAGATCCTATTCAACGCCAAATGCTCCCGGCCCTCGGTGTGCAACGCGGCGGAATGTGTGCTTGTCCACAGGGATATTGCAAAGGAGTTTCTGGCTGCAGCCGTGCCGCTGCTGGACAGGCATGAGGTTGAACTCCGCTGTGACGGAGAAGCTCTGGCTCTCCTTGGGAGCAGAGGTATTCCTGCCACGGAGGAGGACTGGGACGCCGAGTACGGTGACTATGCCCTGGCCGTCCGCATTGTGGGCAGCGCCGGGGAGGCCGTGGATTTTATCAACGCCCACTCCACCGGGCACTCTGAGAGCATTGTCACAAGGGACTATTTCACCGCCCAGAGCTTCCTGGACCAAGTGGACGCTGCGGCGGTTTATGTAAATGCCTCCACCCGCTTCACCGACGGGGGAGAATTCGGGCTGGGTGCAGAGATAGGCATCTCCACTCAGAAGATGCACGCCAGAGGGCCAATGGGCCTGGAGGAGCTAACCAGCTGCAAGTATATTATCTACGGCCAGGGACAGGTACGCTGAGAAGGGAGAATTATTATGTCAACTCAAGATAAATGGCCCATGTTTGGGTTTATCGGCACGGGCAATATGGGCGGGGCGCTTTCCAGGGCCCTGCGGCGCAGGGTGCCGGGGGAAAATATCCTCCTATCGAACCGCACATATGAAAAGGCCGCCTTGCTGGCGGCCGAGCTGGGGTGCGCGGCAGAGCGGGACAATCATGCCGTCGCCGCCAAGGCCGAGTACATCTTCCTGGGGGTCAAGCCCCAGGGCATGGCCGGTATGCTGGAGGATATCGCCCCCACTCTCCGCTCCCGCAGGGACCGCTTTATTCTCGTAAACATCGCCGCTGGGCTGAACATTGAGGACATCCGGCGCATGTCGGGGGGCAGTTATCCCGTGATAAACCTCAAGCCCAACACCCCCGCCGCCATTGGCGAGGGCATGAGCCTGTACCTCTGCAGCCCGGAGGTCACCGAAGGCGAGGAAGCTCTGTTCCTGGAGGCTATGGAGGGCTCCGGGCGGCTCTCGCCACTGCCGGAGAAGCTTATGGACATCGGCGGCGTGCTTGCGGGCTGCGGACCGGCCTTTGTGGATATGTTCATCGAGGCCCTGGCGGACGGCGGGGTAGCCTGCGGCCTGCCCCGGGCCACGGCCATAGAGCTTGCGGCGCAGATGGTGGCCGGGTCCGCCCGGCTGGTGCTGGAGAGCGGAAAACATCCCGGGCAGCTTAAGGACGAGGTATGCTCCCCCGGCGGGGTCACTATCCAGGGAGTCAGAAAGCTGGAGAGCTGCGGGTTCCGAAGCGCCGCCATGGAGGCCGTTATAGTGGCCTATGAGAAGAACCGCAGCCTTTAACAGCCTGTAAAGCTGGAAGAAACCTCTGCCTTGGGGCAGAGGTTTCTTCCAGCTTTGTTCGGTATCAGGTACAGACCACGGTCATTTTTGATAAAGGCTTATGGCCTATAGAGCCTTGTGCTCAACAGGTATTTCATCAGGTTTGCCGCCGCCGCGCGCAGATGGCGGAGCTCCACCCTGCCCTCCTCATAGCCCTTGAGCACCTGTTCGATGACCGGCGGGCCTCCGGGCATTATCACGTCGTTTCCGGCCTTTACCGCGTCCGCGCCGTCCACCACCATGTCCATATCGCCCCAGTCGGTGACCACCACGCCCTCATAGCCCCACTCGCCGCGCAGGATCTCCGTGCAAAGGGTATAGTTGCCTGCGGCGAATGTGCCGTTGACCTTATTGAAGGAGGTCATCAGGGTCATGGGCCGGGCCCCTGTCACCGCCATCTCAAAGGGGCGCAGGTACAGCTCCCTTGCGGCCCGGGCGCTGACGATGGTGTCAACAGCGTCGATGTTTTTCTTAAGGCTGCCCCGGCGGTAGGTCTCCTGCTCGTTCATGGCAAAATGCTTGGGACAGACAGTGACGGCGTTGTTCTCTATTGCTCCCCGCGCCACCTGGGCGCCGAAAAGCCCGCATATGAAGGGGTCCTCTGAGAAATACTCGAAGGCCCGGCCCTCTATGGGGTTGCGGATAAGGTTCATCCCGGGGGCCAGCCAGCTGTCCACATGCCCCATCTCCGCCTCGCAGCCGCAGGCGCTGCCGAACTCGTAGGCAAGCTCCGGGTTAAAGGTGCAGGCTATCATCATGCCAGTGGGCCAGGCGGTCTTCCCCACGCTTGCGGGGCCGTCCTTATACACCGTGGACATTATACCGTACTTCTCCAGGGTGGGGTTGCAGTATCCGGGCATAGCGTTGGGGTTGGCACAGGAGCCGATGTCCTTGCCGTCCTCGCCCTTTATTGTCACAGGTATGTCCTTTTTGCCCATCCCGCCAAAGGGCAGCCCGGGCCCGTAGCCGTTGCAGAGCACCGCCAGCTCCCTTACGGTCATCTGGGCGATGAACTCCTCCATGGTCACTTTACCGGCGGCAACGTCATGCAGGGTAGAGACCGCCGGCTCCGCATCCTCCTTATACCCCTTATATTCCGGCCAGCATACGGCCACGTCATTCTCCGTAAAGGCGACGCGCGGCAGGCCGGCGGTATTCTCCACCCTGCGCTCCGCCTCGGGCTCCAGCAAAGTTATCCTGTCCTTATGGGCCGGGGCCATGCCGATATCGGCGGTCACTGTACGCACGACGATCTTTTCACCCAGCTCCAGCACTGCCGCCGGGGCCGCGTTATGGGAGCCGGTGCCCACCATAAGAACATAGTCCCCGGGCTCCAGCATATAGCTCATGGATGCCTCGTCGAAGGATGCCATGTCCTTCAGCTCAAAGCTCAGTGTGACCGTGCAGCTCTCCATGGGCTTTAAAAGCGGGGTCTTCGCTATGGCCCTCAGCTCCTGCCAGGGCTTTTTCAGCTCTCCAAATGGCGCGTGGACATAGAGCTGCATGGCCTCCTTGCCCGCAAACTCCTTAGAGGTATTCGTCACCTTAACCTCGGCGGTAGCCCTGCCGCCGTCAATTTCCACGTCGAGGACCTCATACTTAAATTCAGCATAGCTCAGCCCAAAGCCGAATGGGTACAGCACCGGCTTCTGGAAGCTGTCAAAATACCGATAGCCCACATAGATGTCCTCCTGGTAGACGGTAACGGGACTTGCCGAAAAGCCCTTGCTGCCGTTGGCCTCGCTGTCAAGGCCATAGCTCTCATATGTAAGCAGCGCGTCAGGGTCCTCCCGGGTGTAGGAGAAATGCCTGGCCGTGGGGTAGTCCTCATAGCAGAGGGCCGCTGTCTGGCTCAGCTTTCCAGAGGGCGTCTCCCTGCCGGTGATAAGGTCCGCCAAGGCTCCGGCGGCCTGTTCCCCGGCGGTGCCCATAAATATGGCTGCCTTTATCTGCGGGCAGGCCTTTGTGCAGCTCATATCCACCATGCCGTTGCAGTTGAAAACCGCTATAACGTTCTCAAAATGCCCGCAGGCCAGCTCGAGCATCCTTTTCTCAGAGGGGGTAAGGTAATAATCATTCTCGACCCTGCGGTCACATTCCTCTCCGCCCGTGGCCCGGCCGATCATGACAATGGCCGTGTCCGCGGCCTTCGCCGCCGCCTGCCACAGCCCGTCGTCGGGCAGCGGCTCCTCCTTGGCCGCGCTGTACTGGCCGAAGATCTCATAGATAAGGCCGCTGGCAACCAGGCCCTCGAAATCCGCATAGGGCGAGCGGGCATTGGCGCTTTCCTCCCGGCGCTTTCTGTCCAGCTCACGGTAGAAGCCGTCCATGGACTCCTCCAGAATAAGCCCCGCCTTTGCCATCTCGTCGCGTATCTGCAAGGTGCCCGCGCTGAAGGACGCCCCGGAGCCCCCGCCGCCGATGATTGTGTCCAGCTGCGTCTGTCCCAAGAGGGCCACCGTCTTCCCCCCTGGCAGCGGCAAGAGCCCGCCCTCGTTTTTCAGTAGAACCATAGATTCTGCCGCCAGCCGTCTGGCAAGGCCTGTCCGGGCGGTCTCTGATTCGTAGGTCTTGTTCATGATCTTTTCTCCTTTCTGTGGATGTTTTTCTTGGTTATAATATAGCATGTGCTAATTGAGCGATCAAGTTATGTCTGCAATGAACATCGCATCCCCGATGACCATGGGAGACCCGATACCGCCCCGGCAAGCACCCTGAAAAGTGCTGCAAATCAAGGGCTTATACGCCCCTGAAGGCCGCAGGATGCCGCCCAAACTCCCCGGATGGGAAAAGTATAGTCTCAGCAAAAAAGCCCCTTGTGGGGGCTTTTTTGCCGGTTAGGCTGGGGCGCTGCACTCATATAGCTCATGGGGAGCGATGTCCTGACCGTTGCTCCACTCAACACCCGTTCCACCCGGAAGCATACGGACCGTTCTAAAATAGGACTCGTCTCTCAGCTCACCATACCAAGGACCGTTGGCATAAGGAGAAACGTCGAACAGCTTGACCTCCCCGGTCTCGTAGGTGAGCCGGAGCTTCAGGTGGTCTAACGGCTCCGCTTTCACCAATCTCGGCTGCAACATGGACGGCACCTCCTTTACTTCAGCGGGTCAATGCGGAAGAACTGCTCGCCGTTGGACAGCAGCTTCCAATTCGCTTCAAGGTCCTCATGGTGTATATCCATCCAGACTTCCAGCATCTTCAACTTATTCCTCGGAAAATTCTTCTCTCCTTCGAGAACCGTCCCGTCCAGAGCGACCACGACCTCCTCGCCGGAATACTCAGCGTGGATGTGGGGCATATTGTGTTTCCCGCCCTGCTCACGATACATACGGACGATGATTCCGAAGAACATACTCAGCACTGGCATATCAAACACCCCGCTTTCTGTTCTTATTCTATCAGATTTCCACCAGATATGCAATCAAAAGTTGGGGCGGCCCGGTAAGAATCTTACCTGAGCCGCCTTTATGTCTTCTGCATACCCAGCATTATCCCATATTCACATACCACCACCCGGTATGGCGGTCTTCTTCTCCGTTACGCTTATCCTCTTCAGGGTCATAATACCCTGTGTTGATGACGATTTCTTCACCCTGCGAGGCATATAGCTGTTCCAGCATATCTGCCAGAGCATTGGCTACATCTTCTGTCCGGCACAAAAGCTCATCCCATGTACTCCAGATATTTCCCTCGGAGTAGTCCCGCATACGCTCACAAATGACCTCAAACCAGTTAATAGCACCTTCCATCTGTTCAACCTCCGCTGCTAATCATAATCCCGGCGAAGTCACTCTGGCCGATGACCACCTCACCGTTCTCCCACATCTCCCGTACCCTCGCCTCGGCCTCGGCCCAGCTCGCCGCCAACACCGGCACCAACTTCTTTCGATGCTCGACGATGACCACGTTGTACCGGCGCACCGTGGGCGGGATAACCTTCTCCGCCTTCGCCCGCATGGTCTCCAGAATGAGAGTGTCCTTCCGAAGTTCGAGCTGGTCGTCGGCGTCCTGTTCCTGCGTGGAGTAGCTGTCCAACAACATCTCCTTGTTCAGCTCCACGCACAGCTCCACGATGCCACGGATGGTCTCAGTCCCATCATGGGTGTGGTCCTCACAGGCACTCTTGTCATGCATGTAGAGCTTGTAGTCATCGTCCGTCAGCAGCTCATACCCGTGGACCTTGATGTAAGCAAGGACAATCTCCGCTTCCGTTCCGCAGATGGTCACGCCCTGACGGGCGGCTGTGGCTATCAGCTCTTCAGTCAATTCGATTTTCTTCATAGAAACCTCCTAATAACCGGGTGTATCTTCGTATGCGTCGATGACATCATCCACATCACCGTGGCCCCGGTCGAACCTGTTCAGAATCGCTATTAGCTCCTTGCGACCTTCCAGCGTTAGAGCCGTGTGCATCCGGCGCTCTGCCCGGATTACATCCTCATCGGAAAACCTAGTCTTCGCTCTAGCGGGCATAGCATAGTAAATGACACCATCTCTGCCTATAGCATCGGCTGCCATTTTGAACTGCCACGACATGAACCAGCCGTGAGGCTGAGGCTTGTCTCTCCAGAATACCACCTCCTGCCTGACCAGTTCATCGAGAGACAGTATCTTAGGTCCACGGCGCCACTTTCGTTTGCTCATCTCTTTCGCCTCCTATTTCTCATTCACACTATCTTAATCCAAGAACCCAATCTGCGCTTACATTTAAGGCAAGGCAGAGTCGTACCAAGGTATCTGTCCTCATCCGGCCTGCCCTTATTGCATACGCAACTGTCCGAGGAGATAAACCCGATTTTTCAGCAAGCTCTTTGTACGTTAGCCCTCTCCTATCTTTTGCTAATCTGAGTCTTGCTATAATGTTGGCCATGCGCTCATTCTCACTCACGCCGCTCATCCTCTTTGAGTTTCGGACAAAGCTCCACGTTGCAATCAACGTGAATCACCTGCGTGCTTTCCTGCCCTGTGTGTTTTGCCCACCAGTCGTACATGAGGGCTTGCTGATATGGGCTACTTTCGCAACGGCCTATGCTACGCCCTACATTAAACCTCTGTCCACAAAGGGCACACTTAACAAATCGCCATCCGGCTTTTGTGAACTTTTTCATGTATCTGGTGTCCATTAGCTCTTCTTTCCTTTCGATTTTCTGCATTTCGTTCCCTTCCTTATTCTGAGCGTAGGGGCAACCGGGTCCCATATAGTTCTCGGTAGGCGCCCAATCTTCCAACACGATTTCGCCGGTTTTGTCGCACCAACTATCTCCCTCGCCGATATACTGGCAGTTCGGGCAGACATCAGGATTACAGTACATCGTCTTCACCTCCCATCTGTTCGCAGTAATTTTCCCACGCTTCTTCGCAGTAGTCACCCTCACAGGCTCCGAGCCGAGAGGTCTCGCCTCTCATATACGGGCAATACTGAGGGTCGCAAAGGGCACCATCTTCACAGGCCGCCACAACCCTTTTTTCCTCGTCTGTGCTCACTCCCACTCACCTCCTGTCAGGAAGAAGCCCACGCTTTCTTTGAGCCTACTCAGCATCTCCATGTCATAAATGCGGTAATGGAACGCAGCCGACACTTCGTTTCTGTTCCCGTGGAAGTCAACGAATCCAGCCCCATATCCCTTGATACCTCGGCAGTCGTCAAACAATTTTTCCGGGTCGCAGAACGTATGGCCCCTCTCTGCCATCTCCTTTAGCATCTCGAATGGGTCATCGTAGATGCCGTTGAACTTGAAGTACGCCCCACCGTTCCTGATGAGGAACTGCTTGGTTGCTTCCAGACCTTTTCTGCTCTCGTCAAGGTGGAGATTTTCGTAACCTCTGTCATCACATCTGACCACACGGTTGACCACAAAATACTCTACACCGTCTTTAACCATAAAGTTTGGAGCGCAGGTCTGCCCTGTGAACGGAGAACGGTCTGTCCACGGCTTCTTTTCTACAAACTCAATCACGACTTCCCCCTCCTCACACCAAATACTTGCACATGAACCGCTCGAAGTCATCGAAGTCGGTCCACTCAGATGTACCATCGCCGGTCTCCTGCAACCGCTTCCACAGCTCCGACAGGTAGCAGTCGTAGATGTGGGTGTCAGCGTCAAGGTCGTGGTGCAGACAGAACGCCGTCCACAGCATCCGCAGGCGGTCCCGGCAGATTTCCTCATCGAAGCAGCTCTCGGCGACGTAGCCGGTCAGGTACTCAAACTCATCGGAAATGTCAATCCTGCACTCTCCCTCCCGTGACCGATTCTCGCTGAGTTCGCCCCACCGCACGTTGAAATACTCCGGGCTGTTCAGAACGATGAATTGATAGAGACCGTCCCGAAACTCCTTCATAGCAAGCCGGAGAGGGTCGTTGATGGTCGCATCTTCCGCTGTCTGGTAGAGCCAGAAGTCGAGGAGCTTTGCGAGCTGGTAGTGCCACGGGCGGACGGCGAACCCATGTTCCCGGTACTCCGGCGGATGGTGGACGATGTACTTGCTCCCGTCGATAGACGGAGCCTCCTCGTCTTCGGGTTCCTCATGGCCTGCGTAGCGCCCGTTGTAGGCCCGGATGTTCAGGGCATAGAGCTTGCGGTAGATGTCTTCCGCAAAATAGGTGAACGAGGTCTTGCAGTCTTCCAGCTCACGGTAGAGGCTGTCCGGGGCTTCAAAGCCCCAATAGTTGAAGTCGCAGTTGAGCCGGGTCTCGACGGCGTTCGCAAGCGCTGCCAGCGGCTCAGGGTTCATTACCATGCAGGACATACATCATACCTCCTCGATTTTCTCACGGTGCTTTTCGAGCCGTACCCCGCACCTGTCACCGCAGTTTTCCTTGTACTCTCTGAGGCGCTGACGAGCCTCGGTACGGGTGTACTCGCTGCATTCGCACTCCCAGCCATATCCCCAGTTGGTCATAATATCCCAGCGGTCACGGGTTTTCCTCTGGTACGCCATATCAGTCGCCCTCCCGCCTGCAAATCTCAGTGACCGCCTTTTCGATGCCCCGTTTGAGCCGGGGGGCGCCGATGACTTCCTCAGCCGTGTAGCCGAGCGCATCCAGCGTGTCCTCTGTATCTCTGGTGTAGCCGTACTCGTGATTCTCCAGCTCGTAAAGGAACATCTCGTAGATGAACCCCTCCCCGGTCTTATCCTCAGCGATAGCCGCCGCCATCTCCTTATCGTGGCGCTCCCTCGTCTGGTGGAGCAGGTCGGCGTCCTTCTTCTGGACGTAGCCCCCGGCACCGATGGAGTAGATTTTGTCCACGTCCTTCTCCGGGTCGAGGCCCCAGCCCCTCATCATCTCGTCGAACTGCTTCTGCCCGAAGGCGAAGCCCAGCGGCAGGGCATTGAACTCCTCCTGCTTGCGATTCCTCAACTCTGCATACCTATTCATTGTTACTGTCTCCTCTCACTGAAATTCCGGCATGGTGCCGATTGTTCTGCGAATCCGGGCCTCGCTGACCCGGAAGGGTTTCTTGCGGGTGCTGTTGTCCATCATAATCTGCGTGTAGACCATCATCGGAAGTTCAAAGAGGGCCACGCACTTCGGGTATAGACGGACGGCCTGATTCCTGATTTCGAGGTCGATTTCTTCACTCCGAGTCATCGTCATCCTCCACTTCCGCCAGCGCAGCGGCCAACTCTTGCAGCATCTTATCAATGGCCTCAGCGTCCTCAACCAGCTCACGGATGCTGGAGGGAACGCCACGCACTCCATTCCTCCGTGCCTCAATCCACATCTCAACGTGTTCGTCCACGTTGAAGTAGGCGGCGTACTGCTTGACCTCATCCACGAAGTTCTCCGAGCTGACCCCGAAGCTGAAGTCCTCACCGGCCGGGGATTGCTTGGCAACATCCACCGACCCATCCTTGTACTCACGGACGGTCCAGTCGAGGCGCTCGCAGACCTCAATGTACTTGCTATTCATGGCTTACCTCCTTCGTCTCAGCATAGCCAACGGTCACTATCTTTTTCTTCCCGCTGAATGGAGCGGTCTCGGCCATTTTGACCATTTTCTCCAACCCTTCATATCTGAGTAATCCAAGCAGCCACCACTCGCATCTTTCACGCTGGGCTTCATCGTAAGGTTCTCCTTTTTCACTGAACCTTTTTCTGATTATCTCATGGCATTTGTCAACGGCAACGCACTCTTCCGCCGTCATGCTGATGATGTCATGGGTTGACCCATCGTGACCGATTTGTCTGGCAATCGTCATCCTGCTCCCTCCTTATGCGATGTACCCGAACAGGTCTTCCAGCTCTTTGAGGCTCTTGTCGTGCCAGTCGGCCCGGTAGCTCTGGAACTCGGCGCTTGGCAGCAGCCCATATCCGCACTCGCTGGTATCGAGCTTCTTTCCGTTGGCCCAGAACTCATACAGCACGACCGACCGGCCGTTGATGGCCCTGACTTCCCGAAGCTCGAAGCAGTTTCCGCACTCGGAAGCATACACGAAGTTCCGGCGGAAGTAGTCTTTCTTCTCGCTCATGCCCCGAATAAAGGCAGCGGCGGGGATGATGTTCTGCATCACCCACGCCAGCTCGTCCTCTCGTGCCTTTTCCATTCTGGCCTCATACTGTGCCACTGTCTCGACCTTCGCCATGCGGTAAACATCCTCTTTGGTCATACCGTCGCAGGCCATGTAGAACGCTTCCACCCGCTTGTACTCATCGTAAGATGCCTGATTATCAACGGCGCCGGTGCCTTCCAAAAACTCGTGATACAGCATAATCAATACCTCCAAAAACTGACCGTCTGGGTAACTTTCTTGTTTACATTCTCATTCTAACTTACCGACACGGTAATGTCAAGTCAAAATCGAATATTTGCAAAAAATTTTTTGCAGTCCACGAAACGCTTGATTTCAGCCACTTTTGGAGGCTTTCGGTGCTTCTCTTTGCTCAGGAGTGGACCAGATGCAGACTGACCGTATCGGTCACTTCATCTCGCTTACAGGAAGTCCGCTGTAACGGCCCCAGAACTTCGCTGAGGCGCTTTTGGTCATCGGAGATATGGAATTATATCCGCCCTCCCAAAGCTGGAAATAGGCCATAAAATAGGCCCCTGACGAGTCTTTGAACAGCTCCATGTAAAACTCATCGCCGGTCTCCGCCCGACTGGAGCAAAGGGACTCCGCCTTGCTGGTGTCATAGGTCACGCCGTCCACCATCTGCACCAGACGGGGGCTGCTGCTGTTCCCCAGCTCCGGCAGCTCTTCGCCGGTGGCCTCGACCATCTTGACCTCGTACCCGGCGAAGCTCAGGGCTTTCGCCAGCTCGTCGAACGTGAGCGTCCCGGCCTTCAGCCGGTAGCTGAGGTTCTGCTGGCTCCAGCCCATAAACTCGGCCAGTTCCTTCTGCGTCCGCTTCTTGGTGGACAGGGCGGCCCGGACCATATCGCTTGCGTTCATCGCATATCCTCCTCGTTGTTCTCGGATGTTTGCCGTCGCATTTCTGACAGGTCAATGGTGACGGTCTGCGTGTGGCTGACCAGATTCTTCACCAGTTCCCTACCGCTATCGTTCAGTATCGGCATCATGGCCTGCGCTGCTATCTGCATGGTGGCTATTGCCAACGGCAGGTCCACGCTGTCGTACTCATGGGCTACTGCCAGAAACTTCTTGGTCATCTCGGCAAAGCACTCGTCCACCACCTTACCGGCCACCTCGCTGTTCCCGGACATCTGCGCCAACATCAGCCGGATGGAGTATGGCATTTTACTCATTATCTTCGCTCCCTTCCGTCAGAGCCTTGTTCCGGCTCCTTTGCTCGATGCCGCCCATCATGGCCTGCAATTTTCCAAGGCGAACCAAATCTATCTCGCCGGAATCCTCGATGTCTCCTGCCAACTCAGGAGGCGGGAACAGCCTGTTCTTGTTGATGAATGCCGTATAGAACAGCTCCATCTCCTCTGCCAGCGCCGCCCGATAAAACTCAAAATCCGCCTCAATCTCGATGTACTGAGCCGTGGTGCAGTCAATGCCGACTTTCTTCCGGCTCCTGCCGGTGTACGTTCCCACGCAGCCGTGGGCGTGGCCGGAGCCGGTGTACTTGTAGGCGAGCTGGTACAACAGCCTTCTCTCATACTCTGTCTTATACCGAATCCAGTAGAGCCGGACGCTGGCATCCTCCAAGTCGGCCTCCGTGATGCCATACTTCTCCATCATAAGGCGGAGACGATTCTCGGCGGCCGCTTTCTCTCCATCGACGCCACGGTCGGCCAGAGCTTTCACGGCGGCCAACTTCTCCAGCAGGCGCTCACGCTCCGTCATCCTCAGCCATCCCCTTCCTGATAGTCATAGTCGATGCAGCCGTCATCGTCGGTGATGCGGGGCTTCCGCTCATGGACCAGAGCGAACCGGCACTCGCCGCCGTGATTGAACTGGCAGGTCTGGGACTCGCACTCGATGCAGAGTTGCTTCAGATACACCAGCTTGGCAATCTGGTCGGTGCGGTCGATACCGTCCCCGTACAGCAGATAGGCCACGCCTTTGCTGTGCCGCCGGTCGAACCAGTGCCATATTTCCTCCCGGCTGATTCCTATACCCCAGCCCATGAACGGGGCCTCGATGCACTCTGTCTCCGGGTTCACGGGAATGTCGGCGAATTGTGCCCACAGCTCCTCCAGTGCTTCGTCCCTATCTCTCAGGGTGTCTATCTCATCGAGACCGTCGTGGATGTCGCAGTAGTCCCGGTAGTCGATGCGGTTCTCTTGGTGCAGGCGGTCGATAATCTCAATCGCCTGCTGCTTGTACTCACTCATCAAGGTCAACCTCCTCCGTGTCTTCTTGGCGCTCCCACGAAATCTCAACGTGGCCGCACCGCTGGCAGCGCATGACGTGGACGGTCACGTTCTTGTAGCACTCGACCTCTTCGTAGATGCAGGAATCCAGCTCGTTCTTGCCGTCCGGCTTAATGGTGATGCCCGGCGGGAAGCAGCACTTCTCCATCAGCCGAACACCACCTCTCCGAAGACGGCGAACTGGACGATGCAGTCAGCATCGTTGGCGTCGATGTCACAGGTGTCGATAGCGTTGTCCTCGACCTGCACATGGCAGCCTTGCTCGAAGTAGAGCTTCACCCCGTTCAAGAACTTCTCCAACGTCAGCTCCCACGTCTGGGCGCTCTCGGCGTCGTGCAGGATGAGGGCGCCGCCACGGGAAATCTGGTCGCTCGCACACTCGCCGAGGTACTCACCGACCACCTCAGCCTTTCGGCACCAGTAGCAGATTCCGCCCTCCAGCGCCGCAACCATAATGTCGTCGATGTCCTGCTGGCTGAGGTTGACCTCAATCTCCGACCGGACGGTGTACTTCTTCTCGCTCATACCAAGCACTCCTCTCTTTTGATTCTGCCGGATGTCCACGCCCCGGTTCTGATACCGACACCCGGCAGCCGGTTCAGCAGGGATTTCTTCATGCCGTCGAGGTACTTCTGGTAGAGCTGCTTCTGGAGATTCTCCATCCACGGAAGGCCCCACGGCTCTTCTTTCTGCACCAGCTCTACCGCCAGCGACCACTCGTTGTCCTCCACGCAGATGTAGAACAGCTTGCTCTCCAGTAGCACTCGCCGACTCAAATCACCATACGGTCCGTTCCTGAGCCACTCATTCGTCCCGGCCCTCTTGAAGCTGGGGAACATCCGGCAGAAGTCCTCCATGAAGCACTCCAGCACGTCGTCCTCCTCGTTCCCCGTGCCTTCCTCATCGTAGGCCCACTCTCCGCCAGTCAGCTCACCGTAGTCCAAAGCACCCATCAGCCGGGTCTCCGGCCACTCACTAAGGTCATCCACCCGGCGGTAGACGTGGAAGTCGTCGTTGTCGATGTAGTACAGACCCTCGCAGGAGCCGGTCACGCAGACATTACCTCTTCCCATTTCAGCTTCCCTCCCTCACTTCATTTTGTGGACGGCGTACACCTGCTGGTTCTTCAGGTGGACTACCCTTTCCTCGAACTCTGCGTCGGTCATTGGAGACAGGTAGAAGCGAATCTCCTCCAGCTCCCCACCCTCGTTGTAGAGCTTGCGGCCATATACCACATGGTCCGCCCCGGTCTCAGTCAGCACCTTCCGGGCCTCGACCTCGAACTTCTGGAGGGTCTTTTTCATATCTTTTCTGGGCATCTCGCCATGCTCGACCGGCCCGACTTCGGGCCAGCAGGACCAGCGAACCAAAGACGTGTCGTTTATCATCATCGCCTCCTATGCTTTCCGGGCCTGTTCAGCCCACGCCGCTGCCTCTAGGTAGGTGTCAAAGTAGTCAACGTACTCATCGCACATCTTTCTTTCGGTCATCTTGCTCTCCGGCTTGGTGTCGGCCTCCACAGGGAAGATAATGACCTTGACCTTGCCGCTGTCGAAATATCTGTTGCTCACGGCCCAGAACTTCATGTGGATTGCTCCTTTCTGCCCTGCCATCTTCAGGCCGGGTAGGGCAGCTCCCGGCGACCGCCTTGCGGCGGTTTCGGCATTTTCAGCAGCTAAAACTCTTTACCAATGGCCTTGCACATTGCTGTTGCGTACTGCTCTATATACTTGAGCACCTGCTGCTCCTCCTCCTCTGAAAGATCGTATCTCTCCGGTTCATCTCCAATTTGATATATCGCTATTTCTGTAGTTTTAACTAAAAGTGCTTTTGCAAGCTCTCTGAGCTCTCTTTTTGTTTTCATAATTGATTTCCTTTCTTCCCTGCCATCATCAGTACCGGTGGGGCGGTTCCGGTAGACGCCCTGTTGGGCGTTTCGGCTTTTATTTCCAAATAGTCATCTTGAGAAGGTCGTAGGGGCAGATTTCCTTATCTTGGTCCTCCTGCTCGAACAAAATAGCTCTCAGTTCTTTCACGGTCATGTTCTGGTTTTCGATTTCGTTCAGCGCTTGTCTCAATTCACGGATTGTCATTTTACTCATCCTTTCTGGCCGCTCAAAATCTTACCGTATTGGATAATTTATTTATCTTGTCTACATTCTAACTTACCATCTAGGTAATGTCAAGAGATTTTTGAAAAAATTTCAATATTTTTAGAAATCGCATAATAGCTTGATTAACAGCCCGAAAATGTTCAGAAAACGCAAAAAATCCCCCTCACAGGGACATACCCTGCGAGGGGGACTGCTTACCTATTTGGTCAGTCGCATAGACCGGCCCGGTCGTTGATTACGAACACACGAATCATGTCAATGGAGAGGTTGAAGCCAGCCGGGCGGCCATCACAGCTTCTCCTTAATGCGCTTTGCCAGCACTGCGGCCTTGCAGTCGCTCTTGGTCAGGCCCAGCTTGCCGCCGCCCACGCCGCTGATGATACCCTTGTCCACCAGCTCCTTGATATCGTCCCGCCAGTAGCTGGGCACCTCGTCGATGGTGTTGTAGGTGGGGTTGATTTCATCGTACATCTTCTTAAACTCTTTGCCGGTCATGATGCTTTCCTCCTTTGCCGCCGGGTCTTTCGCCGACGCGATTTTGTTGATGTAGTCCAGGCACACCCATCCCTCGCCACAGTAGCCCCAGTTTCCATCCTCTTTGGTGATGGTGAGCACTGTGCCGTCGGGGAAGGTCTTTAGTACGCTGCCGCTCACAGGCTCCGTGCGGCAGTTGAGACCGTCGTCCGTGTTCACCTGCCCCTGGTATGCCTTGAAGGACCCCGCGGGCGCTCCGCTGAGCTTCTGATTGACTTCTTTGGCTATCTGCCCAAGCCGGTTGTAGATGTAGTCCCCAGGGCAGGACTTGTTCTCATAGTCCCGGTGAACGGTGATATTGCAGCCGTTCAGATGGTTCATGCGTGTGTACTTGTCCGTAGACCACACCAGCTTCTTGATGCCGTCGCGCCTGCAAATGTCCGCGCACAGCTTGATGAGGGACTTCCAGACATTTGCATTGATGGCGTAGGGGTAAAAGGCGTCGCTTGCGCACTCGATGGTGATGGCCCGGTTGTCGTTCTCCCCGCTGGATGTACACCAGGAGCGGTCCTCCTCATCCACTACGGTGATGATGTGGCCATCGTAGCCGATGCCATAGTTACAGCTGGCTCCTTTCGATTCCCTGCTGAACTCACTGCCCAGGGCGTCGACCCCCATCTGGCCCACCACACAGTGGGGGGTAATGGTGTCGATTTTATGATTCCTGGGGCTGTTGCGATTTGGGCTTATAACCCGCTTGCAGCTTAAAGCGCTATTACTCATTACTCCACCTCCGGCAGGCCGCCGAGGCTGGTCAGCAGAGATAGGATGGCAGCCAGCACAGAGGCGGAGGCCACAGCCATCCAATTCACATCGGACAGCAGAGCGCCGGTTCCGATAGTGGCAATGGCGGTCTGAGCGCAGGTCTTGATGGCACGGATTCCCGCAGCCTTTACCCACTTCTTGTTAATCATAACGATACCTCCAAAATTATTATTTCTTGATGGGAAGCTCTTTTACCAGCTCCATCAGCGTGTCCAGATTTCCGTTGCCTCCGAGAAGGTCGTGGTAGCAACTGTGCATCGCAATCAGGTCATCGAGGTCGGAAAACTCAATTTCTCCGTGGTCGAGATAGGAGCGGCACAGGTACTTGATGCGGTCAAGCATGATGAGCTTGTCGGCTTCTTTCAGGTTCTTCACGGTATCGACCATCTCTTCATACTCCGCTTCTTTTTCCTGACGCTTCTGCTCCTCGGCCTCGGCTTCGTCGTCGCACTTCTTGGCCCGGCGATTCAGAAACCAGACCACGAGCGTCTCTATCAGTTTGACTCCCGCCGCACCACAGCCGCCGGTCAGGAGATACGCAAGGACATTCTCCATCTATCTCACCACCTTCTGTCCTTCAGATGAAAAGGGGCCGGTCTCCCGGCCCCCCGCTGGGTCAGCCTACCTCAACTTCGAGGTCGGCGAGGATTTCCCGAACCTGCTCACGGATGAGAGCGGGAACCTGCTCAATGGTCTTCTTGCCCTTCACAATCAGGGTAGCGTACACAACAGCCATGTCTGGCACCTCCTTCCTGAGTATGATTTTCAGCAGCCACTCACGGAGCCTATTCATCGGCAGCCTCCTTCAGCAGTGCCTCGACATCGGCCCGGATTCGGGCCGGAACGTCTTCCAGCTTCTTCAGGCCCTTGCGGATGAGGTCGGCATACACCTTAGCCATTACACCTCACCTCCAACCAAAAGCTCGTACACATCGCAGAGGGCCATCTGGGTATCTTCCAGTTGGCCCTCAAGCGATGCTATCTTCCCACGAAGCTGCTCGTTCTCTTTTGCGAGCTGCTCGTTGCTCTTCTTCTTGTTCAACTCCTTGATGGAGTCAACTCGTCTCTTCACTCCCATTATTGGAATCCTCCTTGAATCGAAGATATATAGCCGCCCTTTCCACTCTCTCCCCGGCTGACAGTTACCCGGAAGTTGAAGGAGAAGCCGTTGGCTGCTGTTTCGTTCTCAAAAACATGGTTCGCACCGTTTTTAACCTCTGTTGTGCAGTGCTCCCAGACCGGCGTGGTGTCTTTGGCGTTGTTCGTGACCTCCACCTTGTACTCTGCGTCTGTAGGGATATCGCCGGTGACGGATAGGACGCACACTGTTATTTTTGCGTCTGCGTCCATAGGTTCATCAAGGGAGATGGCCGCCGCCGTTACCTCTTTTGTGAAGGTGAGCTCATAGCTGCTGGCCTCCTTCCCGTCGCTGGCGGTTATCTTCATGGTGTGCTTGCCGTTGGCAAGTTTCATAAAATATTCGCCCGTGACCGCGAAGCTGTTACTCGCCTCCGGGTCTGCCTGGAAGGTACGTTTTGTAATACCGTCCATGGCCTCAGTGACCGTAATAGGGTCACCGTCTGTATCGCCTACCTGGTACGCCACGGTGAATCCGGCGCTTTTCGTTCCCAGGTCGCCAGTCGATGTGCAGATAATGTCCGGGGGAGTGTTATTGTTGACCGTCCTAGTCTCAGAAGTGGCATAGTCACCGTAGGCGTTATGGCTGTCGTAGGCCCGCACACGGTACGCCACGCTTGCCCAACCTTTGGTGATGGTGTCGGTAAAGCTCAGAGCCGAGCCGCTGTAGACCTGCGCCCAATCGCCTCCGTCCACCTGCCTTTCCAAGCTGTACCCCTCAAGGTTACCGTCACTGTCCGTGGCCGCCCCCCAGGTTATAGCGAGTTGTGACCCGCCCATCACTGTGTTTGGCACGGTGATACTCGCCGGGGCCCCGGGGGCAAGGTTATTTATAACGGTAATCGCGGCGCTCGTTCGGTAGGCCGAACTCGCGCCGTCAGTGTCGTATGCCTTTACCCTGTACTGGACTGTCCCGGTGCCGAAGGGCACCGTATTGGTGGTGCTCCTGCTGCTGCCCTGGTAAATCTGCGTCCAGCTCGCGCCGCCGTCCGTGCTTCGCTCTACGATGTACCCTTCCAGGTTGTTTTCTGCGTCTGTACTTGCGCCCCAACTGACCGTGATGGTCTCGCCGCCTTGTATGCTGTCCGGGACTGTGAGACTCCCCGGCGTAGTGGGGGCCGTGTTCGTATTTACCGAGCCATCATCAGAGACCAAGAGTGAAGAGGGAAGTATCAAAGCGGGGCGGACGCCATAGGTGCTGGTGCAGCTGCTGCCGTTGTAGCTGCCATTGGAGTTGACGAGCCAGGCATTGTCAGCGTTGTAGGTGTTCGGGGAGCGGAGCCACCAGTAGGTGGCGGAGCCATTCAGATAGGCAATGCGCTTGGCGTCCGTTGCAGCGGTTCCCTTGAAATAATCCAGAACCGCACCGTCAATGGGGAAGTATGAGTTGGTATTCTGTGTCCAGCCGACCTCATAGCCGGACAGCAGAAAGACCTTGCAGGACAGGCCGTTGGCCCCGGAGGCCACGGCGCTGTTTGCTGTGCCGTTGACGTAAGGTAACTTGACCTGCTTTACCTGGGCCTGGATGTTGGCGTCCAGCTTTTTGAACCACTCATTGTTGAGGTAGGCGTGGATGGTGGACGCCTTGTAGCTATTGCTGTTTGAGCTGTGCCACTGTCGGGACTCCAAACAATCCTTGAGCAACAGCCATACGCCGTCGCAAGAGGAATCGTACAGGGTGCTGGGCCGCCCTTTGTGGATGATGATAAAATCGCGGAGAGTGCCGTCTACCTTGAGCTTGACGGTGCTGCCGACCGCTTTAGAGTTTAGTGCTACTGCTGCCATGTTTCTCCTTTCTGCTGGCCCTGCGGCGTAATGCGGGTGGGCTGAGGGGAAAAAGAAAAGGGGCTTGGCTCTCCGGCCAGCTCCCGCTTCTTCATGATGTGTTTGTACTGTTTCAGTCTGCGCTTTTCCCGCACTTCCCGGGTGGAGTTTATCTTGCGGTGTATCTTCACCTTTTCACCGATAATCTCCTCCACCTGTTTCGCATACTTTTCCCGCAGGGAATGGGTGTCGCCGTGGGCTGCGTGTGCGTCCCACGATGTGAACTTTTCTTTGATTTTTTCCTTACTGATTTTCCCTTCTGGGTAATCCCTCCTCCATTCTTTGATTCGGCTCCTTATTCGGTCAATACTTTCCTGTCGGAGCTTTTGAATGACTCCCCCGGTCTCCGTAAGGTATGAGTGGAAGCCAAGGAAATCTATGCCGTTTCGGAGCGGGAATATAGCTGTCTTCTCGTTCAGTTCCAGCTTGTAGCTTGCCATCAGGGCCTCTATGTCCTTCAAAAGCCTTTGCAGCTCTGCCTTGTCTGGATGGATAAGAAAGAAATCGTCCATGTACCGGCCATAGCGCTTTATCCGATATTTTTCCTTTACAATATGGTCGAACTCGTCCAGGAACATCAGGGCAAAGAGCTGGCTTGTCTGGTAGCCCAATGGCAGGCCGGGGGTGGTGTCGATGTAGGTGCAGAGAAGCTGATATACCATCCAGTCGATATTCTTACGCTCCATGAGACTTTGCAGCTTGGCTTTCAAAAGGCCGTGGTCTATGCTTGCGAAAAAGTGGTGTACATCACATTTCAGCACCCAGCCGTCAGCGGTGCCCGTCTTTCTGTAATAGTCCACCATCTGCTGCTTGAGCCTCATAAGGCCGTCGTGCGTACCCTTTCCCTCTTGGCTGGCGTAATTGTCTCGGATAAAGCTGCTGGTGATGGCCTTGTAAATAATATTGTCCGTAACTGCATGGAGTACGACCTTATCTACAAAAGCTGGGGCCTGCACCAGCCGTTTCTTTGGCTCGTACACATAGAAGGTTTCAAACTTACTGGGCCGGTACTGTTGGGTGGATAGGATATGAGAAAGCTTCTCGGTGCAGGCTAGGGCGTTTGCCTCATATTGTGCTGTGGCGGCCTTGCCTCTCTTGCGCTTTCTGGCCTCGATGTATGCGCTGTAGAGCACTTCAAATGAGCACATTTTTTCATACGTCATAAAGCCTCAAAATTTAAGCTCTCCGGGGTAAAGAGGAGGCTCCCGGAAAGCACCATGCCTAGACGCCGGTCTGTCCTCCTCCCAGCAGCCCGCTGCGCCCTCTTTAGGGCGGCTGGCCTCGGCGTGATGTATTTATCCCCAGCCCATGCAGGGCTGACGACAGGATATGGCTCCCTTTGATGTGACGGGGTACTGCTTTCGCCCGAAATGGGGCTACTCGTCTCACTATCCATCAGAGCGGGGCGGACGCCATAGGTGTTGGTGCAGTTGTTGTTGTTGTAGCTGCCATTGGAGTTGACGTTCCAGGCATTGTCAGCGTTGTTGGTGTTCGGGGAGCGGAGCCACCAGTTGGTGGCGGAAATGAGCCATACCCTAATACAAGCGGTTTCCCGCTAGTACCCTTGTTTTGCCGCACGAATAGCGTCGCGGCAGGCAGAGGCGGCGATTGAATACTGCCGCTTATCCTCTGCTGCCTGCTCCTCTGCGGCCAGCTTTCGCGCTCTGCCTCCATCGTTCTTTCTCCAGGAGGCAGCCATATACTTTACGTCGTTCACTTTCTTTGTCCAGGTCTCTACTTTCTTTAGGCTGATTATGCCCTCGTCGTAGCATATCTGGATGTATTCCAACATCAGGGTGCAGCCATCCAGGATATCGTCTATCTTGTCGAGCCGCTGCTGGTACTCCGTGGCAAAGTGCTTATTGTTCGCTGAGTGGATGTCCCGGACTATGCCTTTGGCAATCTCCCGAAGTTCCTCTCCATAAAGCCTGTACTTGCTCCGGGTAAACCCCTCGCGGTTCTTATCGTCCAAAACGTGCGTGACCTGGGAGCACACCTTCTTTACGTCTCGTATGTCCTCTAGCTCTGCGATTCGCCTGATAATCTTTCGCACATCCTTTGGGCTGACGTCATCGGAGACAACTCTGGTTGCCTGATTGGTATAACGCAGGAGCTCCCTTGCCCTGTTGCCAAGCAGAAATTCTTTTTCAGCCATTCTTGCGTCCCCTTTCCGGGCAGTTGCGCCCATTCAAAAGAGGAGCCAGGTCGTCCGGCTCCCCCTCGAAAACGCAGCGGTCGCTCTTGATGGTCAGCCGCCCATAATTCATATTATAGGTGAGGCCGTTCAGTACAAGATAGGTGCTGCTCCTCAAGTCACACGTCCTGCACGGAGGCTCAAGCCTCTCAAAAAGATTGCCGATGATGCAGGACAGCTCATTCGGCGGTCTGGAAAACTCTATCTTTTTCATCAGAAGTCTACCCTTTTTTGCACGGCGTTCCAAACACCCTCCACTCGTAGGCCAGCGAGGGTGTCAAAGGTCACTGAGAAGGGGTTGCCGGAGACGTCTGTATTGTACATAAGCTCGAGCAGAGCAAGCCGCGAGTCCACAGCTGTCACGAGGTTCTGTACATCCGGGTGGGCCCGGGAGTCTGCATTATGCGCGTCAATGAGCTTCTGTGCCTCCACAAGAAACTGGGGGAGTATAACTGTTGTGCTGTACTCCTGCACATCCTCAGCGGTCATGAATGCCTCAGGGGAATAGTCGATGATAACCGTGGCCCCTTCCCCAACGGTTATGCTGACCGGGTATCTCCTGGTGTCTATTCCCTGGGAGTTATAAGCGCTGACCCACTGTGGGTAGTCTCCCAGGGTTCCGTAGTAGAGCATCACCTCGGAGCCGTCCAGGTCTTTTGCGAATACGCCAAACTCCCGAATCCAAAAGCCCCTGTCGAGGCCCCCATTGAGGTCTGAGCGGTACTCAATCATCATGTGGACCGTGTCCCCATCATAGGTCGGGACGTTGCTGGTGCCTGCTGCTACCGGCTCGATAAGGTCTTGCAGGTCGCCGGGAAAGATGTCGTCCGGGCATACGCCAGAGCCCATCATTACCCTGGTGATTTCCATGGGCAGCTTTGCGGCAAGTATTCTTGCTATAAGCTCCCGGCCCCTTCTTGGGATTGTGCATCCGTACTGACTCATACTGGTTCCTCCTTGATATCTGGTAGTTTTGTCTCTGTGTAGCTGGTGAAAACAGCCGAGGCTCTTCCGTAGGCTTCGGCTGGTATGACCGTTTCAAACTCTGGCAGAGGCGGCAAGCTGGTGGTCGAGAGCGAATGGTGTACCCCGGCCATATACACCTCTGCCGGCGCTGTGCGGTACTCCGGCTCTATATTCGGGAGCCGGGTAACGTTAATGCACTGGCCTAGGTATGGGGTGATGAAAACCTCCATTCCTGGAAACTCCATCTCTATTTCTGGAAGCTGGCTTCTCGACAATGTATCTCCAAAATATGGTGAAATTGTTTGGCGTGCCGACATAACTGGAGACTCTGTAATGGCTACAATTCGTATTCCTACACCCGCCGCCTTGATAATCGGAGCATCCAGCAGTTTCGGCACATCATCTTCTGGAGAAAGTATATCGGTCTCAAACACCATCGTCGCTGGTTCCTCTGGGTCCTCCCGATAGTACAGAGGCTTGGGCCAGAACATCCGCAGGGCATTAATTACGTCGTGATAGGTGCAGTTGTTCGTGTTCTTCCAGACCTTGAAAATCAGGTAACGCCGGTAGCTCTCGTCATCCAGCACATACACCGATTCGTTGACGCAGGCCAGCGCCCCAGCCTCCAACCGGCTCAGAACAACGATGTCCCCTACCCCGTCGAGCTGCTGGCCCATCGAAGTCTGGAGGCCCCGACGGTCCCGCAGGTCTTCGTAGAACTGCCGCACATCGTTAAGCTGCTCCCCGATAGCTGAGACCAGAGCGTCGATGACCGGCTTTTCTTTGAACTGGTCAACGAGGTCTCCCCTCAGCAGCTCCACATAGTCAGGCATCTATGACCACCTCGATTCTGTTCTCGTCGGTCACTGCCCTTTCTCTGGGAGAGACGGAGACGCTGCGCTGCGTGTACTCCTCCGGCATCTTCCCGTCCTCAGCGGTCGAGAACATCCAAACGTCGATGTAGTCAATGCCCGACACCTGCAAATTGAACTTCTGCGGGATGACGCTCTCGCCGGATTCCAGCTTGCCAACCTTCTCCAAAATCTGCTCTTTGATAAGCTCGGCGTAGTTGATGGGCGGATTGGTGTTCCGGCTCAGGGTCACGCCGACCTTGAACCAGACCTTGACGTAGGTGGGGCGGTTGAAGCGCACCACGATTGGCTCCCCATACTCGCCGGGGAGCGTGACCTCCACGGAGCCGAAGCTGCTGATACCCCCGGATTTCTTGTCGAGAATCTGCTGGGCTATCTCCGTAGCGTCACCGCCGTCCACCACCACCTCGATGCTGTGCGGCCAGCGGCCCATGCTGTCCACCTCGTTGCTGTCGTTCTCATAGGGGGCAACACTCAGGACGCCCTGCACGTTCTCCAGAATGGCGCTCTTGATGCTCTCCAGCATGGAGGATGAGCGGTTATAGATTTTGTCCGCATAGGACCGGCGGAACTCCACGTCCGTTTCTGCGAGCTGTCCGGCGATGTGGTCCCCTACATTGACCACCTCCGTCAAACCGGCCACCGCCTTCACGACCTTCGTGACGACGCCGTTCGGAATCAGGATGTCTCCATCGTCCACGGTGGCAAAAGTGATGACGCTGCCAACCGAGTCCGTGGTCAGGTTCTCCGACAGCACCATCACATTTGAGCTGGTGGGGTCAGCGGCCTCGATGTGGAGAGCGTCCTCCTTCATGCTTACTGTGAAATCCGGGTCGGTGATGACCTCCCCTAATACCGCTAAATTCTCGCTGACGCTCTTTGTGGCATCTGGGGTAATGGTATATAGGGTTCCGTTCAAAGCCACCCCCAGCGCCGCTGTAGCCCCCGGAGAGGCCAAAATAATATCCGCCTTATTGAAGGCGGCACGTGTAATCATGGAATCGCTCGGCAGCGTCAGGTTCGTGGCCGGGCTGGTGTCCGTCGCAATCAAGGTCCCCGATGGAATCACTGTACCGTCTTGGCCGGTGCAGAGTATGCGGTAGTAGGACTTCGCTGGCATCTCACGTGTGGAGCCACCGAACTGAGCGGCGTTGTCCAGACTGACTCCGGTTGCACTAGACGGGTACTGCGAGTAGTAGACCTCCTCACCGAACTCCCACAGCTCCGCTATCCTGTCCGCTGCGTTAGTCAGCAGGTGATTCAGGAAAGACTGCGTGTTCTGCCCGACGTTGACGCCCAACTTCTTTGTCATGCTCTCCTGCATCTCCGCAAGGATGACATCCAACCGCTTGATGTTCGGGCCTCTGTCTGTCAATCCGTACTCTGGCATAGTTTCACCTCCTCCCTAAAGGTATCTTCATCCGTCGTGAACGTGACGGCGATAGCCGCCTGCCGGGTCTTCGTGTCTATCTGGAAGGTGATTTCTGTGACATTGGTGACGCCCTCCACCGCCATCACGGTCTCACGAATCAGATGCCGCAGCTTCATCTCGTTCGGGTTCTTCACGAAGAGGTGCTCGAAGTACGGGAAGCCCAGCTCAGGCCCCAGCCTCCACTCCTCGAAAAACCACAGCAGGCGGATTCTCACCGCCTGAGCGATGCTGTCCGTGGGGATAACGTCTCCCGCCGCTGACAGCTCCAAATCGCCGTTGCTATCAAGTTTCAGGTCTATCATCACATCACCCTCCTATGAACACGTCCCCACTTCCGCCTTGGACTGCCCCGCCGATGGAAACAGCGTCGCCGACACGGGCAGCAGGCTTCCCATTGATAAAAACCGTGCTGCTCCCGGCGGCAATCACATCTTGGTGACTGGAATGGGTCACACACCCATGCGCCGAGTAGTGGTCGCCCATGCGCCCGGCACCCCGCCCGTTTATCTTCACATCCGGGCTGCACTCCACCAGCGGAACAGGCGGACAGGCATCATGCCCGGTGCAGTTGTCTCCTTGCCGTGTGGCCTGTGCCATTTTTCTCCCCCCTAATTCAGATTCACGATACCGCCGCTTACGGTGAGGTTGCCAGTGATAAATACGCCGTCCGCCCTCACCTTCAGCACCGTACTACCGACCTTCACAACGGCTGCGTCCTCAGCGCAGGCTGTTTGCATGGCGTCCCGCCCTTTTGGAAAGATGCCGGGGATAGCAATAGCGTTACTCAGGTCGAACTTCAAGGCTGTGTCCGTCTCTTTCCCGTACATCCAGTAGTCAAGGGCTGACTCAGCGAACACCAGCAGGCAGCCATCGCCCTCTTTGATGGGCCATGCGATAGCGACGTTGGCGCTCTGAGGGAATACCACAGGGACTCCGGAAATGACCGGGAAATCCATCGTCTCGCCGTTCGGCTTTTTGAACTTCGCCACCGGCTTCACCGTGGCAAGGCCGGTTTCGGGGTCGAACTTCTCAATCCTGCCGGGAAGGGCCGTGTGCATCCCCTCCGTCGCCTTCCTCGCTGTCCTGTTTATCTGGTCTACAAGCTCCTGCATCATCTCAGCTCACCTCCAGCAGCCGGGCCGTGCAGGTCCACGTCCCTTCCATGTTGTCGCCTTCCACCACCACCGAGTAGACCCGGAAATATCCCCGGACGTACTTGCTGTTCAGGTACACAAAATCGTCGATGTTGATAGCGGCGTTCATCAGGTACTCCACGTCCCAGCCATAGCTGAAGCTGCCGTTCTCCTCCGAGATTTGCACCCGCTCAGGAGTGCCGACGAGACCTGTCTCTGCGGACAGCTCATAGACCTCCCGGCTCATGGTGTCTCCCGGCCTCTTCACCTGAAGAACTCCGTTGTTGATGCTCCATACAAGTCCGCTGGTCTCGCAAGCCTTTGTCAGCACATTCCGAGCGGGACCGACGTAGCTGTACCCGTTCGGAATCTCCTTGAAGGTGGCATTGTAGGCGAAGGAGACCGTCACGCCCATCTGGTCAGCGGTGTCCTGAATGAGCGTCTTGCAGTTGACGGCGCCGGTGTAGCTGACGGAGACGTAGGTGTCTCTCAGCTCTATGCGGTTGTCTACCAGCTCCAGCTCCGTAAGCTCATCGCTGCCGTCCAGCTTCGTCTTGGCAAACGTCACCACGCCAGCGAAGATGAGGGGCATGACTGAGCCGTACCCCGCACGGAGAGCCACCACGCAGTCATCCTTGTTTAGCTCCGCATTGTGCGCTGGGCTGAGGTTCCACAGGGAGACCTTGGCAGTGTTGGCGCTGTCCGTGTCCGCCTTCTCCACCGAGAATGAGATGTGCAGGGGGCGGGGGTCTCCGCCTATCTCGAATCCCTGCGACCCGGCTTTCCCGGCGGCCAGCCGGTACTGCCTGTCAAAATTTTTCACTCAGGGTCCTCCTTCCACATAAGCACGAAAAAAGAGCCGCATCGCTGCGACTCTCTTTCCATGATGTATTCAGTTTATCTCGTCTGGAGCAACTCCCTCTTCAGGAGCGCACATTCAAGGATAATGGCATCCAGCCGGTCAAGCGCTGAACTTCTGGCAGAGGCTTTCACCTCCAGGAAATCTCTGGGCTGCTGGACTGGAGAGGCCCCTTCCTGCTTCCGGAGCTTGTCAGGCCATTTCATGTAGCCTCTGGCTACCTCTTCACCCATCTCCCCGACTTTTGGAATCACTTCGTCCTCAAACCAACGAATCGCCGCATACGGCGCCGGTCTCCGGCACAAGAATTTGACTGCATTTTCGGCAGTGAAGCATGTGAACTCGCACCGCCCTCGCTTCATTCCATTATCCCACGGAACCTTTCTAAGCACCGTGTCAATTTTGTTTACTCCTTTGTTTCCACCGTTCACCGCTTTCTTTGGAGAATCATAGCCTGCGATAACCGCCAAGTCAGTTCCGCAAAAGAAAGCTACTCCGTCCGGGTCAAACACTACTCGAAGCTCCTGCCTGTCCTCTGTGGTAAAGATAGCACAATTGTCACGCATCCAGACCACCTCCCCCATAGAGGCACGTTCTCAGCCCCTCATACCTACTGCTGAAAAGCTCCTTCAGGATGAGGACAGCCCTTTCCGCCTTGTCTCCGTCCATGTCTGCGATGCAGGCATCCATCATGTCAATGGCCGTGCCAACGTCGCCCATGCGGACCACTTCAGTTTCAATGCTTGCTCTGTTCATCAGTCGAAACATCCTTTCGTTAAAAACTCTTGCAATGTCCTGGCGGATGTGCTACAATAGAAGCCGTCAAAACACCTTTCAAGGTGGACGATAGTGGGAATGATGCTTGCTTCAATCGGTCTGGCATCGTTCCCTTTTTCTGTCCATGTTATCATTCTAGCTTACCAAACTGGTAAAGTCAATGTGTGCGACCAATGATATAATGCGTTTTCGCTGTTTCAACCGATGTGGTAAGTTTCGGCATTGCCGGGGCTTACCATGTCCTTTTTTAAGGTCTTATAAAGTCTTGGTTCTGTTTGGTTTGGTTAGGTACGGTTACGCTGAACATTTCGCACACTGTTCTTCGCACTGTGCGTCTTTTGTGCGACGCACAGTGTTTGAACAATGCGTTCTCACGCTGGAATGAACACAAACTGCACTGTGCCATTCTGGAAATCAGCACGTTCGATACTTTCCTTCTCGGTAAGTGCTGCGAACACGCCCACAGGAAGCTCCTGCGTCCCATAGAACAGGTTGAGCGGGAACTGCGGTACAATCCTTACCCCGATAAGCAGGGGCGCTCCAAGGGCATCTGAGAGGCCGAAGGTCCAGAATCCGCCGGTGTCGTTCCATGTGAAGCGAATCTGGTACTGCTTGCCCCGCAGGGTAATTCTGGAGGTGCTGTCGTTCATGTCCGGCACCTCAATGATGATGTAGTCCATGCTGCACCTCCTCACAGCAGGCCGAAGCTGCTGGCGGCGTTGTAGAGGATGGAACCGCTCTTACCTGAGCCGGATTTTCCGGAGCCTCCACCGCCGGAACTGCTCGCCCCGCCACCAGAGCTGCCGGAACCGGAACCTCCGCCAGACGAACCAGACCTTGTGTTGGCTGTTCCGCCGGAGGCCCCGGTCTTACCTGACTTGCCATAGCTGGCCGGGATGGTGACGGTCTTGCTCTCCGTCACCATAATCTCTTTGAATGAGATGGGAATTTCGCAGGCATAACCGACCTCGGCGGTCCTCTTGATGCTGAGGCTGGTGACAGCCATGTTGGAGTAGACCGCATCGGACGTGATAACCTCGACCGGCAGCTTTTTGAAATACATCTCCTTCAGCCGCTTCACAACGGCCTCGGTCTTGCCGGGTCCGGAACCGAGGCGGCCTTTCCACGTCACAGGGGTATCAGTGACGAACAGCGTCATGTTCAGGACGGTCGCCTTCAGCACGATGGTATCGCTGACCTTGAAGCCCTTCTCAGTGGGGTACTCAGGGACCTCGGACTCATAGTTCTCTTCGGAATCTATGAGGGCGTCGAACTCGATGCCGCCGACGCTGACCGGATGTTTTGCTCTTGCCATCCTATCACCTCGCTGTCGCCAAAGCCCGTGCCATGGCGCTGGTGGAATCCTCCGAAGCCTTATCCATGGCCTCGGCGCTCTTCTCCTGCCCGGCACGGTCTCCGTTGAATGTGTTGTTGATTTCTACCTTCTGCGTCACGGTCCGGCTGGAAACGCCGGTGCCGCTGGCAGTCTGAGCGGTGCCTCTGGACACCACGCTTGACTTTGCGATGACAGACATATCGCCCGTCACCAGCTCCAGAGCACCCTTGACCTTCTCCTTGCCTGCGATGATGCCCTTGGTCATCAGGTCCATCATGTCAGGCATATAGGTGTGGAAGTTACTCAGGGGGCCTTCTTCCGGCTCAGAGAAGCCGAGGAAGCCTTTGATGGTGCTTGCTACCCCCGACACAGCATCGCCTATCCACCCAATGGCACTTTTGATACCATCCACAATTCCTTGGATGATGTCTTGGCCCCACTTAAATGCCTGAGCTGGCAGAGCCAAAATCCAGTCTATAGCAGCTTGGAAACCGCTGACTATGGCGTCCTTAATCCCCGTGACCTTCTCGACAATAACGTCCCACGCTGCTTGGAAGAACCCGCCGAAAATTTCGGCAAGCTTATCCCATATGGCACAGATGTTGTCCCATGCTGTGCTGAGGATGGTAGTTATCATCTCCCAGATGGCGGAGGCGATGTCCTTAATGGCGTTCCATGCGCCTTCCCAATTTCCAGTGAAGACGTTTGCAAGAAAGTCGATAATACCGGCTATAGCATCCAGAAACGGCTGAATCAGTGAGATGAGCATATTCCAGATGTTGCTGAACACCGTGATGATGGTCTCGCCCCACACGTCCCAGAACGCTTTCAGCGCACTAAAGATGGACTCTGCTGCACTCTTCAGGGCGTTCCACAGGACTTCACATATGGTCTTGATTCCCTCCCATATTTTGGCGAAGGACTCTTTGACCTGCTCACCGTTCTCAGCCCACCATGCGGACAGAGCGCCGAAGATGGCCTGCGCTGCGCCTTTGATGACCTCCCATACATTCAGCAGGAATGACTTGATAGTGTTCCATGCGTTCAATATGGTCTGTCTTGCGTTGTCTGCCCCAATGCCTGCCTTGTCGAACAAAGCGCCGATGACGCTGTTGTCTCCCCGCATGAACGCTATAAAATCTTCGATGATAAGAGCTATCAGCAAAAATATCGCAAAGAAAAGCAGCGCTTTTCCTGCGCCCATTCCAAGTGCCTTTGCCAGCTTGCTAAAACCGCTGACGGCATCTCCTATCTTCTTGATGTTCATAGCTATGAAAGCCGCGCCAAGGGCAGCCGCTAATACCTTCAGGATTCGCTCTGCTCCGCCTACTTTGGCAGCGAAGTCGGAGATTTTCTGGATGAAATTGCGCAGCGATGTCAGCCCCCGTGTGCCATAGCTCAGAACCTTCTGGAACGTAGGCATGAAGAACTGGCCGACGAGCTGCTTGATTTCCTTCAACTTCGCTTGGTACTGGCGTAGCGTACTCTGGTAGGAGCCGAGGCTACGCTCACAATCTCCGATGGCGTCCGGACTTTGCATGAGGATAGCCTGATAGTTGACCTGCATCTTCGTGAGCTGGTCGAGACTGTCAAAGCTTCCTGTCAGCCCCATCTGAAGCATGGCATGTTCTCTGGTGCTGTCGCTCAGGACAGCGCCCAGCGTTTTTGCCGCCTCCGACTCGCCCATGATGGCCTTCGTCATGGCGTTCACGGCCACCGTCTCGTCGATATTGCCGAATGAGGCAAGGTCGAGGGCCAGAGTGGTCATCTGCTGAGACAGCTCTGCACCGGCCTTCCTAGTCATGCCAAAGCCGACCAACAAATTCTGCTGGTCGGCCAAGTAGGTCTTGATGTCGTTTTTGTTCCTGCCGATGGCATCGGAATAGTCCTGTGCCCATTTGTCAACATCGTCCCGGACTTCGCCGAAAACCACGTCGAACTTGTTCTCCATCTCCTCCACTTCGGAGGAAAGGGAAACACAGCCCTTAATTGCTCCGGCGATTCCAGAAACCGAAAGCGTAAGGCCAATAGCGCCAAGAGCTTTCGACGCCATAGATTTCAAAGAATTTACACTATCCTCAACCTTGCCTTCCGAGGATTTGTCGACCTTGTACCCAAACAGGATGCCAATGTCTCTAATGGTCATGTCATCGCTCCACCCCCTTTGCTATGTCCTCAGCACGACCAGATTCCACATCCTGCTCCATGCGGAACAAGGCATAGAGCTTCAGGGCCTCATCCAGAGTGTAGCAGTTCTTCAGCTCCCACATGGAGGCCATCCGAGCCTTTATCAGCAGATACATCCTGAGTTCAAGTTCAGTAAAACCACTCAGGTCAAGGTCGCCATATTTCCTTGTCTCGGCGTCGCCGTCTTCGTCAGGCCCTCGATGAGAGAACCAAATCGGCCGCCGAGCTTCTTGAAAAAACCGTTGTAATTGGTGCGGATGACCTCGAAGGCCAGCAAAAACATATCCTGCACGTCCTCGCAGAACACCTCGTTGGCAAGGTCCTCTGTCAGCACCCTCGGCTTCTCATCCTCCGGTGTCTCAAAGGCGATGTTCTTCCCGGCAATCAGCAGGTGTCTCAGGATGGCCTCCAGCTTATCGCCGGAAAGCGCAGAAAAGGCCCCCGAAATGGCGGGGGCCGCATCCTCGATATTCAGGTCCATCAGGCCCTTGCCTTCCTTTCCGGAATCCACCTTATCCAGCAGAGGGGCAAGGCCGGAGACGATAGGCAGCACAAGGGCCGCCAGCTCACCGGTCAGGTTGGCCGCTTTGAAGGCCGGAAGGGGCCGGATGTAGAACTTATTCTCGCCGACTGTCACGGTTCTTGGTTCAAGCTGTTTCATGGTTTACCTCCTCATTCTTCCAGCGTAGCTTCGCCGGTCTCGATTTCCCACTCACGGTTGTTGGACTCCTTGCCACGGGTGGCAGCGGCCTTCTTCGTACACCACGCAGCCTCGGCGCTAAACACCAGACCGCCCTTCAGGTCCTTGATGAGCAGGGGAAACATACCATCGCCGGTCTCCCGGTCTTGGTCCACCTTCTGGCTGAAGTAGGTGTTACTGTCGCTAGTCTGCAATAGGGCAATCTTCACCTTGTAGGTGCCGTCGGGAGACACCGCGCGGACAACCTCGCCGTAACAGCCCACCTTCTTCGTGATGCCGTCACCGTTGGCCTCAATGGTGACGAAGCTGTCATCAGCGACGCCGGTCACAATATGCGGACCGGCGGAGATGACCACTTCCTTCGGGTTATAGGTCTTGATTTTGGAAGACATTCATGCTACCTCCCTTACAGATTCTCGTAGGTCAGGCACCCGGAGATGTTGACCACATGGATTGCCCCGGCCAGCCGTGCGGTGAACCGGCAATCGGTCAGGACACGGGACGACTTCTGGATGCTGGTGAGTTCAGACGCAAGCGGCACAGAGGTTTTATAGCCGGGGTTGGCATTGCCGTCGGCGTCGTACTCAGTAGGAGCGATGCCGCCATACTTCTGTCCGTCCTTCAGCGAGGCAAGCATCTGGTTATCCACTAGACCGATGCCCCCGTCGGTGTACGGGATTTTCGGGTTCACCACCAGCAGGTTGACCACCCGGACCTGCATATCGTTCTGGAGCCAGTCACGGAAGCGGATAACGTCAATCCACTCCCCAGCGTTGGTCTTGCCGCCCTGCGTCAGATTCTTCGACGCAACAGTGGTCAGGTAGGTGATGTTCGCTGCCTCCAGCTTCTTGATGAACGTGGACTTCAGCTTGGCCGGGTACACGGCGGCGAGCTGCTTCAGCGCCCACGTCTCCTCCCCTGCGTGATAGTGCATGGCCTTTGCTGCCAGAGCGACCGCCATGCCGTACTGGTTCTCCACCGGCACCGCATGGTCGGGCTGGTCGGCAGTCTCCTTGGCGAAGAGGGGGAAGCTGCGGAAATAGAGGCCGGGCTGCACCACGGGGTCGTCCGGGTCGTTGTCGATGTACCCGCAGATTTTGTTCTGCGTCTCGGTCCACTGGATGACCTCCACCACCTGCGACTTCTCCAGACCGGCGGGGCAAATGCAGTACCAGCCGTTGATGCTGAGGGCGTTGTCCAGCGTCTCGGACACGCTCCACGGCTTGCCCTCAACGACGGCCTGCTCCAGCTCCTCGTCCGTAGGCTCTTCGGGGACAGGAACGGCGTCGGCCATGACCGCCACATACACCTCATGCGGCCGGGGACTCTGGGAAAAGGCCACCCGTGCCGCCACGCCAACAGGGTCAGCGTTGTCGCCGGTGGCAACGAAGCCCAGCTCCGTCAGCTCATTCAGGCTGTTGTACACGCCCACAGCGGGTACGTCCTCCTTCTGAACTTTGGGAGCCGGGCCGAGAATCAGGATGTTGTCGAAGCTGGCCTCGTTAGCAATCGGACTGGCAAGCGAGATGTCAACCGTACAAATCCTGTCAAGATTTGCGCTCATACTAATTTTCCTCCTTCACGGGTTTGTCATTGATTTCGACGTTGGAGAAGTAGCCGCCCTCATCGGCAGCCATGTCCTCGTTGCCGCCGCCGCTGGGCGTCGGCTTGATGGCAGGCACCAGCTCCGAAACGTCGTCCGCTTGGATGTCCCCGCCTTCGTACTCATACGGCTGTTCCTTCCCGGTCTCAGGGTCAACGGTGGTTCCGCTGTGCTTCACGCTCCCAGCCTCCAGCGTCCCGGTGTAGCCGATGGCTGTCATGGTGAAGTAGACCATTATCTCCATCATGGCACGAAACTCGAAGTTGCTATCGTGGATGAGGCCGGTAAGGTCCTGCACCGTCGGCGGCACCACGATAGCGATGTCCCGCTCATGGCACCACTGGACAACGTACTCCGAGTTGAGGAAGCTCGCAAAAGCAAGCATATCGTCCTCTGCGGTGTTCTCTGCTATGGGTGTAAAGCCCTGTTCCACCTCTTCCTGCGCCCCATTCGTGAACAGGTCTATCTGGATTGACGTGGAGGCTGGATAGAAAGCGACAGGGCGCCCGTCAATGACTTTGACAGGCGGATTCATGGGTCTGGACACGGGGGCCACGGAGAGCGTCACAAGCGACCCTGTGGGCTTTGCCCGGAAGCTCTGTTTCGTGAACGTCACTTCTGCCCTTTTGAAATACAGCTTGGTCAGTTGGCGGAGTGCCACCTTCAGCTCACTCAGCGTCATCAGCAGTATCCTCCTTTCCGTCCGGGCCAATTTTCGGCCGGGGGACCCGCCTTGCCTCAGCCTCCGACACGATGACAAACTCGCTGCGGCAATGACTGAGCATCGTATGGTCCCAGCCGAGAGAACTCACGCACTCATACCAATGGCCCTCCGGGTCCATCTTCCCCTGATAAAACAGCCAGTCTCCCCGGCGGCCGGTAGACTGGTCTGCGGTGGTGAACACAAGGTCTCCGAACGCCTTCATGCGCTTGACTCGCTGCTCACCTTCAGGGAGGGCTTGAATCTCGTCCTTTGACAAGGGCTGCACATTCAGGTGTGCTACCGTGTCTGTAAACGGCGCCACACCGTAGCCGTCGATGAGGCGTTCCTCACCAAAACGGCGGATGACGAACGACCGTTTGAAGATGCCGAAGCCCATCGTCAGCTCTCCCCCCTTCTCTTGATGACGTACTTCACCGACTGCCTCATGCGGCCGGTGTCAATAAGCGGTTTGTCTGAGCCTTTCTTCCTGATAGTGGACTCAGCGTTCGGCTCGAAGCTGCCAGACCCGATTTTCTCCTGCACCAGCCGGACGCCGAGGGCACCTACTCTTCGCAGGATGGTCTCAGCGGTCCCCCCGGATTTCAGGCTCTCCAGCTCCCGGCCGCAGGTGGAGATGATTTTGTCCTCGTTCTCATCCACGCTCATCCGCAGGAAGGGCCGGGACGGGGCCGTCGATGTACCAAGCTCATTGAACATGGCGATTTGAGCCATGTCCACGCCACGGTCATCGGCGACCTGCCCAGCCTGAAAGCCGACGAACACCTGCTGCTCCTTCAGCTTCTCAATCTCGGCGAAGAACCGCTGGCCTTCCGGCGTCAGCCGGTCCCATCCGCCGCTCATCTTGCCTCACCCGCCGACCTGATAGGAATGACCACCAGCCGCCGCAGGGACAGGTATTCGAGGCCGTAGGGCGTCAGGGCCAGCTCCGCATCGACCAGCAGGTTAGTCCCCTGATTCACGGTAAAGCTGACGGAGGTTTCACCTTCGGAGTAACTGCCTATCCTCAGCGTGTCGCCTACCGTCCCGTAGGTGCTGTCGCCGTACCCGGCCATCTTCAGCCGGTGGGCGGTCAGCAGTGCAAGGGCTTGGTCATAGAGTTTGCCGAACACCTTCTTGCTGATAAGCGGGGCCGTGAGTTCCGACCACGCCATGACCTTATCGTCATCGAGGTCTTTGAACTCCGTAGCTACCAGCCGAAAAATCTCAATGACGGTCATGGGCGTTCCTCCTTACTCAGCGGTCTTTTCCTTGATTTTCTTGACCAGCGTGTCCCTTGTGTCGGCCTCGGTGGTCTCGATACCCAGCTTGCGGCACTCCTCCAGCAGCTCATCCTTGTTCAGCCGCGAGAGGGGCTTCTTCTCCTCGCCCTGTTCCTGCGTCTGGTCGGTCTTGGTGCCTTTCTGAGCCGGGGGATCGATGATACAGAGATGCCCGGCCTCTTCCAGAGCGTCCACGGCGGGGTTGTTGTCGAAGCCGGACACCTCGGCAACCTCATCGGGAAGAATGGCAGTCTCGCCAATGTTAATGAGCTTATTGCTGGTATTCTTCAGTTTCATAGAGAGTTCTCCTCCTTGTAAAAATGTTGAAGAGAGGCCCAGTCATCCGGGCCTCCCTTGTTCGTGAGTCAGCAGATGCCGACGGCAATAAGCAGGGACATGGGATAGTAGATGACCGCACCGGCGGTCCGGGCCTCGCAGGGAACGACCATTTCGAGGCCCTGCGTCTGGACGGGGTACTGCATGAAGGGCAGCGGGTTCTCGATGGTGAGCTTCCGAGCGTCCTTCTTATACATCAGCATGACGCCCTGACCACCGCTCTCCTTGGCGTAGGGATTGGTGTCCACGCTGTCCGGGTCTAGCTCAGGACAGTCGATGATTTCCTTGATGTCCTTCAGGTTCTTCTGGATATAGGTCAGCAGCGTGGTATCGGTTCCTTCAATGCGCCGGTTCTGAAGCTCGATGTAGCACTCGGAAGGCATCGCCAGCGTGTCAGCCTTCTCGACCTTCTTGGTGGTACGGGCCATCTGCTTCTGCATGGCGGTGAAGACGCCCAAAATCTCATCGGCGGTCATGTCGGCAAACTTGGTGCTGCCGCTGGCACCGGCCTTAGGGACGAAAATTGGGATGTCGTTGTCTTTGGACAGAACACCCCGCAGCCCGGTCTCGGCATCGCCGCACCACGCAATCTTGTTGTTCAGGTAGTCAATCTGATACCGGGCAGACTCAGCTTTCCGGGTGTCCAGAGACTTGCCAGCCATGCGGGAGGCCCTCATCTCCTGAATGGAGTAGCCGTAGCTGTCGCCGAGGGACTTGATAATGGCGGTGGTGGGCTTGCCCTTCACGTCCGCACGGGGCAGGTCGGTGGCGTAGTTGCTGATAATCTTCGCCAGACCAACCTTGTCGTAGGAGTAGTAGGTGATGGTCTCAGCGCCGGGGTCCACCTCGCTCGACATGGGGAAGCACTTCATGGCGGTGAACTCAGGGTACTCCACGTCATAGGACTGAGACTTCACATAGTCCAGCTCACGGGCAAAAAAGATGGACGCCTCCTCGGCGTCGTCGAAGTTCATCTTGGGGGTGCCGACCAAAGACGCCGGGATATTGGAGGCCAGCAGCGCCTCATAGTCGTTCTGGTCGTATCTCATGGATTTCTGGTTGCTCATTGTAATTGTCCTCCTCTCTTATTAGCCGTTTTCACCAGAGCCGCCGGGAGTGACCGTGCCGGTGGTGGTAGCGGGAGCGTCGATGCCGTACAGCTCAACGGGGGCCACCCCGTTGCTGGCAGAGCCGATGAACCGGCCGGGAATGGTCAGGCCGCCCGTGGTGGAGAAGCAGCCCACATCATCCCCGCTGGTCAGTAGGTGGACCTCATCGCCGTACTTGGGAGCCTCATCAGCAGCGAGGCGGACCCACACACGCCCACGGCGCATGATGCTGACGTTCTGGTTGTTCAGGATGAACAGTTTGCCGGACAAATCCTGCTGCCGGTCGTAGCCGTTCAGCACCACGCCCTCGAACTGAGCGGCGGTGCTGTCAGCCGCAGGCATCTTGATGTTGCTACCGGGCAGGGTGCCGGGGACGACACCCACGCCGAAACGGAGAACGCCGTCGGCCTCCTCGTTGAAACGGGAGTCAACGGCGTAATGGAACATATCGTAGATGCCACCGGCAACGCCCCTCGGCGTCTGGTTGCCATAGCTGGTCTGTACACTCATCTTACTTCTCCTCCTTCTTCTGCTGGCGGTTAATCATGCGCTGACGTGCATCAACGGCAGAACCGACGGATTTGGTGGGCTTGGGGGCGGAATCCTTACGGGTCATCTGCCCCCGCTGGTAGTTGGTGTCCTTCCGGGCGTTCATCTCGGCTACGGCCATGTCGAAGGCGGCGGAGACGTAGGCGGCGCTCTTGCCGTCCAGACGCAGGGTGGGCTTCAGCTTCTTCAGCACGGCCTTCTTTGCGCCCTTGACGCTCATGGACTCCAGACCGTCCATGTTCAGGCGGTCGCCCACACGGACGACACGCAGCAGCTCACGGAAGTCGGTGGAATCCGCCCGGTCCTTCTTGTCGGTCTTGGCAGGGTCTTCGCCCTCGCCGTCCTTCTTGCAGCCGTCGCTGTCGGCGTTTTCCTCGTCGCTATCGGCGTTCTCGTCCCCGTCTTCCTTCTCCTCGCTGTCGAGGACAGGGGACGCAGACTTCAGCACGTCGATGACGCCCAACAGGGTGTCGATGTCCTCGTCCTGCTGGGCGATGCAGCCCATCGCCTCATCCAGATTTGCGGGGTCGCCGTTGCTGTCTCGGCGGTCCCGGCGGTCCTTGACCATCTGCACTGCATCCTGCTTCTCCTCGGCGGCGGGAGCGGCAGGCTCCTCAGCGGCCGGGGGGAAGCTGTCCGCCTCGGCAGCGGGGGGAGCTTCTGCCCCAGTGTCCCCGGCGCCCATGCGCTCCGCTCTGCGCTGCTTGAAGGCTTCGATGGCGGCGTCGATGGCGGCAGCGTCCAGACCGTCGCCGTCTTTTCTGGTGATGTTCTTTGCCATGTCTAACTTTCCTCCTTTGAGATTGTCGTGGCTCTGGCTGTCGATATTCAGCCGAGCCTGCTCACCAGCCCTCGCCTTTTCGACAAGGGCAAGATGATTGATTTCGATGTCCCGCTGGATGGCGTCGTAGGGCTGGCCTTCCCACACGCCGGGGGTTTCCTCCAGACGCAGGTTGTAGCCCAGCGACAGCTCTCTCAGCCCGATGCCTCTCACGGTGTCCATATCGTGAATGATGATTTCGGCTCGCACATCGTTCCCGTCCTGATAGCCTTCAGACAGGACCGTCCCGACGTGTTCCTCCTGCACATTCTCGGTATCGACGTACCCGGCCTCATGGGTGATGATGACCGGCTTGCCCTTGTAGGAGGCAAGGCTTTTCGCAGCGAAGACCTCTTCCGGGAGCCTCAGCTCCCGTCGTTCTGAGCCGTCCGGGTTGTGGTACACGAAGATACCGACCGACGTGACGATGGGGTGGTCTACCAAATAGCCCTCATCCGTGAAGTAAGTCATGTCAAGCGGTATGCTGTCCAGACGGCGGACCCTTCCGGGCCTCGGTTCGTTCATGCGCTGTCCTCTCCTTTCTGGATGCTAAAATTTCTTCACGGTCCTCACCCCCTATGCTGCGATTGGCAGGTCGATGGTGTCAAAGTCGAAGACTGCAAGGGCCACACAGCGGCACTCATAGTCCTCACCGGGATGACACCGGCGGCCTGTCTTCTCATCAACAACCGGCGGGTCGTCCCATCGGAACCGTTTGCCGTTCAGCTTCTTATGGCTTTCACGGACACGGCTGTCGCCAGAGGTGGACCAGATGTACTCCTCCACCCCTGCGTCCCGCTGCTGCTGTTGGGCTATGTTGCTGTTCAGCTTGGCTATCTGGTCACGAGCCAAAAGCTGGGCGTGGCGGCGGTCCACGCTGTACGCTCTCTGAATCTTCTTGACAATGGACGTTGTGGTCTCGCCGTTGCGGTAGCCTTCCATGACTATCTCCCGCATCCGGCTGAGGCTTTCCTGCGGGATGGTCTTTATCAGTCCCACATTGTCCTCCACCCACTTCTTCATCAGCTCTCGGAACAGCTCGCCGGAGTAGTAGTCATCCAGCAGGTCGATTCCGAGGGTAGCCTTGACCGCCCTCTTCCACTCTTTGATGCTGAGTTTCCGTGTCAGGTGAGCCATGGCTTGCACCTTGTCATAGAGGCCGAACTTGGCCGTCTTGCGTTCCAGCTCCACCGCCATCGTGTTGAAGACCACGGCGAGCTTGCCGGTCAGGTCGGAGATGTCGTCGTGGCGGCGGTTGCTCTCCCGCTCCATTCTGGCGGCGTCTCTGATTTCTGGCAGGTGGTCTTTGAGGGTTTCGTTTAGAAGCCTCATATAGCCGTTTGTGACCCGCTGGAACTCACGTTCTGCCTGCAAAGGGTATTGGATGTTGGTCTTGCACAGAAGGCGCTTATGGCTCCCGAAACGGGCTTTGAGGACTTCCTGCACCACCTGCTTGTGTGCGATGTCGTTCACGGCCATCACCTCCTCCCGGCGTGAACGCATGAAAAAAGGCGGCGGTTTGCACCGTCGCCCATTTGCGGTATTTATATCACCCTCTGAGAGCCGCTTGGCGGTATCAGGATTCGCTCTTGGCTTTCTTCGAGGGTAAGTTGTTGTGGATTCTCAGACGCCCCTTGTAGGGGCTGTGAGAGGCAAAGAAAAAGGACGGCGGATAACCGTCGCCCTTTGCTCTCTTATGGAATGAAGTCAGTTATGCCTTTTGCGATGTCGGCCGCCTTCTTCATCAGCGAGTTCTCCTGCAAATACTCCAGACCCTTCAAGGTGATTCTGGGGGTTGACACGGACAGCACGACATCTCCATCGAGCGTCCGCTTTATGCTCATGCCGTCGATGTAGCCCTCGATGGTGAGCATCTCCATGATGGCCGCCCACCGCTGCTCTGAGAGCTTCAGCGTTGTGGCTGAGATTCGGTCCATATCCACCTCATCATAGTCCATCGCCTTCTCCAGATAGCGCAGGATGCGGTAGATGATACTGAAGTTGTCCATCGGCTCAATCCTCCATGACGGTAATGCTCTCTATCTCGTCAGCGTAAACAAGGGCGCTTGCTCCGTCATCCCTTGTAACGCAGATAGAAGCACCGCCGCCAAACTCATCATCTTCGTTGTCAAACTCAGACTCAAAGACATCAACCGTTCCAGTCCATGATTCGCCGTCTTTTTCGACGCACTGGACTCGAAGGCCCTCGCTTTCGGACATGACATTGATGATTTCTTCCATGCTCATTTCTTCTTACCTCCACTACTGGCAGGGACAGCGTGAAAACCGTCTTTTGAATGATGAATCGTCAGCCTTGTGGTCTGCGATGTAACTCCAGACGCAGAAACATATTCACCAACAGGCTTTCCGCAGTCGATGGTCTCCTTAATCTGGCCCGTTTTCCTGTTCACATACACGGTGCCGGTCCCAGAGCGTTTTGTTACTACCCTCTGTATCTCTGCATCCGAAATGGAAACGGTGCTGACCTTCTTCCCACTGGCAACAGCCTCTTCATACTTTTTCGAGCCTTTTCTGTGCTTGCTTTGGGCTGAAGATTTCAAAGACATTTTGACCCTGCCTACTTTCACCGCAGCATCAATATCGTCTTTTCCGCCTTCTACAAAACCCTTTCTGCCGCTTCCTGCGTTACCGCCGGAGCCGCCAGAAGCAAACTGACCGTTCTTGTCACGAGGGTGCTTGGACTCATCAAAGTCCTTCCTATCATTCAATCTATCACGTTGGCTTTCTGTTGTCAAGCGGTAATTTTCATCTGGGAACAGTTCGGTCAGCAGGGCTTCGATGGACAGGCGGAACGGTTCAAATAGACGCTCAGGCTTATCGAACATCAACTTCTTGGCCTTCTCCATGCTGAGGAATCCAGGTCGGACCATCTCCACGCCGTTGCAGGCTATGTGACCATCAAACTCCGTGCAGAGGAAGACCTGAGATACTCCGTACTTCTCCGGCATCCCGGCCAGCGTGGTCACGGGTATCAGCTCTGTCGGCGTGATGTCGAACTCTTCCTGAGCTTCCCGGACCGCCGCCTGCTCCGGCGTCTCCCCGGTCTCGATGTGACCGCCGGGGCCGCAGATGGTTCCTTCCTCGGCTCTGGTGCCGCAAAGGATTTTGCCGTCCACGACTACCAGCACACCAACACAAGTAGGCTTCCTTTCATCACGGGAGTCCTCAGCGTTGTTCCGGTTCACACCTTCGGAGACCGCAACCCAGCCGATGACCTCACCGTCTCGAATTGCGTACATCAGGCCGTCCGTGTACATCTGGAAGGTTATCTTGCCATCTGCGTTTATACTGCTGATACCATCCTTCTTGCTTCTGCCATCCAGCATGATTACCTTTGTCCTGTTCAGGATTACCGTATATGAGCCAGACTGGCCGTGCCCCTCTGAATTTATAGCATCATAGCCTTTCAACGCAGCATATGCACCAATGTCCATGCTTCGGAGGTTCTCATTCGATTCGTCGCGTTTCATGGCCGCTATGTCTTTATATTTCACTACCTTTGCACTTTTGTCAATAGTCATAGTTTCAGTGAAATACGGTTGGTCCTTTTTCTTTGGAACCTCTCTAAGAACATCGTTTATTTTGTCGCGGGTATCTTCGGGTATCTGCTCCATCAACGGTCTTGACTTCTCGTGATTTCGCTCAAAATACGCTTCAGCCCACTTTCTTGCACTTTCGTCATTTATACCTGCGGCTGACAAAGCTTTGTCGGCATCTGACATCCACTCGCTTTCGGGCTTCGGTTCTCCGAGGTCTCTATAAGCTTCTTGGTAATGCTTCATCTCGGCTTTTATGCCATCGCTGATTTTGCCAGAGTAGTCAGCAGCACAATACATTCCTTGGCCGTATTGTGCACCGCCATCAGTACACTCCACATACCAATCGCCATTGTAGAGTTCTTCACGGTATGCGTCCAGAACTTCCTGCGAAGATGCTGAGTATGTTCTTTGCGCTACGAAAGAGCTTTCTTTTACTGCCTTATCGAACTCTTCCTGAGAAGATACTACTTTTGGCTTCCCATCAAATCCTTGTGCATGGATGACTGACTTTATATCTTGTCCTCCTTTATACGAGGCAGATATATCAGCTCCATTTTCAGCCTTATGCCCTGCACCAGATTTTGAGGATGTTTTTTCGCTCCCGCCACTTGCAGAACCTCCAATCTTTCCGGGCCTTCCTTCATGTCCAAAGTTACCCGAACCGGGTCCCCCGTCTTTTTTCAGTTGCTGTACTTCAGGGGGAGTATCCGGCTGTATCTGGGCCTGTGCTGCCTGCCCCGCACTCTGTTCCCCGCCTCCCGGCGTCTTCATCTCTTCGGCGCTCTTCTGAGCTGCCTCCAGTTCGTTCATGACATCGGGCTTGTCGCTACCCAGCAGGACTTTCATCAAGTCCTCATCCTCGTCCTCGGTGGCGACATCTTCCACGTTGTACTCTCCATCGGAGGCGAGGGCTGCCCTGACCTCAGACGGGTCAAGAGCCTGCATCTCCACATAGACCTGCGTGGCCTGCGCCTTCGCCAGCGCCGTCTGAGCCTTTGCTAGATTCACGGTGGCCTGTTCAGAGTCGCTCATACTCCACAGAGGGTTGAACTTCAGCTTGTAATCCGGCTCCTCTGCGATTTCCCCGGAGGCGATGCCTGCCCGGAAAATCACGTCCAGCAGATTCCGCAGGTTTCGCTTCAGCATGAGCTTCTGGATGCGCTCAACGAAGCTGTACCAGTTTTCCATGTCGCTCTCGCCGGTGGAGTTTTCCCCGGCGGGGGACCGGCCGAACAGGATGGTCTGCGGGATATTCGTCAGGGCCGACAGCATATTGCAGGTCGAGTCGATGACATCCTTCACCCCGCTGAACTGAGCCACCTTGAAGTCGTAATTCTCTCCCTCACTGTCAATGGCGATACTGTTCAGCAGGCCACGGGCCATGTCGATGACCTGCAACCGCTTCAGGACGGCGTTCTCGCCGTCGTCCGTGGTCAGGAGAGCTGCAAGGCCCTTCATGGAGTAGATGGCCTGCACCGACCGTTCCAGCATCTTCGTGGCGTCCGTGTGGGACGTGATAGTCTCCCGCAGCGCCCGGCGGATGCGGACGTACTCCGGCATACCCCAGAACAGGTAGGTTGAATCCGTGGTCTGCTCAGGAAGGACGCCGTTGCGGAACACGAGGCACCGGCTCTCATGCACTTGAAAGCTGCCGTATATGCTGGACACATAGTAGAACTCAGGCTGCCCGAACTTGGACACCCTGTTTCCCACGCCCTTCCCGCCGTAGTCCTGCATATACAAGCTGGTGTAGTCCGGTTGCACAATGGCTCGTTCGTAGACCCTCAGCTCGTCTATGCTGCGGACGTTCTTCCAGTCTACCGGCTCTTCCAGCCCTCTCCCATCATCAATGAGCATGACGATGATGGAGCCGCCGTACAGCCTCGCCCACTTGATGGCGGTGGCTGCCTTCTCTTCCCATTCGAGGTCATCCAGCGCCTCCTCCACAAAGGTGCCCAGCTCATCGTTCTTCAGGTTCAGGTCGAAGCCATGCTTCAGCGCCTCTTCTGCCGGTGCGTCTATGATTTTCGTGAACAGGCCGTTGCCCTCATACAAGCTGGTGAGCTGCATATCGGGGATGAGCGGTTCACGCTCGAACCCATAGGATTCTGAGTTGTCGTGCGTGGTGCCGTACTTATTCAGCAGGTTGACATAGCCATCCTCTCGCATGGGGCGGACGGCTGTGCCAGCCTTCCTCTGGAGAATTTGTCGGCCACGCTCGTTCAACCGGCGCCGCTCCAGCTCACTCTGCGGTGTTCTCATGCTCTTCTCACTCCTCTCATCATGTAATCAGGGACGTAATATCAAAGGCTGTATTCTCATTGTAGTAGGCGTTGGCCTGAGAGTAGCAGTCCACTTGGTCGTCATGGGCGCCGCTGGGGAAGGACGCCATCTCTTCCACGAAGTCACCCACCCACGGGGCAACACTGGCGGCGGGAATGTAGATATTCCCGGCCTCGGCCACGGCGGTCGTAGCGTGTGCCCGGACAACCTTACCGCCGAACGGCTCCACGGGAACGATGCCGGGAATCTCCTTCCGCAACACCTCGATGACCGCTGTGCCGTTGGCTTTGTCTTCCACCAGCTTTCGGATGGTCTGGGGCCACTTGGCCGACAGGTCTCTCATGGCGTTCAGCGTCTCCGTGAAGTTCATGCGAGCTCGAACTTGGTCCAGAAGGTAGCGGTCTGCTCCCTTCCTCGCCCACACCTGACCGACCACGAAGTCTGAGGTGTCCTTGTCTTTGAACGTGCAGTCCCACGACTGCACAAAATCCATGAGGCCGGAGGGAAGGACGGTCCAGCGTTTCCACCACTCCCGCTTGAACATACCGCCGGAGCTGGGCGTGGGCGTCTGCATATACAGTGACGACCATGCGTAGGTTCCGACGGTCTCCTTCTGCTGGGCGCACCAATCAACGTCATAGCCGCCAGCAGGCCATAAGGCCTCTCCGACGGAGCGGCCGAGGGCATCGTTCTCTTCATCCTCGCAGACAGCAGGCAGAGAGATGATTTTCCAATCTTCCACCTTGCCATACTCAGGATTCAGCAGCCGGGCGGCAAGGTCGTCTTCATGCCACCGGGTCAGGATGATGATGACAGCGCCTCCGGCCTGCAAACGGGTACTCACGGTTGACTGGTACTCGTTCCAGAGCATCTCACGGTAGGTCTGGGACTCAGCCTCAGCCCGGTTCTTGATAGGGTCGTCTACAATAAGCAAGTCGGCACCGTAGCCCGTGATAGAGCCGCCGATGCCGACCGAAATCATGCCTCCCGTATCGTTCTCTAGGTTCCAGTTGGTTTTTGTTGCCTGAACAGGAGAAACTCCTCTCCCGAAAAGCGCCCGTCCATATTCTTCTACTTTGTCCCTGTTTCTTTTTCCGAACTGTTCAGCAAGGCTCCCGCTGTAGCTAACCTCAATGACACGTTTCTCTGGATTCTTTCCTAGGTAGAACGAAGGAAAAGTTTCTGTCACTGTCATTGACTTGCCATGACGTGGCGGCATGAATATCATCAGCCGCTTGGTCTTTCCCGCCATGATGTTCTCCAGCTCCCGGCACACGAGGTCGAGGTGTCTGGCTCGTTTCCACCTGCCTGCATGGACAAGCTGGACGTAATCTGCGTAGTGCCTTCGTGCCAGCTCATACCGTGCGGCGGTGGCGATGGATTCTTTCAGAGCTGGCGATAGCTGACGCCTACTCTTCGTCATCCTGCTCCCCGTCCAAACGGGCAAGGGAGCGCAATTCCTCCTCGGTCAGCTTTTCCATCGGCGATGTCTTCACAGACCCGCCGAGCGTGATTTCCTGCCGCTGAGAGAACTCACCCTTACTCCGATTATTGAGCCAGTACATGATAGCCATTGTGTCTGGGACTGTTCTTTTAGTTATAGTTCGCACACGAACCGGTTTCTGCTCCCCGGTTTTTGGGTCAATGTCAATGGTGCTTTCCTTTTCTGTATACTCAAATCCAATAGCTCGGTCGTAAAGCGATTTCTTCACATTTGCGTCAGCACCATTTTTGCCAGCTTGATATGATTCATCGAATGAAGGGTACTGTTTTCTCCACCTTAGTATCGTTCTCCGGGTCACCCCGAACGCATCAGCAACCTCCTGGTCTGTTGCCCCTTTCAAAGCTAATGACCAAGCCCAATTATCATGATACTTAGGATTATATTTAGTTTCAGCAGGCATTGCATATCACCTACCTTCCGGCAAGGAAATCTGCTGCCCAATACTCCAACGCCTGCCATTTGTTCTTTGCCCCAATATGGCCTTCTTCCACCATCTTGTTTAGGGCTTCGTTGATAATATCCGCTGCTTCTTTTGGAATGGCCGGAGACCCAAAGATGTTCGGCAACTGTACCCATTCCTGACTTTCCTCAAAGTGCAAATCTTCAAACATTCTCTCGGTAGATTTGACCATAGCGTGGATGGCAGCACCAGTATTCTTGACGTTTGCGAACTGTTGATACTTAGTGATGGTCTCGATAAACTCCTCGTGTTGGTCAATGTCTGCTACACCGAGGACATCCGGCGATACAGAGCCGAGAGCCTTCACAAGCTGTTCAAAGTCCCGCACCTGATGGGGCAGAAACGTAAACGTGATGTTCTTCCAGTCGAACTCCACCTTTGGTGACAAGAGTTTCTCCAGCTCCGCCATAGGCTCCCCGATGATGTCTTTGCCAATATAGCTTTCCAACATATCATCCACGTCATCTATAAGCCTTGCTATTTCTTTCAGGGTAGATTGGTCATCAAAACCCGATATAGCATTGTGGGCAAGCTGTTTCGCCGCTACCTGGGAGCGCCTGAGCCCGGTAGTGTCCAAGATGACAAAAATCTCTGTTAGCGCATGGCTATCTTTTGCGGAACGTATGCGGTGGTGGCCGGATATTATTTCAATCCTTCCGTCAATGAGGGCACAGAACGGAAGACTTTCAAGTTGTCCTCTTTTCTTGATGTTGTCCGTAAGCTGTTTCTGCATCTCAGTCTTCATGATACGGGCATTTATATCCTGCTCACGGAAGTCGGTCAACTTGACCTTGGCAATTACGAGCCCGGAGCCCATGTCCGCCACGACATCATACTTCACTGACTGGATTTTGCTTTCTCGCGCTGTGTCAGCCATCGTTCTTCCCTCCCTAACCATTCTTTCAGTGCTTGCTTGGCGTTTCGGTCGTACAGTGGGGATTCGTAGGTGAGCCGGTAGCCCATCTTCTTGTCCGGCACCTTCTTGGTCAACTCCATTAGCCCTCGCATTTCTTTCGCTTCAGGGTACTTGGTCATCTGCACAGTCTTCAGAGACTTGGCTTTCTCCTTCTCCAAGTCGGTGCATATGCTCATAATCAAGGGCCTGTTCTGGGCAAGCATGGTCAACAGCCGTCCCAGCCGGTACTTTTTGTGCGGGATGGTCATGCCATACATCAGGAACACAGCGTCAGATACCTGCGTTCCGAAGGCCCCCATCGTAAGCGCGGACTTATCGAGTCCGAAAACCCCAGCCAGCATACCGTCGATGAGCAGCGCCATGTTGATTGGCGCAGACGAACCCACGAAGTTGTGGGTCCAGAGTTTGCGGTAATACTGCGCTGCTGTGCGCTCTATCTGCGTGACCTGTATCCTGGACTTCCGTGTGATTTCGTAGTCTCGTGACAGTATGGAGCAATCCAGCGGCTCCAGTTTGCCCTCATTGGGTCTTGTGATTTTCTTGCCTTCTGCCAGCGCGGTTGCCTCATCCGGTCGGTTGGTGGTCAGGTAGACATTGACCCCGTCCCGTACCCCGTACCGTGCGAAGATAGGGGCACCGGCTGTCATGCCGGGTACGTTCTCCTCATAGCAGACCAACAGACATTTGGCGTCTCGCATCTTCTCATACAGGTCAATCAGACCGTGGGATGGGTCGAAGATGCCGTAGTGCGGTTCCTTCCATGTCATCCTTCCACCTGTGTCGTACCACTTCTCGAACCCTTCCGTGTAGGTTGGCGGGTTAGCAATGACCAGACAATGAGGGTCATCGTAACACTCATCAAGATGTTTCCACATATCGAGTGTACGGTATGACATACCATTAAGAGACTGCTTAGCACGTTCGAGCTGTTCACGTATGTATGTAAGGTGCTGCTCTTTGCGAAACTCCAGGTCTCGCATGATTCCGTAGAAATATTCCTTCCCGGCGTTCTTAACCGTCTTTAGATAGAGCCAGGCGTACAAGGCGATAGCTGGGTCAAGGAGTTCTTCGCTCGTAAACCCTTGGGCTTTTAGCTCCAGCTCTTCCAATGACTGCCCGGTAATAGCATATCCCATAATGGAAGTAAACATTGCCACATCACTGGACTCGATTTCAGATGGCTTATATCCACTCTGAGCTGCTATGTGAGACATGGCAAAGGCCCCTGCACAAGGTTCTACAAATCTTGTATATCCTTGCTTTCTTGCGTTTTCAACCAGTGGCTTTAGAAACTTTTGCTCCTGAGCTACCAGTGTTCCAAGGAAGAAAGCTCCCGGGTTCTGAAACTTCGGCAATTCTGCCACCGTCCTTTTGATAATTTCTTTCTGGTATCGATTGGAATTGAACCGCTCCATAGAGAAGGTTATTCCAGAGGACATGAGCCTCTGGAGAGCGGAAAAAGATGAGGGATTATATCATTTCTGATATAATCCCTCTATATGTGGTCCGCCGAGCATGGGTTTGAACCATGCGCCCTCCTGATTAAGAGTCAGGTGCTCTGCTTCTGAGCTATCGGCGGATATTACCACATTTTCATTTGCTCGTCAGTAGGTTCGTCTTCCATTTCCTTGACAACCTGCTTCTTGAGCCATTTGTTTGGAGACGGGTCATTCAACTCTTCAATATGTTCCCCCGTGTTCTTTTCCCACCATTCGGCAAATACAAGCCGATGACACCACTCTCCAGGTTTTCGCACGTCCTCGTAGCAGCAAAGAACGACTGGCTTTCCAAGACTTTCATACCTTGTCAAAATCGACTTTATCGCGCTAACTCCTATTCGGTCAATGTTGTGAAAATATCTTTCTGTAAATCTCTTCCTGTCATACTCGTTGAACAGCCATCCAGGAGGAGCTATCTCCATGATGTTTCCCGCTAAAGCATATCCGAGCCGAAACTGCGGAGCCCCTCGCGTTATGCCAACTACGGTATACATCCCGCTTTTCAGCTCCGGATTGCTGTATCTGCTAGTGTATATCACGCTGCCTCTCCCCTCCCGTACAACTCATTTAGAACGTCTACGCCTTCTGCAATCCTTGCTCCTAAATCATATCCGAGCTGGGTGTAGAATTTTCCATGAACCATGCACTCATAGGCAAGCTTCATGGCGTCTGACTGTTCTTTCGTGATTCCGAGTCTGAAGTCTTTGGCAATTCTCAGAGCCTCTTTCATCGCTCCTCTTGCTACCAGTCTTCTGACCTTGTCAGACTTTCTTTCCATCAGTCGAGCCTCCTATCCGATTTGGTAAGTTTTGGGTCATCTTCATTATAACTTACCCACCACTGGTGTCAATAGGATTTTCCCGTGATTTCAAGATATATCGCGGATTTTGCACAGGTGCAACTACCACTTGGAAGCTCTTTTTTGGGGTGACACATCGCTATATCGCTCCTAAATAATACCATATTGGTAATTGCCATGTCAATGACACGTTTATGTCATTACTCACTCGAAGTAGCCGAATATCAGGGCACTCAGTTCTTGTATCGCTGCTTTCAGGTCCCGATAGATTGTCCTAACCTCGACGTGTTCTTCTTCTGCAAGCGTTTCTGGTGTCTTGTTCTCTTCGTCGAGATACACTGCTTTGATGACACGAAACCGTCGTGCGTCCTCAGACTTCTTGGAGTTCTTGCACCTATACTCGTAAAATTCGAGCATCCTGTTCACATGGTGGACCAAAATGCGTGTTCTAGCTACACTCTGTCTAACACTCTCTACTGAGAATCCCTTTTCTCCGCAGTCCATAAGTTCCATAATATCTCTGAGTTCTTCGTCGCCATCGACTTGTAGGGCGTCATAGACTGCGCTCTCGCTGTGTACCACAAAACCTCTGTACTTTTCCATCAGCATTTTCGTGTTGTGCAGGCGGCGGTCACGATTTTGCTCTCGATGCTTCTCCACCTCCTTACGATAGGTCTCAATGGCAAGCTCCACGATTTCTTTCCTCAGTTCTGGCGTAAGCTGGGATTTCTTCTCTGCCATCGTATTTATCCTCCTTCCCCAGCTCCCGCCCCCTCCCCTTACGGGGAAGGGACAGTCGCCGGTTCTTGCTATTCAGTTGCCTTCTGGTCGTTCTCGTTGCGGTAGTCGGCTGCTTCCTTCAGCAGTGCCATCAGCTCGTCCAGCCGGACGGAGACCATGAACGGCCTGCCGTCCCTGACTGAGATGGACACCACCCCGTTCTCGAAGCTCGCCATCATCTTGCAGTTTGCGAGGTGCTGGCTGCCAATGCCGGTGACTTCCTTGTCCTTGACCTTGAAGTTCATCACGTTGCACTGTGCCATCATCTCTACCCCGTCATCCGGGTCTCCCATCCCCACCTTCGGGAGCCTGCGGATGGCGCCGGTGTTTTCCGTGTCCTTGCTCATTCCTTTTCCTCCAATCTCTCCTGCAACTTCTGGAGCTTCTTCTGCCGGTGCTGCTCCACTTGGTACGGGATGTCCAGCATCAGCTTCAACTGGTCCAGCATGATTTCCACGTCGGCCACCTCTTCGGCGATGGCGTCCCGGTTGTCCTTGCCCCTCCAGAGCTCGCAGATTTCCTTCTGAAGCTTCGACATCTCCTCCAGCACCATCTTCATCTGGGCGTCCTTGCCATACTTGGCGATGGCCCCCTGGAGCAGGCTCATCTCGTGCATCATATAGCTGTACCTCGCTTTCTCGATTTCCTCGATACTTGGATATTCTGGACGCTTCATCTCACAGCCAGCTAAAAACATCTGCAATAGCTGCTCAACAGTATATCCAGATACTTTCTGTATGCTCAGGTGTAATTCGTCTAACTCCGCAAGCCTACTGGCAATATGCCTGCATGAGTTTCCCCATATATTCACCTTTCCCAGATTCATGTCTCTCCGTCACTTTCGTCAAGGTAGGTCGCTTGCAGGTCGGCCACATGGAGCAGGACCGCCAGCGGGAACTGACTGAAGGCGTCGCTCATGGCGTGGCTCCCGCCCTTGACCGATTCATCGAAGCCTCCCATGTGCCAGCGGATAGCCATAGCCTCCTCACGGGTCAGCTTCATAAAGCCGTTGATGATGTAGACCGACTTCTCTCCGTGTCCGTAAGGGAGCTGGTCGTTCACGATGTAGAACGGGTACTGCTCCCACTGGCCCTTGTCGTTCTTGCGGTTCCTCATCTCCACGCCGTAGAAATTGGCCTTGCAGATGTCGTGCAGCAGGCCGCAGACGGCGATGGCCTCAGCGGTCGGCCCTTGGTGCGCCGGGGTGAGATTCTCCTCCAGCTCGCACAGGGCCTTCAGGCGTTCGTAGACGTGGACGCTATGTTCCACCAGACCGCCGGGCTGTGCCAGATGAAAACGGGTGGAGGCCGGGGCGCTGAAGAAGTCCGTGGACTCCAGCCACTTCAAGAACTCCTCGGCGCCGGGCCTATTGACGTTCTCTTGGTAGATTCTCAGGAACTCATCTTTCATGGTGATTCTCCTCTCTTTACTGAATAATCAGGGACAGCAGGAACAGGCCGCCAGTCGTCAGCTCCATCAGGATGAGCCGTCGGCCCTCCCGGTCGTCTTTAGATGCGATGCCTCCGAAGAGGGACAGGAAAGCTCCGACCAGCATCAGGATTCGGAAGAACGTCATCACGTTCCATCCCCTCCTTCCCACGGAAATTCCCTGAGCATATTTTCTTCTCCCACAATGGGCAGTAAGCTGTCCTTCATAAAGATAGCCGTCCCCCTCGCTTTTGCTATTTCCACCACAGCTTCTATCCATTCCCGCTTTGGCTGGTGCTTCTGGCTTCCTGGGCCGGTCATAGCGCCAAGGATAGTCCATCGAACCTTCCCAGCTGGGTGACCCTCTGCCCGTGGAAACGCTTGCATCATCGGCTCGATACTGACGAACGTGTTGTGGCGTTCGCTCGACGCAAATAGGGTAGTCGGGGTTGGCATAGACGAGCCATACCAGAAATTGTCTTTCTCCGGCAATTTACCGTCTTTAATAAGGCTCTTATACCGCTTTGGGTTTTTCGTCAAGAACAGGTATTTGTGCTGGGGCGCTTTCTTGCAAGCGTCAAAAACCTCCTCTATCCACTCGACCGGCACCCACTCACCGAACAGGTCGGCCATGCTGCAAACAAAAATGGTCTGCGGCTTCTTTTTGCGCTGGGGCTCCTTCAGGCGATAAGCGTGAAAAGTGGGTTCAAACAGGAAGGGATAGGGGTTATTATCAAATTTGTTATCCAACATATGTGAGCCGCAGTGAGTTGCTGGATATCCGCTAAAATCCGGCAGCTCCTTCCCAAACCTCTGCGCCACGCGCCGGGCATAGCAGTATTCGCACCCATGCAGGCAGCCGGTCACGGGGTTCCATGTGGCATCGCACCACTCAATCTTTGTCTTCTGCATATATAATCCTCCTTTTATCCGTCATAGCACCCGCATGGTGCGCCGCACAAACATCCTCCAGGCGAATCTCTAAACAGGTCATCAAGGGTTATCTGAGCAGCTTCCCACTTCTTGTTCTCAAAAAAAGCTTCCTTGAACTGCTCCCATGACCAGTCACGGCCAAGTCCTTTGACTGTCTTCAGGTTCGGAGCTGCGTTATGCTCCATATCAACAGCCCTTTGAAACAGCTCTGGATATTTCTCCCACAACGCCACTATCTCAGCCTTTTTCATTGACGGGCAGAAGAAGCACGAACTTTTCCCCGGTAACGGAAGGCCAGCTTCCTCAATGATGAGTATGCACTGTTGCCGAGTCCATCCCCACTCATAAAGCGGATAATGCGCCTCGTACTTCTTGTCTGCTGCATTTATCGGGGCAGCATGACTAACTCTTCTGGTCTCTCCTGCATCATACCCGATGAATTTATGGACACGCCCCCCTGTAGCCCATACCTCTTTGCATTGTGGATGATTATTACAGAAAATCTCCTGTGGGCCAATCTTGTGCTTCAGGCTACATCTCTTGTACCCGTATGCAATTGCTGGAAGCGTTCCATTTTGCAGACACTCCTGCTCCAAGGTAAGGCGGTTCCCGTCTTTGTCAGTCTTATACACCGTGATAATCTTCGGCAGCCCATGAGCCGATAGCCACCTGTTGAATATTTCGATGTACTCGTAGGTGTGTGGTTGCTCTCCTCCGGGGTCAGCAAACAAGATGAGGTCAACAGGGATTCCGTGCTGGTGCATCCCTATAATCATGGCCGTACTGTTCGTGCCGCCCCCAAAACTAACTACATTCATGCCCTCAGCTCCATATCCGGGAGAACCTCACAGATGTGGATGGAGGAAACGCCATTACCGTCATCGGCAGATTTCAGCAGCTTTTTCCATGCGTCTACTCGGTTCTTAGCCCTCACAATGGCCCCTGCTTGTACTTTTGTGGTATATTCAATAATTGCTACAAACTTCATCATAAGTCTCATCCTTTCTGTCTGCCATTTAGAACGGCAGGCCATCGTCGCCGTCCATCATCTCTTGGAACGTGTCCCCGCCGGAAGGCTGAGAAGCCGGCTGTCCGTCCTCCGGCTTGCTGTCGCCGAAGAACACTTGGTCGCAGCGCAACTCAGTGGCCTTCCGCTTCTGGCCGTCCTTCTCGTAGGTACGGGTTGTCAGGACGCCGGATGCCTCAATCCGCTTGCCCTTCCTGAAGTGACGGCAGACGAACTCAGCTTTCTTCCCCCACGCCACGCAGTCGATGAAGTCCGTCTTATCCTTCACGCCGGGACGGTCCACGGCGACCGTGAACGCCGTCACCGCCTTGTTGCTCTTGGTGTACCTCAGCTCGGGGTTTTTTACAAGACGCCCGCTGATTGCTATGATGTTCATGGGGTAGCTCCTCTCGTCATCGTAATAGTCCAGCTCCAGATAATTCTTGCCGAACTCTGCCCGGAAATCTGCGACGCTGGCTTTGTGCTGCATCATGTACCTGACCTGCCAGAACTGCTTCAGGGCGTCGGCGGTGGCCCGGCATTGATGAGCGGCGTATCTCCCGTTGCGGTGGCAGCTATCCCCGCACAGGCCGACCTTCAGGCCGAACCGTTCGGACTTGCTGCGGAGGGCAGCCGGAAAAACATGGTGTTCCTCCAGCCACCCCACCCTGCCGCACAGGAAGCAGGTTCCGTAGTACAATCACTCATCCCCCAGCTCTTCACCCGGCTCCTCATAGGGGTAGTCGGCGGATTCGTCCTCTTCGCCTTCTTCGACTGCCACCTCGAAGAGTGTCTCATTACATTCATCGCAACGGATGACCACACTGTTCGGCCACAACTCACAGACGATGGCATGGCCCACATGAGGTGCAAGCTTCTCAGCAGAGCAATAAAAACGGTCCTTAGTGCTAAAGCCAGAGGAAAGAACCGCTTTGCCATTAGAGCGTACAGTGTACATACCCTGTTCTCTACACACAACATCCATGTCCTCACCTACGAACTTGCAGAGGTAATCAAAAGGGCTATCTCCGGTCTTCTTATGGCCGTCAGAAACGTCCTGTTGCTCCCCAGCGTCCTCAGATGCAACCTGCTCTCCACCATCCTCCAGCTCCCGATAATCGGCGTTTATAACCGTTCCGGCTGGGAGCGCCGGAGGCTCCGGCATCTGTATGACGTTGCTGCCCTCGGTGTCGAACAGGGTTACTTGGCCGTCGTCGATGTTCCGCATGACGTACTGGCCGCTGTCCCGGTCCCACACCAGCTCATAGTTACCGCCGAGGCTGCCGGTCTTCTTGTCCTTCACCTGCATGGCACTGGAGATTTCATGCTTGAAGGTGGGCTTCACAATGTCCCGCATGGCCTCGTACTCATGGACCTCGAAGTCACGGGTTTGGTCCTTCTCCAGCTTCACTCCCACCTTGATGTTGAGGGTGCCCTCTTCGCACTCGAACTTCTCCATACCACTCAGCAGCTTGCGGAGCATCTGGTCGAAGTCGGTCTTCAGAGCGTTGAATGTGTCGCCGTTCAGCGACATGGGGTAAACTTTTGTATCACACATGGATATTCCCTCCTATTGTTTTCCCGCACCACCGTCCGGGGCTTTCTTCAGGTCTGTCAGCTCAAGTCGGCAGATGCCGGGAATCGTAAAAATTTTTGCGCAGACGTCCTCCTCCTCACAGCAGTTGAGCATATACTGCATGACCGCTTTGACGCATTTCTCGGTCTTATCGTCGCTCATGTCCGTTGCAAACCGTGCGTCAGGAGGGCCGTCTTTTACGGGTTTCGACTTGCATAGCCGGATTTCGTTACTCAGGGCTGTAACCATGATGTCGATGTCGTCCCATTTAATCGCCATCGTTTCCCTCCTTACTCATTCTCGACTTTCAATCTCTTCGATGGTCACGACCACCTTTGGGTCTTCCCCATAGAACTTCCTGACCATGCTGTCCACGACCTGAGCGTCGTCACGGTAGGCGATGCCGTTCAAAGAATCGCAGATAACCTTTCCCACGTTGTCCCAATCGGGCTTCTTCGTGGGGCGGATTTTCCTATCAAGCATGGCCTGCCGCTTCCGCTTGCTTACAGACTTCGGGATGGGGTAGTAGGCAAAAATCCGAACGTCCAGCATGGCGTCATCCGGGAACTTCACCCCTACCTGCTGCCGGTACTCGGTCTTCACCAGATTCTCATACAGCACCGTCTCATCCGGGGTTCTGGTATGAACATGGCCGCAGACGGTGGAGAACCGGGGGCGGCCCTTGCCTTGCGGGTCTCCATGGATGCAGAACTTCGCCCTCACTCCTCCACCTCCTTCTTCGCCGCCAGATTCAGCTCGTACTCCAGATGAAAATACTCCTTTACGCCGTTCCTCTTCTGGAAGAAACACCTGACTGTGTACTTGTTCCTGATAAGCACTGTCGCAACGGTGAGCTGGTCAGCCTCTTCGTCTATGCTGATTTTGTTCTCCACCGGCTTCTTTCCTTCATTCCAGAACTCCAGAAAGTAGTCGTAGCTCCTGCTCCCGGTCCTGCGCTGACTACCAGACCTGACCGTGTATTTGTTCTTCAGAAGGACAGCCGCCACAGCCGAGCGGTCTGCCTCCGATGTGATGTAGAGCCTATCCATCGTCTCCCTCCTCCATGTACGTCTCAAATTCTTTGAACCGGCGGTTGGCCTCAGCCTTCCGCCACGACCGTCCGACGAACTCCAGCGGGTAGCACATCTCAAAGATGCGGTCGTAGATTCTCGTGTACCGAATATCCGTCGCCTGCATCAGCTCATCCAAGCTGAGGTTTGTTGTCAGGATGACAGGCAGCTTGGCCCGGTATCGGCTGTCCACGATGTCGTAGACCTTCTCCAACGCAAAGTCCGTGCTACGTTCAGCTCCGAGGTCGTCGATAATCAGCAGCTTGGCACGGTTCAGCCGGGAAATCAAAACGCTGTCATCTTCCTTGAAGTTCATCATGGACTCCAGCAGCTTCACGAACGATGTCATCACCACCGACCGGCGGCGATTCAGCAGGTAGTTTGCGATGCAGGCGGCGGCGTAGGTCTTGCCGGTTCCTACCCCGCCGTAGAACAGGAGGCCCTGATTCTTCTCCATCATCTCGTTGAAGCACTCCGCATACCGGCGGCACAGCCTGAGCTGACGGGCGTTCTGCTTTGTCTGCTGGAAGTTCTCAAAGGTGGCATCGGCCAGCCGGTCGTCCATGAGGCTCTGCCTCTTCAGGGCGGCGACGGCCTCCATCTCCTTACGCTCCTGCTCTAACCGTTCCTCCCTCTCAATGGTCTTTTTCCGGCACTCGCAGGGGACTCCGACTGTCATCTCCCTCGGCATACCCGACGAGCTGAGGTTCTCCGGCAGATGCACCACGAGCTGCTTCCGTGTGTGGCACTTCCCGCAGCAGAGAAGGCCATCGTCATCGAGATAGTCACCGTCAACCTGAGCGTTGTTTCTGTTCGCTGCTTCTATCACGGGTTTCAGCAGGTCCATTCCGTTCATTGTTCATCACCCCATTTCTCAAATGGATTTGCTGGTTTGCTCTGGGGCGCTGTCTGGACAGTCTCCTTGCTGGCCTTCTCCAGACCGGGCCTCTTTTCCCTCACTCGGTCAACGACCCAGCTCAGGATGGCCCGGTAGTCGCTCTTGTAGGTCCGTCCTTTGGCCCCCTTGTAGTTGTCCAGCTCTTCGATGCAGGCCAGTGTAAACGTCTCTCCGAACTGGCTGACGAGCTTGTCATATTCCTGCTCAGTCATCTTGACGAACTCGGCATACTTCTTTTTCTCTGGCCCATCCTTGGCCTTCTTTTTCTTGGGCGCAACCGGCTCATCGGAGGGTGGAGGCTCTTCTGGCGCAGGCTGCGGCCCCGGTGCCTCCGGCTCCGCCGTGGGCGTTTTGGGGCCGCTGGCCTGCTTCTCTTCGCTTCGCACACGCCTCATGCGTTCTGCGTTGTTCTTTCTGGTGCGCTGGAGTTTGTACCACTGTTCCTGCCACTGGTCCCAATCGTGAATCAGGATGTCATCACCTGAAGCATCGAGCCAACCGGCTTCAAACAGGGCGTCTACAACGGCTTCGGGACGGATTCTGGTGGTCCCGGCAAGGGCATCTTCGATGTCCTCCCGGCTTGCCTCCAAGACCTTGCCGGTTTCATCGGCGTTGTTCATGCCCCAGAACCACAGGAAATTCAGGATGCCGAGAGACTCTGCCTTGCTGGTCTCCAACAGCCTTGCCAACCGCCTGAGCTTCGGGCCGTCAACCTCCTGATAAACACTTATCCATGCCATCCCTTCACCACCTTCGCACAGTATCTCAGCCGGGGCCTCAGCCTTCCGGCTCCTCGCCTTCAGGTCCATTTTCAGGCGGTTGCTGAGATTCCCGCTGGGCTTCGCAGGCGTCCATCAGCTTCTCGACGACCTTCTTGTAGGCCGACTGCTTCATGCCGGTGGTGGAGGTAAGCCCGATTTCGGCAATCAGGCTCTTGACGATGGCGTTCCCTTCCTCTGTGCCAAATGCTTTCTGAGCCGTGCGGAAGAGCATCTGGCGCTGTTCCTGCGTAATCACGGGGTCCTCCTCTTCCGGGGGCTGCTCATCGCCGACTTCGGTGTACTCGACCGGGATTGCGCCGGAGGCAATCATCTCGTCCTCGGAGTAGACGCCCTCATAGTCCTTCGGGAAGGCGTCCCGGACGCACTGGCTGATAGCCACCTTGTTAATCATGGTCGCAGGCTTGGACTTCCAGTTGGCTTGGCCCTTGTTATACTCGCTGAAGGCCACCTCTTTGAAGGCCGTGCGCTCCTTTCCGTTGCGAACGAAGAACACCCGGCACCAGCCGCCCAGCAGTTGCTCTCCGGGGTAGAGGCAGCACCCCTCTTTCTGTATGACCTCATTACCCCGCAGGACAACGATGCCGTCCTGCTTATACAGGTAGTCAGGATGCTCGAAGGCTCGACGAAGGTAGGCGTCCTTGCCGACCACCATCTGAGCGGGGTCGTCCTTGCTGTACTTGATGAGGTAAACTTCGCCGTTTACCAGCGGGTTGAGTCCCTGCATCTTGCAGGTGTTCATGAAAAACACCAGCTCTTGGTCGCTGGTCAGCTCCGCCCGGCCCCGGACCAGATACTTCTTCACAAAGGGCAGGTCCAGCTCAACATGGGTTCCGAGGACATCGTAGCTCACAACAAGGGCGTTGCTCTCAGCCTTGCTCATAGCGGTCGTCATTTCCATTACCTCCTAAAGCTCATTTTCGCCACCTCACGGTAGGCGATGCCGGGGATGGCGATGCTCCCCTTGGATGCCCGAATCAGCCGCATGACGGCTGCTTGGTCCACCGGGCGAAGCTCCATTCCGTTGAAGTTCACCGGCACCTTCGCTGTGTTGATGCTGGTAATCTCCCAATCCTTCGACGTGCTGACGCCGGAGACCTTGGGCTTGACCGGTGCCGGTACGGAGTAGCCGGTGGCCTCATCCATGACCACAGCCTCTTCCACAGCAGCTTCAGCCCCTTCCTTGTCCCCGGCGGCCTCCAGCGCCATCGCCTCTTTGAGCTTGCGCTCCCGCTCCTCCTCAGCGGCCCGACGTGCGGCCTCCTCAGCCTCCCGGCGGATGCGCTCCTGCTCCATGAGGTAGTCGCCCATCGTCTTCTTCACAATTTTCTCAGCGTTCTTCAGCGGGGTCAGCATGGCCTTCTCGCGGTCGCATACCGCCTTGTGTGCCTGATATGCGCTGTCCTTCATGGGCTTGAAAAAGCCCGTGACCTCGGCGGCCTTCTGCTTCAGCAGCTTTCCGAACTCACTGGCGGCCTCGTAGTCCTCCGGGGTCTGGATGACGAAGCTCTCCGCCCGGAGCTCAATGTCCGTGACCTCTTGCGTGAGCTGTTGCTCGTCCACCGGCTCCAGCTCAGGCATGACCGCCACAATGCTCTCTTTCTGGTTCATCTGTTGTACCTCCTATGATTCGTTGATGTAGTTTCTTATGGTCATCAGCGAAGACATCACCGACCAGCACTTTGAGCTGCGCTGGAACGGCACTTCCTGATAGCCGTCTTTGGATAGGTGGAGTATCAGCCGGTCATCGACCTTTACCCCGTGGCTCTCGAAGGCCCTGTCGTACCCTTCGAGCTGCACGGCACACAGCTTCGTGTTCACCTGAGCGGAGGATTTGTAATCCACCAGCGTCAGGCGTCCGCCGATGTCGCAGATGAGGTCAGCCGTGCCTGCGTACCTCAGAATCTTGTGATAGACCCTCTGCTCCATCGCCAGCGGCACCGGCTTCCGGCGGTTCCACCATTGGAGGAAGGCCGAAAAATACCCGGCGTACTGCGGGTCGATGTCCTCCACTCCAAACTCTGTGAAATTCTCAATGGCGTTGTGGATGGCTGTGCCTCTCTTGGCCGCCCGGTCCAGCACCGACTGGCTGACGGTGTGGTAGAAGTCATCCGACAGGGGCTTCATCAGCGTCGTGACGCTCGGAATCTCCATGCCGTTCAGCCGGTAGATATGCCGGGTCTCCTCAAAGGTCAGCTCCGGGAGCTGAGGAATCTCTACCATCCGTCTCCCTCCATTTCCGCCGTATCCGTGTAGACATCCAGCAGAGCCAGAAGCTCACGGGTCGTCATGTTCTCCAGACATTCGATGTGGTAATACTCCCCACCGATTTCGGCGAACTCATCCCCCGGCACGATGCCTTCCCCGCAGTCTTTGCAGGTGTGAACGGTCGGAGGCTCAGGTGCGTTCGGGCATCTGGGGTCACATGGCGACCTGAGACATACGCTGCACACGGTTCATCTCTCCTCTCAGGTTGATTTCCAGCCTCATGAAGTAGTCCGTCAGCTCGTTCTCGTACAGCAGCGGCAGGTACTCATCCGGCTTGTGGTTCAGCTCGCACTTCCTTTTGGCGTAGGCCAGCACATCTTCGGCCGTCTCGTCATCGATGGCAAAGCCGAGGGTACGTTCTGCTGACTCTATCGCTGCCATTATTTCATGCTCCACGCTGAAATCTCCTTCCCTGTCGATTACTGCTCTCATCTCTTTTTCCCTTTTATGTCTCTCACCGTGTCTCCGATTGTCCGAAAAACCAGATAGTATATGACTGGTAGGAAAAGAGCAAAGCCTTCACCGCCTATCGCTTCATACCCTCTTTCAGCTAAGGCACGAGCCTGTCCGATTCTGAAAAGAATGACTCCGGCTACAGCTAAAGCAGCATATTTGGCAATAGCTCGAAGCTGTTCCCCGCTTAGAACACCTCGCTTGGGACGAAATGTTGGAAAAGGCTTTCTTTGACGCCGCTCTATTTTGATTGTCTGCATATGACTATTCCTCCGCTCTTTTGAGCAACTCTTCCATCAGCTTCTTGGTAGATATTCCACTCAGGTCAAACTCTTCATAGGGTAAGAGAAGATTGGAAATAATCAAAGCAGGGCGGACGCCATAGGTGTAGGTGCAGAGGTAGCTGCCCCAGACGCCATTAGTGCTGACGCTCAGGGCGCTCGAGGCGCCATAGTTCTCCAGCCCACCCCAGCCGGTCGCCAGCCAGCAGGCGTCGTCACAGTTGGGGATGATGTCGGCATACTTCCGGGCCTCGTCCATGGTCAGCGGGGCGGCCTTCACCGTCAGCTCCCCATACTTCCCGTGGCCGTCCATCGTGGTCAGGTCAAGGGTGCGGGTTCGTATGAGGTCAGGGTCAACGCCATGGGCCAGCAGGTCGTCCATCCATGCGTCCGTCCTGCGTCGCAGCTCACTCTCGGCGTAGTTGTTGCTGTCACCGAACCGGCTTTTTCCCTGAGACTCCAGAGACAGGATGAAGAGGTCGGGACCGTTGTCTATGTACCCATGACCTTCCGGCACATCTTTGTATGGGTCGAGGATGTCCAGCACCACGAACTTGCTGCCAGCGAACTCGATGATGTCGCCGGGCTTATGCGATACGTCGGTCTTTTTCATGTTGTTCACATTCCTTCCTCACCGGCGATACGCAGACGCCGATGTTCACCTTTGATTTGTTCTTTAGGGCTTCGTACAGCTCTTTGTCTGAGTGGATTCCGTACTGTTCCGCCAGCAGCCTTCTCAGGGTCTCAACGTTTGCCATCCCATCAGCCTCCATTCATGGCTTTCAGTCCAATGAGCCGAAGCTCTCCGGCCGCCTTGATGAGACCATCAAGATAGCTCAGTATTTGCCGAAGGTCTACCCGTTCGTCCTCTGAGATGACTCCATCTGCCGTGATGTCGATGAGCTTTTCCTTCACGTCCTCTACATCTTCCTGCCGGAGCTGCCTCAGCAGATTCAGCGTCGTGCGCTCTACTGACGAAAGCTCCGAGGACGGCATCGGAAAGCTCTTTCCGATGGGACACTCCGACGTACAGTACCAAGCCTTCAGCTCCGGGGCGTTGTAGAGGTCCGCCATCAGCACCACCTTGTCAACCGGGATGACCTTCGTGATTCCCAGCTCATAGTCGGCAAGGCTGGATGCAGACACGCCGAGAGCTTCCGCTGCTCCTTCACGGCTGGATAGCTTGTCGTTGTACTTTGCGGCCTCTTTCCTACACCGAAAGCATGGATTCTCACTGGCTTTCATAGCGTCACGCCCCATTTTCTTTACCTCCTCTCTGCGGTAAAATGACCACGTGAATGATTCTTGCACAGATGCTTACCAGCACGGTAAGCTACCGTCAAAAAAAATAGCGTTGAACTGCTCTGGAGTGAGGTCAAGCTCTCTGACAATGATGAGCTTCTCATCGTCGTTGAAGTTAATATCGCCCCGTTCCTTCTTGCTATAGGAGATTACGGACTTCCCGATGGCAGCCGCCATTTCCTCTTTGGACTTGCCCTTCTTCTTTCTTGCGTACTCCAGTTCCAGTTGGTTCATTCTGTGTTCACCTCCTTTAGTATCTTCATTCTAACATACCATTTTGGTAATTGTCAATAGGTATTTTTATAATTTCGGTAAATTTTGTTTACTAGCCGTATGATGTGATATATAATTGGTAAGTCATCACTTTCGGGAGGTATTTATTATGTACGAAAAGGCCATGTTTGCGGAAAATCTGAAGAAAATCATTTTACAACGAGGCACTACTCAGCGGGAGATTGCGGAAAAGCTCGGTGTCACCGAGACTACCATTTCCCGCTACGTCACCACCGGGCCGAAAGGCCGAACTCCCAATGTGGAGTCTCTGGTGGCGCTGGCACAGGTCTTGAACGTCAGCCTTGACGCTTTGGTGGGGGTGGAGCCTCCGGCCACGGCTCGGCAGGCCCCGGACGTGAAGATTCTGGTTTCCGCCTACGAAAAGGCGTCGCTCGAACAACGGGAGGCAATCTGGTCCATGATGACCGCTTTCATGCTCCTCACGCCGGAGCAGAAGGTAATCATCGAGGCCATCGATAATCAGGAAAAGACAGAAGCCGTCTAAGGCTGTGCAAAGTTATTCCCTTCGATAAATTCAAGAGGTGATGATATGGGTACACTGAAAACAGGAGACGAGCATATCAGCTTTGACGGTATGCCAACAGGCTATCTCCTAAGTGACTTCTGGAGGTGGAGTTCATCCGACCTCCTAGACAACACTCTCCGTGGGTCGTATTGTGAGTTCATCGTTGCCACAGCTCTGGAACTCGATGTAGCAGTCAGTCATGAGAATTGGCTGCCATGGGATTTGACCTTTCCCTGCCAGTGGCAGGATATCTATGGTGATATTCATAATAACATTCGCATAGAGGTCAAAAGTTCCGCTTACTTGCAATCCTGGAACGAGGACAAGCTCTCTAATATTATTTTCAGCATACGCCAGACCCACGCCTGGGATGCAGAGAAGGGTTTTTACGGAGAATTTAAGCGCCAGTCGGACGTCTACGTCTTTTGTTTATACGATGTGAAGGAGCGTAGCAAAGCTGACCCCCTTATTCTTGATAAATGGAAGTTTTATATCGTCCCGACGTGGAAGTTGGACGAAATCTGCGGACCACAGAAGACCATCTCCCTCAACTCTCTCCTACAACTCAACCCCATCCGGGCCGATTATTCCGGCATCCAAGCTGCTATTGTGCAATGTGTACAAGGTGATGAGTGCCCCCCCCGGCATATTGCATAGTTTTTATGCATTTCGCCACGTGATACTTGTATATTATTACAAGGCAGCTCACGATAGCCGAGCTGCCTTGTTTGCTACTTATTTTCGCTTTTTCTGGAGGTCTGACCATGAGGAAACCAGCTAAAAAGGCAGCCGATGCCGTGACTACGCTGAAGGCGGCCATCTACATTCGGGTATCGACGCAGTATCAGGTAGACCGGGCCAGTCTGCCGGTCCAGAGGGAAGAGCTTATCAACTACGCCAAGTACGCCCTCGACATCACCGACTGCGTGGTCTTTGAGGATGCAGGCTATTCCGCCAAGAATACAGACCGGCCGGACTACCAGCGCATGATGGCCCGTGTCCGCACTGGGGAGTTCTCCCATCTTCTGGTGTGGAAGATTGACCGAATCAGCCGGAACCTTCTCGACTTCGCCGCCATGTATGCGGAGCTGAAGAAGCTGGGCGTTGTCTTCGTCTCCAAGAACGAACAGTTTGACACCTCCTCGGCGATGGGCGAGGCAATGCTGAAAATCATCCTAGTCTTTGCGGAGCTGGAGCGCAACATGACCTCAGAGCGGGTCAGCGCCGTCATGCTCTCTCGTGCTAATGACGGGATATGGAATGGCGGCAAAGTCCCTTTCGGATATGCCTACGACAAGGACTCCAAGCAGTTCTCCATCATCGAGGACGAGGCTCAGGTAGTGCTGCATATCTATGACCTCTACGAATCTGTGAAGTCTCTCACTACAGTTGCCAAGTCTCTCAACGAGAAGGGCGTACGCTCCCGAACCGGCAAACCGTGGAATCCCACCACCGTCCGCACGATGCTCACCAATCCCTTCTACGCTGGGACATACCGCTACAACTACCGGGACGAAAGCAGCAAGAGCTTCACCGTCAAGGACAAGGACGAATGGGTGCTTGTCCTTGACCACCACCCGGCTATCGTCACCCCTGAACGGCAGGAAATAATCGCAGTCATGCTCCAAAGCAAGCAACGAGGATGGGCCGGGGCTGGGATGACCTACCAGCGTAAGAACATACACATCTTCGCCGGTCTGCTTAAATGCGGGTGCTGCGGCTACACCATGATTGCTTCCCCTGACCGGGAACGCTCCGACGGCTGGCGTCCATCAGTCTACAAATGCTCTCGGCAGCGTCGCTTCGGGGACTGTGACAACAAATACGTCTCTGACGTCACTCTCGGCCCCTTTGCCCTGAACTTCGTTGCCAACCTCATCCGGGCCTCCAACTCCTTCGGCAAAAGCACCTCCATCGAGACGCTGGAGAAAAAGCTCCTGCGGGGGGATATGTTCTCTCAGGTGGACCACATCGAACGCCCCGGTCTCGAAGAGCTTTACACCCATCTCAGGAGTGGTTTTGACCCGCTGGCCTTTGAGACCTGCACAGTTGACGCCGCCGAGTCCGGCACCGCCATTCAGGAGCGTGACCTGCTGCTCTCCGAGAAGCGCAGGCTGGAGAGGGCGCTAAACCGGCTGAAGTCGCTCTTCCTCTACGGTGAGGAAGCGATGGCTGAGAAAGACTATCTTGTGGAGCGCAAGCAACTCATGGACGCTCTGGAGGAAAAGGACGCCCGGCTCGAAGAGCTGGAAGCCGAGGTCGCATCCTCCATCACCATGTCCGATGAGGAGTTCATAGCGAAGGCCAGCTACTTCATCCTGAGCCAGCAGCTTCAGGACAAACGCTTCGTGGACTATGGGAAATTCATCCGCAAAATCGACCCGCAAATCGTCAAGGATTTCCTCAACTCCGTCGTCACAAACTTTTGTATAAAAAACGGGCTTACCACCTCGATTCTCTTCAAAAACGGCGTTGAGGTTCGATTTTCTTGCAAGGCTCAGGAATAAGAAAAAAGCCCAGAAACCGCATGGTCTCTGGGCTTTTCAGCGTCTTACTCTCGATTCAATTTTCCGTCATACGATAAACATCGCGTCCCCAAAACTAAAAAACCGATACCTCTCCCTAACCGCCTCCTCATACGCCCTTAGCACATTCTCTCTCCCCGCCAGGGCCGAGACCAGCATGATGAGCGTGCTCTCCGGCAGATGGAAGTTGGTGATGAGCGCGTCCACGCCCCTGAACTCATACCCTGGATAGATAAAAATATCCGTCCACCCCGAGCTCTCCCGGAAGCAGCCCTCCCGCTGGGCCACGGACTCGATGGTGCGGCAGCTGGTGGTGCCCACGGCTATCACTCTGCCGCCCCTTTCTTTGGTGCGGTTTATCAGGTCCGCCGTGGCGGCGGGCATGTAGTAGTGCTCGGCATGCATCTTATGGTCGGTGATATTCTCGGCGCTGACGGGCCGGAAGGTGCCAAGGCCCACGTGCAGGGTCACATAGCCGGTCTCAACGCCCCTCTCCCTCAGCTTATCAAGCAGCTCCGGCGTGAAGTGCAGCCCGGCTGTGGGCGCGGCGGCGGAGCCCACCTCCTTTGAATAGACCGTCTGATAGCGCTCCTTATCTTTAAGCTTCTCCTTGATATACGGCGGCAGCGGCATCTGCCCCACCCGGTCCAGCAGCTCGAAGAATACGCCCTCATAGGTGAACTTTACCAGCCTGTTGCCGTCCTCCTTCACTTCTATGACCTCGCCGGTAAAGAGGCCTTCGCCGAAGGTGAAGCGGCTGCCCTCTCGGGCGCGCTTGCCGGGTTTACATAACACCTCCCAGGTATCGTCCCCCTTGTTCTCCAGAAGCAGGAACTCCACATTGGCCCCTGTGCCCTCCTTCACGCCGTAGATCCTCGCCGGGAGCACCCGGGAGTCGTTGAGTATCAGGCAGTCCTCGGGGCGTATCAGCTCCGCTATCTCGTAGAAATGCCGGTGCCCGGTCTCGCCGGTGCGCCTATCAAGGGTCATGAGCCTCGAGGCGTCCCGGGGCTCTATGGGGGTCTGGGCTATGAGCTCCCCGGGCAGTTCAAAGTTAAAATCGCTGGTCTTCATGGGCGCTGTTTCCATGCTTTCACTCTCCATAGGAAAAAATCATAGTATATGCTGTCCGAAAAAATTGACAAGCGGCGCGGACTGGGGTATAATAGACGGGATAATCAAATCTATTATAGATGATTGCCGGAGATTTTTCAACCGGTTTTCTAGCTGAGACACGAAAGGAAGAAGAAAAATGAAACAGTACCGTGTGGGTATAATCGGATGCACAGGCATGGTTGGCCAGCGCTTCACCACCATTTTAAAGGACCACCCCTGGTTCAAGGTCACCGCCCTTGCCGCAAGCGGCAGGTCCGCCGGCAAGACCTATGAGGAGGCCGTGGCGGGCCGCTGGGCCATGAAGGAGCCCATCCCCCAGGACATGGCGAAGCTGCCGGTCCTGGACGCACAGGCCGATATGGAGAAGGTGGTCTCTCTGGTGGACTTCGTGTTCTGCGCCGTAAATATGAAGTCCGAGGAGATAATGGCCCTTGAGGAGGCCTACGCGAAGCTTGAGTGCCCTGTCATCTCCAACAACAAGCAGCACCGGGGCACTCCTGACGTGCCCATGATAATCCCCGAGCTCAACGCGGACCACCACAAGGTCATCGAGCACCAGAGAAAGCGCCTGGGCACAAAGCGGGGCTTTATCGCCGTCAAGTGCAACTGCTCTTTGCAGAGCTATGTCCCGGCCATTCATCCCCTTATGGACCTGGGGGTCACAAAGGTGCTGGCCTGCACCTATCAGGCCGTCTCCGGGGCCAGCAAGACCTTTGAGACCATGCCGGAGATACTGGACAACGTGATACCCTTTATCGGCGGCGAGGAGGAGAAGTCCGAGCAGGAGCCCTTAAAGATCTGGGGCCATGTGGAGGACGGCGTTATCGTCAACGCCTCCGCCCCCTCCATCACTTCCCAGTGCCTGCGGGTGCCGGTCAGCGACGGGCATATGGCGGCGGTGTTCTTCTCCCTGGAGAAGAAGGTGGAGAAAGAGGAGATAATCCGGCGCTGGAGGGAGTTCAGGGGCCCCGCCCAGGAGCTGGAGCTGCCAAGCGCACCAAAGCAGTTCATCCACTACTTTGAGGAGGATAACCGGCCCCAGCCGAAGCTCGACAGGGACCTGGAGGGCGGCATGGCCATCTCCGCCGGGCGGCTGCGGCCCGACACCCAGTACGACTATAAGTTCGTCTGCCTGTCCCATAACACCCTTCGGGGCGCTGCGGGCGGCGGGCTGCTCATGGCCGAGCTTTTGTGCAAGCTGGGGTATTTCGACTGAGACCCGCAAAACCTTTCACTTTGATATTGGGAGGAATCCGTATATGAAACATACCGTTTTTACCGGCGTGGGCACCGCCCTTGTCACACCCTTCGACTCCCGGGGCGAGGTCCTCTGGGAGGAGCTGGAGAAGCTTATTGAGCTCCAGATAAGCGGCGGGGCCGACGCGATAATTGCCTGCGGCACCACCGGCGAGGCGGCCACAATGAGCTCTGAGGAGCACTTAAAGGTCATCGCCTTCATCATCGAGAGGGTCAAGGGCCGTGTGCCAGTTATAGCCGGCACCGGCAGCAACGACACCTGCTTCTGCGTGGACCTGTCCCTAAAGGCCAAGGATCTGGGCGCGGACGGCCTGCTGCTGGTGACGCCCTACTACAATAAGACCTCGCAGAAGGGGCTTATCGAGAGCTTTAACTATATCGCCGACTGCGTGGAGATGCCCTGCATACTCTATAACGTGCCCAGCCGCACGGGCTGCAATATCCTGCCCGCCACCTATAAGGAGCTGTCAAAGAACCCCTATATCGTCGCTACCAAGGAGGCAAACGGCGACACGGCCTCTGTGGCCCGGACCATCGCCCTCTGCGGGGACGATCTGACCGTGTACTCCGGCGAGGACAATCAGGTCCTGCCCATTATGGCCCTGGGCGGCAAAGGGGTCATCTCGGTGTTCTCCAACGCTCTTCCCGGGGAGATGCACAGCCTGGCCGGGGCCATGCTGAAAAACGATCTGGACACGGCGCGGAAGCTCAGCAGCCAGTATATAGACCTGATGGACGGCTTCTTTATGGACGTGAACCCCATTCCCATCAAGGAGGCCCTGTGGCAGATGGGGCTTATCTCCACCAACTTCTGCCGGATGCCCCTGACAACTATGCCCGACGAAAAGAGAGCCGCCCTGGGCGCCCTGCTGAAAAAGCACGGGCTTATCGAGGAATGATACAGAAAGCTTAAAGCAAAAGGAACGGATGTGTAAATATGACCAATATCCTGCTCTGCGGCTGTGCCGGTAAGATGGGCACGGCCGTGAGAAATATCGCCGCCGGACGCGAGGACTGCCGGATCGCCGCGGGCGTTGACCGCGTGCCCATGCAGCTGGACTTTCCGGTATATACGGACCTGGGCGCCGTCACGGAGCGGGCGGATGTGGTGGTGGACTTCTCCCACCCCAGCGCCCTTGAGCCCATCCTGCAATACTGCAAAAAGCACAATACCCCGGCCGTGCTCTGTACCACCGGGTACTCCCCTGAGCAGGCGCAGACTGTAGAGGATGCCGCCAGGGAGCTGCCGGTATTCTACTCCAGGAACATGTCCCTGGGTATAAACCTGCTGATGGAGCTGGCAAGGACCGCCGAGAGCGTGCTGGGGGACGAATTCGACGTTGAGATTGTGGAGGCCCACCATAACCAGAAGATAGACGCACCCAGCGGCACGGCCCTGATGCTGGCCGACGCGGTAAACGGCGTGCGGGAGAACGGCATGAAGTATGTCTATGACCGCCACTCCCAGAGGAAAAAGCGGGAGCCCAAGGAGCTTGGCATACACTCCATACGGGGCGGCACCATCGTTGGCGAGCACCAGGTGATTTTCGCCGGGCAGCACGAGGTCATAACCCTCTCCCACTCCGCCCAGTCAAAGGAGCTTTTCGCCGTGGGCGCTGTGAACGCCGCCGTGTTCATGGCCGGGCGCGGCCCGGGGCTATACGATATGGGCGACCTTATCCGGGACGGGATATAAAAAGGAGGATATGACAAGATGAGCGCGAACACTGTGATAAGCACCGTGGACAATATAACCCTGGTGACCCTGGTGGGCTTTCCCGCCCAGGTGGACTCCATTGCCACGATACTAAAGTCCATCGCCGAATACGATATCAACATCGACATGATCTCCATGGCCCCCACCCACGGGGCGTTTACCGGCCTGTCCTTCACCATTTCGGACAACGACCTGGTGGATGTGCTGGCCTTTACCACAAAGCTGAAAAAGGAGACCAGCGTCAATGTGATAGTCAGCTCCGTGAACCATAAGATCTCCGTTTACGACCCGGCCATGAAGAACACCCCCGGCATCGCCGCCAAGGTCTTCGCCGCCATTGCCGGGACCAAGGCCGACCTGCGGCTGATAACCACCTCCGAGGTGGAGATATCCCTGCTGGTCACCGAGGCCGATTTTGATACGGTCCTGTCCGCCATCCATAACGCCGTGCTGTAAGCAGGCGCTTGAACTATGCTGAAAAGAGATCCCGTCGGATCGAACCGCCCCCTGAGTAGGATAATAACTACACAGGGGGTCTCCATATGAAGGAACGAGAATATACACATGTGCAAAAACTCTGCCAAAGATTCAGACGGCGATACGGTACTTTTCAAACGCACTCTCAGCATGGCCTTTAGCAATCTCCATGCTGATTTCCCCGGCGTCCCGCAAAACATCCCAGAAACATTGAGTGGAGCGTCATTTGGTGGAGAATTTGTTTTTGAAACTCAAGATTGGATATTATCAAGCTGGAGAAGGAGGCATTATATGAGTTGCCATGATATTGGACGTGGAATGGCCTATGTAGGAAGTGAAGTGCTTCGCTTGTACGATGAGGGAAAATTTGACACTGATACGGCAAAAAGGCTGCTGTGGGCAACCTTGAAAGGGGTCCACTGGTGCGATGGAAATGAATCGGAAGCCGCACAATCTCTTGATGGACGGTGCGCACACTGTCTCAGAAAGGTTGAATCACCTGAAACGGAGTTGGTCTTCGGGGATTCCCGTGAACAGAATGACAGAGAAGCCAGTGACTTTGTCTGGTCCCTGGACCGTGACCGCAAGATATTGGCCCCACAGGTCTGCCTCTCTTGCCTGGATACTTTGCGCAAGGCAGCTAAAAAAGAGTTTTGATCTGAATACTCGCTGAAATGGCTATGGGGGATAGTCGTGGATGACAACCACAGTTTTATATAATCCTTCAGCCCGGTCAGATTCCCTTTCCGGGGTTGCTGTGGAATAACTGGTATGTCATTTATCCGCAGGCAATGCATTTCATTGTGCGGTCTCCTTCCCCAAAAATAATTATTTTAACACCTTTATATGTGAAAAGACCAGGTACTGTGTATCTGGTCCCTCAACGCATAGATCTGTCTAGATTTGAAATATGAATAGTATCAGCCCATACACCACGCTGGCTGTGACGCCGAATACCAGCACCGGACCAGCCACGGTGAAGAGCTTGGCTCCGAGACCGGTGATAAAGCCCTCTGCTTGTGTCAAGTTAGGACCCACTAAATTGGAATAACGCAGCCGCGGATTACCTAAAAACACTTCTTATGTGTATTACTCGTTTTCTCCCAACTATACCATTCTACCCTCGCTCTGTCAATGCCTGCAGCCAGACAGAGCGTCTCGATTTCTTTGCTCTTGTCAGTGGTTTTCATATTAGTTCCTACCCAATATGTCTCAGACCCGACTTGGATTTGATGTTTTGAGTGAAAATTTCCTGTCGTTGGTTCATCGGATTCTTTTTTCTTCAGGATCCATCTCTCACATTGCGGCAGTATCTTATCCAAAGGCTTGGCTGTGTGGGATAAGACATAGACGGCAATCTCTCCCATGGCTTTGGCCCCGCTCTTAACGGGAATTGTTTCTCCATCTAGAACGACGAAATTTTTTCCGGCAAGAGCACTCTTTCCTGTGCCCCCCTTTGCCGTCCAGGATGCTGTGAAAATGTCTTGGCCTTTAAGCAAAACACGTTTCAGCTCCCCTGCCATGTATTCTAAGAGATCACTGTCATGATCCGGGGATGTCCCCTGAATGACCTTCAGTACTTCCTGATAGAGAAAATCCTTCTTGAATGTATTCGCGGCTATTTTTTCTCCACGTCTCCTTGCTGTCTCAGTTATAAGCCGGGCAAACATCTGAATTGCCTTGCTCAAATTCCCCCGCAACGTGGTCATGTTGATAGAGGCAAACGCAAACTCAGAGTAATCTGGCTCACCCATATCTTCCGTTACGTGAAAATGATTGAAAATCTGTGTCACGGCCGCAGTAAAGTACCATTTTCCGTTGTTCATGACAATCTGCGTGTCTGCATCGGTATCTGAAATCTTTTTCCGGAAATTACTATATTGCGTTGACAAATAGTGAATAAACCATATAGCCTGATAATTCCGTCCAAAGGATGCGGTCATCTCTTCATCCGTTTCTGCATCTATCCAGTCTTTAGGAAAAATTGTAGTATCCTTAAATCGCTGTGATTCCTCCATAGGGTCCTGTGCCTTTATTAGCTGGCTCACCCCGCCGCTCCAGGCAGTTCCGGGTTTCCCTGCGCCAGCCGCTCTCGCCCGGACAAAGTCTGACAGATGCATTTCCTCTGCCGCAGCTGTTTCCTCACCCGCACGCACCAGACGGAATAGAGTGTTCCTAGTCAGATATCGCTCCAGCTTTTGCACAACAGAACTAGTAAAGGCAATGTCTTCTGCATTGATAGGCTTTTGCCGGTTAAGAGCAACACTAATCTGACTCTCTATGGACGGCCCGGTTTTTTGTGGAACCTCCGTGATTTTGATGATACGCACTAGGACCCGCGCATTCTCCTTAGCGGATTCGTATATCCGTAGCCTGTCTTTATCAAGCCTGTTCTGCGCCTTTTCAACCTCCATCTGGAAAAACCATTTTGCGGCTGTGGAGATGGTCTGCGCACCATTTACCACAGAAAAATCCAGAGCAGCATCTTCGTTTATATTGCCCAGCGTAATCCTCTCGGGGTATAGAGAGTAAACTTTAGGTTGATTGGCTAGAATTGCTATTCCGCTGTTCTTGAAGAAAAAATAGGCAGGCTCCTTTTCCAGAGTACGGCGTATTGCCTGCTCAACCCCCATATTTTCGCCAATCCCAAAACGCACATTCTTGTGGAACAGCTGATCACCCACGTCATTATATATTTGTGCCAGTTGATATAGGTGAACTACACATACCATTGCCTGTATATTTCCTGAGTCTCCAGACTCTCTTTCCTCAAAGATACCCATATTTACGGGCGGTTCCAGCAGGAACTCATGGCGAGAGGCACTGTTCAATTCAACCGATTTCTCTTTGCTATCCCGTAAGAGAATATCTACCCAATTTATATTGAAGGGCTTACGCTGGTTTCTTCGATTACAAGAACGAACGGCTTGGATAATTCCGTTAGTTTTAAAATGGTTTTTTAAAGCGACCTGCTGTCTCATATCAGCAGAGACAAAGCAAATGCAAGCATTTGAAGCAGCAGTTTCTGTGGCTAGGGAAGTTATTTTCCGCATAACTTTTCCCCTCAGCTCATCCAAATTGTCACTATATTTTGCAAAAACCACCTGCTCCGTATCCTCCGAATCTGTTATCCCCATCTCCAACGAGTCGGCCACAAAGCCCGGATTCCCAGCGGCCAGTATTCTCAACTTTTCTGCCGCGTCAGGAATATACCGCCAATCCCTATCCCAGGATATATTGATTCCATCTAACCTTTTCTGGATAAAATCGGCTAATCTTTCTATCTTTTTCAAAACAACATATTGAGATTCCATTACGCATTCTCCTTTCCGTTTCCCTTTTTAGTCTCAGGAATCAACAGACCCGCTGCATCTATTCTTCCAATATCGCACTCTTCCAATTTGCATGTAAACAATAGAATTTCTCTATTAAACTGTTCAAACGCCCAATTCATATCTTTCTGTAGCTCCAGATCGTTTTTTAAGCTTTCTGTCATGTGTATCAGCCCACGCCGATAGCTGTCTATTGTGCGCTCTGCCTGGGTAAGGGTGCAACAGATATCCGTTTCGTTTCCTTCACTTTTTGCGGAAAGCGCATTTTCAAGATAGAAATCCAATTCACGTACTAACCTAGCAACCACAAGCGCCAGCTCGTTTCTTAGAGTAAACGGCTTGGAATTGAGGAATTTGCTTCTGTTGGTTATATCGTTTACGAGATTGCTGATTTCCGGGTAAATGCTTCCGGTGTGGATATTGAAGAACTGCTTGAGCTCATTGCGTATCCGCTTCTTTGCGTTGGCCGGAATGTGGACCATACGATACATACACAATGGCAGCGGTTCCGGATCATCGCCTTGAAAAAGGATAAAGGCACCCTGCTGAGCGATGATGCGAGGATTAAGCTTGATATGGTCAATAAATTTATGATTCTTATGAAATATTTCCTCTTGCATCCAACCGCAAGAGCGGTTTACTATTTTTCCATAGTTTTCCCGGATATTTCCCGCGGCTGGACTGAAAATTTCATCAATATAGAAGACATAGACCGCTCCATCTTCACGGTCGTACTCCTCTTCTGCTATCTTGTAATATGGCGTAACTGCGAAATACAGGGCAATCAGGCAATTATAGGATACATCCAACAGCCTGCTGAGAAACTCACCGTGCTGGGCATCAATGGCATTTTCCAAATAGTTCTTATCACTGGTCAGGTTATTCTGCCGCATAATATTGAACAGATTTTTCTCAAAATACTCGTTTTCTGCCAGTTTACCCCAACGGAACAGGCCTGGGCGGCAGGGTGAAGGATAAATTTTCGGTTCTCCCCGGTAGGCCAGTATGTAGTTCTCATTTTCTACGCAGCTAGTGGATTCCTCTATCTTTTGAATGAATCCTGCAACATTTTGGATGGATTCTCCATTTGAAAGCTCTGCTCTCGCATATTCCATACGCACATTATCCTTCCCGTCATTTTATCTGAGCTTACTCAACCCTCGCCCTAATTGGTCCTTGTGGTGATTTGTATCCCGCTGTAATCATATCCAATCGCATCCAGGATGCGGTACGTCAGAACGTAAAGCAGCGTCTCGGTATCGTAGTGCGTTTCCATATAGAGGCCATCCGAAATTTTGACAGGGCTTCGCATATGCTCATCCGTTTTTGCGAGAAAAACTCGTTTCCGGCCCGCTACATTTCCCGCAATTTCACGCAGTACTCCCTCATTCCCATCCTCGAGGCACCGGTCTAGGATGACTTGAACCGCCTCCTTCCATGTGCGCACAAATTCCCGCTGACCATCTGGGAATGCTATCCATACAGGTTTCTTCCCCTTGAACTTCCTTGTACCGCCGCTCAAATAATACACCTGAAACGCCTGCGCTGCTTTGTCTTCCGCTTCACCAGACATGGTTTCCTTCTCAATCAGCCGGTCTATAATAGCAATCCCCTCCAGCAGGTGGTTACGTATATCTTCTAATTCTCTTTTATCTGTCAAGTCAGCCACTCCCATGCAAATTACTATCGCACGTGCTATTGTATCTGTATTATACTGTATCCTTTGCAAATTGTCAAGAGGAAAATCAGAAAATATGACATGATTCAAAAAAAGCGAATGCTGAGCAGCATCCGCTTTCACGCACTATATTTGAAAAGCCCAAATAATCAATCTATACACTAGCCGTCACCTCGAACACCAGCACCTGGCCTGCCACGGTAAAAAGCTTGGCGCCGAGGCCGGTCATGAAGCCCTCTGCTTGTGTCAAGTTGGGAGCCATCAAATTAGGACATTGCACAATTATTGGTGCGATATGGCGGGCTCAATTATTGCCTTTTCCACTCTCAGCCTCTAACCGGTCAAAGTCGCTCTCATAGAGCCTGATGCGGTACTTCTCAAACTCGCTCTCAGCATGACACTTAGCAATCTCCATGCTGATTTTCTCTGCGTCCGTAAAACATCTCTGTCGTCTGCCAGCAGAAACCTGTCAATGCGGCCCAGGTCGTCCAACTCATTCTTTGACAAATAGTTTTTGGCAACCGATACGTCCGATTTAAGAATCTTCCCCTCCGGAGAGTTTGCCCCTCTGGTGTTAGTCCCATATGTTTCCGCTCACTGTCAGTACAATTGTAGATTATTTCCGTCGCTGTCCGGTGGGACACAGCATAGTGCGTCTTATTCTGCACCCTGGCAAAGAACTGCTTGCGTCGTGGGGGCGTTTTTGTCATAGTCAACTGCGGTGGCATAGAAGTCCGTGACTTTATGATAGAACCGGTGCTCACTCAAGCGTATTTCACGGATTTCCTCCAGAAGACGCTCGAAGTAATCCTCGTCCAAAAGCGCGCCGTTCTCCATGCGTTTCCGGCCTATCACATAGCTGGTCCTGGCGTACCGTGCCAGCACCTGGGTCGCTCAGCGCCGGAACTGTGTGGCACAGATGGAGTTTACCAGGTAGCCCACGGAAATAGCGGCATCCAGTTTGTAGTGCCCTATGGTTCGGGTGACCTGGCGGGAACTCTCCGATTGAACTACTCGAAATTTTCGAGTAGTTGCCTGCCGCTCCAATTCCCCTGACTCAAACACTTCTTTTAAGTGATACGTTATGGTGTTAGGTTCACCGTCAAAGAGTTGCTCCATCATCTTTTGCGTCAGCCAGAGGGTTTTGTCCTCGTAGCGGACTTCTATGCTGTCCGCGTGAGATTGCTTTTCATATAAAAGAAATTCAGCGGTGCTGTTGCGGATGGTTAAGCTGTTATGTGAAGGATTTATAAATACCTCTGTAATTATTTTAGCAGTATCTTGCCTCTTGCCACCAAGCGCTCTATACGTTTCCAGCTTTCTCATTCAACAACTTCTCATATCTGGCACTCTCCGTGCCGGAGATTCCCAGTGTCTCCATAGCTTTCTCAAGAGACCGGTGCATATTGCTCATCAGGTTTTTTATGGCCTGTACGGTGGCCTTTTTTCCACCCTCTATCTTGCCTTTCTCTATACCCTCGTGCAGACCCTTCTCCAAAACGTCATTACTCAGATCACACATACCAGACACCTCCTGATTAAAACTGCGCGATATTGGTATCGTGCACTCGTCTTCCAACACTTGCTTTTTCATTTCCGGCTGTGTGTTTGCTGCCAGCAGCACATCCAAGAACCTCAAAAGACCTTGTGAACCCTCAGACTCGCCCAAGCAGACCATCAGCACAGTGAGCAGGTCGTAATTCTCCTTGGACTCGGAGACACTGCCGATCAAGTGTTCCTCCGTCATGCGGTAGCGGCTGATGGTATTTTCTCTGTTTTTGGGCGGGTTCATACAGATCCAGATGGAGTAAACCTTTTTCACGCCCTTGTACTGCTCCGGCGGAAAGTCTGCCCCGTACTGGACGAAAATCATCCGGCCGCAATATTATATGTCGCGCTTGAGCAGAGGATGGCCGGGGTAGTAGTCGTTCTGCGCCTATATGTCGATAATAAGCTCAATGTACCCGCCCTCATTGGGGGCAATAGCCCGAAAGCGGATATCATAGCTTATCGTGCCCTCAATATATTTGTTCTCAATATCCGTCACATCAATGTCCTTGAACCCCTTTACGCATTCCTTCATGATCTGCGCAAGAATAGCATTTTCTGAAAAAACTCTTTTACAGGCCGCGATGCGCCTAAATCAGCGGCGTCAATGCCGTGACCAACTGTCGTTTAGCTCCATAGCCATTATCCTTTCGATTATATTCTATTACATTCTGCGGGGCTTTTCAAGGAATTCACCGGGTTACTCATCGGCAAGTTCCCGGTATTTAAGTATGGAGTCGTCTTCCCTAAATAAATAATGGTTGAAACACATACATATCTAAAAGGACCAGATACAATGTATCTGGTCCCCAAATGCATAGATTTTTCTAGATTTGAAATATAAAAATGATGAGCCCATACACCACGCTTGCCGTAACGCCGAACACTAGCACCGGGCCCGCCACGGTGAAGAGCTTTGCGCCAAGGCCGGTGATGAAGCCCTCGCTCTTAAACTCCATTGCCGGTGACACCATGGAGTTGGCAAAGCCCGTGATGGGCACCAGCATACCGGCCCCGGCATGCTTGGAGAGGTCGTCGTACCAGCCCAGAGCCGTCAGTGTGGCTGAGATCAATATCAGGCTGATGGACACGGCCATGCGCGCCTGAGGCAGCTTCAGACCGAGATTTTGATATAGATTGCACAGCACCTGACCTATAGTGCAGATAAATCCGCCGGTGAGAAAAGCCAAGATACAGTCCTTTGCCACCGGTGACGGCGGCGAAGCAGCCTTTACTGCCTTGGCATATTCCTGGGGTTTTGCGGTTTTCATGATATATCATCCTTTCTGAAAGCGGTTGATAAAGCTGGTATTATCATGAGCGCGGTCCGGAGAAAATATGCGCCCCGCAGAAAAAGTGCAAAAAAGTTGAAAAAAGGGCTTGCATTTTTCACAGTAAGCGTGTATAATAAAGAAGTTCCGGGCGCTTAGCTCAGCTGGCTAGAGCACCTGCTTGACGTGCAGGGGGTCAGCGGTTCAAGTCCGTTAGCGCCCACCATGGAAATCCCTAGAAACTGCGAGGTTTCTGGGGATTTTACTTTGCCTAGTAACACATTTTATAACACACCTGTCAGTAACCTGCATGTTATCGCAAAATTTCTCTGGCTTTTTGGGATGAGAACGTGTATAAAATATTCATGAAAGGAGCGGTTAAGCAGAGTGATTGAAGAATTGCAATAGAGTCAAAAAAGTGCCATGTACTCTCGAATAGTACATGGCACATCTGGTATCAGTTTTTTTATAAGATTCCTATAAATATTTTACTTCATCCAGCTCCCATAGTTCTCAATATAAGTGTCTCGGTATCCGCTCCACCATTCATTGATTTCGGCCTCAATATCACTGCCGCCTTCGGCCATATAGCGGTCGGCAAAGGAATCGACATCGTCTACGGAAGCCGCTCCAGTGATGACAGTCAGCTCAAAGTCGCGGAGCAGAGTGTCCAGGGCGGAGGAATTTTCAGCATAAGTGGGAAGCAGGGGGGATATGGCCAAGGGGTCTACACGGGCGATCTCAGGATGATCTATCTCAAGCTTCTTCATCGCCTTATAGCCCAAGGGGTCCTTTTTCACGCGTACCTCGCGCCAGTAGATGCCATAGTTATCGTCGTCAGCGCCGCAGAGGAAGATATGGGCGTCGTTCAGCTCCTCGGTGAATGTGGAAAGGATGGGTTCAAAGGTATTCTCCCCGGTGGCATTGTGGTGCACGCCCTCATCGCCGATAACGGAGGCCTTGAAGGTTTCGGTCTCGCACTTAAGGTTCATGTACTTCATCGCGTCCTCTTTATGCTTGGAGTTGGCGGGGATGACAGTAAGCTTGTTCAGGCCAATGGCAGTTGTAGCGGCTATGACGCCATCGCTGTTTTTCAGTGGCCCGAATGTGTCCAGAGTCGCTTCGGGCACATTTGCCGTGAGAGCCTCCTGAGTGCTGGTGTAGCTCATGGCGAAGGTAAAAGAGACTGCCGCGCGGCCGGCGGTGAACTTCTCGGTCACTGTATCCCCCAGATTGGTGGGGAATTCCGCATCTATCAGACCGTCCTTATATAGGTCCTGCATGTACTGCAGGTACTCTTTATATCTGGGGTCCTTGACCAGGGGAACCAGCTTGCCGTCGATATCGTTCCAGTTGAAGTAGATGTCAAAAGCGCTTCTGAGCATAGCAAAATCACTGTCAGGGGCAAGCACCAGCGGGATATTAAGATTGCCGTTTCCTCCTGGGTCCTGGTCCTTTACTGCCTGTAAGAAGTCCCTAAGGCCCTCTTTGGTGTCGGGGAACTCCTCAATGTTCATCTTCTTCATCCAGTCTGTGCGTACCATGAAGGGGCACCAGATATTCCCCTCGGGGATAACGGCGGGTTCCTTGTTGGCAATGATATAACGGCTGCCGTCAATCTCTGTCATGGACCAGCAGATTGGGTCGACCTTATCGAGAAGGTTCTGCCCGTACTGCTCCAACAGGTCGTCCAGCTGGGTTAGGGCTCCCTGACGCGCGAAAGTCTCCATCTGGGCCCGCATAGCGTTGCTGCTGCCTACCGTAATGATGTCGTACTCACTGCCGCCGCTCATCTTCAGGTTGAGAACGTCATTGCTGTTCTCACTGGGCAGCATGTCATAGACCACGTCATAACCTGTGAGCTCTTTCATCTTCTTGGGAACATAATAGTCGTTGGGATCAATGTTTGCGCTGTTTATCAGCATTTTCAGCTGAGGCAGTTCTTCACCGGGCTCCGCTGTGTCCTTGGATTCTGTTTCTGAGGAGCTCTCTGCTTTTGAACTGCTCTGCTGTGAGCTGGATGAAGACTGCTGTGATGACTGGCCGTCTCCACCACAGGCTGCCAAGAGCGAAGCCAACAAGGCTAAACACAGCAGCATGGACAAAAACGATTTGATCAACTTTCCTTTCATGTTAGTACCTCCTTGAATTATTGAGATATGTAAAGGCGTTAGCCTTATCTCCCTATCCTTTTACCGAGCCCATCGTGATGCCCTTGACAAAATACTTCTGTACAAAGGGGTACACGATCAGTATCGGCAGGGTAACGGCCACCACCGCTGCTGAGCGGATGCCGTCCGGGGACTTGTTCATAATGTCGTCAATGGTAAAATCCATCTGACTTGCCATCTGTGAGGATTGCAGTATCATCTCCCTAAGATACAGCTGAAGAGGCTTTAGGGAGGGGTTGCTGATATATATCAGCGCGTTAAAATAGTCGTTCCAGTACGAGACCATATAGAACAGTCCGATAGTGGCCAGCACCGGTGTGGACAGCGGCAGGATAATCTTGAGCAAGATGCGGATATTGCCGGCGCCGTCTATCTTTGCGGCCTCCTCAAGGCTTTCCGGCAGTCCTTCATAGTAGTTTTTCACGATAAGCATATTATAAACGCTCAACAGCATGGGCATTATAAGCGCTCCCAGTGAATCAAGAAGCCCGATTCCCTTGACCAGCATGTAGGTCGGCACCATACCGCCGCTAAAAAGCATTGTTATCACAAAAAACACAAGGAAACCCTTTATGAAAGGCAGGTGCTTTTTGGATAGCGGATAGGCTGTTATCACCGTTATAAGGAGCGACCCAACAGATCCAAGTACCGTTATCAGTACTGATATCTTAAAGGAGTTTACAAATACCTTTGAGCCCATCACCGCTTTAAGCGTGCCGAGCTGGAACTCCTTGGGGTAAAAACTTATCTGCCCGGAGATCACCATCGACTCAGAGCTGACAGCCTTTGATACCACATTCAAAAACGGCAGAAAGGTGACAGCCACCATGAATAGCACAAATATATAGCATACCACCGACACGGCTCTGTCCTGTACCGAGGCGTGCATCCTGTGCTTTGCAGGTTTCATTTTTCCCATACTATCCCTCCCTACCAGATGCTTCTGCCGGTGAGCCTGCGGCTTACCATATTTCCGGCCACGGTGAGCACGAGGCCTATCACTGAGTTAAACATACCTACCGCCGCTGAAAAGCTGTACTGCATTTTGCCCAGGCCGATGCGGTAGACATAGGTCTGGATAATGTCGCCGGTCTCATATACTGATGCGTTATACATAGTGAGTACCTGGTCAAAGCCTCCGGACATAATGCTCCCAAGCTTCAGGATAAACATAAGCACGATGGTGGAGACGATGCCGGGCAGCGTAACGTGCCATATCTGCTGGAGCTTGCTGGCCCCATCCACCGTGGCGGCCTCATACAGTTCCTGCTCCACACCGGCGATAGCGGCGATATACACAATGGCGCTCCAGCCCATCTCCTTCCAGGCGTCTGTGACTACCAGCACTGTACGAAACCATCGGTTATCGCTCATAAAGAAGATCGGTTCGCCTCCAAGGGCCGTGATTATCTGGTTCACCAGCCCCCCGGAGGGTGAGAGAATATTGATAAATAGGCCTGAGACGATTATCCACGAGAGAAAATGCGGGAGATATATCACCGTCTGGGACACCTTTTTCAATGGCAGGCAGCGTATCTCGTTGAGCATAACCGCAAGCAAGATTGGCAGGGGAAACACGAAGATTATTTTATATGTGTTTATCAAAAGCGTGTTCCTGAATATCTTATAAAAGTCCGGCGAGGCGAACAGCTTACGGAACTGGGCCAGGCCAACCCATTCGCTTCCTGTAAATCCGGCGAACACGTTGAAATCCTGGAAGGCCATCACCAATCCGCCGATTGGGACGTATTTGAAAACGATAAGGTACACCACCCCTGGCACCAGAAGCAGATATAGGCTAAGGTTTTTTCGCACCACCGTCCATGCGGAGGAGTGTCCCGGAGGGGTAATTCCGGCGGTTCTTTTCATATCTTTGGCTCCTTTCGCTGATATGAATATATAGTACCGCTTTTTGTCGAAATTGTGAATGAAGATTCCTTTGCTATTCTGGGACGATATTCCTTTATTTCAGCGATCAGGTTCAAAAAAAGAAAATAGCTTTCAAGCTGCGGGGGGAAAGTTCCATTATATCACAAAAATCAGGACAATCTTTCAGTATAAAAAGGGTAATGCCCTGCCGAAGCAGGACATTGCCCTTTTATTATAAGCGCATGATGAGCTCGACTGTTGTACCGCTGCTGTTGGTGGTATAGTTTATCTCCGGAGCCTGCTCCAAGAACAGATCCAGCCTGTCAAGCACGTTTTGTACCCCAAATCCGTCTGAACTGCCGCCTGTGTGAAGGCTGCCGGTATCGAAGCCATAGCCGTTATCGTGAACTTTTATTACGGTGTTCTCCTCGTCCTGGATAACCGACACGAGTATCTCTCCTGGCCGGTCCCGCAGCTTCAGCACGCCATGGATAAGCGCATTTTCTACAAAAGGCTGTATGGTCATTTTCGGGAGGACTACCGGACGGGCGGCCCCGGAGGTATCGATATTAAAGTTAAAGCGCCCGGGGTTTATCTCAGTCTGTATCCGCAGGTATACATGACAGAACTCAAGCTCCTGCTCAAGGGTGACATTGCTGTTGCCGCCTCCCAGTACCAGCCGGAAATACTTGGCGATCAGGCTGATAATGCGGCTGGTGTCCCGGTCGCCCCGCTTAATAGCCGACCAGTTCACAGTATCCAGGACGTTATACAGAAAGTGTGGGTTTATCTGCCACTGCAGGGCTTTGAGCTCAGCCATCTGTGCTTTCAGCTTGTCCTGCACCGACTGCTCCGTCAGCTCGCGGACCCTGAGAATGAGCTTACCGGTATTGTTGGCCAGCAGATTGAGATTTGATGTCTTGTCATACAAAGTCATCTCACCCTGGCTGATATCCGGCAGGCGGAGGCTCATGGCTATGCTCTGCAGGCGTTTGTCGTAATAGTTGGTTATGAAAAGGATCATCGCCAGGATAACTATCAGGAAGAATACCGCAAAGGCGATAATCATGGTCAGCATTGTGAGCATCAGTTGCAGATATCCCCCGCTGTCATTCAGGCTCCCTGCCTCCACCAGATAGACCAGGTACCACTCTGAAGCCAACACCTTGGCATAGGCATAATTACAGCTCTCCTGCTCGACCACCCCGCTGTCCTGTTCCAGCTCTTTAGCGGTGAGCGTTGGGGAAGGGGAATCCTCCGCCCCATGGGACAGCACCGTCTGGCCGTTCTTGTCCATCACCCAGAAGCTGGATCCGGCAGAGAGAGCTGGGCTTGCCAGCAGGCTCTCCACCCTGGCGTAGTCCATGCCGACCTGCACATAGGCGTTTACCTTAGTGACGTCACGTTTGCCGTATACCGGCACCGAGTAGGTGACCCTGGAAGCGAGCCGTCCCCGGGGCGGCTCATATTTCCACATGGACCCTGGCATAAGGTACCCGTTTTCAGTCACGTCATGGGAGCTGAGAAAATCCTCCTTTGGGAAAAAGTTCACGCCCTCTCTCGCATAGAGCTTGGAATCGTCCACGTACAGGGTAAGCTGCAGGCCCTGGGAGACTATGCTCATCTCCGCAAAATCCCTTCTTATGCTTTCCGCGTCGTGGTAATCCTGGATGACTTGCGAAGGCGGGCGGTCCATTATCGTCCGGACCTCTCCTGAGGAGGCAATGGTCTGCCCCACGTTCAACATAAGCTGGAACTGAAAGGACAGGTTTGAAGCCACCTGCACTACGGTCTCGTCCGCAGACTTCAGCAGTGACCGCTGTATCCGATCTTCAGACAGGTGGTACGAGAATAGTATAAGCACTACCGCCGGCAGCGTTACCAAAAGCAAATAGGGCAGCACAAACTGGGTCGTCATGCTGCTGTTTGCAAAAAATGTCCGCAATCGCATGGAGACATCGGAAAGAGGCCGTTTTTTCATGCCTGTCACCTGCCCTCCCCGGTAAGGCGCTCCCGAAGGTTGCCCCGGTACTGGGAGGGGGATACCCCGAGATACTTCTTGAATATGCGGGTAAAATAGCCCGGGTCGCCGTAGCCCACCATATCGCCCACCTCATTTATCTTATTTTTAGGGTCCAAAAGCAGTCCCGCCGCTTTATACACCCGGGTCTTTGCCAGATAGTCCATGATGGTCTGTCCGGTGCTCTGCTTGAATAGGGTGCACATATAGGCTTTGCTTATGTTTACCCTTCCCGCAAGCTCGTCCAGCGTCCACTGATAGGCATACTCCTCTTTCAGTATTCGCTTTACCAGTACCACGCTGGAGGCATACTCCCCTTGGCGCTGGCAGAAGCTGTGCACTGTGTCCCTGAAATACTGTCCGAGACAGTGCTTCAGCCCCTCCAGGGTGCTTTGCCCGAACACCGAGTTTATGGCGTCGTTCTGCTTCCTGAAGTCCACTGCTCCGGCGGCATCCTGGCCTGTAAGCTGGTCGTGTAGCTTGTAAACTATGTGAAAGCAGAAAGTTTTGATATCCTCCTCTCCGATGTCCTCCACGCTTAACAGCCGCCCAAAAATATCCTCCACAAAGGCGTCTATTCTGGCCGGGTCCTGATAGAGCGGCAGGTCCAGCCTCAAGCCCTCAAGGTATTGGTACGCGAGCAGCATATCGGCTTTCTTTCTCTGCTGGCCCCCCTGGGCGGCATATATACCGCTGCCGTGCAGGAAGCGGTCCTTGATATTCTCCTTGGCCACCTGATATGAGGATACAATCTCAGTCACAGAGTCCACCACTGTCCCGGCTCCAACCGATACCACTATGCCCAGAGTCTCCTCCAGTATATCCCGAAGGCGGACATAGAAATCCCCAAGCTCATCCGGGTCCAGGCGCTTATCGTGCAGCATCCCGGCAAACTGCTGTTTCCCTTCTTGGGCGGCGTACCCGTGCCAGCGCCCCTCAAAGAGGTCGGAGATTATATTGAGCACAGCAAAGGAGCACAGATACTTCTCCTTTTCTGCCGTGGGGTTAAAAAAGCTCCCGTACTCGTCTATGGTCAGTATAAATGCGTTTACTTTGTCGCCGGGGTCCAGCTCAAGCCCCAAAAACTCAGCATCCGCCTGTATCTCGGAAAAGCTTTCGGCCCCGTGGTTCAGAAGGCCCAGAAAGTACCTGTCCCTCAGCAATGGCATGCTCCGGCGCAGCTGGGCCTCCATCTTATTCAGCTTTTCGGCTCTGAGCGCATCATCGTGGAGCCGGGCGACGATGCGGCTGACGGCGGTCTCCAGCTCTGACAGGTCCAGGGGCTTGAGAATATAGTCCGAAGCGCCGAAACGTATGGCCGACTTTACAAGAGCTACCTCTGAGTAGCCGCTGATGAACAGCACGGCAATACGCATACCGGCGGCCAAAAGCTTCTGCAGCAGCACGGTGCCGTCCATCCTGGGCATTTTCACGTCGCTTATCAGAATATCCGGTTTCAAGTCAAGTATCTGTTCATAGGCCTCATCGCCGTCCGAGGCGTCCCCGACTATTTCAACATCGTATTTTGCCCAGTTGAAATAGTTCCTGAGGCCGTCCCTGGTGGCAGCATCATCGTCTACAATAAATGCTCTGTACATGTCTCCACCTCCAGAAAAAGGAGCAGCGGGAGAGCTCCCCCGCTGCCGGATAAACTATAATCAGAACTTTCCCCCATGGGCAGCCAACAGCTCTTGCAGCTTTTTGACGTTCACCGCGGCCGGAGTGGTCCTCTCAGAGGCGGCTAGCGCGGCAGCTATCCCGGCGGCCTCGCCAAGGCAGCAGACGATCGGCATTATGCGTATGGATGCCTGGGCCTCATGGGTGGCCGATATGCACCTCCCGGTGACCAGCAGGTTCTCAGTCTCCAGAGGAAGCATGGTGCGGTATGGCACGGAGTAATACTGGCCTTCGGGGAAGTAGTAATGGCTGGTGCCAGTGCCTTCGGGATTGTGGATATCTATGTCATAGTTGCCCAGAGCTATAGAGTCGTCAAATTTTTTGCACTGCACCAGATCCTCCTGGGTCAGCACATACCGGCCCTTGAGCATACGGCTCTCGCGGATGCCGATTTCAGCGGCGGTAGACAGCAGAGTGGCGTTCTGGAAACCGTCTATGTTCTCCCGCAAGAAGTCGTACATTTCAAATACCTGTTCCCTGGCGTCTATTTCAGCCGCTGTCAGGTCGTCCATGTCCACAGGGGAGCGCTTTACGATGCGTGTAGTGTTGAAATGCAGCACGCCCTCATTTACCGTATGGAATATCAGCACGTTTTCCCGTGGGTTCTTTATCCGCCCCTCGGCCTGGAACTGACAGTAGAGCCGGTTTATCTCCGGACGCACTTTGGCATAGGCGTCCAGATCAATGTTCCCCAACCGGAAGCAGAGCGTCATGGGCTGGCAAAGGTTGTCGGCAGGACGCCCAAGCACCCAGCCGCACCCGGACATCACGCCCAGCGTCATGTCCCCGGTAGCGTCGATAAACATGTCCCCTTCAATAGTGCGGGTGTCGGCCCCGGCGGACACTGTAATGGAGGTGATGCGCCCATTATCCATGTTCACGCCGCTAAGATAAGCGTGGAAAAGCAAATGGACGCCCTCGCGGGCCGTCATACGATTGAGGATAAGCTTCAGATATTCCTCGTGGATCGTCTCCTTGCCTTTATATCTCCTGTCCGGCTGATAGCGGTCAGCAAAACGGTTCAGTTCATCCCGTATAGTCAGATACAATCCCTGGCTGAGCTCAGTAAACTGTCCGTCGATTTTTGTGCCGTTGGGCATAAACGGGTTGACAAGGCAGTTGGCTGCCGCGCCCCCAAGGCCGTTGCCCTTTTCAACAAGAAGCGTCTCGGCGCCCTCTCTCGCGGCGGCAATGGCAGCGGCGACCCCGGCAAAGCCTCCGCCCAAAACTATCACGTCATAACGCATCCAAAAACCTCCAATCAAATATTCTAAGCATATAATAACCAAGCCGGCGGGATTTTACCATACCCCTGATTCTAATTTGTGGGATTATATTTTGGAAAGACGCGTTCGGCCGTGGGCCTGGATAATGCTGGAAACCGGAAAATCCGGCTCGGAGGTACACCTTTGGAAAACTACTTGGCCTAAAAATCAGTAAAATTAGCAGAAAGCAAAGGTGGTATTTTGCTTTCTGCCAAGCGTGGGTATTTATATTTTTAGCTATAGAACACTTTATTATGTAACTCTGTGATTACGCTTTTCATCGCATGATTGCGGTTATTCTTCTTGGAGTTGACGTTTTTCGCTCTAAAGTCAGCCCTTTCCTCTTTTCTCAAACAAGCCTTAAAAAGTAATGTTTCTACATAAACTCTCCATCCAATACCCTCTGAGCCGCCTGCCCCTTTGCAACGCCGCGGTCCATTGCCAGTTTCTCTATATAACGGTGGGCCTGGGGCTCATCCATGCCGCAGGATTCTATCAGGAGCCATTTGGCCCGGTTCACCAGGCGTATCTCCGCCATCTTCTCCTCCAGAGAAAGGCTCTTTCTCTCTACTCCCCTTAGCTTTTCCCGTGCGCTGACCATCCATCGCAGAGCCTGGTCCATGCCGGATCCGGACAGTGGTTTTTGCAGGGTGAACACCCCATGGGATGCCGCCATCTGGTACACACCGCCGTGAAGCTCGGCCTTCACCATCAGCACCACCACCCTTTCTGAGGCCTCTGAGACGTCGATGGCGAACCCGACCCCTGCGCCGTCCGGAAGAGGTGAGTTCACCAGCACAAAGTCGAAGGCCCTCTCGTTGAGTGCCCTCCGCCCCTCGCTTATGCTCCCGGCAAACTGGGTATGGGAGAGAAGGGATCCGGGCATAAAGCCTTCCAGCGCCCGTTTGAATTTATCGCCGCCGGATATTACCAGCATACTGTATACTCTTTCCTCCAAGCCCATGACCTTCCCCCCTTTTCAGTAAATCCGTCACCGCAGGCTGTTCAGGATACACGCGGGCAGGTGTTCCCTTATAAAAGCGCTTTCCAGAGCAAGCGCTCTGGCCTCCTGCAATGTGCCGGGCAGAAGGTCATACTGACTCAGATTTTCAAGCGGAGCCTTATATAAGTTCAAATCCGCCACCATAGGCAGCTCCAGCTGCTTGCGGATGCCGTAGAGTCCGGCATAAATGATTAGCGCGAAAGCGAGGTAGGGATTCGCCTCCGGGTCGGGAGAGCGAAGCTCCGCGCGCCTGTACTGCCCGGAGCCAGAGGGAATGCGCACCAGTTGGGAGCGATTCTCGCTGGACCAGGAGATATAACGCGGCGCTTTGAACTGCCCGAACCGGGCGTATGACGGCTCTGTCGGATTTAGGAAGGCCGTCATTTCCCGCACCTTATCCAGTACGCCCGCTATCATATAGCAGATATCGTCCCCGCTTTGCTCCGAGCGCACAGATATATTTATGTGAAAGCCATTTCCGGGCTGGCCCTCAAGGGGTTTGGGGGAAAAGTCGGCACAAAGCCCGTTGCGCCTTGCCACGGTCTTCACCACCGTGCGAAAGGTCATGGCGTTGTCCGCGGCGGTAAGGGGGTCGGAGTAGCGGAAGTCTATCTCGTTCTGGCCCGGCCCCTCCTTATGGTAGGAGCTCTCCGGGGTCATGCCCATCTGCTCTAGGGTCAGGCATATCTCCCGGCGGATATTCTCGCCCCTGTCCTCGGGGGCGATATCCATATACCCGGCCTTGTCGTAGGGCTCAAGGGTGGGCTCTCCCCTATCGTCCAGGTTGAAAAGATAGAACTCCTGCTCGGCCCCGAAGTAGAAGCTGCGGCCCAGGCTCTCGCCCTCGGCCACGGCCCTTTGCAGCAGGCTTCTGGTGTCGCCGGGAAAGTCCCTGCCATCCGGCAGGCTGACCCGGCTGAACATGCGCACCACCTTGCCGTGCTCCGGCCGCCATGGCAGGACCATCAGGGTGGAGGGGTCCGGATACAGCAGCAGATCCGAATATACCTCGTCCCCAAAGCCCTCCAGGGCCGAACCGTCGAAGGGTATGCCCCTCTCAAAGGCCCTTTGAAGCTCGCCGGGCAGTATGGAGATGTTCTTCTGCCGGCCGGACACGTCGCAGAAGGCGAGCCTTATAAACTTCACATCGTCCTCCTGCACAAACTGCATTACCTCGTCCTCTGTATATTTCATGGGCCTTCTCCTTTCAATTCATGACATACATCTGCTTATAGGGATTCTTGCTGTCGGGTGTAATAATGGTGAAAGGGCTCTTCAGAATCTCGTCCATACTATACCCAAAGGTCTCGCAGAAGTCCCTGATATGCTCCGAGACCGCCTCAAGGTCCCCTTTCTCCGCGGGCCTTGCGGTGACCTGGTCCGGGAAGACAATATCCCCGCAGTCCCCGCGTATCAGCATTTTCCCGCCGTGCATACCGGTGCAGGGAAAGTTGCCCACCGGCCTGCCGCCGCTTATGGCCAGCACGATTATTATGCCCCCCGCCTGATACTCCCCGAGAAAGCTTCCGGCGCTGCCGCCTATCACCATCGCGGGGACCTTGTCCTCATAGGCCTTCATGTGGATCCCGGCCCTATACCCGGCGTCGCCTTTTACAAGGATCCTGCCGCCCCGCATGGCGTAGCCCGCCGCGTCGCCTATGCTGCCGTGGACTATGATCTCCCCGGCGTTCATGGTGTCGCCCACCGCGTCCTGGGCGTTGCCCATGACCGTTATGCTGCCGCCGTTGAGGTATGCCCCCAGGGCGTTGCCGGGCACGCCGTCTATTATAAGCGCCCCATGTCCCATGCCCGCGCCGATGAACCGCTGGCCGCGGCAGCCGGCAAGCCTGCAGCCGGGCGTGCCGCGAAGCTTCTCGTTTATCTCCCGATAGCCAAGGCCCTCTATATTTATCGTCTCCATATTATTCCCCCGCGTGTTTTACGCCTAAAATATCCAGCTCCTTTTGGGTGAGCCCAATGCCCCGAAGCATAAGCCTGTTGCCCTTAAGCGCCTCAACAGAGTTTATCCCCATGCCGCCCATGAGCTCCTTTATCTCGTGCCTCCAGGCCGTCATCAGGTTTACAAGCCGTTTTGCCGCCATATCCGGGTCCAGGCGCTTTACAAGCTCTGGGTCCTGGGTGGCTATGCCCCAGGCGCAGCGCCCGGTCTGGCAGGTGTGGCAGAGGTGGCAGCCCATGCTGAGCATTGCCGCCGTGGCTATATAGCAGGCGTCCGCCCCCAGGGCCACGGCCTTCACCACGTCGGCGGCAGAGCGGATGCTGCCCCCGGCGACCAGGGTCACCCGGCCCCTAATGCCCTCGTCCCTAAGGCGCTGGTCCACCGCAGCCAACGCCAGCTCGATGGGTATGCCCACGTTGTCCCTTATGCGCGTGGGAGCGGCGCCCGTGCCGCCTCTAAAGCCGTCGATGGCGATGATATCCGCGCCGCTTCTGGCTATGCCGCTGGCGATGGCGGCTATATTGTGCACCGCCGCCACTTTCACGATCACCGGCTTTTTATACTCTGTGACCTCCTTTATAGAAAGCACCAACTGCCGCAGGTCCTCAATGGAATAGATGTCATGGTGTGGGGCAGGAGAAATGGCGTCAGAGCCCTCGGGTATCATCCGGGTGCGGGACACGTCGCCCACTATCTTAGTTCCCGGCAGGTGCCCGCCGATGCCGGGCTTCGCCCCCTGGCCCATCTTTATCTCGATGGCCGCCCCGGCGTTAAGATACCGCTCGTGGACCCCGAACCGCCCTGAGGCCACCTGCACGATGGTATTGGCCCCGTACCTGTAGAGATCCTCGTGGAGCCCGCCCTCGCCGGTGTTGTACAGTATGCCAAGCTCCTCCGAGGCCCTGGCCAGGGCCTCGTGGGCGTTATAGCTTATGGAGCCGTAGCTCATGGCCGAGAACATCACCGGCATTGAGAGCTCCACCATTGGCGGCAGGGACGTGTCAAGAGAGCCGTCGGGCTTTCTCTGAACGCGCTCAGGCCGCTGGCCCAGGAAGACCCTGGTCTCCATGGGCTCCCTGAGGGGATCTATAGGCGGGTTCGTCACCTGGGAGGCGTTTAAAAGCAGCCTGTCCCAATAGACCGGCATATCCTTGGGGCTGCCCATGGAGGAGAGCAGCACCCCGCCGGTCCCGGCCTGTTTGTATATCTCGTGGACGGTGCGCTGCCGCCAGTTCATATTGCCAAGGGGCGCGCAGTCAGATTTCACTATTTTGATGGCCCTGGTGGGGCAGAAGCTGACGCAGCGCTGGCAGTTGACGCATTTGGAGTCGTCGGCCATGAGCCCGCCGCTCTTTTCGTCTGTTTGGTGCACCCCGTGGGAGCACTGCTTTACGCAGGCGTTACAGTTTATGCACCTTATGGGGTCCCGGCGGACCTCATATTCCGGGTAGATAAAGTCTATGCCCATCAGTATGCCCCCTCCTTTACGCGGATTATCACCGGCTGGCCCCCGGCGGGGGCCCAGATGTTTTCGGCATCCGGCTCCATTACGCGGATGGCGGCCTCCTCGCTGGCGATGAACACCCGGTCGTCCTTTTCGCCCACCACCATGGAGCGCAGCTTCAGCCGGTCGTTAAGGGCCATCAGCCCGCCGGTGAAGCCCAGCACGATGGAGAATGGACCGGTCACAAGCAGGCTTGGGAACATCTTTCTAAGAAAAACGTGCTTCTCCCTGTCCGCCGTGTCCGTTTTGCAGTCAATGGTGCTCCAGAAGGGCGCGGCTATTACAGAAGCAGCCTCCTCCAGGGTGAGGCCCTGGACCCTTAACAGGTAGTCCATCATATATGTAATGACCTCGGTGTCCGTCTGTAAGGTGCACTTATAACCGAACATCTCCATATACCTGCGGTTGGCGTCATAGGAGGATATCTCCCCGTTATGGACCACGGACCAGTCAAGGAGGGTGAAGGGATGGGCCCCGCCCCACCAGCCCGGGGTGTTTGTTGGATACCTTCCGTGGGCGGTCCAGGCGTAGCCGGAATACTCCTCAAGGCAGTAGAACTCCCCCACGTCCTCGGGATAGCCCACGGCCTTGAAAGCCCCCATATTCTTCCCGGATGAGAACACGAAGGCCCCGTCCATCCCGGCGTTTATCCTCATCACTGTCCTTGCCACGAACTCCTTCTCGTCCAGCTGCAGGCTCTTGAGCACAGAGGGGAGCGGTGACACGAAGTACCGCCAGATTATGGGCTCGCCGGTTATGGAGGGTATCTTCCGGGTGGGTATCAGCTCTGACTGCACCAGCTCGAAGCTCTCCTTTAAAAAGGCCTCGCAGGTCTTTCTGGTGTCCCGGCAGTCAAAGAACATATGCAGGGCGTAGAAGTCCCGGTACTCCGGGTATATCCCGTACCCCGCGAAGCCCCCGCCCAGGCCGTTGGAGCGCTCGTGCATGGGGCGCATGGCCTCTGAGACTATGCTGCCGGGCATACCGCAGCCCTCTCTGGATATGGCCGCCGCTATGGCGCACCCCGAGGGTATGCGCACCTGACCTTCAATTTCCATAGCTTACTCGTCCCTTCCAAAATAATTGGCGCTCATTTTAGGGCAGAGTAATCCTGCCCCGAAATGAACGCCGTTGCTCATTTGCAATCATTATATGCTATATCCTGCAAAATGTCAAGAGTTTATTTGAAAAAGCCGGGGTTTTTTCAACAAAACGAAATTGCAGAAAAAAATATTGCAAAATGGGGTTGACAAACGCGGGCCGTTGGCGTATAATGGGTCACGGTAAAGGCAAGGGCGTCTTTACGGGTGCTGTATTTGAGGCACCGGACGCCCCTGCCTTATTTTTTATTCAAGAGGATGTGTGTGTTATGTCAGTACAAGACTATTTCGGCAGCATGGTGTTCGACGACAGGGTCATGAAGGCGAACCTGCCCGCAAACATATATAAGTCCCTTCACAGGACCATCGAGCGGGGCACAAGGCTGGACCCCGGCGTGGCCGACGCGGTGGCCTCGGCCATGAAGGACTGGGCGGTATCGAAGGGGGCCACACACTATACCCACTGGTTCCAGCCCCTGACCGGCGTCACCGCCGAGAAGCACGACAGCTTTATCTCCCCCTCCCCGGACGGCGGCGTTATCATGGAGTTCTCCGGCAAGGAGCTGATAAAGGGCGAGCCCGACGCCTCCTCGTTCCCCTCGGGCGGCCTTAGAGCCACATTTGAAGCGAGAGGCTATACCGCCTGGGACCCCACCTCATACGCCTTTATAAAAGGCAAGACCCTCTGTATACCCACGGCGTTCTGTTCATACGGCGGGGAAGCCCTGGATAAGAAGACCCCGCTGCTGCGCTCGATGGAGGCCCTGAACAAGCAGGCCATGCGCATTTTAAAGCTGTTCGGCAATAAGGACGTAAAGTGCGTGCGCACCTCCGTGGGCCCCGAGCAGGAGTATTTCCTCATAACCCAGGAGATGTACGACAAGCGCCCGGACCTGCGTTTTACGGGCCGCACGCTCTTTGGCAAGAAGCCCCCCAAGGGCCAGGAGATGGAGGACCACTACTTCGGCGTGATAAAGCCCAGGGTGGCGGCCTATATGGAGGAGCTGAACGACGAGCTGTGGAAGCTTGGGATCCTTGCCAAGACCGAGCACAACGAGGTGGCCCCCGCCCAGCACGAGCTGGCCCCCATCTATACCACCACCAATATAGCCACGGACCACAACCAGCTGACCATGGAGATCATGCAGAAGGTGGCGGCAAAGCACGGCCTTGTATGCCTCTTGCACGAAAAGCCCTTCGACGGGGTCAACGGCAGCGGCAAGCACAATAACTGGTCCATCTCCACGGATACGGGCGTGAACCTGCTGTCCCCGGGAGAGACCCCCTATGAGAACGCCCAGTTCCTGCTGTTCTTATGCGCGGTGATAAAGGCTGTGGACGACTATCAGGACCTTCTGCGCATAACGGTGGCGACCGCCGGGAACGACCACAGGCTGGGGGCCAACGAGGCTCCCCCGGCGGTGGTGAGCATGTTCCTGGGCGACGAGCTGAACGCGGTCTTAGAGGCCATAGAGACCGGCGCGCCCTATGCCGGGGCCCAGAAGACCCAGATGAAGCTGGGGGTGGATGTGCTGCCCAAGTTCAACCGGGACACAACCGACCGCAACCGCACCTCGCCCTTTGCCTTCACCGGCAACAAGTTCGAGTTTAGAATGCTGGGCTCCTCCAACAGCATCGCCTGCTGCAATATCATGCTGAACTCCGCCGTGGCCGAGAGCCTGAAAATATACGCCGACCGGCTGGAGGGGGCCGAGGACTTCGAGACCGCCCTGCATGAGATGATACGCAAAACCATAAAGGACCACAAGAACATAATCTTCAACGGCAACGGCTATGACGACGCGTGGATAGAGGAGGCCACGGAAAAGCGGGGGCTTCTCAACTACCGCACCACAGCCGACTGTATGCCCCATCTGCTGGACGATAAAAACGTGGATATGCTTACCGCCCACGGAGTCTACAGCCGGGCGGAGCTGGAGTCCCGGTGTGAGATAATGCTGGAGAACTATGTGAAGACCGTCACCATCGAGGCCAATACCATGGTGAGCATGGCCCGGCGGCAGATAGCCCCGGCGGTGGAGAGCTATACAATGGAGCTGATGGAGGCCATCGCCAGGAAGAAGGCCCTGGATATCGGCCTTGACAGCGGCTATGAGACCGGCCTTGTGAAGGAGCTGTCCGCCCTTGCCGGGGAGATCGCCCGGCGCGCCAGCAGGCTTGAGGATGGGGTGGAGGCCCTGTCCGGCACGGCGGAGGAGCAGGGGTACGCGGTCCGGGACGTGGTGCTGGGGCGCATGGATGAGCTTAGAGAGGTCTGCGACCGGGCGGAGAGCATAACGGCCAAAGAGTTCTGGCCGTACCCCAGCTACGGCGACATCCTGTTCAGCGTAAGGTAAAGTTTTCGTCCACCTTTTTCAAAAGGTGGCAGGGTGTGGGGCAGCGCCCCACGGCCTTGCCGAAGGCTGGGGGTTTTTAGGGGCAAAGCCCCTAAACCGCCGGAGGCTGTAAATATACTTAATATATAATTTAGGAGAGTGGATATCATGGGAACACAAGAGATCGTATCCCTGGTGACAGAGACAGTCAGCACGCAAGTATTCGGAGTATGGTTCTTGATAGGCGCGGCCCTGGTCTTCTTCATGCAGGCGGGCTTCGCCATGGTGGAGACCGGCTTCACGAGAGCCAAAAACGCCGGCAACATCATCATGAAGAACCTTATGGACTTCTGCATAGGCACGGTAGTGTTCGTGCTATTGGGCTTCAGCCTGATGATGGCCGAGGACTATGTGATGGGCTTCATCGGCATACCGAACATGGACATTTTCAGCGACTTTACGGGCTTTATCGAGACGAACGCCTCAAGCTTTGTCTTTAACCTGGTGTTCTGCGCCACGGCGGCCACCATAGTCTCGGGCTCCATGGCCGAGCGGACAAAGTTCGTGTCCTACTGCATCTATTCCGGGGTCATCTCCCTGTTCGTCTACCCCATAGAGGCCGGGTGGGTCTGGAACAGCCAGGGCTGGCTGGTAAATATGGGCTTCCACGACTTCGCGGGCTCCGCGGCCATACACTCGGTGGGCGGCGTTACGGCCCTTATCGGGGCCATAATGGTGGGCCCGAGGCTTGGCAAGTATATTAAGAGTAAGGATGGAAAGGTCAGGAAGGTGAACGCCATCCCCGGCCACTCCATTACCCTGGGGGCTCTGGGCTGCTTCATCCTCTGGTTCGGCTGGTACGGCTTTAACGGCGCGGCAGCCTGGGACAATACGTCCCTTGCGTCCATCTTCCTGACCACCACCATAGCCCCGGCTGTGGCCACAGTCACCACCATGCTGTACACCTGGATAAAGAACGGCAAGCCCGACGTGTCCATGTGCCTGAACGCCTCCCTTGCGGGCCTTGTGGGCATAACCGCCGGATGCGACGCTCTGGACGCCCTGGGCTCGGTGATAGTGGGCGTTGTATCGGGCGTGCTTGTGGTAGTGGTGGTGGAGTTCCTTGACCTTAAGCTGCACATCGACGACCCGGTGGGCGCGGTGGGCGTGCACCTGGCAAACGGCGTCTGGGGCACCATAGCCGTGGGGCTTCTGGCCAATCCCGGCGCTCCCGCCGGACTTCGGGGCCTGCTGTATACCGGCGACCCCAAGCTGCTGGTGGTGCAGACCCTGGGCATTATAGCGATACTGGCCTGGACCATTGTACTCATGACCATAACCTTCACCATAATAAAGAAGACAGTTGGCCTTCGGGTGGAGCCCGAGGAGGAGATAAAGGGCCTTGACAGCACCGAGCACGGCCTGCCCAGTGCCTACGCGGACTTTGCCCCGGCGGTGGAGAGCCTTGACTACGGCTATGAGGGCGCGCTGGCCGTCACCGGCGATATCCCTGCCGCCGAGGCCATACCTGTCAGGAAGGAGCCCGCCGTGATTCCCGAGGGCGTTCCGAAGCTCACCAAGATAGAGATAATCTGCCGGGAGAGCCGCTTCGAGTCCCTGAAGTCCGCCATGATGGCTCTGGGGATAACCGGCATGACCGTCTCCCATGTGCTGGGCTGCGGCGTGCAGAAGGGCAAGCCCGAGTATTACAGAGGCGTGCAGGTGGAGGCGAACCTGCTGCCCAAAATACAGGTGGACGTGGTCGTCAGCAAGGTGCCGGTCTCCTCGGTGATAGAGACCGCCAAGAAGGTGCTCTATACCGGCCATATCGGCGACGGAAAGATATTCGTGTATGACGTTGAGGACGTGGTAAAGGTGCGCACCGGCGAGACCGGGTATGACGCCTTGCAGGACGTGGAATAATATGCCATGCGGGAAGCGGGGCCTTTTGCGACCCCGCCCGTCCCGCTTTACGGAGGGATTTTTATGTGCTCGATAATAACCTGCTGCGGCCCTTGCGCCAGCCCCGAAGGCCTTAAGGGCTGCTTTGACCGCAGCCTGTCCCGGGGCCCGGACGACACCCGCTTTATAGATACCGGCAGCGGCCTTATGGGCTTTCACCGCCTTGCCATAATGGGCCTCAGTCCCGAGGGTATGCAGCCCTTCGAGCTGGACGGCAGCTATGTGGTCTGCAACGGGGAGATATACGGCTTTGAGAAGCTAAAAGAGCAGCTATCCGGGAAATACACCTTTAAAAGCGGCTCCGACTGCGAGGTGCTGCTGCCACTATACAGAGAGTACGGCACAGAGATGTTCAAGCTGCTGGACGCGGAGTTCGCCCTGGTCATATACGACGGCTCCACCGGTGAGTACATAGCCGCCAGGGACCCCATCGGCATACGGCCACTGTACTACGGCTGCGGCAATTCGGGCGCAATGCTCTTTGCCAGCGAGCCCAAGGATCTGATCGGGCTTTGCGGGGAGATACGCCCCTTCCCGCCGGGGCACTACTATAAAAACGGCGAGTTCATCTGCTATAGGGACGTTTCCGTCACTGCCCGGACCTGCCATGACGGCATAGATACAGTATGCAGGAATATACACGATAAGCTCATAGCCGGGGTGAAAAAGCGGCTGGTCTCCGACGCGAAGGTGGGGTTTCTCCTCTCCGGGGGCCTGGATTCGTCCCTGGTCTGCGCCATAGCCCAGCACTACAGCCAGAGCCTCATACGCACCTTCGCCATCGGTATGAGCGGGGATGCCATAGACCTGAAATACGCCAAAGAGGCCGCGGAGTATATCGGCAGCGAGCACACCGAGGTCATCATCTCGAAAGAGGACGTGCTGGAGGCCCTGGAGACCGTGGTGGCCATACTCGGCACCTTCGACATCACAACGGTGCGCGCAAGCGTGGGCATGTACCTTGTGTGCAAATACATACACGAGCATACGGACATAAGGGTGCTGCTCACCGGCGAGATCTCCGATGAACTGTTCGGCTATAAGTACACGGACTTCGCCCCCAGCGCCGGGGCCTTCCAGGCCGAATCCCAGAAGCGCATACGCGAGCTGCATATGTACGACGTGCTCCGGGCCGACCGCTGTATATCCGTGAACTCGCTGGAGGCCCGGGTGCCCTTCGGCGACCTGGACTTTGTGGAGTACGTCATGTCCGTTGACCCGGAGAAGAAGCTGAACAGGTATAGTAAGGGCAAATACCTTTTGAGAAAGGCCTTTGCGGAGGACAATTTACTGCCGGAAGATATACTCTGGCGGGAGAAGGCCGCCTTCTCGGACGCTGTGGGCCACTCCATGGTGGATTATTTGAAAGAGTACGCGGACGGTCTTTACACAGAAGCTGAACTTGAGAATAGGAGCCGGGCCTATACCCACGCCCGGCCATTTACGAAGGAATCCCTGCTCTACCGGGAGCTCTTTGAAAAATACTATCCCGGACAGGGGCAGCTTATAGACGGCTTTTGGATGCCCAACCCGGATTGGGAGGGCTGCAGGGTGGACGACCCCTCGGCCCGGGTGCTGTCAAACTACGGGGCCAGCGGAGAATAGAGGAGGAGCACGCTATGAGCATACATGAAGAATGCGGGGTCTTCGGGGTCTCGCTGCCGGAGCCGTCGGATGTGTCAGCCCTCTGCTACTACGGGCTTTTCGCATTGCAGCACAGAGGGCAGGAGAGCTGCGGCATAGTGGTGAACGACGACGGGGTGTTCTTCTCCCATAAGGACGCGGGACTTCTGGGAGAAGTCTTCGCCCCGGAGACGCTCGGCCGTATGCCGAGGGGGAACATGGCCGTGGGCCATGTCCGCTACGGCACCACCGGCGGCAGCGGCCGCAGGAACTGCCAGCCCATCGAGGTGAACCATCAGAAGGGCAAGATGGCCCTATGCCATAATGGCAACCTCAGTAACGCCGCCGCGCTTCGGGACAGGCTGGAGCTCTCGGGGGCCATCTTCCACACCACCAGCGACACGGAGATAATCGCCTATATCGTCACCCAGAAGCGCCTGAAAGCCCCCTCCATAGAGGCGGCGCTATCCGCCGCCATGGAGGAGCTGGAGGGGGCCTACTCCCTGGTGCTGATGTCCGCCCAGAAGCTAATGGCCGCCCGGGACCCATACGGCTTTCGGCCCCTATGCTATGGAGAGCTGCCCGGGGGCGGATACGCGGTGGCCTCTGAGAGCTGCGCCCTCTCGGCCATAGGCGCGAAGTTCATAAGGGACCTGGACCCCGGCGAGATACTGGTCTTCGGCCCGGATGGGGTGGCCTCCCACCGGGAGCACTGCGGCAAAAAGCCCCGGCGGCTCTGCGTGTTCGAGTACATCTACTTCGCCCGGCCGGACTCGGTGGTGGACGGCGTCCCGGTGCATATGGCAAGGCAGAGGGCCGGGGAACTGCTGGCAAAACGCCATCCGGCTGACGCCGACCTTGTGATAGGCGTGCCGGACTCCGGCCTGGACGCGGCCCTGGGCTTCAGCCGGGCCTCGGGCATACCCTACGGCATAGGGCTCATAAAGAACAAGTACATAGGCCGCACCTTTATCTCTCCGGGAGATATAAAGCGCCTGGACCAAGTGCGCATTAAGCTCAGCCCTATAGACGCCGCCGTGCGGGGAAAGCGGCTGGTGCTGGTGGACGACTCCATCGTGCGCGGGACCACCAGCGGGCGCATAGTCAAACTGCTGCGGGAGGCCGGAGCCCGGGAGATACATCTGAGAGTGTCCGCGCCGCCCTTCCTGCACCCATGCTACTACGGCACGGACATTGACTCCCGGGACCACCTGATCGCCTGCGGGCATACGGTTGAGGAGACCGCCGCCATCATTGGAGCGGACTCTCTGGGGTATCTGCCGTCAGAAGCACTCTCTGAGCTTGCGGACGGCTGTGGCATATGCTCCGCCTGCTTTGACGGAAACTATCCAACGCCCGTGCCAAAGGATACCCGCAAGGACAGATTTGAACAAAAGCTTGGAAACAGGTAGAAGTGGATCACCCATTGAAGTCTGAACCTCTGGCGTTCGGAGTGCAATGGGTGATTTCTAACTTTCTTTGCGAAAAAGGATTCAGACCCGGTACTTGCTGGGCGCAGCCTCAATGCCGCCATCACTCTCCGCCCAAGCGCCGATAGCGGAGAACATGTAATTTTCCGGGGTCCTGTCCCGGTGCAGGCCGAAGGAGCGTCCCACATCGTGCAGGCGCGCGGTATTCATCAGAATGAGCATATTGTTGCCGATGCCACCCTGTATGGTCATATTATTTTCCAAGAAGGAGACAAGGTAAATATGCTCCTTTATCTTCACATAGGCGCAGTTCTCATCGTAAGGATGCCCGCCCGCTGGGTCTGACACTATAGTGTTCTGCCCGGGGAAGGCAGCGCGGATATAGTGGGGGCAGTAGTACACATGAGTCATACCCACCTCGGGGCTGTACCGCCAGGTGATGCGCAGGCCGGTCAGGTCACCGGTAAAGCCGTGGCGCTTTTTGGGCAGGGCCGTACCGGAATTCTTAATGGCTCCGAATATGATCTCATTGGTGACCATCTCGGGATACCGCCGGTTGGTCCCCTGCCGGGCTATCACCGCCGTGACCAGGCTCTGCTCACAGTCCAGCACTAAGGTAACGCCGGTACGGGGTTCGGCGCCGGTAACCTCAAGATTTACCAGATAGGTGTCTTCGTCCGCCTTTAGGCAGTCGCAGCGCTGACAGGTCTGTGGCCCCTCTATTGGCGACCATATAAGGCTCTCTCCGGTGACAAAGCTTAACAGCCCCTCTCCCCCATCGTCCATAACCAAATAGAAGGACCTTCCGGCCAGCTCGTAGACCATGGGCCCGCGGTACTGAGAGGCCCCCTCGAATTCCACCTTGGGCTTCTCCTTACGGGAGGAATTTTTGATATGAGGACTTTCTGCGCCGCCATAAAGGGAACAGTATGGTGTTCCTTGAATTGGGCGTTGGGTACAACACCCCCGGTATCATCAAATACCCCTTCTGGAATATGACGGCGCAGAATCTGAAAGCTGTCTATGCCTGCCTCAATGCAGGGCAGGCGTATACCCAGAAAGAGATTTTTTTCGCAGTCCATAGCCATCAATAATGATGGCGGGGTATTCAATCAAATCATTAAAAATGAGTATGAAATGTAAGCAAATGGCAGGGCTGCGCCATTGACTCAGCCCTGCCATTTGCTTACGCATATATGATTTCAGCTTGTATAATTTCTTCCACAGTGTTGCGAATATTATTCTTTTGTCTAATCCACGCCATTTGGTTGTTAGATTTCAGTGTTTCAGTAATACCCTGTGCCTCTGTCATTTGCTGAATAATGGTGCCCATCATCCCCTGTGCCCGCTGGCCAATATCGGCAAGGTAGCGGTCTAATTTTCCGCTCAACAGCAAAGCGTGATATAAAGCTGAGCGGATGCTCCTTGAGATACCGCTTGTGCCGCTGTCCCCACACACCTATAGATTGTTTTCTTCATTGGGTACAGCCAGACAGGGGGAAATAATAGCCACCAATCAGCTCATACCGCAGGCGTCATTCTCGTCAAAAATGTACTTGTCCATATTGAAAACCCCCGCTATAATATATTCGCACATACGTCACAGTTCTCCGATCGCCACTCGTCGTTATATCCTGTTGCGGGTTTTTCTTGCCCTTGTTTTTTCCCGTATGGGCAACCGGGGTAAGGGTAAACTTGTGTGAAACCGAATAAGGGATAAGGCGAACATGCTGCAGGAAAGCCTTTGCTTTCAAGGCTTTTGGAGGACTTTATTGGAAAGCTATCCTGATCAATTCCTCCACACTGACCGCGCTGCCCCGGCAGGTGCGGCTTTAGCAACGCCCACACTTCATTGTCTATGTCATGTCCGTGATAGCTTGCATTCATCCTTTTTTCTCTCCTATCCTTTTTGATGCTTCCTTTATTTCACTGTTCTTTTGTCTTGTGGAGACACTATCTAGCAGAAAGGAATCATTTGCTTTCCTCATCATGCTCATGCTCTTGAAATTGTTGTAGGATCAAACGGCAAATATCCGAAATATCCAAGTCAATCCAATCAGAAAGCACAAAGTCAAATGGATAACATGTTGTTTCCTTTCGAGACAATACCAAAATCAAACTGTCTGAAACGACATACTGATAATAATTGATGCAATCGGCTGCAAATGTAGTATCTAATTGATAAATTCCTTGAATGAAATCGTCTGTGTCTATAGTTTCTGCTATCAGTGAACAGGGATAAAGAAGATTATCAAATCTTGATTTAATTCTTTTTGCCCTGGATAAAACTTTGTAGGTTATTTCTCCCGCGTATTCTAACTGAATAATCGGTATTTTATCATCTTCAACAGTCTCCTTTGGGAAAAAGCTGTAAGTCTTTTTCCCCGACCCAGCATCACCCGTTAACCACTTCATGGCGAGTCTCTTTGTTGCTTTGATCTTATTGGCCAATGATTCTGTTATTATTTCCGCGCATACTTGGGGGGGAATAAAACTATTTGAGTCTGCACTAATAAACTGATACTTATGCTCTATTTTTCTTATCAAGGAACTTTTGGGCAAATTTACAATCAATTCGACACCATCTGGAGGATCTTCCACCATGGTATATCTCGGTGCAGACTGGAGAGGCAAATTCTTTACCCCTAAAACACTTGAAATCGATGCAGGGTATGTCAGCTTACAGTTATTTGAAGCAGAGGCCACAATAAGTGTATCTCGCAATGCTTCAAGAACTTGATCAATTTCTTTCGCAAAGGCTCGATTCATTACACCTATACTCATTGAGACTATATCCATTCTGGTTCGGACACAGTATTGAAGAGCACTCAAAAAGGCTTTATAGTTACGGGGTTCCCCATTTCCTGTGACAGAATAGTGTGTAATACTAACTTCATCCATTATATTGTATTTATGTAGTGACTCAAGCAATAAAGCCGAACAGATAGTACCATGACCTATTTCGGATGTATTATGGAACCCTTTATCTTGTATAATATTGATTGGAGGTATATCGGAGACTAGTTCATTCAATTTGCCTACTTCAAGCCCCTCGTCAATAATGCAAACCTTAACCTTATTCATCCATTCCTCCTCATTATTTATCCAGGCAATCTCTCAAATTAGTGCAATAAATAAATCGGGCCCATACAAGATGGACCCATTATTCCAAATAGGATGAGTGAGCTGATAGAATATGTTTGGTTTCGGTTGATGTGATGTACAACCGATGAAATATCTTTTTGAACTGGAAAATGTAAGTATATTCTCAAACGTTTCCCCAACATTAAATCGTCTTTCACTATTGCGGGACTGTCCTCTGCCACACAACTAAGTCTGGTAAAAAATCCCACTCAATAGCTTGGCAGCTTTTTCGCCCGCCCGCAATTTCGGACTGCTATTTGACCATCCTCTGTTATTGCATAGTGAGAGTACAATTGAGGATAATAAAATCGTAGCTTACGTCCCCCCGTGAGTACGATTAGCCCACGAAATGGTAGACGTATCGCCCTGAGCATGATTATAATTTGCACTCGCACTATCCCGCAATGAATACACTTGAGATGAACTTTGACAGTTCTGACAAGTGACACAAGTACCAGTACAGTTGCAATAGCAAGAGGCTGCAAATGCATAAACAGATTGCGCTGCAACAGCATCTAGTTTCTTAATACGTTTCATAATTTAGCCACCTTCCACAAGAAATTGTATTGCATGATTCATCAGTCAGCTCATCTTATTTAAGAATCGATTTATCCTTAACCACTTGACTTACCCAATTCACTAAAAGCTGCCCCATACCAGTCCACTTGTATTACTTATAAGTATAAGTAGCAACATAGACGGTCAATTCCACATAAATCACCTCAAGTATTCACAGGTATTTCCATGTGCCAACATTTGAGTAGCGAGTAACACGTTTTGTGCTTTTGCTATTTCGAGAATAAGTCATAGGAATACGTTCAGAAAAACCACGAGAAACTGAATGGGGTCGGTCAAATAATTATTGGGATCTAACATTCTTTTTGACTTTTTTCAAGCATTGATGCATGAATCAATAAATCCATGGGAACGAGAACCTTATGTGTCTTCTTTCTATCATGACAGTTTTTTACACACCAAATCACATATTTTATTTAGGGTGTCGAATCCCTTGCTACGGATTTCTTGTGGTTCAAAGGAAACTGAAAACCTTGCTTCTATGCACATTAATAATTCGTATAGTTCCATATTGTTAAATCCAATCTTGGGGGAAGTTAATCTTACATCACTTTTCACTTCGATATCATCAGATTTGAACGGGAAATTCCTGTGCATAATATCAAAAAGTGCGCTCATAACAAGTTCTCTGCTCATTTTATCACCCCATATGGTAAATCAAGGAACTCAGAAATGATGTATTCTCCCAGTTCTTCTATCTGCTCATTAATTAATAGATGGTAAAATGGTATAGTTGTGGAGTACCTTAATCCATCAAGGCGTTTCAGAATTTCTTGTTGTGGAATCCGTACCACTCCCAATGAGTCATTTCCTGAGTTATCAATCAATCTATTACTGATATGAACAGCAACTATAGGATAGCCAAACTTTGTTAAAATACTCCGTGAATAAGTGTCCCATACATCTACAGTCAATGGGGCTGCATGTGAACAGTATATGCACCCATCGCCTGGTACTGCCTGCGCAGTTAAGAATGCTGATACACCGCAATCAAACACATTCTCATCATTGTATCGCATTAATGGGTATGGTAGTTTTATAAAGATGATATCAGGATGGTTTCTTTGCTCAAGGTCGTGCACAAAGAAATTAATCCTATAAAGTTGGCTTGTTATCGAAGCTTTGGCATCAAAATTAAGATATTTTTGACCTATAAGTTCATTATACCGATCCGAACTAACCGCAAGAACGCTTTTTCCTCTATCCTGAAGTTGTTGCGTTAACTTTAGAAAAACGCTATATCCATCACAATCTGGAACTTCTTCACAAAAATAAAGGATTGGTGTTTCAAATTTGAACAAGTTTAAGTTTTCTTCATCTTCAAAAGCCTCAATCTCATTGTCAGAATTTATAATAAGTTTAGCGCCCGAATCCTTACACAATTGTTCCATTTCCTTTTTTTCGTTATCCTCTAAATCAAGATAACAGTACACTTCTTTTCCTTCATCGATTGCGCATCTCAATGCTGTCAGTGCATAAGTTCGCAACGACATCATCTCCTTTTCTACTTCTGTCACAATAACTGTATCACAGCGTTTAATCGATTGGTTTACTTCATTTGTTATTGAACTTCCGATTTTTTGACAGTTAATCAAAACAGAAACATCTTCCCCATCTAATCCAATCCCTTTGGGTGAGACTAATGATTCGATAGAATATTGTTTCTTTAACAAGTCCAGCAATGGTATCTCCCGGGCTGTAAACGGCACAATACACAGTTTTTTCACAACACTTTTCCTCCCAGTATTTGGTTCATCTTTCGCATGTGCTGTTGATTTTCATATATTAATATCTTCCCCATTATAATGCTATAAGCATTATACCTTGCATCTTTACATGATATAGCGCGACGCGATGCTGATAATTTCCCTTCTTCTGAAGAGGCTTTTGCACAAATGCCACAAAATGGAAAAGCCCAACACTTTTTACATAAATCGGGAGTCAGTCTGGCTACATTCATGATTTTATCTACCCGATCAATATCAAAGCCTTGTTCAATGGTTCCAATTTTCATATCGGCACTTTCATCAACCCTCTCACACGGGAAAATGTTCCCAAAGCAGTCAATAAACATTCTTAATTTTCCTGGAATGCAAGGGCCGCCTGGAGCTGAAATGGATCCAAGGTATGTCGGCTTTACCTTGTCAATATTTTGTTTAAATCCATTAATATAGCTGGTCTGCAAAGGATTACTATGGCAAATTTTTTTGTCTCGGAAATATTCAACCAATGACAAAAAAGATTCATAGGAGAAGTCAGAAATGTAATCGGATGATAATTGTTTTGAAATCGAATTCTCTTCAACTACAGCGGGTATCACACTGATGTCTTTAAGCGCCGGTTCATTAAAAATTGAAATAAGTTCCCTATAATCTTGATCCGGTTGAATAACCATACTGATATTCATTTTTTCCATAGCCTCGGGAGCCTTACTGTGTATCTTCAGAATATTACTAATTACCTGATCATATGAACCACTTCCATTTTGGAATACGCGGTTTCGGTCATGTACTGCTTTTGGACCATCTAAGCTAAAGGTAATCTTAAAATCATGGTCCAAAAGAAAATCAATTATTTCATCAGACAACAAAGTCCCATTTGTCGTAATGTTATATGAGATATCTCTGCCTTCAAAAACATCCTCAGCGTATTCAACAGCTTTAACTATGGTAGGAAATGCTAGTAAAGGCTCGCCGCCATAAAAGCAAATAACAGGCTTTCCCACATCAATAGAATGCTGACGATAAAACAAAATTGCTTTCTTTGCTACATCTAGAGTCATCACATTTGAGGAATGAGAGCGTTGACTTAAATTTTTGTCCTCAGAATATATACAATATTTGCATCTCAAATTGCACTGTTGCGTAATTTGTAATGAAAGCATTGAGATACCCCGATCAAGCAAATTTGCAAGTTGAGCAGTAGCAGGGTGCAAAATATCTTCTACACATCCAGGGGATAGATAACCATTACTTTGCAACTCATCATACTGTTGTTCGATTTCATCCGCTACCAATATTTCATCGGAATCATGGGTGCAAACCTGCTCAATGCACTCAAAAAGTTGTTCATTCACAACAACAATCTCATTTCTGTTGGTTTCATAGAAATACGTGCCCAGTGCAGTTCGTATTGGTAACACTAATGGTTTCTGTCGCATTTAGTCATAACACCTTTCTATAAATAAGGTCTTTGATAATAAATGTCATTTTATGTATTCCTAAGAAGATTATATCATGTTATCATCTTGTTGTCAATAATTTATCGTCATTTATAATTAAAATATTACCTCCTGTTCTTGTTTGGTTGCCCGTATGTTGATTCTGAACAGATTCCATAAGTTCAACAGTGCTGTAAAATCTAATCATCCGAACTATTCATCAAACAAAGTTGAACATAATTTTTGTCTAACTCTTTTCTTTTGAACTCAATAAGTATATCGGGTCAATGCGGAAGCTTCGCGCCAGCAGCGCCAGCGAAAGCCCCCACACTAACAGACACATGCCCACAGGCACGGCGCCGTACACCGCCGTCGGGAAGTCCACCTCGATCACCGTGTCCTTTGCCGCCAGCCGTTCGACGCCCCACAGGCTGTAGTGGACGTCAAATGCGTACTGGCTGTCCAGCTCATCGGCGGTCTGGGCATTGCCTTGGAGGGTGGTAAACTCCTCTATCTTGTCCAGTATGAGCCCCCCGCACACGCTGCCGACACCGGCGGCGATAATCGTCAGTATCATCAGCCCAGCCAGCAGAGACACCCTGCACTGGCGCTTGCTCATGCCCAGGCTCCGCTCAACGGCGGTGCGCTTTTTCTCCTTCACCACGAAGAAGTACAGCAGCAGCGCCAGTATCGCCAGGGCCGCCAGCACGCCGCCCCCCAGCAGGAGTTGGGACATGCCCCGGCTGACGCGGAGGGGTTTCATGATCTCCGTATAGCCCTGGTCGTCATATGTGATAGTCAGGTGCTCAAGCAGTTCCGGGTGGGCCTGGCGGAAGCCCTGGTCGAATTCGTCTATGCTCCCGTTGGGCAGCTGGAAGGAGGCCGCTCCGGGGGTCATGGGCTCAAAGTACGCGATATTGTTTTCATCGCTGGCCTCGACAGATTCTGCCGGAACCAGGAGGGCGTCCGCCCAGAGCCCGGCATCGAACATGCCGTCACTGTAGATCCCCACGATCTCGTAGGTCTGCTCCCAGAAGGGCTGAAATGGTTCGCCCTGGGCGTTGTACAGTGTATTCAGGTCGTTTGGGATCCACCCCTTTCTATTGAAAGCGGCGTCGTTGCGGTAGAGTGCGCAGAGGAAACTAAGGTCGATCACGTCCCCCACCCGGAGGCCGTTCACCTTGGCCAGTGAGCTGGGTATCATGCACACTGCCGCGCCGTTTTGAAATTCTTCCTTTGTTATCTCCCGGCCATCGGTCAGCTCGGTCAGCTTATCATGCCACGGGGTCAGCACCTTCAGGCTGTTTACCGGCATGGTGGCGAAAGCGTCATCTTCGTTTTCATAAAGCTGGGCCCACATGACATACTTGTACCCCGGCTGGCCCTGGCTATAGAAATCCTCGCCCGTCACCGGGCGCAGGGCGTCCTGCTTTCTCAGGCGGGCGCCGTCGGGGGCAGTCCAGTCCTCAAAGAAAAAGCCGTCGCTGACGTCATTGCCCCGGGCGTCATGCTGCTGGGATGTGGGAGCCAGGTAGGGGTAATATTCCAGGCCATGCTCGGGGCATTCGTTCATGATCATGGTGGTCACATAGCGCTCCCCCGATTCCAGAGGGAACATATAATTGCCGTAGCCGCAGACCTCACAGAAGGGGACCACGTCGCCCACTTCCATGTTGTGGTCCTCATAGTTGGTGGTCTCATAAAGGTCGGGATTCACCTGACTGAACAGCACCTTGGTGATCCGCACGTCCACGACCTGTCCGTCCCCGCTGTCCTCCAGGGGGGTGAACTCCACGATATGCCGCTTGAAGTATTGGTGTTCACGTGTATGCTGAAGCTCCGGGTTATACGATATATAGTATGGCCGGTATTCCGGTTCCACCACATATTTTGCGCCGGGGAAGTCCAGGTCTTCCGGCAGTATCGTATCGCCGTAGACCGCCCCGCTTAAAACATTTTCGCCGCCGTGGCAGGGGTCGCTCACCGGGATCTCCTCATAGTCCACCGGGTACTGGGTCACGTATGCCACGGTGGAGTAGGTGTCCTCTACTATCTGGATACGGGCGTTGTTCTCGATGGTCAGGATGGTCCCGGCCACCACCAGCATGGTGCTGGCCGCCATCAGCAGAAAAAGCAGGAGCGCCTTACCCGGCTGCCGTAAGAGCTGCTTTATGCTAAAACCAAACATACTCGTCCCTCCTTATTCCGCTGCCGTCAGCAGGGTGAACGTGTCAAAATGCAGGATCAGCGCCAGCGCCGCAATGTTCCCCAGGCAGGCGCACAGCAGGAATATGCCGCAGATGCCCAGGCTCCCGCCCAGCGATACCCCGGCCAAAAACACCATGGCCGGGAACACCAGCACACATCCTACCAGCTCTGCAAAAAGCGCTGCCAGGAAACAGCTGAGCGCACAGAGGACCTTCGGCCTTCCCATGGAGCAGGCGATAGCGATGTCCCGCCGGGAGCTGCGCATGATCAGGAAAACAGCCAGAACGATCAGCCCGACAGCCAGCACGAAGAACGGTATCTGGAACCTCTTGAACATCATAATATTCTGGCCGAAAACCTCCGCCTTGTTGATGTATTCCTCGTCGTACACGCAAATAGTGGCGCCGCTGTGCATATCCTCTGATCTGGGGTCGGGCCCCAGGAAGGGGATGTCCGGGATGCTCTGCTTGAACTGGTTTATCTCCAGGGTATCCTTCAGCGTGGCCCCCACATTATTATAATAGAAATCAACGCCCCGCTCCTCGCACTCCTTATGCAGCCATTCCACCGGGACCAGCATGGTCTGGGGATATACCTCCGAGTGGTACAGGCCGACGACCGTCAAGGTCAGGCTGCCGATGAGTCCATAGCTGATGCTTTCATCATCATGGTAAATGTGCGTGTAGACCGGGAATGTCAGCTGGTCGCCGGACTTGATGCCGTTTTCCTCCGCGAATGTGTCAAGCACCACCGCCCAGGGGTCGTCCCCTGCAAAAAAGCTTTCGTCATAGCCCTCTGCAAAGTCCAGCTCGTAGTCCGGGCTATAGATAGCCTCCAGTGAATTGACAGACCCAAAGTCCACATCGTAAAAATCTTCTCCTTCCGGCTCCCTCCGGCGGGCCTCCGGGCTATAGGTGCCCACGGCCCTGGCTCCGTAAAGGAAATTTTCCAGGTAGGGGCTGCTCATGAATTTTTCCTTGCTCTGTGGTGTGATGTTCAGCCCCGCCGCCATCGCGCCGTTGCCGCTGGTTATGTCCACCTCGATCTCGGTCACCTCCGCCAGACGTTCAAAAGCCTCCTGATTCGCGCGGAGACTGCCCAGGTAGAACGCCATGCACCCAGCCAGCAGTGCGGTTGCCAGCAGTAAGATGACGGTCCGTGCACGGTTACGGGACAGCTGCCAAAAAGTTTCCTTTAGGGTAAACATAGTCAGCCCTCTCTTTCGACGGCAATGTGGCCATCTTTCATGCGGTAGACCATGTCGGCCTGGGCCGCAATGTCCAGGTCATGTGTGACCACGATTATACAGCGGTTCTCCTCCTTTGCCAGACGCTTAAGAAGGTCTATAACAAGCCTGCCGTTTTCGCTGTCCAGGTTGCCGGTGGGCTCGTCGGCCAATAGAACCTTTGCCTCGCTGGCCAAGGCCCTGGCGATAGCCACCCGCTGCTGCTGGCCGCCAGAGAGCATGGCGGGGCGCTTGCGCTCGTCCACATCGTCCAGCCCCACGGCAGCAAGCAGCTCTTTGGCGCGGGGCTTCGCCTTGCCCGCGGAAACGCCGGATATCCGCATGGGGTACATGACGTTTTCCAGGATGGTCAGCTGGGGAAACAGGTTGAACGCCTGATAGATGACGGACACGTTCTCACGCCGGTGGCGCTCGCTGCCGATGTCCTTAACTGATTTCCCACCGGCTATGACCCTGCCATTATCGGGGGATCCAAGCCCCGCCAGCATGGACAAAAGCGTGGTCTTGCCGCTGCCGGACTGGCCCACGATGGCGTAGAATTTTCCGGCCTCGAAGTCGCAGGAGACGTCTGTAAGGGCCTGGACCTTCTGGTATTTGCTCTGGTATATGTAGGTGATGTTTTCTGCCGTTAATACGCTCATGCTCATTTCCCCTTTTGCTTTTTTCTATAAATATGATGTGCCGGCCGTCAAAAACTATGTTCCTGCTTTCCCGCCCAAAATCACGACCGGCTCCACCCGCAGATTGAACCCCACCATCACCAGGGACAGAACAGTGATCAAAATAACCAGTATTAGCGGGATTCCCACCGCCAGCGTCTGGAGCGGCACAGGCTCAACATCCTGCACCTCGATGACCTGGTTCCATTTGTTCGTCCAGTCGCTGTACTTGGTGTGGTATACGGAGTAGCTGCTCTCCTGGCCTTTATCGCTGTCCAGGTCCACGGTGCCGACTATCAGAGTTCCCAATCTGCTCCCCAAAATAGTGCCCGCCAGTGCCAGCACCAGGATCCCGGCCATAAGTGAGACCCGGCACTGGTGCTTCGTCATGCCCAGCCCGCGCTCAATGGCGGTGCGGCGGCGCTCGCGGATGATGAAGAAGTATAACAGCAGGATTATCACCGCCACAGCCGATGCCGCTCCCACCGCGCACAGCAGCAGGGCGGCGGTGCGGGCGCGCTCCAAAGGCGGCATGACCTGCTCATATCCGTTGTCGGAATAGGTGATCTCCAGCAGCTCGGCCTCCGGCACGGCCTCGTGAAGCTTCCGGTCAAACTCGGAAATACTGCCGTTGGGGATCTGGAAGGACACATAAGTGCCGGTCATGGGGCCATAATAGGCGATATTCTTCTGCTGCGTGTCCCCCAGGGACTTGGCGGGGATTATCATGCAGTTGGCGGCAAGGTCGATGTCCCCGGTGTCCAGGCCCTCCAGGTCCATCGTAAACGTGCCTACGATCTGATAGGCCCCGCCGGCGTAGGTGATATAGGTCCTGCCCTCTGAGCTGAAAAAGCTGAAGGGATCAAAGTAAGTGTCGTTCCCCAGGGCATCGAACTTACTGGCAGGGTAGTTTTTTAAAGCCATCTTGATTGAGAACTGTAATTCGCTGCTGGGGCCCGGCACAAACTGGTTGAAATCCCTGCCGTCGTGTTTCCTGTTCCAGCTTTCGGGGATGAGACAGACGTGGACCCCCTCGTCGAATTCCTCCTGGGTAATGGCCCGGCCATCCCTGATCTTCAGCCGCTTTGCCTGCCAGGAGGGGAGCAGGTCCATGTTGTTGGTGGCAATGGCAGGATAATAGGTGTCCTTGTTCCGCAGGTTATTCATCAACTCCAGCCACGGGCCGAAGGAGTAGCTTTCGTCCTCATGCTGGATCATGGTCCCCATCCGCTGAAAGTCCACCGGTGAGCCGCCGGGGGTATGGCTGGTGACGAAGGAGCCGTCCCCGTCCTGATAAAACAGGTGGAACCCGGGAGCCTCCCCCTCCGCCGGCGTGCCGTCGGGGTCGTACTGGGAGGAGTAGATCGAGGGCATGGGAACGAATTCGGCGATGTGGTGCTCCATGCAGGATTCCATCTTGAGTACGGCCATATACCTCTCCCCCGCCTGAATGGGTATGGGTTCGCTGGAATAGTGCTGACACAGGGTCAGGGTCTCCGACTGCCACTCATAGCCATATAACTGCCGGAGGACCCGCATGGAAACAGGTGCACCGCCAGCACTGTCCTTTAAGGCCTCCAGCTCTACCAATATGGGGTCCTCCGGGCCGGGAGGCTCTGACGTGAAGATGATGCCGTCGGATTTTACGACTGTGCTCCCAATGCCGACGCTTGCGACGCCCACCTGACCCATGTAGAACAGCCGCTCCTCCGGGGGAATGACGTAGTCCGCCCCCTCAAAGTCCAGCACGTCTATGGGGATGATCTCATCATACACATCATAGATCGCGCTCCCCTGGGCCCCGCAGCCGTACTCACACGACACCCTGCGGGTGTAGGAGGGGCGCTGTGTCACCATGCCAAGGGTGGTGTACTGCTCCTCCACCGCTTCGATCTGGGCCCGGGCCTGCAAATACAGCACCGAACCAAACGTCAGCATAATGGTCACTGCGGCCAGCAGCAGCACAAACAATAATGTCTTCACCGGCGTGCGCAAAAGCTGCCGGATACTCATGCGGATATGAAACATAAGCCCCCCTATTCTTCCTTGGTCAGGAGTGTCAGCGTATCGAAGCGGAACAGGAACAAGAGAGCCAGCGCCGTACCCCCCGCCGCACATATGCTGAACGCCCCTATGACGAGCCCCGCCTGCCAGGGCGGCAGGTCCAGCACCAGGGACAGTATCAGCATAGCCAGCAGACAGCCCGTGAACTGCACGAGCACCGTGCTGCAGAAATGGGCGGCGGCGTTTAGGAATTTGGGCCGTCCCAGGGAGCTGGTTATGGCTATCTGGCGGCGGCAGCTCCGCAGCGAGAGGAAGGTGACCATCGCCATGATCGATGTCACCAGCCCGAAAAAGGGCGCCAAAAACATAAGGTACAGCTCAAGGCTCTCCCTGAGCTCTCCGGAGGTCCTTATGTACCTTTCGTCATCCATGGACACCGCGTCCCCCTCTATTCCCGGGTCAGCCACGGCACTGCGCTCATGAAACCCCATTCTTTCTAACGCGGCCTTATATTCGTTCAGCTCACGCGGCTCCTCTATCACCGCGGAGAAGGAGCTGTACCTGAACATATTATCTGGAAGGGAGAGCCCTGCGACGTTCCGCAGCCAGTCCGCCGACATAACGGCCCTCACGGTATCCCGCTCCCCCGGATAGGTGGCGATCAAGGTCACAGAATAGCCGCCGACTTTCATGACCGCGCCAGCATCCACGTCCGGCACGGAAAATTCCAGGCGGAACTTGTCGCCCAGCTTCCAGCCGTTCTTCCCGGCAATGTCATCTCTTAGGGCGATCACCGGCTTTCCGCTCATAGGGAAGCTCTCGTCCCAGCCGTCCATAAAAGTGAAGTCCGACCCGTCAAGGCTGTCCAAGGTGTTGGTCCCGTAAATACTCCCGACCGGTTCGGCAGTAAACTCTGTGGCGGTGTAGACAGGGTCCCGCACGCCGCTTTCCAGCAGATGATCCACATCCCTTGCCTGGATGCGCAGGCCCTCGTGAAGGTAGCCGTCCCGGTTGGTGACGCGCACGGTCACCGGCATCTGCCGGGCCAGGTTGTCCAGGGCCTCCTCCGTGACCTGGATGTTCCGCAGGTACAGGGCCATGCCGCACACCATCAGGGCGGACACGCAGGCAATGAGTATGGAGCGCGCCGGGGCGCGGGTGATGTTGCATTTTATCTCCCAGGGTAAGAGCATAGGGTGCACCTATGGCGGCAGAAGCCGTGTCTTTCAATTAATATGTGTTTAATTATAACAAAAGCAAAAAAGATTGTCAAGGCCTTACAAATGGAAAATTACAGTTACATGGCTACCACTACATTTACCAACGCGCGGGTTTCTGAAAGAGCCGAAATACTGGCTTGGTTTGTGAACGAAAACAACCTATTCTTCATACCAAAGGACAGCTTCATGGATTCCGTCATAAGCAAGAAACGGCTTGCCCAGCGTCTTGGCCTTTATGTTAAGCGAGTAAACATTACTTAGAACGGTAATCCCAGCGAGGGCTGCGAACATGACGCCCGCCGCAATAATCAGGCCGGATATGTTTTGAGGCATAAAAAATTCCTTTTTCATTTACAAAAGGCTGTTTTCATGCAGCCTTTTGTGATATAATGGAACTATCAATTATACTTTTTTCAAAGGGGTCGATACATATGACGAAAAGGCAAAGGGTCCTGGCGGTGCTGCACGGTGAAAAGCCCGACCATATCCCGGTAGGTTTTTCTCTGCATTTCCCGGCAGACCAGAATGCCGGGGAGGCCGGAGTGCGGGCTCATCTGGAGTTTTTCCGGGAGACGGACGCCGACTTGGTGAAGATCATGAACGAGAATCTTGTGCCCGCCCAGGGGACGATTTCCGGGCCGGATGACTGGAGCTGCATCGCGCCCATCGGCAGAGAAACGCCTTTCATAAAGAAACAGCTCGACTTTACCAAGAATATTTTGGACCAATACGATGGGGACGGATATCCCCTCGGTACCCTTCACGGCATTACCGCTTCTTCCATTCACCCCATCGAGCAGGCATATGGGTATGACGGCTCCAGGACCCTGCTGGTGGAACACCTTCGGGAGAACGAGACTCCTGTGCTGGACGCCATGAAGCGCATTGCCGAGGGGATGTGCCAGCTTGCCTGGGGATATCGTGAGGCCGGTGTGGACGGTATCTACTATGCGGCTCTGGGCGGCGAGAGCCGGTGGTTCACCGACGAGGAATTTGCCCGGTGGATAGAGCCCTTTGACCGGCTTATCCTCTCCGAAATACGCAAGGCGGGGTGTGACGTTTTCCTGCATATCTGCAAGGAGCAGCTTAAGATGGAGCGCTACCGGGGCTATGGAGAGCTGTGCGATGTGGTGAATTGGGGCGTTTATGAGGCTCCGCTGTCGATGGAGGAGGGTCAAAGGCTGTTCCCAGGTAAGGTGCTGATGGGCGGGCTCCCCAATCGGAGCGGCGTGATGACAGACGGAAGTAAAGAACAGCTTGTCAGGGAGGCCCAGCGGCTGATACGGCAGTTTGGTCCCACCAAATTCATTCTCGGCGCGGATTGTACTCTGCCCACGGAGCTGCCCTATGAGCGGGTGAGGTGGCTGGCGGAGGCCGCCAGGGAAATCGAGCTATAATACTTGTCTACATATTCTTTTCCTTAGTAAAGCATATAAGCCAGAAAAAATACCGAGAAATTTACAGGAAGGCGCATACAATATTCTTACAGCAAAGAGCGGTTATCAGCTCAAATCGCCGATAACCGCTCTCGCTGAGGCTTTCCCTCTGTATATCTTACCCTGCCTGAGAACTCACTGCGCCGTCGGAGCTCTCTTTTGTGATGTCATCCTCTATTTCCGGACGGACGATCCTCGGGTCATTACCGCGGGGCTGGTTCCATTCCAGGGCCTGCTCCAACACGGCCTCGCCTGTGGCAGGGTCGATGACCTTTACCAAAGCGGGCAGGGCCGGGTCAAAGCCCTGCTGCCACTCAAAGCTGACTTGATACTGGTTCAGGGGGATATCTTTCAGCCATTCCACTGTCCAACTTCCGTCACTCTGCGGTACATACTCCATATAGTACGGCTCACGGCTCCAGTGGAGCTCGTCATTTCGGGTCATGGCGCTGCCGACCCGCCTGCCGTCCTGCCACAGTTCAACGGTCAGATTCCGATAGCCCGAGCCGGTCAGCAGCCAAAGGCGGTTCTTCTCCTCGCCGTACTCAAAGGCGGACACCAGCAGATCATCAGTCAGGCCCTCAACATTTTCTGCACCGCAGACATAGCTGGCATAGGGAGGCTCCTTGATATCCTCCGGCGTGCCGGTCACTGCCGTGCCCGCCTGGAAGTCCAGGATAAACACCGCTATCCACTCCTTGGTATCGTTCTTATCAAAGATGCCCAGCACCACCTTGCGGGTCTCGTCTTGCCGCACGCCGCCCATGAACCAGGTTTGGCGTTCGCCGCCGTCTGCCAGCTGGGCCGTCTTGCCGGCTCCTGCTGCCCCCAGGCTTCTGCCGTCGTCAAAGCGGACCGCGCAGGAAGGGTTATTGTACTTTTCGGACACGTCAAAGGTGAATGTGGAACCGGCGGGGCCCGCCTCTGCGGACAAGAAGGTGACCCCGTTCATCTCCACCGGCCCCTGGAGCTTCTGCACGACGGCGTCGTTCTTCTCAACCGTAAAGCTGAGCTGGAAGGGGGTGTTGTTCACCAAGCGGGTCAGGCCGGTTGCCCCGTCCTCAATCCCCTGGCTGCAAAGGGTAACCTCCAGGCGGTCTAAATCCTGATACTTTTCCGGTACCCGGAAGCCCCGCTGGGAGATGTACTTTCCGTCTTCTACCTTCTGCCACCAGCCGCTGGCGGTGGTCTCGTAAAAGTCCTCGGACACATACTCCCGGGTATCCTCGTCCCACTGTACCTGGGGGTCGCCATTCAGAAGAACATTATAGTATTCGCTCCAACTATTGCTGTAGACGGTATCAGAGCAGCCGTCCACTTCCATGATAAGCCCCGCGTAGACGAACACACCGTCGTAGTAGACCTGATCTACACTGACAGTTACTGGGCTCTGTCCCAGGCCTCCGGCAGGCACCTGGACGGTGTCCTCCCCGGCGGGTACGGCATAATCGTTCAGGCTGTGCTGGACTTCCCGCATATTATCAGAGACAGCACCCCGGTTGAAGGTCTCAAATACCTCGCCAATAAATGGCAGGCTCTCGGCAAAGGCGGGGAAGAAGGCGTTGGTGCCGATAAGCAAGACCATGACAGATGCCACGGCGCTAAGGGAGATGGCGAGCCTCCGGAGGCCGGTGTGCTTTTTCTTTCGGCAAAGCGGAGCCTGCTCCAGCTCAGTCCAGCTGGTTTCCCGCATCAGCTCCAATGTCCTTTCCAGCAGTTCAGGGCTGGGCGAATTGGCGCTTAATATCCTCTGAGCAGAATTTTCTATATTCATACTGTTCTCCTCTCTATTGCAGTCGTTTTTCCAGAGCCGCTCTGGCCCGGCTCAGTCGGATACGCACCGCGTTGGGCGAGCATCCCAGCACTTTAGCGGCTTCTTTGGTGGAAAGCCCGCCGAAGTAGATAAGCTCCAAGACCTCCCGGTGCTTTTTCGGCAGATTCCCAAGCTCCAGCAGCAGTTCTTTATCCTCGCTGGATGAGAACTCTATCCCTTCAGCCGCCTCCATGGGGAGGGTCTCGTGACGCTTCTTGGTACGCCACAGCATCTTGCAGCAGTATATTGCTGCCCGGGAAAACCATACCCGGCCCTGCTGCTCGCTTTCAAACACAGGGCGTTTACGCACATAGCTCAGGAAGACCTCCTGGAAGACGTCTTCAGCATCCTCCCGGGTACCGGTTTTAGCCACGGCAATGGCGTATACTGTGCGGGAATACACAGTTATCACTTCTTCCATAGTAAGGGGGACGGCATGGGATCCGTACTGTTGGCCGTTCTGCTCTTTCCCTGCCGTCTGAATCATATCCATATGGGATTCTCCTTTCTTTATTGAGATAAGGGATCCTCCGCGCGGTTCACCTATAATACTGCCGTAGAGGGGCAGAATGTTTCAGATTTTTGGTTGGATGTGCTTTTTTGTATTTATTATAGTGTTAATAACTTTAAAAATCAGCGCAACAAGCACCTGTCTCCGGCATAAAAAGGACGGCCCCCGCACCTTCTCAGATGCAGAGGCCGTCTTTTGCCCTTCGGGCTATCCTTTTTTGTCTGACGCTCAGCCGTCCGGGTCCACAAAAACCGTCCTGTAATTCACGTATATCACCATGCCCGGCCTTGCCCCCTGGGGCTTGCTGACGTTGCGCACCTGGGTGTAGTCCACCGGCACCTGGGAGGAGCCCTTGGCCCGGCTGTGGCGGGCGGCGAGAACTGCGGCCTCCTCCATGGCGGTCTCGGTGGGCTTGCGGCCATCTGTCACAAGCACCGTGTGTGAGCCGGGGATGTTCTTTGTGTGGAACCAGACGTCGTTGTTGTTGGCCATCTTCATGGTCAGGCGGTCGTTCTGGCGGTTGTTGCGGCCCACAAGGATGGTGAAGCCGTCGGAGCTCTGAAAGCTCATTGGGGCGCTTACGGCGGGCAGGCGCTCCTTTTTGCCGCGGCTGGCCTTTAAGTAGCCCTGCTCCTTGAGCTCGGCGCGGATCTCCATAAGGTCCCGCTCGGTCTCGGCCCGGGCCAGGGCGTCAAGCACCGATTCGAGATAGGTCAGCTCCCGGCCGGCCAGCTCTATCTGCTCTGTAAGCTTCTCCTCGGCGGTCTTTGCCTTTCGGTACTCCTTATAGTATTTCTGGGCGTTCTGGTTGGGAGTGAGGGCCGGGTCAAGCTTTATCCTTACCCTGGGCCCGTCCTCCTCGTAGAAGTTTTGCAGCTCCACTGATTCCATGCCCTTTTCAAGACTGTACAGATTGGCGCTTAGAAGGTCCCCCATCACCCGCAGGCTGTCCCGCTGGGCGCACTGGTCCAGCTCGGCCTTCTGGGCGCTTATCTTCCTTGACAGCCGCTCGGAGTGGTTGGAGAGCAGCCGCAGAAGGTCCTGCTCCCGCACGCGCATACGCTCCTGCTGGTCCTTCTCCTGATAGAAGCTGTCCAGCATTTTTGAAAAGCTCTCGCCCTTTCGTATCACAGCCGAGGTGCCGTACTGCTGGATGTCCGTGAAGGAGAAGTCCATGGGCTTTTTCTGCATATTTACCGCCATATAGGGCTCGCCGCTTACGTCCTCAACGGTCTCCCTGAGCTTCTGATAGAAGAAGCCTAACCTAAAGAGCTGCTCCTCGTCCATGGTCATCACCGTCAGCTCCCGGCCCCGGCCAACCCTATGGGCCAGCTCCCGGCAGACCACAGGCGACACCCCCTGAAGGACGCTTAAGAGCCCCTTTGAGAGCTCCATGTCCCGGGGCAAAGCTTTCAGCGCCGCGGCCAGCTCCTGGGGGGCGGCGGTAAGCATACAGAGCTTGTCCTGAGGCGGGGGCAGCTGGTAGCTGAGCCCCGGCAGGACAAGGCGCTGGGAGGTCATGGACGCGTCCACCCGCTTCAGCGCGTCGATTATCTTGCCGTCCGGGCCGGTCAGAATTATGTTGCTGTACCGGCCCATTATCTCCATCGTCAGGGTCAGCACCACCCGGTCCCCAAGCTCGTCTATGCAGTCAAAGTCGAAGTGCAGCAGCCGCTCCAGCTCCGGCTGGCGTATCTCCCGGAGCTTCGCCCCCAGCAGCCGCTTGCGCAGGAGCATACAGAGCATCGGCGGCTGGGCCGGGTTCTCTAGGGGTATCGCGGTCAGGTGCACCCGGGCGCTGTTGGCCCGGGCCGAAAAGAGCACCTTTTCCGCGCCCTCACGGCTTCTAAAAGATATCACAAGCTCCTCGCGGTTGGGCTGGTGGACCTTGTCCACCCGGGCGCCCAGGAGCCTGTTTTCAAGTTCTTTTTTGATGTGGCGTAGAAACGCGCCGTCTAGTGCCATTTTATGTTCCTTTCTGTCTGTAGATTTACAAATCCAGCTGCATTATTTTTCTGGAATCCCTGAAGCCCAGGCTCTCATACAGCCTGACGGCCCCCTCGTTCTGCGCCAGCACGCCCAGCTCGATAAACTCCGCGTTCCGGCTTTTAGCCCATTCCTTTACCGCGCCCATCAGCGCCCGGCCAATGCCGCGTCCGCGGTGCTCCGGGTCCACCACCAGGTCCATCAGGTATGTATACCGCCGCGGGATAAACGCGGGGTATGGCGGCGTGTCCTTATCCTGCACGAGGGCAAACCCCAGTACCTTGCCGTCCTCCCGCGCAAGGAGGAGGTCCTCTCTTTCACTTTCCAGCACGGAGCGGACAAACCCGCCGTCCTCCCCGGCGGGCCGGAACATCTCCGGCTGCAGGCGGGACATGTCGGTATTGAGCGCCTCATATAGCCTTGAAATATCCTGTAGATCTGAGAGCTTTGCCGGTTCTATCGTCATGTTATTATCTCCTCTATACCGTCATAAAGGGCGCGTTCTCCGCCCTGCTCACCAGGAACCCCGTATCAGGGACCCGCTTCTTAAGGTACGCCGCCAGATACTCTGCAAAGACCCGCTCGGTCTCATAGTGCCCGGCTACTACGCAGGTAAGGCCGGTCTTTCTGGCCTCCAGGGCCTCGTGGTGCTTCATCTCGCCGGTCAGGTACGCGTCGCCGCCGCGCATGGCGGCGTAGGGGGCGAACTCACCGCCCGCGCCGCTACACAGGAACACGCGCTTTATCATGCCGTCGCCGGGGATGAGGTTCACCGCGCCCGCTGAAAGCCGCTCCTTAACGTGCCGGGCGAAGTCCTCGGGGGTCATGGGCTCGGGGAGCTCGCCGGAGTATAGCACGCAGTCGTCCCCGAAGGCCTCCTCGGGCCGGACGCTTTTCAGGCCCAGCCGGTTGGCAAGGGCCACATTCACCCCGCAGACCGGGGAGATGTCCAGATTGGTGTGGCAGCAGATGGCCGCCATGCCGTTCTTTGCCAGCAGATAGGCCGGGTCACGGCTGCTCATGGACTTTATGGGGTCGAATATCACCGGGTGGTGGCTGATTATCAGGTTGGCGTTCATGGCCGCGGCCTCGTCTATCACCTCCCGGGTGATGTCCAGGCAGATAAGGGCCCGGGTGACCTCGGTGACCCTGTCCCCCACCAGCAGGCCGGAGTTGTCAAAGGCCAGCTGGCTGTCGAAGGGGGCGGCGCTGTTTATGATGTCGTATATGTCGCAGATCCTTGCCATGTGATTCTCCTTATTGTAGGTATTCCCTCTCTATCCCCTCTATCACTGCCCGCAGATGTGCAGATCCCTCTTTATTTCCCCTATGCTCCGCGCCCAGAAGGGAGTTTCTAAGGCCCCGCAGGGTCTTATCTGCATATGCGGATACCTCGGCTGTGCCGGGCGTAAGCCTGCCCATATATGGGTAGATATCGTTCATCTCCCCCATATCTCCCTGATACCGCACGGAAAACGCCGAGTACACCTTGCCGTTCTCCACCGCCGCCAGCTCCTTCTGCACATTGAAGCCCATCTCCCACAGGCCGGTGCGGAGCTTGTCCACGGCGCTCATGGGCTGCAGCACTATATGCTTATCCGCGCGTTTCAGCCAGGGGGCGCTGTCGATTATATGCAGGATAAGCTCCCCGCCCATTCCGGCTATGACTATGTCCTCCGCGTCCTCCGGCGAGAGGGCCGAGAGGCCGTTTGATAGGACCAGCTTTAGCTCAACGCCGTACATCTCCGCGTGCTTGCGGGCCGCGGCCAAGGGGCCGGGGTTTATGTCGCAGGCTATGGCCCTTGGGGCCGCGCCGGTCTTTATCAGCCAGATGGGCAGATAGCCGTGGTCCGTGCCGATATCCGCCACGGGCTGTCCCCGGCGCAGGAGCCCCGCGCATAGGCTGAGCCTTGGGCCCAGGGAAAAGGGTTCATTCATCGCTTTGCTCTCCAATAAACGAAGCCGCCGCGAAGCTGCAGGTCTCCCCTCGCCGCGCGGCTGCCTTTCGTCGCTCTCCCGCTTACTTGCTCAGGTGGGCGTTGATCTTGCTCACCAGCTCCTCAGGGTCCACGCCGTGGACGGCGCAGGCCTGCTCAAGGGTCTCGCCCCGGGCCGAGGGACAGCCCAAGCAGTGCATACCCATCTCCAGGAAGAAGGGGGCGGTGGTCTCGTCCATGTCTAAAATCTCGCCGATGATCGTGTCTTTGGTTATTGATGCCATTTTTTGTTCCTCCATATTCCGGCTTTTTCGCCTTCTCTTTTTGTTATTATACTATTTTTGCCGGAAATATGCAAGACCTAAAAAGGGAAAATATACTAAATTGGTGTAGTTTTGTCGCGCTACGCGCTCGTCTAAGGTCGTGGGGCGCCGCCCCACACCCTGCCAGGGGCCGAGACTTGGCGCAGCCAAGTCTTCCGCCCCTGGACCGCGTCAATTTTCGCCAAACTCCTGCCGCATATACGCCAGCAGCTTCTTCTCCCTCCGGCTCACCTGCACCTGCGTCATCCCCAGCCTCTCTGCCGTCTTCGCCTGGGTCATGCCCTTAAAATACCTGCACCGTATAAGCTCCCTGTCCCTCCCCTCCATCCTCTCGATTATGGCGTAAAGGGTCAGCCGCTCCGCCGTCTGCTCCTCCGGGGCCTCCACCGGTATCTCCAGCTGCTCCCCCTCCTCCCCGCCGGTAAGGGACAGGGGCCGCCGGAGGGCCCCAAGGGCCAGCGCCGCCCGCTGGGGGGTGACCCCCAGCTCCCCGGCTATCTCCCCCACGGTGGGGGCCCGGCCCAGCGCGGCCTCTAAGCCCTCGGAGACCTTCTGGGCCTGCTGGGCCAGCTCCCGAAGGCCCCTGGACACACGCATTGCCCCGCCGTCCCTGAAGAGCCGCCGTATCTCCCCCAGTATCACCGGCACGGCATAGGTGGAGAATTTCAGGCCCCGCTCTGGGTCGAAGTTCCCTGCGGCCTTTACAAGCCCCAGGCACCCGGCCTGGACCATGTCCTCATAGTCTATCCCCCGGCCCATGAACCGCCGGGCGCACAGGTGCACAAGGCCCATGTTCCCGGTGACAAGGGGGTTTTCCTCCTTCAGCATTTGGGGGTGAAGCGCTTTGTAAGGGTCACGCTTGTGCCCTTGCCCACGGTGGAGCTCACCCGCACGCTGTCGCAGAAGCTCTGCATGACGGCAAAGCCCAGCCCCGCCCGCTCCTCGCCGCCGGTGGTGAAAAGGGGCTCCATGGCCTGCTTCACGTCGGGGATGCCGCAGCCCTTGTCCCGCACCCGCACCTGGGCCCGGCCGTCCCCGTATATCTTCACGCTTATGTACACTGTGCCGAGACTGTCCCTATAGCCGTGGACGATGGCGTTGGTGACGGCCTCTGACACCGCCGTGCGGATGTCCGAGAGGTCCGCCACCGTGGGGTCCAGCTGCGAGAGGAAGGCCGCCACGGCGGCCCTGGCGTAGCCCTCGTTCACGGAGTTTGAGGAGAAGCTTATCTGGGTCTGGTTTATTGGCCTCATCAGCCGGCCCTCCTCTCTATGGCGGCCACGCTGGCTATGCCGGAGAGCTCCACCATCTTGTTAAGGTTTGCTGACAGGCCGCAGAGGACCACCCTGCCCCGCCAGAAGCTGCACATGCGCACCCGGCCCAGTATCAGGCCCACGCCGGAGCTGTCCATAAAGGGCACCCTTGTAAAGTCCAGCCGCAGGCAGTAGGGCTTGAGCTTCTGGGCGGTGTCGTCGATGGCCTCGCGCATCTCCCGGGCGCTGTGGTGGTCTATCTCCCCGGAGAGCCTTGCGGTCATGACCCCTTCCTTATAGCTTATCTGAACGCTCATATTTTTACTTCCTTTCTCTCAAAGCTTGTACGTTCCTGTCCTGTTCTATACCAAAAGCCCCGGCGAAAAGCTGGTTTTCGCTGGGGCTTTTCAAGCTTATTCTACACGGCGCGCGCCGCGCTTTTTGTTAAAGCCTGTCACCTATGTGTAAATTTTTCCAGAAGCAGCGGCCTTAACTCCCCGGCCATGTAGAAGGAGCCGCAGGCTATCAGCGCGCCCCCGCTCTCCACGGCAAGGTCCAGGGCCTCTTTAAAGCTGGCCGCGGGGACGGCCTCCGGGCAGAAGCGGGCGGCGGTCTTTGCCAGGTCCTCGGCGCTGAGGGAGCGGGGGTTCTCGGGCTTTACGGTGATTATCTTACTGAACATTGGGCCCAGTATCTCGAGGGCGGCGACGCTGTCCTTGTCGGCCATCATGCCCATTATGGCCGTCCTGGGGCCGGGGACGTAGCGCTCAAGTGCGTCTTTCAGCACCAGGGCGCAGCCGGGGTTATGTCCGCCGTCCAGCAGACAGAGGGGGTCTTTGGAAATAATTTCCATCCGGGCGGGGATGAAGGCCTTTTTGAAGCCCTCGGCCAGGCTTTCGTCTGAGATATCAAAGCCGCGCTCACGCAGTATCTTTACAAGCTCCAAGGCCACGGCGGCGTTTTTCACCTGGTGCTCCCCTAAAAAGGGTGTGCGCAGCCTTAGGCCCTCCGCCTGAAACTCTGTGCCCTCTATGTCCTCTGAGAGCACGGCTATTTTCGTCATGTCGGGTATATAAAGATCAGCCCCGCGTCCGGCGCAGACCCCCCGGATTATGTCCTCCACCCCGGGCTGCTGCTGGGGATAGAGCACCACACGGCCCCCGGGCTTGATTATGCCGGACTTCTCAAGGGCTATCTGCTCCACCGTGTCCCCCAGCCACGCGGTGTGGTCCAGGGAGATGGACATGACCGCCGCCGCTTCCGGTGTGGGGATGACGTTGGTGGCGTCGTGCAGGCCCCCCATGCCCACCTCCAAAACGGCTATATCACAGCCCTTTTGGGCGAACCAGTGCAGGGCGATGGCCGTCACCAGCTCGAACTCGGACACCACGATGTCCCGGGCGTCCAGGCGCTCTACGGCGGGCCAGATGGCCTCTACCTCCGCTATAAGCTCCTCCTCGGTCATCATCTCTCCGTCTATCTGAAAGCGCTCTCGGAAGTTCAGCACGTATGGAGAGATGTTGAGGCCGGTCCTATAGCCGCTCTCTTTGAGGACGCTTGAGACCAGGGTGCAGACCGAGCCCTTGCCGTTGGTGCCGCAGACGTGGACGAACTTCAGCTTTTTCTGGGGTTCGCCCAGCTCGTCCATAAGGGCGCGCATACGCTCGAGCCCGGGCTTCATTCCGAAAAGGAGCCGGGAGTTTATCTTTTCCATTGCCTGCCTGTATGTCATAGGTTATCCCTCTTTTCCGCAATAAAAATATTATTTATACCAGATGTAGTATAGCACCCGGCGGCTTATATAGTCAAGCCGTTAAAGCACGATTGGCGGCTTGGCAAACAAGTCCCCCCTTTGGCGAAAATTTCTTGCCAGTTTAACAAAGTTTCCCTTGTCAAAACCCTCTTGAAAGAATATAATATAAATGGAAGATTGTCCGCTGAAACTTTTTTTCAGAAAGAGAGGCACGATTATGGCTGCCCCAATTTCCTTTATATCAAAACTTTTCGGCTCCAGACTGTTTAAGTTCCGGCGCAAAAAAAAGCCGGAAGCCGAGGTCAAGGGCCCCAGGCCCCGGCCTGCCCGCGGCAATAAGCCGCTGAAGCTGGCCCAGGAGCAGCACCCCGCCGGGGGGCAGGACCAGGAGCACCGCCCCAAAAGGGAGGCCCCGAAGGCCGAGCCCGTGGACCCCTATTCCCTGAGCCTGCCGGTGGGGCATGTGATCTTCGAGCTGTGGCGGGTCTGCCGGGACCAGGGGGGCTCGTTTCCAAGGCCGGAGCTCAGCTTCAGAACGGAGGAGCCGCAGGTGTTCGACCCCAAGACCTCCATGGCCGAGCTGACAAAGCTGCTGATGTCCGTGTCCTCCTCGGCGGCGGCAAGGCTGTCGGCCATGACCCCGCCCGCCGCTCCGCCGCCCACGCCTGAGCAGCAGCTTACCGAGGGCCCCCAGGACCCTGAGCCGCTTGTTCCCCCGGACCTGGACGCACAGGCGACCGTATTCATCTCCGGGGATAAGCTCAGCGCCTGGCTGCTGATATATCCCCCGTCGGGAAAGGGCGAGGACGTTACCAAGGGCATTATCATGAACGCGCTGGGGGCCGCGGGGGTGGCCTTTGGCGTTGACCTGGACACCGTCAGGGCGATACCGGAAATGGAGGCCCCCTATTTCCGTATGCACCTTATTGCCCGGGGAAAGGCCGCCGTGCCCGGAAAGGACGGGGCCGTCATAGACCTGTACCCCAGGGAGGCCAGCCGCGAGCTGCCGGTGGACGATATGAACCGTGTGGACTATACGGCCCTTCGCACCACCCAGAACGTAGAGAAGGGCGCGCCCATCTGCCGGATAAACCCGCCCACCCCCGGAATAGCCGGGCGCACGGTCACGGATAAGGAGCTGCCCACCAGGGACGGCGTGCCCGCCGTGGCCCCGATGGGGCGCAACACGGCCCTTAACGAGGACGGCAGCGCCCTTATCGCCACCAGGGACGGCGGGCTGGAGTTCTCCGGCAGGGCTTTCCAGGTGAACCCGCTTTTGGAGATAGACGGCAACGTGGACTATTCCTCGGGCAGCGTGAACTTTTTGGGGGACGTACACATCCACGGCGACGTTTGCAGCGGCTTTACCGTGCGGGCCATGGGCACCGTCAGGGTGGACGGAGTGGTGGAATCCAGCACCATCGAGGCCGGGGGCGACCTGATCCTCAGCAAGGGCGTGCAGGGGAACAACCAGGCGGTGATACGCTCTCACAGGGACATATTCGCAAAGTATCTTGAGAACTGCATCGTCCACGCGAAGGAGAACCTCAACTCCGAGTGCATAATCAGCTGCGAGGTCTACTGCGACGCGGGCGTCTATGTGCAGAACGGACGCGGGGCCATCATCGGCGGCAGGATATGGGCCGGGCACGAGGTGGACGCCAATATAGTGGGCTCGAAGACCGAGGTGCGCACCACGGTGGTCCTTGGGGGGCTGCCCTGTGAGAGCTATGAGAAGGAGCTGCTTATAAAGGAGATAGAGGAGCTTGAGCAGCGGCTGGAGGAGACCGAGCGCCAGCCCTCAAGCCCCACAAAGCTGAGCCGCATGTCCAAAATGCGTATGCAGATATCCGTGGACCGGCTGAAGCTCAGCCAGCACCAGAAGAGCCTTGACGAGCTTCAGGATGACACGGAGCGCCGGCTTGCCGGCAGGCTGACCTTCAGGACGGCGCACCCGGGCACCCTGGTGGAGATAGGCGGGGCCCAGCTGAAGCTTGAGAACGAGACAAGACACAGCATTGCCACGCTGATAGACGGAGAGGTAAAGCTGATAACCTGACACGGAAAAGGGGGACGCTTACGCGTCCCCCTGGTTTTCGCCGTACCTTTCAAGAAAGCTGTGCTCCTCTCCGCCCTCTATATACCCCGGGAAGGTGTCAAGGCAGACGGAGTGTATGCTGTTAAAAATGCGCTTTTCGATGTCCGGGTCCTGCTTCTGAAGGTTTTGAAGGAGGGCCTTTATCTCCTGCCGCTTTGAGCCGCCGGTATCGCAGGCGGCGTTTTCCGTAAAGCGGCAGGCGCACTGGATGAACTCCAGGTTATTATAGCGCCTCCAGGAGATTATGTCCTGCTCCCTTATGCAGTACATGGGGCGTATCAGCTCCATGCCGGGAAAGTTCCTGCTTCTGAGCTTTGGCATCATGCCCTGGAGCTGGCCGCCGTAGAACATCCCCAGAAGGGTGGTCTCCACCACGTCGTTAAAGTGGTGGCCAAGGGCAATCTTGTTGCAGCCCATATCCTTGGCGAACCGGTAGAGGTAGCCCCGGCGCATACGGGCGCAGAGGTAGCAGGGGTTTTTCTCGGTGTTATTCGCCACGTCGAAGATATTGGTCTCGAAGACGGATATGGGGATGTGCAGAAGGGCCGCGTTGTCCTCTATCCTCTTGCGGTTCTCCTTATTATAGCCCGGGTCCATCACAAGGAATTTGGGCTTAAAGGGCACGTCGCTGACCCGCTCTAAAAGCTGCATGAGCTTTGCCAGCAGCATGGAGTCCTTGCCGCCGGATATGCACACGGCTATCCTGTCACCGCTCTCTACGAGCCTATAGCGCTTTAGGGCCGCGATGAAGGGTCCCCAGAGCTCCCGGCGGTACTTCTTTATTATGCTGCGCTCCGCCTGCTCGTGGGGCGAAAGCTCCCGCCTCACAGGCCCAGCATACGGATATAGTCCGGCAGGGCCTGCTCGAACTTTACGCCGTACCAGTGGGCGGGGTCGCCCTGGGTCTTTTCTATGCAGAGCACCGTAAAGTCGGCGGCTATCCTTGCCGCTTCAACCAGCGTTCTGCCGCCCAGCAAAGCCCCCGCGAAGGCCGAGGCGTAGACGTCCCCGGTGCCGTGGCAGCCCTTGGATATCTTTTTGTGCTCGTAGTAGGAGCGCTTGCCGTTCTCGTCCACCAGCACGCCGGTGGTCTCGGGCCTATAGCTTACGCCGGTGAGGATAACGGTGGAGGCCCCGGCGCTCTCAAGGCTGTCAAGAAGGCCGTCTATATATGCCTTGTCATAACTCTCCCTATACTCCGTGCCGGTGAGCATACAGGCCTCGGTGATGTTGGGCAGGATTATATCCGCTGAAAATACCAGGCTCTTCATGGCCTGTACGAAATCCTCATCGAAGCCCACGTAGAGCTTTCCGTTGTCGGCCATGGCCGGGTCCACGATGCTTACGGCGTTCTCCCCCGAGAGCCGCCTTGTGATATCCTTTACATACTCTATCTGCCGGGCGCTGCCAAGGTAGCCGGAGTAGACCGCGTCAAACTTGATGCCCTCCCGCTCCCAGTGGTCCGCTATTCCGGGGATATCCTCAGTAAGGTCCCGGAAGGTATAGCCCTTGAACCCGCCGGTATGGGTGGACAGCACCGCCGAGGGCAGTATGCAGGTCTCGGTCCCAGAGGCCGAGAGGATGGGCAGGGCCACCGTCAGGGAGCACTGGCCCACGCAGGAGACGTCCTGGATGGTGAGTATTTTCTTATATGGCATTATAGCTTCATTTCCTTTCACGCTTTACTTTGGCATAATGGCAATTATAGCACAAGAGTTTTCCCCTGTCAACTTTTCCGGGCTTTACAGGCTTTACAGCGGGGCCTCTCTGCGCTATAATAGTTTTAATAATCCATGTACCCAAAGGAGGGGCTGAAAATGGACCTGGAAAAGATGAAGCGAAAATACGCCTATACCCTGGCAAGGGTGGGGCTCAACGTCCAGAAGGGCCAGACCGTGCTGGTAGAGGCGGCGGTGGAGGGCTGGGAGTTCACCGGCATATTCGCCGAGGAGTGCTATAAGCTTGGGGCGGGCAACGTGGTGGTGCACTACCTGGACCTGCCCAACATGAAGGTCGCGGCGCGGCACCGGCCGGACGAGGACGTGCGCCGGGTGGAGGACTGGGAGTACGCCATGCACCAGGGATATCTGGAGGGCGGCGCCTGCTATGTGCGGCTGGAGGGCGTGAACCCGAAGCTCATGGAGGACGTGAGCGAAAAGAACTCCAACGCCATATTCGCCCATGTGGACGCGGTCAGAAACATCATGCGCAAGGCCAGCCGGGAGAAGCACTGCCAGTGGCTTATCGCCATGGTGCCAACGGTACAGTGGGCCGAGTACATACTGGACAAGACCGGCGAGGAAGCGGTAAACGAGCTTTGGGAGATACTCTTAAAGCTTTGCTATATCACCGAGGACAACGACGTTGTGAAGGCCTGGGAGGAGAAGGGCAAGAAGAACGCCGAGCGGGGCCGGGCGGTGGACGAGCTGAAGCTGACTTCGCTGCACTATACCGCCTCTAACGGCACGGACCTGACGGTGGGGCTGACCCCCTGGTCCAAGTTCGGGTTTGACGGCGATATGCCCGAGGGGTATATACCCTTTAACCCCAATATCCCCTCTGAGGAGATATGCACCACCCCGGATAAGTTCGGGACCGAGGGCGTGGTCTACGCCTCCAGGCCCCTGGTGCTGGGCGGGAAGAAGATAGATAACTTCGGATTCAGGTTCGAAAAGGGTAAAGTAGTGGAGGTCCTGGCGGACGAGGGCCGGGAGATGCTGGAGGCCCTGATAAGCACCGACGGGAACGCCGGGTATCTGGGCGAGGCGGCGCTGGTGGAGTACCACTCCCCCATAAGCATGAGCGGGCTTGTGTACTATACCACCCTGATAGACGAGAACGCCAGCTGCCATCTGGCCCTGGGCCGGGGCTTCGGCAACAGGCCGGAGTTCAACGACTCCACCATACACGTGGACTTCATGATAGGCACGCCGGACATGCGCATCGTGGGCACCACCGAGGACGGCCGGGAGGTGGATATCTTCAGGGACGGGGATTTTGCCCTTTAATAAGGGCTGAAGACTATATATTATTCCAAAAGGAGAGGGTTATTTTTATGAGCGGCAATATGATGTGGGCCCTTGTGAAGGAAAAGCCCGAGGTCGGGCTGTGGATGAAGCGGGTGCCTGTGCCGGAGCTGGGCCCCAACGACGTGAAAATTAAAATCAAAAAGACCGCTATATGCGGCACGGACGTGCATATCTATCAGTGGAACGACTGGGCCCAGCACACCATACCCATCGGCCTTACCGCCGGGCACGAGTATGTGGGCGAGGTGGTAGAGGTGGGCCCGGGCGTTGAGGGCTTCAAGCCCGGGGACCTGGTCTCCGGCGAGGGACATATCACCTGCGGCAAATGCCGCAACTGCCTTGAGGGCCATAAGGAGAACTGCAAGGACGCAAAGGGCGTGGGCGTAAACCGCAACGGCGCCTTCGCCGAGTATCTGGTGATACCCTCCTCCAACGTCTGGCCCTGCAACCCCAACGTGCCCGAGGAGCTCTACGCCATCTTCGACCCCCTGGGCAACGCCACCCATACCGCCCTGTCCTACGATATGCTGGGCGAGGACGTGCTCATCACCGGCGCGGGGCCCATCGGCATTATGGCGGCGGCCATAGCCAAGTTCTCCGGGGCCCGGCACGTGATAGTCACGGACATGAACCCCTATAGGCTGGAGCTTGCCAAGAAGCTGGGGGCCACCGAGACCGTGAATCTCAGGGAGAGAAAGCTCACCGAGGTCATGAAGGAGGTGGGCATGACCGAGGGCTTTGACGTTGGCATGGAGATGTCAGGCAACGCCGCGGGGCTCTCGGACATGATAAACAACATGAAGCACGGGGGCAAGATAGCCCTGCTGGGCCTGCTGCCAAAGGACACCCATGTGGACATGGAGACGGTCATTTTCAACGGCCTGAACCTTCGGGGCATATACGGCAGGAAGGTCTGGGACACCTGGTACAAGATGACCACCATGATACAGTCCGGCTTGGATATAGCCCCGGTGATAACCCACCGCTTTGATATCAGGGACTATGAGAAGGGCTTTGAGGCCATGATCTCCGGCCAGTCGGGCAAGGTGGTGCTGGACTGGGCCCATATCAACGATTAAGGAGGAAAATTTTATGCCGCGCAAGAACGATATTCTGAACATATACGCCAAAGAGGTGGAGTCCATAAAGGAAGCCGGGCTCTTTAAGGGCGAGGCCCCCTTTATCTCCCCCCAGGGGGCAAGGGTGCGCATGGAGGACGGCAGGGAGCTTTTGTGCATGTGCGCCAACAACTATCTGGGCCTTGGAAATAATCAGAGGCTTATCAACGCCGCCAAGCGCACCTATGACGAGAAGGGCTATGGCCTTGCCTCCGTGCGGTTCATCTGCGGGACCCAGGACATACATAAGACCCTTGAGGGTAAGATTTCCGGCTTTCTGGGCACGGACGATACCATTCTCTACTCCTCCTGCTTCGACGCAAACGGCGGGCTATTCGAGACGCTGCTGACCGCGGAGGACGCGGTGATAAGCGACGAGCTGAACCATGCGTCGATTATTGACGGCGTGCGGCTCTGCAAGGCCAAGCGCTTCCGCTATAAGAACAACGACATGGATGATTTGGAGGCCCAGCTTAAGGCCGCGGACGAGGCCGGGGCCAGGATAAAGCTCATCGCCACGGACGGCGTGTTCTCCATGGACGGCATTATCTGCAACCTTAAGGGCATCTGCGACCTTGCGGACAAGTACAACGCCCTGGTGATGGTGGACGACAGCCACGCGGTGGGCTTTGTGGGCAGGACCGGCCGGGGCACTCCCGAGCACTGCGGGGTCGAGGGCCGGGTGGATATCATCACCGGCACCCTGGGCAAGGCCCTGGGCGGGGCCTCGGGCGGCTATACCAGCGGGCGGCGGGAGATAATCGACCTCTTGCGCCAGAGGAGCAGGCCGTACCTGTTCTCCAACACCCTGGCTCCGGCCATCGCGGGGGCAAGCATCGAGATGCTGAACATGCTGGAGGAGAGCACGGAGCTTCGGGACCACCTGGAGGACGTGACCGCCCACTACCGCAAGCTGCTGGTGGACAACGGCTTTGACATTATACCCGGGACCCATCCCTGCGTGCCGGTGATGCTCTATGACGAGAAGCTGGCCGTGGAGTACGCAAAGCGCATGATGGCAAAGGGCGTGTACGTGGTGGCCTTCTCCTACCCGGTGGTGCCAAAGGGCAAGGCCCGCATACGCACCCAGGTCTGCGCCAGCCACACCCGGGAGGATGTGGAGTTCGCGGTGCAGTGCTTTAAAGAGGTGCGGGACGAGATAGGCAGGTAAACATATATGTAGAGGGATATCCCCCGGTTCCGCCGGGGGATATTTTTACCCTTCAAAATCGCCGGGGGCGCTGGGCAGGTCGCCCAGGTTGTTGCTCTCGTCGCCGTCGGGCAGCGAACGCAGATACTCGCTGCCGTTGCGGCTGGCGATGGCCACGCCCCTTATCCCCCCCTGCTTGGCAAGGGCGACCCCCTCCCGCTTTGAGAGGACGGTGCCGTCCGACAGCCGGTAGCCGGCTATCTTGCCGTTCTTGCGCACCAGCTGGGTGATGGACTTGGCGTCCTTATTGGGTACAGGGTTCATGATGTTGATATTCGCCGGCATGTTCCCTATCCGGCCTTCTGACTGATATGGCATATGGATCCTTCCTTTCAGGGATGGTGCATATCCATATTGTGCTTCCCGTATCGGGAAAATATGCGCGCGGTGAAAATACTGCACGGAATAATTCTTTAGTCAAATTTACTATTGCCAAAAGCAGGCATATAGTATATAATGTCATTTATGCTTGCATTTTCGTATAAGGTGGGGTCTCTATGGTAGCAAGAACATACAGCATGGGCGCCTTTGGCCTGGAGGCCTTCCCGGTGGAGGTGGAGACGGACCTGTCCCAGGGGCTTCCGGCCTTTGAGGTGGTGGGCCTGCCGGACGCGGCAGTGAAGGAATCCCGGGACAGGGTGCGGGCCGCCATGAAGAACTGCGGCTTCGACTTTCCGGTGGGCAGGATAGTCATGAATCTCGCCCCCGCCGACAAGCGCAAGGAGGGGCCCATCTACGACCTGCCGCTGCTGCTGTCGCTTTTAAAGGCCTCGGGCCAGCTGGCCTGCGACACGGAGGGCGCGGCGTTCCTTGGGGAGCTGTCCCTGTCCGGGGAGGTGCGGCGCATATACGGGGCCCTGGCTATGGCGGTCAAGGCCAAGGAGGCCGGACTTAAGGAGCTGTTCCTTCCGGCGGCCAACGCCCGGGAGGGGGCGGTGATACAGGGGCTCAGGGTGTACCCGGTGGAAAACGTGCGGCAGCTGGTGGCGCACCTGACCGGCCGCGAGCCCATCCAGCCGGTAAAGCCCGGCCCCCGGGAGCAGGCCGCCGTCGATACCCTGGACTTTGCCGACGTCCGGGGCCAGTACGAGGTAAAGCGGGCCCTTGAGATAGCCGCCAGCGGCGGGCACAGCGTTATAATGGTGGGCACGCCGGGCTCCGGCAAGAGCATGATGGCCAAGCGCCTGCCCTCCATCCTGCCGAAGATGACCTTTGACGAGGCCCTTGAGACCACCATGATACACTCCATCGCCGGAAAGCTGCCCGAGGGCAGCGCCCTTCTCACATCCCGGCCCTTCAGGGCCCCGCACCACACCATCTCCCCCGCGGGGCTCTCCGGCGGCGGCAGCTCGCCAAAGCCCGGGGAGATATCCCTGGCCCATAACGGCGTGCTGTTCCTGGACGAGCTGCCCGAGTTCACCCGGCCCGCCATGGAGATACTGCGCCAGCCCATGGAGGACGGAGAGGTCACCATATCCCGGGTGGGGGGCAACGCCACCTTCCCCTGCCGGTTCATGCTGGTTGCGGCCATGAACCCCTGCCCCTGCGGCTATAACGGCCACCCCACCCGGCCCTGCACCTGCTCGCCAAGGGCGGTGGAGCGGTACAGGTCCAGGATATCCGGCCCGCTTATGGAGCGGATAGACCTGCATGTGCACGTGCTGCCGGTGGAGTTCCAGCAGCTCTCCGGCAAAAACACCGGCGAATCCTCGGCACAGATACGAAAGCGCGTAAACGCCGCCCGACAGCTCCAGGTGGAGCGCTACGCGGGGCTCGGCTACACCTGCAACGCGGACATACCCTCCTCACAGCTTGAGGAGATGTGCCGGGCCACCCATGAGGCAAACAGTATGCTGGAGGCCGCCTTCGACCGCTTCGGCTTCTCCGCCCGCAGCTATGCCCGTGTGCTCCGCGTGTCCAGGACCATCGCGGACCTGGAGGCCAGCGAGACCATCCAGGCGGACCACGTGGCCGAGGCGGTCCAGTACCGGGCCCTGGACCGCAGGTTTTAGGCGGATATGCGGTACGAGAGGATAGTGCCCGGGATATTCCGCTGCCGGCCCAACCGCTTTATCGCCCATGTGGAGACCGCCGGCGGGCTGGAGGTCTGCCACGTGAAGAACACCGGCCGGTGCAGGGAGCTGCTGGTGGATGGGGCGCGGGTCTACCTGGCGGAGAGCGGCAGCCCGGCGCGGAAGACCCGGTTCGACCTGGTGGCGGTGGAGAAGGGGGACCTGCTGATAAATATGGACAGCCAGGCCCCCAATAAAGCTGCCGCCGAGTATATGCCGGTCCTGCTGCCGGGGCTCAGCCTGCTGCGGCCCGAGACGAAGTTCGGCAGCTCACGGTTCGACTTCTACGCCGAGGCCGCCGGGGAGCGGTGGTTCGTGGAGGTCAAGGGTGTGACCCTGGAGCGGGAGGGCATGACCCTGTTCCCTGACGCGCCCACAGAGCGGGGCGCAAGGCACCTTCGGGAGCTGTGCGCCTGCATAGAGCAGGGCTTTAAGGCCTGCGTCCTGTTTGTGGTGCAGATGTCCGGGGTCCGCGGCTTCACGCCCAACGCCGGGACCGACCCGGCATTTTCCGCCGCCCTTTGCGAGGCCGCCGAAAAGGGCGTGCGGCTTGAGGCCGTGGACTGTCTGGTTACGCCGGATTCCCTTACCGTCAGGCAAAAACTGCCAATTTTCCTCTCATTTTGAAATAAAAGTCCAGTCGTGTTGAAAAATATTTTTAAAAATTGCTTTTATTTCTAAAAGAGTAATTGACTTTTGGTAGCAATACATTTATACTACTTGTAAGGTACAAGGATTTCGGCTTTTTCCACTATTATTATACCGGGAGGTTTATACCATGAACACCGAACATCCGCGCTATTTCAGGCTTACAAAATCCGAGAACGAGATCATGGAGCTGATGTGGAAGGAAGGCCACCCGCTCTCCCGCTCGGAGATCATCGACCTCACTCCCGAACGCACCTGGAAGCCCTCATCCATTCATATCCTGCTCAACTCCATGCTGGAGAAAAACGCCATCGAGGTTGCAGGATTCGTTCAGAGCACCAAGAACTATGCGCGCACCTTCGTCCCCTGCGTCTCTTCGGACGATTATGCCATTATGCAGATCAAGAGCAGCCCCACCTTCTCCCAGAACTCAGTGCCCTCGCTGGTGACGGCGCTGGTGGAGGACGTGACGGAGCTGGACATCTTGGGGCAGCTTGAGGACATAATCAAGACCAGGAGAAAGGAACTGTAAGCGAAAACGCCATGAAAAAAGCGGGCGGGGTCTCTCCCCTCCCGCTTTTTCCGCGCCCTATAGCCGGTCGCCTATGGCTAACGCCTGAGCATAAGCTCGTCAATAAGCCGCCGCATATCGGCTTCACTGTGGATTTCCTTCTGGCGCTCCTCCAGAGCGGACCTTATCTCCTCCGGCAGGTCGTGGTAGCCCGGATAGTCCACGGGCAGCAGCCCCGCCATCATGCCGCTGCCGGGATAGCCCATGGCGGATACGTTCCCCCATTGATACGGAAACATAAAATCACCCCCGGGACCTAGTATGCGCAGGCCGGGGGCAATTTTGTCTGTGAAAATTTACCGGGTCTTTCTGGCAATTACGCGCTCATAGGCGTGCTCATGGTGGATGCCGCCCAAAGGGGCTGGAAATTACCCCTTTTTGCGGCTCATAATGGAGCAGCTGATTGCTGTAAATAAACTTATTACGATCCACGGAAAAGCTGCTCCAAGAAAATCACCGATCATGCTGTATTTACCTCCTCAGTTCTCAAAGAACTTTGAGTGTATGGCCTCCACCGCCCGGTCGCTGTCGGACTTGTGCACCAGGACGGATATCTTTATCTCGCTGGTGGATATCATCTGTATGTTCACGTTGCGGCTGAAAAGGGCCTCGAACATCTCGGCGGCCACGCCCGGGTGGGTCTCCATGCCCGCGCCCACAATGGACACCTTTGACACATTGTCATCGGCCACAAGGCTTGTGGCGCCCAGCTTCTCGGTGTACTCCTTCAAAAGCTCGATGGTGTCCTCCATGCGGTCCTTCTCCACGGTGAAGCTGATGTCCTTGGTGCCGTTGCGGCCGATGGACTGGAGTATTATGTCCACGTTGGTGCCCTTTGACGAGAGCTTTGAGAAAATTTTATAGGCAAGGCCCGGCTTATCCGGCACGCCGATTATCGAGATGCGGGCGATATTATCGTCCTTCGCCACGCCGCTTAAAAGCATCTGTTCCACGCTGTTATCCTCCTTCACGATGGTCCCCTTGGCGCCGGTCAGGCTTGAGAGGACCTCCAGCTCGATATTGTATTTCTTCGCCATCTCCACAGAGCGGTTATGCAGCACCTGGGCCCCAAGGGTCGCAAGCTCCAGCATCTCGTCATAGGTGATGGAGTCCAGCTTCTTGGCCCCGGGTATCTTCCTGGGGTCGGCGGTGTACACGCCGTCCACGTCGGTGTATATCTGGCACAGGTCCGCGTGCATGGCCGCCGCCATGGCAACGGCGCTGGTGTCGCTGCCGCCCCGGCCCAGAGTGGTCATGTCGCCGTAGCGGTTCACCCCCTGGAAGCCCGTTATCACCACTATGCGGCGCTTATCCAGCTCCTTCTTGACACGGGAGGTGTCTATCTTCTTTATGCGCGCGTTGCCGTAGTCCGAGGTGGTGTCGAAGCCAGCCTGCCAGCCCAGCAGGGACACGACGGGATAGCCCATGCGCTCGATGGCCATTGCAAGCAGCGCCGCTGAGATCTGCTCCCCCGAGGAGAGCAGCATATCCATCTCACGCTTTGAGGGCCGCTGGTTCACCTCGGCGGCCTTTGCGATAAGGTCATCGGTGGTGTCGCCCTGGGCGGATACCACCACAAGCACGTCGTTGCCGCCCTTATAGGCATTTGTGACGATATTCGCCACGTTGTCTATCCTCTCGGCGTCACGCACGGAGGTGCCGCCGAATTTCTGTACAATTAAAGCCATATACAACCCCTCTATGCTTTTTTAGTTTTGCATATTATAGCGCTAAAATATTACCCCTGTCAATACGGGCGGGGAATTTCCGGCGATTTATACATTCGTATGCAGGGATACCGGAATTCTTGCGGGCAGGTTTAACGCCTGTTTCTGATAAGACGGTTCCCAAGCCAGAGCAGCCAGCTTATGAGCAGCAGCCCTGCCGCCGCCGCGATAACAAAAACTACCGTGAAAGCTATGCCCACCTGCCCATAGTCCAGGAAGAAGTATATATAATTCCCCGTGGCCGCTCCAAAAATCAGCGCGAACGCCAGATAAGCCCCGGGCATCAACACCGCCGCGGGCACCCATTTCAAAGGGACCTGCCGCATATCCGCGGCGAAGATAAAATACACCGTCGCGGCCAGAGGGTCCAAAAGGTGCAGGAACAGGAACGCGCCGGAAAAGCTGAAATTGCCGGAAAACGCCAGACACGTCCCCATGACCAGCAGGAGCAGAACCGCAAAGCAGAGATAGAGCGCCTGGAGGACCCTTACATCTATAAGAGTACAGACCCCCGCCGCCAGGAAGAAAATCCCCGCAAGGAAGTTGCTCATAAAGGTCAGCTCATACATGAACCTCATGTGCTGCCAGTAGAGCGCCAGGGCCGAGGCTGTCAGAAGTATGCCTATGGCCAGCTGCGCTGCGGCCCGGATATCCTTCCTTGTCATTCTATGACCACCTTGGCCCCCTCCTGGTCCGCCTGGAGTATCTCCACCCGCCAGCCGGTTATGCCCTTGTCCTCCAGGTGGGAGATGCAGCTTTTGCCGAAGGCCCCGGCATTCTCCGTCTCTATCATGGCGATAATGGTGGGCCCCGCGCCGCTGACGTAGGTGCCCAATGAGCCCAGCTCATAACTCATCCTGAACACGTTGTCATAGTTCTCGATTAGCCCAGAGCGGTAGGGCTGGTGTATGCGGTCCTGGACGGCCACGCGCAGGTTATGCAGCTCCCCCGAGAACAGGGAGGCCGTCATCAGCCCCGAGCGGGAGAGGTTATACACCGCGTCCTCACGGCTGTACTCCTTTGGCAGGGCGGCCCGGGCCTTCTCGGTCTTCAGCTCGAAGGGGGGTATCATCACCGCGAAGCGTATCTTGTCGCTGACGGGCACGCTGACGCTGTAGACCCTCTCCCCCTCCATGGCCGAGGCCACAAGGCCCCCCGAGAGGGCGGGGCTGGTGTTGTCCGGGTGGCCCTCTATCTTGGCCGCGAGGTTTATAAGGTCCGTATGCGACAGTGGGTTGCCCATAAAGCGGTTGGCGGCCAAAATGCCCGCCACTATGCAGGCCGAGCTGCTGCCCAGCCCTCTGGCCATGGGTATGTTGTTCTCCTGGATAATTTTCAGCCCCGGCAGCTTTTTGCCGCAGATATCATACAGGTGGCTGGCCGCCCAGAAGATGAGGTTGCTCTCGTCCTTCGGCACGTCCAGGCCATCGGTGCAGCTTATGTCAAGTCCGTCGTACTCCTCCACCCAGACCCGGTTCTTCATGGTCAGGGCTATCCCCAAGGAGTCAAAGCCGGAGCCCAGGTTGGCGCTGGTGGCCGGCACATCTATGCGTATCATTCAGCGCCCCCCTTAAAAGTCCGAAATTCTCAGCCGGTCAAGGACCCTTACGCCACTCTGCTCAAGCCGCTTAAGGCACTCTGTTATCCCGGCCTCGCTTATGTTCTTAACGGTGACCCCCGCCTCGCCGGGAGCCTCCTCTCTGCGGACTATCCGCGCCGCTCCGGGCAGGGCCTCTGCGGCCTTGGCAAAGGCCTCGTCAGAGGAGCAGTCCCCCTGGACCCGCAGGAAGAAGTCGCCCTTAATGTTCTCGAAGGGCTCGATATAGTCGGGCTTGGCGTCCTCCCAGAACAGGTATTTTCTGGCCTTCAAATGCTTCACGCAGTCGATGACGTCCGCCACAACGGCGCTGGCCGTGGGCAGCTTTCCGGCCCCCTTGCCGTAGAACATCACGTCGCCGGTAGCGTCCCCCCGGACCACTATGCCGTTGAACACGTCGTCAACATTTGCAAGCTGGCTCTCCCGGCTGATGAGCATCGGGGCCACCATGATGGCTATGCGGCCGTTCTCCAGCATACTCACCTGGCCGATGAGCTTTATCACCCCGCCCCAGGCGTCGGCATAGGCCACGTCCTGGGGGGTCACCTTTGTGATGCCCTCGGTGTGCACGTCCTCGGGGTACACGTGGGTGCCGAAAGCAAGGCTCGCCAGAATACATATCTTCCGGCAGGCGTCCGCGCCCTCCACGTCGGCGGAGGGGTCCCGCTCGGCATAGCCCAGCTCCTGGGCAAGCTTAAGGGCCTCCTCAAAGGCCATATGCTCGCGTATCATCTTTGTCAAAATAAAGTTGGTGGTGCCGTTCAAAATGCCCGCTATCTCGCTGACCTCGTTGGCCGCAAGGCACTGGCTGATGGGCCGGATGATGGGTATGCCGCCGCCGACGCTGGCCTCAAAGAGGAAATTCAGGTTGTTCCTCTGCGCGAGAGCCAGAAGCTCCGCGCCCTTGGCGGCCACAAGCTCCTTGTTGGAGGTCACCACTGACTTGCCGTTTTCAAGGCAGCTGCGCACGAAGGTATACGCCGGCTCAAGGCCGCCCATGCACTCCACCACTATGGTGACCTCCGGGTCCTCAAGGATAACGTTAAAGTCCTTTGTAAAGCTGCCCGCGTATGGAAGCTCCGGGAACTCCCTAAGGTCCAGGATATGCTTTACCCTTATCTCCTCCTTGGCCCGGCGGGTGATGCTGTCCGTATGGGTCAAAAGCACCTCCAGCACGCCAGAGCCTACCACTCCGTGGCCCAATACTGCGATATCTGCCATGTTTCTCACTTCCCAAAATTTATTTTATGCTGCTATAACTGTCTATTCCGGCACGTCCGGGGTGTGGTCCGGCGGGGGCTCGTCCGTGGGTTCATCCGTCGGCTCCTGAGTGGGCTCCTGGGTCGGCTCCTGAGTGGGCTCGTCGGTGGGCGTGTCAGAAGGCGTCGGGTTAAAGCTTGGCGGCGGGTCCGGTGTTATGGGCGGGTCCGAGGGCCCGGAGCTGGGGTCTGTACTGGGGTCTGTGCTGGGGCTGGCGCTGGGCGATACCGACGGCTTTACCGAGGGCGCAGCGGACGGCGAAGCGGAGGGCGACGGCGAGGGGCCGGTGATATGGTCAGAGCCGCCGTTGCAGGTGCCCGGGGCGTTGCCCGACTCGTACCAGCCAGAGGCCGTGTTGAAGCAGTTTGGCCCCGCCAGCTTGCCGGAGCTGCGGCAGAAGGCCAGCTCCTGGACGTTGTCGCTGAGGATCCAGTGGGCGTCCCCCCAGTCGTAGTTCTCGTTCATATAGTTCATCACGGTCTTCCATATGCGCATGGACATGCTGCCGTCTCCCAGCTCCCTGGAATAGGTATAGCCGTTCCAGACGCCCGCCACGCAGAAGCGCGTGCCCCCCACGAAGTACAGGTCATAGTCGTCGTCGGTGGTGCCGGTCTTGCCAAAGACCTCCATGGGCATGTCCGCAAGATAGCCGCCGGTGGAGTTGGAATAGTAGATGGGCTTGTGCAGGAGCTTGTTCATTATGGTGGCGCTCTCCTCACGCATGACCCGGTCGCCGCTCTCCATGCCGTCGCGGTTGTCCAGGATGACGCTGCCGTTATGGTCCTGGACGTAATAGTAGGTGACCGGCCTGTGGTATACGCCGCCGTTGGCGAAGATCTGATAGCCCGCGGTCATGTCCGCCACGGTGACCCCCCAGTGCTGGGTGCCAAGGGCCATGGCCGAGCGGCTGTGGGCGTCCACGTCGGCGGTAAGGGTGGAGAAGTGCAGCTTTTCCGTCAGCCACTCATAGCAGGCCTCTGGGGTAAGGGTCGTGCACAGCTGGGCCGCCGGGGCGTTCATGGACATCTCGATGGCCTGGTCCACGCACATATAGTCGGTATACCTGCCGTTCCAGTTGGCGGGCCCGGGCTCGCCGCCCTCGCCGTTCCAGTCCGCAAGGGGCTGGTTTTTAAGCAGCGTGCCGAAGGTTATGGTGCCGGTCTCTATCCCCAGTGGGTAGGGGCTCACGGTCTTCATGGAGGAGCCGCAGGGGCGCATGGCCTGGGTGGCGTTGCTGTAGAGCAGCGCGCCGTTGCGCTCGTACCGGCTGCCAATGGTGACCAGCACCCGGCCGGTATAGGGGTCCATGGCGTAAAAGCCCGTGTCTATATCGTCGTCGTCGGGCAGCATATCGTAGTTTGTCAAAAACAGCCGCTCGATATCGTTTTGCATCTTATAGTCCATGGCGCAGTAGATGGACAGGCCGCCGTTATACATGACGGTCTCGGCGTACTCCTCGGAGTAGCCGTACTTGTCCATCAGGTCGTCCTTCACCTGGTTGAAGCAGTCGTCGATGTACCAGTTCCACTTGCCCAGGTCCTGCTCGGAGTCCTCGTCCTCGCTGTCGATATCCGCGCCGATAAAGTCCATGGTGGCAAGCTCCGCCTTGGCCTCGTTGTACTGGGCCCTGGTTATAGGCTGCAAATGCTCTGTGTCAAGCTCTCCGGACTCTGACAGCTCCAGCATACGGTCCAGCACCGTCAGGGCCTTTTTCTTGCTGTCCTCGGGGAAGATAAGGGGGTTATACTGGTAGGGGTTCTGGGTTATGCCCGCAATAAGGGCGCACTCGGCCAGAGAGCACTCGGTTATGCTCTTTTCAAAATAGCACTGGGCGGCGGACTCCACCCCCTGGCAGATGCCGCCGTAGTTGACTATATTCAGATAGGCCTCTAAGATCTGGGCCTTTGTGTACTTGTCCTTCTCCATGTTTAGGGCGGTGAATATCTCCGTGACCTTGCGCATAATGCTCACCTGGTTCTCGCCGGTGATATTCTTTATCAGCTGCTGCGTAAGGGTGGAGCCGCCGCGCCCGGGCTGGCCGGTCATCAGGTGCAGCACGGCGCCGGCGGTGCCCTTCCAGTCCACCCCCTGGTGCTGGTAGAAGCGGTGGTCCTCTATGCAGATCTGGGCGGTCTGCATTTGAAGGGGGATGTCAGAAAGGGACATCCACACCCGGTTCTCGTTGCGGTACAGGGGCAGATACTCGGTTGGGTTCCCCTCGCCGTCCATCAGGTATATCTCGCTGGAGTAGTTGAGGTTGCCCACGTTTATATCCGGGGGCTCGGCGTTTCTGAAGCTGAGGATGTATGAGGCCACCGAGAGGAAGACCAAGAGCCCAGTGATGGCCGCTATCCAGAACATGGTCTTGAATATTTTCCAGACCATGCCGCCCATGGTGGCCACGGTGGCCCCGGCGGATTTGGTGAACTCCCCCTCGGTATGCTGGCTGGGCACGCGCATGGACGTGGTGGTATACCTGTTGATGTCTTCTTTTCTCATAGGCTGTCCCTCCATATTTACAGAATGTTCCGGTTTTTTATTCTCTATACTATGTTAACTGTCAATATTTTGATAGCCTGTCCAAATACTGGCATAAAATGCGGACATACGTGGCAGAATAGGCGTATCTCAGGCTATGAAAAGGAAGGCGACGAATATGACGTACAGACGCTATAAGACCCTTACGATAATTCTGCTGATAGTCACGGTGATCGCCCTTTTGCTCTCGGCGGTGATGCTCAGTATCAGCCGGGGCGCGGCCGCCGCGTCCGGAGAGCCGGAAAACCCGCCGGAGAGCGCTACTAGGGTATATTATACCCCAAAGCCCGCCCCAAGTCAAGAAAACAGCGAAACCGAAGAAAATCAGACGGAGGGCGGATTTCTTGTCACAATTTACCGTGGGGGCATCGGCGTGTTCCAGCCGGGCAAATCCGTGCCGGTGCTCACAAAGAACGCAGAGGTCTACCTGCTGCCCCAGGAGGACATAAAGCTGCTGCGCGACGGCATCTGGGCCAGGGACCTGTCCCACGCCAAGGAGATCCTTGAGGACTTCGACTGAGGCCCGCAAAAAAGCGAGCGCCCTGCCGGGAAAACCGGCAGGGCGCTCGCTTCCTGCTTTAAGGGCTTTGCTTACTTCAGGCCCTTCTCGTAGCTCTCGATCATCTTCTTGAACGTGTGACCCGCACGACCTCTGAGATTCTGAAGGTACTTGTCCGTTGTCTCCCCGGTAAATATCTTGATTTGCAGGAGCATACGACCCTCCTCCGGGGTCACATATATCTTGTCGATATACTTATCCACAAACTCCTTGTTGATGATGCCCTCCGCCGCGTCCCGCTTGGCCTCATAGAGCACCCGGCGGATGGTGTCGATGTGCTTTTTCAGCTCGCCCCGGGAGAGCTGGCTTTGCTCAAGCTCGTAGATCTGTTTCTCAGCATCGCTGATCTCCTGGTCGCAGGCCTTGTTCATGGAGAGGAAGTCCCGGTCGGACAGCTCGCCCATGGCGTTGAAGCCCAGCAGCTTGGACTTCTTCTTTTGGGCCAGCCCAATTTTGTTTTGCAGATCTTCTATCTGCCGGGCCGTGTCCCCGTCATCTTGCAGGGACTTGTACATCTCTACATATTCCTCAATGAGGGCCTCGGCGTCGGCCTCTGTCTCGCTGAACACCTGGAAGAGCAGGGGCTTGATTTCTTCTTCATAGATGGCAAAAGACGGACAGGCGTCCGCGCCGTTTTTTATTTTGCCGGAACAGACCCACTTGCTGTTCTTCTTTCCGTCCCGGCTGACGGAATCCCGGCGGTAGTAGGCCGCGCCGCAATGGGTGCAGATGAGCTTGCCGGTGAGGAGATTGGCGTGGTTGCATATGCCCTGGCGGTTCTTTACGTCCTCGCTGCGCTTGTGCAGGACTTGGTTGGCGCGCTCCCACAAGTCCTCATCCACAATGGCGGGCACAATCTCCCCTGTCTCGTCCTTAAACATCACCCACTCCTCCGGGGGGAGGAATTTCTGCTTCTTGGTGAACAGGTCCACCACTTTCACCTTGTTGCCAACATAATATCCTTTATATTTAGGATTAGAGATCATGCCCGACATGGTGGTGTGGGCGATGCGGTTGCCGTTGTGGTTGCGGTAGCCCTTCTCCCAGAAGATGGTCTCGATCTGCTTCATGCTGTGCTCGCCGGTAGCGTAGAGCTCGAAAAGCTCTTGGACCATTCGGGCCTCGTCCTCGTCAATCACCAGCCGGCCGCCATCCTTTATATAGCCGAAAATGCGGCTGTTGCCCAGCACCACGCTGTTTTTGATGGCTTGGGCATGGCCGAACTTCACTCGGCTGCTGAGCTTGCGCAGCTCGTCCTGGGCGATGCCGGACATGATGGTGAGCCGCAGCTCGCTGTCCTCGTCCAGGGTGTTGATGTTGTCGTTCTGGAAGAATACGCCCACCCCGGCGTTCAGCAGCTCCCGGGTGTAGCTGATGGAGTCCAGGGTATTTCTGGCAAAGCGGCTGATCTCCTTTGTGATGATGAAGTCGAAAACCCCAGCCTTGCCATCCTCTACCATACGGTGGAAGTTTTCCCGGTTCTTGGTGGTAGCCGCGGAAAGGCCCTCGTCGATGTAGCCCTCTACATATTCCCAGGCGGGGTTCTTGCGGATGAGCTCCTGGTAGTAGGCAATCTGGTTGCCCAGGGAGTTTAACTGCTCGTCCTTTTCGCTGGAGACCCGAGCGTAAAAGGTGACGCGCAGGGGCAGGTCGTAGATGGGTCTGGTCTTCAACTGTTGGCGGATGGTATGGATGTCCATATCCCGCACCTCCGTTCAGTTCGTTGTATCATGATTACAGTATAACAGAAAGAAATCGAAAAGGCAAGAGCCTAACCGATCATGCGGCGTAGCTTTTGCCTCTCCTCTTCTGTTATCAGGTTGTGCTGGTACAAGTAGTCATTGAAGTAATTCAGCCAGATTTTGCGAACAACTGCATCGGCTGCCTGTTTTTCCTTGTGCTGGCTACGGGAAATATTTGGGTGCTTATGGTTATCTTTCAATGTACAGTTATTCTCCTTTCTGACAGAGGACATCATTTTTTAGTTTTTCATGGCTAATGGCATAATATACCTTGACCGTAGCCATAACTTGATTGTATTTCCACAGGTTCTCTGCTGCGGCCTTCTAAGTTATGTGCATTTTTAAGCACAAAAAAAGTCACTTATGCCTATGAAGACACAAATGACACTTTGAAACCCTTAAACTATGCTTTGCACAAAAGCCTCGAAACTGTGTATATATAATAACATATACTGTTTCTCATGTCAAGTGTGAATGAAAATATCTTCCCCGGCGTCCGTGGCTTGCAGACCGTGGAGTGGTCGGTTCTCCCATATCCTCTGCGGGTGTCGTCGCGTTGACGTAGTGCCATTACGCCATATGTACTCTTGGCCAGCTTGCCGGGCTGGTGGATAGCCGCTCGCCTACAGGGATATGTGCCGGGTCAGACTGTGAAGTTGTCAAGGTCCACGGCATGGGGAAATACCTTTATATAATAAAATGGAGGAAGAACCCCAAAATCTAATCGCCCAATAGAAAAAATTTTCAAATTTTGAATCGAGCAATGCTTTTGAATACCTCAAGCAGGATTTCTTGGCGCAAGTCTTCGTCTAAGCATCCCTTCACAAAACTGTAATGCTCAAACAATGGCATATATAGCTCCACAATATCAGCCAGAGCCTCAGTTTCTCCCGCAACAGCCTTAGTAAGGGCGGTTCGGAACTCGTCCTTAGTCATGCCCCTCACCACCCTTCAGCGCCTTGCGGAGACGTTTGAGGGCCAGCGAGCGCTGGTTGTACACATTCTGTACTGTGCAGCCAAGTTCACTCGCAATTTCCTCCGGCTCCATCTCAAGGGCAAAGAGCATGGTAAGAATCCGCTTTTTCATAGCTGGGAGGTTGGCAAAAGCCGCTGCAAGTTGTTCTTCCTCAAAATAAAATAAATTGCTTTGATCCGGCACTCCGGCCCTTTGAACATCTTGGACTGCAAACCTATCCTCGGCAATTTCATCCAACGATACAGATAGCGGATTTCTGCCACGATCTCTCAGATAATTTCTCCTAACTCTGTAAGCTAAGACCTCCAGCCACCCTGTAAACCTCGCCCTCAACTCGTCCCGTCCCTGATAATTCCCGCGCATGGTGCGCTCCTTTCCTCCAGAGCACGCCACCGGGCAATATTAAGCAGGAACGAAAAAGTCCAGACACACCGCGATGGTATGCCTGGACAATAAAATGATGGGTAGAAAAGATAAAAAGGCCACACTACATTTCTGTAGAATAGCCTTTGCGTGAAGCAGAGTTACCTCTGCTCGTTATTTGCCTACTGTCTTTCTTCCTCTCTACACAGCTATATTATACACCAGTTTTTTCCTTTATGGAACGATGTTAAACCTTGAGTATCAGGGTCTAACCTTGAACTCCCCCAAATCGTTTCTAATTTCTCTGTATTCACCCAAATACGTCCATATTATTTAGCATTTCTGTAATATTGTTATCACCCTTTTTGACCTTATCGCTTGCAGTTGCCTTATCTTCCGCACCCGCAAGCCTCTCGTCCAGCATTTTCCGCACCATTTCCTTGATGAAGTCCGGTGTAAATGGTTGTTCCGTCCTAATTTCCACCTTACACTCAGGGCTGAGCAACGCCGAGTGGGCCGCTAGATATTCCCCCAGCGCTGCCACAACGACAGCGCTCTTGTGGTTGCCCAGACGCTCCAGCAACTCCCCAGCCTGTATCTGCTCATCTGTTTCAGCCGGGAACTGCAAAGAGAAACGATATTTTCCATTTTTGCGCATATGCTACCCCCTTAACCGGGCCAACTGTTTCTCCCCTAACATCTCATAGCCCACAGCGTTGGCATTGGGCAAGTCGATAAACTCCGCCTTTCCAGCCAACGGGGATTCGCTCAGATATGGCTGCAGAAGGATGCTGCCGCCACCGATGAAAATAGCGGGGTTAGAGCGCAAGTCAACTTGAAGCTCCCGAAGCTGGTTCAGAATATCGTTGGCATGGAGCTGGGCGGCGTTATAAATCTCCTCCTTCACCTCGTCGGGCAGATACTTCTCCTTGCCCTGCAAGACATTGGCGATGTGTTCATCGTCAATTTTCATATCATACTGAGAACTGACCTTGCGGATGACCTCATTGTTCATGGTGATGACCCCGGTTTCCAGCGAACGGCAGAACTGCAAATCCGGCTTACCCTTTTGCAGGAGTAGCACGTCAGTGGTGTATCCGCCGATGTCGATGATGAATAGACGTGAAGTATTCAGTACCATATCACTCCTGGGCACCACCGCCGCGAAAGCCTGGGGGAACACCATAACATGGTCTATTTGGATAGTGTAGGGCTTGTCACGGTAGGTGAACCGTACCGGCGCAGAGCGCTTGAGGTAGGCGGCAAACTTTTCTTTCAGCCCGCCGTAGTGCTCGGGCGGCAGACCCACCGCAAGCTGGATACGCTCAACCGGCGAATATTGTCCCTTGCGCTCAAGCTCCTTGGCGATAGCGAACAGTGTCAGTATGAAGAAGCGCTCGTCCTGGGTCTTGTCACGCATATACGGCAGGCGGTGGCTGGTCAGTGTCCAGAATTTTCCGGCGTACTCCAAAATCTCATCGGACATGGGCGGCTTGACGGAGTGCTCTGTGAGGCCGGACACGAATGTGAACCTGGGCGTTTTGATGGCGTAGTTGCCGTGGTCGATTGCTATTAACATATAAGTACCTCCAAGATTTCATTTGCAGGGATTACACCCTATACTGTGCGCATTTACAACCAAAATACGCAATTTTTTTTGAAAAGCAAAGGGGCGGCGCAACCGCGTCACCCCTTTTTCATCAACTATTTCTATCCAGATTTGCTTTCAGCCGGACCCAAATAAAGTCGTCCAGCCCCTTGTATTGGGGATCCCAGACGTAGGTTCCATACCGGAACCCCATCCTGCCCAGAAGGGCCATGAGCTTCTCGTAAGCGCTCTGCACATAGCAGTTGGTGATGTAGTCCATATCGAACGCCGTTTTTATCTCCCGGACACCCTGCGCCCATAGTTCAGTAAGTGCTTCTTCCAGCCTTTGCAAGGCGTTCACCCCCGGCACAGCCAAAACGGTCAGCCCGGAGAGCGCATGGATAACGTCGGCCTTCATGGGGCCCTCGGTAAGAACTACCATCTTACCTGGTTTCCCAGCTAAGTGCATCCAAGCAGGCGAGCCACATCCACCAATCAGTTCCACACTAGATATCCAGCGGAACTTACGGTTCTCAGTGTTGTCCAGCCTGAGTTGCAAGCCCTGAATCCGGCCTTGCATATCCCTGACGGGAATGAGGATCCCCGAGCGCTGGTGTACAAACGACCACCATCCGGCTTTTGTGCGGAAGAACCCCGGCACACCTTGCGGGTCAGCGCCGGTTTCCAGCACGCGCCGGACAAGCTCAGAGTTGTTCGACAGCGGCATGGACTTGTAGCCCAGCTGGGCTATATCACGGTCGCTAAGTCCACGGTTGTGGAGATTCTCCCGGTGAGCGTTCGCCAGCCCCAACGTGGAGAGGAGCGCGGAATAAGTACGGTGGCGGGCATCAGCATCTGCCAGAGATATTTCAACAGGCTGTTGATAACTTCTCTGTTCCGGCAGATTGGGCCGCACGTTCAAACGTAACCGTTTCACCAGCTCCCGCCACACCCGGTCACGGTCAGTGCCGGTGAACAGGGCATACAGGTCGAAAATACCTCCCGAAACCCCGCATTTTGCGCACCGAAAGACCTCTTTCTTGAAGTTGATGTTCAGGTGTTTATCGCGCTCACCGTCACAGCAAGGGCAGTGGACATAGCAGGAGATCCGTCCAGCCTGGGGCTGGGGCAGGCCCAGTAGGGATACCACGTCCGTCATGCGGATCCGTTCCATGCGCTTCACTCCTTATGCTCTTTATGCGGATTGCAGGGCAAAGTCCCTGATGAACTGGGCAGCTGCCCCGACTTTCTCTGTAGCGGGAAACTTCTCTGCTACCCACTTGATGGCTCCGGGGTCAAGCTGAAGCACCTCGCCCAGGGTCTTGCCCTTGAACTTCGTGATGGGACAGGGCATTTTCATGGCCTGCTCCAGCTTTTCCTCCTGGGTCAGCTCCCGGGGAGCAGGCTCCTCAACGGCATATGGTTCGGCGGACGCTACCGTGTTATCTGTCGGCACACCTTCAGAAACCGTGTCCGGGAACTCGTCGCCAGCCATGGCGAACTGTAGACCAAAGCCCGCATTTCTCAGCGCGATGCCTACTGCCGCCGTCTGCGCCCACTCTCTGGGCGAAACGGAAGGCTTGTCCTCCAGGTAGCCACGCGAGGCCGTAGCTTCTGCCAAAAAGCAGTCCGCAGGGTCTTTGTATAGGTCCTCTCGTAGTCAACTGCTTTATCCGGCGAACATAGGACATACTCAAGCGAGCTTGCGTGAAGAACCATCCCTTCTGTCACCCCAGGCGGCAGACCAAAGATTTTGCAAAGGACTTTCCACTCCTCCGGAGACCAGTCCTCCGGATCCCAGGAGATGGGCTCCCGCAAATCTGCGCTGTTATGACCGGGTCGAAGTATTTTTGCCATTAGAATTTTCCTCCTTTTCCAGCTTAGCGCTGGGAATATTATTTGTGGGCTGTCGGGCCAGATATATATGACAAAAGCACGCAAAGATAAACTCTGCGTGCTTTTGTTGCCAGTAGGCTCAGTATTCACTTGTGCCGGATTACCCGGCTGAAACACAAAAAGCGCCTGAAAGCAACGGAAACTTTCAGGCGCTCGGTAACTCGGAAACTGTGTTTGATCAAAACTCAAACTTGATACTATGGGTATATTATAGCAGTTTTCAGGCGGGAATGCAAGAGAGTTTTGTGCGGATTTTGCTGGTTAGGCTCAACGCTCAGGTCTCCCGGTCCCTTTTCATTTCGATATACTTGCCAATATCATCTACGATATACTGCCGGCCTGTAGTGTGCAGTGCCTCATAATAATCATAGATATAGTCTAACACACCGTATCGGTTGAAAATATCGATAACGGTCCTGCCGGTCAGGGCCTTTGCCGCCTTGTACTCCTCAATGCAGTACACTGCGAACCGCGTCCTTTCTTCCATCTCACGCCTCCTCCGGGTAGGTGATCCGGCCTGTTTGCTGCTCCTCCTGCCACATCTCGTACAAAGTCGGGACACTCAGGTGCCAGAGCTTGGTCTCCTCCCGCTCCAACTGTCTGTATAATTCTGAGCGGTATAGCAGCGTCAAAGCCCTTTCTTTGGATATACTTTGGCCGGCGATGATCTGTTGTGTCAATCTTGGAACGATAAGTTCCAGCATGAAACGTATCTCATTCATCTTCACTGGCCTCCATTTCCAAAGTTCCTATAAAACGAAGTGTTCGTATGGCTGTATCTGTGGAAAAAACCATCTGGTCATAAAGCTGTTTCACTTTTAACCGGCTTATGGTTTCATCTCTGGAAAGGATACCATCTTCGTATGCCACAAATGTCCGGTAAATTGTGTCGTTCGCCACCGGCCCGAAGATAATATCATAGGAAGGACCGGCATAACTCCCTCTGCGGTTTTCAAATACAAAGTCCAGCCATTCTCCATTGGGTGTGGGAAACTTCAAGACCCGCAGACATTCTTCCAGATGCTCTATGTCCGGCGCCTCGTATATACTGACGAATGGTGCGCCATTGCCTCTGCGGGCAGAGACCTTCCCCGCAAAACTGAGTGCCTGTTCCTTATTGGTCGTTGTATAAAAGCCAGGGCCAAAATCCAATGTTCGGCTCTGTAACACCAAACGAGGCTTATTAACGACTACATTACTTCCGTGATACAAAATCATTTTTTGTCTCCGTTTCCTTTCCCATGGGCCAATCACCGCTTTTTTTTTATTATAGCGTAAAAGGCCCGGAAAATCAACTCAACTTTCCCCATATGGCCGCCTGACCAGGAAAGCATTATCCCTATAGCTCCCCTCGCTGGAAGTGGATGCTGAGCCGCCCAAGCTGTCCAGGTACTGCTGGCCTGCTTTAGAGCGGGAGATGTACAGTTTGAGCCGTGTCAGCGTAAAGTCTTTGGCGGCCACGGCAGCATAATCACTGCTCAGAACCAGCATAACGCCCATTTCATCCGCCTTTTTCGCGGCCAGGCGCACAAACTGCCGCATAATACTCGTTTCAAGGGCAGGGTCCGCATGGCCGGTATATGGCCGCTCCAAAAATATAGCCAGCAGTTCCGGCTCAGTATGGAGTTTCCCCGGGCTTTGGACCGTCTCCAGGTCCGCAAAAGTCAGCTTACCGCTGCCTTCCATATCAGAAGGAGCTTCTCCCAGCTTTGCTTTTGTAAAACGCAGATATGCGCGGCCGACGGTCCGGCCACCCGCCCGGGCGTACAGCAGCTTCTTGTTCGAGTCAAACCCAGCCAGAAGGCAGTCCCGGTAAGCCCCATTCTGATAACTCAGACAAGTCCTTTTGGGCTTCACCCCTGCCAGCATGGTAGAAAAGAAATCGTCATGCTCCTGCACGCTGACGTCCCGCGAGGCGAGCCATGTATTCTTTTTCCAGTTCTCTACTAATTTATCCTCAAGAGGTATGCCCAGTTCACGGTTCAGGTCGCCCTCAAAATACTTCAGGTCATAGAATTTACCCATCAGCTGGACCTTTACCACACGCTGGAAGGCCGGCCGGTATTTTGATTCAAGCCCATCCATATAGGTCAGGGCAATTTCCGCGCCGTTCTGACACAGAAAGTCCAGAATGGGTCCCTCGTATTTTGCCGGGAACTCCTGCGCCAGCTTCAGCCGGTCAGACAGTTCCCTCCACTTGGGGTCTACGTCCATGAGGCTGTCCTTTAAGCTCTGTATGGAATCAAACCTTGCCAGAGAATCCCTATTGTGCAGGGCTAGCCTGGCATCCTGCCGGTTTCGCATATCCAGTAACAGATGGGAGCACTTGTCGAAGTGGACCAAGAGCTGCACCGCGTCGCCGGGCCGCAAATCCTTTATATGCCCAAACTCGTTTTGTCGCCAGCAGGACAGGGGCCTTTCACTCAGCCGGACAGCCAGAGCAGGAATATCCTCAATATTAATATAGGACAGCAGTTCCCGCTTTTTGATTTCGCGGAACACCTGCAGCCGTTCGTCCTGGCTCTCCTGGCCCAAGGTATTATAGAGTGCCCAGTAGATGTCGGGCTGACCGTATAGGGCGCGGATTTCAGGAAATGTATACTGCCTTCCTGCCGCAAAGCCGAAGGAGTTCCTCTTTCGACTGGGCATTTCAGCAAATGATGCCAGCCCCTTTGGAGTAAGCTCGTTTATGTTGAAGTGTTCCTTATAGAACTCGTCACAGAAAAGGAGCGAATTGTCCGGAAGCTCCATAAACACCTCCACATTTTCATCCACCATCTGAATGAAGTGCTTTTTGCGCTGGGAGATCGCGTACATCAGGATATCGTCCTGAACGCGGTCCACATCGGAAAGATCCAGGTTCTTGAATTTCGCCCCATAGAGGGTGTTGGTATACCCGCTTCGGGTTTCCAAAAGCTTCGTCCAGTCGCATTTTTCATCTCCCTGTAACAGACGAGCCATGCTCTGCAGCTCGTGAAGGGGGCAGTCGTTCTCCTGCCAATGCAGCAGGAACAGGTCAATTCCCTGTTGGTCCATGGCTTGAAGGATAGTGTTCAGCAGGGAGCAGTATTCTGTCTCTGATAGAGCGAACCGTTGGTAATCACTGCAGCACAGGCTGCCGCCCGCGCCCTTTTCGTACATCGCGCGGGCAAGGTTCAGTAATGCCGGGTGATCGTTCAGCAGCTGAGACACGTTTGGAAACGAGTCCGACACTGCCAGCTCGCTATGCCTCATAAAGGGTTCCCGTAAAAGCGCCCTCTGCTTTTTGTCCAGGCACAGCGGTATATCATGGCAGCGGCCAATACTCAAAAACAGGTCGTGCCGTTCTTCCGCCGTCAACCTTGCATGGGAGAAATTCTCCAAAAATACTATCCGGCCATAGTCCGTAGCGTCATTTTCCGCCATAGCGTCGAGAAGCGCAGTGGAGCAATACCGGGTCACGTCCTTTTCTTTTTCCCAGCATAAGGGGAGAAACTCGTCCAGCCTTCTGGTCATGGTATATTGCGCAGGGCCGGTTGGCTGATTCTGCTCATTATCCGCGAACTGCGAGAGACAGTCAGCATAGAACGCCGCAAACCCCGGATTCCGGATCAGTTCACGCTGCAGGTTATTATATTCATTGACGCCGCTTATGGACTGGCCTCGAATCCTCTGGCAGCAGGCCAGCAGGCACTCTTCATCGAACTCCTTTAACCAATTCAGCGATAAACTGCGGTCTGTCATCTGTAAAATCAGTCTTGCCTGGTTCAACATGAGAGTGCCCAGGTCAGCAGTCATTGTCTTTGTCATGAGAAATATCCTCCTTTATTTTCCTGATATATTCTTGAGCCTGAGCCATGTCCATCACGCCATACTCCGCCAATTTCCCACACACCTGAAGGAAATCCGCAAAGGCGAAACTGTCCAGGGAATACTCCCTGGCGGCTAGAACGCTGTCCAAATGCTCATGTACAACAGTACAAGCGGTCAGGCTGTCCTCCTTAAAGTAACGATTGCTTTCAATATATTTTCTTATCTTGCCAAAACTGTTCTCAGTTTTGGCATACTCTTCATAGAAGTCCTGCAGCCTCTGAGCCTCCTTCTGACGTTTGTGTTCCTGCTGCTCGGCCTCCTTCGCTTTCTGCTCTGCCTCCAGTTCCTCCTGGCTGAAATAGCGCTGTTTTAAGGAGGCTTCACAGCCGAAAAACAGATTATTCTCAAGCAGGAAGTCAAAGATTGCTCTCTGCTCCTTCCACGACAGTGCCTTGGATGCGGGTTCATGGAAAAGGACCTTCACTAGAAGGGCGGTGTACTGCATTGGAAAGCGCAGATAGATATATTCCTGCACCCAGCCTAGAAGCTGGCGGCGCATACCGTCGTCCAGGAACTCCCAGTTGAAATTGATTTCTACCCATTTTTCATATTCGCTGTACCTGACTACAGGTTCAAAGAAGCAAACCGGATGCTCGGGAAAGAAACGGTGTAGGTCAAGTATCTCGTGATGCTCCAGGAACTTCTCCAGGAAACGGAACCATTCCAGTGTGAAAGTGCCGTAGATGTAGCGCGAGATATTTTTCAGCATTACCGGCCTGACAACGGTTCCGTTTTCATCCAGGCTTTCAGAAAATGCCTGCCACAGATCAATGACGCCCTTTTCCACCAGCAGGCCAAAGCTGCTTATGCTGGTACTCTCATAAAAATATTCCACATAGCTTGTGCCAGTGAGCGCGTCATATCGAGCGATCCTGGGCCTAAGCTCATCTGCATTCATGTCATGGTTCAAATGTCCGCAGAACACTTCTCTGTACTGTTCCGCCGGCAGCTCCCGGGCCAGCTTGTCCCATTTGCTGTCCAATACATCGAAACAATCGAACAGCATGCTGCTGACATTCACTATGCCGGCCAGGCAGATAAACGCCTCCGGCGTGCGGATCTCTGCTTGTTTTTCCAGAACCGGCAGCAGTTCATGCTCCCCATAACACTTTATGCGGAACTTGGCGTAGGTGGGGTACAGTTCCGCCAGCAAGCGATATATCTCCTGGGGGACCGTCTCTTCGGTAGAAAGTACCTCCACAAAGAGCCGCACGGCAATTTTCTCTGTCAAGACGGAAGACAAGCTGATAACGCCTGCCGCCTCCTGGGACTGCACCGCCAGCATATTGGCGCAGGCAATTTCCAGTGGGCTGTAGCTGTTTTGGGTCTATATCTCATATGGCTTACTGCCTGGTTTTACATAGCTTACTGGCAGCTCACATAGGGCGCGGAACAGGGCTATATCTTTTCCACGGCGTCCTTTCAGTTCGGGAATGAGCCGCGATGCAAACCAGTCTATGAGCTTTGCGTTTCCCAGGACTGGCACCGTACGCCCGCTTCCCAGCAGCCGTAACAGCTGGGGCTTGAAATGGTCGAAAGCCCTGTTGAAATCGGGGAACAGACCCAGTGCAAATACAAACTCCTCTGTCATGTCGTATTCTTTTTCCCACAGTGCCTGTTCCCAGTCCGGGGTTCCTTCCTCCAACAAGAACAGCGCGCCGGTCAGGAAAATGTCGTTCTTTGCCGCCGACTTTACTTTGTCCAGGAAGTCTTCCTTTTGCCGACCCACGAACATATTCGCTGTGAGTAAGTCCCGTGTGAGCGCCAGGGCCAGGGCTATAGCCCGGAGGTCAGCCTCCGGCATACCGAACCGCTCCTCATATCTTTCCAGCAGCTCGCCCAGGTACAGGAAACCGGTTTTCTCCTGGATCGCTCCCGGGCCATGGTTGACGTCTGCCAGGATACAGCTGTGACAGATATTCCACTGAAGCTCATGGTCAGCCTTAGCGGTATCCAGAATGAACGCGAAGAGATCGTTGAATACTGTTCCACATCCCGCCAGTACCCCGCGACAGTTTTTGGGGATTTCCCCATGCCGCGGAGATACGATAAAAACTCTGTATTCATATAAATCGCCTCCACTCTGCATCACACAGAATGGAGGCGGGTTTTGCAACTGGTCTCATAGATTTTATTTTCCCAACAAGCGCGCATACTCCGCACGCTCATTCACCGGAATTTTGAGAGCTTCCACCGCTTGCTCAAAGGAAAGCGAAAGGGTTTCCATCAAATCTTTGATAGACTGCAGCCTGTTCTCTTTGATACCCTCCTTGATACCTTCCTTGATACCTTCCTTGATTCCCTCTTTTCTTCCCCTCTCCAAAACGCCCTTGCTCAGATTACACATACCAGACACCTCCTGTTCAAAGCTCTGCGATATGGGTATGGAAAATTCGTCTTCCAGTACATTCTTTTTTGTTTCCGGCTGGATATTTGCCGCCAGCAGCACGTCCAGTAATCGGAGAAGCCCCTGTGTTCGGTCCGAGTCGCCAAGACAAATCATCAGTGTGGTGAGCAGGTCATAATTTTCCAGCTTCTCCTTTACCTCGCCCACCAAGTGCTCCTCTGTCATGCGGTAGCGGTTGATGGTGTTCTCTCGGTGCTTGGGCGGGTTCATGCAGATCCAGATGGAGTAGACCTTCTTCACCTTGCCATACTGCTCCGGCGGGAAGTCCACACCGTACTGGGCGGAAATCAGTCGGCTGCAATAGTATATGCCGCGCTTTATCAGCGGGTAGCCGGGGTAATAATCCTGCTGGGCCTCCACATTCAAAATGAGCTGGATATAACCGTCCAGGCTGGGAGCAATGGCACGGAAACGAATATCAAACATGACCGTGCCCTCATGGATGGTCGCGTCTTCGCTGGCTCTGCCGTGGATTCTGGGCGCGCCATCTGCTAAAACCGGCGTCTCTCCAATCTCCGGGGTACCCTCGATATATTTATTCGCTATATCATCTAATGGGACGTCCCGAAACTCTTCCAGGCACTCCTTCATGATGTGCGCGAGAATGATTTTCTCCGAAAGAACTCGCTTGCAGGCCGCGTCATACTGGGCGCCAATGTCCGCTGAGTCTATCCCCTGGCCGACTGTCGTGTTCACTGCTCTCACCCCTTTGATAATATCATAACATACGGCGGGCTTTTTTTCAAGACGGATTCCTTGCGGATTTGATTGTAACCAACTCAGTTTCTTGGGGGATAGTATAAGTTGTGTTTAACTCAGGGGGAGATTTGATTGGAATTGTGGGCTTGGGTTGGTTACAATCTGTATTTTAGACAACACCAAAAAATAGCAAAAGCGTCTGAACCTGGGAAGTTACCCTCCCGTCCAGACGCTCTATGCTTAGTGCCTACAGGCGCCTCCGCTCCCAGCACAGCCCTGCTTATCCTCGCCGCAATGTCCTTCACAGTGGCCGTGCTGCTCATGCCCATGTCCGCTACACTGAATATCAGCCGAATATCCCAGCGTACCTGCCAGCAGGGCCCGAACCGCCTCGTCGGCGCTGCCGGTCACGCCGCCGTAGACGGTGATGCCCGCCTGGACCATAGCCGCCTTCGCGCCACCGCCCATGCCGCCGCAAATCAGCGTGTCCACCTGCAAGCCGGTCAAAAACCCCGCAAGTGCCCCGTGTCCGCTGCCCAGGGTGTTTACCACCTGCTCCTGGGTGACCTGCCCGTTTTCCACGTCAAAAATTTTGAATTGGCTGGTGCGGCCGAAGTGCTGAAAGACTTGGCCGTTTTCGTAAGTTACCGCGATTTTCATGATGAACGCTCCTTTTATAAAATTTATTACTGCAAAAATTACTTTCCATTGTAGTCGCACTTTTGGCAATGGGCTATGGCGCTGCCCGGACTGTCCTTGTAATGCAGCCCTGCCCACCGGCAGATGCCCTGTAAAATTGGCACCACGGAGGCCCCTCGTTCTGTCAGCGAATATTCCACCCTGGGCGGTATTTCGTCAAAAGACCTCCTGGCGACAATCTCCCCGGCTATCAGCTCCTTCAGCGCCGCGGACAGCACCGCGTCCGTGATGTTCCCCATCTCCCGGCGAAGCTCGCTGTACCGAAGCACCTCCTTCGCCGCCAAAACACAGATGATGCGGGACTTCCACTTGCCGCCGAACAGTTCCAGGCCGTATTCCAGCGGGCAGCGGATGTCTTTTTCCAGCTTGGGCTTGTACATTTGCGCCACCTCCCAAGGTATAGTATATCGCTTGCACCAGGGAAATGCAAGTCGCTATGAAAATAAATAGTTACTCATAAATTTGCTTATATCTTCCAATCTCCGTGCAAAAGCATTATCATAAGTGCAAGCTCAGCAGAGAGCAAAACAGATTGGAGGAACCCAGTATGAAAGTCAGCGCATATCTTGAAATCACCATGAAAATCGACGAGGCAAACCGCCCCGCCGCCGCGAAGGTCTACACCGACTACCGTGGGCCGTTCCTGGAGCAGATACCCGGTGCCCTCACCAAAGACCTGCTGGTGCGGGAGGAGGACGTGCAGGTGCTCCACGGCTTTGACAGTGCGGAGCACGCCCAGGCGTATTTGCAGAGCGAGATGTTTACAAACGATGTGTTCGTTGGGCTCAAGCCCCTTTGGAGCGGGGAGCCGGAGGTGAAGATTTATACGGTGGCCTGAGAAGGGTGGGAAAAAGGGAGGCAGTCCGATGGGCTGTCTCCCTTTTCGTCTATTTTCGGTCATGCAGGTGGTGACAGTTCCGGCTTTCGCCGTGAAAATCAGCCGCCTGCCCTCCAGCTTAGCCGCACCGTGTACCTCTTTCCACCGCTCCCCGCTGTCCCGGTCAAAGGCCGAAAGGCTGCTGTCCGACGGCAGGAACAGCGGGAACAGCAGCCCCGCAGGGCGCAGGATATGGAGCGATAACAGACAGGGCGGCGGGGATAGTCAATACCTGTCACCGCCGCCCCCTTTGGACTTTTATTAGACCGATAAACTGGAATTTATCTATTCATCAATTCAAGAGTTTTTTCAAATGAAATACATTCTGCGTATCTTCCATTCCACATAAACTCATTATAGTATCTATAAGAATTTTCCGCTGTCATATATGCATTATCAAGCGTACTGTTTGTATTTGCTGGAACAATCATTTTAAGTCCATGCTCAAAACCACATTTCACTGTTGCATCTATGCAGTAATCTGTTTGTAGCCCTACAATAATAATTGTATCTTCGTCTTTTTCATGTAGGTAATCCAACAACCCTGTATCTCTAAAAGCACTGTTTACATTTTTATCAAAAACTCGCTCATTTGGCATTGGCTGAAATTCTTCGTATATTTCATAGCCTAATGCGCCTTTAGTTAATTTCTGCCCAACACCATCATCATGTCTAACATAAATAACTTCTATATCGTTATTGCGTGCTTCTTTGATTAGTGCTTTAATACGATATACAAAAGTTTGAAATCTATATAAGTCATTATTCATAATTGAATTTTGAGTATCAACAACCAGCAATATCATTCTATTACCTCCACAAATTCCGATTTATCGGTTTGTACTGGAGAAAATTATACCATACCCAATTACGAAAAGCAATCCCCCGTTCTACGTCCGTTCCGACTATCCAGACCGTCAAGGGACGAGTAGTATTTTTCCGCAAAGTACGCGAAAAAATCTCCACTCTTAAACCCTTGACCGTCTGGGTTTTTGCCGCTGCCATTTCGCCGCCGAGCGCTGAAAAGTTTTGCGTCAATGACCTAAAAATGCACTTGACAAAACACTTCATAGACCTGTAGGCTGGATTACAGATTCAAGCTGGGCCTTCCGGGCTTGGCGGCAGACCTGTTGCCGCAAAAGGCGGAAGCTTCCGGCTTTTCTGAGCTTATAGGCGTAAGCAAGCAGTACCTGCCAATTTTAAGGGAAACACAGGCGGTGGAGGGGCCGAGCTTTATTATAGTCTGCCTGCATATTTCGCCTTTTGCATTATCCATGTGTGACCTCTCATTTTCCCGCCAGCTGCATTGCTCCATAGGCAATGAAGGGGCTGGCGTAAATCGTTATGTATATCAGCGTTATCCAGGGCTGGTACTCCACATAGAACTGCCGGAAGGTCAGCGACCAGGGGTGCTTTACGACTACCCAGCCGAACAGGTCAAAGACCACCGTGACCGTTCCCCAGATGAGCGACGTTACAACAGCCGCCTGCCAGGTGGCAGTGCCGAGCCCGCTGAAATAGATGTACGCAAATATGGGGAATATCAGGATATTGTAAAGCGGGTGCCAGGGCTTTGTCCTCTCATAGCCCTCCCCCATGCCCGGCCCCTCCTTCATGGACTTCATATGCAGGACAGTGATATTAAATACCGTGTGCAAGACACCGATGGCGGTGACGATAAAGTAAGCGGCAAAATACCATAAAATTAGAAAACCCATATTTTCCATGCCAAATTACCTCCGTTTGATTTTATCCAGCAGGCTGGTAAATACTTCCGTAAGCATACTGCTGATTTCGTCCTCTGTAAAGCGGCACGTTCCCGTGGCGCATAGGGCGGCAATTCCATGGGTATATATCCACATATGGCGGTAAAGAGCCTCAGCTTCGCTTACTTCAACGCCATACTCATCCGTTATGGACGAAAGTATAGCCTGATAATTCTCGTCCAGTAGAGGCAGTATACACGCGAGTTCAGAGTTCTTCTCGCTCATGAAAAGGAGCCGGAACAGCTTGGACTCTTGTATCGCGAAACGGATATACTGGGTCCCAACCCCCTTGAAGGGCAGCTGTTCTGACAAGCCTTTTTCAATGTACACGTTATATTCGGCTCTGGCGCTCTCCAGCACGGCCTGCTGAACCTCCTCCATGTTTTTGAACACGGTGAAAATCGGTCTGGCAGAGCTTGCAAGCTCTGCTCCCAGCGCTCTCGCGGTAAGGGCTGGCATCCCTTCCCTACGCACAATGGCGAGGGCGGCGCCGATAATCTCTTCTCTGGTAAACTTTGCGGACGGGGGCATATGAGTACCTTCCTTTTAATAAAACTCGCGTTCTGCAACGTATGTGCTGCAACGCGAGTTTTAGTATATCACTATTGCTGTCAGAAGTCAAGTGCTTTTATGCTCCGGCGCTCTCCAGCCAAAATGAACCGCTGGTATCTCAGCTAATTCCCGCTTATCCGCGAACCTTCGGTAGGTCAGCCGCTGGGGCTCGCCTTTTAGAGTCACATTGCAGAAGTCCAGAACGATTCGCCATCTGGGTGCGTCAAAGGCGTGCCCCCCCTCAAAAAACGCCAACCCATTGCGGCCCCGCTGTCCCAAGAACTCATAGACCTCTTGCGCGGCCCTCCAGGTGATCTGTGTCCCGAATCCGTTGGCAAAGGTATCGTCCAGTCCCTCCACACACAGAATGGCCCGGGGAGCCACCAGCGCTCGGAGGGTATGCAGGTCAAAGGGCAGGCGGTTTTCCTCGCCCAGAACACCCTCCGCGCTGCCGAAGGCCGCCAACTCGTCCCTGTACCAGTACCAGAACCTGTCCCGGCGGGTCAACAGGCCCAGGCTCTCGCAGACGCTGACGCCCTCACCCAGCCGGCCTCCCATATAGCGAAAGCACCCGGCTCCCCCCGCGCCGGAGCAGACCGGCACACACACCGCGAAACGCTCGTCCCAGGCCGCAGCCCGCAAAGCGGCCTTTCCGCCCCGGGAGAAGCCCACGGCGATCAGCGGCCCGGCCCAGGATCGTTTGCTAAGCCAACTGGCGCAAAAGCTACATGCCCAGCCCCAAATCGCCACGGCCCGAGCCCGGGGGTATTCCGGGTAGCAGGCCCCAAACTTCCCACCTGAGAAGGTCTCGCACCCCATTTCGTCCGGGGCGAACTGGGTGCGGTCGAAGGAGAGGATGGTATAGCCCTGCTCCAAAACCTCGGTCTCGATGGGACAGCGCTCCATGTCCGCGAACTGGTTCCAGACAAAAACCGGGCACCCCTGTCTATTCTTTGGACGAATCGCCTCCGCCACAATAGAGAGGCCGCGTTCGTCGGTAAGCCGCCATTGTTCCTCGATAGCGTATATTTCCGGCAGTTCCCTGCATGATACCAGTTCCCCCGACACGTCATCAGGCGGGGGCGGGGTCTCGCCGAACATATATTGATCCAGCAGGTTTAGAAGATACTCCCGCTGACTGGGCCACTGGGCAGGGTTCGTGACTCGCGTGCCGTCTGACCCGATAAATGGGTCGGGGAGTTCAAGAATCTCGGGAAACCGGGCCAGTAGGCTTTTGATCTCATGGTCTGTCATGATGATTGGCTCCTTTCCGTTATCGCAGGTACGGCTTTACCGCCGCCTCGATCATGGGCAGATACCACTTGGCGTAGCCCTCTGCATTGAGATGAGTGCCGCTGCCGCCGGTCAAACAGTCTGCCGTGTCATAGGAGTATTTCTCCCGCATCTCCTCCACACAGGTGTTGATTTGCCCCCGCCGGAACACGTCTATCACCGGGATGCTCCACTTGACGCAGACTGTTCTGGCAGCGCCCTGAAGCGTCTTTTGAAAGTCCATGTCTACCCCGGGCATTTTGTGGGATGCAACGAAGAAGATGAGGCTGTCCGGGTACTTCTGCCGCAGCAAAAAACATATCCGCTCAAAAGCTCCGCAGAAGGTGGCTGTATCGTACTCCCCGGCATAGCTGTCGCTCAGCTGGCCAAGCTGCTGAGGAGTAGAGTGGTAAGAATCATTCGTCAGGCCGTTAAAGCAAATCAGGTCAGGCATAGCCGTTGAGGCCTCCTCAATCTGTCTGATAATACTGGGCCTCCCCTCCATGGGGATCACCGACGCGCCGTTGCGGGCGTACTTTTCATAGCGCAGCCCGTGTTTTTTTGCAAGCGCGTCCAGCATACCCACGCCAATACAGTGGCCCTCTACCAAAGAGTCGCCGAAGCCATACAAAATCTTTTCTCGCATATTTGCTCTCTCTCCCATTTATTCGTCTCTGCCCCAATTTAAGTCCTGCGGCGGCAAAGTTTTTCTATTTGTCATATACAGCCGGTCAAAGCGCATCCCCGAAGCCAACGCATAGACGGAAATGGTATGCTCCCCGCGCACCAGCTCCACCCGAGCCACAGGCGTCCAGCAATAAATCTGCTCGGCCTCATAGCGCCACAGACTGCCGTTTCCATATAGACATTCTTTTGGGAGCGGCTCGCCTTCTACGCCAATACCGAAGCTGCTCTCCTCCTGAAAGTTGAATTTGGACAGCAGCCATAGTGTGTACTCTCCCCCGGCACATTCTATACGGTAGTTCAGGCTGGGCACAGCTTTTTCTTCCCAGACCAGGTCTGGCTTTCGGATATACATGGCAAGCCCGCTGCGTCCAAAAGACTCGCCGGCGCAGTGCCGCCATAAACCAGTTTCTGGTGCCTCTGCCCAAGCATATTCAGTCTGAGCTAGAGCTGCCGCCATGTCGATTTTGACGTTCCCCTCCCGCTCAGCAAAAGGTTTCTTTGCCCTTGCAAAGTACCAATCGGGCGTAACCGTCACGGCATAGCTCTCCGGCTGGGCTTTCAGCAGAGTGTCTGCAAGACAATCCCCTTCATCTTCAAGCGGCGCGAAAAACTCGGGACGGGGGAGCAGGGGATGCTCGCCATAGAATCCGGCGCACCACCCGGCAAGGTCTATCCGCTCCGGGAGGGACTGAGCGCCGCGAACCCCAGCAAGGCTGTTCGTTTTTCTGGACTCGGTGTACAGCACCACCCGGGAGAACGCGAAATATTTGTCCAGCGCCCAAAGTTTCAAAATGTGCGCGCCAGGCCCTATGTTTGACAGCGCTAGGGTCAGCTTATCCACGTTATCCAGCACGTTCCGCCGCCAATTCCCTTTGTGCTCGTCTTTAGAAACGGACTCCACCACCCGCATAGCCCCATCGTCAACCGACACACCGATGCGTATTCTGCCCACAGAGTTCAGCGAGGGAAAGCGGTGAATCTCCAGCAGGAACTGACCCCCGCTGGTAAGGGCAAACTCATAGCACAGAGGCTCGGCCCCCCGCATATTTTCCGGCTCCCGCTGGGCTTTGGCCTCCACCAAATCCCCCTGCAAGCGGCCCAGGCGTTTGATGATTTTGAAGTCCATTGACTGTGCTTCTGACGCTTCTATAACTACGATGCCGTCATCTTCCTGGACACAGCCCGAGTATACCGGCTTCACCGTGGAGATAGGTACGCGCTTCTCCGTGCCATCACTGAGATTTTCTATCACTATCTCGCCACTACGGTCAACACCTACATCTTCAACGCTCACCGTAACCCGCAGTTCTTCCCTGACAATACCTCCGTCTGGGGACAGCTTTGCCCACTCCGGCCCGGTAACACACACAGCAAACTCTCCCACGCCGGTGTTGCCGATGTCCAGCCATTTCTCACCCGGCGTGGCAAAGCGCAGCTCTGCGCCATCGTTCCAGATATCCACACGCATGGCAGGCTCGCCCTGGATTTTCAGCGGCGGCGTGCAGGCGGGCATCATGGCGGCCCTGGGCGGCGGGAAACCCTCCGGGGTCAAGATATCCTGCCACTTGCCGCCGCGCATCACGTTATTGTAATAGTATAGCATCCGCCGCCGGGCGTCCTCGGCCTCCTGGGACTTTTCCGTGTACAGTGCCGCCGCCTGCATATTGCCCCGGTCGAACATCAGGGTGCTGCGGTCGGCGTAGTAATAGGCCAAGTTGGTGAAGTACCCGGCGTGGATCCGCATGAGCACCAGCTGAAAGAAAGCGGGCTTCTCCTCCTCCGGCAGGCTCTCAAAGAGGGCGTTTCCCTCCTTGAACAACTCCTCATAGCGTTGTATGCGCACCGCCGCCTCGTCGCCGTAGGCGGTCTGGGAGAACACGTCATAGTCCATCTGCTCCAGCTTGCGCACGTTGGTGAGCTGGGAGAAATCGTTCAGCAGCTTGGAAACCCTCTGCCCGATCTGCCCGCTGAAGGTGCGGTCAATCCAATCCGCCACAAAAGCCTCCACGTCCTCGGTCAATGCCCCGGGCTTGCCGATCTCCCAGGCCAGCTGCAGGTAGAAGGTGATCTCCTGCTCCAACGGCTTCATAGCCCCCACATTCATCACCCACAGCTTGCGGATGCCTTCGTTCCAGGCTTTTTGCAGCTCGTTGCGGGTGTGGGCCAGGGGGATGGAGCAGAGGAACACATAGGACATCCCCGGCGGGGCCCAGTAGGAGTTGTGGTAGTAGATGCCGTTGCCGCCGGAGCGCTTTTTCTCGGCCTCGCTGGGATAGCGCCGGATGTAGCCGTAATTGTCGTTGGCCCAGACCAAAGTCATGTCCTCGGGAACCTTCAGGCCGTGGTCGTACAGTTCCATAACCTCCTTGTAGGGGATGAAGGTCATCATGGTGTCGCGGCCCAGCGTGTCGCGCAGAATGTCCCGCTGGTCGGCGATTATCTTCTCCAGCAGAGCGATTTTTGCCTGCCTGCACTCCTCCTCTGTTGTTCCTTCCAGGCCCCGGGTCTCGAAGCCGGAGTCGTGTATGCCCCGCATTCCCAGGGTGTAGCACACCTCAAAATCCCGGTTCTGTTCCACGCTCTCCCGCCAATATTCTTTGAGGATTTCCCGGTTCCGGCCCTCCACTGAGTAGTCATAGACAGCGTCTGTATATCCCTTGCGCTCAGTCCAGGGCTTCCACTCCCGGTTGTTGGAGCGCATGAGCATATCACAGTGGGAGGTGCCCACCACAATGCCCATGCGGTCTGCCAGCGCGCCGTTCTCCGGGTTCATATTGAAGGAATTGACGTGCATAGCCGGCCAAATGTAGTTGGCCTTCAGGCGCAGGAGCAGCTCGAAAATCTTCTCATAGGTCTTTACGCCGATGGTGGCCTCGCCCATGTAATTTCGCACCCAGGCGTCCAGCTCCTCCTCGTCGTTTATGAAGATTCCCCGATACTCCACCGAGGGCCAGTCCTCCACAAAGTGCCCCTCGGGCAAGACGAGCTCCGTCTTGGGACTCACGGGCACGTCGGCAAAGAAGTACCAGGGGGACACGCCCATCCACTCGCAGAAGGTGTAGATGCCGTAGACCGTGCCCCGGCGGTCGCTGCCGGTGATGTAAAGCGTACTGTCCCGCACCTCTAAACGGTACATCTCCTTGTGAGGTTGGCCTGACTTATCTGTCAGAGCCGTGTCAGTCTTGATGTGGATGACAGGGGCATTCTCAGCCTTATTGTGGGTAATTTGAATCTCCGGCAAAACCTTTCTCAGGTCTTGCTCAAGATTATCTATAGCGATCTGTACTGCTTCAGGCTCACTGGGTTCATAACGCAGCACAGCCTTGTTCTTTATCCGAAACATGATGATACCTCAACCTGGATGTTATCCATTTTAGATTTTCCGAAAAGCCTCCAGCCACGCCTCCGCCAGCAGCCAATGCCCCGCCGGAGTAGGATGGACCCCGTCGGCAGTCCAGTGGGCGGCACAGCTCCGGGCCTCGCCCTCATCGAACAGCGCCTGAGTATCAATGCAGACAGCGCCGTGCTTCTGGGCCAAACGCCGCACCGCCTCCCGGCGAAGGTCGGTCTCCGTCCTGAAATAGTCCCAGTTCTCCTGGGTAGCGGGGCCTTTGAGCACATAGGGCTCCATGAGGATAAGCTTCACCTCCGGCAGGGCGGCGGTGATCTCCTCCAGCATCGCATCGTAGACTCGCTCAAACTTCCCGGCGTCCACGCCGTTATGCCCGCCCACCTCATGCCATACGTCGTTTATGCCGATCATAATGCTCAGCACATCCGGCGCGAGGTTGATGCAGTCGCATTTCACCCTGGCGTCCAGGTCAACTACCCGGTTGCCGGAAATGCCCCGGTTGAGCACCAGGTACTCTCCGGGCTTCTCCGCGCAAAGCCGCGCCGCCGCCATCTGCGGGTAGCCGGTGCCAAGCACAGAGTTTAGCTGCTCCTCCCGCTGCTCGGGGGGCACCCATTTCTCCACGTCCTGGCATATGGCTGTGCGGAAAGCGTCCGTGATGGAATCCCCTGTAAATAAGATTTTTGTTGCCATGTTCTTTCTCCTTGCTGCCCATAGGGGCGGTGCTTTTTCAGCTATTATACTCTACTAGCAAGTAGAGTTCAATATTATTATTTGTTTCAGGCTATTCTCCATCAAGATGTCAATTTCAGCGCCGGGGGCGAAGTCCACGCTCAGCTCCTTTTCCTCCAGCAGTTCCCGGTCGTAGAGGGTGGCGACAGGCTTCTGCTCCACGAAAATATTGGCCCGGTCGTTGGCCTTCCACAGCCGGAGTTTTTCCAGACGTTCCTCTGTGTCCAGAGTGGAGC
>CAJUDG010000002.1 GCA_910584745.1 uncultured Eubacteriales bacterium
CTATGGGCGAATTCCTCAGTGTTATCGGGGGGTTAGAGGAATTATATAACTTTTGGCTTAACAGATGCCACTTTTTCTTCAGTATCTCCAAAATCCTGCTCACAAACGATAGTCAAATACTCATCCAGCCGCTGGCTTTCCAGCTCGGTTACCATCTTTGCAAAAGGCCGCAAATTCTGGTCAACGGCATATACATCCAGCGCCTCAAAGTATTCAAGGCGTTTTTCTTTTTCAATCGAGATAGGCAGAAAACCTGCGTGCATCAGCTGATAGTTCATAATCATCCGGGCCGTCCTGCCGTTGCCGTCGGTGAAGGGGTGGATTCGCACAAACTCGGCGTGCGTCCAGGCCGCCATTACAATAACATTCAAATCCCGGGGGTTATGCAGCGCGGAGCAGAACTCTTTGACCTGCCAGTACATCTCACTGGGGGGCGGAGGTTTGTGATTTGCTCCCGTGATACGCACCTCGACATTACGGTAAACACCGCCAGTCTGGATATTCTCCATAAGCCGCGCATGGATTTCCTTGATTATCTGCTCGTCCAGCGGTTTCCCCTTTGCTATACAGTCCTTCACATAGTTGAACGCCCTGGCGTGATTTGCAACCTCGTATATCTCCCGGAGGGTCTTGCCGCCCACCGACAGCCCATCCTCCAGAATAGCTTTTGTTTGGATGAGTGTCAGGGTGTTGCCTTCGATGGCAGTGGAATTATGAGTGTATTCAATCTCAAACGCCTTGTCAAACTTGGATATGACCTGGTCAGGGATTTCCGGCAGAATTCCCTGTAGCTGCCTGCGCTTTTCGCACAGAATTTGATAATCTACCAGACTACCTACCTTCCTGGTGCAAAGCGACGTATAATCCATGGCACTCACCTCTACCGAATTTATGTGTTGATGCACATTTATGAATCCCCACTTTGAAGGAAGGAGGGTTTACTCACCCTCTGCGATTTTTTTGACTTCGTCCAAATCAAGGCTGCAAACGTCAGCAATTTCTTCCAAAGACATGTCCCGCGCCAGTAACTTTTTTACCATGCCAACATGGGCATCATGTGCGCCCTCCTGCCGCCCAATCCACCGTTCATCCTTCAGCTTCGCCGCCAGGGTCATAAGTCTCTCCACCTTTCCTTTGTCGGCTTTTATGTCCTCCACAGCCCGGTCAATCTGCGTCAAATACTCCGAGCCTGAGATGTCGATTGCCAGCTTTCGATACCTCGCGTTGACATACCGCAGAAACTCCAGCGCCGGTTCGCTCATGTTCCTAACCGTAAATGCGGCATTCAAAATATAAGCATGAGAGCCGTCCTCATACGCCAGATCCTCCGCGCCGTCGATTACAGACTTGCGCTTATACAGCGCCAGCCCCCGGTCATAATAATCGTCCGTGCAGATGAAAATAATGTAACTTTCTCTGAGCTGCCGGTAACTCTCAGCAGGTTCAAGGGTCCTGCGGTCAATGCTGCTCTGGTAAAATCTGATGCGCCGCTCCAAATCATACGCGTGGCCGGTCTGCATCTCAATGTCATACCGAGTTTCATCAGCGTCCGCCAGAGCCACATCCAGCCGGATACCATGCAGGTTGATACCGTCCTTCATGTCCTGCTGACGCTCGATATAGGTGATATCCGCAATCTTCTTCTCAAGCACCGCCTCCAGAAACGGCTTGACGTTCTCAGGCTGGCGCATGACCTCTGAAAAGACCAGGTCGTTGGCCAGCGAAATATCAGCTAGGCTTATGCCCATGGGAACCACCTCTTTGTTATCATTATACCCGAATCCGGCCTAAAAAGCAACTGTTTTTGCTTACGTATTGCCGCCCTCCGGCGCGGAGGCGTCCTCCTTCTCCATCGCCATCTCCACCAGCCGGGTGACGAAGTCCTTCTGCTTGACCTGATGCCGCTTGAGGTAGGCTTTCAGCCGCTGATAGGTTTCCTCGGGCATCTGAATGGCCATTGTCCTTGTATTTTCCATAACGTGAACCTCCTAATAAAATTGTTAGTACATCTGCATCCCGCCGTCCTGCTTGGTTTCATCCGGACCTTCCGGGCCTGAGACGGGTTCATCTGCGATGGCGTCCGTTTGTCTCTCCAGTCTCACGCGCTTTTGCACCTCTGAGGGGCTTTCCCCGGTCAAGGGCCGGATGCAGTCGAGCCTACCCGCCGCATAAATGGCGTTATCGTTCAGCTGCCGCTGCCAAGCCCCCACGCTTGGAGCCCAGCGAAAGCCGTTACTTTTCAGCGCGGCCCGGGTTTCTTCGTCCGGCTTATCATCAAAGATGATTTGCAGGCGGTTGTCCTCTTTGTTGGCCTCGACCCTGCCGCCATCGAAATCCCAGCCGGTGTAGCCTATTTCTTTCTGCCGGGCCAGCGAGGTAAGGCGTTCCTTCACGCGCCGAATCTCGGCATTATTGTTGGACAGGGCCCAGGAGGGGTAGGGCTTTTCATCCGTGCGCCAAGAGCTTTCCATGCCGGACTTCAGCTTGATGAGCACATCCTCTGAGATATCAGGACAGCCGTCCAGAGTTTTATGTTTGCGATAGTAGGCATTCACCGCTTTCATCTTCTCCTGGGCGCTTTCCAGGCTGGCCAGCTTGCTCTCCAGCTTTGCAACGGCCTGAGAATCGTCGGCGCTGATGCCGCCCATGCCGGTACTTCTTATCTTGTCCAGCAGTCCCTGCACCTGCCGCCACTCGGCCATATTGCGGTCGCGGGCGGCGTTCTGTTTTTCCTTCTTCCTGACCGGAAAGTTGCTGCCGCCGGTAATCAGAATAGAAGGGACGCGGGCGTCGATGGCAAAGCCCTCGTTCATATTCGCCGCCAGCTTACGGGCGTATGTATCCAGCAGGCGGTCGATCTTCTCATGGTACATGGGATCGACCCGCGTCTTCTGGTGTTCCGCGAGGGCCGCGGCTTCGTCAACACAGCGGCGGTATTCCTCTGTAGCGCTGCCGGGTGCGTAGTCATAAAAACTGTTCATCTCCTTGGCGCGCTTGGCTGCATCCTCGTTTATAGGATAGTACATTTCTTTGCGCTTATCCATTCCCTAACCTCCCAAACTCACAGCGCCGGGCTTCCATACCCCAAAATCTGATAGTTCCCCACAGGATACCGCTCCTTTACCTCCGTTTACACCTATTCGGCTCGTCACCGCAGAGGATGCTTTTGGAGCTTGAATAACGGTATCAGTAGAAAGAGTAAGTTGATTGCCATTGCTTGTAATCATTACTCCAGGTATGGTTTCCTCAAACAGATAGTTTTCTAAAACTGCATTTGAATCCGTCACTGTGGCACTATACTTACTTCCATCCCAGCGCAGAGTGATGGTACTAGCGCTTTCTGGGGCCTTCCCGGCAAAGCTGGGAATCTTCAGGTAGTCATTCAGCTTCTTCTTGACGTCCGCATAGTACGCCTTAAAGCCGCTGGGGTTGTATGCGCATGTCGCAGCCTTATTCATATCCGTATCAACGCCGCTCTTAACTCCGAACAGTCCGTTGGCCTGCAGGATGATGTTATTTGACATGGCTTCCCATATCAGTATCTGCGTAACAGCCCACTTATCGGCATTATCACTGGGCCCGGACCATACGCCGGAGCTGTTCCACTGAAAACCCAAAGCTAGGATGGTGCCGATAGTCTCCTGATTGTTTTTTGACAAGCTTGACCATGTATAGCCGGTGCCGTCCGTAGCCCCCAGGTGAGCGTCCAGGCAGTATGCGGCGATATGGGTGCCCCCTGAGAGCATTGTCTTTGCCGGGAGATTATGCACCTCCAGATTAAGAGCAGGCAGGAGGCCGACTTCGTTTGCAAAGCAGTAATTGCCTATTTTGAGCACCGAGCTTGCGCCAACAGAAGCCAGTGCCGCCGCACTGCGGGAACCTCGGAGGCTACCGGCTCATCGGGCTGTAGCTCTGACGCGAACGCTGAAAAGGGCAGGCCGCTGAAGCATAATATTACGGCTAAAAGTAAGGCTATCTATCGTTTCATGATTTTCTGCATATGTTCTTCCTTTCTGGTTATGTCTTTCATAACTCTTAAAATTGGGTAAAAAAACAGCTCTCTGTTTCCAGAGGACTTTTCACGTTGCTGTGTATTGGGTTAGTAGAGAAAGTAGAAGATTCCTTGTGACAACCCTGAAAGCCGTCTCTATCGCCAGCCAATCTCATCCTTCCACCCCTCAAAAAATTTTTTATCCATAAATATTGGCAACCCTCTAATCATTTCCACTATATAGCCGATTATATTATAAAGTGTTCAATTGCTAAAGCATATAAGAAGGGGATGATTATATGGACGCAGTAGGAAACGCCTCCCTTGACGCCTACCTCGGCCCGCCGAAGAAGATCAATGGGGTAGATCTCTATACAATGGACCGCTATAAGATGGAGCCGCCGCCAGGTGGTTTTAACAAAGACAGCTATACCTGGCATACCGTAGACTTTAGCTCCTGGACACATATGTCATCTGTCCAAAACGCGGCGGAGAGATCTTTCTCCAGCACCCATCTGTCACTTTCAGAGCACATCGGCTCCGTTGCCCAGCCGCTTCTGAATGAGGTGGTATCTTCCGCGAAAGAATTCTTTTCCGGCAGGATATCTGCTGACAGCTTTGCAAAGCGTTTTACACAGCTTACTGATGAGTTTGTCAATGCCTGCAAGGAAAGGCAGTACCCCAATGCGCTGGCCGCAAGCTTCTCAGGTGAACCGGCGCTGCTAGGGTTTTATGAGGAGGCCCGCAGTCTGGTCTTGAAAACTGCGGTTTCTGCCAATTTCGAAGAAGGAAAGCAATTCTTGACCGGAGAGATGAATTCTCAGCGGATCATGATCTACTACAACTCGGATTACTACTATATGAGCGAAGACGCTATCAGCGCCATTGATGAAAATATCTTAAGCTATGCAAAGGGAAAGGGTATGGATGAATTTGAGATCCCGGATTACAACGCGCTGGGATGGAACCAATACGATAACTTCAATTCCGTTTTTTCCTGCAATCCAAATGGCCGCTGGAATAATGGTATCCTCCATGACGATTACATTCTGGATTATGATATGGTCCCGCCAAAGGGGTTCCGCTGGTTTTACCAGTCCGGCGGCAGTGCAGGAGGAGATATACGGGAAATATCTTATTCGGACGGGCATGGCAAGTATTATATCGATTACAGCAGGTTTGACCCCACCAATCACCTGACAGCTACAACATGGGTTGCCTATATGGATTCCCGGGGAAAGCTGAATTACATCAGCACAGATTTCAATTTTGGTTCAATCGGGAAAGACCTTTACAACCTGAGCGAACTGCTGACTTTCTCTGGCGGGAAGAACAAAGAATTTTCAGAGGTGAATAACTTCTTAAAGAACTTCCGTGTGTTCCCCCAGGGCTACTGCTCCTGGGACACCACTCCGCGTACTGGGTGGAGCGCCAGAGCCTGAAATAGTTTCAAAGAGCCGCCATCGGACTTTTGGTTCGGTGGCGGCTGTGTGTCTTCGTAACTTCGTAGGAATGGAGGATCTGCCCATACAGCGCTTTCCGCGCCCACATTGATATTTGTGTAGCCCAGAGATTACGGTGGCCCGTCAGTCATAACAGCTGTTTTTTGCAGAGCCGCACATACTCTGTAAATCTCACGTTTACTCCAAGAGAGCGCGCCAGGTCCGCGACCCCGCTTTCGTCGTCATCCGTATCCCTGTACCCAATGATGGTGCTGTCGATCTCCCGAAAACCCGCAAGCACCGTCTCCTCATACAAGTCATCAAAGATGTCAGGCCGCTCCTTACACAGGGCCTTCTGCGCGTGCTCCGGCAGAGCCGCAAGGGTATCCCTTGTCACGAAACCCGAAGCCGTAACAAGAAGCCCTCCCGGCTTCAGCACGCGGTATGCCTCCTTCAGCGCCGCCTCCTTATCTCCGGGCTCGCATTTGGCAGTTATCGCGTTGGCGATGCCGCCGTAGTCCGAAACTATATCAATACAGCTGTCCCGTATCGGAATCTGACAGTAATCGAAGGCGGCATAACTCAGGTTGGGGGAGTCAAGCTCTTTATCAAGAAACTTCTTCCACTCCAACACTACGGTGGGCGACATATCGCTGACGATCATGGATGCGTCCGGGTCGGCCTGTAGAATATACGGCATAAACCCACCCCCGGGACCCGCACCCAATTCCAGTATCAGGCCGCCCTCTTCCGCGATTTGACGCCCGATTTCCTGTTCGCCACGCTTTTCCGGCAATTTTGCTGCCTGCCAGCTCCGGGCTATCCAACCTTCTCTCGCCATATCTCGGGCCCACTCCTTGTGGACCTCCGCGGCGGAGTCGAACATTGCAGCGCCCTCGTCCTTGTAACTCTGTACCGCCAACGTTTTAAGAATATCCCTGTCCTCCAATAGCTCGTTGATAGAAACGCCATACAGATGGGAGAGCTCCAGCAGCAGGTCGATATCCGGTAAAGCGGCGCCGGTCTCCCATTTTGACACCGCCTGTGAGGTCACACCAAGCTTTTCCGCCAATTCTGCCTGGGACCACGCCTGCTGTTTGCGATAGCTGGCGATACGCTTTCCAAAGTGAACTTTATGGATCATTTTCAATGCACCCGCCTTTCTTTGGCAGTATTATATCACATGAGGGGACGAAAAAGAAGGTATCATCATTTTCATTTTTCTGCTTGTTTGCAACTGTGGGTTGCAGCTCTATCTGAAAGTACGGCGGACGCTCCTGAAAGCCCGTCGGGAACCGGCTGATTATCGCCCTGCACAGGGCCTGTTTCCCGCCTATCCATGGGATCAATGATTGGATTTTACCATCTCCCTTCGTATGATGATATTGGTTATTAGTGGGCGGGCCTCTGACCATTTTTTATCACCCCTTCTTGTGCGTGTTGACCGGGTGCTTGACCCGGTCCCTTTCCTCGGCTCGCTTGGCGCTGCTCCAGCCATCCAGGGTGCCGGTCAGATAGCCAGTGATGCGCCGAATACGCTCGAAGCCGCGGCCCTCGCCGACCAGCCCTTTTGTGTCATTTTTCATAGCGACTGCTCCTGTCCAGGCTGCTGCCCTGCCGCCAGTGTGTTGGCCCTTTCCTCGATCTCATGCCAGATGGTTTCCTGCTCGCGTGTGTATTTCTCCTTGACAGTGTCGCAGAGGTCCGACATGGTGTCCGGCAGTTCCAACAGAGCCTGGGCCTGGGTATCGTCCAAGCTCGTTATTTTCCATAGCTGCCAAAATATCCTCCCGCACCAAGTACTCCCAAGCTTTATCCAGGATTCCCTCGGGCCGCCACGTCAGCAGCTCATCCCGGAAAGCCGCCTGCTCCTGCCGGGCTTTTTCATAGAGCTGCTCGTCCAGTGTACCCCCGCTGTACCTTATGGATCACAGTGAAGCTGTCCTCAAAGGGCAGAAGGCTCAACGATCTGCCGTTGTCCCACTTCATGAGCAGGCTCGGCTGGTCGTCCACGCCGATCACCGTCCCGCACAGGCCATACGGCATGTCCTCCTCGATAGTGCACAGGCTGTTCAGCCGGATCCGAGTCCCCACCGGGTACTGCCGTTTCACCATACCAACCCTATTCCTGTCGAAGTTCATCTTGATTCCTCCCATCTGTAAACAGCAGCCGGTTGGCCGCGTTCAGTCCGTAGCCCCGGATCAGCATGGCGGTCTGGATCACCAGGAAGTACCTTGGGGACAGCATACTGGCGTCGGCCAGCTCAGTGACCAAGACAGTTTTACTGCCGGTGATGATGTCCTTTGCGACGGCGAAACAGACATAGGCCATTGTGTCCAGGTGGCGGGGCTGCATGGCGGCGATGTCTATCTCGTTGGTTCCGATGTGGTTCTCGGCCTGCCGCCAGAGCCGGGAATCTGCTGTCAATAAATAAAGGGCCGCAGTCATCTTGCGACTACAGCCCTTGTGGTACCTGATTTCCTTCTCAAACAGTACGCCGTGGTTATCATTGCGGAAAATCATCCTACATCCCACCCATCTCCATATTATTTTGCGGCTTCGGCGGCGGCCCGGCCTGCCTTGCCTCCGCTACTGCCGGGTTCTTGTAGTTCCAGCAGCCTACATAGGAAACGTCCTCACTGCTGTGAAGATGGCGCTCGTACCACCGGGGAAAGTAATCCGCGAGCTCCTCCCACTCGTATGGGTAGTTGATACCCTCGCCGTACTCGATATCAGCTTTCAGCGCCTCTGTCATCTTTTCGTATGTGGCTCCGTCAGTATGGCAATATGCTCTCTCGCCGGTCAGATCCTCCAGCGCAGTGTCCCCGGCATCTGTGAATAACTCGAACCAGTATCCGTCGCCGGGGTCCAGGTCTGCCAGTGCGTTCGGGTCCTTGAGGGCTGCGAAGTACACCTCCTTGCCCTGGGAAATGAGCCAGGCACGGAAATTGGTAAAGCCATCTTCAGAGATGTACCCAATGAGGCTTGCAGCGCTCCAGAGGCCGAACTTATAGGCCAGGTTTTGGTAAACGTGGACAATATCATAAAAGTCTTGGGCATGGTCGGGGCCCAGCTCCTTGAGGCGGGTAATGAGGATGTCTATGTAATCTTCCTGGCCTTGGGCGGCTTTGACCTCGGAGATGAGGTTCCAGAAACCGTCCTTGCTCATGGCTTTGCAGCCGGGGATGGGCTGCTCATTCTGATTTGTCATGAAGTGTTTCTCCTTTCTGCTTCTGGCCGCTGTCAATGTCCTTCTGGATGGTTTTAGCTTCGGGCGGGTCCCGGCTGAAGCCGGGAACCTGTTTCATGAATGACTCATAGGCCCTGTCGGTTTTGTTTTCTGTAAAGTTAGGCACTTTACATCCCTCCTTGCTTTTTTTCTCTGGAAACGCAAAAGAGGGACCAAAGATTTCTCTTTGATCCCTCTCAAAAAATTTTTTGCTTTTCTTTTGCTCCGGCTTGCTTTTTGCTAACCACGCAGGTTCAGATCCCAAAATCAGGGGTGGCATCCCCAAAAACACGTCACACTGTGACGGCCCTTTTGGGGCCCTCTGAACGCTCAAAAACCGCGCCGTTGCGCGGTTTTTTGGGGATGGCATCTGTTAAGATGCGTAAACATGGAGCGGGCGAAGGGAATCGAACCCTCGTATTCAGCTTGGGAAGCTGATGTTCTGCCATTGAACTACGCCCGCAGATAACTACTTTTATAATTATACTCCTGCAAATGTGAATTGTCAATAGGCAGATGGATTTTTTCAAAAAACTGCAAGCATTGCAATCAGGTTACACAAGGTCAAACCACCTGTGCAGCCTGATTTTTTGCAAAGAAATGGGAAAACGACGAACCGAGGGTGAAAAATCTCGCGGAAATAAAGGTGCTTGACATACGCGGATCTCAACCGGCAGCCCGCATACAACCCCGTTCTTGTCCAGCAAAGGTTATAGGGGAACTTTAGGCGTCGCGGTAAAGGAAGCGGCGGGAACGGCTGCACGGCAGCTGGACGACGGCTGGACACTTGGAGTGAATAGACTTTGCACCGGCGGGAGCTGCAACGCCTGTTTTATGCTATATGCCGCCGCGCGGCGAGCCCCCCGCGCTAGGGGACATAAATGGCTTGTGACATGCTCCCTGTACACGGAGAGCGGGGCAAGCTTACTAAATAAAGCAATTATGACGTTTCCCCTGCATTTTGGAGCTTACTTATATATACCATACCTCGTATAATAAGTTTATAAGATAATAAATCAGGTACCAGCAGGCCGTAAGATACCCGTGGTACAATAGCTGTAGGACAGCAGGGTAAGTTCTACACCATCCGGTAGAACCGCAAGGTTGCTACAAATAAAGTCCGTTCCCCTGAGCCGGAAGTAAACTGCAGACTCACTGGCTGTTTGCCGGACTGAGGGGGCCGCTGGGACAGGCAGTGGAGGGAATCGCATTGGCCGCACTCCGGAATGATTTTAATACGCGAGGTAGTTGACGTTCCGGATTATCATGGGTATCTTACAGCCTGTTGGTCCTCTAATCCCACCCCCGAGGAGGTGAAAATTGTGAATCAATTATTCGTTGGTATTGATGTGGGAAGCCGTGGGAACACAGCCTATCTCATGCGGCCTGATGGGGAAAAATACAGCAATTTTACTGTACAGAACAACCGTGGCGGTGCTAAAATACTAATAGATAAAATTGTGTCGGCACTCACCACGATGGGCTTGGAACAGGTTGTGATTGGCATGGAAGCCACCGGCATCTACGGGGAGAATCTCGCGTACGCTCTCCGGGAGGACGGCACCCTGGGCCGGTTCCGGCGCAAGATCCATGTGCTTAACCCCAAGCAGGTCAGCAAGTTCAAGGAATCCTACCCCGAACTGCCCAAGAACGATGGCGTGGATGCTTTGAAACTGTGGACGAGCTGGCTTACGCCGATTTGGATGAACTTACAGCTTTCATTAATAAGAAAGGGACGCAACTTCGCCGACCCTGCCGCAAAAGCCAAAGCTATCCAGATTGCCGCAAGAAACTCTTACCGTCTGCCCATCACTGTAAATAACTCCGTCAACCAGGCAACGTCGGTTTGTATCGCAACCATGCGGGCGTTGGAAAAGCAAATCAAGGTTCTTGACAAACAAATTGAACAGATATTTGCTATTATTCCAAACACCCTGACCTCTGTTCCCGGTATCGGAAAAGTCTATTCTGCCGGTATCATCGCTGAGATTGGAGACATCAACCGTTTTCAGTCCCAGGCTTTTGTCGCCAAATATGCCGGTCTCGTCTGGAAACGGCACCAGTCCGGTGAGTTCGAGGCCCAGAACACCCGCCTCATTAAGTCCGGCAACCGTTTCCTACGCTATTACCTGCTGGAAGCCGCCAACTCTGTGAGAAGATGCGACTCCGAGTTTAGGCGATACTATGACTTGAAATATAAGCAGGTCAACAAGTTCCAGCACAAACGCGCACTCGCTTTAATTGCCAGAAAACTGGTTCGGCTCGTCTTTCGACTGCTGAAGGATGGGCGGAACTACATACCGCCGGAAGGCTGAGTACCGACTCTCCTTCCGGATCGACTTGGCCCTGTTCAAAAAATCTAAGGGGCAGGGCCTGAGTTGGTGTTGCCTTTTTGTTGCTATGGCATACCTTTTTCACCGCTTTTCTTTAGATTTTTATTTCATTTCTCTATTGACTTCTTCCTTGAATTTACTTTTGCACTTTCTTGTGCTCTTTTTACTCTTTTGGAGGCTTCTCACTGGTGTAAAGGGCACTTCTCCTTGCGGCTTCTCTCATCTTTTCAACCTTTTCTTATTATTTGACTTTAAAAAATGGGGGTAAAGCCGCCATAACATAAAAAAGTAAACTTACCCCTTGACTTTCTCTAAAGCTGGTGATATGATACTGACAACCGTCATTAACAGTAAGCAGAATATATGCCCCTGCCCGTGTACGTTGCGCGGGCGATGGCGCAGTATCGCTCCCGCCCCGAAAGGCCAACCCGTGTCTGTGGCTCTTTTGCGGCTGGCCGTACTGCGTTTTTTAATGCAAGCGAGGTACTTATGATGAAAAAGGACAAAAAGAAGAAATCCAGCATCCTGCGATTCTACCCCTTTACAAAGGGCTTTCGCGGGAACCTGCTGCTGGCTATGTTCACCGTGATCATAGCCAATATCGCCAGCTTCCTCACCCCCCAGGTCATCCGGGTAACGGTGGACTCGGTGATAAACGACCAGCCCTTCAGCCTGCCGGGCTTCGTCCTCTCATGGATAGACAGCTTCGGCGGGCGGGAGGCCCTGCGCTCTCACATAATAATATGCGCGGCGGCGGCCCTGCTGTTCGCCGTGATAAACGGCGTGGCGAACTTTGTCTCCAGGATGAATCTGGCAAAGGGCTGCGAGGGGGCGGTGGAATCCCTCAGAAACACGCTTTTCGGCCATATCCAGCGGCTGCCCTACGCGTGGCACAACAGCCATCAGACCGGGGACATTATCCAGCGCTGCACCCAGGACGTGGAGCTCATACGCAGATTTGTCAACGAGCAGCTTATGACCGTTATACACACGCTGCTGGCTATCGCGATATCCCTCTCGCTGATGTTCACCATGAACGTGCAGCTGTCCCTGGTGGTGCTATGCTTTATCCCCCTGGTGCTGGGGTATTCCATGATATTCTTCGTGCTGGTGGGAAAGAAGTTCGATCAGGCCGACCGGACCGAGGGGGAGCTTACCGCCCTTGTGCAGGAGAACCTTACCGGCGTACGGGTGGTCCGGGCCTTTGGCCGGGAGCGCTTTGAGATAGAGCGATTCAATAAGAAGAACCAGGAGTTTGCGGATCTGTGGTCGCATCTCGGCAGGATACTGGGCGTGGACTGGGGTCTCGGAGAGATGTTCGCCGGCCTGCAGGCCCTGGTGATAATGGTGATAGGGGTGTTCTTCGTGGAGAGGGGCTCCATAACCGAGGGGGAGTTTCTGGCCTTCACCGCCTATAACTCCATGCTGGCATGGCCCGTGGCCCAGCTGGGCCGGGTGCTAAGCGAGCTCTCCAAGACCTCTATCAGCTCCACCAGACTCTTTGACATTTTGGACGCCGCGGAGGAGACCGACTGCGAACACCCCCGCACCCCGCCCATGGACGGCGATATTGTCTTCGACCATGTGAGCTTCGGCTACGGCAGCGAGCCGGGGGTCCTGAAGGATGTGAGCTTCACCATAAAGGCGGGCACGACCTTCGGCATCTTAGGCGCTACCGGCAGCGGCAAGTCCACCCTTATGTATCTTCTGGACAGGCTCTATGAGCTGCCGGAGGGCCAGGGGAGGATAACCGTGGGCGGCGCGGATATCAGGGACATAAAGCTCTCCCACCTGCGCCACGGCATAGGAATGGTGCTTCAGGAGCCCTTCCTGTTCAGCAAGACCTTCAGGGAGAGCATAGCCGACGGAGCCAGGCGGTCTGACCTTGAGACCGTGAGAAAATACGCCAGAATGGCCGTTATCGACGACGCCATCGAGGGCTTTGCCCAGGGCTATGATACCCCCATCGGCGAGCGGGGCGTGACCATCTCCGGCGGACAGAAGCAGAGGGTGGCCATAGCCCGGATGCTCATGCAGGACACGCCCATAAAGGTGTTCGACGATTCCCTGTCCGCCGTTGACATGGAGACGGACGCCAAGATCCGGCAGTCTATAAAAGAGAACGTGCACGGTACTACGATACTTATAGCGCACAGGATAACCACGCTGATGAATGCCGATCAGATACTGGTGCTGGAGAAGGGCAAAGTCGCCCAGATGGGGACACATCAGGAGCTTATCGCTCAGGATGGGATTTATAAGCGTATATATGACATGCAGAAAAGCTGAGGTAAGATAAATTTATGGAGATAAACAAGACTGAAAACATACCAAAGGAGCGCTTCCATACTTTTAAAGTGTGGGGCAAGATGCTCCCGTACATAAAGCCGTACAGGAAATGGCTGCTGGCCATTCTGGCGGCAATGCTGACGGACGCTTTCATCGCCGTGGCCTATACGCTTATAGCCGGGTATGTGGTGGACAGGTTCGTCACGCCCCGCACCCACGAGGGGATAACCGTATTTGCGATACTTTATTCCGGCATGGTGCTGGTGAAGACCCTGTGCCAGATAGTCCTGGGCAGCATTGCCATAAAGCTGGAGATGTACATCGGAAGGGACCTTAAAAGAGACCTTTTCACACACCTGCAGACCCTGAGCTTCTCCTACTATAACCAGACCCCCGTGGGGACCATCGTCGCAAGGGCGCTGAACGACCCGGCGCGCATTGCCGAGAGCATACCCTGGATGACGGTGGACGGAATATACTGCAGCGTGTACATCATCGTATGCCTTGGGGCCATGCTGGTGATAAACTGGCAGCTGGGGCTGCTGGTGCTGGCGGTGGTGCCGTTTATCGCGGCCTTTACCGCCTACTTTGAGAAGCATATACTGAAAATAAACCGCAAGGCCAGAAAGATAAACGCCGAGGTGACAAGGCATTATAACGAGGGCATCTCCGGCGCGAAGACCTCAAAGACCCTGGTGATAGAGGAGAAGAACCTGGACGGATTCAAGGAGGTCAGCGGGCGTATGCGCCGGACCAGCATCAAAGCGGTCATGCTGGACGCCATCTACATCCCGGTAATAGGCTTTCTGACGGCCCTTGCCGTATCCTTTATCATAACCGGCGGGGGCAATATGGCCATGGCCGGCGGCATAAGCATAGGCGAGCTTACGATCTTCGTGAACTTTGCCCTGCGCATAGCCGACCCGGTGGGGGCCCTGGCGTATCAGGCCACACGCTTTGTGTCCACCCAGGCCAACATCGAGCGGGTGACGGAGCTTCTTGAGCTCCGGCCCCAGATAACCGACACGCCGGAGGTCGTCGAGAAGTACGGCACCTCCTTCGAGCCCAGGCGGGAAAACTGGGAGCCGTTAGAGGGGGACATCACCTTCGAGGACGTTACGTTTATGTATCCGGACGGCCACGAGAACGTGCTGGAGCACTTCGACCTGGAGGTGCCCGCAGGGTCAACGGTGGCCATCGTGGGCGAGACGGGCGCGGGGAAATCCACCCTTGTGAACCTTGCCTGCCGGTTCTTCGAGCCCACGGGCGGGCGCATACTCATCGACGGCCGGGACTATAGAGAGCGCAGTATGCTCTGGCTTCACACCAGCATTGGATACGTTTTGCAGACCCCGCACCTGTTCTCGGGATCTGTAAAGGACAATATACGGTACGGCAGGCTGGACGCCACGGATGAGGAGATAGAGCAGGCCGCGAAGCTTGTGAACGCCCATGACTTCATCATGAGGATGGAGAAGGGCTATGACAGCGACGTGGGCGAGGGCGGCGGCCAGCTCTCCACCGGGGAGAAGCAGCTGATAAGCTTCGCAAGGGCGGTGCTGGCCAATCCCAGGATATTCGTGCTGGACGAGGCCACGGCATCTATCGACACCAAGACCGAGGCCCTGATACAGGAGGCCATATCCACCCTATTAGAGGGCCGGACATCATTCCTTATCGCACACAGGCTCTCCACCATCCGCAAGGCGGACATGATACTGGTGGTGCGCGACGGCAAGATAATCCAGCGGGGCACCCATAGGGAGCTGATGGAGCAGGGCGGCTATTACGCGGACCTCTATAACAAGCAGTTCGAGACGGAGAGCGCCGAGGCGGTGTTTAACGGATAAGCGCCGCATAAGACGCAAAATATTTTGGGGCTTGACATGGAGCGCGGTCCAGAGCTTATAATGGGAAAAAACACGAAAGGAAGTCAGAGCGATGAAAAACTTTGGTTTCGGCCTTATGCGCCTGCCCACCACCGACCCCCAGAACGCGGGTGCCATCGACGTGGAGCAGGTCAAGAAGATGGTGGACCTGTTTATCGAAAAGGGCTTTACTTACTTCGATACCGCATGGATGTACTGCGGTTTCCAGAGCGAGCCCACTGTGAAAGAGGTGCTCACCAGCCGCTATCCCAGGGACAAGTTCACCCTGGCAAGCAAGCTGCATAACGGCTTCTTCAACAGCCTGGAGGACAGAGACGCTGTCTTTAACGAGCAGTTAAAAAAGACCGGCGTGGAATATTTCGACTATTATATGCTCCACGGCATTGAGGCGGGCAGCTACCCCAAATATGAGCAGTTCGACTGCTTTAGCTGGCTGAAGGATAAGAAGGAGAAGGGCCTGGTGAAAACGGCGGGCATCTCCTTCCACGCCACCGCCGAACTGCTGGACGAGATACTTACTAAGTACCCATTTATTGAATTTGTTCAGTTGCAGATAAACTATCTGGACTGGGACAGTCAGTGGATACAGTCCAAGAAGTGCTACGACGTGGCGGTGAAGCACGGCAAGTGGGTGACGGTCATGGAGCCTGTGAAGGGCGGCACTCTGGCAAAAGTCCCCTCAGAGGTGGAGGATCTGTTCAAGGCCCACGATCCCAGCCTATCCCCAGCGTCCTGGGCCATACGGTTTGCCGCCAGCCTGCCGGGGGTGAAGATGGTGCTCTCCGGCATGAGCAGCCTTGCGCAGATGGAGGACAATCTCAGCTTTATGGAGGACTTCAAGCCCCTGACCGAGGAGGAGAAGGCCATGGTGTTCAAAGCTGGGGACATTATAAACAGCCAGATCGCCGTGCCCTGCACAGGCTGTTCCTACTGCACCGAGGGCTGCCCGCAGAAGATAGCTATACCGCAGTATTTCTCCTTGTATAACGAGGACATGCGTGAGCATTTGGAGGAGAAGGGCTGGACGGTGAACTTCAGTAACTATGCCAATCTGACGAAGAAGTTCGGCGCGGCGAAGGACTGTGTCGAGTGTGGACAGTGCCAGGAGATGTGCCCCCAGCATCTGCCCATTATCGAGAAGCTGAAAGAGGTTTCGGCGCATTTTGACAGATAGAAAGCAAAAGCCCGGCGGAGCTTTCCGCCGGGCTTTCTGACATCCGAGAAGAAATGCCTCAAAGGCATAAACTCATATGCAAACCAAGTATTGGACATTTCACTCCCTCCCATGCTACAATAATCCCAGAAACCAACGGGAGGGACCGTCCATGTTCACAAACAAAGACCTTAAAAACCTCATCGTCCCGCTGTTCCTGGAACAGCTTTTGGTAATGCTGGTGGGCATCGCCGACACCTTCATCGTCAGCTATGCCGGGGAGGCGGCTGTCTCCGGGGTGTCGCTGGTGAACTCGTTCAGCACCATCTTTATCTACCTGTTCACGGCGCTGGCTTCGGGCGGAGCTGTAATAATCAGCCAGTACATAGGCCGCGGGGTGAAGGAGGATGCGGGTGAAGCCGCCAGCCAGCTTCTTACCTCGTCCACCCTGTTCTCCCTGATAATCTCAATTATTATTTTGGCCTTGCACAGGCCCATGCTCAGTCTGCTATTCGGCCAGGTGGAGCCCGACGTCATGGACGCCTGCACAATCTACCTGCAAATTTCCGTCTTCTCCTACCCGGCCCTGGCGGTCTACAACGCGGGCGCGGCCCTGTACCGGAGCATGGGCAGGACCAGTGTCACCATGTACATCTCCATCGCCGCCAACGCCATCAACGTCGCGGGCAACCTCATCGGCGTGTTCGTACTGAAAGCTGGGGTGGCAGGCGTGGCATGGCCTACCCTTATCGCCCGGGTGTTCTCGGCAGTGGTGATTACCGTGCTGTGCTTTGGCAAGGGAGTTGACGTGAACTATACGTGGAAACAGATATGCAAATGGAACGGCGAACTCATGAAGCGCATTTTGCGCATTGCCGTGCCGAATGGGGTTGAGAACGGCATATTTCAGCTGGTGAAGGTGGCGCTCTCCAGCGTGGTGGCACTGTTCGGCACCTACCAGATAGCCGCCAACGGCATTGCCCAGAGCATATGGAGTTTAGCTGCCCTCGCCGGGGTGACTATGGGCCCGGTGTTCATCACGGTGATAGGGCAGTGCATGGGCGCGGGCGACACGGCCCAGGCTGAGCACTATTTCAAGAAGCTGTTGAAAATCACCCTCACCATCTCCCTTGTGTGGAACGTCCTGGTGTTTGCCATTACGCCAATCATGATGAACTTCTATCAGATTTCCGATGAAGCTAAGCAGCTAGTCATCATTCTCGTGCTCATCCACAACGTGTTCAACACCGTAGCCTTCCCAATGTCCGGGCCGCTCTCTAACGGCCTGCGGGCCGCGGGGGATATCAAGTTCACCATGATAGTCTCTATCGCGTCGACTATTGGCGGGCGGCTGGTGTTCTCGATACTGTTTGCCATGGGCCTGAACTGGGGCGTAATAGGCATTGCGGCGGCTATGTGTCTGGACTGGGTGATTCGGGCGGTGATCTTTACGGCGCGTTATAAGTCCGGCAAGTGGAAGAAATTTAAGGTGATCTGAGAAAGGAAAGGTTTATGGAACTTCGCGTCCTGAGATATTTTTACACCGTGGCGAGAGAGGGAAACATCACCCGCGCCGCCCAGCTTTTGCACGTGACCCAGCCCACCCTGTCCCGGCAGCTAATGCAGCTTGAGGAGGAATTGGGTACGGTGCTGTTCCACCGCATCGTGCTGACAGAGGACGGAATGCTCTTAAAGCGCCGGGCCCAAGAACTCTTGGAGCTGGCCGACAAGACCCAAAAGGAATTTCAGAGCCGGGAGGAATTATCCGGGGAGATAGCCATCGGCTGCGGGGAGACCTGCAATATGGCGTACCTCTCTGACCTGATGGTGTCCTTTCGGGAGGAGCACCCCCTGGTGCGGTTCAGGGTCTACAGCGCATCGGCTGATGAAGCCAAGGACCGCATGGAGAGCGGCCTTTTAGACCTGGGACTGCTGATGGAGCCGGTGGACCTCTCGCGGTATCACACCGTGCCGATGCCCTGCCGGGAGCGGTGGTGCGCCCTGGTGCGGGAGGACTGCCCCCTGGCGGCGCTCCCCTCTGTCACCCCGGAGGACCTGGCCCCGTACCCGCTGCTGCTCTCCTGGCGGGAGCAGGTGCTGGACATGCTGGGCCGGTGGCTGGGGGAGGAGCTCTTCCACCGGGTGACGGTGGCCGCCCGGTACAACCTTATAAACAACGCGGCTGTCATGGTGCACAGCGGCATGGGCGCGGCCCTGACCCTGGACCGGGGCTTTGCGCCCCACCCGGGCCTCAGAAATGTTCCCCTTTCCCCGGCCCTTGAGAGCGGCGCGGTGCTGGCCTGGAAGCAGGGACAGACCCGGTCCAGGACGGTGGAGCAGTTTATCTGGCATATAAAAAGCGCGCGGTTATAGCCGGGCGGTCATTCCGGCAGGTTGCGTTCGCCCCAGGCCTTCATATAGCTGAGAACGTCCGTAAAGCTCTCCCCCAGCTCTGAGAGGGTATATTCCACCCTTGGGGGGACCTCCCGAAAGTCGTGACGTATCAGGAAGCCGTCGGCCTCCAGCTCCCGAAGCTGCTTTGTCAGGGAGGACTCCGTTATTTCCCCAAGCTGGCGGCGCAGGGCCCCGAACCTGCGCACGTCCTCGAAGGCGATATAGTAGAGTATCTCAAGCTTCCACTTGCCGCCCAGTATTTTTTGCAGCGTCGACATGGTCTTGCAGCGCCGGACCGCAGTCTCTGTTTTTCTCATTTTTACCGCCTCCTATGGACAGATCATACACCTTGCCCATGTAAAAAGCAAGGTACTGCGAAAAAGTACCGTACTTTTATTTTTTCCGTACAGTGGTATAATGGCAGAAAAACTTAGGAGGTACTGCCATGCACTACACAGGGACCATATGGCGGCCGCCCTATGAGGCTTCCTCGCTGCTGCTGGAGGTCACGGCCGGCTGCACACACCATAGGTGCAAATTCTGCACGCTCTATAACGATCTGCCCTTCGGTTTTCGGATGTCGCCACTTGAGGATATAGAGAGCGACCTGCGGGAGGCGCAGCTTTTGAGCGCCGACCTCATGGCGATGCTGTCGGCCCGGCTGCAGGGGATACCCAGGCCGAAGCCCCCGGGGCGGGTATTTCTGACCGGGGCGAACCCATTTGTGCTGAAATCTGACCGGCTTATGGACATTGCCGGGCTGATACGGCTGTATATCCCCTCTGTCAGGACCATCGGCTGTTTTGCCCGGATAACGGATGTTGCCCGGAAGACGGACGGGGAGCTGGTCTCCCTGGGCGGGGCGGGGTATGACGGCCTGACCATAGGCGTAGAGACCGGCGACGATGAGGCCCTTGAATTTATGAATAAGGGTTATACAGCCGCGGATATACTGGAGCAGTGCCAAAGGCTGGACCGGGCCGGTATAGGTTACAGCTTCTTCTACTTAGCGGGCATCTCCGGGGCGGGCCGGGGGGAAGCTGGTGCGAGGGCCTCCGCCGCTGTCTTCAACCGGCTGCGTCCGGCGCGCGTGGGGGTCAATATGCTGACCGTATACCCGGACTCGGAGCTCTATGGCGAGGTGCTTCGGGGCGCTTGGCGGGAGGAGAGTGAGACCGAGAAGTACCGGGAGGTGCGCGCTCTTATTGAGAGCCTGGAGATATCCACGGAGTTCGCCGCGCTGGGAGCGTCAAACGCGTTCCAAATTCGGGGGTCCCTGCCGGAGGATAAGGGGGCGCTTTTGGGGGAGCTTGACAGGATAATTGAAAACGTGGGGGAGGAGGACCTGCGGGAGTACCGCCGGAACCTGCCGCACCTATAAATATATAAGCCCCGCACAGGCTGCTGCCTGGGCGGGGGTATTTTTACCGTCACTTCTCCAGGAGTATGTACACACCCTTTTTGAGCTTTCTCAGCTTCCCCTCGTCACAGAGGCGCTTTATTACCCGCTGCAGCTGCCTGCGGCTGCAGTGGAACTGCATGAGCCCCCGGTTTATGCCGTGCAGGGTGTGGTCCGGCTGGATGTCCCGAAGGAAGGTGAGCACCCGCTCCTCCACCGAGCGCTCCCGGTGGCCGATAAGGGTATAGGTCACCACCATGCTGTTCATGCACTTCAACAGGTACATAAGGAACGTACAGTCCCGCTCCAGGGCCGCGCGGTTGCGCCCGATGGGCAGGGCCACGCACAGAAGGTCGTCTACGGCTTCGGCGTACAGGGACGGCAGTTCTGGCGCCACGAACTCGACGGCGCCCATGGCGGCGCGATCCACTCCGCGGGACATTGGCAGCCACTTGCCGTCCTCCCTGAGACTATACACCAGAACGGAGCCCCGAACGGGGAAGAGTATATCCTCAAGGGGCTTGCCCGGGGCGCAGACAAGCTCCCCCTTTTTGTATTCCACCAGCCTGAAATCAAGGCCCGCCGTCTCGAAGTGACCGAGTATGTCCTCCTGTGCCAAAAGCCGCTTGAGCAGCTTTTCGTCGTGGATGTATCTCATGTGCACGCTCCTGAAATTTTTATTTTATTGTGCCATATGTCACAATAAAAATCAATGGGGTGTGCTAAAATAGTCCCGGCAAAATACATAAAAGGGGTGTTTCTATGAGAGAAGCAGACAAAAAAAGCGCGGTTTTTGACACGGAGCACCTGGTGCGCACGTACTTTACCCAGGCGCTGCCGGTGGTGTTCAGCATGATAGTCAGCCTTGTGTACAACCTGGCGGACACCTACTTCGTGGCCCGCACCGGCAGCACTCTTATAGTGGCCGGGGTGTCCGTATGCGCGCCGGTGTTCACGGTGCTGATGGCCTTCGGCAACGTCTACGCCCAGGGGGGCAGCTCCCTTATCTCCCGCCTGATGGGCAAGAACGACCAGGGCAGCGTCAAAAGGGTCAGCTCCTTCTGCTTCTATCTGGCCATAGCCACCGGCGTTGTGCTGGCCGTGCCCATGCTGATATTCCAGGGGCCGGTCCTCAGGATGCTTGGGGCCAGCGACGAGGTCATGCCATACGCCAGGGAGTATTATATCGTGCTGGCAGTCAGCGCCCCGGCGATCATACTGCCGTTCATACACTCCAATCTGCTGCGCTGCGAGGGCTCCTCAACCCTGTCCATGCTGGGCAACGTAGGGGGCTCGGTGGTGAATATAGTCCTCGACCCTGTCTTTATCCAGGTTCTGGGCATGGGAGCGGCGGGCGCGGCCATCGCCACGGTGATAGGCAACCTTGCAAGCGACCTTTTCTTCCTCATAATTGTCCTTCGGAAAAGCCGGCATCTCTCGGTGGACCCCAGGAGCTGGAGGGTAAGCGGCGGGGAGCTTAGGCAGATATTCAGCGTGGGGATAACCGCCGCCGTGACAAATATCGCCTCCAGTGCCTGTGTGGTGGTAATAAACCAGTTTCTGAAGGGCTATGGCGACGAGAAGATAGCCGCCTGGGGCATTGCCAGCAAGGTCTCCATGATAGCTCAGATGGTGCTTATCGGCCTTGCCTTCGGCGGGGTGCCCCTGTTCGGGTACTTGTACGGCGGCAGGGACTTTAAGAAGCTTAAAAAGCTGCTCAGATTCTGCATGGCGTTCATAAGCGGTTACGGGCTTCTCATGGCGGCGGCAATAATCCTCCTGGCCCGGCCCCTTGCGGGAGTGTTCATGGATGATCCGGGGGTCACCGCCGACAGCACGCTTATGCTCCGCTGGCAGGTGCTGGGCTCGGCTTTCGCGGGAATCGTCCTGCTGTTCACCTGCCTGTTCCAGGCCACCGGCAAGGCCGGTCCGGCACTGGCCCTGTCCCTATCCCGTCAGGGGATTCTGTTCCTTGCGGTGCTGGGGGCAGGCGTGCTCATAGCTGGGTTTGACGGCCTTTTGGCCGCCCAGCCCATAGCGGACGCACTAAGCGCGGGGCTGGCCATAGTCATGTGGCGGGCGGCCTTCCGCAGGGAGGGCCTCAGCGCAGCGTGAACAGCCGGAAGCCGTAGTCGGCGTCTAAGCCGGTCCTTTCCCGCAGGCAGTCCCCGGCCCGGCGTATGCGCTCCCGGCCGATATCGCAGATGGTATCATAGCCCGCGTTCCTGGCGGCGCAGCCCTCGGGCAGGGGCTCGGGCAGCTGGACCATTATGAACCGGCGCGAGCCGCCGTCGGAGATGTTCTGCTCCATCACCGCATGGGCGGTGGAGGCCGTGCCGGAGAAGAAGTCCAGCACGATATCCTCCCCCCGGGTGGTGGCCGAGATGATGCGTCTCAGCATCCTTACGGACTTCTGTCCCTTGAACTCCTGGTCTATGCCCAGAAGCTTCGATATCTTTTCCCCGGAAAAGGACATGATGGCGATACTGTTCAGGTCGTCGTATTCGCTGCAGTTCCAGGTGTCCTCGATGGGGTATCTCTCCGGGCGGTTTTCGTGGTTTATAAAGTTCAAAAGCTCCCGGCCCTGCTTGGGGGTGAGGCCCAGCTCTCTGAACTTTTCCCGGAGTTTCGGGGTGCTCTTTACAAGGGGCTTAAAGTCCCTATTCTCTATGTACAGCTTTTTGAAGTCCAGCAGCTCCCGGTTTTTTGAGTAGAACAGTATGCTGTCGTGGTTTCGTATAAAGTTCCCGGCGGCGGTCTTATAGCCCGAGATCCAGCCCATGCGCCAGATTATCTCCCGCTGGAAATTCTCCTCGCCGAAGACCTCGTCCATAAGCTTCCGAAGGTTTGCGGCCTCGTTATAATCGATGAACACGAAGATGGAGCCGTCCTCCCTGAGAAGCTCTTTCGCAAGCTTGAGCCTTGGGTACATCATATTGAGCCAGCCCGCGTGCAGCCGCCCGGCGTCCCCCTGGGAGCGGCCCTTGGGGCTTGCGAAGTTGTCGCCGTAGATGAAGTCGGAGCCGGTATTATATGGCGGGTCGATGCAGATAAGCTTTATCCGGCCCGAATACTCCCCCGAAAGCAGCTTAAGGGCATCCAGGTTGTCCCCCCCGATGTACATGTTCCCGGAATCCGTGCCCCCGGGAGCGCCGTCCCGGCCAAATGACCACTTATCAACGGGCCGAAGCTCCCCTTGGGCCGGAGTTTCCGCCAGCGCGGCCGCACGGCTTTTCCCGGGCCAGGTGAACTGATAGCTCTCGCAGTTTTCCATTTTCAGCATACTCCCCAGATAAAGATTTGTTCCCGCCTATTATAACATATAGGAGGAAATAGCGCCATATGTTCTGCCGTCAATTTGTGATCTGCTTTAATCCTGCATAATAAAGTTATCGTTCTTTTACCCGATGCCCTTGACATCCTGCGGACGGGTATGGTATAATTTGAAGAACAAAATTCGACAAATGCGGAAAGGTTTTCAGCCCTATACCGTCTTGCGGTTTATTTCGGCCCGTAGGCTCTGCCCTATGCCCGTCTGTGGACCGTGTAAAAATACATGATATGCATGAAGGAGAGATAAGTTATGTTCTGTAGAAACTGCGGCAATCCCATGGACCCCAACGCGGCCGTATGCGTCAAGTGCGGCGTGCCCGTGGGCAGCGGCGTGAACTTCTGCCCCAACTGCGGCAATCCCACCGACCCCTCTGCGGCGGTCTGCGTCAAGTGCGGCGTCGCCCTTGCCCGCCCTGTTCCCCAGGGCGAGCAGAAATCCAAGCTGGCTGCGGGCCTTCTGGGTATATTCCTCGGCAGCCTTGGCATCCATAACTTCTATCTGGGCTATACCGTGAAAGCGGTCATCCAGCTGGTTATCACCATTGTCACATGCGGCTTTGGCGCTATCGTGTCCTCTATCTGGGGGCTCATCGAGGGCATCCTGATACTTACCGGAAGGATAGCCGTGGACGGCAAGGGCGTGCCGCTGAAGGAGTGACGGCAGGGCCCCGGGGCATTTGAGGAGTTGTATCAGATCTAGAGCAAAATAAAGCGCCGCCTTAGTCTCTGGCGGCGCTTTTTGCGTCCAAAATTATCCGGCGAAGGGCTTGACGCCCTCAACTGCCTTTGCGGCGGTGATGTGTACATCGCCATTGTCCAGGTCTACGAGCACATAGCGGTCGCAGCCCATGCCCAGCTCCTTCATATAGCTGAGCTGCCGGTAGCCGTGGCGGCTCTCTATGCGCTCCAAAAGGTCGTGGTGGTCCTTTTCGGTCATGGCGTGTATCAGGTCCACCGAGGCCTGGTCCACGGCCAGGATGTCCGTGGAGGCCAGTATGCCCACGTTGGGGGTGACCACCGGCGCGGCCCCGACGCCCTCGCAGTCACAGGAGACGGACATGTTCCGAAGGACGTTCACATAGGTGGCGCGCCCATCGAAGAAGTCTATCACGGACTTTGTGGACTCGGTCATCTTCTCCATGAACTCCTCCTCCACCGTGCCCCACATGGCGCCGTTTTTGCTGTGTATCATGCCCTTGCCTATCCTGCCGTCGGCGCAGCCGATGCCGATGTTCTTGTTGGAGCCGCCGAAGCCCCCCACGGTATGGCCCTTGAAATGGGTCAGGGCCAGCAGGGACTGATAGCCGGTAAGGGACTTGCCCACGCTCATCTCCTTGAACCACTTGCCGCCATTTACCGGGAGCATGACGGTGCCCTGCTCGTCGGTGATGTCCACGGTGGTGAAATCGGACCAGCCGTTGACCTTAAGGGTCTCCCGGTGCCGATCGGTGGTATAGCGGTCGCCGTCGTAGTAGGTGTTGGTCTCGATGATGGTCCCCTGGGGCAGCTCCGCAGCCATAAACTCCTTTACCCAGGCTGCGGGGATGATGTTGGGGCCGTTAGGCTCGCCGGTGTGCAGCTTTATGGCCGTTTTGCCGGTTATGGGGCCCTTTACCCGCTCATAGGCCTTTTTAAGGCCGCTCGGGGACAGGTCCCTTGTAAAGTAGACTATAGCCTCGGGGCCGGTGCGCTCCTCATAGGGGATATATCTCTGGCCGTCTGTCTTGCTCATGCTTATCACCTCGTATAAAGATTTGTGCCGGGCCCATTATACCACGCCCGGACAAAAAAAGCAAATTTAATCAAAGTTTTTGTTAGAAATGGGGCTTTTCAAATAAGCGGTCTTGGTGTATAATACATAGTATAAGCAGTTTTGTACAAAAAATATAAGGAGCTGATGAAAATGGATTTCTGTTTTTCCAAGACCTCTCCCATCGTGGAGACCAAAAAGGGCAAGCTTAGGGGCTTCCACTTCAAGGGCGTGGACCACTTCTACGGCATACGCTACGCAAAGGCCAAGCGCTTTCAGATGCCCGAGCCCGTGGACCCCTGGGAGGGCGTTAAGGACGCGGGCAGCTACGGCATGAACTGCCCGGTGCTTTCTGAGCCCCAGCCCATGGGAGAGGTGATGATAGCCCACCGCTTCTGGCCCAGCTCTGAGCACTGCCAGTACTTGAACGTGTGGACCTCCTCCTGCGACCCGGCGGCCAAGAAGCCCGTTATGTTCTGGATACACGGCGGCGGCTACTCGGCGGGGTCCGGCATAGAGCAGGTCTGCTATGACGGCTACAACCTTGCGAAGGACGACGATGTGGTGGTGGTCACCGTGAACCACAGGCTCAACGCCTTCGGCTATCTTGACATGTCCGCCTTCGGCGAGAAGTACAGGAACTCCGTCAATGTGGGCATGGCCGACCTGGTGGAGGCCCTGCGTTGGGTGCGGGACAACATCGCGAGCTTCGGCGGCGATCCTGACAACGTCACCATCTTCGGCCAGTCCGGCGGCGGCGCCAAGGTCACCGTGCTGGGCCAGATACCCGAGGCCGACGGCCTGTTCCACAAGGCCATAGTCATGTCCGGCGTCATGGGCCCCGGCATGGGCGGCAGCGCCGTGGAGGGCAAGGAGCTGGTGCTGGAGATAATAAAGCAGCTGAACATACCCGAGAGCGAGGCGGGGCGCCTTGAGAAGGTGCCCACGGCCCAGTTTATCTGGGCGGTGAACAGGGCCGTCAGGAGCCTTTATAAGCAGGGCAAGCACGTGAACTGGGGACCCGCCCCCAACGACTACTACCTCTGCGACCCGCTGGAGAAGGACTTCACAGAGAGCTCTCTGAAGGTGCCCACAATGGTGGGCTCGGTTATAGCTGAGTTCGCCTTTGGACCCGGCAGGGATATAAAGAACATGACAAAAGAGGACAGCGAGAAGCTGGTCAAGGACTTCTACGGCCCCGAGGGCGGGGAGAAGGTCCTCAAGGAGTTTGGGCGCATCTATCCCGAGACCAACCCGGCCTTTGCCGTGGACGCGGACGACATGTTCCTGGCCCCCACGGTGGACTATGTGAAGAAGAAGGGCAGGGAGGCCAGCGCCCCGGTGTACAACTACCTGTTCGCCAAGGTCTTCGACTATGACGGCGGCAAGGCGGCCTGGCACTGCTCTGACATACCCTACTTCTTCGGCAACGGCGAGATGGTGCCCGTCTGCCACCAGGAGAACTGGGAGCAGCTGCAAAAGGTCATGCGCGGGGCCTTCGTGAACTTCGCCCGCACCGGCGACCCCAACACCGAGGGCCTGCCCAGGTGGGAGAAGTGCACAGGCGGCGACATGGTCACCATGGTATTTGACGACCGCTGCCGCACTGAGGTGAACATGCAGGACGAGCTTCTGCGGCTGATGGCCGAGTATAAGCCGAAGTTCAATTTCGAGTTCGGCGCGCCCTCTGATGACGAGGACGAGGAGGGCGGCAGCGCCTGGATATTCTAAGGCGGCCGGAAAGTTCGGATCAAAGAAGGGGACTTCTGAAAAGAAGTCCCCTTTGGGTCTTTTAGGAGGGATATCCCTCCGGGTGCAGGTCACTCCTGGTCCTTGGCGTCGGCAATGGTGTCAAGCCACCGGCACAGTTCCTCTTTTGTAAAGGTTTCCTTGTCGCCGTTGCTTATCAGCCGCCGGAGGTCGTAGATAGTGGCCTTCTGGATGTCCTTGCGCTCTTTTTCAGTTGGCATGTCTAAAATCCTCCTTTCTTTATCCTTATGATAGCAGAAATTTTGAAAAAAATCAAGCCCGCCGCCCCAAAACGCCCTAAAAAGCGTACAAAACTCCCGCCCCAACAGAATCTTGGGGCTTGCTATTTGCCTTGATATGTAATATAATGATACATAAGATTTTTTGCGCGAAAGGGGCTTGTACCAGGATGGATGGTAAAAAGCGCAGACAGAAGATACTTATTGTGGACGATTCGGAGATGAACCGCTCCATTTTGGTCGATATGCTCGGCGAGGAGTACGAGACCATCGAGGTGGAGAACGGCCTGATGGCGGTGAACGAGCTGCAGAAAAGGGCGGCGGAGATATCCCTGATGATGCTGGACATCGTCATGCCGCTTATGGACGGCCTTGAGGTGCTGGAGGTCATGAACAGGCGGCGCTGGATAGAGACGGTGCCGGTGATAATGATCTCCGCGGAGACCACCTCCGACAGGATATCCCAGGCCCTGGAGATGGGCGTCACGGACTTTATAAGCCGGCCCTTCGACGCTAAGATAGTCCAGAGAAGGGTGCTGAACACCCTTTTAAGCTCCGCCAAGCAGACAGAGCTCGAAAACCTGGTGGCCGAGCAGATATACGAAAAAGAGCAGAACAGCCTTCTGATGATAGACATTTTGAGCCATATCGTGGAGTTCAGAAACGGCGAGAGCGGCCTGCACGTGGTCCATGTGCGTAGGCTTACAGAGGTGCTTCTGCGGCAGCTGGCCTCAAAGCGGCCGGACTATGAGCTGAACACGGCGAAGATCGCCCTTATCAGCGAGGCCTCGGCCCTTCATGATATCGGCAAGATAGCCATCGACGAGAAGATACTCAATAAGCCCGGGCGGCTTACTGACGAGGAGTTCAAGATAATGAAGCAGCACTCCTCCATCGGGGCCCAGATGCTGGACGGCCTTGGGGTGCACCAGGGGGAGCCCTTGGTGCGTATAGCCTATCAGATATGCCGCTGGCACCACGAGCGCTGGGACGGCCGGGGCTATCCTGACGGCCTTGTAGGGGACGAGATACCCATCGCCGCCCAGGTGGTGGCCATGGCCGACGTGTACGACGCACTTACCAGCGAGCGGGTATATAAGTCGGCGTTCTCCCACGAGAAGGCCATCGAGATGATATGCAATAACGAATGCGGCAGCTTCAACCCGGTGCTTCTGGAGTGCCTGATGGAGGTCTCAGACACCATGCAGGAGGAGTTGAACTCTCCCGACGCGAGGGAGTCCTCCGGGGATTCCATAAGCAGCATTGTGGAGAAGATGTCCTCCCACAGCGAGCTGTCGGCCAGCACCCGCACCTTACAGCTTTTGGAGCACGAGAGGATGAAGTACAGCTTCTTCGCGGCCATGAGCAAGGAGATACAGTTCGAGTACACCGTTTCGCCCTCAATGGTCTCCCTGAACGCCTGGGGGGCCAGGAACCTGGGGCTGGACGAGGTGGTGATGGACCCCCTGGAGAACGAGAAGGTAAAGGGATATCTGAGCGAGGACCTGAGGGGGCAGCTGCACCAGGTGCTGATGTCCGCCACGCCCGAGGAGCCCATTGTCACCCTGGAGTGCAAGATGGAGCGGGACGGAGCCTTGAAGTGGTACAGGTTCGTCATGCAGGCTCTCTGGTCCGAGGACGAGCCGCCGGAGCTCCGGGGGGCCATAGGCAAGGCCGTGGACATCCACAGCTCCCGAAGCTATCTTGAGAATCTGGAGCGCAGGGCCTCTATGGACCAGCTTACGGGGCTTCTGAACCTTACAAGCGCCCAGACCCAGGCGGAGGCAAGGCTGAAGGAGAACCCCGAGGCGAAATATGCCCTGGCCTTCTTCGACTGCGACTATTTTAAAGACGCCAACAACACCTACGGGCACCTGTTCGGCAACCGCCTGCTGGTACACATAGCCGAAAGGCTAAGGCAGGTCACCAGAAGCGGCGACATCGTCTCCCGAGTGGGGGGCGACGAGTATATCATATTCATCCAGTACCACCAGGAGCTGGAGCCCACCATACAGCGCATATACGGCGCGCTGCACGGCGAGGACTTCGGGGGATTCACCATTTCCATAAGCATGGGCGTGGCCACCACCGGGCAGGTGGGCCCGGACTTTACCGCGCTGATGGGCGCGGCGGACAAGGCCCTTTACGCCGTCAAGCAGGCGGGCAAGGGCCGGTACAAGTTCTATGACGGCAGGGAGACCTCGCTGACCGAAGTCAGAGGGGAGAGCGTATACACCAACCAGTCAGAGATAATCGACTATGAGCCGGAGGACGGCGACCAATCAAAAGGGGGAGAAGAAAAATGACCTTGCAGGAATGTTATGAGAAGCTGGGCGGGGACTATGCGGCGGTGAGCGCGCGGCTGCCAAGCGAGAAGTTCATCCAGAAGTACGTGCTGAAGTTCGCGGACGACAAGACCATGGAGCTGTTGGAGTCATCCTTTGCGGGGGGCGATTATGACGAGGCCTTCAGGGCCGCCCACACCATAAAGGGCATGTGCCAGAACCTGGGCTTTGCAAGACTGGAGGAGTCCAGCTCCGCCCTGACCGAGGCCCTGCGCGGGGGAAAGTCCCCCGGGGCGGGGGAGCTGTACGAGAAGGTGCAGAAGGACTACAGACAGACCGCAGACGCCATCAGGGAGTATAAATCCGGGCTGTGAGGGGTTTCACCGTGAAAAAAGAGAATGAAAAGAAGAGGGGCGGCCCCAGCCGGTTCCTGATAGGGAGCTTCCTTGGTATTATCGCCCTTACATTTGCGGTATTCGTGGTTCTGGCCCATTTTCTGGACAATATGAGCGCGGACACCATAAGCCAGGTGGGGGAGGTGTATATGAAGAACCTCTCTCAGCAGATATCCATGCACTTCCAGACCACTATAGACCTGCGCCTTGATCAGGTGCAGACCATTGTCAGCGACGTCCGGCCGGAGTTCGAGCGGGGGAATGTCACAAGACAGCAGGTCCTGGAGGAGCTGGAGGCCAGCAGCAAGGCCAGGGGCTTTGTGCAGCTGGGGCTATTGTCCTATGACGGGGAGTTCGAGATGATATACGGCGACCCGCTGCATATTACCGACCCGGACCCCTTCCTTCACTCCCTGACAGAGGGCCAGGCAAAGGTGGCCGTAGGGAAGGACCCGAAAGAGGAGGACAGGAACATGGTCCTTCTGGGGGTGCCGGCGGACTACCTTATGAAGGACGGCTCGCCGTGTCTGGCGCTGGTTGCCACCACCGATACGGATTACATAAAGGAGACCCTGTCCCTTGAGGCCAACGACTCCCTGGTATACTCCTTTATCATCCGTGGGGACGGCAGCTTTGTCATACGCACCGGCGGGGCCTTCAGGCAGAGCTATTTCGACCGGGTGCGCAATATCTATACGGACGTAAACGGCCTTACCGCCGAGCAGTATATAGTGGACATCAGCGCGGCCATAAAGGATGGCAGGGACTACTCCTCCGAGTTCACCATGGAGAGCGGCGAGCGAAGACGGATATTCGGCACGCCCCTTGCCTATTCCGAGTGGTATCTTCTGACCTTCATGCCCTACGGTCAGGTGAACAGCAGCATAGACCACCTGGGACAGATGTTCCTGCGGGCGTCCTTTGTCTGCTGCGCGGTGATATTCGCGGCCTTCGGGGTGGTATTCTTTCTGTACCTCAGGATAAACCGCAGGCAGCTGGCCGCTATGGAGGAGGCCAGAGAGGCCGCGGAAAACGCCCTGACCCTGGCGGTGGACGCCAGAAGGGAGGCAGAGCGGGCACGGCAGAATGCCGAGCGGGCCACAAAGGCCAAGAGCGAGTTCCTTTCGAACATGAGCCACGATATTCGCACGCCTATGAACGCCATTGTGGGCATGACGGCCATTGCCACGGCAAATATAGACAATACCAAGCAGGTGCAGAGCTGCCTGCATAAGATAACCACATCCAGCCGGCATCTTCTGGGGCTGATAAACGACGTGCTTGACATGTCGAAGATAGAGAGCGGCAAGATGACCCTCTCCTACGACCGGGTGTCCCTTCGGGAGCTGATGGAGAGCATTGTCAGCATCGTGCAGCCCCAGGTGAAGGCGAAGCGCCAGGAGTTCGGGGTGTCCATAATGGACATCTCGGCGGAGAATGTGCTGACCGACAGCGTGCGGCTGAACCAGGTGCTTCTGAACCTTCTCTCAAACGCCGTGAAGTTCACCCCGGAGGGTGGGCATATCCAGGTGAGCCTGAAGGAGGAGCCGTCTCCCAGGGGGGAGGACCGTGTAAGGGTGCTGCTCTGCGTACAGGACAACGGCATAGGCATGTCGCCGGAGTTTATGGAGCATATCTTCGACTCCTTCGCCCGGGAGGACAGCGCCCGGGTCCACAGGACCGAGGGCACGGGCCTTGGCATGGCCATCACCAAGTACATAGTGGACGCCATGGGCGGCGATATGAAGGTGAAGTCAAAACAGGGCGAAGGCACGGAGTTCCTCCTGACCCTGGATATGGAAATAGCCGACGCGCCGGAGGCCGATATGGTCCTGCCGCCCTGGAACATGCTGGTGGTGGACGACGACAAGCTGCTCTGTGAGAGCACCGTGAAGGCCCTTGGCTCCATCGGCATCAGCGCGGACTGGACCCTATCGGGGGAATCCGCCATAAAGATGGTGGAGGAGAGGCACAGGAGGCGGGAGGACTATCACATCATCCTGCTGGACTGGAAGCTGCCGGATATGGACGGCATAGCCACGGCCAGGGAGCTCAGAAGAAGGCTAGGGGACAATAATATACCAATACTGATAATCTCGGCCTATGACTGGAGCGACATCGAGAAGGAGGCCAAGGCCGCCGGGGTAAGCGGGTTCATAAGCAAGCCCCTCTTCAAGTCCACCCTTTTCTATGGGCTACGGGGCTATGCCGGAATGGAGATGAGCCCGGAGGTCATAAAGGACGACGGCAAGGAGAGCTTCTCCTTTGACGGCACCAGGGTGCTGGTGGCCGAGGACAACGAGCTGAACTGGGAGATCGCCAGCGAGCTGCTGGGTGAATTCGGGCTGCAGCTGGACTGGGCCGAGAACGGTCAGATATGCGTGGACATGATAGAAAACTCAGAGCCCGGCACCTATAAGGCGGTGCTCATGGACATCCGTATGCCGGTGATGAACGGATTCGAGGCCACAAAGGTCATAAGGAAGATGGACAGGTCCGATAAGGATATGCCCATTATCGCCATGACCGCGGACGCATTCTCTGAGGACGTGCAGAAGTGCATGGAGGCCGGCATGAACGCCCATGTGGCAAAGCCCATTGATGTACGCGAGGTATGCAGGCTTTTGAAAAAGTACCTGGAGATGTAGGGCAAAAAATCAGCCCTTTGGGGATCTCTCGCTCCCCAAAGGGCAAGCAGCCGGAGCCTGGCGGGGACATTCCTCGGATTCTGGACAGTGGCTGCTCAGGCTCCGGCCCTATTGGGCGATATCCTTTCCAGGCACGCAAACGCTTCCGTGCCGCTATCCCTATTGTAACCGCAACGCCGGGACCTATTCATCCGGGCGAAAATATTTCTAAAATTTTTGCAAATTGGCCCATAGGGCTTGCAAAAACGCTTTTGGCATGATATTATATATACCGTGACTAAGCAGCCTGTCGCTGCAAGGAGGAATAAAAAATGACAGTTTTTGAGATCATATTCGCCGTGGCCCTGCTTATCTTCTCGGTGGCGATAATCCTGGTGGTGCTCTTACAGGAGGGCAACCAGAAGAACATGGGCGCCATCACCGGCGCCGCGGACACCTTCCTGTCAAAGAATAAGGCCCGCTCTGTGGACGCCTTCCTGTCCCGCTGGACAAAGGCCATTGCCGTGGGCTTCTTTGTGCTGGTAATCGTGGCCAACGCCGTGATGTACTTCGTGAAGTGAGAAGCTTTGTCATAAGAAGACGCCTCGCCGCAAGCGGGGCTTTTTCGTTGTGTATCGGGAGGGCCGGGATATGATAAGGCTTGTGGGCGGCCCCCGGGAGCGGGCGGAGCTTATGGACATTTGCGCTGGCAGCGCTTTTGGCTGCAAGCTTCGGGCCGTGGCGCTGGCTTATGGCTTTGAGCGGGATTTCGCCCGGTTCTGGACGGACGGCGGTGCGGCCTACTGCCTGCTGGACGGCGGGCTCTCCATAGCGGGCAGGCCTGCGGACCTGGAGGAGTCTCGGGAGTTTCTGGACGTGCTGGGCCCCGCCAGCGTGTTCTGTGAGAGAAAGCTTGCCGGGGAGCTGGGGCTGGCGGTGAGCACAGAGGGCGCGGTGATGGCGAAGGACCTGCCGGATGGCAGGCCGGAGGTATTTCCCGCCCCTGGGCTCAGGGAGGTCCACGCCCTTTTGACAGCCACCGGGATGCCGCTGGAATTCGAGCCCTTCTATCTGGATATGTCCCATAGAGTGCGGCACGGGGCGGCTCTGGCCTTGGGGGAGTACGTCTGTGGGGAGCTGGTGGGCTGCGCGGTGGTATCCGCTGTGGCAGGGGGCGAGGCCGTGCTGTCGGCACTGGCCGTGCGGGAGGACATGCGCGGGCAGGGCCTTGGCAAGAGGCTTGTGGGGAATGTCGGGCGGGCGCTGCCAGGGCATAGGCTCTACCTCTTTAGGGAGAGCGGCAGGAACCGGGAGTTTTATGAGAAGCTGGGCTTTGCGGAAGTTGGCCGCTGGTGCCAGCATGATCTAATAGAAAGGTGATTTTTTGTATGGAAAACTATCCGTTTTTTCAGTTCGATGAGAGGCTTTTGAAGCTGGCCGAAAGGGCCGAGGAGCGGGCCGCCGGGCAGTTCAGGCGCATAGAGGAGACGAAGCGCTGGAACTCCCAGAAGATGCTGGCGGCGTTTCAGAGGGCCAGGGTCAGCGAGAGCAGCTTTGTGCCGAGCACCGGCTACGGCTACGGCGACAGGGGCCGGGACCAGCTGGACGAGGTCTACGCCTGCGCCTTTGGGGCCGAGGACGCCCTGGTGCGCTATAACTTCGTCAGCGGCACCCACGCCCTGACGGTGGCGCTTTTCGGGGTGCTGCGGCCGGGGGACACGGTGCTCTCCGTCACCGGCACACCCTACGACACCATACAGGGGGTCTTCGGCCTGCCCGGGCGGGAGGAGCCGGGGAGCCTTCGGGATTTCGGTATAGTCTATGAGCAGATAGATCTGCTGCCGGACGGCGGCATCGACTATCAGGAGCTTGAGCGGGAGCTGGCGAAAGATTGCCGGATGGTGTATGTCCAGCGCTCCAGGGGGTATACATTAAGGCCCTCCTTAAGCGTGGCGGAGATAGAGCGGCTGGCCGGTTTTGTGAAGGAGCGAGCTCCGGGGTGCATAGTGATGGTGGACAACTGCTACGGCGAGTTCGTGGAGCGGGAGGAGCCCACTTCCCACGGGGCGGACCTGATGGCGGGCTCCCTGATAAAGAACCCCGGTGGCGGCGTGGCCCCCACGGGGGGGTATATCGCCGGGCGCGGGGACCTGGTGGAGCTGTGCTCCTACAGGCTGACCACTCCGGGCACGGGCCGGGAGCTGGGGTGCACCCTTGGGCACAGCCGGGAGCTTTTCATGGGGGCGTTTCATGCGCCCACGGTGACCGGGGAGGCGCTGAAGACGGCGGTGTTCTGCGCGGCGCTTTTTGAGGAGCTGGGGTATGAGGTCACGCCGGGGCCGGAGGAGGCCAGGGCCGACATCATCCAGGCGGTGAAGCTGCGGGAGAGGGAGGCGCTTATAGCCTTCTGCAGGGGGGTGCAGAGCGCGTCGCCGGTGGATGCGTTCGTGGTGCCGGAGCCCAGCCCCATGCCGGGGTATGACAGCGACGTGATAATGGCGGCGGGGGCGTTTACGCTGGGGTCGTCCATAGAGCTGTCGGCGGATGCGCCGCTTAGGGAGCCCTACGCTGTGTGGATGCAGGGGGGATTGAACTATGCAGGGGGGCAGCTGGGGGTGATGATGGCGGCGCAGGAGGTTCTGAAGCTGGGATAGCGCGTCGCGCAGCGAGGTTGAAAGTTTCGTCCACCTTTTCAAAGGTGGCAGGGTGTGGGACAGAGTCCCACGGTCTTGGCTTGCCGCAGGCAAGAAAAAAGTTGCAAACAAAATTAGAACCAACTATAATATAAGAAAACCCCCAAGGAGGACCAGCATATGTGGAACAACTTTCAAACCGACGCTTACGAGGGCATGATCGCCGAGACCACCGGCATCACCGGCCACGGCGGCAAGCCCATCCACGCCTACTACGCCCGGCCGATCGGCAAGGGCCCCTTCCCCGGCATACTGCTCATCCACCACATGCCCGGCTGGGACCAGTTCACCCGTGAGACGGCCCGGCGCTTTGCCGCCCAGGGCTACAGCGTCATTGCCCCGAACCTCTATGAGGACTTCGGCCACGGCACCCCCGAGGAGGTGGTGGAGCGCGCCCAGGAGAAGGGCGGCATGGCGGACAAGGACGTTATGGAGGACTGCGGCGGCGCGCTGAACTTTTTGCGCAGCCAGCCCAACGCCAGCGGAAAAGTGGGCGTTATCGGCATGTGCTCCGGCGGGCGGCACACCTTCCTTGCGGCGTGCACCCTGGACGGCATCGACTGCGCCGTGGACTGCTGGGGCGGCGGGGTGGTCTGCCAGCCGGAGCAGCTTACTCCACAGCGGCCTGTGCAGCCCCTGGACTATGCGGATAAGCTGAGTTGCCCGCTGCTGGGCATATTCGGCAACGACGACTGGAGCCCCACCAGGGAGGACGTGGACATCCTGGAGGCGCGGCTGAAAGAGCTGGGCAAGGACTATGAATTCCACAGATACGACGGCGCGGCCCACGGCTTCTGGTACTACCACCGGCCCATGTACAGGCACGAGCAGGCCATGGACTCGCTGGAAAAGGTGCTGGCCTTCTTCCAAAAGCACCTGAAATGAGCGGGGAAAAGCGGCCCTTTGTGGTGATGGCAAAGCCCGTGGGGTCACGGTGCAATATGCGCTGCTCCTACTGCTACTACCTGGATAAGGGCAAATATTCCTCCCATAGAAAGCAGAGCCGCATGAGCCATGCCCTGCTGGAGGAGCTTATAGGGCAGGCCATAGCCGCGAGCCCCGGCCCCATAGTCTCCTTTGTCTGGCACGGGGGCGAGCCCACCCTGGCGGGACTGGAGTTCTACCGGCGGGCGGTGGAGCTGCAAAAGAAACACCTGCCAAAGGGCTGGCAGGCCTGGAACAATCTACAGACCAACGGTCTGCTGCTGAATAAAGAGTGGTGCCGGTTCCTGAGGGAGAACCGCTTCGACGTGGGACTGAGCATCGACGGCAGTGAAGCCGCCCACGACCTGAACCGCCGGGACCTTGGGGGCAGGCCAACATATGAGAAGGTCCGCAGGGCCGTAAGGCTCTTGCAGAACGCGGGCATACAGCCCGATCTATTGTGCACGGTGAACGCCGCCACGGCGGCGGACCCGGAGGGGACCTATGGCGCGCTGGAGGAGCTGGGCTGCGTGTGGGTGCAGTTCATCCCCATTGTGGTAAGGCTCCCTGAGGGGGGCTTCTCGCCGGAGTCGGTTACTCCCGAGGGGTATGGGGAGTTTCTCTGCCGGGTGTTCGACCTGTGGGTACATAGGGGCCTTGGAAAGCTGGACATACAGCTCTTTGCCGAGACGGCCCGGATACTGGCCGGGGGACAGGCCAGCCTTTGCTGGATGGCCAGAGAGTGCGGCAGGGCCCCGGTGGTGGAGGAGGACGGCGGCGTCTATGCCTGCGACCACTTTGTGGACCCGGAGCACCGTCTGGGCACACTGGGCGCTGACGAACTCTGCGGCCTGCTGGACTGCGCCGCCATGGAGGGCTTTGGCAGGGCAAAGCGTGAAAAGCTGCCCGAAGACTGCCCGGAGTGTCCCTGGTACAGGTTCTGCGGGGGCGGCTGCCCAAAGGACAGGTTCGGGGGCGGGCCCTACTACCTGTGCGGGGGCCTTAAAAAGCTTTTTGCCCAATGCGTGCCGGTGCTGGAGCGGGTCATGGAGCTTAGCCGCCGGGGGCTGGGCCCCGAGGCCATCATGAGGCGCATCGCAAAGGGAAACATAATAGAATGAGGGAGGCCATAATGATAAAAGCGGCATTTTTCGATATCGACGGCACCATCCTGGACCATACCGGGGATAAGAGCATATTCCACGACTCCACCGCGACAGCTTTGGCCGCGTTGCAGCGCAAGGGCATAAAGGTGTTCATATCCACCGGGCGCGGGCCAGCGCTTCTGGGGGAGATATGGGATATGTTCCCCTTTGACGGCTTTGTGACCTTTAACGGCCAGCTGGTGCTGGAGCGGGACGGCACCGTGCTGCACCGTCTGGTCCACAGCACGGAGGACGTGCGGGCCATAGTGGAGCTCTGCCGGAAGGAGGGCCTGCCCGGGATGGTCATGGGCGAGCGGGAGTCCTGGCCGCTTATGGACGCGCCCCAGGTGCGCGGGCTCTATAAGTGGCTGGGCCAGGAGTTCCCGCCGCTGTACGACCCGGAGCTGGCGGAGGAGAAGGCCGTCATACAGTTGACCCTCTACGAATCCCAGGAGACCGCGGGCCGGGCCCTCTCCCCCGTAAAGGGGGCCGAGGTGGTGTCCTGCGGGCCGGGGATGGTGGACGTGATACCCAAGGGCGGCGGCAAGGAGGCCGGTCTGAACGCGGTCATCAGCCACTACGGCTTCAAGCGGGAGGAGACCGCCGCCTTCGGGGACGGCATGAACGACCTTAGGATGATAGAATGGGCCGGGACCGGGGTGGCCATGGGCAACGCCGAGCCAGAGGTCAAGGCCGTTGCGGACTACGTCACCACGCCGGTCTGGGACGACGGGGTCAGGAACGCCCTGCTCCATCTGGGTATACTGACCGGCGAGGACTTTAAGTAAACAGAGAAATCGGGGACCCTTTGGGGGTCCCCGAAGTTTTTTTATCGTCTTCCTACTCCGCCGCCATGGGAGCCGCCTCCTCCGTGGAAGCCGCCGCCTCCGCCAAAGCCCCGGCCGGCCCCGCCGCCGTGGGAGCGTCCGCCGCCGCTGAACCCTCCGCGGGAACCTCTGCCAAAGCCGCCGCCGAAACCTCCGAACCCGCCGGGCCTGTGCCCGGGAGGCGGCGGGGGTGGGGGAACGCCCCAGTAGGTCCTGCGCCGGCCGCCCATCATGCTGCCAAGCCACATGCCCCGCCAGAAGCCGCCGCCCCCTCCGCCGACTCCGGGCCCGCCGCCTCTTGGGCCTCGGAACAAACCGAAGATGAACAGTATGATCACCACGATCACTATCACCCGGATAATGGCAAAGGCAATGGTCTTGAGCGTCCTAAACAGGCTGAACCCGCCGCTAAAGTAGCTGTCCTCGTCCCAATCGCCGCCGTTATACTCCGGCTCGGGCATTGGGTCGTCCCTGCCGGGGCCGTCCTCATAGTAGGACTCCAGCTCCGTGCGCAACGCGCCAAAGGTCTTCCTTACCCCCGCGTCATAGTCCCCGGCGGCAAAGTCCGGCTCCAGGTATTCGTCCAGGATATCGCTGAACAAAGGCACATCAAAATAGTCGTCTATGCCATAGCCCGCCTGGATAAAATAGTTCTCCTCGCCTATAGCCAGCACCAGAAGTATGCCGTTGTTGCGCTCTTTGGAGCCCACGCCCCAGGAATTGAACATCTTATAGGTATAGTCCTCTATGTCCTCGCCGCCCAGAAAGTCCACCGCCGCCACCACGATCTCCCCGCCGCAGTCCTTAAAGATCTCCTGGTTCACGGCGACGATCCACTTCTCGGTGTCCTCGGACAGCACCCCGGCGGTGTCCAGCACGTATTTATTGTCCGGCCTGTCCGGGACCCGGGCCAGGGCTGCGGGGCATATCCCGACGGCTAGAATAATGGCTAAAGCTAAGCTGCATATTCTGCATACGGCGCGCTTTTTCATCAGGTTTAGAGTTCCTTTCTCAGTTAAAAATGCCGTCCATGATGCCGTCCACAAACCCCTCCACGCCGCTCTCCACGTTGTCGGCCCACTGGTCAACCCGCTGGTCGATATCGTCTATGTCCGGCGCGTCGGGTACATCCGCCGCGGCCGGTGCGCTGAAATCTGCCATGGGCGATACCAGCGCCATGGGCGAAAGCTTCTCCACCTTGGCGTTGAAGTTCCGGGCCTCCTCATTATAGCTGCTGCGGTTTATCTTGTCCTGCTCGGACTTCATCTGATTTATCATCTGTGCCGGGTATTTCCTGTCCTGCTCGCTGAGCTCCATGTTCTCGAGGGCTGTGGCAAGGGCCTGGGCGGGGGCGTCCAGGGCGGCGTTGGCCCTCGCCTCCAGGGTATAGGTATCGTCGTCCGACCAGGCGTTTTCAGAGGCCTTCACACAGTAATCCAGGGAATCCATAAGGCCGTCCAGCTCCGGGTTCTTGTCCTTATAGCGCCTCGCCAGGGTGATAAGGTTATTGGCGGCCTCCCGCCGCTTTTCGATGCCGTCACATATGGAGTACCCGGCCTGGTCGTAGTAAAACGCGCCGCTTGCGTCCTCCCGCACGCGCACCAGGGACCGGTTTATGCCCAGAGGTATGGAAGCGGCGATAGCCACCCCCATAAATATACCCGCCATCAGATTCCTTTTATTCATAGTCCTGCAAGCCCCGCTTTCAAAATTTTATCAGGTGTGTATGTCAAGAAGCTTCTGCTTCAGCTCGCCCTCAAGCCTTCCTATCTCGGCCTCGGCGGCCCGGCGCTTGGCCCTGCCCTCGTCCTGTATCTTCACCACCTCGTCCAGGGTCTGGATAAGGGAGAGGTTGGTGTGGCGAAGGGTCTCCATATCCACTACGCCCCGTTCGGTTTCACGGGCGGTCTCGATGGTGCTCATCTTCAGCTTGTCGGCGTTGCGGCGAAGGAGCTCGTTGGTCATGTCGGTGACCTCCTTCTGGGCCCGCACGGCCTGCTCGGAATGGGCAAGGCCCAAAGCCAGCACCATCTGGCTCTTCCAAAGGGGTATGGTGTTCACAAGGGTGGACTGTATCTTGTCGCTCATGAGCTTGTCATTATTCTGCACCAGGCGTATCTGGGGCGACATCTGCACGCTCACCATCCGGGTCAGCTCCAGATCGTGGAGCTTCTTCTCGAAGCTGTCGCACTGCTGGGCGAAGTCGTTGGCGGCCTGTGCATCCTCGGCAAGGCCTGTCTGTTTTGCTTTCTGCTTCATCTGCTCAAGGGTGGTGGCCCGCTCCTGCTGCAGCTTCTTCTTGCCAGCGATTATATACATGGTCAGCTCTTTATGGTAATTGAGGTTCATGGAGTAGAGCTGGTCCAGCATCACCACGTCCTTCATCAGCTGCACCTGGTGCTTCTCAAGGGCCGCGGCTATCTTGTTCACGTTGCTCTCGGCGCTGTCGTACCGGGACTTCATGGCAATGATCTTGTTGCTGGTGTTCTTGAACCGTCCGAAAAAGCCCTTCTTCTCCTCCTCGTCGATGTCAAAGCCCTTGAGCTCCACCACAAGGTTCGATATCTGGTCGCCCACCTCCCCCAGGTCCTTGGTGCGCACGTTATTTAGGGCCGTGTCGGAGAAGTTCGCTATCTTCCGCTGGGCCGCAGAACCGTACTGCATGACCATGGTGCTGTTCTGCAGGTCTATCTTCTGTGAGAAGTCGTCCACCATCTTCTGCTCCTCGAGTGAGAGGATGCTCTCGTCAAGGGTGGTGGGCTTGGCCTCCTCCGCCTTGGGCTGCTCGGGCTCCGCGCCCTCAAGGGTCAGGGTGGGGGCCTGGGGTGGCGCCTGTTCAAGAGTCAGCTTTATCTCGTTTTCCATCGTAATACACTCCTCTTTCTTAGAATTTATTTTAATCCGGGCATTTTACAGGTTATAGTATATTTTCTTAAAATTTCTTTAATTCGCCAAAATAAGCTTCTCCCTTATCCCAGCTTCGTCTCCTTCTCCTCCACGAACCCCTCCTGCTTCAGCATGGTCTCGAACACGGTTATATCCGCCGAGATATCCATGGCCTCGTCGGTAAAGAGGGAATCCAGCTGCTTCTCGAAAGCGTCGGCCACCGTGTGCATCATGCCCGCGATATTGAACATGGTGGAGGTGATATTCTCCCCCTTCACCGACTGCTTCGAAAGCTGCTCGTAGCTATTGAGAAGCTTCAGGGTGGTGGGCAGGTAATAGCTCATGAACTTTCGTATCTGCGGGGCCTTCCCGGGGTGCTTTGCGATATAGTTGAAGATGTCGGCGGAGGCCCGCTCCATGCGGTCGATGTCGGCCGACAGGGCCTCGTCGGGGATGGCGTCGTTGGCCGCCCGCAGCTGCCTTAAGTAGCCGTGGCCCTCGTCGATTATCTTGTCAACCTCCGGGTTGCCGGTCTGGGACTTCTTCTCGGGCTCCGGCTCCTTTTTGACCTCGGGCTCGGGCTTTCGTTCCGGCTTCGGCGTTTCTATGGGCACGAACTCCTTCTTGCCCTTGAATATGGACCTGCACAGGAAGAAGATAACGGCCATGACCAGCATAAACACCGCCCATTCGGAGACCTCCATCATCTGGAAGTTCATGGCGTATATAATGGCCGCAACGCCCGTGATATAGTATTTTGCCGGGCTCCCCCTTCGCACCACCTTCATGGGGGCGGTGAAGCCGCCGTTAAAGCCCCGGCCAACTTGGGGCGCGTGGCCCGCCTGAGGCATTTTGGGCGGCGGGGCCGGGGTCACGCCTTTTGGAGGGTGCACGTCGGTGCGCCAGCCCCACCCGGGCTCTCCGGGCCGGGGCTGACGGCCGGGCTGGGCAGTTTGGGTGGTCTGAGAGGTCTGGGGGGTCGCCCCGCCCGGGGGCGCGGACTTCCCCTGATAGCGGTAAGTATAGTGATAGCTGCCGTCGTTCTGGGGCGGCTGCTGTGAGGGCCGGCTCTGCTGGGCCTGGCGCTGGGCCTGCTGCACGCTCTGGGCGGCGGACTTCACCGCCGGGCCCACGGTGTTTATGGCGTTGTCAAGCCCCGCCGCGGCCTTGCCAAGGCCCTCGGCCAGCTTATCTGCTGCGGGTATCCCTGCGCCTGTCAGGGTCTTATACATCTGTGAGGAGCGGTACTCTTTTTCCACAGGTCTCTGATTCTGGTTCATCCAGGTCTCCTTTCGGTTTGGAAACGCTTTTAGGATATCATTCCATTATTATTTTACGGTTTCCCGGGCTATATGTCAACTTAATTTTCTATTAAGAAATGCTCCCTGAATAACTTCTTCACCTGCTCGCCGTCCGCTATGCCCTGGGAGAAGGCCGTAGCTGCTCCGGCGCATACCGCCCAGTCGAAGGCCCTGCCAATATCCCGCTCTCTGATATAGCCGTATAGAAACCCCGCCACAAAGGAGTCCCCGGCCCCTACAGAGGAGACCTCCTTCCCCGGCAGCGCGGCCCTCTCAAGGACCCTTCCGTCCTCTGTCAGCAGCAGCGCCCCGCCGCCGCCCAGGGTGACGGCCACGTTCCGGGCCCCCAGCTCTTGCAGGCGCTTTCCATATGATACCGCATCCTCCGCGCCCGCAAGCTTTACCCCGAAGACCTCCCCCAGCTCCTCCAGGTTGGGCTTTATCAGGAAGGGCCTTTCAGAGAGAGCTTCCCTAAGCGCCGGACCCGAGGCGTCCACCACCGTTTTCACGCCCTTTGGCGCGGCGCGCATGAGCCGGGCGTAGATATCTTTTGGCAGCGACCCCGGCACGCTGCCCGCAAGCACCAGGAAGTCGCCCACGGAGAGCTCAGAGAGCCTGCGCTCCAGTGGCCGGAGGTCCTCCGCCGTGACCTCCGGCCCGCCGCCGTTCAGGGCCGTCTCGGGCTGGCCCTCTGGCAGTATCTTTATGTTCACCCGGGTGCGCCCATTTGAGAGCTCCGTAAAGTCCACAGGGCAGCCCCGCTCCTCTAAAAGCGCCATAAGCTCCCTTCCGGTAAAGCCCGCCGCTACGCCGGAGGCCACAGTGTCCACCCCAAGGCTCTCAAGCAGCAGCGACACATTCACGCCCTTGCCTCCGGGCAGGAACAGGGCATTATCGTACCGGCAGACCCCGCCGGGCACGAACTCCTCGGGCCGCAGGAAGCAGTCCAGGGCCGGGTTTAAGGTAACTGTGTATATCAAGATCCGCCGCCCCCTTTGGTTTTTAACTATTTTACCACGTAAAAATATTTTTTGCAATCGCGTGGGATATGTATTTTCCTCGGATTTCCGGGCCACACTAAGGGCGAACCAAAACCTTACGGAAGAAAGGGATAATCTATGAAAACAAAGCGTTTTTTGATTTTTGCCGCCTGCTGCTTTCTCGCTGCGGCCCTTACCGGCTGCGGCGACGGCAAAGTCCAGAGCACCGTCTCAAAAATTGGGGACGATGTGAGCAATGCCGTCAGCCGCGTGGAGTCGGCCCTGGACCCGGACGATAATGTCTCCAGCGGCGTGCCTGACGAGGACGAGCAGAGCAGTATGCCCGGCTATACCAGCAGCCAGAACGGCGACGCGGGCGGCATGGGCAGCGATACGGACAGCAGCCTTGAAAGCGGCGGCCAGGTCAGCAGCGACGTAAGCGGCCTTGACGAAGAGAGCGAGGTCAGTGAGAAGACCAAGGACCTGTAAAGAGGGAGGGGCGCAGAAGCGCCCTTTTTCTTTTGAGGATATTCCGAAAACTTGCTTGAATCTTCTTTAAAAGCGTGATATAATATCTCAATTCGACACATTCTTCTGGAGGTTTATTCCCATGCGGTTCGTAAAGAAATTTATAGGCACCAAGGCTTTTTACATGTCTGTCATCGCCCTTTTAGTGCCCATGGTCATACAGCAGGGCATCACCCAGTTTGTGAACCTGCTGGACAACGTGATGGTGGGCAGGCTCGGCACCGAGCCCATGTCAGGCGTGGCTATCGTAAACCAGATAATCTTCATCTTTAACCTGACCATCTTCGGGGGCATGTCCGGCGCGTCCATATTTGGGGCCCAATACTACGGCAAGGGGGACATGGACGGCCTTAGGCACACCCTGCGCTTTCGGTTCATATTCGGCATAGCCATGGGCGTGCTGGGCATTTTAGCCCTGATATTCTTCGGGGAGGGCTTTTTCATGCTGTTCCTGAACGGCGAGGCCAACACCCCGGAGGAGACCGCCGCCACATTGGGCTATGCCAAAAGCTATATGTGGATAATGCTATGGGGGCTGCTGCCCTTCGCCGTGTCCAACTGCTTTGCAAGCGTCCTTAAAGATACCGGCGAGACCTTCATACCCATGGTGGCCAGCGTCATCTCCATCGCCGTGAACCTGGTGCTGAACTACCTGCTTATCTTCGGCAGCTTCGGCTTCCCCAAAATGGGCGTTGCGGGCGCGGCCCTGGCCACGGTTATCGCCCGGTACATAGAGATGGGCTACCTCATTGTGGAGAGCCTGCGGCACAAGAAAAAGTTCACCTTCATGGAGGGCGCGTTTAAAAGCCTTCGTGTGCCCCTGCCGCTGGTCAAGCGCATAGTGATAACCGGCACGCCCCTGATGCTCAACGAGAGCCTGTGGTCCATGGGCATCTCAATGATAACCGCCTGCTACGCCACCAGGGGCCTTGCGGCCGTGGCAGCCAGCAACATCAACAGCACGGCCTTCAACCTCTTTTCCATGCTCCTGATGTCCATGGGCAACGCCGTGGCTATAATGTGCGGCCAGCAGCTGGGGGCAAACGATATCGAGGGCGCAAAGGACACCGTGAGAAAGCTGACGGCCTTCGGCGTTATGATGAACGTTGTGATGGGCCTGCTGCTTATAGCCAGCTCCGGGCTGATACCCATGATATACAACACCGAGGAGAACGTCCGCCTGCTTGCCACACAGATGCTCATTATCTCAGGGGCCTTCCTGCCCCTGGGCGCGCTTACCAACTGCTCGTACTTCGCCATACGCTCCGGCGGGCGCACCTTCATCACCTTCCTTTTCGACTGCGCCTATACCTGGGTGGTCTGCCTGCCCGTGGCGTTTTTACTCAGCCGCTTCACGACGCTGAGCCTGCCCTGGCTTTTCTTCCTGGTCCAGTGCGTGGACTCGGGGCTTAAGGCGGTCATTTCGGTGATTATGCTCAAGTCCGGGATATGGGCGAAGAATGTGGTGAATGCGTGAGAGGCGTGATAAGATGAGCAATATACACCGAATAAAGTGTGGAAACGGAAACTGCTATATAATTGAAAACGGGTCCGGCGGGGTGCTGGTGGACACGGGGAAAAGGGAGTATGCAGAACGCGTGCTGGAGAGGTGCAGAGCCTATAGGGTGGGGCTTATAATTTTGACCCACGGACACTTCGACCATGCCGAAAACGCCGCCCGTATCTCCCGGGAGCTGGGGATTCCCATCGGCATGAGCGAACTGGACCGTAATTTGATAGAGTCCAACAATAGCCAGGAGCTTTCTGCTGGTACTTTCTTGGGGAAAATAGTCCTGTCAGTATCTTTAAGGGATTTTTCAAGAAGGGAAATGCAGAGGTTCAAGCCGGAGGTGCTCCTAAAGGACGGGGACAACCTATCCGCGTATGGGGTGGACGCAAAAATAATCGCCCTGGCCGGGCATACTGCCGGCTCCATCGGCGTTGACGTGGGCGGCGCGTCACTGATAGTCGGGGACGCGCTGATGAATATGTTTTACCCCACCGTGTCCATGCTGTACCATGACCGTGAAGCCATGCTGGAGAGCGCCAAGAAAATCAGCGCACTCGGGGGCAGGACGATTTGTTTCGGGCACGGCGGGCCGGTCCGCAACAGGCGGTGGGTAAGATCCTGATTTAGGAAGAGGCTTTTTCAATATGGTCTACTATAGAGATAAAGAACTTATCATCCGCGACATGATACCCGCTGACGCCCGGGCCATCACCGACGGCGAGATCGCCCAGGGCTGGCGGCAGACTATAGAGAAGTATGAGCTGCGCCTTAGGGACCAGCGCGATGGGAAATGTGTGGCCCTTGTGGCGGAATATGAGGGAGAGGCCGCCGGGTATATCCATGTGTACCCAAACTCGGACGACGGGCCATTTGCCGGGATGGGGTATCCGGAAATTATCGACTTCGGGGTGCTGGAGAAGTTCCGCAGGAAGGGGATAGGCAGCAGGCTTATGGACGTGGCGGAGACAGCCGCCGCAGGGTATGCCGGGACGGTGTTCCTCTGCGTGGGGCTGCACAGCGGGTACGGCAGCGCCCAGCGCATGTACGCCATAAGGGGCTATGTCCCGGACGGCTCCGGGGCGTGGTACAACGGAAGGGCGCTCGAACCCGGCGCTGTCTGCCAAAATGATGACGAGCTGGTGCTTTATATGTCAAAAAAGCTTTTGAAATAAATATATAGCCTACTGTCTGGGGGGACAAAAATGACTGACGAAAAATATCCATATCTGTACGAGACCCACTGCCACACCTGCTGGTGCAGCGGCTGCGGGGTCAGCACGCCATATGAGATGGCCGGGGCCTACTATGAGGCGGGGTACGCCGGGATGATATTCACTGACCACTTCCTTAGGGGCAACACCGCCGTGCCAAGGGACTGGCCCTGGGAGAAGAAGGTGTCAAGGTATTACGACGTGTACCTTGCGGCCAGGGAATGGGCGAAGGACAAGGATTTCGACGTGCTTTTCGGCATCGAGCACAACTACGGCCACGGGAAAGAGGTGCTGACCTACGGCATAGACCTTGAGTTCCTGCTGAAATATCCCGACATCGACCGCCTGCCTTTGTCGGAGTATTCAAGGCTCGTGCATGAGTGGGGCGGCTTTCTCTCCATGGCCCACCCCTTCAGGGACCGGGACTATATAGACATGAGCGTGGGGCCAGAGCCGGAGTACCTGGACGCGTTGGAGGTCTATAACTACCATAACTACCCCGAGGAAAACCGGCTGGCGGCGGAGCTTGCCCATGAGACCGGCCTGCCCGGCACCTCCGGCGGGGACGTGCACATCTACACCGACGGCGGCATCAATAACTCGGGGATAGCCCTGCCCAAAAGGGCCCGCACCGGGGAGGAGCTGGTGGAGATCCTGCGCTCCCGGGACTATAAGGTCATGTACGAGGGGGAGCTCATAAGCTGTAACTTTTAGAAGGGGCGGTTCAAAACCAGATAAAGCTTGGCGGCCATATCCATGGCCGCCAAGCTTCGCTATTTCAACGACTCGTACTTTTTCTTCGTGGCAAGCCCGCCGCGGATGTGCCGCTGTGCCTTGTTGACAGCCAGCACGTTCTTCACGTCCCGGTACAGGCCCCGGTCTATATACTTTAGACGTTGGGAGACGTCCTTATGTTTGGACGTCGCTAATCAGAACGGCATCGTCCAGGCCTAGATCTCCCAAAAGCCGCAGGTAGATGTCCACGTTGCCGTCCTTGTCCACCTCAATCTTCTGAATGACACGCTTGAGCTGGGCGTTGCTGAGCCCGCGCACATCGGCAATATCCTCGATGGTCTTGAAGGTGTTTTGCAGGATGTTCTCAAGCTGGTCGCCTTTGGTGATGTTGTAGCCCACGATTTTCAGTTCGTTTTCCAGCCGTTCTATCTCCTTCTTGGAGCCGCCTATCCTCTCGTTCAGCTCCTCCCGGGTGATAAGGTCGTCCGTGTACATATCCATATACTTTTGGCGGGTCTTTTGGAGTTTAGCGAGCTGGGCGGTCAGCTCTTTTTCATACTCCTGATTATCGTCTTTGGCACGGTAGACCCGCTGGAACTCCTTCACCACGTAGGAGATAACATTTTTCTTTTGCTTTAATATCCCGGCGAAATATTCTTGCAGGGTGTCTATCAATTCGTCCTCGTCCACGGTGACAGCATTGGGACAGCTATCCGCACCTCGACCCGTGTGACCTGAGCAGACCCAGCGCACATAGGTGTTCTTGTAGGTGCGCACCGTCCGATAGAACGACCAGCCGCACTCCTTGCACTTGATAAGGGTGGAGAACAGGTGCTTGTTGCTCTGCCGCTCGTGGTCGGTGCGGAATGTCTTATGCCGGGAGTCAAGAATCTCCTGGGCCCGCTGGAAGGTTTCTGGCGGGATGATTTGCAGATCGGGGCGATCTACCACTATCCAGTCATCTTCGGGCTTGTCCGCGCGCTGACCGGTGAGAAAGTCGCTGACCTCTTGCTTACCGTTGATTATCTTGCCGGTGTACAGCTCGTTGGTGATGATGCGGCAGATGGCGTTCTGGCTCCAGGAGCATTTGCGCTTGGTGCGCAGGCCGCGCTCGTTGAGGGTGTTGGCGATTTTTGCGGCTCCGGCACCTTCCTCGGTGTACATATGGAAAATTTGGCGGACGATTTCTGCCTCATCCTGGTTGATGGTAAGGTTGAAATAGTCGCCGATGGTCTTGTCGTAGCCGTAGACGATGTTGGGGACTCGGCCCTTCTCGGCATTCATCTTCTTGCCGAACTTTACCCGCTTGGAGGTGTTGGCGCTCTCCTCCTGGGCAAGGGCACCGAATATTGTTAAAACAAACTCGCTGTTGCCCATGCTGGTCATGTTGGCGGTGAGAAACTGGGTCTCGATGCCCAGGGCTTTCAGCTTGCGGACGCTTTGGAGCAGGTCGACGGTGTTCCGGGCAAAGCGGCTGATGTCCTTGACCACTACCATGTCGAACAGGTGGTGGTCAGCGTCGGCCATCATGCGCAGGAACTCCTTGCGGTTCTTGATCTTGGTGCCGGAGATGCCCTCGTCGGCGTAGAGGCGCACAAGTACGTCGCCGGTGCGGCTGGTGTATTCGGAGAAAAACTCTTTCTGGGCCTCAAGGCTGTTGAGTTGGTCTTCCTTGTCGGTGGAAACGCGGCAGTAGGCGGCTATATTCACGGAGCACCTCACTAATTGATTTAAGACTTTTTGTTACCACTGAGCTTACCACATTTCTTTCGAGAAAGCAACAAAAAATTGGCGGAGCCGGTTCTTTCGGCCCCGCCAGACTGTTAGGCGTTAGTTTCAATAATGGACTTCAATTCTTTGTGGAGCATGGGAATGTCCACCGATACAGTGTCCCACACGATCTGCATATTGACCCCGGAATAGCCGTGAACAATGCGGTTGCGCATACCGTATATCTGCTGCCAGGGGATGGTCTTGATCTGCACTTTTGTTTCCTCGCTTAGAGACTCCTTTGCAAGCTCGCCTATCTGCATCAGGTTGAAGACGGTAGCCTCTAGTCGCATGGTTTCGGAAGAAAAATCATCCAGCGTGTGACAATTTGCGGTGTATTTCATGATACTTTCGATATGCTGGAGGATCTTTTTGAGTACCACAACGTCTTTATTGTTCATAAATCGGCACCCCCGTCTGCTGTATTTCCATTTCAATGTGGGAGCCCTTCTCGATTTGCGACACATCAATTAGGTCGACCGGCACATCCAGTGTGGAGGTAATACCTTCCAGCAGCCCAAAGAACGCCAGCCCCCGCAGGCCGCTATCAACCAAAATGTCTATATCGCTCCGGGGCGTGGCCTGCCCTTTTGCGTAGGAGCCGAACAGCACCGCACGCCGCACGCCGTAGCCCGCGAAAACCGGGTGGAGGATGTTTTCGATTTCGCGGATAGAATAAACCCTTTGCATAAGGCCGCCCCCTTTCAAGAGTATTGTACCGCATTATGAAAGGAAAAGCAAGAGGGAATCACATGACCGGCGTGATGGCTTCCCCTCTGTTTCTTCTCCAACGGGAACCTTCTGCGCTGCCTGCCGTACTGCGTTTTCCACCTTTTGGCGGTCTGTTTCGAGGAAAACCTTTAGTATGTAATTTACTGTCAGGCTGTCGGGGTTGGGATTGTGGAAACGGTAATTCAACTTTTTCTTTTTCAAATTATCCTCTCAGCCTCCTTTGGACTTTGGCGGATTGATGTAAATAGATGTAAATATATATGAAAAGCGGCCCGGTGATAGCACCGGACCGCTTGAATAAGTTGCCGCCAAAATCCCATGACTAGGATAAGCGCGCTCCGTAAACTCTCTGGCAAGAGAGTAGGCCTCCTACGGAGTGATGCTTTCGTCGGGCGGGAACGGCTGGACATGGTGATTGGATTGATGTTGTTGCCGATTCTTTTCAGCTCAATCAGCAATGGTTTGATGTCCTCTGCAACGCGAATCTCCGTGCGCAATGATGTTGTAACGAGAAAGTCTGTAACGCTGAGTTGAGCTTTTTTGCTCTCCTATTAATCATTACTTTCTCTGCTTTTGCCCCAGCGGGAGGCCTTACAGACCTCCCCTGCCGGGAAATCCGGCCCTCCGAGCCTTGCCGCAAAATGGGGCCACAAATGCCCCCAAACGGCCTTCTCAGGGGCTGGTGGCGGGGACTTGCCTGACTGCCGCCGCAAAACGCCCACACGGGCCTGCTGTGGCCTTATAGGGCCGCAAGGGACGGTAAATATAAAAATGCTCCCAGCTTAAAAAAGTGGGAGCAGTATCCATATTGCGAGCCGGAAAGAATTTTGGTATAATTTGGAAAAGATGAACTCCATGGCACAAGTTAGGTACAAAATCTACACGCTGTCCGCAGTGGCTCTCATGCCCCCGCCATCAGCTTACTGACTGCCAGCCTCCCGACAGGGCTGCGTTTTCTGCCGTTATACTCCTCAAGAAGTACTGCCGCCAGCCCGGAGGAGCCGTGACCGCGCTCTTTTGCGTTGCGCATGAGCTGCTTGACCGGGACGGCCCCAAGCTTCTCGGCGAAGATATCCTCATTGAGCTCGTCGCCGTATGCAGCCGCAAGCTTCGCTACTGCCGCGAGCATTTTGCCCGAGAGGGAATTTGCCTCCCCCTCCCAGGTGCCAACGCAGAGCCGCAGCACCCGGTTTAATATCTGGTAGCCGTATTTTTCATAAATGCTCTCCACTGTGGAGATGGCCCAGATGCGGTTTCCACCGGCGCCGTCGCCGATTTTCAGCCCATAGGATTCCACAAGCGCCAGTATTGTAAGCTGCCGTTCATTGCCCGCCTCCAGGTTTGCCGCAAAAATCTCCAGAGCGCTCAGCGCCCGGACGTACCGCATCTGGTTTGCGAAAATATCCGCCTCATGCTGGTACTCCAGGTCGTCATAGACCATACACCACACCGGCGTCTCCCTTGAACCGGAGATTTTTGCCACGATCTCCACGGTGTGCTGGCCGTTGAAAACATAGTTGACGCCGTCGCGGCGGCTGATTTTGACCGGGTTGACCTGGTAAAGGTCAAAGTCGGCGGAAGCCCGGTCGATCTGTGTCTGGGATAGGGCCCGCTGGTATTTTTGGTTAGACACCAGATTCTTGATGGGGATTAGTTCGAAGTGTACATTTGGAACATATCTCTGCTGCTGGTCCATGTCAATCCTCCAATAGCTCCGTTAATGCGGACTCCACCGCCGTATATAGGTCAAACAGGGCCTGTTCCAGCTTCTTCCGGCATACCGCCGAGGCCCCGGAAAGGCTGGCTTTCCCGCCGGCACGCTCTAATATATTTACCCACGAGGGTATAGTGAGGGCAAGGCTCATAAGCGGACCGTCCGGGTCAAAGGCCGGCATATCCTTTACCGTAGAAGCCGATGGGGCGGGGGTAAGATATCCGCCTTTGCCGGGGATGTGCGCCATAGCCCAAAGCTCCCGGGAACTCTTATGCTCCAAGCGCGTGAATTTGCGCAGGTGAAGCGCGTACCTCCCTAAGAGGACCCCGTCTGCCAGCTCCGGCTCCTTATGCCGCAGAACATCAAGCTTATTGGCAAAGCTCTTGTACTCGAGCAGAGTAGTGGGGGAGATGCCGAACTTTGCCGATATCCTTCCGGCTAATTCAGTGGGGGGCGCTCCGGGAGATTTTGCCCTTGACATCAGGTACAGCTTTCCCAACAGATAATACCGTGCGGCGGTCGCAATATGTCCCCTTCGGAGCTGCCGCTCGCAGGACCAGAGCATAGCGTCCGTTTTTGATGGGAACACCGTTTCCTCCAGGGCAAATTTGATGCCGTGCCGGGTGTAGATCTCATATCTGGGATATCCCTCGATAATTATCCTGTGCCATACGGCTACCGGCTCTCTGAGCCTGCCGGTGGTTATATCTTCTTCCAGCACCTTAAGTTCCTCCAGCGGAGGGGCCATAGAAATGCATCGGAAATCCGGGTCTGATTGAAGCGTCCACAAAGCCTTCGCGCTCATTCTGTAATATCCTCCTTCTTCGAAATGGCAGGAACCAGACCGGAGTCCCCGCAAACAGAGTATACCGTGTAATCTCCTACCAGGTCGGCGGCGATCATTTCCTTATGGGTGCGGTAGTCCGGGCCAAACTGTTTCTGCCAGTCCGCCGGGTACCAGGGAGCATTTTTAGTATCCGGGCAGTATGTTTCCGCACAGCTTAGGTCAAATAGTATAGCTTTCCGGGTGCTGTCCAGGACAACTCTGCCCAGTGCCCGATAGCGAAGCCCCGGGTCCCAGCCCATCATAGAGCATACCATGGCGAAGAACAGCCGGCACGTTATGTGCCTGGGCCGGCGCTTTCCGGCGCGCAGGCACCATAACAGCGCGTCCCTTTGACCGGCAGGGCAGGGGGAAAGAGCCAGCGACCGCTTTTCCCGGCTTATCATTATCTGCACCGTATCGTGCTCGGGGAATATGTCCAGGCAGGCGGCGTTTACATAAAAGCAGCAGCGGGAAAAGACCGCCGCGGGCTCCCTGGTATGGGCGAAAAGCTCCCGGCGCGCTACTTGGTACTCGTCCAGATTCAAGTTTGGCTCAGTTTCCATCCGGTTCCTCCAAATCGATTCCCGCCAACTCCTGCCGGATAAATTCCGCAAGTGTTTTGCGGTCCGTAGCCTTCAGGCCGCTGCCGTCGTCCAAAAACCGGCTGGCGCCCTCGAGAGGCGCGGTCTCCTCTGCCCGCGCCAGGTAACAGTCCGGGCCAAAGCTTCCGGCCCGGGCGGCAGGAACGGCCCTCACCCAGCCCCGGTAGGGTGTGAGGGGCCGGCCGGCGGGACAGGCTGTTTTCGGCAGGAACGCCTGGGCGTCAGCCGCCTCACATAGAAAGACCAGTTTATCGCCTGACTGGTATGGCGTGGGGATAATGCGGTAAAAATTGTCCGTGTCCCAGCCGAATATTTTGAAAAGCGTTCCGCCGAAGGCAGCGGACGGTATGGTCCGAGGACGGTATATTCCGCCTGAGCGCTTGGCGCAGACTACACCGCAGCGGCTTCCCGGTTCAGCCGGGCGCAGGGCGACACGCTTGCCGATAGGGTCCAGGAGCAGCTCGATGCGGTCATGCCCTCCAAGGCGCAGGATGAGCCGGGAGCTTAGGCTCAGGGATTTTTCCCGGAATGATACGAATCCCATAAGCGGGGTGTCGTATAGCTCAGGCCGCACAGTCTGAAATCCGCGCAGGTCCAGGTCGCCGGGGCAAAGCTCAATCTGCATAGGCGAAGCAGTGCTGCCGCCAACGCTCTGGGCGGCTTTCATATACTCAGCCTCACCGAACCCCGCCCAGCGAGGATGAACAACGACAAAGCCCCTGAGCAGGCCCTCCTCTATCACTTTCAGCCGGGGCAGAATCTCGCGGCCTCGGAACCTGGCGTTGTCCAGCATACGCTGTACGGCGGTAAAGTCAGAGGGTGACACGATGGGCTCATGATGCTGGAGATACCTGCTGCGGGGGCGTTCGCCGCGGTTCTTGACTGAGCGGTGGTCCCGGAAATCAGGCGTGAAGGTTTTGCGGGTATGCACCTGACCGCAGTGCCGCTCATTTCTCAGAATGCCCACGATACTGTTTGCCGTCCACTTGACGTTCCCCAGATACGACTTACGGCCCAGCGCGTTAAACGTCTCCGCGATTTGGCGGGTGGAGTAGCCATAAAGGCACATGAAAAACGCCAGCTTTACCGTGGGGGCCTCCTCCGGGTTGATGATAAGGCCGCCCTCTTCATCGTGCCGGTACCCCAGCAGCTCCGGGGTCAGGGGCAGGCCGTGGTCCAGGCGCATACGCAGAGAGGCCTCCATGCTCCGGCTGCGGGTATGAGACTCCTCCTCCGCCATTATGGCAAAGAAGCTTAAGGGCATGGATTTTTCATCGTTGAGAGAAAAAATGCTTTCCGATTCAAAGAACACTCCCACTGGCGGGGATAGCCCCTTTAAGTCCAGGACAATGCTGATGCAGAGCACCACGTTCCTGGCAAAGCGGGAGACGCTTTTGGCGATAATCAGGTCCAGCTTCCCAGCCCGGCAGTCGGCAAGCATCTGATTAAAGCCGTCCCGGTGGCGGTCGGTAGTGCCGGAGGCTCCTTCGTCGGAGTAGATTCCGCATAGGATCCAGTTGGGGTGCCGGACCACATATTCCTCGTAATATTTCTTTTGCAGCTCATAGGAGCTTGTCTGCTGTACGCTGCCTGTGGAGACCCGGGCGTAGACAGCCACACGCACCGGGGTATCGCCGCCAAAATAGTCAACAGCGGGATTCTCCGGGGTGTACTCGAAATTGCCGGTCTGCGCCTTATCTTGTATCCTCCGCCGCGTCCTGCGCTTCTGCATCTCTTTAAGGTCGTGCTTATACCTGTCAACCATCGGGGCCTCCAGACGGCAGAAAAGCAGTGTCGCGCAGGTCCTCCAGGTAGTAAGAGGCCAGGGTGAAAATGTCCTCGGAGATGAAATAGATGCCCACGGGCGGCGTCCTGGCGGCAAGCAGCTGGGCACATAAGGCCATTTCCATGGGATCGCCGGACACATTTGAAATTTTTTGCGTAAGGATAAGGTTGACTCTGCCCGCCATGCAGTCCTCCAAAAGACGCGCCCATTCCGGGGAGGAGGGCATTTTTGGCGCGGATGAGCCATAGTCCACATAATAGCCGGCAAGCTTCCATTTTGGGCACATGGCTATAGACGCGGCAAACTGGCTTTTATGCTTTTCCAGATAGTCATCATACTTGGTCTGGTTAAAATAACGGATGTACACGCCGATACGAAAGGGATTCTCCGGGTCAGGCCGTTCCCTGTTAAGGCTGTTCAGCCACATACGGTGCATAGCCAGCTTTTTTGACATACTGGACCGGGGCGGTTCCGGCGGGAGCAGTGACGAGAAGATGTTGTTATCCAAGCTGTTACCTCCGTCCTATGTTGATTTACACTATCTATTATACAGCTGCTAAGCTTGAAATAAAATGAACCGGCGGTTTGATATTTATCAACTGCCGGTTCGTTTTTTATATCGGCTATAATGAAAACCTATATTTTTCAGGAGGTTTCAGAATATGCAAAAAGAAGAGATCGGTATGCGGGTGCGTAATCTGCGCAGGGAGAGGCGGCTTACCCAGGAACAGCTTGCGGAGCGGCTGGACTGCTCCGTGCAGTTTTTGAGCCTGGTGGAGAGGGGGCAGCGTGGGATGAGCCTTGGGATGTTCTGCCTGTGCATAGAGGCCCTGTGCGTCTCGGCGGACGAGCTGCTGGGAAAGATCGCAGTATGTGAAAAGCAGGAGAGGGAGGAGATGCGGCTGCTGGAGGGGTGCAGCGGGCTTGAAAGAAAAATCATCCTGGATGTGGCGGAGGTGATAAAACAGGATCTGAGAGAAAAGCGGTGACGTTAGCCTAAACGGGCAGGAACACTTACTGTGGACCTGCCTGTTTGCTATTGTATAAACCAGACAAGCCGTTCTGTTTTGTTACTCCAATATGCACCGTACTCTTACTAACCCCAAACTGCTTTGCGGCGCAGCGGACGGTAGCCTTGTTTTCCACGATGTACTCCCCGAGCTTGGTTGCGCGGTCGTCGATAACATTGTTTGACATATAGGGCACCTTCTTTCGGTGCTATATATCTATGCGCCGGCAGGCGGGGATATGAGAGGATAAGGGTAAAGACGCACCTATCCTCCAAAGGCGAAGCGGAACAGGAGCAGCGCTCCCAGAAAGCAGAGATTTACCACGGTAAAATACCGGAAATATCTCCCCGCAAGCCCGGCGTCCTCCTTCGTCACAAGCTTATATGATATAAGGCTTGCCATGGACGCGATAAGCGTCCCCAGTCCGCCAAGATTGACGCCCACTATCAGGTCGGGGATATTCTCCGTAAAGCCAGAGAGCAGCAGCGCGGCGGGGACGTTGCTGATGATCTGGCTTGCGGCGGCGCCCGCCAGCACCTCATTCCCGGAGACCGCCTGCCGCAGGATATCCGCAAATTGGGGCAGGCGGCCCATATTGCCGGTGAAGATAAAGAAGCCCACAAAGGTCAGCAGCAGGCTGTAGTCGATATGTAAGAATATTTTCCTGTCTGTCAGAAGCAGGCCGATTACGGTGAAAAGGAGGGCCGCCGGGTACGGCAGGACCCGCAGGACCGCCAGCAGGTCCAGGCAGAACAGGGCCGCGTATACCAGAAGCCGGGCCGGACTTCCAGAAAGCTCCGGCTTTTGGGAGAACTCCACCCTTATGGGGGTCCTGTACCCCATGGACTGTATAAGGACCCACGAAACGAGCAGCGCCAGCGATAACGCCGTATACGGCAGCATGAGCCCCATAAGCTGAGCCGCGGACATCCCGGCCTTACTGTACAGATAGAGATTCTGCGGATTGCCGGCGGGAGTAAGCATACTGCCGAGGTTTGCGGCCACGGTCTGCAGCGCCACGGCGGGGACCAGCAGCCGCGACCTCACATCCCGCCCCGCCAGGCCCAGCACGGTCAGGGTGAAGGGCACAAAGGCGATAAGGGCCACGTCGTTTGTGATGAGCATACTGGAAAAGAAGCAGAGCAGGACCAGGATAAGGACCAGCTGCCATGCGCGGCGGACCCTTGAGAGCAGGGTCTGGGCCACCCACTGAAAAAGGCCCGTTCCCTGAAGGCCCGCCATGACCCCCATCAGGCAGAACAGTATAGAGAGCGTGCGCAGGTCGATATAGCCGGCGTACCCCACGTCCGGGGGGACAGGGAGCATGGAGACCAGGGCCAGAGCCAGCGCAGCGCAGAGAACAGCCTCTCTCTTAATAAACCGAAGAATCGTTTTCATGGCGTTTGCGCCCCCTTTATATTTGGTATAAGGCTTTATATACAACGGAAGATAGTATATTATAGTATAAAGGCTGTGGGGGCCGGTGTCAACTTGCCGGGGCGGCCTGTTCCCCAAAAAATAAGATTTATTCAAAAATTTTTGATCTGCCCCCTAAACTTTCCCGGGAAAGTGCCGATATAATAGGTGTAAAACAAAATACAGACTGAAAAATAAGCAAAGCTTCGGTCTGGGTTCGGTTTTCAGCTTCGGTTTCATCCGGTCCGCGGCCGGAAGAAATACAAGTGTCAAGATCTGACCACTAGGCCAGTGGTCAGAGAAGGCACGAACCCGGCGAAGAACGCCGGGGGCAATAAACGCAAAAAATAATTTTAAGGAGAGAAAATTATGCGTATCCAGCACAACATTATGGCTATGAACAGCTACAGGAATTACAACAACAACACCAAGGGTCTGTCGAAGAACCTGGAGAAGCTCAGCTCCGGCTACAAGATCAACCGCGCCGGCGACGACGCCGCAGGTCTGGCTCTGTCCGAGAAGATGCGCGCTCAGATCACCGGTCTGGACGCTGCCTATAAGAACACCAAGGACGCCACCAGCCTCATCAAGACCGCTGAGGGTGCTCTGCAGGAGGTTCAGGACATGCTGAACCGCATGGTCTACCTGGCCGAGGAGTCCGCCAACGGCGTGTACGAGGACAGCGTTGACCGTAACGCTCTGAACGACGAGGTCACCTCTCTGAGGAACGAGATCAACCGTATCGCCGACAGCGCCAACTTCAACGGCAAGAAGCTGTTTGCAGAGGCTTCCAACATGACTGCAAACAAGTTCCAGTTCCAGATCGGCGACACTGCTGCCAGCTATGACCAGCTGAAGATGACCGAGGCTCTGGGCACCACAACTGCCGCTCTGAAGTCTCTGCTTAAGGGTCTGAGCACCATCAGCGTTGCCTCTATCGGCGTCGCTGCCCAGGCTATCGAGACCCTGAAGAAGAACGACAAGACCTCCCTCATCAACCAGGTTTCCACCCTTCGCGGCAAGCTGGGCGCTGTCCAGAACCGTCTGGACCACACCCTGAACAACCTGTCCGTCATGAAGGAGAACATCCAGGACGCCGAGTCCACCGTGCGCGACACCGACGTAGCGGAGGAAATGATGAGCTACACCAAGAACAACATCCTGATCCAGTCCGCTCAGGCCATGCTGGCTCAGTCCAATGCTGTTCCTCAGGGCGTGCTCCAGCTCCTGCAGTAATTGTAGTAATTCCAATTCATATCGTTTTAAAACTGAATTCAGTAAGCAACTAAGTGTTGGGGCGGGCAATATGCCCGCCCCAATTCTTATGTTTTGTGGAAAGGACGACCAATGTCACCGATTGAAATCGCAAGAAAGCTGGCGGGGCTTGGAGAGACGGGGGACGCCTGCCGGGCATACGAACTGGCTCTTGCCGCGGTCCCGGGGCCGGGCCCGGACGAGAAGATGGAAGCCGCCATGTATATACTACAGTTTGAGGGGGAGTACCGCGCGGCCTATACCGCGTTTTTAGAGCTTTACCGGGACGGCTTTTATAAAGAGGACGCCTGGAACATTATGACCGAGGCGTTCTATCTGCCCAACGAGAAGCTGCTGCGCTCTCATTATGAGAACAACGTGAAGCAGCTTAAAAAATATCCCTACTTTTTTAGAAAAGATTTCCCCGATTTCGAGGATTTACCCATAAAGTTTTACCCCTTTGACGACAGCTCCTATGTGCCGCTTACGGCGGCGGAGGGGCGCTTTGGCGAGCCCACGGATTTTAGCGAGCCCGTCATAAGCAGAAATTTCTTTAAAGATCTGGAAAACCCCATCCTTGCGGAGGATGTTTATTCCCAGTATGAGCTGGAATATCTGAACGACAACGTGCGGCCCAGCGAGTATGTGAGCCGCGAGAACCATATCTACCTGCACTATAAGAGCTGGGGGGAGTTCTGCTCCTATCTGCAGGTGCTGAACCTGAGAAAGCTGCTGATAGACAAGAAATTCGTGTTCCTTATCGAGGACCAGATAAGCCTCTATCCCATCGATTTCAAGGCCGAGTACGGCATAGATTACAGCACCTTCCCACTAAAGCCGGTGGGGATAAGGGAGATAAACCGGCTTATCTGGCATACCCAGCTGTCATATCATAACGGCGGGGACTTTTTTAACGAGATATTTGACAGCCATCCCAACCTTATCTATGACTCGTCGGTCCTTAAAAAGGACGTGGAGCGGGTTGTGGAGGACCTGCGGGAAACTCTGGACGCCGCCAGGAGCCTCAGTGAGGTCATGGAGGTCTTTGACAACGGCGAATGGCATAATTTTGACATGATACGCGAGCTGTACCTCATGCGGGACAGGACGGACAAGGACATCATGGTGACGCTGTTCTGCCGCAGCAAGATGCTGTTCCCGCACCTGGACCCCGCGTCCAGGATAGCGCCGGCGATCTTCTATCAGCCCCATTTTGAGTATAACCATGTGAGGATGATGGGCGACGATATGGGGCGCGCCATCATGAGCTCGGACCAGTATGACTACGCGCTGAATTCCGAGATCTTCAAGAACTTCAAGTATATCAAGGTGTTCTGCCCAATACGCAGGATAACCACAAGCTATGGGGGAACCATTAGGTTCATGTGGGATACCTCCCAAGCGGATATAGAAGACGGCAAGATATTGGTCGTGGCCGACGAGATAGTGCAGAGGGTGCTTCTGCGCGGATACCTGGTGGACCCGGATAAGCGGCTGTTCAAGGACAGCGCGGCGGTACGCTTTGAGGACGCGAAGCTGAACCCCACGGCGACCTTCTCCGCCCTGGCGGCCTTCTTGGACCTGCCCTATACGGAGAGCATGAAGACCTGCACCCTCTATGGGCTGCCCACGCAGGTGGCCCTTGAGCAGGAGGTCTACGGCTTCGACACGGCGGCGGTATACAAGACCTACGACGAGTTCTGCTGCGACGCGGAGAGGTGCTGGCTGGAATATTTCCTGCGGGACGCCTATGAGTATTACGGCTATGATTTCCAGTATTACGACGGCGGGCCGGTGGACGAGGAGCGGGTGAGGGACTGGATTGCCCATTTTGAGAAGATAGACTATTACCTGCGGGAGAGCAACCGGCCGTACTATCTGGACGCGGTGAAGAAGCGCCGGCAGGAGCTTATCGAGAAGGGCGAGAGCGCCGAATACACGAGTACGCCGGAGGAGGACGCGGAGGCTGTCCTTGAGGACTTCATGGCCGGGTCCCACGAGCGCCGCCTTAGCGTTGCCCGGGTGCTCTTAAAGGGCCTGAAGTTCGTCAACGAGCAGGGCAGGCCCCTGAAGTTCATGCCCAGGCTGGAGCCCGACCCGGCGCTTTTGGAGCAGCCGTTATATCACTGAGGAGATCACATATGAAAAAAGGGACTGTTTATTTTTTCACCGGCCTTGCCGGGGCCGGGAAGACCACCATCGGCGGGATGTTTTATGAGAGGCTGAAGGAGATAAGCCCGGATGCCGAGCTCATTGACGGCGACCAGGCCCGCCGCAGCGACCCCAACGACACCGGGGTCATGGACGAGGACCGCTATACCACCGAGGCCCGCAAGGCCGGGGCCTGGGACATGTTCGCCTGGTGCCGCGATATTGCCAGCGAGGGCCGGGACGTGGTGGTGTGCAGCATCTCCATGTACAAGGAGATAAGGGACTGGAACCGGGCGAATATCGAGAATTACCGGGAGATATACGTAAAGGTCAGCATGGACACGCTGTATAGGCGCGACCAGAAGAAGCTCTACTCCTCAAAGACCAGGAACGTGGTGGGGGTGGATCTGCCCTGGGACGAGCCGGAGAGCCCGGACGTGGTGGCGGAGAACGACGGCGACAAGACGCCCGAGGAGATAGTAGATGAGCTTGTAAGGAAATTTTTGCCGGAGGGGCCGTAAATATGAGCATTGTTGACCTGCATACCCACAGCACGGCATCTGACGGACAGTATTCGCCCTCTGAGCTTGTAGAGCTCGCCAAGGAGCGGGGCATAGAGGTCCTGGCCGTTACGGACCATGACAATACTGACGGCGTGGAGGAGGCCGCTAAAGCCGGAGAGCGCCTTGGAGTCCGGGTGATCCGCGGCGTGGAGCTCAGCGCGGACGACCACCTTAACCTGCATATTTTGGGCTACGGCTTCCCGGCGGGGGCGGAGCCCCTCTCGGGGATGATAGCGCGGCTTAAGTCCGGGCGGAACAGCCGCAAATACAGAATACACGACTTTCTCAGAAGCAAGGGGATAGATATCCCCCTTGAGGAGGTGGAGGAGCTGGCAAAGGGCGGCGTTATCGGCCGGCCCCATTTCGCCCTTGTGATGCTGGCCCACGGGTACGTGTCCGAGAGGAAAGAGGCCTTTGACCTCTATCTCGACACCCCGGAGTTCCACAGCTTCGACAACCGCAAGCCCAGCGCAGAGGAGTGCGTCCGGACTATAAAGGCCTCCGGCGGGAAGGTATCGCTGGCCCACCCATATCAGATAGTCTTTGTGCGGGAGGATGAGCAGAGCCTGGAGCCGCTGCTTCAAAGGCTAATGGGCTATGGCCTGGACGCCATTGAGTGCTATTACACAAAGCATACGCCACAGCAGCAGGCGGAGTATCTGGCGCTGGCTGAAAAGTATAATCTGCGTGTTACTGGAGGCAGCGATTTTCATGGGGAGAGGAATAAGCCGGACTATCCGATGACGGGGCGGGAGTTGGATGTGGACTGGATCATTTGAGGGGAAGATTATGGATATGTACAACTATTTTGACAGGGCGAGGGCCTGTTATGAGCTATTGCAGGACGAGCTTTCCAGAAAGATATTCCGGGCAAGGTTTAACTGCGATCTTGAATTGTCGCGGCAAAATCTGAAGGAGCTTGTCAGGTTGAGCGAGCAGCAGGAGTGGCTGGAAAAGCTTGGGGAGAGACTGGCAGCCGGAGAGCTGGAACACGGCGACAAGAAACTGATACTGTACGGAACAAACATAACGGGCCAGACTGTTGCGGAGCTCCTTATGGAAAGGGGGATGGACTTCTACGGCTTTTGCGGGAGAAGGGCCAGGGAGATCCCCGAGGGCATAATGGGAAAGCCGGTAATTGAGCCTGAGTTCCTGTTTCAGCACGCGGAGGAGTTTTGTGTCATTGTGGCGGTGGCAGAGGCAGTTGAGGAGATACTGGGGATCCTTGAGAAGAATAATTTTCCCCATGAGCAGATATTGTCCTCTTTCCGCACAGACAGAGAGGCGGACCACCAGTATTTTGAGTTCCCGGAGCTGTTCCCAAGGGGGAGAGCTTTTGTGGACGGAGGCTGTCTCGACTGCCGCAGTTCATATCTGTTCGCGGACTGGTGCGGGGGTGATTATTCAAAGATATTTGCCTTCGAGCCGGACCCGATATCCTACTCCATATGTAGGCAGAATATAGATGAAAGGCCCATCCGGGATTTCCGGCTTATCAATGCCGGCTTGTCGGACCGGGAGGGCGAGGTCAGCTTCCGCGCGGGCCTTTACGGCGGCAGTTATGTGATTCAGCCGGGCGCGGAGGAAGAAGAAAAAGTGACCACCGTGCGGGTCACCACCATAGATGGAACCGTGGGGGACGAGCCGGTGGGCTTTATCAAGATGGATATCGAGGGCTCGGAGTTCGGGGCCCTGCATGGGGCCGAGAGGACCATACGCCGGGATAGGCCGCTGCTGGCGCTGTCGGTGTACCATCTGCCGGGGGATATGCTGGCCATAATGGACTATCTGCATGAGCTTGTGCCGGAGTACCGCTTCTGGCTGAGACATTACAGCGTCGGGAACGCGGACACGGTGCTTTACGCGGCCGCGCAGACATAAGGAAAACGGAACGGAGGGAGCAGCAAAATGCAGTTTGAACTGACCGCATCAATGATGTGCGCCAACTACGGCAACCTTGAAAAGGAGGTCCGGGACCTGGAGGAGGGCAATATAGACTCGTTCCATATCGACATTATGGACGGGCGCTATGTGCCGAACTTCGCCATGGGCCTTCACGATATGCGCTTTATAGCCGGGGCCACGAAAAAGCCCCTGGACGTGCACCTGATGGTGGAGCACCCAAATAATCACATACATCTTTTCCTTGATAACCTGCGCCCCGGCGACACGGTGTATATCCACCCGGAGGCGGAGTATCACCCGTCCACCACCCTGCAGGCGGTTATCGACGCGGGGATGATACCGGGGATAGCAATAAACCCCGGCACCTCGGTGGAGAGCGTCTTCGAGATGCTGAGAATAGTGAAAAAGGTGCTGGTGATGTCGGTGAACCCGGGCAACGCCGGGCAGATGTACCTGCCATATGTGGGCAAGAAGATAACCAAGCTCCTCTCCATAAAGGAGGACATGGACTTCGAGGTGTACTGGGACGGGGCCTGCAGCGCGGACAAAATTCTGGAGTATGCGCCCAAGGGGGTAAAGGGCTTTGTCCTTGGGACCACCCTGCTGTTCGGCAAGGGCAGGCCATACGGCGAGATACTGGCCAATATACATCAGTTGAAGTTTTAAGGTATGAATCTTGCGGTGATATTGTCCGGCGGGGCCGGAATGAGGATGGGCGCGGATATCCCCAAGCAGTATATGAAGCTTCTGGGCAAGCCCGTATTGGTCCACACCGCGGAGCAGTTCCAGCACTGCGGGCTGGTGGAGCATATTGTCATTGTGGCGGCCATGGAGTGGGAGGACAGGATCTGGGCCTGGAAGGAGCGCTTCGGGCTATCCAAGCTCCGCGCCGTTGCGCCTGCGGGGGAGAACCGGCAGAGGTCCATTCTGAGCGGGCTTTTGGCGGCGCGCGCTCTCTCTGAGAGCCAGGGGGACGGCGTGATAATCCAGGACGCGGCCCGGCCCCTTACGGGGGATGCGCTGATAGAAAGTCTGCTGGAGGGCCTTAAGGAGGCCCCCGCGGTCCTGCCGGCCCTGCCGGTGACGGACACGGTCTATACCAGCGCGGACGGCGGGCGGGTGGACGGCCTGCTGGACAGGTCGAAGCTCTATGCAGGACAGGCGCCAGAGGCGTTCAGCTATAAAAGGTACTTGGAGCTGTATCTTTCGGCATCGGCGGAGGAGCTGGACAACACCAGCGGCAGCTGCCAGCTGCCCTATCAGGCGGGCTGGGACGTGAAGATAATACCCGGCGAGAGGGACAATATCAAGGTGACATACCCGGAGGATATCGAGCTCTGTGAGAAAATTCTTAAGGAGAGGGGCTGGCGGGCTTGAAAGCATATGTGCTGCACGGCGTGGGGGACCTGCGCTATGAGGACGTGCCGGTCCCAAAGACAGGCCCCGGCTGGGCGCTTATAAGGGTGCTGGCCGCGGGGATATGCAGCTCGGATATACCCAGGATATTCGAGAAGGGAACGTATCATTTCCCCACTATCCCGGGGCATGAGTTCTGCGGGGTCGTGGAGAAGGTCCATGACGGTGGGGACGAGAGCTGGGCCGGAAAGCGGGTGGGGGTCTATCCCCTTATTCCCTGCAAGAAATGCGCCTCCTGCCTGAAAGGGGAATACGAGACCTGCAGCAGCTACGACTACACCGGCTCCCGCCGGGACGGCGCTTTTGCGGAATATGTGGCGGCGCCGGTGTGGAACCTGATAGAGCTGCCCGACACGGTCTCGGATATAGAGGGCGCGATGCTGGAACCCCTCTCGGTGGCCCTGCACGCGGTGAAAAAGCTTGGCAGCATAGAGGGAAAGAGCGTCTGCATCGTCGGGACCGGGCCCATAGGCATGATGGCCGGGCAGTGGGCGAAAGCCCTTGGCGCGCGCGCTGTGGTGAAGGGAAGAAGCGAGGCCAAGAGAGAGATAGCAGAGCGCAGCGGCCTGGAATATGTGACAGAGACGGACGGCGGGTTCGACTGCGTGGTAGAGGTGGTGGGCTCCCCGGAGGCGGTGGCAGAGAGTATTTCCCTGGCAAAGCCTGGGGGCAGGCTGGTGCTTATTGGCAATCCCAGCGGGGATATCCCTCTTGCCCAGGATGTTTACTGGAAAATCCTTCGCAGGCAGTTGACTCTCTGCGGGACCTGGAACTCGTCTTTTAAGAGCGGGGATTCCGACTGGGCCGCCTCGGTGCGGGCTTTGGCGGAGGGCAGTATACGCGTGGAAGGGCTCTGCACCCATGTGATGGGAGCCGCGGAGCTGCCCAGGGGGCTTGCCATAATGCGGGACAGGACGGAGCCATACGGAAAGATCATAGTGCGGGGGTGAACTGTATGAGGCTTAAAAAGGGAACATTCTCAGATTTTGCCCAAAGGGTGAAGGACACAGGGAAAAAGGTCATAGTGTACGGCGCAGGGGTCATAGGCCAGACCGTCGCACCCTATTGGCTCCGGGAGTTCGGCCTGGAAAACGACGTGCTCTGCTACGTGGACGCGGACCCCAACAAGCAGGGGAAGACGGCGCCTCTTGGAGAGCGGGAGGTCAGCATCGAAAGCCTGAGCGCTTTCGACAGGCTGGAGGACAGCCCCATCGTCCTGGTGACGGTCAGCGCCTTTGAGCCGGTGGCGGCGGCGCTGGAGAAGATACCGGCGCTGGACGCGGCCGAGTGTTATTTCCTGCCTGTCATGCTGGCGGAGCGGGCGCATTCCCTAAAGTCGGAGGGGGTAGTAAAGACCAGCGAAAAGCAGCTTATACCCAAGACCATACATTATTGTTGGTTTTCCGGCAACCCCATCCCCGACACCTTGAAGCGCTGCATGGAGACCTGGGAGAGGTTCTGCCCCGATTATGAGATAGTGCGGTGGGACGAGAGCAATTATGATATAAGCTGGAGCCCCTATATGGTGCAGGCCTATGAGCGTAAGAAGTGGGGGTTTGTTTCTGACGTAGCCAGACTTGATATCCTCTATCGTTATGGAGGGATATATCTTGATACTGACGTGGAGCTGTTAAAGAGTCTTGATGAGCTGCTGTATCAGCCAGCCTTTTGTGGAATTGAAAAATGGTGTGTAGTCAATTCTGGCGGATGCTCTGGAACTCAGCCTGGAAATTCTTTAATAAAAGCAATGCTCGATTTTCGGCAAGATATATTTTTAGAATGTGAGGATGGTTCGCTGAATTTTCTGAGCAGCGGCTATTATGAGACAATGTCTTTATTGAAAGCCGGTTTACGCGCTGACGGCTTGACCCAACATGTTAACAACCAGATAATTATTTATTCTTCGGATTTCTTTCACCCCTTTGACTATATGAGCGGTGAGACTCAAATAACCGAAAATACATTTTCCGTACATCATTTTAGCGGCAGCTGGCTTGGAGAAAATGCGGCTTTAGAGCGGCAGCATACAAGGAACAGATATCAAAACTTTTTAAATCGACTGGAGGAATAAGATATGGAACAGAACACATCAGAAAAAAAAGTCAGCATTGTTCTGCCAGTTTATAATGGAGAGCAATTTCTAAGCTTGTCAATAGAGAGCGTACTGAGCCAGACATATCAAAATTGGGAATTGATTATTGTCAATGACTGCTCTACTGACAATAGCCCGGCTATAATGGAAAAATATGTTGAGAAAGACCCCAGAATACGCATAATTCACAATGCGGAGAACCAGAAGCTGCCGGAATCACTTAATATCGGGTTCCGTGCAGCCCGAGGAGATTATTTCACTTGGACGTCTGACGACAATATGTATAAGCCGGACGCTATAGAGACCATGGTTTCCGTTTTGGACACGCACCCGGAATGTGGGCTTGTCTACTGCGATATGGACTATATTGACAATCAGGGAAAGATAACAAGCGGCACTTCCTTTGAGGTCCGGGAGCTCTATTATGAGGACTGTGTAGGGGCATGTTTCCTGTACCGGCGGGAAGTGGCTGAGCTTACCGGGGAGTACGATGCCGGAATGATATTAGTGGAGGACTACGACTACTGGCTGAGAATGAGCAAGCACTGCGAGTTCTTCCGGGTGCCCGAGCGAAAGTACCAGTACCGCTTCCACCCGGACAGCCTTACGATGACCCGGGCGGAGAGGATACAGGAGCAGGTGTTCCGGCTGCGTATGAGGGAGCTGGACTATCTGCTGGAGAAAACGGACGGCGAGGGAAGGGAGCGGCTGTTTTTTACCATCTGGGCTAACTCAAAAGAGACCGCAAGACAGCTGGAGGACAGATTTTTCCCGGACGGCAGGCTGCCGGAGAAGCTTATGTGGATGGAAAAAGCCGATAAAGGAGCGGAGAATATGGACAAGGACAGAAAGATCATCCTGTTTGGCGCGGGGGTGTACGGAAAAAAGGCGCTGGAATACTTCGGGCGGGACAGGATAGCTTATTTTGCGGACAATAACGCGGATATCACCGGGACAGAGGTAGAGGGGGTCGAGGTCATCTCCTTTGGCCGGCTTAGGGAGATCTACCGGGACTATCAGATAGTCATCTCGGTGTCCGCAAGGACCACGCCAATTCTGGCAAAGCAGCTTGAGGAGGCGGGGATCAGCGACTATGTGCTATATGTGGAGCTGGCCCACAGGCTCAGCAGCGGCTCGAAAAAGGAGAGCACCGACTATATCGGGCTTTTTAAGAACGCCTGCAAGTGGATAGAGGAGCACTCCGTCCCCGGAGAGGGGATAATAAACAGCACGGTTACCCCGGCATCTTATCCCGAGGTCACGGGCTACTATATACCGTCTTTATTACAGTGGGGGTATAGGGACCTGGCTCTGACATATGCAAAGTGGCTCTGCTCCATTCAGAAGCCGGACGGCTCCTGGTACGATACCGGCGACGAGCATCCCTATGTGTTCGACACGGCGCAGATACTCAAGGGCCTTTTGGCCGTAAGGGGGATATACCCCGAAGCGGATGGCCATATCCGGCGGGGCTGCAACTGGATGCTGGCAAATATCGGGCCCGACGGGCACCTTACCACGCCGGACCAGAGCCAGTATAACGCCGGGGAGTGCACGGACCTTATACACCTCTACTGCCTGGAGCCGCTGTATACCGCGGCAAAGATATACGGTGAGCCCAAGTATAGGGAGAGCGCCGATAGGGTAAAGGCGTACTATTTTGAAAACCGTATGGACGAGATAATGGGCTTTGGGATGCTCTCCCATTTCTACGCCTATGTGATGGAGGCCCTCTGCGATATCGGGGAGACGGACACCGCAAGGAGGGCCATGGAAAGGATAGGGCAGCTGCAGCGCCAGGACGGGATGGTCCCCGCTTATAGGGATGTGAACTGGGTGTGCTCCACTGGGCTTTTCCAGCTTGCCATAGTCTGGTACAAGCTGGGGGACCTTGAAAGGGGCAACAGGGCGTTCCGCTATGCCTGCTCCTTACAGAACCCCTCGGGCGGGTGGTTCGGCAGCTACGCCACCAAGGAGAAGGCCAGTGTCCTTGACGAAAAGGAATACCCCACCTACTTCCCGGAGGGCGAGATAAGCTGGGCGGTAAAGTATTTCCTTGACGCCCTTTCCTGGAAATGCAGGGTTGAGTTTGAGATACAAGCCCCGAACTTCTTTGACGGCATCGATAAAAACGACGGCCGCTATCAGGCGGTCCTCAGCGAGATCCTGGATATGGAGGGCTGCCGGTCCGTCTGCGATATCGGCTGCGGAAAGGGGAACTATCTTAAAAACCTTCTGGAGGACACGGCGGGCAGGGGCATAAAATTCTCCTGCGCGGACATATCCGAGAGGGTGATGGACAGCGTTCCCCCAGAGGTGGAAAAGCGGCAGGGAACTTTGACAAACATCCCGTATCCGGACGAGAGCTTCGACGTCATCTATACCGCCGAGGCCCTTGAGCACGCCATATGCCTTGAAAACGCCGTGAAGGAGCTTCTGCGGGTGACAAAGCCCGGCGGAAAGGTAGTCGTGGTGGACAAGAACAAGGACACGAAGGTGGTCATGGAGATCGAGGAATGGGAGCAGTGGTTCGACGACGCGTTCTTTGAGAGAATGGCAGAGGAGCTGGGGTGCGGGCTGGAGGTGCACAGGAACCTGGTTTATGACGGCGGGGTCCGGGATGAGTTGTTTAATTGCTGGGTGATGATTAAGAAATAGTGGAGGTTTATTATGACTAACGAAGAACTACTTATGCTGATCGAACGAGGTATTAGCAACTTTGTCCCACAGAAGGAGCTGAGATTTGAGGTTCACATTGTAGAGCATTGCAATCTGAACTGTAAACAATGCTCACACTTTTCTCCTTTAGCGGAGGAGAGCTATATTGATTTGGGTGAATATGAAAGAGATATGAGGCGTTTGTCGGATTTGTTTGACGGCCGTATGTCTACCGTGCAGCTGCTGGGCGGTGAACCGCTGCTTCATCCAGAGATAAATGAGATCATGCGTATTACGAGGGAGACTTTCCCGATAGGAAGGATCAGGGTAGTCACCAATGGGATATTGCTTCCGTCAATGTCGGACGAGTTTTGGGAAAAATGCCGGGAATATCAGGTTGAAATCAGTGTTTCACCATATCCCATCAATTTTGACTATAAAAAATGGGGGAATATAATCGAGAAAGAGAAGGGCGTATCATATACACCCGAGGCATTCGAGCGCGGAAGGATGTTTAAGCTATACCCAATCCGAACACAGAGAGAGCCCGGCAATGACAATGCCCGCAGAAATTATTTTAATTGTGTAAGTGCAAACAGTAACTGTATTGCATTGAATTCCGGGAGAATGTATACCTGTTGTACGGCGGCAAATATTTCACACCTGAAAAAGCATTTCAACCTGGATCTTCCGGGCTCTGAATTGAATGGCGTGGATATATATGCCGTGAAGGACGGCGCGGAGTTGTTGGAGAAATTGGCAAAGCCGCTTCCTTTATGTGAATATTGTGATGTAGTCAATGTGGGAAAATACATATCTTCGGATTGGGGCGTCTCCAAGAAGGACAGATATGAATGGCTGACCTTTGAGTTTAAGAAGGAGGATATCGACTATCTGAAAGAAAAGAATCTGGAAGTATATGTTTTTGGCGCAGGTTCTTGGGGAGTGCAGACAGTCTACCGGCTTCAAAAAGCAGGGATTGCCGTTAAAAATGTGCTTACTACCAGAAGCGTAGAGGAAGGCCGGAACGTTTTAGGGGTGCCGGTGGTCTGTACAGACGATATCCAAAGCGTAAGCAAATCCAGTCTTTGCTTAGTTTCATTACTGTCACCAGTAATGAAAATGGAAGTCTATCCAACTTTGTCAAACATGGGGTTTGGGGATGTAGTGCCGGTTTCGGGCCTGGAATAAAATAAAGAGCAGAAGGCCCTCACCACAACCCCAACACCCTCACCGCCAGCTTCGCAGCCCTATAGTACAGCGTCTCCAGCTCCCTAGAGGCGGCCTTCAGCTCCATGGGTATATCGATATGCTGGGGGCAGTGGGCGGCGCATTTGCCGCAGGCGACGCATTGGGAGGCGCTTGAGGGGTCCTTTCGCATGACGGTGCACTGGAGGTAGTCCCGGCGGCCGGAGGACTTGCCCTCGGAGTACATGGCGTTGTAGCAGCGGAAGGCCCCGGGGATGTCCACGCCCTTTGGGCAGGGCATACAGTAGCCGCAGCCGGTGCAGCCGACCTTTACGGACTGCTGTATCGCCTTTTTGACGCGCTCTAAAAGCTCGCGGTCAGAGGGGGTCATGCAGCCGGGGGAGCACTGCCCCGCAAGGAGCAGGTTCTCCCGCACCATCTCCATGGAGTTCATGCCCGACAGCACGCAGGTCACCTCCGGCTGGTCGTAGAGCCACTTGAAGGCCAGCTCCGCCGGGGTGCGGCATGCGGGGTCGGCGGCGAAGATATCCTTTGCGGGCCGGGGCAGCAGGTCCACAAGCCTGCCCCCTCTCAGGGGCTCCATGATGATCACGGGCAGGCCCCTCTCGTGGGCGAAGCGCAGGCCCTTTACGCCCGCCTGGGAGTGCTCGTCCATATAGTTGTACTGTATCTGGCAGAAGTCCCAGTCGTAGGCCTCTATAAGCTTACAGAACATGTCCGAGCCGCCGTGGTAGGAAAAGCCGATATTGCGGATCTGCCCGCTTTGCAGCTTCTCCTCTATCCAGCCGTCCATGCCCATTTTGAGAAGCTTCTCCCAGGTGGAGGTATCGGTGAGCATGTGCATAAGGTAGTAGTCGATATGGTCCGTCTGAAGGCGCCGGAGCTCCTCCTGAAAGAGCTTTTCCGCCCCCTGCACGGACTTTATCATGTAGTGGGGCAGCTTCGTGGCGATATGGACACTGTCCCGGCAGCGGAGCCTTTTCAGAAGCTGGCCCAGGGCCGCCTCGTTGCCCGGGTAGATATAGGCGGTATCAAGGTAGTTCACCCCGCCGTCTATGGCGGCGGCCAGCTCCCTTTCGGCCTTGTCAAGGTCTATGGAGCCGCCCTTTCTTGTGAACCGCATACAGCCGTAGCCAAGCAGCGAGATATCATTGCCCTTTCTGTCCTTGCGGTACTGCATATGAAAACTCCCTTTCGCAGAAGATATATGGCTTATGGTAATATTATAGGCCCGGGGCGGGAACGCGTCAAGGATTTTTGTGTGTATTCCCTTGACAAGAACGCCGCCCTATATTTATAATAGAGAAAGTAATTACGGGCGCGGCGCGCCCACAGTTGAGGTGAAGAAAGATGAAAACCATCCGAAAGAAGATAACAGTCTGCCTGATGGCCACAGTCCTTGTAGCCCTTGTGGCGGTGGGGACCACCGGCATCACCCTGAATTACCGCAGCACCCTTATGACGGTGGAGCAGCTGATGACGCAGACAGCCGCCCTTGCGGGAGAGCGCGTTGAACAGGAGCTTTTGGCCTATAGGAACGTGGCCATGGATACCGGCCGGGTGAGCCAGCTGGCGGACCCGGAGGTGCCGGTTGAGGAGAAAAGGGCCATCATCGACGAGCGCGTCAGCCTGCACGGCTTTCAGCGGGGCAATGTCATAGGCGCCGACGGCATAAGCATCTTTGACGGCAAGGACTACTCGGACCGGGAGTATGTTCAGAACGCGCTGAAGGGCGTGGCCTACGTGTCGGAGCCCCTTATCAGCAAGATAACCGGCGAGCTGTCCATCATGGTGGCGGCGCCCCTGTACTCCGACAGCGGGGAGATAGCCGGCGTCGTGTACTTCGTGCCGCCGGAGACCTTTTTGAACGATATCGTATCCTCTATCCGGATAGGAGAGAACTGCCGGGCGTACATGATAAACAAGAACGGCGACACCATCGCCGACATAACCCTTGACACCATCACCACCCAGAACGTGGAGAAGGAGGCCGCAAGCGACCCCAGCCTGAAATCCCGGGCGGCCCTGCACGAGGCCATGCGCCGGGGGGAGACAGGATTCGGGCGCATAAAGGCATCTGACGGGCCCAGATTCCTGGCCTATGCCCCGGTGGGCGGCACGGACGGCTGGAGCGTGGCGGTGGCCTCGCCGGAGAGCAACTATCTAAGCGATACATACTTCGGCATGTTCATAAACGTGCTGGTGATCGTGGTATCCATACTGGCCTCTATCGTGGTGGCCCTGAAGCTTTCCAGCAATATCAGCAACCCCATGCGGGCCTGCGCAAAGAGGATGAAGCTTCTGGTGGAGGGGGACCTTGAGTCCCCGGCCCCGGAGGTGGTGGGCAGGGACGAGACCGCGGAGCTTACCCGCTGCGCCGGAGAGATGGTGGGGGGCCTCAATACCATCATCAAGGATATAGACTATCTCTTAAACCAGATGGCAAACCAGAACTTCGATATCGTCTCCTCTCATAGAGAGGCGTATGTGGGGGACTTTAAGAGCATTTTAAGCTCCATGCGCAACCTGAAGGTGGAGCTGAGCAGCACCATCCGGCAGATAGACGCATCCGCCGGGCAGGTCTCCAGCGCCAGCGGGCAGGTGTCAAACGGAGCCCAGGCCCTGAGCCAGGGGTCCATGGAGCAGGCCAGCGCCATACAGCAGCTGGCGGCAACTATCACTGAGATATCAGGCAGCGCCAAGCGCACCTCTATGGCCGCCGACCAGGCCGGCCAGTTCGTGAATCAGGCCGGGGCCCAGCTGGGAGTGAGCGTGGGTTATGTCCAGGAGCTCAACACCGCCATGGGCAGGATATCCGAATCCTCTCAGGAGATAAGCAAGATAATCGAGACCATTGAGAATATCGCCTTCCAGACCAATATCCTGGCGCTGAACGCCGCCGTGGAGGCCGCAAGGGCCGGCACCGCCGGCAAGGGCTTTGCCGTGGTGGCCGATGAGGTCAGGAACCTTGCCAACAAGTCCGATCAGGCGGCCAAGGCCACAAAGAGCCTTATCGAGACCTCCATCACCGCTGTCAATGAGGGCAGCGAGGCCGTGGACAAGGTAACAAGCTCTTTGGAGAAGACCAGCGAGCACGCGGGCCACGTGACCGAGCAGATGGATGTGGTGGTAGAGGCCGTGGCAAAGCAGACCGAGGCCATCACCCAGATAACCGAGGGCGTGGAGCAGATATCCTCGGTGGTGCAGACCAACTCCGCCACGGCGGAGGAGAGCGCCGCCGCAAGCGAGGAGCTGTCCGCCGAGGCCAACGGTCTGAAGCAGCTGGTGGATCAGTTCACGCTGGCTTCGGAATAAAATTGGGCAAGGCGCGCCAGGATTTTTCCCGCGGGGCATGGTATACTGGGCCCACATAAGGGGGGAGAGAGAATGGCGGGCAGAGGGGCTGTAGAGATATTGCAGCAGGCCATAAACTTTATGGAGGAGCATCTGTTGGAGGATATCGGCTATGTGGACGCGGCCCGGGCCGTGCACATGTCCGGGTACAGCTTTCACAGGGTGTTCAGCTTCACCGTGGGCATGACGGCCAACGAGTATATCCGAAGGAGAAGGCTGAGCCTTGCGGGGCAGGAGCTGAAAAACACGGATATCTCGGTCCTGGAGGCGGCCTTAAAGTACGGCTATGAGTCCCCGGAGAGTTTCACAAAGGCCTTTGCAAGGTTCCACGGCTCCACGCCCAGGCAGGTAAAGGCCGGTGGGGCGGCGCCGCAGCTCTTTGAACCTCTTATGATAAAAATCACCATAGGAGGCGGCAGTATGCTGGAGTACAGGATGGAGCGCGGGGAGCGCATGAGGTTCATTGTGGTGAAGCGTGCTTTCGACAACGAGAGCCTGCGGGACAAGGACTGGAGAGGTATCCCGGATCTCTGGACGGAGTGCGCGGCGAATGGGACCCTTGAGAAACTGAGAGGGCTCTGCCCCAGGGGCGAGAGGGATCTGTACGGCATTTGCGGGCCGGTGCTGGAGAGCGAGACGGAGTTTTACTACGGCATCGGCGTGCGGGATAACGGGCGCATGGGCGAACTTTCGGAGGGGGAATATGACCTCTGGGAGGCGGAGCCCGCCGAATACGCTGTCTTTAAGTGCAGGGGCACGGACGGCGAGTGTATAGGCGAGGCCTGGGACAGGTTCTATAAGGAATTCTGTCCACAGACAGGGTACGTTCAGACGGACCTGCCGGACTTTGAGCTCTACTATGAGCGGGGGGAGCCGGGGGTGTTCTGCGAGCTGTGGGTGCCGGTCACAAAACAATAACGACCAGGGGAGAGGCTTTGGCTTCTCCCCATATTATTTATATAAAAACATAAAAATATTAAAAAACCCCTTGTGTTTTTATCCAAAATATGGGATGATATAATATAGCAAGAAAGGGGTGTTATTCAATGGCTAAAGCCAACAAATTCAAATTCACCAGGCCCGAAAAGAGCTGGATAATGTACGACTGGGCCAACTCCGTGTACGCGACCAACATCCTGGCGGTGATCTTCCCCATCTACTTCGGCTCGGTCTGTCAGGCGGCGGGGGCGGACAACCTGGTGCTGTGGAGCTATGGCACGTCCGTGTCCACCTTTGTGGTGGCTATTCTGGCGCCGGTGCTGGGGGCATTGGCGGACCATCAGGGGCATAAGAAGAAGCTGTTTACGGCGTTTCTTGTGATAGGGGTGCTGTTTACCCTTACAAGCGCCCTGTTCGACGAGTACCGTATGCTGCTGGTGGGATATGTTCTCTCGCATATTGGCTTTTCGGGGTCCTGCCTGTTCTATGATTCTTTTTTGACGGACGTGACCACCAACGAGCGCATGGACCGGGTGTCCTCCTGGGGCTATGCCATGGGCTATATCGGCGGCAGCACCATACCATTTGTCATCAGCATAGTGATATTGTTTCTCATGGGCATGGACAATATGCTGGCCTTTAAGCTGGTGATAGTGCTGACAAGCGTTTGGTGGGCGGCGTTCAGCATACCATTTATGAAGAACGTGCATCAGGTGCACTATATCGAGCCGCAGAAGAATCTGGTGCGCTCCACCTTCCAGAACCTGGGGCGCACGGCAAAGGACATTTTCAGGCAGAAGCATATCTTCCTGTTTATACTGGCCTACTTCTTCTATATCGACGGCGTGGGCACCATAATCTCCGTGTCCACCTCCTATGGATCCAAGCTTGGGCTGGACAATATCAGCATGATACTGGCGCTCTTGATGACCCAGATAGTGGCCGTGCCGTTCTCTATCATGTTCGGCAGGCTTGCGGAGAAGATAGGGGCGTTAAAGGCCCTGTGCGGGGCGGTGGGGATATACTTCTTTATCTGCCTTGTGGGCTTCTATATGGGCTTCAACATCGAGAACAACCCCGGGGATCCGGGGGCGCTGACTTTGTCGCTGGTGCTGTTCTGGTGCATGGCGTTCCTGGTGGGCACGGTGCAGGGGGGCATACAGGCCATCTCCCGGTCCCATTTCGGCAAGCTGATACCCGCCGAGCGCTCTAATGAGTATTTCGGCTTCTTCGACATCTTCGGCAAGTTCGCGGCGGTCATAGGCCCGCTGCTGGTGGCGCTGTTCACCCAGCTGACCGGCCGGGATTCCATAGGCGTTATAAGCCTTGCAATACTGTTCCTGGTGGGGCTGGTGCTGCTGCTTCTGGGGCAGAGGAGGAGTGAAGCGTGAGACGCAGCGTTTCACGCTTCGTGATACGCCTTGCGGAGCCTGGGGACGCGGCGCAGCTATACGAGCTGAACGAGCGGTTCAACGGGCCCAGCGGCAGCACGGTGGAGCTGATGGCCCGGTCCCTTAGGGAGAACACACAGGAGCTGGTGATAGTTGCGGACCTGGAGGGGACGCTGAGGGGATTCGTCTGCGTGCAGGTGAAGCGCTCATTCTGCTATGAGATCCCCTCGGCGGAGGTGACCGAGGTCTTTGTGGACGAGGAGTACCGCCGGGAGGGCCTTGGCAGGGAGATGCTGGCCTTTGCAGAGCGGGCGGCGGTAGAGCACTTCGGCCCCTTGGGCGAGCTGACGGTGCTGACAGGAGAGGACAATCTCCCGGCCCAAGCGCTGTATGAGGGCGCGGGGTTCCTGCGGGAGGACGAGGTCATGTTTATTAAGGAGCTGTCATAATCCGATAAAAAGGAAGGTGCGTTTATATGAGTAACTGTCCCAACTGCGGGGCCGAATACATGGAGGGGGCGGCGGTCTGCCTGAGGTGCGGGGCGGCGCTTCCGGCACAGCCGCCGGTGCAGCCGGCAGCGCCGCAGTATCAGCCGTTCCAGCCGGCGGTGCCGCCCAGGGTCATGCTGCCGCCGCCCGCGCAGTTTGCGCCGCCACAGTACGTCCGGCCCCAGCGGCCCTTCTGCTGGATGGATATCTTCACGGTGCTGGGGCTCGTGTCCTCGGTGGTGGGGTATTTCTTCGCAAGCGTTTTGCTGCTGCCTTTGGGGCTTATCGCGTCCATAGTGGGCTTTAGGAGCGACAGGAACAGAGGCCTTGCGGTGGCGGGGATAGTGATATCGGCCATCGGGGTTATGATAAAGATCATGCTGATACTCAGCCAAGCGGCGCTTTTGCCCGACTGGTTCACCAACGGCATCTGGTAAAAGGCCGGATCCATGAAAAAACTTTTCAAATTTTAAAGTTTTCAGGCTTTTTTTGCTTACATTCCGTCTCTAAATGTGGTATACTATACTTATTATGTAAATACAGCAGACTGCATCAAGAGGGGGAAAGAGCATGTATCAGGTGGGAGAACTGGTTTCTTATGGCAGCACGGGCGTGTGCAGGGTGAGTGAAATAATCAATCAGACCTGCCCGGACGGGGAGGAGCGGCTGTACTATGTCATGCAGCCGCTGTATAAGGCCTGCGTTATCTCGGTGCCGGTGGACTCGGACAAGGTATTTATCCGGCCCATCATAACGCGCGACGAGGCGGACCGGCTGATAGGGCTTATCCCCACGATGGACTGTCCGGCGTTTCACAGCAGGGTAAGCAGGGAGCTCAACGAGCACTATGCGGCACAGCTTAAAAGTTATAGCTGTCAGAACTGGATGGAGATGACTATCTCTATCTATACCAAGAAGCAGTGGCTTTTGAGCCAGAAAAGGAAGTTTGGCAGCGTGGACGAGAGGTATTTGAAGCAGGCGGAGGAGCTGTTGTTTGGGGAGCTGGCGGCGGCGCTGGATATACCGAAGGAGGAGGTCCGGGAGTATATTGGGGCGAAGCTGGAGAGTTTGAAGGCGAGCTGAGCGGAGCGAAGGGAAAAATTTTCGTCCACCTTTTTAAAGGTGGCGGGGTTTGGGGCAGCGCCCCAAGGTCTGGGCTTGCCGAAGGCAAGAAAAGATTATAGGAGGAATAAGTAATGCTTCAACAGGTAATGACCGAGCCCGGAAAGATAGAGTTCCGGGAAATCCCTGTGCCCGAAATAGGCGCGGGCCAGGCGCTGGTAAAGATAATGGAAATAGGGGTCTGCGGGTCGGACATACACGTGTACCACGGCGAGCACCCCTTTACAAGCTATCCCGTGACCCAGGGCCACGAGGTGTCCGGGGTGATAGAGAAGCTTGGGGACGGCGTAGAGGGCCTAAAGGTGGGGCAGAAGGTGACGATACAGCCCCAGGTGGTCTGCGGGGAGTGCTGGCCGTGCAGGAACGGCAAGTATAACCTCTGCGAGAGCCTTAAGGTGATGGGCTTCCAGACTACCGGCGTGGCATCGGAGTTCTTCGCGGTGGACGCGGAGAAGATCACCCCCCTGCCGGAGGAGATGAGCCTTGAGGAGGGCGCCATGATAGAGCCCCTGGCGGTGGCGGTGCACGCGGTGCGCAGGGCCGGGGACGTTAGAGGCCGCGACATCTGCGTGCTGGGGGCCGGGCCCATCGGCATACTGGTGGCCCAGGCGGCTAAGGGCCTGGGGGCCGGCCGGGTGATGGTGACGGACGTGAGCGGGCTGAGACTGGAGAAAGCTAAAGAGTGCGGCGCGGATATGGTGGTGCACACCAGGGAGCGGGACTTCGGCGAGGCTTTTGTGGAGTTATTCGGGCCGGATAAGGCGGACGTTATCTATGACTGCGCGGGGAACGACGTGACCATGGGGCAGGCCATAAAGTACGCCAGAAAGGGCAGCACAATCATCCTGGTGGCGGTGTTCGCGAAGATGGCCAGTGTGGATTTGGCGGTGCTCAACGACCATGAGCTGGATTTGAACACCTCCATGATGTACAGGAGCGAGGACTATGAGAAGGCCATCGAGCTGGTGCAGGAGGGGAAGGTGCGGCTGATGCCGCTGCTGTCAAAGAGGTTCCCCTTTAGGGAGTATCTGGAGGCCTATAAGTACATAGACGAGAACCGGGAGTCCACCATGAAGGTGCTCATAGACGTGCAGAAATGATAAGGGATATCTATAGCCGGGACGCGGCCTTTCAGAAATTGCAGGTGCTCAAGACCAACAGGAACAAGCGCCACAGGTACGGGCAGTTTCTGGTGGAGGGCGTGCGGAATCTGAACGGGGCCGCGCAAAACGGATGGGAGATAGCCTCCTTTGTGTACCCAAGGGACCGTGAGCTCTCGGACTGGGCGAAGGGTATGCTGCGGGAGGTCAGGACCGGGGAAAACCTGCGGCTGAGCCCGGAGCTGATGGAGGAGCTGAGCGGCAAGGAGGACACCTCTGAGCTGATGGCCGTTGTGAATATGCGCAGGGGCGGGGCCGGGGAGTTCAGGCTGCCGGAGGACCCGCTGCTGGTGCTGTTCGACAGGCCGTCGAACAGGGGGAACCTGGGGACCTTATTGCGCTCCTGCGACGGATTGGGGGCCGACGGGCTGATACTTACCGGGCACGGCGTGGACCTCTATGACCCGGAGGTGGTGACGGCCAGCATGGGGTCGTTTTTCCGGGTGCAGGCGGCGCAGATGGAGCGAAGGGACGTGACGGCCTATATCGAGGAGCTGCGGGCAAGTTACCCGGGGTTTCGGACGGTGGGGACCACGGCCCATAGGCAGAGGGCGGTCTGGGGGGAGGACCTCTCGGGGCCGGTGATGCTTATGCTGGGGAATGAGACGGACGGGCTCAGCTATGGGTTCAAGCAGGGGTGCGATGTGCTGTGTACGATACCTATGGCGGAGGAGGGGTCTGCGAGTTCCTTTAATGTGGCTTGCGCGGGGACTGTGCTGATGTATGAGGCGGTGCGGCAGCGCGCGAAGCGCGGGTAAAAGTTTTGTACACTTTTTCAAAAGTGGCGGGGTGTGGGGCCGAGCCCCACGACCTAAAAGCGGGCAGTCCGTAAGGACGTGCCCGCTTAATGTTTATCCTCTATCGCCTTGCGAAACGCCTCGCGCATATTCCCACTGCCCTTTGGCAGGAGCGCTTGGCGCTCTAAAATATCCCTTATCTCCCCATTAGCCCGCTCAACTTCTAAGCGCAGCTCCTGGGCTGACATGCGCAGGGCCCCGTGGCCGAGAATGATAAGCTGCTCGGCAAAGTCGGCGCTGGCTACCAGCACCCGGCGGTGCTCCTTGGTAAGCTGGTAGCTGGCCTTCTCGATGTACGCGTCGGCGGTCTCGGCCTCCTTGGTGTAGACGATGTGGATATTGTGATACTTCGTCACAGAGCCCGCGCCGCCGGGGACCTTGTAGGCGTCGAAGACCAGTATAATGCGGTTCTGCCGGAAGCCCTGATAGTTGCAGAGGATGTCCGCAAGAGCCGTGCGGGCGGAGGACAGGTCCAGCTTTGACAGGGCGTTCAGCTCCTCCCAGGCGAAGATCATGTTATAGCCGTCCACAAGCAGATACTCCGGCCCCTGGGGCGGGAGCTCTATGGGCCGGCGGGGGCTGGTATCAGAGGACACGGGGCGCTTGGGCCGGGGGGCCGGCTCGAAGGCCCGGGGCTTTACGGGGCCGTAGGTGCGCTCGAATATGGCCAGAAGCTCCTTGTCGGCCTCAAGGGGCGCAAGGGGGCGGGAGCCCCGGGGAGAGGGTCCGTTTTGCTCCCCGGGGGCCGGGACAAAAGGGTCGCCGTCCTCGTTGAGCTTCAGGGCGGGCAGGTGCATATAGCTCTCCACCTCATTCCAGGGCACCAGGAAACCGGCACCATGGGCGCAGAATACCGAGCCCGGGGGATCGTCCAGGTCCTTCTCCGGGTCGTAGCCGATGGACTTTATAACGGCCTCCTGGTCCGGGCAGGGACGGTAGCCAGAGAGGGCGCAGGATACGCGGCCATGGCCCTTGGTGTAGGCGGCCAGCTCCGTGGCGTAGTCGCCAAAGGCCGCCACGGGGACGCTGGCCTCTATGACCGTCTCATCGCCAACGGTCTGGGGGGCTTCGGCCTCGCCGCCCATGCGCTGGATGTCGGTAAGGGCCCGGCCGAAGTTTTCGGTGGGCACCTCAAGGCGCAGGGAGTACCAGGGCTCCAGGAGCACGGACCGGGCCTTCATGAGCCCCTGGCGCACGGCACGGTATGTGGCCTGGCGGAAGTCGCCGCCCTCGGTGTGCTTCAGGTGGGCCCGGCCGGACACTATGGTCATGCGGACGTCGGTAAGGGCCGAGCCGGTGAGCACCCCGCGGTAGACCTTTTCGGCCAGATGGGTCAGCACCAGGCGCTGCCAGTTCCCGGCGAAGTCGTCCTCAGAGCAGGCCGTGGCAAGCTCTACCCCGCTGCCGAGGGGCAGGGGTTCTATGAGCAGGTGTATCTCGGCATAGTGGCGCAGGGGCTCGAAGTGGCCCACGCCCTCGACGGGGTTTTTGATGGTCTCCTTATAGACAATGCTGCCCTCGGTGAACTGGACCTCAAAGCCGAAGCGGTCCGATATGACCCGCTTTAGTATCTCGGCCTGTATCTTGCCCATAAGGCGCACGGTTATCTGCCGTAAGGCCTCGTTCCACTCCAGGTGCAGCTGGGGGTCCTCCTCGGAGAGCTCCCGGAGCTTCGGCAGCACGGAACTGGGCTGCACCCCTTGGGGCAGGAGCATACGGTAGGCTATGGCGGGCTCTAAGGCCGGGGGCGGGCCGGACTTTTCAGCGCCAAGGGCCTGGCCGGGGAAGGTGGAGCTGAGACCCGTGAGGGCGCATATGGCGCCAGCCTCAACGGAGCTCTGGGGGGTGAACTTCGCGCCGGAGTAGACGCGTATCTCGTTGACCTTCTCCCCGCCGCCGGGGAGGGGGATATTCTCCTTTACGCTCAGGCTGCCGCCGGTTATCTTTACGTGGGTGAGCCGTGCGCCCCGGTCGTCCCGGGTTATCTTGTAGACCCGGGCGGCAAAGTCATTGCCCCATGTGGGCCGGGGGGCAAGCCTTGTAAGGCCGTCAAGGAGCTCGTCGACCCCCTGGAGCTTTAGGGCGCTGCCGAAGAAGCAGGGGAAGCATTTGCGCTCTGAGATAAGGCGGCGGAGGGTGGGCTCGCCAAGGCTGCCCTCGTCCAGGTACTCGGAGAGGGCGGCCTCGTCCCCAAGGGCGGCGGTCTCGAAGAAGCTGGCGCTGCCGTACCCGTCCATGTCCAGAAGGTTCTGGGAGAGGGTGAGCCGGAGCTTTTCAAAGAGTGCGGCCCGGTCCACGGGCTGGTCCATCTTGTTGAGGAACAGGAACACCGGCACGTTGTGGCGCTCCAAGAGCCGCCAGAGGGTGAGGGTATGGCCCTGGGGGCCGTCGGGGGCGGAGACGACCAGGATGGCGCAGTCAAGGACCTGGAGGGTGCGCTCGGCCTCGGCGGCGAAGTCAACGTGGCCGGGGGTGTCGAGGAGGGTGAGCCGGAGGTCCGGGAGGGGGAGGACGGCCTGCTTCAGGAAGATGGTGATGCCGCGCTCGCGCTCGATGGCGTCGTGGTCCAGGAAGGCGTCGGCGTGGTCCACGCGGCCGAGGGTGCGCAGGGCGCCGCCGCGGTAGAGGAGGGCTTCGGAGAGGGTGGTTTTACCGGCGTCAACGTGGGCGAGGATGCCGGCGGTGAGCTTGCGCATGGGGGTGCGCTCCTTTCTGATGGGGAGTAAGGGAAGGGGGTCAAGGGGGACTGGTTCCCCTTGCGGGGTTTGGGGCAGCGCCCCAAGGTCTGGGGTTTGCGCGTAAGCGCAAGTTATTTAATATCGAACACACTGCGTACCCTGAGATCATCCGGCTTCCCGCGCAGAACTTTAACGCGGCGCTCTCCGGGCAGCATATCAAAGTAGTTATCAGAGAGCACAAGGTCCTCTGAAGAATTGCGTATCTCCACGCCCTGGGCATAGGCCGCGGACGTTACGATTATCTCATCGCCCTCTAAGCGGCACAGAAGCCGCGGGTCCCGGAACTCATAGTATTTCGGCGGGACAAACAGCGCCGTGCCGAAGCTTATGAGCGCGCCCTTTTCATAGAGAGCGTAGGTCACAAAGTCGCTGAATATGTCCGCCTCGGGCAGGGGCACCGGGTCCAGCCGGGCGCTCTCGAGGGGCGGGACCGTCAGGGAAATGGTCTCCTCGCGCTTTATATGGCAGAGGTCATTGTGCAGGGCCCAACGAATGAGCACGGTGCGGGGGTTTAGGGTCTCGTTGGAGACGCATAGGCGCAGGGCCTTGTCCGTGAGCTCCCCGCAGGAGAGCAGCAGCGGGGCGAAGAAGCGCTTGGCGAAGTAGTGCAGGGCCTTCCAGCGGCCGGCATAGTCGATGGAGGAGCAGGATATCCCGGGGCGGGGGTCGTTGAGCTGCCGGTATAGTGCCCCCATGCAGCGGCCCCGATGCCGCCGGTAGCGCTGGGCGGCGGCACGAAGTATCTCGGCCTGAGAGAGCTGGGAGGCATAGATAAGGGCGTCGAAGGAGGTGGGGCAGAGGTAATACCGCCGGATATTCGACATGATATGGGCCGTATCACGGGGGCCCGCCGAGTGTTCCTCCATGGCCCGGGAGAACAGGTTGCGCTCCTGGGGGCGGGCGAAGGCCTCCACCGTGGGCAGGCAGGGGCAGGAGGGGGTGCCGAAGTCAGAGACATAGCGCCCGGGCTCTCCGGGGTCGGAGCACTTGGGGTGGACGTCGCCCCTATGGGGGCTGGCGGGTTCATCAAAGCCGCCGCCGGAGGAGGGACTTGAGGGCCAGTAAAATGCGTCGGGGGCCAGCCTCTGGAGCTCCACAGGGACGATATACTCGAAGACGCGGATATAGTCGGCCCGCTGTCTGGGGGTCAGCTCTGGGGCGGAGAGCTCCAGACTATCGCCGCCGCACCAGAGGACTACGCAGGGGCGGGATCTCAGGCGGGTCACGATGGAGCGGACCTGGGCCTTTACGCTCCAGGCGGCGGGGGTGGCGAGCTCATGGGCGCTGCCGGTGAGGGCGAGGTCCTGCCAGACCATAAGGCCAAGCTCGTCGCATATATCGTAGAAGGAGTCATCGGGATATGCCCCGCCCCGGACCCTTATGCAGTTGAAATTTGCCGCCGCAGCGTCCTCAAGGAGCCGGCGGGTAAGCTCAGGGGAAGTATCGTCCCGGGGAATATAGGAGGCGCCCATAGCGAAGACCTTGACGCCGTTTATCATGTGGGCGAAGCTCTCGCCGTACCGGTCCCTCTCTATGGACATCGAAGCCGTGCGCAGGCCGATCTTCTGCTCCCAGGAATCTGCCACTTTGCCGTCGAGCCTCGCCTCCACCCGGACGGTATAGAGGGGCTGCTCCCCATACCCCCGGGGCCACCAGAGCTCGGGGTCCTCTATGGCCAGATGGGCGGGAAAGGACGGGAGCTCTGTCACGCGGCCATGGGGGTCGGCGACGAAGACGGTGAAGTCCGGATTCCCCTCCGTGCGGAAGTCCCCCATGATGTCCAGCATGACCGCGCCGTTCATATGGGCCTGGCTGACGAACACGTTCAGTAATATTTTATGCGCTGCCTTTTTCGTCATACACTTTTCCACTCCCCATACTTAACCAGGTGGAATACAGGAACATCTCGCCTATGGGAAGCTCCGCGACCTCCTCCATGGCGCGGGCGTACAGCCTTATCTGTACCTCGTACCGCCGCCAGAGCTCCTCCATGTCCTCTACCCGGTCTGTTTTAAAGTCTATGATATTCAGTCTGCTGTCCTCTAAAAATGTACAGTCCACCGACCCCTGGAGCACCACGGGCTCCTCCGGGGCGGGGGTGCCGGGCTGGGCCACCCCGGCGGGTATCACGGCGGTGAAGCGCCGCTCCTTTATGACCTCCGGCGAAGCCAGCACCCGCTGCCCAAGGGGGCTTTTGAAGAAGGCCCGCACCCTTTTTACCTCCACCGCCCCGGCCTGCTCGGGGGTGAGATACTTGAGGTCCGACAGCCGCCTTATCTCGGCGGCCGGGTCCCCCGCGGCGGCGGGGAAGTCCGCGAACTGCATGAACTCGTGCAGGGCTATGCCCCGCTGTGCCGGGGTCATGCCCTTTGCCCCAAGCCACGCCGGTCTTGACAGGTTCAGCTCCCGGGAGCCCCCCTGCTGTGCCGCCAGCTTCGACGCCGATACCTTGGCGGGCACGTCCAGCACATCCGCGTGGGGGTACTCGAATCCGGCCTGGCTTTGAAGCCGGGCGTATAGCTCCATGTCGGGCTCCACGGCCGTCTCCTCAGAGGGAGCGTCCTCAGTTTCCGGGGGCGTGTATTCCGTTAGGCGTATCCGCCAGGGTGCGCCGTTGTCTGTGCCGGATACGCTTTCCTCTATGCCCGCAAGCCGCCGCAGCTCCCCGCCGTCCGGGTGCCTGAGGGCGCAGAGCATGAGCCAGGCGGCGGCGCTTCTGGACTTTCGCACGGTGAAGGGGGATATCCTGCTGCCCAATGGCTCCATGGCCGCCTTTTGCAGCAGCGTCTCCATGTCCGGCGCCGAGGACACCAGGATAAGCTTCTCCTGTGCCCGGGTCATGGCAACGTACAGCACGCGCAGCTCCTCGGCACCGGCCCCCCGGGCGGTCTCAAGGGCGATGGCCTCCCGGGCGGTGGTGGTGAACCGGGCTCCCCCGGGGCCCTCCTTGAGCTTGACCCCAAGGCCCAGCTCCGGGTGCAGAAGCACCTCCTCGGCTTGGTCACCAGCAAAGTTCCTGCCGCAGCCGGCCACTATGCACACCGGGAACTGCAACCCCTTGGACTTGTGGATGCTCATGATGTTCACCGCGTCCGAGCCCGTGGGCTGGAGCTCCGCGGCCTGTAAGTCTGTGCCCGAGTCTCTGAGCCGGTCCAGAAACCGCACAAAGCCTGACAGCCCGTGGTAGCCGGAGCTCTCATACTCTTGGGCATACCTTTGCAACAGCTGGAGGTTTGCAAGCCGCCCCGCCCCATCGTCCATGGCCCGGGCCATGTCCAAAAAGCCCGTGCGGCCATAGACCATGGTGAGAAAGCCGTCGGCGGGCATGGTGGCCGCAAGGCCCCGGAGCGTTGACAGCTCCTCCAGGACCCTCTGGCAGCGGGGCTCGCCCTCCGCCGCCCGGGTAAGGGACACATACACGGACACGGACTTGTCCCCGGCCCGAAGCCTTGCTGTATCGTCGGCGGAAAAGCCGTATAAGGGGCTCATCAGAAGGGCCAGAAGGGGGATGTCCTGGTTGGGGTTGTCCACCACCCGCAAAAGGGACAGCATGGTCTGTATCTCCGCCGCCGCGAAGAAGCCCCCGCTGACCGTGGCCCGGGCGGGTATCCCCAGGCGTTTCAGCTCATGGGCGTACACATGGGCGTGCTTATTGGCGCTTCTCAGGAGTATCGTGAAGTCCCCGAAGGCTATGGGGCGCTCGGTATCACCTTCACTGACGGTGAAGCCGCCGTTCATAAGCTCCTTTATTCTCTTTGCTATAAACGCCGCCTCGGCGGTCTCGGCAGGGGCCTTTCCCCGGGAGATAAAGACCGCCTCGGTCTCGCAGCCCTCCTTGGGGCCATAGCCCGCGCCGCAGCTCAGCCGCTCCTCGCCGGTATAGTCCACGTCCCCGGCCTCCCGGCTCATAAGCTCTGAGAAGACGAAGTTCACCGCGTCCGTCACCTCACGCCGGGAGCGGAAGTTGCGGTCAAGGACGATATAGGCGGGGTACTTTTTGGCGCTTCTGTCATACTTTCCAAAGGCCCGGCGGCAGCGCAGGAATATCTCCGGCATGGCCCGGCGAAAGCCGTAGATGCTCTGCTTCACGTCGCCAACCATAAAGAGGTTCTTCCCCTCCTTGGAGACGGCCCGGAAGATGCTGTCCTGGACCTCGTTTATGTCCTGGTACTCGTCGATCATTATCTCGTCGAACCGCCCCGAGACCTCCAAAGCGGCGGGGGTGGGGGAACCATCCCCATTGACAAAGAGCCGTATGGCGCAGTGTTCAAGGTCGCTGTAGTCCAGAAAGCCCTTCTGCTGCTTCTTGCCCTCATAGCGCCTTGAGAAGTCCAGGGTCAGCCCCGCAAGGCTCTGAAGCAGCGGCCCGGCCTTTTGAAGCTCCTCAAGGCAGGCGGACCGGGGGGCCGACAGGCAGCGGGAGAGCCCGGGGATTATCCGCTTTACCTCGGCGCGCACCGCCTCAAGCCGGGAGACCAGGGGGTCGTCCCCGGCCCCCTTTGGCAGGCGGCCCCGCCTTGCGGGGGCCCACGCCCCCACAAGGTCTGAGCAGAGGTCCCAGTCCCCGGACCGGGCAGCCTCCATAAGGGCCAGGCAGGCCTCCCGGTCCGCAGAGAGGGCCGGGGAGAAGCTCTCGTATACGGGCCCGCCCTCGCCGCATAGGGCAATGGCCCCCTTTAGCAGGGCGGCGGTGTGTCCGGCGGCCTCGGCGGCGTACTCAAGGATCACCCGCTCCCAGGGCGTTCCGTCCCCGGCAAAGTACATCTCCACCTTCTCATTCAGCCACTTCTCCGGGAAGGGATGGCTCTGCATGAAGCGGTACAGGGTAAGGACCATGCGCGTTATGCGCCGGTCGTCCCGCTCGGCGGCAAAGGCGTCGGAGAGCTCCCGGATGCCGCCGCCGTCATAGGCCGCGGACACGGCCTCCTCTAAAGCCTCGTTTATCAGCTCCTGTTCCCGCTTGTCAGAGAGTATCTTGAACTCCGGCGCTATGTCCAGCAGGTGGAAGAACTCCCGGACCATCTCCGCGCAGAAGCTGTCCACCGTGCCGATATGGGCCTGGTGCAGGAGTATGCTCTGGCGGCGGAGAAGGCCGCTTGAGGGGTCCTCCCTTAAGAGCTCATACAGCCGCCCCTCAAGCCGGGCGCGCATCTCGGCGGCCGCGGCCTTTGTGAAGGTGACTATCAAAAGCCGGTTGGCCGGGGTCGGGTCCTCCCGGTCGATAAGCCGCTCTATGGCCCGCTGCACCAGCACGGCGGTCTTGCCCGAGCCCGCCGCCGCGGCCACCAGCACCGTGCCCCTTCTCGCTTCTATGGCGTCCCACTGGCTCTCGGTCCACTTCATGAGCCCACCCCCTTGAATGTTATCTGTCCTCCTCCAGCACCTGCTCGCAGTATTGGCAGCGGTAGCGGTGCCGCTCCCCGTCGCAGAGGGTGAACACCTGGTCCACGTCCTCTACGCTGGTTATGCACCTGGGGTTCTTGCAGCTGACGATGTTCACAAGCTTTTTGGGCAGCTTCGGCTGCTTCTTCCCGATAAGCGCCCCGTCCCGGATAACGCAGACCGTGGCGTGGTCGTCGATAAACCCCAGCACGTCCAGGTCTATGTCCGTCAGGCCCTCTATCTTGATTATGTCCTTTTTGCCGAACTTGCTGCTGCGGGCGTTGCGTATTATGGCCACGCAGGTGTCAAGCTTCTGAAGCTCCAGAAGCTCATACACCCGCATCCCCCGCCCGGCGGTGATGTGGTCGATAACTATTCCGTTTTCTATGCTGTCGATGTTTAGCATTTTTCAGTTCCTCCTTTTATGATTCGGCAAGCATCATCCTTAAGGTCGAGTAGGTCTTGTCGGTGGCCTTGCGGATGTCGTTGTCGGTTAGGTTCTCGCCCTGCTTTATCCTGTCTCTCAGCTCAATGAACATATGGTCCAGCTCCCGGTCAACGTTGCTGGTAATATAGGCATAGGTGATATCCCCTCGGGCCTCGGCCAGAGCTGTGGACTGTTTGGCCGGAATACTGCAATCCTTAAATTTTTTCTTGTTGTTTGAGAGCAATTCAGTATTCACAGGTATACACCCATAGCCGGGGTAGCCCAAAAGAGGGATATCCACAGAGCTTGAATTTTTTATGTTCCAGAAATGCCGGCAGGAGAGGAATTCCTCGCTGAGAAGCACGTCAACCATGAAGAAAGCGTCTTCCGGATGCTTGGTGCTGTTGCCGACCGCGCACCAGTGCTCAACAGAGGCGGTAACACACCCCTGGGTGCCCTTGGGCGCGAAGAAGGTAAAATCGGTGTTCCCCTTCGGCGGGTCTTCCGTTCCGCTCAGATAATATAAGCTATAGTCGGAGTAATTGATATACCACATACCAGAGTTCGTCTTTGAACCGCTGGGCACCTTCGGGTATTTCTCGTATAATGCCAGCGCTTCCTTTGTGCGCTGGAACAATTCGTCCTTATCAAGAAGGAGCTCCTCGCCTATGTTGTCGGCTATCTGGCCGAAAACGGTCTCCCTAAAGCCGGGGGTGGAGCGTGACACCGCTTGGGCATACATTCTGAGGATATCTTCTTCCCCGCTGGCGATAGCTTCCTGCCAGTCGGAAGGCAGGCTCTCAGCGTCCGTCTCGCGATGGAGCACGCCCATGGAGAGCCGGTAGAACATGGGCATTATATACTGGCTGCCATCGTACTGCCCGGCTGCCATGACAGTTTGGTCCAGCTTGTCCCACTCCATGAATCGTGCGTTTTCTATGTACTTGTCCAGGGGGAGGAAAAATTTTGAGGCCATTGCGTGCTCGGGGTTGGGAAACAGGGTATCGGTGGGAAGGGAATCCTCACAGCTGCCGAAGCCGGACAGATAGAATACGTCCGGGCCGTTACCGGCCATGATCTCGGTGCGCATATGGGTAAGCGCAGACTGATACTCGCCGTCCTTCGTAGGGAGCACTTCAAGCTCAACCTTCAGCCCATTGGGAGTTCCGCCGAAGTGGTCGACTATCTGCTGGAGGGCATGGCTGCCCTCCTTGACGCGGGTCTTGCCGGTGTACCACTTTGACATGCTGCCCATATCTGTGGCTATGCGCAGGGTTTCGGGCTCTTGGGAGCTCTGCTGGGAGTTTGGCTTTTTTTCTGCGCACCCCACGAGGGCCAGCATAAATACGGACAGCAAAACCGCAGTGAGTTTTTTCATATAACTCTCTCCTTTAAGATTCGGCAAGCATCATATTCATGCGCATATACACGCCGTGCACCAGGTCCTCTATGGGCTTGTCCGTGCCCTCCTCAAGCTGGAGGTCCAAGTTATAGAGCTCCAGGTCAAGGGGCGTGTAGAAGTCCGCGCCGGACAGGCCGTCACGGAGCTCTGTGAACGCGGAGTATAGGTTATCCGACATATAGGCGTAGTCACCTTGGGGGCTGCATAACCCGTATCCCCGGCCGGACAGCAGGCCCTCCATGGTGGGTATGGAGTTGTCCCAGGTAATGTGGGTGTAGAGAATGGACCGCTGGGCCTCTTTGCTCATAAGGTAGTCGGCGATGAAGAAGGCGTCGCCGGGGCGCTTGGTGTTGACGTTTATCCCGAGAAAGCTGGTGGCCAAGGCCGTATACCCGCCGCCGCGGGAGTAGACCGGCACAAGCGCCAGCTCGTTTTCCTTGCCGTACTCATCGTCGAACCAGATATTCGGTTTCAGCGACTGGGAGGCCCTCTCCGGCAGCTCCGTGGCCTTTATGCGTTCCTTGGCGTCCTGCCGCATGGCGACGTATTCCAAAAGCTCCTCCTCGGTTATGGCCAGCTCGTCCTTTTTGTAGTCGGCAAGGGGCGCGAGAGCGGTGCTCTGTAAGGCCAGGTGTGAGGAAGCCGCGGCGGCAAGCAGCTCCGGCGGGCCGGAGAGCATGTCCTTCCAGCTGAGCCCGGCGTCCGGCTTTATGGACACATCCTCCGCTTTGAAGTATGTGACCGGCACGGTATAGGTCATGGGCAATAGGAGCTGCCCATGCTCGTTCTTCCCGGCCTCCATTACCGCCGGGGTCAGCTTGTCCCACTCCATAAACTGGGCCTTCTCTATATAGCCGTCCAGGGGCAGGAACATGTTGCGCTCCATGGCCTGCTGGGGGAACTTGAACAGCGCGTCCACAAACTGGCCGGAGCGGGTCGCCTCGTTCCAGTACCATGCCTGGCCGCTCAAACACACGAACACGTCCGGGCCCTTCCCGGCCATCATCTCCGTGCGCAGGGCCGTAAGGTACGCGTCCCGCTCGTCCCCGGAGCTTGGAGGGAACTCAAGCTCTATATCCTCCGGCCCGCCCAGCTCCGCTATCACGTTCTGGAAGCTCTTATATTGCGCATTGCCTCCCTTAGAGGATATCTCCTGGAAATCATCCAAAGTCTTCTGGACGGAGGAGGACACGCGGCTGCCGAACCCCACGTCTATCAATACCCGCAGGGGCTCCTGCTCCCCGCCCTCCGGCGCCTGGCTCTCCCCGTCCGGCCTGCACCCACAGAGGGTGAGCATAAATACGGACAGCAAAACCACAGTAAGTTTTTTCACATAGTTTCCTCCTTTTATGATTCGGCAAGCATCATCCTCAAGGTCGAGTAGGTCTTGTCGGTGGCCTTGCGGATGTCGTCGTCGGTGATGTTTTCGCCTTGTTCCAGTCTTTCTACTAACTCTATAAACATATGGTCCAGCTGGCAGTCTGTATTGCCGGTGAGATAAGCGAAGGTAACGCTTTCCCTTCCGTCCTTCAGAGCCTCCATTTGCCTTTCGGAATGGATGGGGTTTTCGGCCTTCGCCATGAAATAGCCCTTGGGCGTGCTGAGGATGGAGCTGTGGACAGGTATCGCGCCCATATTGACGGCGGTGAACATTATGCCCTCGTTTGAAAGAAAATTTTTGGAATCCCAGAATTTTGTGTAGCTGAGGAAATCCCTGCTCAAGAGAAAATCTGTGATAAAGAAAGCTTCCTCGGGGAATTTGGTGTTCTTGTTTACCGCGCACCAGGTCTCCACAGAAGCGGTCACGCCGCCCTGGGGATTCCTTGGAGTAAAGAAAGTGTAAGTGACATCTTCCTCACTGGTATAGTCCAGCCAGTAATAGTCGAGCGTCCACACACAGTCGTCAAGGGCGCGGCCCTTTATACCTTCGGGAAATTCCCTGTATAGATCCAGCGCTTCTTTAGTCCGCTGGAAAAGCTCGTCCTGCCCGATAAGAAGCTCCTCGTTTGCATTGTCCGCTATCTGCTCGAAGGCCATCTCCCGGAAACCGGGCAGTTCAGTAGCCGCCCGGGAATACTGCCTGCGAACCTCATCGACTGGACAGGAAAGCGCCTGTGTCCAGTCGGCGGGCAGGGAGGACGCGTCCGCCTCCTTGCGCAGGACGCCCATGGGAATACGGTAGAGCATTGGCAGAATATACTGCTTGCCGTCGTACTTGCCGGCATCCATCACCTTCTGGTCGAGATTATCGAACTCCATAAACTGGGCGTTTTCAATATACTCGTCCAGCGGAAGGAAAAAACCGGAAGCCATAGCGTGTTCAGGGTTTGGGAACAAGGTGGAGTCCGGCAGACCTTGAATGCCGCCGCCGAATCCGGAAAGATGGAACACGTCGGGCCCGCCGCCCGCCATTATCTCCGTCCTCAGGTGGGTCAGCTCGGCATCGTACTGCGAACTCTCTATAGGCAGTATTTCCAGTTCAACATTTATATCGTTCGGCATTCCACCGAAGTGTTCTATCATCTCCTGGAATGCCCGCTTGCCGCGCGCTGGCAGATCCGGGTTCGGAGAGTACCAGTTGGCAACCTGATATGAATCCGTCACCACCCGCAAAACCTCGGGCTCCTTCGTATCTTCGCTTACCTCGCTGGAGCTGCTAGAGCTCTCTTGCGGGGGGGGGGGGTAGATCCCTGGCAGGCGCAGAGGGTGAGCATTAGGATGGACATTAAGATCGCGGTGAGTTTTTTCATGACATTTTCCTCCAAATTATTATAAATTACGCTTCAAGAATATCCGGCTCCAGCCCCAAAAGCGCCAGTATCAGCGCCATTCTGACGAACACGCCGCCCCGGGCCTGCTCGAAGTATAGGGCCCGGGGGTCCTCGTCCACGAGGGTGTCTATCTCGTTGACCCTTGGCAGGGGGTGCATTATCACAAGGTCCTTTTTGGCGCTTTTCAGCTTTTCGGGGGTGAGGATATAGGAGTCCTTAAGGCGAACGTAGTCCTCCTCGTTGAAGAAGCGCTCCCGCTGGACCCGGGTCATGTAGAGCACGTCAAGCTCGGGCATGACCTCCTCTATCTTTCTGGCCTCGGTGAAGCTGTGGCCCGAGGGCATGAGCACCTCTTTCACTATGTACCCCGGGGCCCGCAGCTCCTCGGGGGAGATGAGCACGAAGCGCACGTTCTCATACCGCACCAGGGACTTTATCAGGGAGTGGACCGTGCGGCCGAATTTCAGGTCGCCGCAGAGGCCTATTGTGAGGTTGCCTATCTCCCCGCGCTTTCTCTTTATCATGAACATGTCGGTCAGGGTCTGGGTGGGGTGCTGGTGGCCGCCGTCCCCGGCGTTCACAACGGGTATCTTTGAGTAGCGTGCGGCCACGAAGGGCGCGCCCTCTTTGAAGTGCCGCATGGCGGCGATGTCCGCATAGCCGGATATCATGCGGATGGTGTCGGCCACGCTCTCGCCCTTGGCGGCAGAGCTGCTGCCCGCCGAGGAGAAGCCCAGAACCTGCCCCCCAAGCCGCAGCATGGCCGACTCGAAGCTAAGGCGCGTGCGGGTGCTGGGCTCGAAAAAGAGCGTCGCAAGGATCTTCCCGTCGCAGCAGTGGGCGTACTCCCGGGGCCTGTCCAGTATCCTTCCGGCCAGCTCCAAAAGCCTTGAGGTCTCCTGCGTGTTAAAGTCCAGAGGGTCAATGAGATGTCGCATAATAAACCGCCTTTCCGGGTCAATATTGGCTCTAAAAAGGCCGCGGGCAACATAACCCGCGGCTGTGTTCACTATAAAATTATACCTGATTCCGGGGGATGTGTCAATGGGATTCCTCGGATTCCAGACAGCATACCCAGTCCAGTATCTCGGCGCATTTTTCATAGGTGGCAAGGGAGCTGTCGGCCGCGCCGCCGGCGTTCCAGGAGGTAACCAAGTATATCTCGCCCGCATCGGTCATGAACCGCCCTATCCTAGAGCCTTCGGCCTCCCGGCGCACGCTGTCCGCCAGTTTTATGCGGGAGATATTTTTCTCGTCAAACAGCAGGAAGGCCCGTTCAGTCTCGCCGTCGTGGCATCCGGCAGGGTCCTCCCTATAGCTTTTAAAGGGCCGTACCCGCATGACCGCCCTGAGCGATTTTGAGCGCCGGTTGAGGAAGAGCACGGAATTCGAATAGGTGGCGTATTCGGACAGATACTGTATCAGCCCGCCTCCGCTCTCCTCTGCCCTGGCAGGGTCCAGCCCGGGGATCAACTTCGCGGCGCAGACGATAACGGCCACGACAATTATTATAAGCACCGCCGCCATCCCTTCGCCTCCCCGCGATGCCGGAGCCTTTTGCGCCGGCAAATTATTGTACAATTTTATCACACTTTAAAAGTGTTGTCAATAAAGAGTTTATCCCCGGAGCATAATACAAATAACACCTATAGGTTGTTATTATATTATCGGGGTGAACAAGAAATGGTTAAAAACCTTCGCAGCCTGCGCATAAGCAGGGGCGTAAGCCAACAGAAGATCGCGGACTATCTGGGGATAACCCAGCAGTCCGTAAACAGATATGAAAAGCAGAAGTTTGAGCCGGATATCGGTACCCTCATCATGCTTGCCGACTACTTTGGGACCACCGTCGACTACCTTATTGGCCATACCCCTCCGGGTGATACGGCGGCTCCTGAACTCAGCCGGGAGGAATGGGCGCTTATCAGGGACTACAGGCGGCTGGACGGGGGGGAGAAGGAGAGCATACGGATGGTCGTTAAAAACTATCTTAAAGAATAAAAGAACCGGATAAAACCGGTTCTTTTTTATCAGTGCTTTCCCGTATAGCTGGACTTTACCCGAAGCCTGTTAAGCGCCCTTGCAAGGGTGCCCTGGGCCACCTGATACTCCTGGATGGACTTCTTCTGCAGGATGGCCTCCATGGCCTCGTCGGCCTCCCGCTGGGCCCGGGCGGCGTCTATCTCCTCGGGGCGCTCGGCAGAGTCTACAAGCACAAGCACCTCGTTGTTCTCCACCTTCACCATCCCCGGGGACACCGCCGCCAGCTGCACCTCGCAGCCTGGGGCCTGATACCTGAGGGTCCCGGGCTGGACGGCGGCTATCATTGCGCTGTGGTGGGCCAGGATGCCCAGCTCGCCGTCGCTGGTGGGTACTGTAAGGCTTACGCAGGGGCCGTCGTAGAAGGTGCGGTCGGCGGCCAGTATATGCACCTGGAACTGCTGCATCAGGCCTCACCCGCTTCCAGCTTTTTCGCCTTTTCCACCACGTCCCGCCAGGTGCCCACGTTGTAGAAGGCCGCCTCGGGGTACTGGTCCAGCTCGCCGTCCACCAGGGCCCCGAAGCTCTCAAGGGTGTCCTTCAGGGGCACGTATATGCCGGGAAGGCCGGTGAACTTCTCAGCTACGTGGGTGGGCTGGGCGAAGAACCGCTGGAGCCGTCTGGCCCGGCCCACTATCCGGCGGTCCTCCTCGCTGAGCTCATCCATGCCCAGGATGGCGATGATGTCCTGTAGCTCGCTGTACTTCTCAAGTATCTCCTGGCACTTTCTCGCTATCCTGTAGTGCTCCTCGCCCACGATGTCCGCCTCGAGGATCCGAGATGTGGAGGCCAGGGGGTCCACGGCGGGGTATATGCCCTGCTCGGATATCTTGCGGCTTAGAACGGTGGTGGCGTCCAGGTGGGCGAAGGTGGTTGCCGTGGCCGGGTCCGTCAGGTCGTCGGCGGGCACGTACACCGCCTGGACCGAGGTGACGGAACCGTCCTTGGTGGAGGTTATGCGCTCCTGGAGCTCGCCCATCTCGTTTGCCAGTGTGGGCTGATAGCCCACGGCCGAGGGCATACGGCCAAGCAAAGTTGAGACCTCGCTGCCCGCCTGGACGAAGCGGAAGATGTTGTCGATGAACAGGAGCACGTCCTTGTGCTCCACGTCTCTGAAGTGCTCGGCCATGGTGAGCCCGGAGAGGGCCACTCTCATGCGCACGCCCGGGGACTCGTTCATCTGGCCGAAGACAAGGGCGGTCTTGTCGGAAACGCCGCTCTCCTGCATCTCCCGCCAGAGGTCGTTGCCCTCCCGGCTGCGCTCGCCCACGCCGGTGAAGATTGAGTAGCCGCCGTGCTCCATAGCCACGTTGTGTATAAGCTCCTGGATGAGCACGGTCTTGCCCACGCCCGCGCCGCCGAAAAGGCCGATCTTGCCGCCACGGGGATAGGGCTCCAGAAGGTCTATCACCTTAAGGCCCGTCTCAAGTATCTCAACGGCGGGGCTCTGCTCCTCAAAGCTGGGGGCCTTGCGGTATATGCTCTTTACCGGCGTGCCCTCGGGTACGGGCCCCTTGCCGTCGATGGGCTCGCCCAGCACGTTGAACATGCGGCCCAGTGTGGCCGTGCCCACGGGCACCTCGATGGTCCTGCCGGGCACCGCCACGGCAAGGCCCCTTTGAAGCCCCTCGCTGGGGGAGAGCATGACGCAGCGCACCGTGTCCGACGACAGGTGCTGGGCCACCTCCATGACCCGGACCTCGCCGCGAAGCTCCACGGTAAGCTTTTCCCGCAGCTTCGGCAGCGCGCCGTCAACTATCTCCACGTCCACCACGGGGCCGGATATCTGTACGATGATGCCGCGTTCAAGGTTATCCATCGTATATCACTCTCCTTCCTTTCGTATGCGTTCCGAGCGCTTGCGCTGCGCCTTGGCCCCCGCCGAGACCTCGGTTATCTCCTGGGTTATGGCCGACTGCCGCACCCGGTTGTACTGGAGGGAGAGCTCCCCCATCAGCTCCTCGGCGTTGCGGTTGGCGTTGTCCATGGCGGTCATGCGGGCGTTCTGCTCGCAGCAGAAGCTGTCGATAAGCGCCGCGTATATGAAGCCGGAAATATAGCTTCGCATGATGTTGTGCAGCACGGCCTTTGCGTCGGGCAGGAACTCGAAGGGCTCCATTACGGTCTTCTCGTGCTCCATGGTGTCCACAAAGTAGGTCCTGTGAAATGGCAGCAGGCGTGTGGAGCGGGCGCGGAAGCTCATACTGTTCTCCATGTCCGTATAGACCACGAATATCTTCTGGAGCTCACCCTTATTGAAGCCGTCCAGTAAAAGTGCGCTTATCTCCCTTGCCCGCATCATTGTGGGGTTCTGGGCGGTGTATAGAAAGCTGTGCTCGATGGGGATATTGTGCCCGTCAAAGTACCGCCTGCCGTACTCGCCCACCACGAACAGCTTGGTGTCCGGGTGCTGCTCCAGTATCTTCATGGCCTCTTTTATGGCGTTCTGGTTATAGGCCCCCGCAAGGCCCTTGTCGGCGGTTATCACAAGGCAGCCGTAGGTACCGTTAAGAGCGGGAAGCCCCTCGTCGGGATAGAAGTAGTGGCTTTCAACATTTCTGACGTTTCGGAATATCCGCTTTATCTCCCCCTGCAGGGCGTTAAAGTAAGGCCGGGTGTTTTCAAGCTCCGCCCGGGCTTTCCTAAGCTTTGTGGAGGCGATAAGGTACATGGCGCTGGTGATTTTCTTTGTCTCCTGCACACTCTGCATGTGGGTCTTTATCTCCCTGGTGCCGGGCATACTCAGTCACCGGCCTTTCCGAGATAGTCCGAGAGGTAATCCTTTGACAGGTCCGCAAGCTCCTTTTTGTCGTCCTCTGAGAGCTTGCCGGTCATGTCCACCCGGCGGCAGAGGTCCGCGGCCTCATCCTCCACAAAGGCTATAAGCCCCTCTCTGAACTTATCCATCCTGTCCAACGGTATATCCTGCATGATATGGGCCATGGCGGCGGTGAGTATTATCACCTGCCTGTGGTGGGAGAATGGGGAATACTGGGGCTGGCGCAGAAGGCGCATAAGCCCCTGGCCGTAGGTGAGCTGACGCTTGGTGGTCTCGTCCAGGTCGCTTGAAAACTGGGTGAAGACCTCCATCTCCCGGTACTGGGCCAGGTCCAGCCGGAGGGTGCCCGCCGCGGCCTTCATGGCCTTGGTCTGGGCATCGCCGCCCACTCGGGACACGGAAAGGCCCACGTTCACCGCAGGCCGCTGGCCCGCGAAGAACAGGTCGCTCTCCAGGAATATCTGGCCGTCGGTGATGGAGATGATGTTGGTGGGTATATAGGCCGAAACGTCCCCGGCCTGGGTCTCCACGATGGGCAGGGCGGTCATGCTGCCCCCGCCAAGCTCGTCAGAGAGGTGGGCCGAGCGCTCCAATAATCTTGAGTGCAGGTAGAATACATCCCCGGGAAAGGCCTCCCGCCCGGGGGAGCGGCCCAGAAGCAGGCTCAAAGCACGGTAGGCTATAGCGTGCTTACTGAGGTCGTCGTATATTATCAGCACGTCCCGGCCCGAGTACATGAAGTATTCGGCCAGGGCGCACCCGGCGTAGGGCGCGATGTACTGCAATGCGGCGCTGGCCCCGGCGGGGGCGCTGATGACAGTCGTGTAGTTAAGGGCCCCCCGGCGCAGAAGGTTCTCCGTCAGCTGGGCCACAGAGCTGGTCTTCTGGCCGATGGCCACGTATATGCACACCACGTCCTTGCCCTTTTGGTTTATGATGGTGTCAAGGGCAATGGCGGTCTTGCCGGTCTGGCGGTCGCCGATTATCAGCTCCCGCTGGCCCCGGCCGATGGGAAACATGGAGTCGATGCACAGAAGGCCCGTCTCCATAGGAGTGTTTACCGGCTGGCGGTCGAGAATACCCGGGGCGGGGTTCTCTATGGGCCTGTAGCCGTCCGGGTCTATATGCCCCTTGCCGTCGATGGGCACGCCGAGAGCGTCCACCACACGGCCCAGAAAGCCGTCGCCCACTGGCATACCGGCGGTCTTATGGGTGCGGCGGACCATGTCCCCGGCGGCCACCTCGCCGCTGTCCCCGAAGAGCACGCAGCTTATATCCTCCCGGCCAAGGTCCTGTATCATGCCCTTGACCCCAGAGGGGAAGGTGAGTATCTCCCCGTACCGGGCGTGGGTCAGGCCGCTTATGACGGCCACCTCGCTGTCAACGGTCTGCACCTCGCCCATCTCCTCGGGCTCGGCGCTGGGCCGCCAGTTCTCAACGGCCTCCTTCATCAGGGGGAGAATATCGTTCTCGCCCTCGCGCACGTTCAGCAGATGGTCCCGAAACTGCCTGAAGGTGCCCTGGGGGGTCCAGTCGTACACGTCGGAGCCCACCTGCATCTTGAAGCCCACCGGCACCTCCTCGTCCTTTTCCCAGGACACGGGCACCGTGCGCTTATAGCGCTTTTCAAGATAGGCGCCAAAGCGCCGAAGCTGCTCCTCGGTGGGCTCGCGGGCGCTTCTCAGCAGGGCGGACAGATGGCTCCTATCGGCTCTCATGCTTGGTTCCTCCCTCCGCAAGGTCCAGGAAGCTGTCGAACGGGTCGTCGTCCTTGTGGAAGGCAAGCTTCCCCGCGGCCTCGGAGGCTATGCGCTTTAGCTCACGCTGGGAGTCCCTCAGGGCCTTCTCCCTTGTCTCCTTGGCCTGGGCGTGGGCGTCCACCACTATCTCCCTGGCCTGAGCCTGGGCCAGGGCCAGCTGCTCCTCGGCGGATTTCTGCACCACAGCCTGGGACTTCTGGCGGGCCTCCCTTATCTCGTCCTCGGCGGCGTCCAGCTTCTGTTGGTACTGGGCCTTGGCCTCCTCGGCCTTCTGAAGCTCCGCCTCTGCCTTTTCCTCCATGTCCTTATAGTGCTGCTCGCGCTTCTGCATAAAGCTTACCACCGGCTTATACAGCAGGAAGTACAGCCCTCCGGCCAGTATAGCCAGGTTCATCCAGTGCAGCAGTATCTGCTGCCAGTCTATGTTCAGCGGCATATTTCACACCTGCCTTATAGTACGAAGATGATAAGTATGACCACCAGAAGGGCGTAGATGATGGCGGTCTCGATGAACACCAGACCCAGCATAAGGGTGGTGCGGATCTTGTTCTCGGCCTCGGGCTGGCGGGCGATGCCGTCGGCGGATTTGGCGGTGGCAAGGCCCATGGCCACGGCGCCGCCGGCGGCGGCTATGCCCACGGCTACGCCGGCGGCAATGGCCTTCATGCCAAGGGTATTGTCAGCGGCGGCCTCGGCTGCCGCGGGAGCGGCCTCGCCCTCGGCGGCCATGGCGGGCAAGGCGAACATGACGGTAAAGAGCATAATGACCGCCAGCGCCAGCAGGGCGCGGCAGATGTTTTTCTTGTTGCGAAGCAGTTTGTTCATTTTGATTCCCTCCAGAAAAAATACTAAAAATAAACGCTTTCGGACCCAAAATCACTCTTTATGGGGCTTCTCGGAGACCTCGCCGTAGTACAGCGCCGTAAGCATTGTGAGCACGTAGGTCTGTATGATGGCGTGCAGAAGGGTAAAGAGCACCCCCACTATCACCGGCAGCACGAAGCTGAGGTTCACGTAGTAGTAGACGAGCTCCGTCACCAGAAGGCCGCTTAAGAGCGCGCCGAAAAGCCGGAAGCTCATGGAGATGGGCAGGGAGAACTCCTTAAGGGTTTTGCCCACGCCCTTCAGCCCGTTCCCGGCTATGCCGCCGGAGAGTATCACAAGGTAGGACATTGTGCCGAGGCCTATGGCGGCGTTCACGTCCGACAGGGGCGCGGGCAGGGTTATGGGATGGCCGTTCGTGGTGATGGCCTGCAGGCCCAGAAGCTCGAAAAGCGTGCCCACGGACACATAGAGCCCCGCTGTAAACAGGTAGACCCCAAGAAAGCCGTTTAAGTGGGGGCTATTGCTTTTGGCCATATTGTGGAACAGGCCCACGGCCTCCTCCAGCGCCAGCTGGAATCTGCCCGGCCGGAGCTTGAACCTCGGCACAGCGAAGACCCTTATGAGCAGGGCGGCAACAAGCAGCAGCCCTGTTACGGTGAAAGCCGAGATGAGCGCCGGGCTCACTGTCTTGCCGCCCAGGAACGCTATGCGGTTCTCGCCGTGCAGCACCGCGTCGCGCATGGCCTCCTGCACGCTTTCCGCCCGGTCCTGAATCCCGCACAGTATGGACGCCGCAAGCAGCGCCACGACCGTCAGGACCCATATGACCAAGCCCTTTTTGTGTTGTTTCATCGCGCACTTCCTTTCTCAAATTCAAGACTTAGAGCTATATACAATAATTTTATCACGGGCAGAGAAAAAGTCAACCGCCAGAGCCCTTCGGGGGGCGCGAAAAAGGGAGAATATTTTGCGCCAATTCCCGGAAGATATTGGTCAGCTTGACAAGGGGCGGCGGGTGTGATAGTATTTACATACTGAAAATGGGTGGTCTAAGGGAAAGAGGGGACGTTTTTGGAGGCGTTTACTGCGGGATTCGCGGAGCTTTTGGACGGCATTGTGGGGGTCGCCATACACTGCTTTGAATTTATCGGCGTTGTGATAATAGTGGCGGCGGGCGTGAAGGGGCTGGTGCAGTATATACGCAGGGACCCCTCGGTGCGCTTGCAGCTGGCCCAGGGGATGGCTCTGGGGCTTGAGTTCAAGCTGGGCAGCGAGATACTGAGAACAGTGGTGGTAAGGGAGCTCTCGGAGGTGGCGCTGGTGGCGGCGATAATAGCCGTGCGGGCGGCGCTTACCTTCCTTATCCACTGGGAGATACGGATAGAGGAGAAGACCAAGGAGGAGACGAGAGAGGGGGAGGCCCAGGGGAAAGAGGGGTGAGGCCGTAACGCAGGCCGATCTTGCGCGCGTCCCAAAAGAAGGCTATTGCTTTTTGGGGGAATATCTGGTATTATGTCAATAAGGAGTCCGTCAGGAAACGGTGGACGGTTGGTGGACACTGGCATTCGCCAGGTCCCGGAGATTCCCCTCTGCTCCGCAGGGTACCGGGAAACTCCGCCCTCAACAGAGGGACCGGACCCTCTGATAACATAGAAACCCGAAAGGGAATCTAATGAAAAGGAGGGCGAACTAATGAGTGACTTTGAAATATTATCATTAGTGATAATGCTGCTGGCCCTTGTGGTCGCGGCGCTCAAAGACACAAAAAAGTAACCGCTCCCGGCCAAGGAAAGCGGTTACTTATTAAGTAATAACCTTAAACTGGGCCAGCCGTCTACCCGGCGGGCTCTGATTTTTTCTGTCTTTATTATAGGATATCCCAGCCCATTTGTCAACCCCGATACCCGGGGCAAAGTCAATTTTTGCCTGGTAGCCAAAAATTTCCCTTGCAATTTGGCGAGTAACGTGCTACAATAGGCGAAGAATTGACTGTAAAGAGGTGAAAACTGCGATGAAAGAGAATATACATCCCGACTATCAGGAGACCACTATCACCTGCGCCTGCGGCAACGTGATACACACCCGCTCCACCAAGAAGAATATCAAGGTCGAAATATGTTCAAAGTGCCATCCGTTCTTCACGGGCAAGCAGAAGCTGGTGGACACCAGCGGGCGCGTGGATATGTTCAAGAAGCGCTATGGACTTAAGTAAGTCCGACTTTTAAAGTAAGCAGAGCTTATGAAGTCGCTTAACAATTTTCTGGACCCGGAGGGCCGGCTGGTAAAGTTTCCGTCAAAGCGTCCCATGCAGATGGAGGCGCTTGCATATCTGGCGGGGAAGTTTTCGCCGGACAGGGAGTACGCCGAGCGGGAGGTGAACGGGCTCCTTTTGGAGTGGCACACCTTCGGGGACCCGGCCACTCTGCGGCGGGAGCTTTACGACAGGTGCTTTCTGGACCGGGACCCATACGGAAAACGCTATAGGCTCAACGAGGGCTTTGTGAAGGGCCTTGCTGAGACGGCGGCGGAGGATGGGCCGGAATCATGAGACGAGGGGACGGCGTGTAAAAGCGCCGTCTTTTTGCAGTGGAAAGAGGGGGAGACGGTGGAGTATATCACGGTGCGGGCAGAGGGCGCGGACCAGTTTGTGGAGAAGAAGTCGAGGTTCATCGGCTCGTGCAGGCCGGTGAGCACAGAGGAGGAGGCCCTTGAGTTCATCGCGGGCCTTAAGAGCAGGTATTGGGACGCGTCCCATAATGTGTACGCGTATATACTCAGGGAGGGGAACATACAGCGCTTCTCCGACGACGGCGAGCCCCAGGGCACGGCGGGGATACCGGTCATAGAGGCCATGAAGAAGTCCGGGGTCACGGACGCGGTGGTGGTGGCCACACGGTACTTCGGCGGCATACTGCTGGGGGGCGGGGGGCTTATACGGGCGTACTCCCATACGGCCACTATCGCCCTGGCGGCGGCGGAGAGGGTGCGCATGAAGCAGTGCCTTAAGCTGGGCATATCATGTTCCTATGACAGCTATGGGCGGGTGCAGGCCATTGTGCCGGAGTGCGGGGGGATAGTGGACGACACGGTTTTCACCGATTCCGTCACACTTCTGCTACATCTGGAGCCGGAGCGTTTGGAGGGGCTTTCCCGCCGGCTTGCGGACGCCACCTCGGGCCGGGCGGCCGTTGAGCGGCTGGGGGAGGAATTTTATGCCCTCGGTATGGATTGAACGGACAGGCTTTGAAAAAATTTTTCGGGGGGAAAAGTATTTTTCTTTAAAAATGCGTATATGTAATTGAGAAATAATAAGGGGGCATGGCTATGACCGTCCGGGAGCAGACAGAGCAGATAGAGTATCAGATACTTTCACCGTGGGCGGCCAAGGCTGGCCGCTCCCGGGGGCGGGCGCGGCCGGAGGAGGACTGCCCCCTCAGGACCATATTCCAGCGGGACCGGGACCGGGTGATACACTGCAAGTCCTTCAGAAGGCTGAAGACCAAGACCCAGGTGTTTTTGTCCCCAAGGGGCGACCACTACAGGACCAGGCTGACCCACACTCTGGAGGTGTCGCAGATAGCGAGGACCATCGCAAGGGCTCTGCGGCTCAACGAGGACCTTACCGAGGCCATAGCCCTTGCCCACGACCTGGGGCATACCCCCTTCGGCCACGCGGGGGAGAGGGCGTTAAGCGACCTTTCCGGTGGGCGCTTCAGGCACTACAGGCAGAGCCTGAGGATGGTGGACAGGCTTGAGAAGGATGGAGAGGGGCTGAATCTGTCCTGGGAGGTGCGAAACGGCATCGTCTGCCACACCGAGGGCAAGGAGCCATATACCGCCGAGGGGCGGATAGTGCGCATGGCGGACAGGATAGCGTACATAAACCACGACATTGACGACGCCATCCGCGCCGGGGTCATGGGCGAGGAGGATATACCGAGGGATATCGCAAAGAGGCTTGGCGGCAGCAAGAAGGAGCGCATAACCTCGCTGATATGCTCGGTGGTGGAGAACAGCCGCGAGGGGAATATCACCATGGACCCGGAGGACTTTGAGGCCTATGACGCGCTGCATGAGTTCATGTATCAGGCGGTGTACAGAAACGAGTACGCCAAGAGCGAGGAGAAGAAGGTGCCCCATATCATAGAGAGCCTTTATAAGCACTTCTGCGACCCGGCGTATCTGCCGGAGTATATGCAGAGGATAGCGGAGGAGGACGGCCGGGAGACCGCAGCCATGGACTATGTGGCGGGCATGAGCGACCTTTACGCGGTGAACACCTACAGCGACCTGTTTATCCCCAAGGCCTGGAGCCGCGGCTGAGCCGGGCATAGCGCGCAGAGAGAGGAGGGGTAATATGGCGTTTCCGCCGGAATTCCTGCGGGAGCTTGAGGACAGGAGCCGCATAGAGGACATAGCCGAGAGCTATGTGCGCCTGCGCAGGGCGGGCAAGAACCTTGTGGGCCTATGCCCCTTCCACAGCGAGAAGACCCCGTCCTTCAACGTTTACCCGGGGAATAACTCCTACTACTGCTTTGGCTGCGGCAAGGGCGGGGGAGTGATAAACTTTGTGATGGACATAGAGCGGCTGGACTTTCTGGAGGCGGTGAAGTGGCTGGCCCAGCGGGCGGGGATGCGGATGCCGGAGGAGGGCGTGGACGACAGCATGTCAAGGCTGCGTATGCGCATACTCGAGATAAACCGGGAGTCCGGGCGGTTCTTCTATAAGACCCTCATCTCCCCGGAGGGGGAGCCGGGGCTCAGTTATCTCAGGGGCCGGGGGCTGGACCCGGGGACCATAAAGCACTTCGGGCTGGGGTACGCGCCGGACAATGGATTCGGGCTTACAAACCACCTTCGGAAGCTGGGGTATACCAAGGAGGAGCTTATACAGTCGGACATGGTCAGGACCTCGAAGAAGGGCAACCTTTATGACAGGTATAGGGGAAGGGTAATGTTCCCGATTTTTGACCTGAGGGGGAATGTGACGGCCTTTGGCGGGCGGATACTTACCGACGAGAAGCCAAAGTACATAAACACCTCGGATACGCCGGTGTACCATAAGAGCAGCGGGCTGTTTGCCATGAACCTGGCGAAGAATTCGGGCAGCCGGCAGCTTATCCTTGCGGAGGGATATATGGACGTGATAGCCCTGCATAGGGCGGGGTTCACCAACGCCATTGCATCCCTTGGTACGTCGCTGACCGAGGAGCAGGCGCGGATAATGAAGCGCTATGCCGACGAGGCGGTGATCTGCTACGACTCGGACAGCGCCGGGCAGAAGGCCGCGGAGAGGGCCATACCCATACTGAAAGCGGCGGGCCTTCGGGTGAAGGTGATAACTGTGCCCGGGGGCAAGGACCCGGATGAGTTCATGAGAAACTATGGCAAGGACGGGCCCATACGCTTCAGGCAGCTGCTGGAAAAGGGCGGAACGGACGTGGAGTATCGGCTGCAGAAGCTTCGGGACCAGTTCGACCTTGACACCGACGAGGGCCGGGTCAGATACCTTAGGGAGGCCACGCAGGCGGTGATAGCGAAGCTCTCCGATCCCATGGAGCAGGAGGTCTATGCCGGGCGGGTGGCCCAGGAGGCCGGAGTGGATAAGTCGAGGGTCCTGGAGACGGTGAAGCGGCTGTCAAAGCAGGAGCGGCATAGGGAGCAGAGGAAGCTGGGGCTGCAGCAGATGAGCGTGAAGCTGGCCCCGGGCGGGGACCGGCGGCAGGACGCGAGGATAAGGGCCCAGGCGGCACAGAGGGGCATAATAGCCTATCTTTTCAGGCACCAGGACAGGGCGGAGGCCATCGGGAAGCTCTGTCCGCCCGAAAAATTCATCACGCCCGAGTACCAAAGAGTATATAATGCCATATTGGGCAGAATGATACAAGATACGGTGACTTTGGCAAGCCTTGGAGAGGTCCTTACCGGGGAGGAATCCGGGTGCCTGAGCGGCATACTGGCCTCTACGGGGGACGCGCCCCCAAACGAGAGGGACCTTAAGGAGTATCTGAGGGCCCTTGAGGAGGAGACCAGGATAGAGGGCACCGAGGAGTGGAGCAAGACGGCCAGCACACAGGACATAGGAAAGTATTTGGACGACCTGAGAAAGAAAAAAGCGTGAGCGGGGAAAAGAAGAAAGGAATGGTATTGAAATGAGCGCACAGCCGGACAAGAAAACGGTAATAAGGGATCTGGTGGAGATAGGCAAGGCCAAGGGGCAGCTGAGCACCAAGGAGATCCTGGACGCGTTGGGCGAGCTGGATTTTGACCCGGAGCAGATTGAGAAATTCTACGACACCCTTGAGAACCAGGGGGTGGAGATCGTCGAGGACTTCGACGAGATGCAGCTGGATGAGAACGACCTTGTGAAGGCCGGGGAGATAGAGCTTGAGGGCAGCGAGGGCATAGCCATCGACGACCCGGTTAAGGTGTACCTTAAGGAGATAGGCCGGGTGCCCCTTCTGACCCCCGAGGAGGAGGTGGACCTTGCCGTCAGGATAACCAACGGCGACGAGGCGGCGAAAAAGCGCCTTTCGGAGGCCAACCTGCGCCTGGTGGTCAGTATCGCGAAGCGGTACCTTGGGCGGGGGATGCAGTTTCTGGACCTTATCCAGGAGGGGAACCTGGGGCTTATCAAGGCCGTGGAGAAGTTCGACTATACAAAGGGCTTCAAGTTCTCCACCTATGCCACATGGTGGATACGCCAGGCCATAACCAGGGCCATCGCGGACCAGGCAAGGACCATACGCATACCCGTGCATATGGTGGAGACCATCAACAAGGTAAAAAAGGCCAATAACTCCCTTCTGCACGTGAACGGCCGGGAGCCCAGCGCCGACGAGATAGCCGAGGAGCTGGAGATGCCCGTGGACAAGGTGCGTGAGATAATGCGCGTGGCCCAGGAGCCGGTGTCCATGGAGACCCCCATAGGCGAGGAGGAGGACAGCCATCTGGGGGACTTTATCGAGGACGCGGACGCCCCGGCCCCACAGGACGCGGCCAGCCTGACGCTCTTGAAGGAGACGCTTGGGAACGTTCTGGACTCCCTGACACCCAGGGAGGAGAAGGTGCTGCGGCTGCGGTTCGGGCTTGAGGACGGGCGGTCAAGGACCCTGGAGGAGGTTGGCAAGGAGTTCAACGTCACCAGGGAGCGCATACGGCAGATAGAGGCCAAGGCCCTTAGAAAGCTGCGGCATCCAAGCCGGAGCAAGAAACTGAAGGACTTTTTGGACTGAGTTTCCTTGGAAAGAGGGCGGCAAGTGTGAAGAAAATTATGGCTTTTATTATGGCGGCGCTGCTTATGGGGGCGTTTGCCGGGTGTAAAAACGCGGGAGACGGCCTTTCGCAGGCGGAGCCCGGGGCCACACCCGCCCAGGCTGTGGCGGAGGATACGCCGGCTCCGGAGTCAAAGCCGGAGGGCGGGCATAAGCACGGGCAAAAGAGCACGCCGGAGCCGGCAACCGAGAGCGGCGGCAGCTCCTCTGAGGAGGGCGCGATGCTCACTGAGGAGCAGGCCAAGGAGAAGGCCCTGGAACACGCGGGGCTTTCCGGCGAAGACGTGGAGTTCACTGAGGTCAAGACGGACCTGGAGGACGGGCGGCAGGTGTATGAGCTGGAGTTCTACACTGATACTTATGAGGAATATGAGTACGAGATAGATGCGTATACCGGCGAGGTCATAAGCTATAAGAGCGAGAAATCCGGACAGGGCCACGGCAACGGCGGCGGCCATGGCTCCGGCCACACGGGGCTCAGCGGGCATGAGGCGAAGGACCTGGTCGTTGAGCGGGTGCCGGGGGCGGTCCGGGGGGACATACGGGAGTTCGGGCGCGACAGCGACAACGGCCGGGACGTGTTCGAGGGCAAGCTGGTTTATGACGGCATGGAGTATGAGTTTAAGATAGACGCTGGGACCGGGGAGTTCCTGGAGTGGGAGCAGGAGCCTTGGGACGATTAGAGGAGGCGGGGGAATGAAGCGTAAAGACATGTGCTATGACACCAGCTATAAACATAAGCTGAACATGCTGGAGCCGGGGACCATCATGATTAAGGCCGTCGGGGCGCTGGCGGCGGCAGGGGCTTTGCTCTGGGCGGCAGGTTGGTATTGGATCGCGGGAGCGGCCTTGGCTTTGGCCGGGGCGGTATTTGCGGCGCTGATGGTTTTAGTGGGTATTGAGGCGCACCAGGACAGGGTGCTCAACGACATTGCCATGAGGGAAAACAGCGAGCTGAGGAAAGAATATCCCGAGAGGAGGAGATAAGTATGGGCGCGTTTTCGGCAGAGGAGAAGAAAAAGTTCCGCTTTAAGAAGTTCGTGAAGGAGAAAGCCCTGGAGTTTGCGCTGATATTCATAAAGAATATCGTACTTACTGAGATAGTGGTATGGGCCGTGGGCAGCGACAGGTTCCTGCTGGGGCTTGTGCTGGCCCTGGGGTACAGTGTGGGCTGGATGATATTCGAGCTTTTGAACTTTAAGAAAGAGTGGCTGGACATAGACATAAAGGACGGCAGAGAGGAAAAGTAAATGGTGGCCAAGTGGTAATGACATTGGAGGCGGATTACGCCGTAAGGATAGTTGAATATCTGACCCGGAACCCGGGGCGCTGGGACGCGAAGACCATCTCGGAGAAAATGCAGATACCGCTGAGGTTCTGCCTGAAGATACTGCGGGGATTGGTTGGCGCGGGGATGGTCTGCTCTTTTAAGGGCGTGAAGGGCGGATACAGTCTGGCGCGTCCGGCGGGGGAGATAACCCTTCTGGAGGTGATAGAGAGCGTGGAGGGGCCGTATATGCTCAGCCGCTGCCAGAAGGAGGAGTACAGCTGCGGGCGGGAGCACTGCAAGCTGCACAGCATCTATGAGAAGGTGACGGAGACGGTGCGCGGTGAGCTGGGTGCGTATACGTTTGATGTTATCTGCGGGTGTGAGGGTGAGAAAGGGTAAAAGTTTCGTCAACCTTTTCAAAGGTTGTGGGGTTCTTAGGGGCGAAGCCCCTGAGCCGCCGGAGGCTGTAAATATACTAAAAAATAAAAAAAGAGAGGCGATTCTGTTTTGAGAGGACGGGAACCGAAGCGGTTTGCATAGCGCGGCTATTGCAAATCCAAACAGTTTAGAAAGAGAGAGTAGAAAGAAAAAACAATATGCAATAGCCTGACGCGTCCGGCAGGGACCCTGCCGCGGAAAGTTCTACTGAGAAGGCGCAATGAGCTATGCGAAGATAATACGCCGCTGCGGCGGCTGCAAGAGGAAAAAGGCGTTCGTGTGCTCGGGAAAGTTCCGGGTGAACGCCAACGGAAGAAGGATAGACGTTTGGCTGATATACCGCTGTGAGAAGTGCGGGCACACCCTGAACGTGCCCATATATGAGCGGGTGAGGCCGGAGAGGATAGAGCCGGAGCTGTATGAGAGGTTCCTTGAGAACGACCGGGAGCTTGCGATGGAATACGCGGGGGACCGGGGGTTTCTGAAAGGGCTGGGGTATGAGCTGGCGAGATGATTTGAGGAGGCGCGGGGCATGGTGCCGCTGGTGATAATAAAGCGCAAGCGGATAATGGAGAAGCTGCGCAGGGCCGGGGCGGTTTCTGAGAAGACCGCGGTTGGCCTTGAGGAGGCCGGAGTGGCTAAAGGGGACAGGGAGTACCCGGGGCTTGTCGGCATGATGCTGCGGGAGAAGACCATCGCCCAGGCCGGAGAGAAATTCTACCTGACGAAATGACAGCAAAACGCCCGCCTGGGGGGACCCGGGCAGGCGTTTTCGCGTCAGTTACAGGGACTTTTCGTAGAGGGAGAAGCGGGGCAGGCCAAATTCTGCAAGGCCGATGTCCACGCCATGCTCTATGCAGGCGTAGCTGGACTTTTCGTAGGCGCGGATGGCGGGGGAGTTGCCCTCCCAGACGTAGAGGCGCATGGCGCGGGCGTTTTGGGCTCGGGCGTGGTCTTCGGCGGCGGATAGGAGCAGGGAGCTTATGCCCCGGCGCTGATGGGCGGGGTGGACGGCCAGGACGTGGATGTACCAGATGCCGCCGTCGATGGCGGGGGCGTTTTTGAAGCCGTCCTCGGCGCTGGGGTTTTTGGTAAGGCCCACGGAGCCGGCGGGCTCGCCGTCCTCTGTGGCTATGAGCAGGGCGCCATCATTGAGGTACTCCCGGGCGCAGTCTATGGTGGGGAAGCCGTCCCGGGCCCAGCCGGGGTTGTAGGGTTTGCCCGCGAGGGCGTCGCAGACGCTGCCGTAGAGCTCCCCGATGGCGGGGAGGTCAGAGCTTTGGGCGGGGCGGACTGTAACCGGCATTATAATGCTCCTTTCGCATAAAAAATACCCCTTTGACCGGGGGTATTCCAAAAAAATGAAAAAAAGCTGCAAAAAATTCACAGGAGGGCTTGACAACTGGGCAGATGTGGTTTACAATAATATACTGTATCATCATCGGTAAAAATGTCCTCTTGCACTTGCACCTAGTATAACACATGCAAAGCGCGGGTGTCAAGAGGATAACGCAGAAAAACCGATTTTTTGTATATTTTTAAGGATAGGAGTGGCTGTGCCTAATGGTGAATGTTAAACCGGTCCAGCTGGGTAAAACCAAGCGGATGAGCTTTGGCAAGATCGAGGAAGTCTTGAAAATGCCCAACCTTATCGAGATCCAGAAGAAGTCCTATGAGTGGTTTCTGAACGAGGGCCTTCGGGAGGTCTTCAGGGACGTGTCGGGGATAACCGACTTCAACAACAACCTGGTGCTGGATTTCGTGGACTACAAGCTGGACGAGACGCCCAACTACAGCGTGACTGAGTGTAAGGAGCGGGACGCCACCTATTCCGCGGCCCTGCGGGTGACCGCGCGGCTGCTCAACAAGGAGACAGGGGAGATAAAGGTCTCTGAGGTCTTTATGGGCGATTTCCCGCTGATGACCCAGAGCGGCACCTTTGTGATAAACGGCGCGGAGCGTGTCATCGTCTCCCAGCTGGTGCGCTCGCCGGGCGTGTACTATAAGATGGACTATGACCGCTCGGGCAAGGAGCTTTTCAGCTCCACCATCATACCCAACAGGGGCGCGTGGCTGGAGTATGAGAACGACGTGAACGACGTGCTCTACGTGCGCATAGACAAGAACAGGAAGATACCCATCACGGTGTTCGTCCGCTGCCTTGGGCTTGGGACGGACCAGCAGATACTGGACTTCTTCGGGGAGGACGACCGTATCCGGGCCACAATGGAGAAGGACACCTGCCACTCGATGGAGGAGGGCCTGTTTGAAATATACCGCAAGCTGCGCCCCAGCGAGCCGCCCACCATAGAGAGCGCCCAGGCACATATAAACGCGCTGTTCTTCGACCCCAGAAGGTATGACCTTTCGAGGGTGGGCCGGTATAAGTACAATAAGAAGCTGCGGCTTGAGGGGCGGCTTGAGGGGCATACCCTCTCCCAGCCCGTTGCGGACCCCTATACCGGCGAGGTGCTGGCCGAGGCGGGGACCACCGTCACAAGGGAGCTGGCACAGCAGCTGGACGACGCGGGCGTTACCCAGGCCACGGTCACGGTGGAGGGCCGGGAGGTGAAGGTCATCTCCAACGGCATGGTGGATATAACGAAGTACGTTCCATTTGATAGGGAGACCCTGCTCTCCTGCGGCATAAACGAGCGGGTCAGCTATACAGTGCTCAGGGAGATACTTGACGAGTGCGGGGAGGACGAGCAGAAGCTGAAGGCGGCCTTAAAGAACCGCAAGCCCGAGCTGATACCCAATATCATCACCGTCGACGATATCCTTGCAAGCGTCAACTATATGAACTGCCTTGCCCAAGGGCTGGGCGTTACGGACGATATAGACCACCTGGGCAACAGGCGCATACGCTGCGTGGGGGAGCTTTTGCAAAACCAGTTCAGGATAGGCTTCTCCCGCCTTGAGAGGGTCATACGGGAGCGCATGACCCTGCAGGCCCAGGACCAGGAGCAGCTGACGCCACATTCGCTGATAAACATCCGGCCGGTGGTGGCGGCCATAAAGGAGTTCTTCGGGTCCTCGCCCCTTTCACAGTTCATGGACCAGACAAACCCCCTGGCGGAGCTGACACATAAGCGCAGGCTCTCGGCACTGGGCCCCGGCGGACTTTCCAGAGACCGGGCCAGCTTTGAGGTGCGGGACGTTCACTATACCCACTACGGCCGCATGTGCCCCATCGAGACCCCCGAAGGCCCCAACATCGGACTGATATCCTATCTGGCCACATTTGCCAGGATAAACGAGTACGGCTTTATAGAGGCGCCCTTCAGGCGTGTGGACAAGGCCACGGGCAAGGTCACAGACGAGGTGACGTATATGACCGCCGACGTGGAGGACGCGTATGTGGTGGCCCAGGCCAACGAGCCCCTGGACGAGGAGGGCCGCTTTGTGCACAACAGGGTGGTCGGCCGGTATAGGGACGAGTTCGTGGAGGTGGAGCCCTCGCGGGCCGACTATATGGACATCACCCCCAGGATGATGGTCTCGGTGGCCACGGCCATGATACCCTTTTTGGAGAACGACGACGCGAACCGGGCCCTGATGGGCTCTAACATGCAGCGTCAGGCGGTGCCGCTGCTTCGGACCGAGGGGCCCATAGTGGGCACGGGCATGGAGTATAAGGCGGGCGTTGACTCGGGCGTATGCGTGCTGGCCAGGAGGGGCGGCGTTGTGAAGTCCGTGTCGGCGGACCTTGTGCGGGTGACCGCTGATAACGGCGATACAGACGACTATGAGATAATCAAGTTCATGCCCTCGAACCAGAGCACCTGCATAAACCAGGTGCCGGTGGTGGACGTGGGCGAAAGGGTAGAGGAGGGCTCTGTCATAGCAGACGGGCCCGGTATAAAGAACGGCGAGATAGCCCTTGGAAAGAACGCGCTTATCGGGTTCATGACCTGGGAGGGCTATAACTACGAGGACGCGGTGCTCCTGAATGAGAAGATAGTGCGGGACGACGTGTATACGTCTATACACATCGAGGAGTACGAGATGGAGGCCCGGGACACCAAGCTCGGCCCCGAGGAGATAACCAGGGATATACCCAACGCCAACAACGAACTTTTGGGGGACCTGGACGACAGGGGCATTATCAGAATTGGCGCGGACGTGCGCGCCGGGGATATACTGGTGGGCAAGGTCACGCCAAAGGGCGAGACGGAGCTTACCGCAGAGGAGCGGCTGCTGAGAGCCATATTCGGCGAGAAGGCCAGAGAGGTGCGCGACACCTCCCTGAGGGTGCCCCACGGCGAGTACGGCGTTGTGGTGGACGTGAAGGTGTTTACCAGGGAGAACAGCCATGACGAGCTGAGCCCGGGGGTGAACAAGGTGGTGCGCTGCTATATCGCACAGAAGCGCAAGATATCCGTGGGCGACAAGATGGCGGGGCGGCACGGCAATAAGGGCGTTGTGTCCAGGATACTGCCCGAGGAGGAGATGCCCTTCCTGCCCGACGGCACGCCGCTGGACATCGTGCTGAACCCGCTGGGCGTGCCTTCCCGAATGAACATCGGACAGGTGCTGGAGGTCCATCTGGGCATGGCGGCCCACGCGCTGGGGTGGAAGATAATGACCCCGGTCTTTGACGGGGCCCATGAGGCCGACATCCGGGAGTGCTTCCGTATGAGCGGGATGCACGAGGACGGAAAGTTCTATCTTCGGGACGGGCGCACGGGGGAATATTTCGACAACCCGGTTACCGTTGGATATATGTACTATTTGAAGCTGCACCATCTGGTGGATGATAAGATACACGCAAGGAGCACGGGCCCCTACTCCCTGGTGACCCAGCAGCCTCTGGGCGGCAAGGCGCAGTTCGGCGGCCAGCGCTTCGGCGAGATGGAGGTCTGGGCGCTGGAGGCCTATGGCGCGGCGTATACCCTGCAGGAGATACTGACGGTGAAGTCCGACGACGTGGTGGGCAGGGTGAAGACCTATGAGTCCATAGTGAAGGGCCAGAATATACCCACACCGGGCATACCCGAGAGCTTTAAGGTGCTCATAAAGGAATTGCAGTCTTTGGGCCTTGACGTGAAGGTGCTGGATGCGGACGATCAGGAGATAGACCTGAAGCAGACCTTTGACGACGACGATATGGGCCTGTCGAGAGGCGGAAGCTTTGACGAGGAGAACGTGGCCGACGACCTGGACGGCTACTATCAGGAGGACGAGGACGGCAACTTCATCGAGGATGAGGACGAGGACGACGAGTTTGACGACGATGAGGACGATCTCGGCGAGGACTTCGGCCTGGACGACGGCGACGAGGACGAGGATGAGGATTTCTGATCGATCTAATTGGAAAGGAAGAGGATGGCAGATATGGAATTCAACACTTTTGAGTCTATAAAGATAGGTCTTGCTTCCCCCGAGAAGATCCGGGAGTGGTCCCACGGCGAGGTCAAAAAGCCCGAGACGATAAACTACCGCACCTTAAAGCCCGAGCGGGACGGCCTCTTTTGCGAGAGGATATTCGGGCCCACCAAGGACTGGGAGTGCCACTGCGGCAAGTATAAGCGCATTAGGTATAAGGGCAAGATATGCGACCGCTGCGGCGTGGAGGTCACCCGCAGCAAGGTAAGAAGGGAGCGCATGGGCCATATCGAGCTGGCGGCCCCGGTCTCCCATATCTGGTACTTTAAGGGCATACCCAGCCGCATGGGGCTGATACTGGACATCTCGCCGAGGGTATTGGAGAAGGTGCTGTACTTTGCCCTATATATCGTCACGGACCCCGGGGACGTGCGGGAGCTGACGAAGATGCAGACCCTGACGGAGAAGGAGTACAGGGACCTGCAGGAGAAGTATGAGGACGATTTCAAGGCGTCTATGGGCGCGGAGGCCATAAAGGAGCTGCTCTCGGAGATAGACCCGGAGAAGCTTTCGGCGGAGCTTCGGGAGGAGCTGGAGGCCGCCAGCGGGCAGAAGCGCATGAGGATCTTGAAGCGCCTTGAGGTGGTGGAGTCCTTCAGGGCCTCGGGGAACAGGCCCGAGTGGATGATACTGGACGTGGTGCCGGTGATACCGCCGGATATCAGGCCCATGGTGCAGCTGGACGGCGGACGCTTCGCTACCAGCGACCTTAACGATCTGTATAGAAGGGTCATAAACAGGAATAACCGCTTAAAGAGGCTTCTGGAGCTGGGGGCGCCGGACATTATAGTGCGCAACGAGAAGCGGATGCTCCAGGAGGCCGTGGACGCGCTGATAGATAACGGCAGGCGGGGAAGGCCCGTCACCGGGCCCAATAACAGGCCCTTAAAGTCACTTTCGGATATGCTCAAGGGCAAGCAGGGCCGCTTTAGGCAGAACCTCTTGGGCAAGCGCGTGGACTACTCTGGGCGCTCGGTTATAGTGGTTGGGCCGGAGCTTAAGATGTACCAGTGCGGGCTGCCGAAAGAGATGGCGCTGGAGCTCTTTAAGCCCTTTGTGATGAAGCGGCTGGTGGAGACCGGCGTTGTGAACAATATCAAGGCCGCCAGGAAGTCCGTGGAGCGGGCCAAGTCTGAGGTCTGGGACGCGCTGGAAGTGGTGATAAAGAACCACCCGGTGCTTTTGAACCGCGCGCCCACGCTGCACAGACTGGGCATACAGGCATTCGAGCCGGTGCTGGTGGAGGGCAGGGCGTTAAAGCTGCACCCGCTGGTGTGTACGGCCTATAACGCGGACTTTGACGGCGACCAGATGGCCGTGCACGTGCCGCTGTCCGCAGAGGCCCAGGCTGAGGCCAGGTTCCTTATGCTGGCGGCCAACAACCTCTTGAAGCCCTCTGACGGCAGGCCGGTCACGGTGCCCACACAGGATATGGTGCTGGGGTCCTACTACCTGACTTTGGAGAAGGAGGGCGAGCCCGGGGAGGGCAAGGTCTTCCGCAATATGGACGAGGCCATGATGGCATATGACGCGAAGGTCATCGGGCTGCACGCAAAGATAAAGGTGCGCCGCACGGTGGAGTATAAGGGCGGGAAGGTCACCGGCCTTGTGGACACCACCATGGGCCGCATGATATTCAACCGGCCCATACCCCAGGACCTGGGCTATGTGGACCGCTCCACCCCGGAGGGGGCCTTGCAGTTCGAGGTGGACTTCCTGGTGGGGTCTAAGCAGCTTAAGGCTATTATCGAGCGCTGCATAAAGGTCCACGGCACGGAGCGCTCGGCCGAGGTGCTGGACGAGATAAAGGCCCAGGGGTATAAGTATTCTACCATAAGCGGCATTACCGTGGCCGTCTGCGACGCGACCATACCGGCGGAGAAGAAGGAGCTGGTGGCCGCCGCCCAGGAGGAGGTCAACGAGATAGCCGAGGAGTACAGCGAGGGCTTCCTCTCTGAGCGGGAGCGCTATGAGGCGGTATTGAAGGTCTGGGACAAGTGCACAAGGGACGTGGCTTCGGCACTCCAGAAGGGCCTTGACAGGTATAACCCCATCTATATGATGGCGGACTCCGGCGCCCGAGGCAGCATATCCAACCTGAACCAGCTGGCGGGTATGCGCGGAAATATATCCAACACCGCCGGCAAGACCATAGAGATACCGATACGCTCCAACTACCGCGAGGGGCTGAACGTGCTGGAATACTTCATATCCTCCAGAGGCGCGAGAAAGGGCACCACGGACACGGCCCTGCGCACCGCCGACTCGGGTTATCTTACCAGGCGGCTGGTGGACGTGTCCCAGGAGGTGGTCATCCGGGAGGAGGACTGCGGCACACACGAGGGCATAGAGGTCTTTGAGATAAAGTCGGGACCGGAGTCCATCGAGCCCTTGAAGGAGCGGCTTGTGGGCAGGTATCTGGTGGAGGACTTCTGCGACGGGGACGGCAATGTCCTTGTGTCCCATGACAAGCTCATGGACGACCACGATGCGGACGTGATAATCGACAGGGGCACGGAGAGGATAAAGATACGCTCAGTGCTGAGCTGCCGGGCACATAACGGCGTGTGCAAGCGCTGCTATGGCGCGTCGCTGGCGACGGGCAAGCCCGTGCAGGTGGGCGAGGCCGTGGGCATTATCGCCGCCCAGTCCATAGGCGAGCCGGGCACGCAGCTTACCATGCGCACCTTCCATACCGGCGGCGTGGCCAGCGCCGAGGACATCACCCAGGGTCTTCCCCGCATAGACGAGCTGTTTGAGGGCCGCAAGCCCAAGCACGTGGCTATCATAAACGAGCTTGACGGACAGGTGAGCTTTGAGGAGATAAAGAGGAACAACCACGTGGTGGTCACTAACGACGAGACCGGCGAGAGCCGCTCGTATCTGATACCCTTCGGCTCCAGGGTGACGGTCAAAGAGGGCGAGTATATAAAGAGGGGCAAGCATATTACGGAGGGCTCCGTAAGCCCCCATGATGTGCTGGCTATCAGCGGCGTTGAGGAGGTCCAGAACTACCTGATACAGGAGGTGCAGCGCACCTACCGTATGCAGGGCGTGGACATCAACGACAAGCATATTGAGATAATCGTGCGCCAGATGCTCAGAAAGGTGCGCATAGACGACTCGGGAGATACGGGGCTGCTGGTGGCCTCGCTGGCCGACAAGAACGAGGTGCTCTCGGCCAACGAGGAGATACGCCGCAGGATAGCGCTGGGCGAGACGGAGCTGAGAGAGGCGGCCTATACGCCCATACTTCTGGGTATTACAAAGGCCTCGCTGGCAACGGATTCCTTCCTGTCGGCGGCATCCTTCCAGGAGACCACGAGGGTGCTGACGGACGCGGCCATAAAGGGCAAGGTGGACCCGCTGGTGGGTCTGAAGGAGAACGTCATCATAGGCAAGCTGGTGCCCGCGGGCACGGGGCTGAAGGTCTACAGCGAGGTAGAGGTGGAATCCGCCGTGGAGCCCCGGGAGGAGCTTTTCGACGGCGAACCTGCCGGAGAGACCATGTTCCCGCCTATGGGCGAGCCCCAGGAGCCCGCGCCCGAGGTGGGCTGAGAAAAAACTTGACAAGGGGCTATGCTGGTGCTATAATCAGCAGGATGGGCCAAAATGGCCCGGTTTTACAGGCGTTGCGCGGTATTTCAACGAGATACTGCTTTCGCATATAAAATATTTTAAGAAGGAGGTGCAGCTGAATGCCAACCTTTAACCAGCTGGTTAAAAACGGCAGATCCGACGCCATCAAGAAGTCCAAGGCTCCCGCGCTTTTGAAGGGATGGAACTCCAAGAAGCGCGCGGCTATCGATCAGGATTCTCCCCAGAAGCGGGGCGTGTGCACGACAGTTACGACGCGTACACCCAAGAAGCCCAACTCTGCGCTGCGGAAGATAGCCCGAGTCAGGCTCTCCAATGGCATCGAGGTGCTCTGCTATATCCCCGGCGTGGGACATAACCTGCAGGAGCACAGCGTGGTGATGATCCGCGGCGGCCGTGTACGCGACCTGCCCGGCGTGCGTTACCACATCATCCGCGGCGTTCTGGATACCCAGGGCGTGGCAAAGCGGATGCAGGCCCGCTCGAAGTATGGCGCGAAGCGTCCCAAGGCAGGCAAGAAGTAAGTAAAAATATCTAAGCTATTGGCTTAATTTATATAGATTATCTGGAATAGAAGCAAAAAGGAGCGCGGTCAAGGGGCGTTAGGCCCCTTGCAGGGTTTGGGACAGAGTCCCAAGGTCTTGCCGTAGTGCGCAGCACGAAGGCCCCTCCGGAATACTTCAAAAAATTCCCGAGGGTCTTAGTAAATTGCCTTATAGCAAGCCGGAAGTAGCAGATACTTTCGAGTACCGATGAATTCATTTTATGAAGGAGGGAAGATTATGCCAAGGAGAGGCAATGTGGCAAAGCGCGACGTTTTGCCGGACCCTATGTATAACTCCAAGCTGGTCACCCGTCTCATCAACAGCGTAATGCTGGACGGCAAGAAGGGCGTGGCACAGAAGATAGTGTACGGCGCCTTTGAGATCGTCCAGGAGAAGACCGGCAAGGAGCCTTTGGAGGTCTTCGAGCAGGCAATGGAGAACGTCATGCCCAGCCTGGAGTGTAAGTCCCGCCGCGTAGGCGGCTCCACCTATCAGGTGCCCATGGAGGTGCGCCCCGAGCGCAGGCAGACCCTGGGTCTTCGCTGGCTGACGGCTTTCGCCCGCACCCGCAACGAGCGCACCATGCGCGAGAGGCTTGCAGGCGAGATCCTGGACGCCATCAACGGCGCAGGCGGCGCGGCCAAGAAGCGCGACGACACCCACCGCATGGCGGAGGCTAACAGGGCTTTCGCTCATTACCGCTGGTAAGCGGGGTGCCCCCGCTGGCAACTCGCGAGGTGAAGCGCCGCTGAGAGTCTTTTAGAGAGGCGCCCGCGGGGTTAGGCTTCGGGAGCGCGGGGCTTTTGTGAATCGCGCAAACCTATAGGAATAAGGAGGAGACAACGCATTTATGGCCAGGCAGGTACCACTGGAACTTACAAGGAACATCGGCATCATGGCCCATATCGACGCCGGTAAGACTACCACGACAGAGCGTATCCTGTTTTATACAGGCGTTAACTACAAGATAGGCGAGACCCATGAGGGTGCCGCCACCATGGACTGGATGGCCCAGGAGCAGGAGCGCGGCATCACCATCACCTCCGCCGCTACCACCTGCTTTTGGCCGGACCGCAACGGCAGACAGAACCGTATAAACATCATCGACACCCCCGGCCACGTGGACTTTACCGTTGAGGTACAGCGGTCGCTGCGAGTGCTGGACGGCTCGGTGACGGTGTTCTGCGCCAAGGGCGGCGTTGAGCCCCAGTCAGAGACAGTATGGCGCCAGGCGGACGAGTATAAGGTCCCCCGCATGGCGTATGTGAACAAGATGGACATCATGGGCGCGGACTTCTACCGCGTGGTGCAGATGATGAAGGACAGGCTCAAGTGCAACGCCGTCCCGATACAGCTGCCCATCGGCGCGGAGGACACCTTCAAGGGCATCATCGATCTGGTGAACATGAAGGCGTACGTGTACTATGACGACCTGGGCAAGGATATCCGCGAGGAGGAGATCCCCGAGGATATGAAGGAGCTTGCCGAGAAGTACCGCGGCGAGATGGTGGAGCATGTAGCGGAGCTGGACGATGAGCTCATGGAGAAGTACCTGGAGGGCGAGGAGCTCACCATAGACGAGATAAAGGACTGCATCCGCAAGGCCACTATCGCAAACCACATGGTCCCCGTGACCTGCGGCACATCCTACCGCAATAAGGGCGTGCAGAAGCTTTTGGACGCTATCGTCGACTATATGCCCGCCCCCACCGACGTGCCCGCTATAAAGGGCACCAACCCCGACACCGAGGAGGAGGTCGTAAGGCATTCCTCCGACGAGGAGCCCTTCGCGGCTCTGGCCTTTAAGATCGCCACGGACCCCTATGTGGGCAAGCTCTGCTTCTTCCGCGTGTACTCCGGCTCCGTTGAGGCGGGCGCTACCGTTTATAACTCCGTCAAGGACAATAACGAGCGCATGGGCCGTATAGTGCAGATGCACGCCAACGACCGCAAGGATATCGACCGCGTGTACGCGGGAGACATCGCCGCCGCTGTGGGCCTTAAGAACACCACCACCGGCGACACCCTCTGCGACGAGAAGCACCCGGTTATCCTGGAGTCCATGGAGTTCCCGGACCCGGTCATCCGCGTGGCTATCGAGCCCAAGACCAAGGCTGGCCAGGAGAAGATGGGCATTGCCCTTAGTAAGCTGGCCGAGGAGGACCCCACCTTCAAGGCGTATACCGACGAGGAGACGGGCCAGACTATTATAGCCGGTATGGGCGAGCTGCATCTGGAGATAATCGTGGACCGGCTGCTCAGAGAGTTCAAGGTTGAGGCAAACGTGGGCAAGCCCCAGGTTGCCTATAAGGAGACCATCCGCAAGAACTCCGAGAGCGATACGAAGTACGCAAGGCAGTCCGGCGGTAAAGGCCAGTACGGCCACGTCAAGATCCGCATCGAGCCCAATCCCGGGCAGGGCTATGAGTTCGTCAACGCTGTGGTGGGCGGCTCTATCCCCAAAGAGTATATACCCGCTGTTGACCAGGGCATACAGGGCGCTATGCTGGCCGGTGTTCTGGCCGGTTATAACGTGGTGGACGTGAAGGTCACACTGTACGACGGCTCCTATCACGAGGTGGACTCCTCTGAGATGGCCTTTAAGATCGCCGGTTCCATGGCCTTCAAGGAGGCCATGCGCAAGGCGGACCCGGTGCTGATGGAGCCCATCATGAAGGTCACTGTCATCACCCCCGAGGAGTATATGGGCGACGTTATCGGCGACCTGAACTCCAGGCGCGGCATGATCTTAGGTATGGACGCTCTGCCGGGCGCGCAGCAGGTGAACAGCGAAGTGCCCCTTTCAGAGATGTTCGGCTATGCCACGGATATGCGTTCCCGCACCCAGGGCCGTGGCCAGTATACCATGGAGCCCGCCCACTATGCCGAGGTGCCGAAGAACATTTCTGAGAAGATAATCAGCGACCGCGGCAAAAAGTCCGAATAAATCATAAATTATCCTTGCTTTTTCCGGCCAATGCTGGTAAAATGTAAAGCAAGGTATGTACGGTATATTTTATATTGCAAGGAGGCAATTTCCCAATGGCTAAGGCAAAATTTGAACGCAACAAACCCCATGTAAACATCGGCACCATCGGCCACGTTGACCATGGCAAGACCACCCTGACCGCCGCCATCACCAAGGTGCTGGCTATGAAGGGCGACGCCGACTTTATGGATTACGCCAACATCGACAAGGCTCCTGAGGAGCGCGAGCGCGGCATCACCATCAACACCGCTCACGTCGAGTATCAGACCGACGCCAGGCACTATGCCCACGTGGACTGCCCCGGCCACGCCGACTATGTTAAGAACATGATCACCGGCGCTGCTCAGATGGACGGCGCTATCCTGGTGGTCTCCGCCGCCGACGGCCCCATGCCCCAGACCCGCGAGCACATCCTGCTTGCCCGTCAGGTGGGCGTGCCCAGCATCGTGGTGTTCATGAACAAGGTTGACCAGGTGGACGACGAGGAGCTGTTGGAGCTCGTTGAGATGGAAGTCCGCGAGCTGCTCTCTGAGTATGAGTTCCCCGGCGACGACACCCCCATCATCAAGGGTTCCGCCCTGCAGGCTCTGGAGAGCGACAGCAAGGATCCCAGCGACGCGGTCTACGCCCCCATCCTGGAGCTCATGAACGCGGTCGACAGCTATATCCCCACTCCCGAGCGCAAGGCTGACCTGCCCTTCCTGATGCCCGTTGAGGACGTTATGACCATCACCGGCCGCGGCACCGTGGCCACCGGCCGTGTGGAGCGCGGCCAGCTGAAGATGGGCGAGGAGGTCGAGCTTGTCGGTCTGACCGAGGAGACCCGCAAGGTGGTCGTCACCGGCATCGAGATGTTCCGCAAGACCCTGGATTACGCCGAGGCCGGCGACAACGTGGGCGTTCTGCTGCGCGGTGTGCAGCGCAACGAGATCGAGCGCGGCCAGGTCCTTTCCAAGCCCGGCTCCATCCATCCCCACACCAAGTTCAAGGGTCAGGTCTACGTGCTGACCAAGGACGAGGGCGGCCGTCATACCCCCTTCTTTAACAACTACCGTCCCCAGTTCTACTTCCGCACCACCGACGTGACCGGCGTCATCTCCCTGCCAGAGGGCACCGAGATGTGCATGCCCGGCGACAACGTTGTGATGGACGTTGAGCTCATCACCCCCATCGCCATCGAGGAGGGCCTGCGCTTCGCTATCCGCGAGGGCGGCCGTACCGTTGGCTCCGGCGTTGTTACCGCTATCAATTCCTAAGTTAAAAAACAGGAGGCTCCCAAAAGGGCAGCCCCAATAAAACAGCATAAGAATGCTTTTGCGGGAAACGGCATAGCTACGGCTATGCCGTTTCTCCATTTTGCAGGCCGTTCAGCAAAGCGGCGGGAAGCATTCCCGCCATCTCCACCACACAGAAAAGCGCCCTCCTAAGCGAAAAGCCGCCGGAGGGCGCTTTCTTACTGGGTTTTTCAAGCCACGATTCTGTTTTGCCGATTAAGGCTTTCGAGTTTCAAACGCCCTTCTCAACTCAAAAGTGTTCAATAAAGTGTTCAATTTGACCGCTGAACTTCGCCCAGCATCCGACCAAAGAAATCCGTCACCTTCTGGCTCTCGGTATCTGTGTAGTCGGCCTGGGCCTGCTGGTAAATCTTTGTTAGGGTGGACTTGTCGCTCCACCCGCCGTAGAGCATGATGTACTGGTCCGGCACGCCCAGCAGGTGGGCCATGCTGGCGTAATAATGACGGAGGTCGTGGAACCGGCATCGTTCCATCCCACACCGGCCCCGGAGGTTGGCATAGTGCTTGTAAATCATGGCCGGGGTCATATCACAGAGCCGGTCGCCCGGTTCCTTGTCCTTGACCGCCTCCCGTATCTTGGCAATCACTTCTTTGGGCAAGGGTGCGACCCGCTCCCCGGCCTGGGTCTTTGGCACCGGCTTGATCTCCCATTGCTCGTTCTGGTTCCGCACCATCGACTTGTTGACCCGCACCCCGCTGTCCAGAATATCCTCCACCAGCAGCGGCGCAATTTCACCCTCCCGCAGGGAGCCCATTGCGGCCAAAATGATTGGTATCTCCACGTCGGTGCCAGCGGCCAGGGCCAGCAGTTCCTTGATTTGCCTGTCTACCGGCACCACCGCCTCATAGCGCTTTTTCTGAGGCAGGGTCGCCGCCGGGCGAAACTCCGGCAGGAACATCCCCAGCGCGGCAGTCAGCAGGCCGTAAATATTGGAAACCGTTTTCGGCTTATGCTTGGCAGTCTCCACATTGATCGCCCTCTGGATGACTTCGTTTGTCAGGTCGCAGAGCCTGACTTTTTGCAGCTCGGCCAGGCTGTTGCGGCAGATCGTCCGATAGCTGCGGATGGTGGAAGGCGACAGCACGTTCTCTTTGCTGTCCGTGTAGCGTTTCAGGGCCTCCCCCACCGTCATGCGGTTCTCCTTGTGGGCATCTTTTTGATTGGCAAGAAAATCCGCCGCCAGGAACTTCACCGTGTTCTTGTCCTCATGGGTGAAGGACTTCCGGCATCGCTTGCCGTTCTCGTCTATGTAGAACACCAGCGTTCGGAATTTGCCGGACTTCGTTTTCGTGATTTTCGCCATAGAAAAACCTCCAAAGTATGACTTGCAAAGCCTACCCGGAGGTGGTATAATCTATTTGCGTGACAGATTATCCGCTTCGGGTAAGCCTGTTTCTTTGCCGCTCTCGGTATTGCAGTACCAGGAGCTCTTTTTCATTCTTCTGGCTGTACTTCTATGTAACCCATAACTTCTCTGTAATTGGGAAGTGATAAGAAACGCTCCAGATATGGAAGCGCCTGAGGGTCGCGCTCCTCAAAATATTTATGAGATTTCGTGCGCATCCACTCTTCTGTAAAGAAGCGCCGGAGTTCTCCTATCAGCTCGTTCGGATATGCCCGCGCCTCGACAACTCTTCCATCTTCGAATTTGTGTGGGTACTTGGGATATGTATCTACCGGATACCCCAATTCACGGAGATGTTTCGAGAAGGTTCTGCCTAACGATATATCTGGAATCATACTCGAAGAAACCGTATATCCAAGCTGTTCCAAAGGCCCAATCAATGACAGCGTTACCTCGTTGAGCATAGAAAAATATCCATATGGAACATTGGGCATATTCACCATATAGCGGCGCAAGTGGTACGGCAAAGATGGCTGGCGTATATTGCCGCTCATCCACTCAAATACCCACTTGGAAACTAATACTGCGAATTTAGGGGATAGCCACTGTGCAAGATTTATAGCAACCTGAGGATGTACCCAAGTGCCTTGCAAATGGCGGTTTCCGCCTCGCACGGACTGTACTAGTGTCGATATGGGAATTCCCATATCGACGGAAAGCTCATGCAAAAAGGCTTTGGTGGTCGATAGTCTAAGATAGTCTGCAATAAGTTTCTGTGAGGCTGCACACATTGCCGTAGCGTTGAAATAACCATCTACAATACGTTGAGGAACCACATCTTCCTCGGCAAGTCTGTCAATGAAATCGCCTTGAAATTGAAGTTGAACATTCTCCATAGATTATCTCCTTTTGCCGCCCCTGATGTTCCAGCACCGGGGGCGGCTTTTTTTATTTGTTGCTGCCAGCCGCCAAAACCAGCTTCATAGCGTCTGAAAAGATGTCCCATTCAGCCTCGCTTATCAGCACAGCGTTTCCGGCCTTTGTCCGAATCTTTAAGAACTCATCGTCCCGCACGGCCTGCACGGTATAATTCTCCGTGTCCTTTGTGAATTCGGCCAGAGTAATTTCTTTCATAGCTGGGGGCTCCTTTCTTGCCGTTCCAATATCTGGGACGGCATTTTTTATTATCCAAAATAGTCATCAACTTCCAAGTTCCCGAATTTGTACCAGCAAACAGCCTTTTTCATGAAATCCTCGCTAACTTCAAAATAGTCAGCAAGTTCCCATATTTCTGTATATCCAGAATTTACGGCATTGTCCAGCTCGTCCTTCGGGACGAGCATTTTTATTGCTTGCTTGTCTGCCCGGCGCTCATGCTTTCCACGTACGTCAAGCCCGGAATGAACATTATAAAAACTTCCTGTTTCTATATGCCCCAATTCATGCGCAAGAAAAACTTTTTCCTCCTGAGAGTTTTTCATCTTGTCAACGTCCATAGCAATCAACCCCTCGGGCAGTGAAAAGGAGACGACCTCTCGCATGGGAAAATAGTCCACATCTACACCCTCCTGCTCTGCCCGCTGGTACAGGTCAAGCAGGGTCATTTGTCACCGCCGCCCCTCTGACTTTTCTTGAATCTGATATAGTCGAGGATGTCCTGCTTTTCGTTGTCGGTCAGGTCGTGGATCTCGCCGGAGAGGGCAAAGTCTATGCCGGAGAGCTGCTGGTCCAAACTTTCTTTATAAGATTTATTGTCTTGCTCAAAGGCATCTGACATATCTATTCCATTCCAGTTTGGGCCTATCATTTCAGAAACTGTTATGTTTAGCGCTTTAGCAATTTTCCCAAGTTGCCCAATGCGAGGTTCCCGAACCCCACGTTCATACTGCTGAATCGTTACCGCAGCAATACCGGCTTTTTCAGCTAATTCTTTTTGAGTAAGTCCAGCATTTGTCCGCGCTTTTCGTAACTGCGTTCTAATATCCATAAGAATCCCTCCGCATATAGAATACCACAAAGTTTTGAAACATTCAAGTGAATATTAAAAAATTTTCAAAAAAGCGCTTGACAAATTCGATTGAATGGTGTAATATACATTCAATCGAACGCACCGGAGGTGAGAAAATGCAACTCGACACATTCAAACTCAACGTCATTCTTGCAGAGCGCGGCATGAGCAAGGCTGACCTTGCGAAAATCTGCGGTATCTCCCGGCAAAACATTAGCACGCTGTTCACCCGTGGCACCTGTTGGCCCAAAACGGCGGGTAAGGTAGCTGCGGCGTTAGGTGTTGATGTGACAGAAATTGTTAGGGAAAATATCGCATAAAAGCTGAAAGGAGCAAAACATGACGGTCAAGAACATCCACGGTCAACAGGCCATCGACAGCCGCGAGGTTGCGGAGATGGTGGAGAGAAACCACAAAGAACTTCTCCGCGACATTCGCAAGTACATTGAAATTATGGAGAAAGCCAACGAGCGCAATTTTGCGCCGGTTGATTTTTTCATCGAAAGCTCTTACAAGGACAGCAAAGGCGAAACCCGTCCCTGCTACCTCATCACCAAAAAGGGGTGCGACATGATTGCCAACAAGCTCACCGGCGAGAAAGGCGTACTCTTCACCGCCGCCTATGTGACGGCCTTTGAGGAAATGCAAAGGGCAATGCAGTTCCAGTATCAGCAGCCTGCGTTCTATCCTACAAAGGCCACCTCTTTGGGTGAAGTGGCATCCTTCCTGAGAGAAATTCGGATACCTATGGAAAAAGCAGGACAACCCCCCGAGGCCGTTCTGCGGCAGGTCGAATTGACCTGCAAGCAGTTTGGGGCAGCTACTATCCCCGATTATGTCAAAGTTGGCCCATTTGAACAAATGACCTTCTACCTGCCAGAACCGCCCACACAAAGGAAAATGCCGTAGTATTCGGGTAGGAGAAAGGAGACATAGATGGACAACTTTAATATGAACCACAGCGACGAAGCTGCTCATGAAAAATTGGTATCTGATGTGGCATACCTGATTGAGGAGGCAGGGAAGCTTTTCCAAAAGGTTGGTTTTCCTCAGATTACGGTTGCACAAGTATTCCAAAATATCTGCAACTATTATGGTGTCACAATGCAAGAAGTCGCCGTCGCTGATACAACTCGTATCTCATGGACTTGCAACTTCCCCTCAGCAATGGAAACGGTCAAGAAAGATGACCCTGCGATGTATGCCTATTGTGTGGAAAATAGATATGAAGTTCAGAATACTGGGCATGGCCTAATTGTGACCGGCGGCCCTGATGATGATCCGTGCGACATGATACAGTATCCTGTCTTTCAGGCCATGATGCACGCCATATGGAATGGGCAGGACGGTTTTCAAGCTGGGCTTGAAACACTAATCAAATTGGAAAGGCAGTGACTCCAGGCCCATATCTTTTTAGGCTTGAACATAAAAAAAGCGCCCCAGTGAGTGCTAGGAACACTCACCAGGGCTTGCAGACCTACACCCATTAACAAGACTAGGCCCGCAGGACTATTCTATCATACCTCCTGCCGGCTTGCAAGGAGGAAATCATGAAACGCGCAAAAATCATCAAAAAGCTATCCCTCGCCTACTGGGAGGTCTACTCCCGGAAACTCAACTTGGCCGCTGCCGCCAAGGATTGGCAGGAGGCAGGCGGCAAAAAGGCCGCTGGACCCATCGAGAGGCAGGTCAAGAAAGCGAAACACACACTTGACGGCATTGAGCTCTCAGCGAAGGCCCTGGGTATCAGCCTGAAAGAACTGCAGACCGCCGAGAACGAGACGAACGAAAGGAGGTGACCCTAATGCCCCGAATTAAGCCCCTGACAGCAGAGGCCCGCATGGACCAGCAGCTGCTTGCCGCCATTGACAAGTACAAGCGTCTGGCTGGAATTCAGCGCTACGGCGACCTGGGGCCCCGCATGGGCCGCTGCGCTGCCACGGCAAACAGCCGGCTGAAATCCCCCGGCACATTTACCCTGGAAGAACTGCGGCTGGTCCACGCCCTGCACATTCCCCCTGAGGACTTGCTGCTGGCATTCTACGAGAACCCAGAAAGGAAGTGACCCCCAACGTACACCCCACAAGACTACATTCTGTTCTTCTTAGCCCTTGCCCTTTTCCTGGGCGGTTTGGCCCTAATCGACCTGCTTATCAAACTCCAGGAGCGCTGGGCCCTGAGACAAAACAGGCGTAAGCTTCAAAGCCTTAACCGCTACGAAGACCTAAAGCGGCGGCACAAGAGCTTCCTGAACGACATGGACAGGGTGCTCGCTGAGCTGGAGAGGGGGCGGGACGCTTGACCCCCAAAGACAAAAAGAAAAGGCCCTATTCGCACACGCCGCCAAGCCAAGCGAATAGAGGCCGAAAATCACCCCGGAGGGTTATATCTAGTATAGCATATTCCTCCGGGAAACACAAGGAGGAATTTTCGTGAAAACACAGCTTCGCCCCCTGTCCCCAGCTGAGCGGGAGGTGGCCGAGCGGAACGCCTACATGATTTCTCGGTTCCTTGCGGCCAACCGGCTCCCGGCAGATGGCTGGTGGGACGTGGTAGTATTCCGCTACCTGCTAACCGTGCAAAACTGGTTTACCCGCCCGGAGTTGTATAAGTACGAGTTCTGCACACTTGCCTGGCAGGGAATGCGGTCGGCGGTAGATAATGAGCGGCGAAAGCAGAGCCGCCGCATTCAGACCATCAGCCTGGATGAAGTCATACCCGGCACCGAGGGCCTCACCTGGGCCGACATGGTGACAGAGGACAACTTGGACTACACCCCATACTTGGAGGTGAGCTGAGTGAAAACCAGTTTTGATGTGGAGTATCTGCCTGAGCGCCGTAAAAATGGGGCCAAAGAAGCGCCGGAGATTACGGAAATCAAAAGTTTCCTGGCTTGTAAGCACCAGAATATGCGCTTTGAATATGACGATGAACGACAGGCATACAACCGCCTGAGAATCATTCAGCGTTTTCGCAGAAATAACGAACTGCGGGAGGTGTTCGACTGCTATCGGTCGGATAGGTGCGTGTACGTGATACGGACCAAGAAGAAAGGCCACCCGGAAAAAGGAAAGGAGACAGCTATATGCTGAAAATCAACCAGTTAGAGATAGAGAACGTCAAGCGCATCCGCGCGGTGAAGATCGAACCCAACGCCAATGGCCTTACCATCATCGGCGGGAACAACAATCAGGGCAAGACCTCGGTGCTGGATTCCATCGCCTGGGCCCTGGGGGGCGACCGCTACCGGCCCAGCGCGGCCACCCGGGACGGCTCCAACATCCCGCCCCGGCTGCATATCGTCATGAGCAACGGCCTGGTGGTGGAGCGCAAGGGCAAGAACAGCGACCTAAAGGTCACCGACCCGGCGGGTAACAAAGGCGGGCAGCAGCTTCTTAATGAGTTCGTCTCCCAGCTGGCCCTTGACTTGCCCAAGTTCATGCAGGCCAGCGACAAGGAGAAGGGCGACACCCTCCTGCAGATCATCGGCGTGGGGGACAGGCTGGCGGAGCTGGAACGCCAGGAGAGCGACACCTACAACCGCCGCCGGGCCATCGGGCAGATCGCCGACCAGAAGATGAAGTTCGCCAAAGAGATGGCCTACTACCTCGACGCCCCCAAAGAGCCGGTGTCCATCAGCGAACTCTTGAGCCAGCAGCAGGCCATTCTCGCCCAAAATGGCGAGAACCAGCGCAAGCGGCAGTTTGCGGCCCAGCTGGAACAGCAGAAACAGGACCTGCGCCGCCAGCTGGATGAATTGCAGGAGCGCTATACTGCCGTATGTAACGACTGCGACATCGCCGCCCGGTCAGCCCAGGACTTGCAGGACCAGTCCACCGCCGAGCTGGAGCGGAATATCGCTGATATCGAGGCTATCAACGTGAAGGTCCGGGCCAACCTGGACAAGGAAAAGGCCGAGATGGACGCCAACGACTACAGCCAGCAGTACGCTGCCCTGACCGCTGAGCTGGACAAGACCCGGCAGGAGAAGGCCGACCTGCTGAACCACGCCGAGCTCCCCCTGCCCGGGCTCTCGGTGGAGGAGGGGGCCCTGACCTACAACGGCAAGCGCTGGGACAGCATGAGCGGGAGTGATCAGCTGAAGGTGAGCACGGCCATTGTGCGCAGGCTCAACCCCAAGTGCGGGTTTGTGCTGCTGGACAAGCTGGAGCAGATGGACCTTGCCACCCTGCGGGAGTTCGGGGCATGGCTGGAGGGCGAGGGCTTGCAGGCCATCGCCACCCGGGTCAGCACCGGTGGGGAGTGCTCCATCATCATCGAGGACGGCTATATAGCCGGGGAGGAAAAGCCGGCTGAAACCAAGCCCACGTGGCAGGAGGGAGAGTTCTAAATGCCCGCTTTTCTTGACCTAACAGGTCAAAGGTTTGGGCGGCTTACCGTCATAAATCAATCATCCCCCAAATATGGCCGTGTGGCTTGGTGGTGTATGTGTGACTGCGGAAACACGGTAATCTGTACCTCAAATGACTTACGGCGCGGATCTGTTAGCAGCTGTGGGTGTTTGAGAAAAGAGATTGCCGCCGCTCAAGCCCATACGGCTGGGATAGCGCGAGGCGTTCAGCTGGAAAAGCATGGGCTTTCTGGAACCCGCTTATATGCAATCTGGAAAGCCATGCGCCAGCGTTGCACAAACCCGCGTGATAAGTTTTACCCGGATTATGGAGGAAGAGGAATCAGTATTTGCCCAGAATGGGACGATTTCAGCACGTTTCATAAATGGGCTATGGAAACCGGCTATGACCCTTCTGCCCCATTCGGGGAATGCACCATTGACCGTATTAACAATGATGATGGGTATAATCCCACAAACTGCCGTTGGGTAACTCTGAACACCCAAGCAAACAATCGAAGGAGAAGAAAAACTCATGCAAATCATTAGAGGAAAAATCACAGGGGCGCAAAAGATTATAATCTTCGGCCCTGAAGGCATTGGCAAATCAACCTTCGCCAGCCAATTCCCCGACCCGCTGTTTGTTGACACGGAAGGGAGTACAAAGCACCTTGACGTGGCCAGAATGCCTGCCCCTACCAGCTGGCAAATGATTCTGGACGAGGTCAAGTATGTACGTGACACGCCCAATGTCTGCCATACTCTGGTCATTGACACCTTTGATTGGGCCGAGCGGCTCTGCATTGACAGCGTATGCGCGAAAGCTCAAAAGGATGGGCTGGAAAGTTTCGGGTACGGGCGCGGCTACGTCTACGTGGCCGAGGAGTTCGGCAAGCTGCTGAACCTGCTGGACGAGGTGATCGACCGGGGCATCAACGTGCTGGGCACCGCCCACGCCAAGATGCGCAAGTTCGAGCAGCCCGAGGAGACCGGGGCCTACGACCGCTGGGAGATGAAGATGAGCAAGAATGTGGCCCCGCTGGTGAAGGAGTGGTCGGATGCTCTCCTTTTTGCCAACTACAAGATTCTGACGGTGCGCTCCGGGGAGGACAAGAAGACCGTGAAGGCCCAGGGCGGGCGGCGGACCATGTACACCGCCCACCACCCCTGCTGGGACGCGAAAAACCGCTGGGGCCTGCTGGAGGAAGTGGAGTTCGATTACAGCGCCATTGCACCCCACATCTACATAAACGGCGGGGCGGTGAGCACGACCGCACCTGCCCCGATACCTGCCCCGCCGCCGATCAACACCCCCGCCGTGCCTGCCGCCGAACCTCCCGAGCCTGACCCGGCTCCGGCAAAGGCTGAGGCCGAGCTCTCTCTAGCTCCCCAGGAGCAGTTGACCATTGACGTCAACCCCAATCTGCCGAAAGCCCTTCGCGACCTGATGGTGCAAAACCAGGTGGAAGAGCAGGAGATCCGTCGGGCGGTCAGCGAGAAAGGATACTACCCCGAGGATACCCCTATTGAGAATTATGACCCGGAGTTCATTCGCGGGGTGCTGGTGGGGGCATGGAACCAGGTGTTCGCTATGATTATGAGTAACCGCGATTTGCCGTTCTAAAGACGGAAGGAGGATTTATTTATGGAGTTTGTGAACTATGAACGTGAGCTGGACTGGGAGGACGTGATCGAGAACGACGGCCCGGAATTTACCCTGCTGCCCCCCGGCGACTATGACTTTACGGTCACCGATTTTGAACGGGAGCACTACTCTGGCGGGGCCAAACTCCCCCCCTGCAACAAGGCCGTGCTCTCCATTACCATCGACGCGCCGGAGGGCCGGGCGGTCATCAAGCACAACCTGTTCCTGCACTCCAAGTGCGAGGGCCTGCTGTGCGCGTTCTTCAGCAGTATCGGCCAGCGTAAGCACGGCGAAAAGCTGAAAATGAACTGGAGCAAGGTGGTGGGCTCCAAAGGGCGCTGCAAAATAGACATCCGTAAGTGGGTCAGCGACCGAGACGGCGAGGAAAGGCAGAGCAATGAAATCAAACGATTTTACGAGCCTGTGGAGAAACCTGCCCAGGGTTTTAAGGCAGGTGAGTTCTGATGGAAAAGAGCAACATAGCTCTCCGTCCATATCAGCAGGAGGCCCGGGCCGCTGTAGAGGGCCAGTGGGATGAGGGTGTCCGGCGCACGCTGCTGGTGCTGCCTACGGGGTGCGGCAAGACCATCGTCTTTGCCAAAATCACTGAGGACTGCGTAAAGGCCGGCCAGCGGGTACTTATCCTGGCCCACCGGGGCGAGCTCTTAGACCAGGCAGCGGACAAAATCAAGAAGTCTACCGGCCTGGGCTGCGCGGTGGAAAAGGCCGAACAAACCAGCTTGGATAGCTGGTTCCGGGTGACGGTGGGCTCCGTCCAGACCCTCATGCGGGAGAAGCGGCTGAGCCAGTTTGACCCCGGCCACTTCGGCACCATCATCATCGACGAGGCCCATCACTGCATTTCCGACAGCTACCAGCGGGTGCTCCAATATTTCGAGGACAGCAACGTGCTTGGCGTTACCGCCACCCCTGACCGGGGAGATATGCGAAACCTGGGCAGCTACTTCGAGAGCCTGGCCTATGAATACACTCTTCCCAAAGCTATCCGGGAGGGTTACCTTAGCCCGATTAAGGCCCTCACGGTGCCCCTCAAGCTGGACCTGTCCGGGGTGGGGGTAAACGCCGGAGACTTCAAGGCGGGCGACCTGGGGGACGCTCTGGCCCCCTATCTGCACCAGATTGCGGAGGAGATGGGCAAGTACTGCCGGGACCGCAAGACTGTGGTGTTCCTGCCCCTGGTGAAAACCTCCCAGAAGTTCCGGGACATCCTTTGCGATAAGGGATTTCGGGCGGCGGAGGTCAATGGGGAGAGCCAGGACCGGGCGGAGATTCTGGCCGACTTCGACAGGGGCAAGTACAATGTGCTGTGAAATTCCATGCTGCTGACCGAAGGCTGGGACTGCCCCTCGGTGGACTGCGTGGTGGTGCTGCGGCCAACAAAGGTGCGGTCGCTCTATAGCCAGATGGTGGGACGGGGCACCCGGCTCTACCCCGGCAAAGACCATCTTTTACTACTAGACTTTCTATGGCATACCGAGCGCCACGAACTCTGTCACCCGGCCTCCCTCATCTGCGAGAACGAGGAAGTGGCCCGGAAAATGACCGAGAACATAGAAGAAGCCGGGGTGCCGGTAGACCTGGAGCAGGCCGAAAAAACCGCCAGCGAGGACGTTGTAGCCCAGCGCGAGGAAGCCCTGGCCAAGCAGCTGCGGGAGATGCGAAACCGCAAGCGCAAGCTGGTGGACCCCTTGCAGTTCGAGATGTCCATCCAGGCCGAGGACCTGACCGGCTACACGCCCTCCTTCGGCTGGGAGATGGCCCCGCCCTCTGAAAAGCAGGTGCGGGCCCTAGAAAAGCTGGGCATCTTCCCGGACCAGATCGACAACGCGGGCAAGGCGGCAAAGCTCCTGGACCGGCTGGACGCCCGGCGGCAGGAGGGCTTGACTACCCCCAAACAGATCCGCTTTTTGGAGCAGAAGGGATTCCGGCACGTGGGCACCTGGGACTTCCAGGCGGCGAGAAATCTCATTGACCGTATCGCGGCCAACGGCTGGAGGGTTCCCTATGACATCAACCCCAGCGCATATGTACCCCAATATACCCCGAAGCCGATAGACTTTGGCTTTGATATTTTTGACTGAGAGGCCCCATAATGGATTACCCCAAGACAAAATTAACTGAAATGCTGCCCTACATAGACCCGGCAACTCTGAACTATCAGGACTGGGTCAACGTGGGCATGGGCCTGAAGGAGGCCGGGTATACCGCCCTGGACTGGGAGCAATGGAGCGCCCGAGACAGCAAGCGGTATCACCCTGGCGAGTGTGAGCGCAAGTGGGAGACTTTTAACGGCTCGGCCAATCCAGTCACCGGCGGGACTATCGTACAGATGGCCCTTGACCGGGGCTGGAGGCCCCCGGCCCGGGAAGGGCGCGAGCTGGCATGGGACGACATCATCAGCGCGGATGATGACCTGGTAGTGGTAAATCAGGACTGGGTAGAGGCTCGCGAGGTGGAAGAACCTCAAGTCTGGGACGCAGTTCAAGAGTTGATTTCCTACCTGGAGGTCTTGTTCGATGCAGACGATTGTGTGGGCTACGTCACCAAAAGCTACGAAAAGGACGGCAAGCACATCCCCTCCAAAGGCTGTTACGACCGCACAGCGGGCAAGCTCATTCAAGAGCTGAGCCGGTGCAATGGCGATATAGGCCGGGTGCTGGGGGACTACTCCCCCGAGGCCGGGGCCTGGATACGCTTCAATCCCCTGGACGGTAAAGGGGTCAAGAACGAGAACGTGACCGACTTCCGCTATGCTCTAGTTGAAAGCGACAGTATACCGGTTGAAAAGCAGAACGCCATCATCAGAGAACTGGAACTCCCGGTGGCCGCGCTGGTACATTCGGGCGGCAAGAGTATTCACGCTATCGTCCGCGTTGAGGCGGGCAGCTATGAGGAATACCGCACACGGGTGGACTATCTCTATGAGGTCTGCAAGAAGAACGGCCTGGAGCCTGACCGGCAGAACCGCAATCCTTCAAGGCTTTCACGTATGCCGGGAGTGATGCGCAAGGAAAATAAGCAGTTCCTGGTGGCGACCAACATCGGCAAGGCCAGCTGGAACGAGTGGAAAGAATGGGTCGAGAGCGTCAACGATGACCTCCCCGACCTGGAAGAAGAACTGAACGACAACCTGCCCGAGCTGGCCCCGGAGCTTATCGGGGGCATCCTCCGGCAGGGGCACAAAATGCTGCTGGCGGGCCCCTCGAAGGCGGGTAAGAGCTACGCCCTTATCGAGCTCGCGGTGTGCATCGCCGAGGGCAGGCCCTGGTTAGGCTTCCCATGCGCCCAGGGGAAAGTAATGTATGTGAACCTGGAACTGGACCGGGCCAGCTGCCTGCACCGGTTCTGGGACGTGCGGCAGGCCATGAAAATGTCATTCCAACACAGCGTGGACATCTGGAACCTCAGAGGGCACTCCATCCCTATGGACAAGCTGGCCCCCAAGCTCATCCGCCGGGCCGCGAAGAAGAATTACATCGCCATCATCATCGACCCCATCTACAAGGTCATCACCGGCGACGAGAACAGCGCCGACCAGATGGCCAACTTCTGCAACCAGTTTGACAAGGTGTGTACCGAACTGGGCACGGCGGTGATCTACTGCCACCATCACAGTAAGGGCGCACAGGGCGGCAAGCGGTCGATGGACCGGGCCTCCGGCTCGGGAGTGTTCGCCCGGGACCCGGACGCGCTCTTGGACCTGATCGAGCTGGACCTGACCGAGGAACTGCTCAAGCAGGAGGAGAACAAGGCCGTATGCGCTGTGTGCATGGATTGGCTGGAGCGCTATGGGTTCGCCGACGAGGCAAGCCAGGACGATGCTTGCAGTGAATCAGTCATGCTGGAGATTTGTCGAACAAAGCTCCAGCTCAACTCTCAGGCGCACCTGATGGAGGATATCAGCGTCGCGAGGAAGGCCGTGCAGGCCCGCACAGCCTGGCGCATTGAGGGCACCCTGCGTGAGTTCCCTAAGTTCCCGCCCGTGAACCTCTGGTTCGATTACCCTATTCACCGGCAGGACATGGTGGGAGTGCTCAAGGATATTGCGCCGGAGACAGCTATGCCGTTCTACCAAAAGGGGGCAAGAGCGCACTCAAAATCGGCAAAAAAGAAAGCCAAAGACAAAGCTGCTGAGTTTGAGGACGCCGTGAACAACTGTAACATGGGCGAGCCTCCGACAGTAAAAAACCTGGCTGAATGGTTCTCGTCAACGGGCAAAAATGTTGCCGAACGCACAGTACGCGATTGGGTAAAAAAGTTTGGATACTATGTTGATAAAAATTCAGGTGTGGTCTTAAAAGCAGATTCATCTACCGTAAACGCAAGCGAGTGAGCGCGGCGAATAACAGGGTTTTTACTGTATTCCGCAACGCGGCGGATAACTAAAATTGCAGTTCCCCGCCACACGGCGGATAACAGGAAAACGCTGTTTCCCGCACGGCGGCGGAAAACTGTATACCCTACGGGTATAAATCCCCCTCCGCCGCTACGCAACGTCACGTGTGGGTGAGAAGGGGAACGCCTACGGTGTGCGTTCCCCCCTTCACCCCACACATGACCGTGACAAAAGGACCGCAAAACAAAAAAACGAAACTTTAGTGAGGTAAAGTGCATGGAAACTCAATTTTTTCTGGCTATAAAACCGCCCACCGTGACCCATCAGGAGAAACGGGCGGGAGTGCGAAACGGCAAGCCCTTTTTCTACGAGGCCCCGGAGTTGAAAGCAGCTCGCACGAAACTCACCGCGCACCTGAGCAAACACCGGCCCAAAAAGCCATACCGGGGCGGGGTACGGCTGGTGGTGAAGTGGTGCTTCCCCAGGGGGCGGCACCGGGACGGAGAGTACCGCATCACCAAACCCGATACCGATAACCTGCAGAAGCTCCTCAAGGACTGCATGACCGCCACGGGCTTTTGGACAGACGACGCGCTGGTGGCCTCTGAGATTGTAGAGAAGTTCTGGGCCGAGCGGCCGGGGATTTTCATCCGCATTGAGGAATTGTGATGGAGGCGCACGAGGTCAAGAGGAACCTGAACAAGGTCGTGGCGGCCCCGGACGGCGTCAGGTATAAGCTCACCGGGGCCACTATCCGGCTGAACGAGAAGACCGGCGAGTATTGGTATCAGGCTGAATTGCAGGACCTGACTGCCCTACACTCCGTCCGTATCTGCAAGCTGGAGGATGTGGAGGTGTCCGCGCCATGAAAAACCTGACACGACAAGTGCGCGGACAAACGCAAAAGGAGCTGGTCAGGTTATTCGACCGGCTGGCGCAGCGGCATTCCCGCTGGGAGGTGTGGGCCGACTTTGTGTACATGACCGCCGCCGCGCTCTCCAACGCGGTAGACAAGGTGCACTTTGAGGAGCGGGAGAAGGACTATCTGACGATAGCGGGAAAGTACAACAAGGCTGAGTTGGAGGCTGTGGCGGAGATGTTCGCCCTTCTTGGAATTGGCATGGACGAGAACCCCGACCAGGATTTTCTCGGCGAGCTGTTTATGAGCCTGGACCTGGGCAACCAGTACAAGGGCCAGTTCTTCACCCCCTATAGCGTGTGTCGGATGATGGCCCAGATCACTGGCACGGACGACCTCAAGGCAAAGCTGGACCGACAGGGATGGGTGTCTGTCAATGACTGTTGCTGTGGAGCCGGGGCGCTGCTGGTGGCCTTCGCCAACGAGTGCACCCGGCAGGGGGTCAACTACCAGACCTCGGTGCTGTTCGTGGCCCAGGACATCGACCTGACAGCGGGACTCATGTGCTACATACAACTGAGCCTGTTGGGATGTCCCGGCTATGTGGTAATCGGCAACACCCTGACCGAACCCTCTCTCAGCCTGGACGGCCGGGGGCTTATCCCCCAGGACAAGGGCAATGTGTGGTACATGCCGTTTTACTTCCGGGATGTGTGGCATTGGCGGCGGGTATGGGCACAAATGGATATGCTTTTCAAGAGCGAGAACCAGGAGCAGAGCGACCCCGCCCTGCCTGAACCGAAACCACCACCGGAGCCGGTGGTGTATAACGCAACAAAGACAGGACAACTGACACTATTTTAAGTCATAAGGAGTGTAAGCATGGAAAACATCGTAAACATTCAAGACCACCAGGAGCCTGACTACCCCGTCCTGGCGGCGGAAAAGATAGCTGCCGAGCTGAAGGACTTCTCAGGCGGCAACAAGGAGAAAGCAATCTCAAAATTTGCTGCCTCTGAGCTGACCCATTACTGCGAACAGTCCCCGAAATTCGCCGAGGTAGTCTACAAGACCCGTCGCACCCTCTCCGACTGCTGTGCCCAGGTGATGAAGGGCACCGGCAATTATGTGTCGGACATCGATGTGTACAGGGGCATCGTGCGGGCCTACTTCCCCAACGCGGACGTGAAATTCCTGATGAACATTGAGATCAACGGCGCGGCTCCCTCTGAGGAGGAGATGGCAAAGCCTCCTGAGAAACCGAAACCCAAGCCCAAACCGGCCCCCAAAAAGCCGGCTGAAAAGGCTACGGCTCGCGCCAAGCCCGCCCCGGCCAAGCCCGAGCCCAAGAAAAAGCCCGAGCAGCCCGAAATGATACAACTGACGCTGTTTTAGGGGGTGGGGAGAATGCTGGTAAAAAAGATTTTGGAGACCCTGCCTCTTACTCCCGGCCCCAAGCCGCCGAAGAAGGTGGAGTTCACCGCCGGGGCCGCTGTGCATGACCTTCCCCGCTGCGGGGAGGTGCTGGCGGTAGACGTGTATAACCGCAAGCGGGAGCTGATATACCGCTTCTTCTCGGACGGGAAGAACTACATTACCCTGGTGGCGCAGGCATTTGGAGGGTTTACCCCCGGCTGGACGGAGCGCAATCCTGCTGGCAGTCATGTTTATTATTCAGCAGTCGACATTGCCGCCAGCCCTGAGAGTATCGCGGCCGTGGACAGAGTGCTGAAGAACGTCAGTACCTGGAGAAGCGATAACGGCAAGGTGGGAAACGCCGTGCAGGATTTCATCTGCACCGTGGGCCGGGAGCGCCGGTGGCGGGCCTATGATAACCGCCAGGAGCTGATAAAAGCCCACTTCGCCATGTTCCCGGAGTACCCCAAAGACCTGGCGGCGTTCTGCGAGGAGAACGTGTTTCATGAGTCGGTGTTGTACGTCTCCAAACTTGAGAAGGGCAAGCGCCGGGCCGTGTGCCGCCATTGCGGGAAGTCCTTCCAGGTGGGCCGGGAGATAAAGCCCGGCGGCTCGGGGGTATGCCCCAAGTGCGGTTGGCCGGTGAACTACCGGGCCCAATGGGTCAAGGCCGAAGTCACCCACAAGGCAAAAATCTGCATCGCCTGCAAGATGGAGGGCCAGCTGCTCCTTCGCTATACGGATGTGGAGCGCAGGGTCTATCCCGACGATAAGAAACCGGATTACCATTTCTCCGACGATTTCAAGACCCTGTTTTTGGTCCATAGAGGTAAGCCCACCGAGTACGCCTACGCCTGGTGCCAGGCCCCCTATCAGGGCTACGACTGGCGGCGGCTGCGCAACGGCACGGAGTGCCTGGGAGACAGTTACGTGTACACACCCAATCTGCGGGAGGTGTTCGGGGAGCGATACTACAACGTGGACTTGCAGGCCGGTCTTGCGGGCCTGCGCCGCCCCATTTCCTTTAGGCGGCTGCTGGACAATCTGAAGAACATCCCCCAAGCGGAGTACCTGATGAAAGCCGGTCTGCCGGTGCTGGCGGCGGGTAATCTGCCTGACACCAACGCAAAGACATTGCCGGAGCTGACGGGACTGGGAAAGCATTTCCTCCCCGTCATGCGGGAGAGCCAGGCCAGCCTCCGGGAGATACAGGCGGTGGCGGAGCAGAAGCACCCCAAGCCAGAAGATTTGCGCCAGCTATGCGCCCAGCGCCTGGACAGGGAGAGCCTGGGGCTGATGGAAGAACTTGCCCGTTATAACGATTTGGGGCGCGTTCTGAGGTATGTGCGGACTCAGCGAGAGTTATTTCCCCCGCAGGCAAAGCGCCGCAAGCTGCCCTATTTCCTAGGGCTTTACCGGGACTATCTCCACATGGCCCAGGACTTGAAAAGCAACATGAGCCAGCGGGCCATTTTGGAGCCCCGGAACCTAAAGGAGCGCCACGACCTGTTGGCTGCGAGGGTCAATGAGGTTAAATCCGAGCGCGAGAATGCCAGGATGCAGAAAATGATTGAAAATGGCCTGTACTGGTGGGCTCATGAGTACGCCAACGAGGATTTTTGCGTGGTCTATCCCCGGAAACACAGCGATTTTATCACCGAGGGCCAACGACTGAATCACTGCGTAGGCAGCGCCGGGTACTATGAGCGGCATATGGAGGGCAAGCGGATGGTGTTCTTTATCCGCAGGGCCAGCGAGCCGGAGAAAGCATATTTCACTGCTGAGATCGACATGAGCGCGGGGCGCATTTTGCAGCTGTACGGATTTGGGGACTGCTCCGCGCCGAGAGATGTAAGGGCGTTTACAGAGGGTTTTGCCAGGGCGGTTGTAAGGTGGCAGAGCGCGGAGGGTGAGAGGAGGGCCAGTTGATGGAGCGTGGGTGTATCAACTTCAGGTGCGTAAGGCGGCGGGGATATTTCTGCTGCGCGGACTGCCGGGAGCGGGAGCTGTGCCCGGTTCCCTGCCAGAACAGCCCGGAACTGTGCGGGCTTGCAAGGGAGAACGTGCCAAAAAATAAGGAGGTCAAGGAGTATGCCGAGAGCAGAAAAGACGGCAAAGATTAAGGCGTGCCCCTTTTGCGGGGGAGAAAATGCAATGTTCATAAGGAGTAAATCTGGGCTCGGGATGTGGGTATTGTGTAATAATTGTGCTGCAATCGGGCCTACTTGCCAAACGAAAGAAAAAGCCATAGAAGCCTGGAACCGCCGCTATGAGCCGCCCAATGAGCCCCTGACACTGGAGGAGCTGCGGCAGATGGACGGGGAACCGGTGTGGTGTGTGGATGGTCTTGGAAATCAATGTTGGTGCCTTGTGAATTGTGATGATGGATTGCCGTGTTGCTATGATAACGAAACAGGTCTATGGGAAGGTTCTTTCTACGATATGACCGGAGATAGAGAATATGGACTTCACCAAAATGGCTGGCGGGCATATCGCCGCAGGCCGGAGGAGGAGATAACGTGAAACCCAATAACGCCTACCTGGCCCGCCAGCAGGCCAAAGAAAAGATCCTGCAGCAGGCCACGGCCGAGACCTACCAGCAGTTCATGGCCGACACCCTCATGCTCACTCTCAACGACCCGGACATCATGGGCAAGGACACCTTCGGCTATGAGCGGTTGAAGAAAGTAGCCGAGGGGTGGAGCCGGTATATCGATCAGTTCCACCCGGCGCTGACTGGTTCGCCAGAGGCCGACTATTTGCAAATCAAGCTGGACGAGGGGATTCGCCGCATTATGGGAAAGAGTGAGGATTTTTCGCCTTTTAATGAGCGGTACGAGTGGATTTCAAAAGTCAAGTACGGGAGGTGACAGCGTTGACAAAAGAACTGCTGGAGGATTACCCCCACATATGCCGAAAGCTGAAACGCATGGAGGGTGTCGTCATGGATACGGTGGAGGGCAGCTCGCCTGAGTTTCCCTACACCAAACATACCGTGAGCATCCGGGGAGTGCCGGAGCCCAGGCACAGCCAGGAGGCTGAACTGCAACGGCTGAGAGCCCAACGCCGGGAGATCGAGGCATGGGTGGCCGCGCTGCCTACGGAAAAGGAGAGGACGCTGGTGGAGCTGCACGCGCTCCAAGAAATGCGGTGGCCGGTAGTGTTTCGGAAGACAGGAGATATCAGCCCGGACGCGGCAAGAAAACAGTATGAGCGGATATTGAAAAAATATTTGTAAACAATTTGTGAATGTCCGTTTTGTCCGCTTTGTCCGTGTATAATGAATAATAGGCAAGCCAGGTAAACAACGAGCTTGGGGTTGCCCCATGTTTATACTCCTATTCGGGAATCGCGCCTCCTTTGCGGGGGCGCGGTTTTCGTCTGATTACACCAGGGGGTGCAGGATGAAAAACAAAATGCAGATAGAATACCTCTCGCCGGGGGCGCTCATTCCCAGCCCGCACAACGCCCGGATACACCCGCCAGAGCAGATCCAAGCTATCGCGGACAACATTCGGGAAAACGGTTTCCTACGGCCTGTGCTCATAGATGGGGAGAACGGCATCATCGGCGGGCATGGGGGCGTGGAGGCGGCAAAGCTGCTGGAACTGCCGGAGATACCCTGTGTGCGGGCGGACCACCTGACCGAGGCACAGGTGCGGGCCTATATGCTGGCCGACAACCGGCTGGCTGAAATGTCCTACTACGACATGGAGGCGGTCAGTAAGGAACTGGAGGCTCTTTCGGAGATGGGCTTTGACCTGGCCCTGACCGGCTTTGACCTATCCGAAGTGCAGGAGGAGGCCGAGCGCCTGGAGCGGGAGCTCCGGCGCAAGGAGTGCCCCACCAGCTTGAAAGACGTGTTCGTGGTGCCGCCATTCTCTGTGCTGGACACCCGCCAGGGCTACTGGCAGGACAGGAAGAAACAATGGCTGGACTACGGTATCAAGTCCGAGGTGGGCCGGGGCGACAACCTGACCTTTGCCAAGTCCCTACAGATGGGGAAGAACGACAACGGCACCAGCGTGTTCGACCCGGTTCTGTGCGAAATCATGTACCGCTGGTTCAACGTGCCTGACGGGGCAATCTTTGACCCCTTCGCGGGTGGCTCCGTGCGGGGCGTGGTTGCCAAGTGCACCGGCCACTCCTATCAGGGTATCGACCTGCGAGCCGAACAGGTGGAGAGCAACCGGCAGAACGCCGTGGAGCTGGGCCTGGATGGTTCCGGCCTGGAGTGGATATGTGACGACAGCCGGAACATGGACCAGTACATAGCCGACGGTTCTGCCGACATGGTGTTCACCTGCCCGCCCTATTTTGACCTGGAGGTCTACAGCAACGATCCCAGAGACATCAGCAGTATGGACTACGAGGGGTTTACCACCGTCTTTCATGAGATCATGTGCAAGGCGGCAGGCAAGCTCAAGCAGGACCGCTTCATGGTGGTGGTGCTCTCGGACGTGCGGGGGCCGGATGGAAACTACCGGGGGATCGTGGACCGGCTGACCGGGGCCTTGCGGGAACAGGGCCTGCGGTTATACAACGACATGATTCTATTCAACGTGGTGGGTTCGTCCTCCTTGCGGGCGCGGAGGAATATGCACAACCGCAAGGTGGTGCGCACCCATCAGAACGTGCTGGTGTACTACAAGGGGGATACCGGGAATATTCAGAACAACTTCCCGGCGCTTGAGGAAATTTCGGAAGAAAATCTCCCGAATGGACTGGACATTTCCGGGTGAATCCTTTATGCTGTCAGCGCTGGGAGGCAACCCCCAAGCCAAGTATAAACGGAGGATAACAGTATGAACCCGGAAATCAAAGCCTTGAAAGATACCGCCGAGTATGCCCGCATGATGTACCGCTTGGGGGCTATCACCCGGGAGGAGGCAGCAGAGCGCATCAAGCCCTATGCGGACGCGTTCAACGCCAAGTCCAAAGAGATAGCGAAGAAGTACCATCAGAAGCCGGGCCGGTTCTCGTTGGCGGCTTATCTGAGGTAAAAAACAAGGGCTAAGGTGCGGGAACACCTCGGCCCTCTCGCCTGAGAATCTAACTCTCAGGGTTAGATAGTATATTGTCGCGACACTATCATTGTCAGTATAGCACAAAGAGTTCAACTTTTCAACCTCTTGTGTGCTGGCTGTGCAAAACCCAAGGAGAAATCAATGGCGAAAGAAACAGAACAGGCCATAAAGGACGCGCTGCTGAAGCGCGCTTTAGGCTATGAGTACGAGGAAAAGATTGTAGAGGCCCGCAAGGATGGCTCCCAGAGGGTGCGCATTGTGAAGAAACACGTGCCGCCTGACCCAAAAGCCGCCGAGCGGGTCTTCCTGTTGATGAAAACAGGAAGATGGTAAATAAGACCTCCCGCACCTCTCTTTGACGTGTCCCAGAGGAGGATATTCCCCGGCGGCGACGCCGGGTTCCTTGCCGCTACAGGGAGGGCGGAGCCAAGATAAGCTCCGTGCCGGTTCGATTCCGGCGGGCGGCTCTTAACAGCCCCTTTACTAAAAGCCGCCCCGCCTATCCGGGGGTTGGCAATGTTTGGGGCTTATTCAAGACAGTCCCCCAAGCCTCTTTACTATGCGCAACCTGGGGGCCATTTGTGCGGCCTTACCGGGCATAACCGGCGGGGCCGCTCCAATTTTTGAAAGAGGAGGTCGGCAAGGTGTGGCGAAACTTTCAGAAAAGCAAAAGCGGTTCGTGCAGGAATATCTTGTGGACCTCAACGCGACTGCCGCTGCAAAAAGGGCGGGGTACAGCCCCAAAACGGCCAGCGAACAGGGAGCTCGGCTGTTAGCAAATGTTAAGGTTCAGGAAGAAATACAAAAGGCTATCGAAAAGCGCCAGAACCGGGTAGAGATCACCCAGGACAGGGTGCTACAGGAGCTGGCCTCTATCGCCTTCGCGAAGGGCACGGACTACGCCAGCATTATCTCTGGGGTGGTCATGATGAACGACACCGAGGAATTGACCGAGGAACAGAAAGCCGCCATCGTGGGTATCAAGCAGACCAAAGAAGGGGTAGAGGTGAAGCTGGCCGACAAGATGAAAGCGCTGGAGATGCTGATGCGCCACCTGGGCCTCCTACAGGCCCAGGAGAAACAGGAGGACGGTATGCTGCTTGAGCTGATAAAGGGGTTGCAGGAATGAGCTACACAGCGAAACAGAGGGAACTCTTGCGACTCTGGCAAAAAGGAGGGCTCCGCCGCATTAACCTGTTGGAGGGCTCGGTGTCCTCTGGCAAGACCTGGGTGTCTCTGGTGCTGTGGGCCTTTTGGGTGGCATCCATGCCCCAGGCCAAATCTTATCTGATGTGCGGCAAGTCGCTGATAGCTCTAAAGCGCAACTGCTTGCTGCTGTTGCAGGAGCTGGTGGGCGAGAGCAACTTTACCTTTTCCATTCAGGCAAAAGAGGGGTATCTGTTTGGGCGGCGGGTCTTTTTGGAAGGAGCCAACGACGCTCGGAGTGAGAGCAAGATTCGGGGCATGACCCTGCAGGGGGCCTACTGTGACGAGCTGACCCAGTTCCCCGAGGACTTCTTTACCATGCTCCTTTCCCGTCTGCGCCTGCCGGGGGCCAAGCTGATTGCCACAACCAACCCGGACGCGCCCCTCCATTGGCTCAAGACCAAGTACATCGACCGGGCCGGGGAGTTGGACTTCCTGGACGTCACCTTTACCCTGGATGACAATACCACCCTGCCCCGGGACTATGTAGACAACCTCAAAAAGGAATATACCGGGGTGTTCTACGACCGGTTTATCCTGGGCCGCTGGACAAAAGCGCAAGGGCTGGTCTATCCGTTTTTCAACGAGAAGGATTACACCATAGACACCCAGGATGGGGCGGGCCGCTACTTTGTCAGCATAGACTACGGCACTACCAACCCCTGCGTATTCGGCCTCTGGCGGCTCAATAAGGGCCATGCGGTGATGGTCAAGGAGTATTACTTCGCCAGCCGGGAGGAACACGAGCAAAAGACCGACGACGAGTATTACGCCGATTTGGAGAAGTTCACCCAGGGCTGCAAAATAGAGCAGGTGATATTAGACCCCTCTGCGGCCTCCTTTAAGGCGGTTATCCGCAAGCATGGCAAGTTCAGCGTGAAGAACGCCAAGAACGACGTGCTGGACGGTATACGGATCACCAGCACCCTGATGAAAGGCGGGCATATGCTGTTTGATAAGAGCTGCAAAAATACCATCAAGGAGTTTGGGGCCTATGCCTGGGACGAAAAAAAGCACGAGGACGCGGTTATCAAGGAGAACGACCACAGCATGGACCAGATCCGCTATTTTGCGGCCACAGTCCTTGCGCGGGAGGTGAAAGCCTGTGGCAATTAAGTTATGGGAGAGGGTGAAGAATTTCATGCGGCAGATTTTGATACCGGCCAGCACCATTTACAAGAGCTTTGATGCAGACCCGCCCATCACGGACCAGCAGGAGCGGGCGCTGACCCTCTGGTACGAGCTGTATACCGGTTCACCCCCCTGGGCCGGTGATGAGGTCAAGCCCCTGGGCCTGCCCAGCGCCATTGCCAAAGAGTTCGCCCAGGTAGTCAGTTCGGAAATGGCCGTAACCCTGGACGGTGGCCCCCGCGCAGACTATCTCAGCGAACAGGTAGAGCGCAACCTGCCCGGCCTCCAGGCCCGGCTCCCTCTGGGCATTGCCCTGGGAGGGCTGGCGATAAAGCCCTATGTATCCGGGGGTCGGATTTTCCTGGACGCCACCGGGGCCACGGGTTTCACCCCCCTTCGCTTTGATGATGGGGGTATCTGTGTTTCCGGGGTATTCCGCAGCCAGCCGGTCAAGGTAGACCGGGCATACTATATCCGGCTGGAATACCATGACCTGACCGAGAACGTGTACACCATCAAAAACAAGGCTTTCCGCTCAGACGCCCACGGTCTTTGCGGCACAGAGGTGACCCTTTACACTGTGCCGAACTGGGCCCATATCCAGCCAGATGTGGAGATCCAGCACGTGGAGCGGCCTCTGTTTGGCTACTTCACGGCAGGGAGTTCCCCCGATTTTTCAGGGCTGGGCGCGTCCGTCTATGCCGGGGAGACCGTGGAGCTGATACGCCAGGCAGACGAGCAATGGGAGCGGTTCCTGTATGAGTTCCAAAGCGCGGAGCGGAAAATCATCGCCACGGCAGAGGCTGTTTCCGGGCCGGTCCCCGGGGGCGGGCCCAACCCGCTGGAGCGTGACCGGCTCTATGTAGCCATGCCATACGACTCCGATGAGTTTTTCAAGGAGTTCTCCCCCGCCCTGCGCAACATGGGCTTTTACGAGGGCCTGCAGGCCATTCTAAGGCGCATTGAGTTCAACGTGGGGCTGGCCTACGGCGACCTCTCCGACCCTTCCACGGTGGAAAAGACCGCCACAGAGGTACTGTCCGCCAAGACCCGGAAGTACAACACGGTGCGGGCTATGGAAAAGAGCCTCGCCGCAGCCCTGGAGAACGCGGTCTATGGCATGGACGTATACGCCACTCTGTACGGCCTGGCACCCCGGGGGGAGTACACCCTGTATGTGGACTTCGAGGACAGCATTCTGACAGACGCGGACGCCCAGCGGGAGCGTGACCGCCAGGACGTGCGGGACGGGTTCATGCAGAAATGGGAGTACCGGGTGAAGTGGTATCATGAGGACGAGGAGACGGCCAAAGCCATGTGCCCGCCCACAGCTGATACCGGCCCCGGCTTTGGGTTTTAGCTATGCTGCCCCCGGAGTATCTGGCGGGCGCTCCCGACCGGCTGGCGGCTCTCTATGGAGAGGTAGAGCAGGACATCCTCCGCAACATGGCCGAGCGCATGGCTACCTATGATTTTTACATTCCAGCGGCCCAGCACCAGCACCAGAAACTGCGGGCCATGGGCCTGCTGGAAGACGATATCGAGGCCCAGCTGGCGGGCATGAGCGGGAAAAGCCGGGATGAAATAGGGCGGCTCATGCAGGAGGCGGTCAAGAAGTCCCTGACCACGGACGCGGCCGTTTACGCGGCGGCGGGCATGGGGCAGGTTGACCCCTTGCAGGCTGCTGGGGTCAAGCGCATTCTGCGGGACGGAATGGCCCAGACCAATGGCCTGTTCGTCAACCTGACCCGTACCACGGCCAATACCGCCACAAAGCAGTTTGAGGACGCGCTGGACCGGGCCTGGCTCAAGGTCTCCTCCGGGGCGTTTGACTATAACTCGGCGGTGCGGACCGCGATTAAAGATTTGTCCCGGCAGGGCGTGGGGGCTATCCAGTATCCCTCCGGCCATGTAGACACCATCGAGGTGGCCGTGCGCCGGGCAGTCGTCACTGGGGTGAACCAGACCTCGGCAAAATCCCAGCTTGCCCTTATGGACGAGCTGGACGTTGACCTGTTGGAGACCACCGCCCACGCCGGGGCCCGGCCCGATCACCAGGAATGGCAGGGACAGGTGTTCTGCCGGAAAGGCCATCACCCGAAATACCGGGACTTCGTGGAGTCCACGGGCTACGGCACCGGGGCGGGGCTCTGCGGGTGGAACTGCCGCCACAGCTTTTACCCCTTTATTGAGGGGGCCAGCCGGGCCTACACCCGGGATATGCTGGAGGGCTACGCCGCCAAGAATTACACCTATAACGGCCAGAAAATGACCGAGTACGAGGCCACTCAACAGCAGCGCTATATCGAGCACCAGATCCGCCGCTGGAAACGGGAGGGCACGGCCATGCAGGCGGCGGGGCAGCCTACAGATGAGGCTGCGGCAAAGGTGGCCGCTTGGCAGGGCCGTATGCGGGATTTCCTCAGCCAGACGGGGCTCAAGCGGGACGGGGCCAGGGAGCAGGTGGGAAACGCCGTGTTTACATTGTCCCCGGAATCTGGTATAATGAAACCAGCCAAGAGGAAAGCCGGGAATGTTGACGTGCAGTATGTGGGAAAAATCGACAAGGAACTGTTCCGCTGTGTTTCGGAGAACATCACCACCGATGAGGTGATTATTACCGATGAGAGGGTGCAGCACATCAAAGAGAGACATCCCAACGATTATGAGCGCTTTGTTGGGTATATACCAGCTATTATAGAACAACCTGATTATATCATCGCTGCTAACAAAGATAACACCGCTGTGATTCTGAAAGAGATAGAAGACAATGGTGAAAAGTTCAAGTTAGTTTTGCGGTTAAAGGTAAAAACTGACCCTGTGGAGTATAAAAATTCCGTCCTGACTTTTTGGCATATAGGTGATACCACATGGAGGAAAAGCCTGAAAAACAAGAAAGTTCTTTACAAGCGGGGATAGTTTTGCTATAATAAGAGTAGGATAAGGATAGGCTTTGAGGTGAAAAGCGCGTCTTCATGCGCCGCGTGCATTTGCAACGGGCAAAAGAGATGCCGGGAGTGACGCTCCGGCCAAGGCCAATCTTCTTAGGGGGGTGCCGCAAGGCATCCCCTTTTCCTCAAAAAGTGGACTTTGAGGTGGCAAATTTCGTAGCGACCACACGCCGCTGGTACGACAAGGGGAAACCCTGAGAGATGCAGGAGGATGCTACGCCTGCCAAAGCCCACCTTACAAGGAGCAGGCTTAGCTTGCTCCTTTCCTTATGTCATAATTTTGAGTTTGCAGGGTGCTTTTACTAAGTACCCTGCCTTTTTATGCCCATTTGCCGGTGCAATGATCCGGCAGTAGGCCAAAATTGGCTAACCCGCAAGCCTATGAGAGCGGGGCGGCAGGACAAGGCGACGTCCTAAAAAGCCTAGCCGCATGGAGGTTTCACATGAAGAAAGAGGAATTGACTGCCCTGGGTATCACTGACGAGCAGGCCGACAAGGTTCTTGCCATGAACGGCAAGGACATCGAAAAGCACAAGAAAGCCGCCGAGGACGCCAAAAGCCAGGTAACTTCCCTGACCCAGCAGCTGTCCGACAGGGACAAAGACCTGGAGGGGCTCAAGGCTGGTGCTCAGAACGCCGAGGGCCTGAAAAAGCAGTTGGAGGAGCTGCAGGGCAAGTACAATACTGAGACAGAGGACTACAAAAAGCAGCTGGCCGACCGGGACTATGCCGACGCCCTGACTGCCGCCATGCACGGCGAAAAGGTGGCCTTTACATCTAAGGCGGCGGAGAAGTCCATTCGGGACGCCCTTATGGCCGACCGGCTGGCCCTCAAGGACGGCAAGCTGGAGGGCTTTGCCGACCGGCTGAAAAACCTGCGGGAGTCCGACCCGGACGCCTTCAAGTCCGATAAGCCCGACCCCACCTTTTCCGGCCCTATGGGTGCTGGTGGCCCTCCTGCCGGGCTGAGCCGTGCAGCCCAGGCGGCAAGGGCGGCGGGCGGTAGATTCAATCCCACTCCCGCAGGCAGCGCCGATGCCGAAACAAAATAACATTGAAAGGAACAAGCAAATGATTACTGTTGAGAAAAGCGTTTCCACCCCCAATTTCCTGGACAGCGCGGTGGGCCTTGTGCGCAAGACCCGCCAGCTGCCCCAGACGATGGGTAAGGCGGACGGCAAGTACAAGACCGTATTCGCCGGGACTATCTACCCTAAGGACGACGCCACCGCCACCGGCATCGTGTTCGCGGACGCGGACGTGACGGACGGTGACGCGGTTGGTTCTGTGCTGGTGGCGGGCCGGGTGCTTAAAGACCGGCTGACTATCAGCGACGCGGCCTTCACGGCCCTGGACGGGCTGGGCATCGTCTTTGTGGACGAAAACGGCGGCGTGGTAAAGCCCACGGCCGCAAGCGGCACTCCCAGCCAGCCTGCGGGCTCCTAAAAAATTACAGGAGGTAAAAAAATATGCCTGACATTCTGAAAATGCTGGAACCGAAAGACCAGCTGGACTTCTCCCAGAACTTCCTCATCCCCCGGCCTCAGTACCTGGGGGATGTGATCTTCCCCGACCGGAAGACCCAGCACTTCAAGGCTGAGTACCTGCGCATGGCGGCGGGCGACCAGCTCCCCACGATGGCCCTGATCCACGGCCTGGACACCGAGGCCCATATCGCATCCCGGCCTGCGCTGGAGCGGGTGACGGTTGAAAAGCTCTTTATCAAGGAGAAAATCAACCAGTCCGAGAGCCTGCGTATGGCCCAGGAGAACGGTATTACCGACGACAGCGCCCTGCTGGACCAGGTATTCAATGACTGGGCACGGCTGGCGGAGAACGTGCGCTGCCGCACGGAGGCCGCAAAGATGGAAGTGCTCTCCACCGGCAAGATGACCGTCAACGAGAACGGCCTGAATTTCGCCGTGAACTTCGGCGTGCCCACGGCCAACAGCAACCTGACTCTGGACCTCTCCACGGCCCAGAAGGACGCCCTGGGCCAGATCATGGCTATTGTGGAGAAGGCCCGGGAGAAGGGTATGACCATCTCCGGCATGGTGACCTCCAGCAAGGTGCTTTCCAAGCTGCTGACCAATGAGGGCATCAGCAGGGCCATCTACGGCGGCGCTGGCGCGGGGGCGATGGTGACCCGCTCTCAGCTGTCCACCCTGTTCAACGACCTGTTTGGGTTCAGCGTTATCCGCACCAACGACCTGCGCTACAACACGGAATCCAAGACCGGCGCGAAAACCACAAAGCGCTTTTTCGCCGAGAACAAGGTCTCCTTCCTGGCCTCCTACAACGGCCTGCAGGACTTTGGCGTGGGCCTTTGGGGCGTGACCCCGGAGGAGATCACCCTGGGCGGCTGGACCGGCAAGAGTGCGGAGCAGTTCATCACTCTGACCCAGTGGACAGAGCAGGACCCCACGGCCGTTTGGTCTAAGGCGTCCGCCCTGTTCACGCCGGTCCTGCCCAACCCCGAGGGCCTGTTTATTGCCACGGCCACCCTGCCTACGGCGGCATAGGAAACGGGGTGAGTAAAGTGGTCATTGTAAGCTATGAGTGGTACAAGGCCACTTACGGCGGCACCCTGGACGAGGAAACCTTTGGGCGGCTTTCCTCCCAGGGCTTTTTGTTTGCGGACGCTATGACAGAGTACCGGCTGAGTAAGCGTTGGCCTGGTCTCCCGGAGAGCGTACAGGGCGCGGTCATGTCGGCCCTGTGTGCCTACGCCGACCAAGCTCAGGTAGAGGAGAACGGCGGGCCGGTGGTGTCGGAGAGCAACGATGGTATTTCCCGCACCTATGCTGGGGGCGGCAGCTCCGGCTCCGGGAACGGCGCGGGGGCCACAGCCCAGGGGAGGCTCAGCGCGGCGTTGCGTGTCTACCTTGCGCCCACCGGCCTACTGTATAGGGGACGAGGCAGATGAAAAACTTTCTGGGCTGCACCGAAAGGCTGACCCTTGTACACCACGAGTGCGCCGGGGACAACGATATTTATGCCTGCTATCCCATCAATGGGGCCAGCTGGTATGAGAAGATGGAGACAGTAGTTTCAGCGGACGGAGCAAAGCCGGTCAATGTGGTCAAAGTGAGAATACCTGAGAGCGCATTACCGGCCTGTCTGCCCCACAAGCTGGACTATATCGTAAAGGGACAAATCGAGGCAGTCAACCGCCCCGGCGACCTGACGGGCCTGACCTATTTTCAGGTGACGGCCGTTTCAGACAACCGCCGGGGCAGCCTGCCCCATGTAATGGCAGCGGGAACATGAATATTTTGCTTAAATTTCTGCGGGACGATGTTGCTCTCGAGGACATCCTCAAAAAGCGAGGCCTGTCCGGGAATATGCGGGCCAGAAAGTTTCTTGCCAGCCAAGTGGCGCGGCATTGCGACCCCTATGTGCCTATGGCACAGGGAACGCTTAAAAACTCTCCGCAGATTGCGGAGGACGGCAGCGCCGTTACCTATCCCGGCCCCTATGCCCATTACCAGCATACCGGCCTTGCAATGGGTGGACGAGCTCCCAAGCACTATACCGGGGGTAGCCTTACCTATCACGGCGGGCCCATGCGCGGGCCGGAGTGGGATAAACGTATGTTGGCCGACCACGCCGGGGACTTGGAGCAAGACCTGGCAGCATATGTAGGAGGGAAACCAAAGTGACGATTATTGAGGGCCTGCGGGAATGGCTCAAGACCTGCCCCGCGCTAGCAGACAGCCGGCTGAATGTGGACTTCCTCCCGGAAGCCGCAAAAACCTATTCGGTGGACGCGGTTCCCTGTAAAGAGGTCGTGAAGAAATACATGGACGGGAGCTCCAAACGGCAGTTTATGTTTGCCATTGCCAGCCGGGAGTTCAGCGGCGCGGATATTGCGGAGAACATCGACACCCACGCTTTTTATGAGGCCCTTTCGGCCTGGGTGGAGAGCCAGTGCAAGCGCCGGGCCTTTCCCAGCTTGGGCGATAGCCGCCGGGCACAGTCTATCGAGGTCAGCTCTACGGCCTACCCCTTTATTGTGGACGAGCATGGCACCGCGCGGTATCAGTTACAACTTGTATTAACCTATTTCCAGAAAGGAGAGAGATTCAAATGAAATTGTCCGAGCTTATGGCGGGCCTGACCCCGGACGCGAACTTTGAGGGGTTCGTCACTAACGACGATATGGTGCTTGCCATCGACTGCTCCGAGAGCGGCAAGGCCGACGTAGGCGACTATGCCGTGGCCCAGATGGGTGTGACCGGCCTTGACGCCAACCTCAACCCCATCACCCAGGACAAGACCTATATCCGGGCGGGGCAGAGCACCATGAAGACTGGCAACCAGCGGGCCTTCAAGGTGTCCGGCGACCGCTATGTGGGGGACGAGTTCCAGGACTTCGCCCTGTCCCACAACATCATGTACGGTACAGGTTCCAAAGTGATCCGGCCCTACGTCTACTTCTGCGCCCTCAACGGCAAAGGGGAGAAGGGCACGGCTTCCATCATCGTCAACTCTGATGGCAGCGGCAACGCGGGCGAGAGTGCGGCGGTGGATATCGAGGTCAAAAAGGCCAACGCCGCGCCCACAGAGTACACCTATACCGCGCCCACTACACCCGTGGTTCCGGGCGGCGGCGACCAGAATCAGGAGGAATAATCTATGGCAACCTTTCAATTTTCCGAACACCAGGCAGTTGAGCTGGACTTCTGCGGCGAGCTGAAATTCAGCCTGCCTATGGACGACGATACCCAGGACAAGCTGAAAAAGGCATCGAAGTATCTCCAGGATAAGTCGGAGGGCGCAGATGTTCAGTCACTCAGCGACTTGTGCGACTGCGTGATGGACGCCATCGACGACGTGCTGGGCGAGGGCGTGGCAGACCAGATCGCGGCCCTCAAGCCTGACTTTGGCTTTTGGGACGCCCTGGACGTGGTACAGTATATCTCCCGGGAGTACAACGCGGCAAAGGGGAAGTTGGTCGAGCGGTTCCAGAGCCAACGACCCCAGGCGGTTCCGTCAAACCGGGCTCAGCGCCGCGCAGAGGCAAAGGCAAAGCTTGCCGCCATTCATAAGGCATGAACCTGATAACCTCCCCTCTGCCCCGGATGGTAGAGGTAGGCGGGCGGCAATGCCCTATCAACACCGACTTCCGGGCCAGCATCCAGTTTGAGCTTTTGACTCTCAGCGATAAGCTGACCCCAGAGGATATTTTGCGGCTATACTATAGCGCAGACTGGCCCCGGCCTTATGACGAGGCTATTAAGAGCGCAATATGGTTCTACCGCTGCGGCAAAGAACCAGAGCCAGAGGGTAAAGGGGAAAAGGGCCTGCAAGGCACCCGCCGGAGCTATGACTTTGACGTGGACGCGGACGCGCTCTTTACCTCTTTCCGGCAAGCCTATGGGATAGACCTCTCCGGGGAGAACCTGCATTGGTGGGCTTTTCGGGAGCTCATGCTGGGCATGCCCGAGGACACACCTTTTAAGCGCCGGGTCTACTACCGGGTGGGCAGTACGGAGGGTATGAGCCGCAAGCAGAAAAAGCAGTTCGAGGCCCGCCGGAAAAAGTACGCCTTGCCCGAGCGGGGCCGGGTAGACCACCGGCTGAGCCTGATGGAGAGGGACCAAGCCATGCGCGACTATGTGACCCAGCGTTTTCAAGAAGCCAATGAAGAAAAACGAAAAAGAACTTAGGAAAATAAAATGCCCTTATTGCGGATACGAAATGCCGGTGTTTGCCGCCCCCAAAGCGGTGAGCGCCGGTATTTTCGTGCGCTGCAAGGGGCGTAACTGCAAGAAAATGTTTGAAGTGAAGTTGCCCAAGAAGGACGACTTGTAATTTCAGCGTCAAGTAGAGCCATAGTTGCCGATGACGCCACGCAAGAGGTGGTGGCATATGGCAAACGACGGCTCCGTTGTAATTGGCATTGACGGCGATTCCAGCGGTTTTAAGAAAGAACTATCCGGGATAGGCGGCGTTGCAAAAAGCGCCCTGTCCGGCATGGGTAATATTGCAAAGACCGCTATGGTGGGAGTGGGCACAGCCATTGGCGCGGTCACTACGGCGGTCGGCGCGATTGGTACGGCTTCCGCGAAGGTGGGCATGGACTTTGAAAGCTCCATGTCCCAGGTAGCGGCCACAATGGGCATGACCACCGAACAGCTGGCGGCGGGCAGCACGGAGTTTGACCTCTTAAAACAGGCGGCAAAGGACGCGGGTGCAAGCACGGCTTTCAGCGCCACAGAGGCGGCGGAGGCTTTGAACTACCTGGCCCTGGCCGGGTACGACGCGGAAACGGCGGCGGACGCTCTCCCCGCCGTGCTGAACCTTGCGGCGGCTGGCGGTCTTGATTTAGCCTATGCCTCCGACCTGGCTACCGACGCCATGTCGGCCCTGGGTATCGAGGCCAGCAAGGAAAACCTCACCAAGTTTGGCGACCAGATGGCCCGGACTGCCAGCAAAGCGAACACCAGTGTGGGCCAGCTGGGCGAGGCCATTCTGACCGTGGGCGGCACAGCCAAAAGCCTGGCGGGCGGCACCACGGAACTAAACGCCGCCCTGGGCGTGCTGGCAAACCGGGGCATTAAAGGCTCCGAGGGCGGCACGGCCCTTAGGAACGTCATCCTTTCCCTGTCCGCGCCCACGGATAAGGCGGCGGGAGCTATGGAGGCCCTGGGCCTGGAGGTCTACGACGCGGCGGGAAATATGCGCCCCTTGAATCAGGTATTCAAAGACCTGGGGGCCTCCTTGGAGGGCATGAGCGAGGGCGAAAAGACCCAAGTGCTCAACGAGATTTTTAACAAGGTAGACCTCAAATCAGCTCAAGCCCTTTTGGCCGGCTGTGGCGAGGAGTTCGACAACCTAGCTGAGTCTATAGAGAACAGCGCCGGGGCCATGCAGGCTATGGCCGATACCCAGCTAGACAACCTTGAGGGCGACATTACTATTCTCAAGTCCGGCCTGGAGGGGCTGGGCATTTCCATCTATGAGAACATGAACGCGCCCCTCCGGGAGACCGCGCAGTACGCTACGGAGATGGTGGGTAAACTTGCCACGGCCATCAATGAGGGCGGCCTGACGGGCCTTGTGGAGGCCGCAGGGGGTATTCTGGCCGATGTGCTGGTGCGTATTGCCCAGGCTCTCCCGCAGTTTATCCAGATGGGCACGCAGGTCCTGCAAAGCCTTATCTCCGGCCTGCTGCAAAACAAGGATTCTTTGGCAAGCAGCGCAGTCGAAATAGGCGTCTCTCTGCTCTCTGGTATCGGCTCCATTACCGGCGACATTATTCTGGCGGGCCTGGATATCATCGTGGCCCTGGCGGACAGTATTGCCCAGCAGGCCCCCTCGCTGATTCCTGCCGCAGCTGAGGCTATCGCGCAGTTTGCCCAGGGGCTTTACCTCCGAGTGGGCAATCTGCTTTCGGCAGGCCTGGAGCTCATCGGGGCGTTGGTCCAGGGAATCGGGTTGGCGCTGCCAGTTCTGGTAGAGAGCGTGCCGCAAATCATAGCGGCCCTTATGGCCGGTATCACGGCCCATGCGCCGGATATTCTCTACGCGGGCCACACAATTCTAACATCCCTGAGCCAGGGCCTGACGGAAAACCTTGCCCTGCTGGCTGAGTTTGTACCCCAGCTGATCGAGAGCATAGCGACCGGCATTACCACCTATCTGCCCAACCTCCTGATGGTGGCCCAGCAGATCATAGCCGGGCTGGTGCAGGGCATTACAGAGGCCCTGCCCGTGCTTTTGGAAGTCGGGCTGGCAATCGTCAACGGCCTGGTTTCTACCATCACGGAGAACCTTCCTGTGATGGCCGAGGCCGCGCTGAATATCCTGCAAACTCTGATTCAGGGAATTGTTGACAACCTTCCCGCTCTCCTGGACGCGGCGCTGAATATCATTCAGAGCCTATGCCAGGGAATTGTGGAGAATCTTCCCACCCTGATAGAAACAGCCCTGCAAATGGTGATGTCCCTGGTGCAGGGGATCCTCGACAGCCTGCCCAGTCTGGTAGACGCGGCGGTGCAGCTGGTAGCAACCCTGGTGGAAACTATCTGGAACACCGACTGGGTAAAAATCGGCTCAGATATTCTCCAGTTTATTGTGGACGGTATCGCGGCCATTCTTGGGTCTCTTTTGGACATTGCTTTCCAGCTGGTGAATACCCTGATCGACACCATTAGCGAGGTCAACTGGTTCCAGGTGGGCGCGGACGTGCTCAACTTCATCATCAACGGTATCGCCTCCTTGCTGGGCTCCCTGCTCAGTCTGGCGGTGCAGCTGGTATCTACTGTTTGGGACAAGATTGCTACCACCGACTGGGTAAGCCTGGGCCGCAAGGTGCTGGACTTTATTATCAACGGTATTCGCAACCTGATTCCCAATCTGCTCAGCGCAGCCCAGAGCGTTGTCAAGACGGTTTGGGACAAGGTGACAAGCACCAACTGGCTGCAGCTGGGCTCCGACCTGTTGAAGAAATTCATAAGCGGGATTCGGAATGTCCTTTCCAGCCTTGCCACATTGGCAAAAGAAATTGTTTCCAAGATTTGGGACACCATCACCCATACTGACTGGCTGGGCGTGGGCCGGAATATCATCTCCGGCATTGCCAATGGTATCGGCAACGCGGCGGGTATGCTCATTCAGGCCGCGCGGAATGTTGCGGCTAACGCCTTAAACGCCATCAAGAGCTTTTTCGGTATCGCCTCGCCCTCTAAGGTGATGGCGAAAGAGGTTGGCCGTTGGCTCCCGCCCGGCATTGGTAAGGGCATGGAGCAGGCCATGCCCCAGCTTGACCAGGATATGAAAGACCAACTGCAAGACCTGGTAGATGACGCGAATATCGCGGTCGCGGCTGAGGTGGGCGGTGTGAGCAGTCAACTGAACGCCTCCACCGGCAGTGGCGACCATAACGAGACCATTACCAATGACAACGGCATTATTGTAAACGTAAACGTCAATTATACCGGCCCCGGCGACCCGGAGGACGCCCGGGAGATAGGCCAGGAGATGGGCGCGAAGGTTGCCCGTGAAATCAGGAGAAGGGGGCTGGTGCCCACATGACCGGCGACAGCTTTAGCTTTAACCAGTACAACAGCGTGGAGGATTGGGGCATGATGGTAGTGGCCACAGATGTGCTGCTCCCGCCCAAGCGCAGGCGCAAAATCACCATTCCGGGCCGCTCCGGGGCTTATGACTTCGGAGCTAGGAATTGGGAGGAACGCACTATCCGGCTGACCTGCACCCTCATGCGGCAGATGTCAAAGGGGGAGTTCCGGGAGATCGTCTATGCCCTGTCCAAAAAGGGGCGGCTGCGGTTGTGGAACGAGCCGGGCAAGTTCTATGTGGCCGAGCTCTACGACCCCTCGGAGGTGCAGGACTTCTACCTGGAGACTGCCCGGGAGTTTGAACTGGCGTTCACCGCCGAGCCCTTTGCCTATGGCCCCACCGTCACCACGCACATTACCAACGGCCGCAACGCCCTTGCATATAAGGGCACGGCGGAGACGCCCTGCGTGATCGTGCTGAAGAACACTTCGGCGGCGGACGTGATGAATGTTACTATCACTGCAACCAAAAGGAGGGAATGACCCATGTATGCCTGCGACTACCTGGAAACAGGTTTTTTGAACGTCCTGCGGGGCGTTACCTTTACGGCCCCGGCCAAGTGTTACTTGGCCCTGTTCCTCAATGACCCTGGAGAATCCGGCACTGCGGGGACGGAGATCAGCTACGCGGGGTATGCCCGGCTGGAGATAGACTTCTCCGAACCCGCCAGCGTGAACGGCGGTATCGGTATCAAGAACGTATCCGACATCACTTTTTCGGCCCCTGCCGACCCGGCGGGGACCGTGACCTATATCGGCATTATGGACTCCCTGGTGGGTGGCAATATGCTGGCCCGGGGGGAACTTACAGAGAGCCTTGTCATAGGGGCCAATGAGCCGCCGGTGTTCCTGGCGGGGGATGTGGAGTTCTACCTGACCGGCAACATGGCGACAGCCTATAAGACCCGGCTCCTGAACTTCTTCCGGGGCACCAGTATTCCGGGGGTCTCCCCCTATTTTTCCCTCTGGAACGGCTCCCCGGAGGCGGCGGGCTCGGAACTGGCCGGGGACAACTACCAGCGGGTCAAGCTGACTTTTGGCGCTCCCACGGAGCAGGTCAGCGGCCAGCTCATGTGTCAGAACTCCCTCCCCGCCTCCTTCAACCGGCCCTCTACCGCATGGGGCGTGTGGAACACTTCGGCCATCTATAACGCGGCCTCCGGCGGCGAACCGATATATCTGCAGCAGCTCCCCGAGGAAATCACCATCAAAAAGGGCTATATGCCCACGATGGAGGAGGGGGCCGTTAAGGTGGGGATCAACTGATGTTCAGCTACGGGCGTTTCAGCCTGTCCCGGTTCTCTCTGGGGGACGGGGGCAGCGTTTACAAAATAGAGCAGACCTTTGGCGAGGGCTTGAACGCCGTGGCGGGCGCTGCAATCCCGGTGGAAACCACGGCTTTTTTCAATGATGTGTTCCGAGGCAGTATGCGGGGCGCTATCGCGGTAAGGTCGGGCTTTTTAGCGGTAGAGGCTTTCAACACGGACTGCAAAATGCGGGCAAATATCCTGATGGGCGCAGAATTGTCCGGGGGCCTGTTCTCTCGTGTTATCGCCTCGCAGAACAGCTGCATCCGGCTGGGATTGGCCGGTGAGCTGGGCTCTCTGGTATGGGGCAGTAAAATCATACCCTGGGCCTTTGAGGCTGCTGCCAGCCTTGCCAGCGCCGTAAATGGCGTGAAGGATATCCAGACACGGCTTTTCACTTACGAGGTCTTAACGGCCATTGCAGGGGCCATAAAACAGGCTACTGAGATTGCCTCTTTTGCGGTCACGCTCCCGCCCGGGGCCGAACTGCGCATAGACAGCGACACCTTCCGGGTCACCCTGGATGGGGAAAATGTGCTATATGCTCAGGACGGGGACTGGGTGAACCTCTCCAGGGAACTGCTATACCTGGATATCGAGAGCGCCACCGGCGGCAGTCTGCAAGGCACCATCATTTATACTGAGAGGTACTTGTGATGTTGGAGATATTCAACAGGGACAGGCGGCGCGTGGCTATTGCCGAGAACGCCCACAACCTGCGGGAGGAACGGAAAATTAACAGCCTTTGGTATCTGTACTTCTCCCTGCCGGTGGACGACTCCAAAAATGAATACTGTCTGCCCTTTCACTATGTACGCTGGGACGATGGGGAACTGTACCGCATTATGCCGGCTGAAACCGCTGCGGCGGAGACCGGCTCGGTGGAGTACCAATGCGAACACGTCCTGGCCACTCTGATAGACAACGTGCTGTTCGGCTACCATGTGGTGGGCAACCGGGGCGTGTACACCCGGGACTGTATCAACTATGTGCTGGACCATCAGCCGGTGAAAAACTGGGTACTGGACCGCTGCGGGTTCAACCGGCAGTTTGAATACGGCTGGGAGCAGGAAACTTTGCTCTCGGCCCTTTTCTCTATCGCCAACCCGCTGAGCAATTATATGTGGGTGACAGATACCAGCGTCTATCCCTGGCGGCTCTCCTTAGAGGCTCTGGATACCGGGACCAAGCCGGAGATGTATGTGCGGTACAGCCGTAATATGCTCTCCTATACCGGCTCCACAGACCCCCAGCAGATATGCACCCGGCTCTATCCCTTAGGCTATGGCGAAGGCGTGAATCAGCTGACCATTGCCGGGGTGAACAGCGGAGTACCCTATCTGCAAAGCCCCCAGGAGTATATTGACCGCTACGGCGTGATAGAGCGGGTATGGGCCGACCGGCGGTATGAGGACGCGGAGAGCCTGAAGGCCGCCGCCCAGGCCATGCTTGACGAAATGCAGGAGCCGGTAAAGCAGTATTCCATCGGCTTTTCCCAACTAGACGAGGGGGAGTACAGCAAGGCCGCTATTGGCAAGAAGATATGTATTGTACACCCGGAGTTGGGGGCAAATGTAGACACCTTTATCACCGAGCTGAAACTAAACTATGGGGACGTACCCAACAGTACCATCACGGTGGCCAACAAGAGCACGAACATTGCCAGTTCTATCGCGGATATGGCCGACCGACAGCGGATCGAGCAGACCTACGCTCAAGGGGCTACCCAGCTTTATGCCCAGACTTTGCAGGCCAACTGTGACAGCAAAAACGGCGCGGTGATGAATTTCTATATCCCCGGCGATATGCGCATTATCAACAAAATCATGGCTAAGGTGCAGATGAGCAGCTTTCGCTCCTACTCCAAAGCGACCGAAAACGCCAGTTCCCAGGTTATTTCTTCCAGCACCAGCGACACCAACACCTACTCTAGTTCGGATGGCGGCGGGACTTCCACAACTACCTCAGACGGAGGCGGCACCTCTGTTACTACAACAGATGGCGGCGATACTCGAACGACTACTTCCAGCGGCGGTGGGCAGACCTCCGGGGGCACATCACTGGAAAGTTCCAATATTCTGCCAGATGAAACAGATGGACAGGCAGTCCACAATCATGCGCTGCCTCGGAACGCCCGGCTTGCCATTGTAGACGATAACCTAAAAATAATCCGAGGCGTGACTTTTGTGTGGTCCGGGGCACATGTCCATCCAGAACACACCCACAATCTTACTCCGCATTCTCATGACGTAACATTAAGCAAACACAGCCACAGCGTAAAAATCAGCGCACACAGCCATTCCCTGCGGCTACAGGCGCATAGCCATAATGTGAGAATTCCAGGCCACAGTCATAACGTGACTATCCCTTCACACGCGCATGAAATCACGCCGGGCATTTTCTTTTCCGGCCATCCTACATCCTTTGGACTTTATGTGAATGGTACGAAAAAGGCCAGCTTCAACCTAACGGACGCGGAAATCGACCTGACCGGCTATCTGGTGGATTCCTCCACCAACCTGATCCCCCGAGGCTCCTGGCTGTCCATTGAGATACGGCCCAACGACCTTGCCTATGTCAGTATTGATATGTATGTCCAGGGCTTTGTACAGTCCAGGGGCGACAATACCGTTTAAGAGAGGAGAAAACCATGCCACAGGTAAAAAGTAAAGCTATAGCGCTGCCAGAAATGTATACTGGGATAGCCTTTTCCCCCCAGGTAGCCCTCGGAGACAACATCAGCGCCACGGAGACGGTTATCCCGGTGACGGACATATCCGCGTTCCCCGAGGCTCCCAGCTATGCCACAATCGGCACGGACGAGGGCGGCGAGACCATTCTGTATGCCGCCAAAACCGACACGGCCCTTTCTGGCTGCACCCGGGGCATAGAGGGCACGGCCAAAGCATGGCAGGCCGGGACCACCATAGCCCGGAATTTTACCAATGCGGACCTTTTGGCCCTGCAGAGAAACATCCGGGAGCACGGCCACGGTGCTGAGAGTATTACCTGCAAGGACACGACCCTAGACCTGGCCCTGGCTGAAATCGAGCGGAAAATTGAGGAGGGCGTTGTCACCGACCGGTCTATCCCTGCCGTGCCTACCCAGTTTGGCAGTCTGACCTATAACGGCCAGGTGCAGCAGCCGGTATGGAATGGGTTTGACCCCTCTGCTATGCTCATCAGCGGCGTCCAGGAGGCTACAAACGCAGGGGAGTATAAAGTCCTTATCACCCCCAAACAAGGCTATTACTGGGCCTTTGACGGCTCGAATAACACACAGGAGGTCACCTGGACCATTCAGCGCCAGATGGTGGAAGGCATTACACAGACAAACAACCTGACCTACAATGGCGAGGAACAGACCCCCACCTGGGACGGTATCCAGGCGGACATTATGACGGTGGGCGGAGACCAGTCCGGGGTTAACGCCGGAGAATATGTCCTGAGCGTGATACTGGATAACAACTACCAATGGCCGGATGGATCTGTAGGGACAATGGATATCCCCTGGGAGATTGCCAGAGCCGGTATCGCGGCGGTTCCCAGTTATGCCGGGAGCTTGACCTATACTGGTGAGGCCCAGGCTCCTGCTTGGTCTGGATATGTGTCTTCTCAAATGAGCATGACCGGGGACGCCAACGGCACAAACGCCGGGAATTATTCCACCACATTCACGCCGGATAGCAATCACCGATGGCCGGACGGGACAACCGCGTCTAAAACGATTGCCTGGGCCATAGCAAAGGCTGCGGGGAGTTTGACTCTGACGGTTTCCTCTCTGGAGTTGCGGGCCTCGGCCATGAGCGGCATTATTGGTGTGACCCGCGCCGGGGACGGTATTATCTCGGCTACGTCCAGCAATACCGGGGTGGCCACCGTATCGGTCAGCGGTGACTCGGTAGTAGTCACTGCCAAAGCCAAGGGTAACGCCACCATCACGGTCAGCGTGGCCGAGGGGACGAACCACACAGCCTCGGTTAACAAGACAGTGAGCGTGGTAGTAGCGCTCCCCACTTCTGTGCTCAATGATAACAGCTGGGAGACTATTCAGGACGTTGCGGCGGCGGGGAACGCGGCCAACTATTGGAGTGTTGGGGACGCGAAAGATGTTGTCATCAACGGCAAAGTGGGGAATTTCACCTTCTCCAGCCTGACAGTCAAGGCATTCATTCTGGGCTTTGACCACAACAGCGCCAGGGAAGGGACAAACAAGATCCACTTCATGCTGGGTAAGCTGGGCGCGGCGGATATTGCCCTGTGCGATAGTCAATTCGGCAATGAGCAAACCAGCGCGGGCTATTTTCATATGAACACCAGCCGGACGAACTCGGGCGGGTGGGACGGTTGCGCTATGAATAAGACCCTGTTGAATGGGGCCAGCAACAGCCTGTTAAAGGCACTGCCCAGCGCTCTGCAGAGCGTTATCCAGGCAGTGACAAAATACACAGATAACACAGGCGGCGGCTCGAACACGGCCTCCTATGTGACAGGCAAGCCCTGTAAGCTGTTTCTTCCCGCAGAGTTTGAGGTGTTCGGCGCAAGGAGCTATGCAAATAGCGCGGAGCAAAACTATCAAAAGCAGTATGACTATTTCAAGGCAGGAAACTCAAGGATAGCAAATCGGCACACTGCTGTGACTACAGCGGTGTGGTGGTGGCTCCGCTCTCCTTATTACAATTACAGCAGTTTTTTCTGTAATGTCAATACGGACGGCGGCGCTAACCTTGGCAATGCCTCTTGGAGTGCTGGTGTCCGCGCCTGCTTCTGCGTATCTGCGGCAGCATAATCGGCCTTTACAATCAGGGGTGCGAAAGCACCCCGTTCCAAGAACAAGCGGCCCAAAATTCACGGCCCTTACACCTACCGCCGTAAGGCGGTCGCGCAAAATTTCAAAAATGGGGGTTTCCCGCCTCTCGTCTTTATGTTATAATGGTTGGCAAAAAGAGGTGGTTTTGTGTCGGTTCTGCAGGATATGCGAGCGGTAAGCAAAGCGGAATTTGTGAACACAGCCGGTGAGATATTCGATGAAACTATAGCTTTTCTGTCCAGGCTCTCTGCCCGATATTCCCGGTTGCTGGCAGAAAAGACCGCCGACCTTGCCGGGGAAGTGATGGACGAGGCCGAAAAAGCCAACAGCATCTTCCCCTCTAGCCTACTTCGCGTGGACCGGCGGGAAAGCCACCTTCTGGAGTCCAGGGCCGCTCTTATGGCCCTGGACGTCCGGCTGGGCCGGTGCTACCGGCTTATGATGAAGAACCCACAAGGGGCTTTTACCAATTCAGCCGGCCAGTATCTTCCTCCCCAAAAAGCGGAGGAAAAGCTGGATAAGATGGCGCAGAAATTGGGGGAGCTCATTGACAAAGAAAACGACCTTTTGAAAGGAGCCTTGGACTATGTAGCTAAAAAGAGGCGGGAATTGAAAAAGTAATTTTTAATATGGGTGTATCTCTGGAAACGTGTTCGTGCGGTGTGGTGGTGGCTCCGCTCTCCTTATTACAATAACAGCAATAATTTCTGTAATGTCAATACGGACGGCAACGCTAACAATAACAATGCCTCTTGGAGTGCTGGTGTCCGCGCCTGATTCTGGATATATAGGTCAAATGGAGTAGGCAAAAGCTGAAAGACGACCTCTTCAGAAGGAGAGATACTTCCCGGGTGTAAAGCCCGAAAGTGCCCTTTGATGCCCTTGCACGGACGCTGCTTGCATGGCGGGTGGATGTGCCCTATCCCGTTTCATGTGCAGGGGCAAAGCAGATTAGACGGCACCCTACAAGATATCTGCTCGGAGGAGCGAATAATTATGACCAGTGAGCAGCGCCGGGAGGCGCGATACCAACGCCGCAAGGCTTACCGGGCGGCGAATAAGGATGAGAGGTGCTTCCAGCTGGGCCCCATTGAGGAAGTGTTCTCGTACCGGGACATGTTCAAATACGGTACGAAATGCTGCAATGGGGTGCGTTGGAAGCAGTCTGTCCAGAACTACGAGATGCATCTGTTCTCCGGCACGGCCAAACGCCGCCGGCTGATCCTGGACAAGAAGTGGAAGCCGCAGAAGTGTACGCACTTCACCCTGTGTGAGCGGGGCAAGGTGCGCCCTATTGACGCACCCCATGTGACGGACAGGCAGGTGGAAAAGGTACATTGCAACAAGGTGCTGGTGCCCCTCTATAGCCCCAGCATGATAAAGCACAATGGGGCCAGCCAAAAGGGCAAGGGCCTGCATTGGCATTTCCGGGAGCTGAAGGAGCAGCTGCGCTGGCACTTCCGCCGGTATGGCCGGGAGGGCGCTGTGCTGCTGATGGACCTAAAGCAGTTCTTCCCCAGCGCTCCGCGAAAAGCCATCTTCCAGCGGCATGAGCAAATGATAACCAACCCGGATTTGAAATGGATGGCGGATACCATCGTGGAGGGTGTGCCCTCATCCACTCCGGGCCGAGGGATGCCTTTAGGCGTGGAACCGTCCCAGCAAGAGATGGTGGCCCTGCCAAGCCCAGTGGACAACTGGCTCAAATGCCAGCAGGGTATCCGCTGCTGCGGGCATTACATGGACGACTACTATGTGATCCTGCCGGACGTGGAGCGGCTGAAGAAGCTGGCCCATGAGATGGTGCGGCGGTTCGCGGCCATCGGGATCCCGGTGAACCAGCGCAAGTGCAAAATAATCCCCCTGAGAAAGCCTTTCAAATTCTGTAAGGCTAAGTTTCGCTTACGCGAAACCGGGAAGGTGATTGTAAACGGATGCCGGGACGGAGTGAAGCGGGCACGGCGAAAGCTGAAACTCTTTAAGGGACAGGTGGAGGCGGGCAAGCGGGATATAGGAACGGTCAAGCAGTTCATGATCTGCGAGCTTGCCTACTACAAAAAATACAATGACCATGGACGGGAGCTGCGTCTCTCACAGCTGTGTTATGCTCTGTTCGGGGACATCATGAGTAAGACTGGAGGTACAAAGTGTATAAAATTACCAGAGACGGGGCCAGCCTCGGCATGACCGAGGCCCCCACCTATATCAAGCAGGCACCCAATGGGTGCCTTGTTTTATGCCCGGAGCCCGAGGCAGAGGGTATTGCCTGGGAGGGCGGCGTGTACCATCTGCTGGGCCGGGAGGAGCTGTCGGGGGCTCCGACAGTTATGCTGGTAGAGGTGGATGGCGGCAGCGAGGTGCAAAAGGCCGGGGAGACCGGGAGTATTATGTTTGTTACCCTGGCCGAGGGCGGACAGATTGACGAGGCAACTGCCGCTGAGCATACGGAGCTTTTCGCCCCATGGGCCTATCCCATAAGCTATACCGCCGGGCAGATACGCCAGTATGAAGGTAAGCTCTACAAATGCCTGACCGCCCACACTTCCCAGGCAGACTGGGCCCCGGGCGAGACCCCTGCTTTATGGGCACAGATTGCCGACCCGGCAGAGAAATGGCCTGCCTGGAGCCAGCCCATAGGAGCCCAAGACGCATACCCCCTGGGAGCGAAAGTAAGCCACGAAGGGAATCATTGGGTTTCCAGCACAGACAATAACGTGTGGGAGCCGGGCGTATATGGCTGGGAGGAGGCTGCGGAAGATGGAGCATAGACGGTACATCACCCGCAGGCGAGCCCGGTTCCAGAGCATGAGCGGGCCGGTCAACCTGCCCTGGGGAACGGAGGCGGAAAATCGTGACGGTTTTCTCTGGCGTGGAGATAAACAGCTGTGTGCGGCCAGCGCCCAGAACACGAAGGAATTCTTTGTGCAGGACGATGACGGCCAGGGGCAGGAGCGGGGGCAGCTGATAAACGCAAACGGGCGGGCAGTCCACGCGATAGCTAACATAGGCCGGGTCTATGACGACCGGCTGAAAAAACATGATTTTCTATAAGGAGGCTTTATCATGACAAAGAAATGGTGGAAAGCAGCAGGAGTTAGAGCGGTCAAGACTGTGGCACAGACAGCGGTAGCGACCATAGGGACCACCGCAATGTTCTCGGAGGTCAACTGGCTGGTGGTTGGCAGCACGGCCCTGCTGGCCGGGGTGCTGTCCCTGCTGACGAGCGTTGCGGGCTTGCCGGAGGTGGAGTGATGGCGGTATTCGGCGTTGACATTTCGGAGAATAACGGCTCGGTAGACTTCGCGGCGCTCAAGGGGTTCGGGGTCAAGTTCGTGCTGATTCGCTGCGGCTATGGGGACAATATTGCCTCCCAGGATGACAGCCGCTTTTTTGAGAACGTCCGCAAGGCCCAGGCGGCGGGTATTCCCTATGGTATATACCTATACTCCTATGCTCTGAATACCTCCCAGGCCAAGAGCGAGGCGGCCCATGCCCTGCGGCTCCTGGGGCAGATTGCCAAGCCAGCTTATGGCGTGTGGTTCGACATGGAAGATGGCGACGACTATAAAGCCCGGAACGGTATGCCCTCCAATGATACCCTGGTGAAGATCTGCGAGGCGTTCTGCGTGGAGCTGGAAGCCCAGGGGTACTATACCGGCATTTACTCAGCGCTGAGCTGGCTAGAGAATCAGCTGAACGACTCCCGGCTGGATAAGTACGACAAGTGGGTGGCCCAATGGAATGCTACCTGCGACTACCGAAAGCCCTACGGCATTTGGCAGTACACAGACGAGCTGTACATCGGCGGACGGCGCTTTGACGCAAACTATGCCTATAAAGATTATCCGGCACTGACAGGCAAAAAGGAGGAAACAGAGTTGACAGAGGCACAGGTGCGGGCGGTTGCCCGAGACGAATACAAGAAACAGAATCCCACCTACAACACCGTAGATGAAGTCCCGGCTTACTGGCGGGAAGATATCCGCCAGCTGGTGGAGCAGGGTATTATCTCTGGTGTTGGCGGCGGCAAGCTGGGTCTGACTCACAGCGATTGCAAGGCTGCCGTGATTGCCAAGCGCATCCGGGAGAAGTTGTAACATAAGGAAGCCCCGGTCTTCTCTTTTACGAGGGAGGCCGGGGCTTTTTTGTTTTCCGCATTATGCCTGCCGGGCCTCCTCCACGTGGGCCCTGGCGGCGCTCAGGGTATCGAACCAGTCTAGGTAGATATCTTTCATCCTGGTGCTCTTGAACGTGTTGTCGGGCCTGCTAGAGGCCTCTATGGTGTCCACGATATTGGAAACCACCCGCCCCCGCTCATCGAAAGAAGTGCACACGCAGTAATAGGTTTTCATAGTCAGTCCTCCCATTCCATTTGGCTGCGGAGCCGCCGGGCATATTCATTATACTGCCGGACCTGCTCCGGGTCGTTCCAGTCGGTTTGCTGGTGTTTTTCCTGTAAGAGCTTATAATATTCTTCTCGTGTCATGGTGTTTCCTTTCTCTACTTTTTAGTAGGGGATATGGCCTCTTTTCACTCTCTGCAAGCCGCTTCACGCTTTGCCTTGTACCGCTGGAACCGAACTGCCCGAGCGGCCTCAGCCTCCTGCCGGGTGCCGTAGAATTTCCCGCCCCGCTGGCTCACCCCAACCTGGAAGAACCGCTCCTGCCGCAACTGGTCTAAGTGGTTATTCCAGGGGGTGAACCAGTTGCTGTCATCGTGCGGGGTCACTCGGTCTCTTTCCGGCACACGCCCCACGGTGATCTCCACGCCCGTCAGGCTGTGCAAGCTCTCACAATCATCGAACCGGCGAACCAGCACCCGGAGTATTTCTTTCCCATCGGTCAGGTCGACTTTGGAGATTTCCCCCTCGCTGCCGTTCATGCTGGCCGTGTTCAGTGTGTAGCCCGCGGTTATGTACTCGGAAACGATTTCGGTAAAGCGCTTATTGATATCAATGTATTTCATGATTCTTTCCTTTCTGCCCTGCCATCGTCAGGCCGGGTAGGGCGGTTCCCGGCGACCGCCATGCGGCGGTTTCGGCTTTATTTTTTCAGAAGTGCAGCATAACCGTCAATATCGAGCTTGCTGTTCTTAACCAGAATCACGTCGTCAATTTTTATGTAGCCGATACGATCACAGCCGTTATCATCCCAGGAGCCGCTTTCTACATCATGCCCCATGCTCATAATCACGTCGAGATACCCGCGCAACATGCCAGCGGTAAAAGAACTACGCTGTACGTCGAATTTGTCAGCATTTTCAAAATTGAGGCTTGCAGCCTTCTCAATACGATGGATAAGTGAATTAAACATTTTATACCTCCGCTTATTTTGGGTTTGTTTCTGGCCTGCCATCTTCAGCACCGGGAGGCCGTTCCTCGGTGGACGCCCTTGCGGGCGTTTCGGCTTATATCGCGATTCAGATTCTTGCAGCGAGAGCACATTGCGCGTCCATCAAGATAGCGACATCAGCATCGTATAAACTTTTTGTTACGTTATAGAATTCAATGTCTCTCTCCGCTTTGAAATGCTCCATCGACGCTTTGTTTTCGGCGCACCGCTTTTCGACGCGAGAGATATTTTCTTTCAGTTCTTCCGTAGTATACTTCGCAAATCTTTCTCTGATTGTCATTTTATTTTCTCCTTTGCTGCTTTCGTTTCCTTTACCTTACAATGCCATTATACAGCATTTGCTTAACAATGTCAAGGGATTTTGACAAGAAAATTCTAAATATTTTCCGCTTTTCGCTTGACATGGTTTAGAAGATACTGTATACTCGTAATCGCGGAGGTGATAGCTGTGACAGTAGAGCAAAAATTAAAAATGGCTTTATCCTATAGAGGGATTAGTCAATCTGAGTTGGCTCGACGTATGAATACAACGCCATCGAATTTGAATCAAAAAGTTAAGCGAAACACCTTAACCAAAGAGGAACTTGAGCAGATAGCTGATGTACTAGACTGCACTTGGCGGGCTGAGTTTGTTTTTGAAGATGGGACGACAATTTAGGCAAAAAGAAAGGCCCCGACGCCTATACGCCGTGGGCTTTTCGCGGTAAAAGTGTTCAATAAAGTGTTCAATCAATTCATAGAACCGCATAAATACTGGGGTTTGGGCGATTGTAAAGGGGTTCGATTCCCACAAGGTCATAGGATATGTCAATCCGCTGTTCCCTGTGTCCGCTGGACTTGTCTGGCGCGTGGACATATACCGCCTTTACCATGTCGTTCAGTATGGCGGGCGTCAGCTCGTCCAAATCCAGATACTTCCGTACCTTGCCTATAAACCTGTCAATGTTTTCTGCCTGTTCTTCCTGCTGTGTAATATCTTCGTTCAGTTGCAACAGCTTTTCCCGCAGCTCCGCTTGCTCCTGCTCGTAATCGTCAGAGAGCATTTGAAATCTGCTGTCAGAAAGTTTACCATTGGCGTTGTCCTCGTAAATACGCTTGAATAATCGGTCAAGTTCCTCTATCCGCCGCTCTGCCTGTGTCAGTTGCCTTTTCTTCGCAGCAAGCTCCCGTTTCGCTTCGGTTTTCTGCTTTGCGCCCATAGCCTGTCTAAAGCGTTCTTCATGGTTCGCAACACAGGCAATCACCAACCGCATATGCGCAAGCACACCCTGTTCCAGCACAACGGCGCGGATAAAGTGAGTAGAGCAGACTTCTTTCCCCTTGAGCCTTGACGTGGAGCAGACAAAGTGATCTTGCCTTGCTTCAAAGTTTTTGCTGGTGCAGTAGTACAGCTTTTCGCCACAATCAGCACAGCGGACAATGCCGGAGAACATATTTGTCTTTCCTATCCTTGTCGGGCGGCGTTTATTTTTCCGTAGCTCCTGCACCCGCGCCCATGTGTCAGCGTCTATGATGGCTTCGTGGGTGTTTTCAAACACAAGCTGTTTGTCTGACGGATTTTGAAGCGTTTTCTTGCTTTTGTAGGACTGCCTGTAGGTTTTGAAGTTCACCGTATGTCCCTGATACTCTGGACGCTCCAAAATGTCAGCTATGGTGTCGCTCGTCCAGTTACAGGGATTATCCGGCGGCGCGTTTCTTGTTGCTCTCCCTGTCTGCATAAAGTGGATTGTCGGCGTTATTACCTTATCCGCTTTCAGAATACGGGCAATCTGCGACGGCCCATAACCGTCAAGACACAGGGCGAATATCCGCTTGACTACCTCGGCGGCTCCCTCGTCCACAATCCAGCGCTTCGGATTATCGGGGCCTTTCCTGTACCCATAGGGCGGGTTGGTACAAAGGTGTTCACCCGCTTCCCCTTTGGACTTCATCACAGCGCGGATTTTCTTACTGGTGTCCTTGGCGTACCACTCGTTGATGATGTTCAAAAAGGGCGTGAAATCGCTATCCTGCTGGTTCGCGCTGTCTATACTGTTGTTAATTGCAATGAAGCGCACACCCTTTTCCACAAAGAGGACTTCCGTATATAAGAGCTCTCGATAATCGTGATAGGTGACGGCTTTAGATGCACCGGCTCCAGCATGGCGGGCTTGTGTGCGTCATAGGATCTGTACACCACCGGGCGGCCCGCTTTCAGGGGCAGCAGGACTTCCTCCAGCACACGCTCCCGGTCAACATTTCCGCCAGGTTCCGCAAAACGCTCTGGCGTCCGCTGCTCGGGCCGGAGGAAGAAGTCGTCCATATGTACCACCGCCGCGCCAGCTTTCTCCTGAAGCACCCTTGCAAAAGTGGTCTTCCCCGAGCCGCACCGGCCATCTATCGCCAACAATATGGGCTGTTTTGGGAGCGTCTTAATAAACGCAAGGAGCGTTTCGGCGGCAGAGGATACGTCAGCTTTCAGCTTTTTCATTCTGTACTCCCCGCTTTGTATGAAAGGGCACCAGCCCCGTGCGGCCCAGGGCCAGCATGATCACCGGAATCAGGACAAGTTGGGCAATTATGCCGGGGATGGCATTGATAAACGCCCCGGCTAAGAACATCTGCACCGAGAAACCGTCGCCAAATATCCCCAGCTGGATGGTCTGCACGACGCCCCACACCACGCGCCCCGCAAGCATGGCAATAACCAGGCTGCGGTACAGCGCCAGCAGGCATTTCCACTTGGAGAGGGAATAGAGCAGCCCGGCCACCAGGCCGTAGGTCATCAGCTCAAAGGCCATGCCCGTGGCGGCAGGGAAGAAGACCGGCATACCGAATATGGCTGACCGCAGCAGCGGCAGCACAAAGCCCACCACGGCCCCGCTCTGCCAGCCGCACACGAACCCGCAGAGCAAGACGGGGATGTGCATGGGCAGGAGCATTTGGCCTATTTGGGGTATTTGGGCGGTGAAGAAGGGCAGAACCAAGCCGATTGCCAGGAATATTGCGGATAGAACGATGTTTTTGGTAAGTGATTTCATGGCGGTTATCTCCTTTGTACAGCATTTACTGTTTTCCTGCCGCCTGCAGCGCTTCCTTGAATTTCCCCAGCACCCCCGGTATATCAATGTCCTGTGGGCACAACTTCTCACAGGCCCCGCAGCCCAGGCAGGCCGAGGGCAGCTCCTTTTCTCCCATGGCGTTCAGTGTGAAGCTGAGGGAGCCCAGGCTCTTGTTATAATTCATTTCATTATACATAGAAATTAGCTTGGGGATGTCCAGCCCTTGTGGGCAGGCTTCGCAGCAGTAGCGGCAGGCGGTGCAGGGCACCAGGTCGGCCATAGAGGCCACCACCTTTTGCAGCAGGGCCTTGTCCGCATCTGTGGCGGGGTCGGCTTTCGAGAAGAGCCCCAGGTTTTCTTCCAGCTGCTCCATGGTGGTCATGCCGGAGAGCACCACCTGCACCCCGGGCAGGCTTTGCAGGAAACGGAAGGCCCATGCCGCCATGGAATCCTTTGGGCGGGCGGCTTTTAAGAGCTCCTGGCAGTCGGGCCGCAGATTGGCAAGGCTGCCGCCCCGCACCGGCTCCATGACGATGACCGGGATGCCTCTTTCCTCCAAAAGCCGGTACTTGCTTTTTGCGTCCTGCAGCTCCCAGTCCAGGTAGTTGAGCTGGATCTGCACGAACTCGAAGGTGTCCGGGTAATGGTCTAAGAACTTTTCGATGGTGTCAGCCCGCCCGTGGGCAGAGAAGCCCAGGTACCTGATCTTCCCGGCCTTTTTCTGCTCCAGCAGGTAGCGCACCACGCCCAATTCCTCGTTGGTGTAGAAGTCGTAAGATGTCTCGCACAGGTTGTGCAGGAGGTAAAAATCGAAGTAGTCCACGCCGCACTTTTCCAGCTGCTCCTCAAAAATGGAGGCAATGGACTTCACTTCCTCCCCGGCCAAGTATCCCTGGAACCCCAGCTTGCCGTCCTTGTAATTCATCATGTGCCCCGGCATTTTCGAGGCTAAGTACCAGGTGTCCCGGGGGAACTGGCTGAGTACCTTCCCCACAAAGCCCTCGGATTCGCCCCCGTGGTAGCGGTAGGCGGTGTCAAAATAGTTGATCCCTTGATGGTAGGCGCGCTCGATGATGGCCCGGGCTTTTTCCTGGTCGATGGGCCCGCGCTCGCACAGGGTGGGTAGGCGCATGTTGCCCATGCCTAGGGTGGAAAGGTTCAGGTCTTGGAATGGTTTGTACAGCATGATGGTTCCTCCTCGCGGTTTTTATCCATTTTAACATTTAGAGTACGGTCTAGGTCAATAGGCACAGGAAAATTACGAAGCATAAACAGTATGTCCTTTCAGTGCGACTGCCTGCCCCGGGGCTGCAACAAGGATACGCTCCGGCTTCTCGGTCTTGTCCAAAAGCACCTGCGGGTCGGCATTAAATGGCGTAAAGTCAGGCGCGTCCACCGTGCCCCAATGGATGCACAGGAGTTTGGCGTTGGGGTAAGCATTCGCCAGCTTTACAGCCCCCTCCAAGCCGATATGCCAGCTATCGTTGGAAAAGTCAAACAGTATAACATCCGGCTGGGGCATTTCCAGGTGCTCGGGCAGCAGGCGGGAGTCCCCCGGCAGCCAGATGGCGCCGTCCGGCGTGTCCAGCCAGTAACCGCAATAGTCCTCCCGCTTCCACTGCCGGTACTGGTGGTCGGGGGAATCGTTCTGCCAGTTGTGCCAGGCCGGGGTAGCCGTCACTTCTACCGGCCCGATGGAGAATTTCTCCCCAATCCCATGGCAAGTGCCGGGCAGGCCGTTCTCCCTCAGGGCCTGCGCCAAATAACCGGGGGCGTGATAGGACTTGCACACACCCATCAGGTGCTGGCAGGTAGGGACACTGAAATGGTCGTTGTCAATGTGGGTGATGAGAATGCCGTCCAGGTGGGGCACCTGGCAGGCGGCAATGGGCGGCTCAAAGAGCAGGGGCATATCGAAGCCCTCCAGCACCGGGTCGATCATCAGCACAATTCCCCGGCTGTTGAGCATGACCCCTCCGCCGCCCAGCCAGCGCAATTCAGTGTGCTCCAGCTTGTCAAATGCTGATAATGCAATCTCCCGTGTGGGCCCGGGCATGGCCTGGCCTTTTTCAGATACGCGAATCTTCATAATGTGTTCTCCGTTTTTTATTTTATAGTTATATCCAGACCAAGCCCGTTCACCCAAGCCGCAAGCTCTGTATCAGAAATACTGCCGCTAAACCGCCGACCATCCAGCCAGTCAGCGCCGCTGGCCAAACTCTGTAGATTTGTGGCGCTGGAGCCGATAGGGCTGCTGCCGGAGGTGCAGAAGGGTACGATGGTCGTGCCGGAAAAATCATAGCTTTCTAGGAAGGTGCTGATGATTTTCGGAGCCTGCCCCCACCAGATGGGGTAGCCGATAAACACCACGTCGTACTGGCTCATATCATTTACCGAGCCGGAGATGGCGGGCCGGACACTGGGGTCGTTCTGCTCCTGATTGGCCCGGCAGTCGCTATTGCTGTAGTTCAAGTCCGCGGAGGTGTATGGCACTTGCGGGACGATCTCATAAATACCCGCGCCTATACTGTCTGCCAGCCGCTGGGCGACACCTTCTGTGGTGTTGGTAGCGGAGAAATAGGCCACCAGCACCTTCGGTGTATCGTCCGGCTCCGGCGCGGGGTTGTCCTCCATCCTTCTGACCGTAATAGTGCCGGACATACCACTCACCAGCTCGCTGCCGGAAACCACCCGTCCCAACTCAAACAGAGAAGAATTTTGGCTGTAATCTCCATAGAACATCACCACATCTCCCCACGGGGCATAGTAGGCCAAAGTCCCGGCCCCGTCGCTTGCCTGGGGCGTACCGCTGGTGTCCAGTGACTGGGGCGGATAGAAAATCTTCTCATTGGTGCTGTAGTCCTCAACCGGGATGGTGATAGGCAGCTGCTCATAAAGGGAATCCGCCGCGGGGCTGTCATTGAGCTCGTAAACCACGCTGCCGTTTTCAGCCTGCACCACGATCTGCCGGGACGGAGTTGGAGCAGGCGTTTCATTGACCAGCTTATGGTAGTTCATCAGCATTGTGGCAACCTCGGCGCGGGTGGCATTGCCCTGGGGGTCAAAGCAGTTATTTCCTTTTCCGTTGACGATGCCGTTGGCCCTGGCCCAGTCCACCGCCTCCAGGGCATAGGAGGAGATTTGCGCCGCGTCGGTAAACTCCGCGTCCTTTCCCACCTCCGGTCTGCCCTCGTACCGCCAGAGGATCGCCGCGATCTGCTCCCGCGTAATGGGGTCATTCGTACCGAACCGCCCATTGCCATAGCCGGAAACGATATGATTCTGCTGAGCCCAAAGGATGCCGTCTGTATACCATTGACCGGCAGGCACATCCGTGAAGGGATTTGTATGATCGACCTGGGGCTCCCCCGCTATGCGGTACAGGACTGTGGCCAGCATGGCGCGGCTCATATTGTTGTTTGGCGAAAAATTATTATTTCCGGTACCGCTCATCAGGTTATTATCCCGACAGTATTCGACGGCTCCGGCATACCAAGCGCCCGCGTCCACATCGGCAAAGCCGGTATCATTCAGCGCTGCATAGGCTGGAATGGCACAGCCGACCAATAAAGTCAGGGCAAGAATAACAGATAATATTTTCTTTGACATATCTTTGACCTCCTGATTTTATTCATTCACTTTGATCTTGTTTTGATCGAGCCATTTCGAAACATCATCGGGCATACCCGACCCGCCGGAGTAGTTGATGGCAAGCCCTTCTCGCATCTCCGCATCCGGGGCCAGCTTTGCAATGGCTGTAAGGCTCTGCCCGAAGCGTCCGCCGCCGTGGGAACAGAAGGGCACGATGGTCTTTCCCGCAAAGTCATATTCCTCCAGGAAAGTGGCTACCGGCATGGGAATGGAGGCCCACCAGTTAGGGTAGCCTAGGATTATCGTGTCGTACTGGCCCATATCCTCCACATGGTTTGCAAGCTCGGGCCGGGCCTGGGCGTTTTGGTCCCCCTGGGCCTCGTCCAGCACGGTGTTGTAATCGCTGGAATAGGGCGTGACCGGGGTGATCTCAAACAGGTCAGCGCCGGTCTGGGACTGAATCTCCTCCGCGATGCCCCTGGTGTTGCCGCCCCAGGAGAAGTAGGCGATCAGCACCTTGCCAACCTTGTTTGTGTTTGTCTGCATGGTGATTCCCTCCACATTTCCGCTGCCCGCGCTGGCGCTTCGGACAAGCCGTATTCCAATATTAAAGCTGGCGCTTGCCGCGGGAGCCGCCGCCCGGTAAGCCGAGCGCAAATTCTTAGCAAAATCATTCCAGCCGCCGCCCCGGTATACCCGGCGCGTACCGCTTGCCGGGCCGGTGGGGTCGGTCTGAGCGCTGGTGTCGTAGGCGCCGTAAAAGTCCCAGACCCATTCGCCCACGTTGCCGTGCATATTGTATAGCCCCCAGGCGTTGGGCGCAAAGCTGTCAACCTCGACCGTGCTTTCCCGGTAGATACCGGGCTTTGTTTCCAAATTGCCCTGGGAGAAATAGTTGTCCTCTATGAGATAGGGGTAGCTGCCCCAATAGTTGGATTTCTCCGCGCTGATGGACGTTTCCGTATTAAACGGCGTGACCGTCCCGGCACGGCAGGCGTACTCCCATTCGGCCTCGGTAGGCAGGCGATAGCCGTTGGCGGCGCGGTTCCAGGTGACGGTTTCGCCCTCCACCTCATAGGCGGGGGTCAGGCCCTCCTGCTGGCTGCGGGCATTGCAATAGCTGACGGCGTCCAGCCAAGAGATATTTTCTACCGGCAGGTTTTCGCCCACAAAATTGCTGGGGTTTTCCCCTGTGACCGATTGGTATTCCTCTTGGGTCAGCTCGAAAGCATCCATGTAGAAGTCGCTGACCGTGACGGTGTGCGGGGCCTCATCCTGACCCCTCCACGGTTCTGTATCAGGGCTGCCCATATCAAAGGTGCCGCCTGTTATCAGCACAAAATTTTCAGGGACGGGTACGTCCATTTCCTGCTCCTCCGCTTCGGATGAATTGACCGGCTCCGGCGTGGTTTCCGGCTCATCGGACGAGACGGCTGAACTCGCTGGAACAGGTGTTTGGGCTGGTGCCGAGGAACTGCCCATATCCTCTTCGCTGCAGGAAGCCAGCGCAAGCGGCAGGATAACTGCCAGCAACACACTTACTATTCTTTTCATACTACAGTTTCTCCTAACTTGTTATCCTTCTAAATCCAAACCTGCAATCCATTCCTGAATAGCTTCCTGAGAGTTATCCACATCCGGGCGGTACACCCCAATCGGCTCCAAAATCGTCACATCATCCGGCAAATCAGCCGTGATATCCTCCATGGTGCTTGCCAGCCCGCCGGTTCCGTGGGTAACAAAAGGCACGATGGTCTTGCCGCTGAAATCGTATTCCTCCAGGAACGTGTGGACAGCCATGGGCACCGTGTACCACCAGTTGGGGAATCCCAGGAACACCACGTCGTACTGTGACATATCCTCCACATGATTCACCAGCGGGGGTCGGGCATTTTGGGCTTTTTCCTCGGCGGCACGGTCCAGGCACTCATTGTAATCGCTGGAATAGGGTTCTTCCACCAGGATGGAGAACAGGTCGCCGCCCACCTCCTGCTGAATCCACCTTGCCAGCTTGGCGGCGTTGCCGGGCAGCAGGACGCTGGCGGAGGTGGTCGCATCTACATCTACGGCGCTGGGGTCCTCCACATGGGTGTTCTCGGCCCAGGTGAAGTAGGCGATCAGGATGTGTTCTTTTTGTTCTTCAGGTTGTTCCGTAGAGGATTCTGTTGCCTCCGGCGTGGGGCCAGCTGGTTCCGCACTGGCTGATTCCGGGGCCGGGGAGGCTGTCTGCAATACAGGGGTGGGGGATGGGGGAACGCTGCCGGTTTGGGGTGCGGTGCTGCAAGCCGACAAAGTCAGAATAAGGCAGATTGTAAATAAAATGATCCTTTTCATTTCCCGACACCCCCTTTCTTTTTCTGTTTGTTTTGTGACAGCTTTGCCAAATAATACGCCACCGCCGCAAACAGCCCCATGATAGCCATATGGTTCAAATAAAACAACGGCGCGGGTTCGCTGAAATCGAAAAATGCGAAATGGGTCTGCATGAGCATATAGGTCAGAAATCCCCGGCAGATAAACTCCCACAGCCCGTATGCGGCAATGGTGCTGGTGACGATCCTCAGCGGGATTTTCCATTTGCCGCTGGGCTGCTTTGCAATCTTCCGCGCCATTGCCATCACCAAGCCCCAGTGCAGCCCCAGGTGGAGGCTTATCAGCACAAAGCACCAATAGGAACCGGCAAGATGCAGAGTCCGTGCCGCCGCTATTGTGCCCGGTATCGAGAGGGGGAGGACGTGGTTGTTCATCAAAAAGCCGCTGACCGCCGTTCCTAGCATTGCCGCAATGAGCAGGACGTTTACCACTGTCCCGACTACACGAAGGAGTGAATATTTGCCCTTGAAAACCGCCGCATACCATTTGCGGTTCAGAAGATTGTGCGCCACGACCGTAACAAACATGGCCACTCCCAGCCACTCATGGGCAACCTCGCCGGTGAGGGGGTAGGCCATCAAGGTCAGCAGGAGAACGGTCATAATAACGTCCAGGGCGTGTTTCGCTCTATGATTCACGGTAACCACCTTCCTGATTACGCAAGCCCAAGCCCGCTCAGCCAGCTTTCCATGTCATCGCCGGGTGAGAGACGTGTGCCGTCCAGCCAATTCGCCGTATCCGAGGCGGAGCCGTGCAGGTTTGTGGCGCTGGAGCCAACTCCGCTGCTGGCCGAGGTACAGAAGGGCACGATGGTCTTGCCGGAAAAGTCGTAGCTTTCCATAAAGGTGTAGATGATTTTCGGGGCCTGCCCCCACCAGATGGGGTACCCGATGAAAACAGTGTCATAATCGTCCATATTTTCCACCGAGCCGGAGATGGCAGGGCGGCAGGACTCATCGTTCTGCTCCTGGTTAGCGCGGCAGTCGCTATTGCTGTAATTCAAGTCCGCCTCCGTATAGGGCTGCTCCGGCACGATCTCATAGGTGTCCGCGCCCAGCGCGGCGGCAATGTCCCCGGCGACACTTTCCGTATTGCCTGTGCAGGAGAAGTAGGCCACCAAAGTTTTGCCGCCTGTTTCTTCCGGCGCGCTTGCTTCGGTATGGCTGGGTTCCTCGCTTGAGATTTCAGAACTGGATGCCTCCACGTTTGATGAAGATTGCTCCGTCTGGCTGCTTTCTTCCGGCTGACTGCTTTCCGATTGTGTGGGCGCCGAAGATACTGGACTGCTGGACGAACTTCTTTGCGTTCCACAGGCCGCCAATGCCAAAACCATGCACAGAGCCAAGGACAGCACAAGGAATCTTTTTACGTTGCTTTTCACGACAATACCTCCTTATTTCTCACAGGCCGGTATTTCCAGCCACTTCAATACGTGCTGAATGTACTCGTCCCAAAAATACCAGTCATGTACGCCATCGCCTTCCTCATAGGTGACATTGGCCCCGGCCTCTTTCAAGGCTTCCGCAATCGAACGGTTTGCATCGATCAGCGGGTCCTGCAAGCCACAGGCTACATAAAACTCCGGTAAGTGGTTGGTTCCGTCTGCCGCGTTCCTCTCCCGGATGCACTTCATCAGATAGCGGGGGTTGCGGTCGGTTTCCTCCATAGCGTCCAGGTCGCCGATGTTTTGCAGCTCACCGATGGTGTTGCCCTTGGTTTTTACCCACTTACGCGGGCACTCAAAGAAATGCACCGCGCCGGAAAGCACGGCGGCCTTCCCAAAGGTATCGCAGTATTTCAGTCCATTCCGACAAGCGCCATAGCCGCCCATGGAGAGCCCGGCGATGTAGGTTTCCTCCCGCCTATGGGAGAGGGGGAACATCTCCCGCGTCACCTTGACCAGTTCCTCGCCGATATAAGCCCCGAAATCCCCCAGACAGCCGTCCTTCACGGGGATATCCAGATAGAAGGAATTTTCGTCTGAAGGCATGACCACCGCCAGGCCCTTTTCCTCCGCCCACATTTTGATCCGAGTGTTTTGCAGCCAGGCGCTGCTGTTTTCGGTCAGGCCGTGGAGAAGATAAAGGGTGGGGTACGGCGCCTTGAATCTTTCCGTAGGCAGGATGGCCTGGAACGCCACCTGACGTTTTAGTGTTTGGGAACGGAATTCCGCGTGTAATAATGCCATAACTTCATATCCTTTCCGCCATAATGACGTTGTGTCAGCATAAATTATATCATATATTTGACACCGTGTCAATGATTTCCGATAAATCAAGCACCCCAACTTATCAGGGGCGCTTGATTGGTGCACCTGTTATTTATTGTTCAACGACCACACCTGCTTCTGCCCAGCCATGGCAGGCGTGTTCTGTGCCATCACGCCCACCAGCTTGTGGGGGACATAAGGCTCCTCCAGATAGGCGATTTCCTCCGCCGTCAGCTCCAGGTCAACCGCCTTTGCCGCGCCCTCGATATGATGGAGTTTCGTGGCCCCCACCACCGGCGAGGTCACCTTTGTCAGCAGCCAAGCCAGGGAAATTTCTGTCATACTCACGCCGTGCTTGTCGGCCAGCTCCGCCACCCGCGCAATGATTTTGCCGTCCTGCTCTGCCATGGCGTCGTACTTGCCTTTGGCGTAGGTATCCTCCTGCAAGCGCTTGGAGGTCTCGCCGGGGCGCTTACTAAGCCTGCCACCAGCCAGGGCACTGTAGGGGGTCATGGCGATGTTATCCTCCGCGCAGAGCCTCGCCATTTCCCTTTCTTCCTCCCGGAAGATCAGGTTGTAGTGCCCCTGGATGGATACAAACTTCGCAAAGCCTTTCTGCTCGGCGATGGCGTTGGCCTTTGCCAGCTGGTAGGCGTAAGCGTTTGAAATGCCGATATAGCGCACCTTGCCCGCCTTGACAGCGTTGTTCAGCCCCTCCATGATGTCGTATATGGGCGTGTTGTAGTCCCACATATGGTAGATGTACAGATCTACATAGTCCATGCCCAGGTGCTGAAGGCTTGTGTCCAGCAGCTTTGCGATATGTTGCTGCCCGGTGACCCCAGCCTCGATTTCCTCCCCGCTGCGGGGTATGAATTTTGTGGCCACCACCACGTCCTCACGGCGGGCATAGTCCCGCAGGGCACGGCCCACATATTCCTCGCTGGTGCCGTTCTGGTAGCCAATGGCGGTGTCGAAGAAGTTGACTCCCAGCTCCAGCCCGCGCTTGATGATTTCCCTTGAATGCTCTTCGTCGATGGTCCAGCTGTGCTGGCCTGTCTGAGCGTTGCCGAAGCCCATGCACCCCATGCAGATGCGGGAGACGTTCAGGTCGGAATTGCCTAACTTTGTGTACTTCATGGTGATACCTCCAATTTCTTTATACACCCGGTTTAACAAACAGGATATCTTCCGGGAATTGCTCCATGTTTTGCTCCCAATTTTCGGGTTGGATGTCCTGGATGGATACGAACACAAATTTGCGGTCGATCCCCAGTTCACTTGCGATAAAAGCCTGGGCCTTTCGGGCTAACCTCTGCTTGGCTTCCACGTCCCTGCCTGGAATCATTGTGATAGCAATGTGTGGCATTTTGTAACCTCCCTTTACTCTGCAGCTTGAATGGTGATCTCCCCGGATAACCGGCTGATATTTTCCTCGCCGGAGAGAATGTTACCCAGCTCATACAGGGAAGGGTTTGCGCCGAAATCCCCATAGAACATCACCACATCCCCCCAGGGAGCGTAATAAGCCAGTGTTCCAGAACCACCCTCTGCCAAAGGACTGTTGCTGGTATCCAATGGGTTGGGAGGATAAAAGATTTTTTCATTCGTGCTGAAATCCTCTAGCTGCAGGGTAAGGGGCAGCTGTTCATAGAGTGAATTTGCTGCCGCACTGTCATTTAACGCATAGATTATCGTTCCATTTGTGGACTCTATCGAGATATGCTTTTCCATCGATTCTTCTCCTTCCAATGTGGTGTTAGCTGTCTTGCTCTCTGGGGGTCCCGCTGCGGCAGGCGGTGTTTCTGACGGTCTGGATACGGAAGTTGGGGATGGTGTTGAAGTGGGTTCTGCTGTTTTGGCCGGTTCTGTGGAGGCTTGTGGCTGCGCTTCTGAGGAAGAAGTTGGCTGCTGCACTGTATTGCAGGCCGCGAGAATTACCAGCAGCAGGAACACGGAACACACAGCGTGGAATTTTTTCATAGCATCTGCACCTTCGCTTCTTACGCTTCCTGATTGATTTTTTTCTTTTGTATCTCATACCGCAGGTAATCCAGCCGGTCTAACTGCTTTTCATGAAAATGTATCTCGTCCAACATTTTCCGGCGCTTTTGATTGAGCATGAGCATCCGCTGGGCGCAAGTGCTGTCCCCCTCCAGAGCCAGGCGCATATAGCTCTCCGCCTCGTCCGGCGCAAAGCCGATATCATGGAGGGTCAGGCTCAAGCTCTCCAAGGCTTCCTGTTTTGTCATTTGCCAAGCTTCCCTTCTGAAAGAAATGAGCGCCCCCGCCGGAGAAATCCTCTCTCTGGGGACGCTTTTATTTTACCGCTGGTTGTGGTAAAAGTCCAATGCTTGGTTTCTATTTCAGTTCATGCTTTAAAGGCATTTCAAACACAAAGACGGGATGGATATTCCACCCCGCCTTTTCTGCGCGAATCTTCATTACTTTTTCAATAACCTCCTCACACAGTTATAGGTGATCTCGTAAATCGTCATAAACACATAGTCTATACCCGCTTCTGATATGGCTGTGCGCTGTTTCTCTGTTACGAGCGTATACGGATAGATGCCGAACATGAAAGGGAAAAAGGAGTAGATAAAATCCTGCTGTTCGGAGGCGGTCATATCGGGAAAATACTTTTCCAGGCAGCTTTGCACCATGCGTAAGGACTCACCATAAGCCAGCTTAAACTCCTTCAGGTGTTCCGGTCGGCTGTTTCCCTCCATGTCATAATGGTTCATGGACATGAGCTTCAAAAGCTGGGGATGCTTCTCCAAAGTGCGGGCGAGGTTGTCAGCAAACTCATCCCCTGTCATGGATTCGTGCCGGGCCAGCATATCCCTCAACTCCGCGGTCCAGCGTTCATATTCCCGCTTCAGCAGCGCAAGGAAAATTTCTTCCTTTGTGTGGAAGTAATTATAGATCGACGTCCTGGTAAAAGTGGTCTCGTTGCCGATTTCCTTGATGGTAATTTCCTTGAAGCTCATGGTCTGGTAGAGCTTCTCACAGGCGTTGACGATTTCTTCTCTGCGGGCTTGGGTCAGTTCCGGCGAACCTTTTGGCATTGCGCTGCACCTCGCTATGTTGTTCCTAAACAAATTTCACTGTGCTATTTGCATTATACTCGTATTCTGACACAGAGGCAACATATATTTTGAGTTGGGTGCAGAGTTCACAAAAAGTTCACACATCAAATCATCGGGCTGCCCCCTTCTTAAAAGAGAGGCACTTTCCTATCACATCTCCGGTTTTCAAATATTCGTATGTGGGGAACTCAAACAATACCGGCTTCAGGGTGTTGTAGTTGATTTTCCCGGCTTCATTTATGTGTTCCTCCGCAACATAGGTGTTATCAATCGTGCAGATGAAATTCTCGAAACCCGGCGTATTGTAAATGTCCTCAACGCTGCACTCCATCGTAAGGGGCGCGGACTCAATGACAGGAGCGCCCCCATCGCCCACCGTATAGCTGAATAGCTGGGATTTATCTTCTTTGGTTCCGCTGACAGAACCGGCATAATCTGCCTGGGGCAGAATACCTTCATCGACGATATTGATGGACAGCTTTTGGCTGCTTTTGATCAGGCCATTGATGAAGTGGGAGGCAGCAAGGCTGACAAGCACTCGGTCATGCCCAATGATCCCAACGTGGGCAACTAAAGTCCATGAGGGTTTATCCCCAGCCATGGCTCCAATGACGGTTACCGGCGTAGGGTACAGCGCTAAAACTGAGCCTATGTTTCTTTTCACGGTAAAGACTCCTTGAATATTTATTCAACATCTTCAATTCCTTCCTGTTGCTTTCGCCCCTGCTATTCAAACATCCCCGCCGTCCGCCCCAGCAGCTCAACCACCGGCAGGTGCTGGGGGCAGCTATTCTCGCATTTCCGGCATTTCACACACTCGCTGGCTTTGGGCGAGGTTTTGGTTATGTTCTCATAGCGCCGGGCGGCGTCGCCTTTGCCCTCGTAGATGATCTCGTTATTGGCGATTTTGAACAGGTCCGGGATGCGGATACCCTTGGGGCAGCCCTCCACACAGTACCGACAGCCGGTGCAGGGGATGGTGTCCACGCTCTCCAGCTTCTCCTTTGCCTGGGCCAGGACAGCCTGCTCGCCGTCGGTAAGAGGCTGGAAGTTTTCCATATAGGAGATATTGTCCTCCATCATTTCCATCGTGGACATCCCGCTGAGTACAGTAAGCACCCCGTCCAGGGACGCGCTGTAGCGGATGGCCCAAGAAGCCAGGCTTGCGCCGGAATTGGCCCGATGCAGGATATCCGCCACATCCTGCCGAACCTCCACCAGCGTGCCGCCCTTGCAGGGCTCCATGACAATCACCGGGATGCCGTGCTTCATGGCGACCTCGTAGCATTTTCGGGACTGGATGACCTCGTCCTCCCAGTCGGCGTAGTTGATTTGCAGCTGGACGAACTCAGCCTCCGGGTGGTCCGTCAAAATCCTATCCAGCACTTCGGCGCTGTCGTGGTAGCTGAAACCGATATGCTTGGCCCTGCCCTCCGCCTTGCACTTTTTCAGGAACTCCCAGGCCCCCATCTTATTGGCCTTATCGATGCCGGAGGAAGGGAAACGGTCGCTGACCACCCCGGACAGGCCGTGGAGCAGATAGAAGTCGATGTAGTCCACGCCCAGGTTTTTCAGGGAGTTGTCGAACTTCTCCTGCATCCCCTCCGGGGTGTCGATGGTCCACATGGGCAGCTTGGTGGCGATTTGGAAGCTCTCCCGGGGGTGGCGCTCCACCACCGTCCGGCGGAACACGCTCTCGGACTGGCCCATGCCGTACACCGGGGAGGTGTCGAAGTAGCTGAATCCGGCGGCAAGGTATTTGTCGGCCATTTCGTTCAGCAGCTCGATATCAAACTCCCCGTCCTTCTGGGGCAGGCGCATATAGCCGAAGCCCAGCTTTTTGATGCTTTTGCCTTGTTCTGTGGTGATCATGGGGGTTCCTCCTGATTTGGGGTTTTTCTAATATTTATTTATTGTTCTGTGCCATCACGCCCACCAGCTTGTGAGGGACATAAGGCTCTTCCAGATAAGCAATTTCATCGGAGGTCAATTCCAGGTCAACCGCCTTTGCCGCGCCCTCGATATGATGGAATTTCGTGGCCCCCACCACCGGCGAAGTCACCTTCGTCAGCAGCCAGGAGAGGGAGATTTCCGTCATGCTCACGCCATGCTTATCGGCCAGCTCTGCTACACGGGCAATGATTTTTTCATCCTGCTCGGCTGTGGCATCGTACTTGCCTTTGGCATAGCTGTCCTCCTGCAAACGCTTAGAGGTCTCGCCGGGGCGTTTACTGAGCCTGCCTGCTGCCAGGGCGCTGTAAGGGGTCATAGCGATGTTATCCTCCGTGCAGAGCCTCGCCATTTCCCTTTCTTCCTCTCGGAAAATCAGGTTATAGTGACCCTGGATGGACACGAATTTGGCAAAGCCGTTCTGCTCGGCGATGGCGTTGGCCTTTGCCAGCTGGTAGGCGTAGCAGTTGGAGATACCGATGGCCCGGACCTTGCCCGCTTTTACGGCGGTGTTCAGCCCCTCCATGATTTCAAAGATTGGGGTGTTGTAGTCCCAGGAGTGGACGATGTACAGGTCCACGTAGTCCATGCCCAGGTGTTTAAGGCTGGTATCCAGCATATTTTGCACGTGCTGCTGGCCGGGGACCCCGGCGTCTATCTCGGCCTGGGTGCGGGGCGGGAACTTGGTTGCAATGACCACATCTTCCCGCTTTGCCAAATCGCCAATGATGCGCCCCAGGTATTCCTCCCCGGTGCCGCCCTGGTAGCCGATAGCGGTGTCGTAGAAATTCACGCCCAGCTCCAAACCTCGCTTGACTATCTCCTTAGAGCTTGCCTCGTCCAGCGTCCAGGAGTGCATCCCTTTCTGAGGGTCGCCGAAGCCCATGCAGCCATGCAGATGCGGGAGACGTTCAGGTCGGAATTGCCTAATTTTGTGTACTTCATGATGGTTCCTCCCATTTGCTTATTATACTTCTTAACGGCATCTAATGAGTAATAAATGAGCGCCCCCGCCGGAGAAATCCTCTCCTGGGGACGCTTTCATTTTACCGCTGGTTATAGCAAAAGTCCAATACCTGCTTTCTATTTCAGTTCATGCCTCGGGAGCATTTCTGACGTGCCCGATAAACCGCTCCACCGCCCGGGAGCGTGCCTGCTCCTTCTTCCAGGCCAGCACCGCGCCGTTTTCCAGGGCCGGTGACAGGGGCACCAGCCGGAGGCTGTCATAGTAGGTGGTACCCAGGTCGAAGCAAAGGGCCACGCCCACCCGGTGCTTGACCATGATGGCCGTGTTGGTGATAAGGTTGTACCGGGCCGCCACCTTCGCCTGGGCAAAGCACTCCCCGAACCACTCCCGCATCTGCTCATTCACCTGCTCCCGCCAGGAGAGCAACAGGGGGTAGGGCAGCAGGTCCTCCGGGGTGACCCGGGGGAGCGCCGCCAGCGGGCAGTCCTCCCGCACCAGGGCGCCCCATCGCTCCCGATGGGGCATGGGCACGGTGTGATATCGGGAGATATCTACCGGCTCCATCAAAAGCCCCATGTCCAGCAGGCCGTTTTCCATGCGGTCCTTCACCTCGTCCGCCGTGGCGCTGTAGATGCGGAACTGCACCAGCGGGTGCTCTTGCCGGAAGGACACCATCAGGTCAGAGAGATGGGCCATGTTGCAGGTCTCCCCGCAGCCGATGGCGATTTCCCCTGAAAGCTCCTCCCGGCTCTGGAATTCCCGCTGGGTCTTATCGGCCAGCTCCAGCAGCTCCTGGGCCCGTCGCTTTAAGAGCATTCCGTCCTCTGTCAGCAAAATCCGATGGCTGCTGCGGTGGAACAGTACCGTGCCCAATTCCTCCTCCAGCCCCATCAGCTGCCGGGAGAGGGTGGGCTGAGTCACGTGTAAAAGCTGTGCGGCGCGGGTGATGTTTTCCTCTCTCGCCACCGTGTAAAAGTATCGCAGGACGCGCAGTTCCATAGGCTCCTCCTTCGGTCAGATGACCTTAAATTCTTTCCATTTGCCGGACTTCAACCGCAGGGCGAAGATCACCGCCCGGATAACCCAGTCGAGACACATAGCCGCCGCGATGCCGATAACGCCCCAGTTCAACGCCACCGCCAGCAGCAGCGAGAACACCAGCCGCCCGCCGATAGTCGAGGCGATGGAGACTATCATGGTAAACTTGATGTCCCCGGCGGCCCGCAGGCCATTACTCAGCGGCCCGGACATGGGGAAGGCCACGGTGTTGAATACGTTGTGGATGAGTACCAGGATTATCACCAGGTGCTTTGCTTCGTCAGAAATCTGGTAGAAGTTCATCATGATGGGCGTGATGGCGAACACCAGGGCGTTCCAGGCCAGGGAAATCGTCAGGGTGATTTTCAGCAGCTTCTTAAAATAGTGCTCGGCCTGGGCCGTGTCCCCCGCGCCAATGCACTGGCCTATCACCGTGATGAATACGGGTCCCATGGTTACCCCGGCCAGAGCCGCTAAACTCCATATGCTCTGAGCAATGCCGTTGGCAGCGATCTGGTAGGTGCCGAACAGGGCCACCACGCTGGAAAGGGCGACTTTCACCAGCTGGAAGATGCCGTTTTCTACCCCGTTTGGCACGGCAATGCGCAGGATGCGCTTCATGAGTTCACCGTTCCATTTGCAAATCTGCCGCCAGGTGTAGCGCACGTCGATTTTCTTGCCGAAGCACAGCACGGTAATGACAACCGCCGAGAACACCCGGGCAATCAGGGTAGGCCAGGCCACGCCCGCCACCCCGGCTTTCAGCACGAACACGCCAATCAGGTTGCCAATGACGTTGATAGCGTTGGAGGCGATGGAGATGTACATGGTCACGTTGGTCTTGCCCATGCTCCGGTACAGGGCCGCGCCCGCGTTATAGACTGCCAGGGCGGGGTAGGAGAATACAGAGATTTGCAGATAAATGACGCAGGCATCCATGACAGCGGGTTCAACTTGCCCGAAGAGCAGGCCGAGCATGGGCCGGTGCAGTGCCAAAATCACAACGGAGATTACCAGCGAAAACAGGGTGGAGGATGTGAGCAGCTGGCTGGCAGCTTCGCTGGCGTCCTCCTTGACGCCACGGCCTATGTACTGGCTGATGATGACAGCTCCGCCGGAGGCCAGGGCTGTGAACAGGTAGATGAAGATGGTGCTGAACGAGTTCACCAGCGATACCCCGGAGACAGCCGCCTCCCCCGCGTAGCTGACGATGAAGGTGTCGGCAATGCCCACCAGCATCACCAAAAGCTGCTCTAAGAACAGGGGCACGATGAGGTTTTTCAGGTCTTTGTTTGTGAACATGGTATCCCTCCGCAATAGATTCTGGTTTCATTCTATCACGGTGGGGTGGTTATGTCCAATGCTTGGTTTGTATATGAGTTCATGCTTTTAGGGCATTTCTCCGAAGCAGGGAGAGAAAGTTTTCGGCAGGCTCTGTCAGTTTCCGGCTCGCAACCACACCGTAGGGGAGGGTGTATTTTTCCTCAAGAGGGATGGTGCAGAGTCCCGGATGCACATCCTTCCAGCATTCCAAGCTGAGTAGCGGAATACCGCTTTGGGCACATCGGTTAAATGTTTCCAGGCTGTAGCTGGGTTCGATGTCCTGAATCGTGACGGTTGGGTGCTTCTCCCGGATATCCTGTCGTATTCGGTCGTTGACCTCGCTGCAGCCTGGGTTCATGAGCAGCAGCGGTCCGCCCTCCAAGTCACAGAAAGAAATCCGCTCTTTCCCCGCCAGCGGGTGGGTGCGGGGCAGGGCAATGCAGAACCGGTAACTGCCTACTGGCACAAACAGATACATGGAGTCCAAACTAATATCAAAGGGGCTGACGAGTATATCGTAGGAGTGGCCGAGAAATTCCAGCCGCCGCTGGTCGTCCGTGATGGGTACCAGATGAAGCTGATATTGCGGGAACCGAACACTGATCCTACCCCACACTTCCAGAAAACTATGGCAGGGATACATGGCGGAGGTCCCCACCCGGATAATTTTTGGCGTAGTTGCTTCCGCCTCCTGCACCTTGCGGACAAGGGCATCGGAGTAACGCAGAAGTTTGGGCAGCTCTTTATACAGACACTTTCCAGCGGCGGTAAGGACCACCCCCCGGTGGCTCCGCTCAAACAGCGCCGTGCCAAAGCGTTCCTCCAGGCCATTGATCTGCTTGATCACGGCAGTATGGGAAATGAACAGCCTTTCAGCCGCTTGGGTAAAGCTGCCGCAGTCTGTCGCGGCCTTGAAGGTGTCCAGCGCTTTGTTGTACACGTTGCAGTTCCTCCCCTTAAGTGTAAACCTGTAGTTTCCAGTATTGTACCATATCCATACTTCACAGTCAATAAAAAGTGGACTACAATGGAAACAGCAAACGGAAAGAGGGTCAGGTTACATGGAAATCAAATCGGAAAACAAAATGGGTACCGCCCCGGTCTGGCGGCTGCTGCTGACTATGGCCATCCCGGTAATCTTGTCCACCGCCGCACAGTCGCTTTACAATATTGTGGACGGCATATTCGTGTCCCAGCTAGGCGAGGACGCTATGGCGGCTATCACCTTCGCCGGGCCATGTACGTCGATTCTGATTGCGGTGGGCACGGGTATTGCGGTAGGTATGAACACCATGCTTTCCCACGGCCTGGGGGAGAAAAACCAGGCGCACGTCAACGACGCGGCTGCTGCCGCTGTCTTTCTCATGCTGGCGGGCGGGGCGGTCTCCCTGCTGGCGGCTTTTACGCTGGTACGGCCTTATTTATCTGTGCAGACAAAGGTCCCGGCCATTTTGGAGGGCGGCGCCGCCTATCTTACCGTATACCTGGGGTGCGGCATCTGCACCATCGCCCAGCTGGTGCTGGAGCGGATGCTCATTGCCACGGGCAAGACGCTTTACAGCATGATTTCTCAGGCTGCCGGGGCCGTACTCAACCTGATTCTCGACCCCATTCTGATTTTCGGCTATTTCGGAGCGCCAAAGTTGGGAATTACCGGCGCGGCGCTGGCTACAGTGATTGGACAGTTTGCGGCGGCCTGTATCGCTCTGGCTCTGAACCTCACCAAAAACAAAGAAGTGCGCCTGCGCAAGGAAATGCGCCCGCGCTTTATCCCGCGTCCGCCTCTGTATGCGGTCAGGCAGGTGCTGCGCCTGGGCCTGCCCACTACCATCCTCTTTGCCCTGAATAGTTTCATGATGATAAACTACAATGCGGTGCTGAATCAATTTTCCTCCACCGCCGTGGCGGTGTTCGGGGCCTGCTGCCGTGTGACGGGTTTCTTTTATGCCGTAGTGGGAGCGCTGTGCAATTCCACCATCCCCATCCTCGCCTATAATCATGGGGCAAAAAACAAACGGCGCATCGACCTGACCATCCGGTATGGCTACCTCTATGCCCTCTGCCTGATGGCCGTGGGCACAGTGCTGTGCGTGGGTTTCCCGGAGATGTTCCTGCGAATGTTCAACGCCACAGAGGATATGATTGCTATTGGCGTATGGGGAATGCGGATGCTCACCTGCTGCTACCTGCTTTGCGGCGTGCGGAATATGAGTACGGCCATCATCCAGTCGCTGGGGCACAGTGTGCCAAGCATGGCGGTAGACTTGAGCCGTAACTACGCCGTGCTGATCCCCTTTGCCTGGCTGCTGTCCCTGACGGGAAACATTGATGCGGTATGGATTTCCGTGCCTATTGCGGACACAGTATCCGCAGCTGTGGGTGTGCTTTTGATGCTGCACTTTTATAGGAAAGATATCAGGGAGTTGGCAGAAGCGCGACCAGTATAGTTTTTTATTCTGCTGTAAATTCCTTTTCACATGGGTAATTCCCTACACCCGCCACCATGACAGGAGGCACCTGCCACCGAGAGAGCGCAAAGGCTCCCTGGCGGCAGGCGGTTCCTTTTTGTCATATTTTCTTTAGACGAAAAAGCAAACTGCTTTTGCCGCCCTTTGCTCGATAGCGCTGCTGCGATTCCAACAGATCTGCTTTCCTCAAATCCCGTAAAGCCCGCCGCACAGTAGACTGTGATAATTTCAATTCCCTGGCGATGGTAGGAATAGCAGGCCAGCACTCGCCATCTCGATTCGCCCGGTCTGCCAGATAGATAAAAACCGTCACGGCCCTGTGCTGCAAATCCATCTTGTAGAGGAAATCAAACCGGCCCATCCTGCACTACCTCTGTTTCACGGTTATGAGGAGCCACCTCTTTTAGCGGCCTGTTTTGCCTGCCGCCGGGCCTTTTCTTCTTCGAGTTTTTCTTTCGCTGTTTTTGCGGCGGCGCCTCTGGTTCCTGATTGTCAGCGCCAGCATTAGTGCTCTCAGGTTCTTCGACGTCCTCCCTCAAAGAATCCGGATGATACTTCATGACAATGCCCCGGAGCAACTCGTTCTTCTCCGCATAAGACACCTTCCGGTTGCCGTTCTCCGGAACGACATACTGCTCGTCAAACTGGATGCCCCAATCAAAATATAGCTTGAGCCTGACTTTCATGGGATAGAACCCGGTTTTCATCACGATAAACTGGCCCTTGGGCATAGACTTCAACTCATCTGGTGTCATAAGCGGCCTTTCTAACATTTGCAGGGATTGGCTGGGGTCGTTCTTACTACGTGATACGGAACCGGACATCACCGTTCGGCTGCCTAGTGCCTTGGACAGCACCTCGGCAGAATTGCTGTTGGGCGCAAAACCACCGAAGATGATGTCCTGGACATTATCCACGATAATCTCCGCGCCCTCCTTGCCATAGTTTTTCTCCAACTGAGCAAAAGATTGGATGATGGGCACGATCTGCAAGCGGCGGGAGCGGGAGGCGGAGAACATCATTTCCGCTGATTCTATCTTTGGGATGGTGCCGTACTCGTCGCAGAAGAAAACACACCTATTTTTCAGCTTGCCGCCGTTCTCGTCTGCCACAGAGAGAATTTCCCGGTAGAGCTGCTGGATAATTAGCGAAATCATAAAGAAAGAGTTAGGATTTTCCTCCGGCAAAATGACGAACACGGCGCACTTCTCGTTGCAAAATCGCTCCGCGTCTATCTCCGTATCGAAACACAGGATTTGCTCGAGTTCACTATCGAGGAACGAGTTAAGCCGCGACAGCGCAGTGCCCATAACACTTGCCATGGATTCCTTGGAGGTGTTCAGCGCGGCCCCGGCAAACCACTTGGCTTTGTGGTCGTTTGGCAGCATTGCTATGAGCTGTTGGAACTGATTCTGCCCCTTTTGCTGGGAGGGTGCCAATAGCTCTTGAATAATTTTGAACACCGAAACGATGTGTCTTTTCTGCGGTTCGCAAAACTCGGCTACCAATAAAATGGTAGCCGTCAACAGCCCCTCGGCAGCATCGTAGAAGTAAGCGTTGTCACCAAAGGAGGCGCCATCCATACCGGACATGATGATGGTCTTGGCAATTATTTTTGCATACTTCTCAGCTTTGGCCTTGTAAGCAAGCTGGTCAGGACATTCCAGGTAGGCGTCCATATATTTGTTGACCAGATGGAGCAGGTTGTTTCCGTGGGAGCGTGTGGGATTGCGCAGGTCGATAACGGAAACATGGTAGCCGTACTTCTCAGCGATGGCGCCATAATTCCGTGCCAGGTCGCCTTTTGTATCGCTTGAGAGCCAACTCATACCGGATGCGCAGGCGTACTCAATACAGGGATAGAGCCAGTAAGCGGTTTTACCAACACCCGCAGCACCAATCATCATGGTATGAACGTCCCCAGTATTCCGATTCCGCATCCAGGCAGATGCAGGTCTTGCCACTTTCCCGCAGATTTGTTAAAATGAGCTTTAACAGGTACGATTTCCCCTGCCCGGAGTTGCCCAGGATGAGAATATTCGATGTGGTCTTGTCCTCGGCCCTGCGGTCGAAATCCACAAGCACATTGGAGCCGTATTTATCTCTGCCGATATAGAGGCCGTGGGGGTCTGTCTTGCCGGAGAAGTTAAAGGGGTACAGATTTGCCACGGAGCTGGCGGGCAGCACCCGCTCATACTGCGCCCCGAACTGGTTGGCGCCCACAGGCAGAACAGAAAGGAAGCCCTCTTTTTGCCGCAGGGTGAGACGGTCGACAGAAATCTTGGAGCGGGTCAGCTCCATAGATATCTCGCTCTGGAGTTCCTTCAACTTGTCCAGGCTCCGCGCCTTTAACTCGATGAATACCGAACAATGCAAAAGCGGCTCCTTGTTCTTCCGCAGGTTGGCGAGGAGCTCCACCACATCCTGGAGATTGCCCTGTGCCTCAATGGTTTCGTTGACATCGTTGTCCCCAGACATGAGCTTGTTCTTTCTGGTGGCATTTTGCAAAATCTTGCGTTGCTCCATAGGCTCCACCAGGCGGTGATAGATGCGCAAGGTGGCCCCGCTGCGGTCGGCCAGCTGAGACAGGATAGCCTGCTCCTCCGTGCTGGGCGGGTACTCGCGGACAACCCACACGCTACGATAGCTGTCGCCCACGATATAATAATCGCTCATAAACCGAACACTTCCCGGCAGGATGCAGTCGAAGAAGTCCTTGGTACGGATGGCCTCCAACTGGGCCGGGTTCATTTTCTTATTCTTTTTCTTAGGCATAGTCACACAACCTTTCTATAATTTTGCCGCCAGCACAAGCAATCTGCCGTTGTGGGCGGAGTCGTAGCAGGTGGATAGCGTCAGGATTTGGGTGCCAAATTCTGGGCTGCTGCCTACCTGAAACAGCGTCTTGCCCATGGCTTTATCAACAGCGCTGTTGAAATCTTCAGCGGTATTGGCATTCACAAACTTATACCAATCGTCATTACTCTTGACCTGGGCTACGGCGAATACTTGATACTTGGCACAACCCTCTATTGTCTGAAACTCGATGACCGAGTGCTGCTCACAAAAGTCCTTTTGAACATACCTCCGCAGCCCTGCAAACATGGTACCGTTCATCATGTTGTGACCGTAGATAATGAGATTATCACTGTCCAATGCGCACCGAAAATCAAGGAAAGGAACACCCGATTCGCTGTACTCGCCTTGAAAATTCCGGCGCAGATACCACTCTGGTTCATCCGGCGTATGCATGACAGGGTAGTTGATATCAGTATCCGGAATGCACAACCAGCCCACGAAGTCCTCGTTCATGGCGAACAGTTCGGAGAGGTCGCGGAGCTGCCCTTGTGATTCTTCTTCAGAATCGGGGGAGGGAGTTTTGGCGGCTGCTGGCTGCTCATCGGCTGCGGGAGGCCCTGTTGGGGTAGGGCTGGCAACAGGGCTTTTCACGGTCACCAGCTTGGCGAGCTGCTCGAAGTTCTCTTTATCTTTCTGCCGTGACAACAATTCGCTGCCAATCACCACCCCACAGGTGACAAGGACAGCCGACAGCAGAGTGATGAAAACGCCGAACTTAATCCTCCGGTTCATAGGACTGCACCTCAAAAAACTGCCCGCCGTCCGTGTCAGGAAGCTGGTCGCCGTTCATGCTGGCGTCGAAATAGATGGCAAGAAAGCGCTTGATATCGCTCTTTCTCATGCGCCGCACCTCAAAGCCCTGCTCGGATATCACCTTTTCGATACGATTCACGGCCTGGAACACCTGGTCAGCTTTCATGCCTTTACACCGGCTGATAAACAGGAACTGCCGGGCGGTCGCCATCTCTGCCTGGGCCCGGTCGAGTATTTCCATGTCCTGCTCCAAGAGCTGGCGCACCAGCGGGTTCCCTTCCTCCTGGAGCCGTCCCCGCAGGTACGCTTGGTTATCATCGAAACACTCGCAGGAGTCGTTGCAGGTAATTTCGATATCAGGAATGGCGGACAGCACCATCATCAGGTGCCTGATTTTAATCTCGATATTCGTATGGGACAGCACCGAGATGTTGGTGGGGGACACCAGAAAAAATAAAAGCTCGCCACGGTGGGTGGCAAGCCCGTATCTGGTGAAATTTTGAATACCCATATGACAGTTCCTATATTCATGACAGTCAGGATCTGAACAGCTCCAACCCCAAGGATGTAAGAGATGATTACGATCTTGCAACTGGCACAATCATGTCCTATATGGCCCCCAACTTCTGTCGCTATGCTTACAATGATGATCATAGTTCTAATCAGGCCCCTCTCAATGGTGTAGGTGTTACTGGTGAGGCTGGCTATTTTGGCTCTGATGTTACCAATTATAGCATCATTAACTCGGTTTGTCAGGAGACTATTGCGAATTTTAGCCTTGGTAATCAGGTATCTTTCGGTGTAGCATTCGACGAGGCTACTTGCCAGATCTATCTGTTAGTCGTTGAGGAAGAAGGTCAGCTTGGGTATATGGATAACTACAATCAGAACGTAAGGGTTGACGACAACTACGCTGTAAAGGGTTTCTACCTGGACGGCCATGACTAATAACAAGTAGACAAAATAGAAATAGAAGAAGTTGAATATATCATAGAACGACGGAACCCCGGCCTTATGGTCAGGGGTTCTTTTTATAATCTCTTATTTTAAAAAGCTGTATTATACAAATGGAGGTGTTTGAATGTTAGGCCCAGTATTAACATCTAAGGAATGGTTTATAGTAACGGCTCTATCGTTAGTGTTCTTAGTTTTTAGTTATTTATCAGTAAGGTGCGAGAAGAAGTAAGGAGGTTTTAATAATGTTAGGTATAATAAACGTAATGGGGCCTTGGCGGGTACTGTTAGCTATTCTATCGTTAATAGGTCTTAGAATTGGGAATTTCTCATGGATTGGGGATTTTTGAAAGTATATAACAAAAGTCTTTGCGAAAGTAGACCCCAGCCGGTTTGACTGGGGTTGGTGGTGAGAGTATCGAGTGCGCGGCGGGGTGTTTATAGCGTGTTTTTCCCTTATTTTTCCCCATTTGGGGGTTAATGTGGGTGGTTTCTCGTGTGAGTGGGTGCAATGAAAAAGCGAGAATGACGGAGAAAATGGGAGAAAAAGGGAGGTGGTTAAATTGGGTGGGGATAGTGCGGGAAATTCGGTTCCTGCCGCAAAGCCAAAACGCCAAATTTTCATCTGCGTTTTTGACTTTTCAAATCCAGGCTTTTGAAACGCAAAAAACCGCGTGGTTACGCGGTTTTTTGCCCAAATATCTTTTTGGTTTTCCTAGGATGGTCGGAGTGACAGGATTCGAACCTGCGGCCTCAACATCCCAAATGTCGCGCGCTACCAACTGCGCCACACCCCGACGGCCTTTCTATTATATATGATAAATACCGGGGTGTCAACCGATAGCGGAGGGAAAATTTTAAGAAAACGTAAATTTATTTTGAAAAAAGACTTGCAAAATACCAGGGGTTGTGGTAATATAAGCAGGTACGATTGCCAAATGGGTATTTATACCCTGATATGCGTTGAAGCGGGAGGTTGCGGCCCTTGAGTTCACGTTGTGAACTCAGCCGGTTTTTCCGTGGAGTATGTCCGATTTTAAACCGGGCGAAGGAATCTGAGAGCGTTGGAACCGCCGGGCAGCCCCCGGCAGGCCTGATGTGCGTTTGTCAGATGAAGCTGTGAGTTTCGGCTCTGTCCCCGGGGTCTGCCGCGCTTTTTGCGTGGTGCGGACTGCCGGTTTTTCTATGAGGTCCGAGGAAACACCCGGGACAGTGTTGGAAAAAGCAAGACGCCCAAGAACGATTTAGGAGGCGGTTATAAACATGGCAGTCAAAGAAAAGATCAGGATCAGGATCAAGGGGTACGACCACCAGCTGGTGGACCAGTCCGCGGAGAAGATAGTCGCTACGGCGAAGCGCACGGGCGCCAGGGTCTCCGGGCCGGTGCCGCTGCCCACGGAGAAGCAGGTCGTCACGATACTCAGGGCCGTCCACAAGTACAAGGACAGCCGCGAGCAGTTCGAGCTGCGCACCCACAAGAGACTGATCGACATCCTCCGGCCCAGCAACAAGACTGTTGAAGCCATGATGGGCCTGGAGCTCCCCGCCGGCGTCGAGATCGAGATAAAGCTGTAAGGCTTTTTGGACTTCTCGGTCCTGGCCTACTGAAGCGGATCCGGTCATGTCGATAGGCGTTCCCGCTTATCGACCAATAACCTAGCGGGACTTTCGTTATATAGTTTAGGAAGGTCCCAGGAGTAGAAAGGAAGCAGAACATGAAAAAAGGGATCATCGGAAAGAAGATCGGCATGACGCAGATCTTCGACGACAAGGGCAAGGTCATACCGGTAACGGTTGTAGAGGCCGGGCCCTGCGTCGTGACCCAGAAGAAGACAGTGGAGACCGACGGCTATGACGCGGTGCAGCTGGGCTTCGGGGATCAGAAGCCCCAGCGGGTATCAAAGCCCCTTACGGGCCACTTCAAGAAGGGCGGCGTCGCCCCCAAGAAGACCCTCCGCGAGCTCAGGCTCGAGGACATCAGCGCCCTCAACGTGGGCGACCTCATCAAGGCCGACGCCTTTGAGGCCGGCGAGCGTGTGGACGTTACCGGTACCAGCAAGGGCAAGGGCTACGCCGGCGTTATCAAGCGCTGGAATTTCCACCGCCTGAAGGAGAGCCACGGCTCGGGCCCCGTCGCAAGACACGGCGGCTCCAACGGCGCGTGCTCGTCCCCCTCCCGGGTCTGGAAGGGCCTGAAGATGGCGGGCCATCTGGGCGCGGAGACAGTCACCGTGCAGAACCTCATGGTCGCCAAGGTGGACGCGGAGAACAATCTCATCGCCATCAAGGGCGCAATACCCGGCCCCAACGGCGGCGTGGTCATCGTGCGCGACAGCGTGAAAGCGTAAGGGGAGGAGGAATGAAGAATGGCTGAAGTAGCAGTTTTGAACATGCAGGGCAAGGAGGTCGGCAGGCAGGAGCTTAGCGATTCCGTGTTCGGCATAGAGCCCAACGTCCCTGTTATGAACGATATGGTGAAGAATTATCTTGCCAATCAGCGCCAGGGCACCCAGTCCGCCCTGACCCGCAGCGAGGTCTCCGGCGGCGGCAGGAAGCCCTGGAGGCAGAAGGGCACAGGCCGCGCCCGCCAGGGCAGCACCAGGGCCCCCCAGTGGACCCACGGCGGCGTTGTATTCGCCCCGAAGCCCAGGGATTACAGCTATACCCTCAACAAGAAGGTCAGGAGGCTTGCGATGAAGTCCGCCCTCTCCTCCAAGGTGCAGGACGGCGAGATGATAGTCATCGACAAGATAGCCTTAGAGGGCTTTAAGACCAAGGACATCGCCGCCATGCTCAAGGCCGTCGGCAGCGAGAAGAAGGCGCTCATCGTCCTGGACAGCGTGGACGAGAAGGTCATAAAGAGCGCGGGGAACATCCCCGGCGTGAAGACCGCCCAGGTGAATACCCTGAACGTGTACGACATTCTGGGCGCCGACAAGTTCATTGTCGTGCAGGGCGCCGTGCAGAAGATAGAGGAGGTGTACGCATGATGGAAGCCCATGATATCATTATCCGCCCCATCATCACCGAGAAGACCATGGACGGCAACACCCAGAAGAAATACACCTTCGAGGTGGCGAAGGACGCCACCAAGATAGACGTAAAGAGGGCCGTGGAGGCCGCCTTCGGCGTTAAGGTCAGCAAGGTCAACACCCTCCACGTGCGCGGTAGGCTTCGCCGCCAGGGGCGTTACCAGGGCTACACCAGAAGCTGGAAGAAGGCCGTGGTGACCCTTACTGAGGAGAGCCGGACCATTGAGTTCTTCGAGAGCATGGTCTAAGACCGGGCACTGAGTATCAAAGCGACTAGGAGAGTGAACAGAAGACATGGCAATAAAGAATTATAAGCCGACTACCGCGGCGCGCCGGAACATGTCCGTTACGGACTATACCGTCCTCTCTAAGGGCGGCCCGGAGAAGAGCCTGCTGGCCCCTCTGGGCAATAAATCCGGCCGCAACAGCTATGGCAGGATAACCGTCCGCCACCGCGGCGGCGCCAACCGAAAGAAGTACCGCATAATCGATTTCAAGCGTCAGAAGCACGATATGACCGCCGTGGTGCAGACCATCGAGTACGACCCCAACCGCTCGGCGTTCATCGCCCTTTTGCAGTATGAGGACGGGGAGAAGAGCTATATAATAGCCCCCAACGGCATCAAGGTGGGGGACAAGATAGTCTCCGGGGCCGAGGCCGACATCAAGCCCGGCAACGCGCTGCCCCTTAAAAACATCCCCACCGGCACCTTCATCCACAACGTGGAGCTGTACCCCGGCAAGGGGGCCCAGCTGGCAAGGGCCGCGGGCATCATGGCCCAGCTGATGGCAAAGGAGAACGGCATGGCGCTTCTGAGGCTGCCCTCTGGCGAGCTTCGCAACGTGCCGGACAGCTGCATGGCATCTATCGGCCAGGTCAGCAATATCGACCATGAGAACGTGAAGATAGGCAAGGCCGGCAGAAAGCGCCACATGGGCTGGCGGCCCACCGTGCGCGGCTCGGTCATGAACCCCAACGACCACCCCCACGGCGGCGGCGAGGGCAAGAGCCCCGTTGGCCGTCCGGGACCCGTGACCCCCTGGGGCAAGCCGGCGCTGGGCTATAAGACCAGAAAGCACCATAAGAGCAGCGACAAGTTCATTGTCCGGCGCCGTAACGGCAAGTAAGCACGGGAAAGGAGCATAACGAGAATGAGCAGAAGTCTTAAAAAGGGACCTTTTGTACAGCCCGTGCTGCTGAAAAGGATCCAGGCTATGAACGAGGCCGGGGAGAAGAAGATAGTGAAGACCTGGAGCAGGGCTTCCATGATCTTCCCGGATTTCGTGGGCCATACCATCGCGGTGCACGACGGCCGCAAGCATGTGCCGGTATACGTTACCGAGGACATGGTCGGACACAAGCTGGGCGAGTTCGCCCCAACCAGGACCTTTAAGGGCCACACCGGTTCCAAGACCGGCAAATAAGCGAAAGGAGAGAGCTAGAAATGGAAGCGAAAGCAACGCTGAACTATACCCGCATCTCTCCCCGCAAGGTGGGCCTGGTGCTGGACCTGATACGCAATAAGCCCGTGGACCTTGCCGCGGCCATCTTGGAGAACACCCCCAAGGCCGCCTGCGAGGACCTCGGGAAGCTCTTGAAGTCCGCCGTTTCCAACGCGGAGAACAACTTCCAGATGGACAAGGGGAGCCTGTATGTCTCAAAGTGCTTCGTGACCCCCGGGCCGATCCTTAAGAGGATACGCGCCAAGGACCACGGCAGGGCGCACAGGATCCTGAAGCGGACCAGCCACATCACCATCGTTGTGGCCGAGAAAGAGTAAGGAGGGACATTATGGGACAGAAAGTCAATCCCCACGGCCTTCGCGTGGGTGTGATAAAGGACTGGGATTCCCGGTGGTTCGCCAAGGACAACGTCTTCGGCGACACCCTGGTAGAGGACTATAACCTGAGGAAGGTCCTGAAAAAGCAGCTGTACCAGGCGGGCATCCCGAAGATAGAGATAGAGCGCGACGCCTCTAAGGTGCGCATCCATATCCACTGCGCGAAGCCCGGCATGGTGATAGGCAAGGGCGGCACGGAGATCGAGAAGCTCCGCCAGCAGTGCGAGAAGATGCTCGGTAAGCCCGTGGTCATCAACATCGTGGAGGTCCGCCAGCCGGATCTGAACGCACAGCTGGTGGCCGAGAACATCGCCTCTCAGCTGGAGCGCCGCATAAGCTTCCGCCGGGCCATGAAGGGCTGCATCGGCAGGAGCATGAGGCTTGGGGCCAAGGGCATAAAGACCAAGGTCTCCGGCCGTCTTGGCGGCGCCGAGATAGCCCGCAGCGAGGAGTACCACGACGGCACCATCCCGCTGCAGACCTTAAGGGCCGACATCGACTACGGCTTTGCCGAGGCCGCCACCACCTATGGGCGCATAGGCGTCAAGGTGTGGCTGTATAAGGGCGAGGTCCTCAATGATAACCGCGACAGCCGTTCTGAGCGCGCGCCCAGGGGCGACCGCAGCGACCGTCCCCGCAGGGACGACCGCAGGCCCAGGGGCGACCGCAACGACCGCGGACCGAGAAGAGATAACAGGGAAGGGGGGCGCAGGTAAATGCTGATGCCAAAGCGCGTGAAATACCGCAGGGTCCAGAGGGGCCGCATGAAGGGTAAGGCTATGCGCGGCAACAAGGTGACCTATGGCGATTACGGCCTGCAGGCCCTGGAGCCCGCATGGATAAAGTCCAACCAGATCGAGGCCGCCCGTGTGGCCATGACCCGTTACTGCAAGCGTTTCGGTAAGGTCTGGATAAAGATATTCCCCGACAAGCCCGTTACCCAGAAGCCCGCCGAGACCCGAATGGGATCCGGTAAAGGCTCGCCCGAATACTGGGTGGCCGTCGTCAAGCCCGGCAGGGTGATGTTCGAGCTGGGCGGAGTTCCCGAAGCCACCGCCAGGGAGGCTTTGAGACTGGCCGCCGCCAAGCTCCCCATCAAGTGCAAATTCGTAGCAAAAGAAACGGAGGCGCAGTCATGAAGGCTTCAGAGATCAGAGAATTGACAGCCGACGAGCTGAACACCAAGCTTTCCGACCTAAAGGCGGAGCTTTTCAACCTGCGTTTCCAGCTCGCTATCAATCAGCTCGATAACCCCATGCGTATCAAGGCCGTGAAGAAGGACATCGCCCGCGTAAAGACCGTCATACGCGAGAACGAGCTGCAGGCCGGGAACGCCTAACGGGAAGGGAGGATAACGAAGTGAGCGAAAGAAGCATGAGAAAGACCGCGGTAGGCCGCGTGGTAAGCAATAAGATGGATAAGACCGTGGTGGTGGCCATACAGGACAGCGTGAAGCACCCCATGTACGGCAAGATAATCAAGCGCACCGTGAAGCGCAAGGCCCACGACGAGGAGAACGCCTGCAATGTGGGCGACCGCGTGCGCATCATGGAGACCAGGCCCATCTCCAAGGACAAGAGATGGCGGCTGGTGGAGATCATCGAGAAGGCGAAGTAAGTTAGGGGCACAGCATAGCCCATGGCTTATGAAGCCAAGTAAAAGGAGGAACAAACTGTGATTCAACAGCAGTCTTACCTCAAGGTTGCCGACAACACGGGTGCCAAGGAGCTTATGTGCATCCGGGTGCTTGGCGGCACCGGCAGGAGGTATGCCAATATCGGCGACGTGGTGGTGGCCTCTGTAAAGAAGGCGGCGCCCGGCGGCGTGGTGAAGAAGGGCGACGTCGTAAAGGCGGTCATCGTCCGGTCCGCCTCCGGCGTTCGCCGGGACGACGGCACCTATATCCGCTTCGATGAGAACGCCGCTGTCATCATCCGTGAGGACAAAAACCCCAGGGGCACCCGCATCTTCGGGCCTGTGGCCCGCGAGCTGCGCGACAAGGAGTATATGAAGATCCTGTCGCTGGCCCCCGAAGTGCTTTGATGGAGGTGTACCGAATATGAATAAAGTACACGTAAAGACCGGCGACACCGTGATGATCATCAGCGGCCGCGACCGGGGCAAGAAGGGCAAGGTCATGCAGGTGAGCCCCAAGGAGGGCAAGGTCATCGTAGAGAACGCCAACTTCGTGCAGAAGCACGTGAAGCCCCGCAGGATGGGCGAGCCCGGCGGCATCATCAAGGCGGAGAGCGCCATTTACGCCTGCAAGGTGCAGGTGGTCTGCCCCCGCTGCGGCAAGCCGACCCGTGTGGGCCACAAGGTCCTTGCGGACGGCACAAAAGAGCGCATTTGCAGAAAATGCGGCGAGTCGCTGTAAGGGAGGAAGACGAAGAATATGGCAGCTAGACTGAAAGAGATGTATAAGACGGAGATCGCCCCCCAGCTGATGAAGAAGTTTGGCTATAAGTCCGTCATGCAGATACCGAAGCTGGACAAGATAGTCATCAACGTGGGCGCGGGCGAGGCCAAGGAGAACGCCAAGGCCATCGACGCCATTTCCGGGGACCTGATGAAGATAACCGGCCAGAAGCCCGTTGTGTGCAAGGCGAAGAAAAGCGTCGCGAACTTCAAGGTGCGCGAGGGGATGCCCATCGGCGTGAAGGTGACCCTTCGCGGCGAGCGGATGTACGAGTTTTTGGATAGGCTGTTCAATGTGGCTCTGCCGCGCGTCAGGGACTTTCGGGGCATAAACCCCAACTCCTTTGACGGCCGGGGCAACTACAATATGGGTATCCGCGAGCAGCTTATCTTCCCCGAGATAGACTATGACAAGATAGACAAGGTGCGGGGCATGGACATCTGCTTTGTGACCACGGCACACACCGACGAGGAAGCCCGGGAGTTCCTCTCCCTGATGGGCGCCCCGTTCACGAGATAAAGGGAGGGACATTTTGTGGCAAAGACATCTATGAAGATAAAGCAGCAAAGGCCCGCGAAGTTTTCCACCCGCCAGTATAACCGGTGCAAGATATGCGGCCGGCCCCACGCTTACCTTCGCAAGTACGGAATATGCCGCATTTGCTTTCGGGAGCTTGCCTATAAGGGCGAGATACCCGGCGTGAAGAAGGCAAGCTGGTAATACAGGAAGGAGGAAAAGTTCATGCAAGTTACCGATACCATCGCGGACCTGCTGACCCGCATCCGCAACGCGCAGGCCGCGAAGCATGATACGGTGGAGGTGCCCGCCAGCAACATGAAGAAGGCCATCTGCCAGATACTGGTGGACGAGGGCTATGTGCGGCACTACTCCGTGAAGGAGGACGGCAAGCAGGGCGTTATCACCATCTCCCTGAAGTATGCCGAGGGGCGCCAGCCGGTCATAAAGGGCCTTAAAAGGGTCTCGAAGCCGGGCCTGCGCATCTACTCCAGCGCCGAGGAGCTGCCCAAAGTCATGAAGGGCCTGGGCGTGGCGATAGTCTCCACCTCCAAGGGCATCATGACCGACAGGGCCGCAAGGCAGCAAAACGTCGGCGGCGAAGTGCTGGCGTTCATTTGGTAAAGAAGGGGGTGCGTCGAGTATGTCGAGAATTGGAAGAAAACCCATAAATATTCCCGCCGGCGTCGAGGTAAAGATCGACGGCAGCGCAGTGAGCGTTAAGGGCCCCAAGGGGACGCTTTCCCAGAGCTTTAACCCGAAGATGGAGATAAAGCAGGAGGGCGCGGAGGTCATCGTGACCCGTCCGGACGACCAGAAGGAGAACCGGTCCCTGCACGGCCTTACGCGCACGCTCATCCACAACATGGTGGTCGGCGTGACCGAGGGCTTCTCTAAGACCTTAGAGGTCCAGGGCGTAGGCTACCGCGTGCAGAAGCAGGGTAAGGACCTGGTGATGAACCTGGGCTATTCCCATCAGGTGGTGGTCAGCGAGACGGACGAGATAAAGATAGACGTCCCGAACCCCAACACCATCGTTATCTCGGGCATAGACAAGCAGAAGGTGGGCCAGTTTGCCGCCGAGGTGCGCGAGAAGCGTCCGCCGGAGCCCTATAAGGGCAAGGGCATCCGCTATCAGGGCGAGTATGTCCGGCATAAGGAAGGCAAGGCCGGCAAAGGAGCTAAAGGCTAATAACCGGGCGCTAAGCTTATTGTCAGCACAGCTTTGGGAGCGGGTAAAAAGTTTCGTCCACCTTTTCAAAGGTGGCAGGGTGTGGGGCAGAGCCCCGCGACCTTGCCGAAGCGCGCGCCCTGTGCGCGTGAAGGCCCAAAATATACTCCCAAAACATGTAGTTTTAACGTATTGAGCGTTGAATGAAAGAAGGTAAAATCTATGGTAAATAAACCGGATACCAATAAGGCGCGCCTGCGCCGGCACAGACGGGTCCGGGGCAAGATCTCCGGCACAGCCGAGAGGCCCCGCCTGAACGTGTTTCGCTCCTCGGCCAATATCTACGCCCAGGTGATAGACGACGTGGCGGGCGTGACCTTGTGCGCCGCATCCACGGTGGAGAAGGGCTTTGAGGGCAACGGCGGCAATAAGGAAGCGGCCCGCAAGGTGGGCAAGCTCATCGCTGAGCGCGCCCAGGAGAAGGGCATCAGCAACGTGGTCTTTGACCGCGGGGGCTATATCTTCCACGGCCGCGTGCAGGAGCTGGCCGAGGGCGCCCGCGAGGGCGGCCTGAAATTCTGAGCGAGGAGGAATAGAGTTTGGCTAGTGAGAGGAATTTTGACCCGAACGGCGTAGAGATGCAGGAGCGCGTCGTGGCCATAAACCGCGTATCAAAGACCGTTAAGGGCGGCCGCGTCATGAAATTCTCCGCCCTGGTGGTAGTGGGCGACGGCAACGGCACGGTGGGCTTTGGCATTGGAAAGGCCGCCGAGGTGCCCGACGCCATCCGCAAGGGCATCGAGGACGCCAAGAAGAACCTTTATCATGTGGCCCTTCGCGGCAGCACCATCCCCCACGAGATCGTGGGCGAGTTCGGCGCGGGCAAGGTCATCCTGAAGCCCGCCGCCCCCGGTACCGGCGTTATCGCCGGCGGCCCGGTGCGCGCCGTTGTGGAGAGCGCGGGCATAAAGGATATCCGTACAAAGGCCCTGCGCTCCAATAACCCGTGCAATGTGGTGCGGGCCACTTTGGCCGGTCTTACCCAGCTGCGTACCGCCGAAGAGGTGGCCGCCATAAGGGGCAAGCAGGTCAAGGAAATACTGTAAGGAGGGCTCGTAAAGATGAAAGTAACGCTTAAAAGGAGCCTTATCGGCAGCAAGAAGGACCAGATCGCCACTGCCCACGCCCTGGGGCTTTTCAAGGTGGGGGACTGCCGTGAGCAGCCCGACAACGACCAGACCAAGGGCAAGGTACAAAAGATCAGTCATTTGGTAGAGGTTAGTGAATAAGCTTGAAGGAGGTGCGTTAAAATGAAGCTAAACCAGCTTACAGCCGTGCCCGGCGCCACAAAAGACGCTAAGCGCATTGGCCGCGGCCACGGCTCCGGCAACGGCAAGACCGCCGGCAAGGGGCATAAGGGCCAGAAGGCAAGGGCCGGCCACGGTATGCGTCCCGGCTTTGAGGGCGGCCAGATGCCCCTGCAGAGGCGTATCCCCAAGCGCGGCTTCAACAATATCTTCGCTCGTGAGGTAGTTTCCGTGAATGTGGGCAGTCTAAACTGCTTCGAGAACGGCGCAGAGGTGGACGTGAACGCTCTTATGGAGGCCGGCGTACTGAAGAAGAGCGGCGACGCCCTGAAGATACTGGCCAACGGCGAGGTCACAAAGAAACTGACGGTCAAGGCAAACGCTTTTTCCGAAGCGGCAAAGGCCAAGATAGAGGCCGCAGGCGGGAAAGCCGAGGTGGTCTGAGTTGCTGAACACCATCAAAAATGCTTGGCGCATCCCGGACCTTAGAAAGAAGATGCTCTACACCCTGCTCATTATCGTGGTATTCAGGTTCGGCTCGGTGATCCCGGTGCCCTTCCTGGACGCTTCGGCCCTGTCCACGCTGATGAAAACCGCCAGCGAGGGCAACACTGCGCTGGGCTATATCAATATGCTCACCGGCGGCGCGTTCTCATACGCCTCGCTGTTCGCAATGGGCATAACCCCATATATCAACAGCTCCATTATCATGCAGCTGCTGACAATAGCGATACCGGCCCTGGAGCGCCTTTCAAAGGAGGGCGAGACCGGCCGAAAGAAGATCGCCACCATCACCCGCTATGTGACAGTTGGCCTGGGACTTATCCAGGGCATCGCCTACTACTTCTACCTGCGCTCTAACGCGGGCATCGTGAAGGTGACCGAGGGCTTTGCCGGGGCCTTTGTGGGCATTGTCATTGTGCTGACCTTTACTGCGGGCACGGCCCTTATCATGTGGATGGGCGAGCAGATAAACGACAAGGGCATCGGCAACGGCATCTCCATAATCCTGTTCGCCGGAATAGTGGCAAGGCTGCCCGTGACCTTCGGCGGCGTCTGGCAGTATTTCAGCCTGGGCCTGGAGAGCCCCTCCACCAGCGGCCAGTTCCTGGTGCTGGCGCCCCTGTTTATCATCCTGTTCCTGGTGGTCATCTGGGTCATCGTATTCATGAACGAGGCGGAGCGCCGCATCCCGGTGCAGTACGCCAAAAAGGTAGTGGGCCGCAAGATGTACGGCGGCCAGAGCACCTATATGCCTGTGAAGGTGGCCATGAGCGGCGTTATGCCCGTCATCTTCGCCAGCGCCATACTGAGCATACCCCAGTTCATCCAGTTCTTCTGGAACCCCACAGAGGGTTTTGGCAAGGCGTTCATGGACGCTTTTGCCCAGACCGGGTGGCTCTATACGGTGCTCTACTTCCTGCTGATCATCATGTTCGCATACTTCTATATGTCCGTTCAGTATAATCCTCTGGAGATGGCGAATAACCTCAGGCAGAACAACGGCACTGTGCCCGGCCTTCGTCCGGGGCGGCCCACGGCGGAGTTTATAGCCAAGATCCTTTCCAAGGTGACGCTTATCGGCGCGATGTTCCTGGCATTCGTGGCGCTTATCCCCATCATCTTCACCAACCTTACCGGTATGCACGGGCTGTCGTTGGGCGGCACGTCGGTGATAATCATCGTGGGCGTGGCGCTGGAGACCGTCAAGCAGATGGAGAGCCAGATGATGATGCGCCATTACAAGGGCTTCTTGGACTAAGTGAGCAAGAAACGGGCGGCAGGCGGCGCAGCGATTTTTGGACCTGCCGCTTAGGAAGAAAGGATGTATCGGTATGAAGCTTATCCTTTTAGGGGCTCCGGGGGCCGGAAAGGGCACCCAGGCCGAGGTAATTTGTGAGAATAAAAAGATACCGGCGATCTCGACGGGAAATATCCTGCGCGAGGCGCTGAAGAACGGCACGGAGATGGGCCTTAAAGCCAAGAGCTATATGGAGAGCGGGGCCTTGGTACCCGACGAGATACTCATTGGCATAATAAAGGACCGGATCAAGGAGGAGGACTGCAAGAACGGCTTTATCCTTGACGGCTTCCCCAGGACCATTCCCCAGGCCGAGGCTCTGGACGGGATGGGCGCGGATATCGACGTTGTGCTGGACATCGAGGTGGCCGACGAGGATATCGTGACCCGCATGTCCGGACGCCGCGTCTGCGAGAAGTGCGGCGCCTCCTACCACGTGCTGTATAAGCAGCCCAAGGTGGAGGGCGTATGCGACAGCTGCGCGGGCGCCCTCATTCAGCGCAAGGACGACCACCCGGATACGGTGAAGGAGAGGCTGGAGGTATACCACAGCCAGACCGAGCCGCTGAAGGAATATTACAGCAAGCAGGGCAAGCTGCGGGTAGTGCACGGACAGGACAAGGTGGAGGACACCACAAGGATGGTACTGGAAGCCTTGGAGGATCTTTCATGATCGTGCTGAAAACCAGCAGGGAGCTCAGTGTAATGCGCAAGGCGGGAAGGATATCCCAGAAGGCTCTGCGGCTTGCGGGCGAGGCGGTTGAACCGGGCGTGTCTGCCTGGGAGATCGACAAGCTCGTGCGGCAGTATATAGAGTCGGAGGGGGCGAAACCCAGCTTCTTAGGGTACGACGGCTATCCCGCCAGCGCGTGTATTTCAGTGAACGACGTGGTCATCCACGGCATACCGAAGAAGAGCGTCATATTTAAAAAGGGCGATATCGTCAGCATAGACGTAGGCGCTTATTACGAGGGCTTCCACGGCGACAACGCCTGGACCTTCCCCTGCGGGGAGATAAGTCCGCAAGCGCAGGCCCTTCTTGACGCCACCGAGCGGTCGCTGTTTTTAGGTATCGAGAAGGCCCGGCCGGGCAACCGGATAGGGGATGTGGGCCGCGCGGTACAGGAGTATGTCGAAGCCCGCAGTTACTCGGTGGTACGAGAGTTTACCGGCCACGGAGTAGGTGCGGAGATGCACGAGGACCCCAGCGTCCCCAATTACGGCACCCCGGGAAGGGGTGCAAGACTGACGGCTGGTATGGTCATCGCCATAGAGCCGATGATAAACCAGGGCCGGCGCGAGATAGAGGTGAAGCCCGACGGCTGGACGGTAGTCACAAAGGACGGCAGCCTGTCGGCGCACTTTGAGCACACGGTGGCGATAACCCCCCAGGGGCCGGTCATTCTGACCCTGCCGGAGTAAGGGGGCCGCTATGGAGCTAAAGCGTGGCCAGGTGGTAAGGTCAAAGGCCGGAAGGGACCAGGGCAGCTTTATGGCTGTGCTGGGCGCGGAACCCCAATGGGCGGTGCTGGCCGACGGCAAGGGCAGGCCCCTTGAGCGGCCGAAGCGCAAGAATATCCGGCACATAAGCCCGACCCTAACGGTGCTTCCTGAGGAGGCGCTTGCCACCAATCGTAAACTTCGTGCCGCCCTGCGGGAAGCGGGCGGGCAGAGAGAGAATATACCCGCGGAGGTTTGAGGTATGTCAAAGCAAGACGTAATTGAGGTGCAGGGCGTGGTAAAGGAGGCTCTGCCGAACGCACAGTTCCAGGTGGAGCTTCAGAACGGGCACACGGTCCTGGCCCACATATCCGGCAAGCTTCGGATGAATTTCATCCGCATACTGCCGGGGGATAAGGTGACGCTGGAGATGTCCCCCTATGACCTTACCAAGGGGCGGATAACCTGGCGGTCGAAATAAGCCGGGCCCTGTAGGATAACAAGGCGACAGAAAGGAAAGTGATGACAGAATGAAAGTACGTCCTTCTGTTAAGAAGATGTGTGAGAAGTGCAAGATCATCAAGCGCAAGGGGAAGGTCATGGTCATCTGTGAGAACCCCAAGCACAAGCAGCGCCAGGGCTAAATAGAACGGCGCGAAGCGGGGAAGGGAGGTCCGGGGGGACCAGTTCCCCCGGCAGGGTTTGGGACAGAGTCCCAAGGTCTTAGGCGCGCGAGCGAAGCAAGCGCAAGAAACCCCGCTCCCCGACAAACCAAGTGAAAGGAATGGTCAATAACATGGCTCGAATTTCCGGTATCGACCTGCCAAGAGACAAGCGAATCGAAATCGCTCTGACCTATATCTACGGCATTGGCCGCAAGACCGCCACAAATATCTGCGCGGCGACGGGCGTTGACCCCGACATCCGTGTCCGGGACCTCAGTGAGGACGACGCCTCGAAGCTCCGCGACTATATCGACAAGAACTGCCACGTAGAGGGCGACCTCAGGCGGGACGTAGCGTTTGACATCAAGCGTCTGGTGGAGATCGGCTGCTACCGCGGCGTGCGCCATAGAAAGGGCCTGCCCGTAAGGGGCCAGCGCACCAAGACCAATGCCCGCACCCGCAAGGGCCCGCGCAAGACCATGGCTAATAAGAAGAAGTAAGGAGGGATTCACAAAATGGCACAGAAGACCACGAAGGGTACAGTGCGCCGCCGCCGTGAGCGCAAGAATATTGAACGCGGCGCGGCCCATATCCAGTCCACGTTCAACAACACCATCGTCACCATCACCGACACCCAGGGCAACGCCATCTCCTGGGCAAGCTCGGGCGAGCTGGGCTTCAGGGGTTCCAGAAAGTCCACTCCCTTCGCCGCGCAGACCGCGGCGGAGACCGCCGCGAAGCTGGCGATGGAGCACGGTATGAAATCCGTTGAGGTGTTCGTCAAGGGTCCCGGCGCCGGCCGCGAGGCGGCTATCCGTGCGCTGCAGGCCGCGGGGCTGGACGTGAGCATGATAAAAGACGTGACCCCCATCCCCCATAACGGCTGCCGCCCGCCCAAAAGGCGCCGCGTGTAAAAACATTAGGAGGTTACAGAAAATATGGCAAGATATACAGAAGCCGTTTGCAAGCTCTGCCGCCGCGAGGGGCAGAAGCTGTTCCTGAAGGGCGAGCGCTGCTACACCGACAAGTGCGCCATCTCGAGGAGGGCCTACGCCCCCGGGCAGCACGGCCAGGGCCGCAAGAAGGCCTCGGAGTATGGTATGCAGCTGAGAGCCAAGCAGATGACCCGCCGTTTCTACGGCGTGCTGGAGGGCCAGTTCCACCACTACTATGAGATGGCCACCAATATGCCCGGCAAGGCCGGCGACAACCTCCTGATACTTCTGGAGAGCAGGCTGGACAACGTGGTATACCGCTGCGGCTGGGCCAGCTCCAGGGCCGAGGCCCGCCAGCTGGTGGTGCACGGCCACTTCACCGTCAACGGCAAGAAGGTCGACATCCCCTCTTACCTTGTGAAGCCCGGCGAGATGGTCGCCATCAAGGACAAGAGCCGCCAGAGCGACAAGTTCAAGGCCGTCCTGGAGGCAAACTCCGCCAAGCCCGTGCCCAAGTGGCTGGACGTTGACGCGGCCAACGCGCAGGCAAAGGTCGACGCGCTGCCCACCCGCGAGGAGATCGACCTTGAGGTCGACGAGACCCTCATCGTCGAGTTGTACTCCAAGTAATCCGTACTTTATTTTGTAAAGTATTAGGGAGCAAGCGTATTGAGAAGCCGTTACTTTGCCTGTGTAGAGGAGGATCGCGGATGATTGAGATAGAAAGACCCAAAATTGATATAGCGGAAACATTCGAGGACGGCACATACGGCCGGTTCGTCATCGAGCCCCTGGAGCGCGGCTTTGGCACCACGCTTGGGAACTCGCTGCGCCGGGTGCTGCTGTCGAGCCTGCCGGGCGTGGCCCCCAGGTCCATAAAGATAGACGGCGTGCTCCACGAATTTTCCACCATCCCGGGAGTAAAGGAGGACGTGACCGAGATAGTCCTGAACGTCAAGGGCATAGTCGCAAGGCTCTACTGCGACGGGCCCAAGACCGTGGAGATCTCGGCGGAGGGGCCCTGCGAGGTCACCGCCGCGTCCATCCAGGCGGACAGCGAGGTGGAGATACTGAACCCCGAGCTGCACATTGCCACCCTGGGCGAGGGGGCCAGGCTCTATATGGAGCTGACCCTGGATAAGGGAAGGGGCTATGTCTCGAACGAGCGCAACAAGCAGAATATGCCCGAGGGCGTTATCGGCGAAATTGCGGTGGATTCCATTTACACACCTGTACTCAAGGTCAACTTCAACGTGGAGAATACCCGCGTGGGACAGAGCATTGACTTTGACAAGCTAACCCTGGAGGTCTGGACCAACGGGGTGATAAATGCCCAGGAGGCCGTGTCGCTTGCGGCAAAGGTCCTCACCGACCACCTGAACCTGTTCGTGGACCTTTCCGATAAGGGCAAGTCCACGGAGATAATGGTGGAGAAGGACGAGGGCGGCAAAGAGAAAGTGCTGGAAATGACTATAGAAGAGCTGGATCTGTCGGTCCGCTCCTTCAACTGTCTCAAGCGCGCGGGTATAAACACCGTGGAGGACCTTATCAACAAGTCCGAGGACGACATGATGAAGGTCCGCAACTTGGGGCGCAAGTCGCTGGAGGAGGTCGTGTGGAAGCTGGCTTCCCTTGGCTTCAGCCTGCGTAAAGACGACGAATAAGCACAGATAGGAGGTATCTTCATGCCGGGAACCAGAAAGCTGGGCCGCAACACCGCGCATCGCACCGCGATGCTGCGCGGAATGGTGACGTTCTTCTTTGAGAACGGGAAGATCGAGACCACCGCCACCCGCGCCAAGGAGGTGCAGGCTCTGGCCGAGAAGATGATAACCATAGCCAAGACCAACGACCTTCACAGCAAGCGCATGGTGATGAGCTTTGTCACCAAGGAGAGCGCCGCTGCAAAGCTGTTCAACACCATAGCCCCCCAGTATGCCGACCGCAACGGCGGCTATACCAGGGTCACAAAGCTTGGCCCCCGCCGGGGCGACGCCGCGGAGATGGCGGTTTTGGAATTGGTATAAGTTACTGCAAAGAGAAAGCGCGTTTCCACAAAGGAAGCGCGCTTTTTTTCGCGGTCTATTGACCTATGGGCCCAAAAGGGTGTACAATAGAGAAAACGTGCGCCCAACTATAGAAAGGATGCTGCCTTATGAAAACGTCTGCCGATCTGAACCTTGCCATCTCCCGCCTGCTGTCCTACGGCCTGCAGCGGGGGCTCATCACGCCCCTTGACACGGCCTACGCCGCCAACCGCGTGCTTGCCCTGCTGAAAGAGTCAAACTTTGCCCCGGTAGCCGTGGAGGAGGAGTTCCACACCCCCGCGGATATCTTAGAGGACCTCTGCCAGCTGGCCAAGGACAAGGGCCTTCTGGAGCAGGGCAACCAGGACGCCCAGGACCAGTTCGACACGGAGATAATGGCCTGTCTGACGCCCCGGCCCTCGGAGGTGGTGGGGGAGTTTAACAGGCTCTATGAGAGTTCCCCGAAGGAGGCCACCGACTACTACTACGCCCTGAGCCGGAGCACCAACTACATCCGCGTGGACCGCATAGAGAAGGACCGCAAGTGGACCGCGCCCACACCCTATGGGGACCTGACCATCACCATCAACCTGTCAAAGCCCGAGAAGGACCCCAAGGCCATCGCCGCCGCCCGAAACGCCCCCAAGTCCGGTTATCCGGCCTGCGCACTGTGCCGGGAGAACGAGGGGTATCTTGGCAGCGCAAACCAGGCCGCCAGGGGGAACCACAGGCTCATACCCATCACTCTGGACGGGGAGAGGTGGTACTTGCAGTATTCGCCCTATGTCTACTATAACGAGCACTGCATTGTTCTCAGCGAGGAGCACCGGCCCATGAAGGTCAGCAGGGCATCCTTCCGGCGGCTCTTGGAGTTCGAGACCATACTGCCCCACTACTTTATCGGCTCCAACGCGGACCTGCCCATAGTGGGGGGCTCAATACTCTCCCACGACCATTTCCAGGGCGGCGCGGAGGAACTGCCCATGGCAAGGGCGCAGGTCAGGGAGAAGGTGAGCTTTGAGGGCTTTGAGGATATCGACGCGGGCATACTGCACTGGCCAATGAGCGTCATAAGGCTTTCGGGAACGGACCGGGAACGCATGGTGGAGCTGGCCGACAGGGTTCTGACCGCATGGCGGGGCTACTCGGACGAGAGCGTGGACGTGCTGGCGGAGACCGACGGCACACCCCACAACACCATCACCCCCATCGCCCGCCGCAGGGGGGAGAACTTCGAGCTGGACCTGGTGCTGAGAAACAACCGAACCACCGATGAGCACCCCCTGGGCCTGTTCCATCCCCACGCGGAGTACCACCACATCAAGAAGGAGAATATCGGCCTTATCGAGGTCATGGGCCTTGCCATACTGCCCCCCAGGCTGCTGACGGAGACCGGACTTTTGCAGGAGGCCCTCTCTGACGGGGGCAGGGCCGGGGAGATAATGGCCCGGCCCGAGATGGAGAAGCATAGGGTCTGGTATGAGGAGCTGAAGGCGAAAAATATTCCCGGGGAAAAGCTTCAGAAAGCCATACAGGACAGCATCGGCGAAAAGTTCGGGAAGATTCTTGGCAATGCCGGCGTATTCAAGGACGATGACAAGGGCCGGGAGGCCTTCCGCAGGTTCTGCACGGGTGTGCGCTGAGCGTGCCGCATAAATGAAAAACGAGTTTCCGGCAAGCGGCCGGGACTGGATCAGGGCGCTTTTCTTCCCGCCCAAATGCCTTTGCTGCAAGGAGCGTGTGCCGCCGGACAGGCTTTTCTGCCGCTCATGTGCCAAAAAGCTGCCGGAGGAACCAAACCGCCGCGTCATTACCCTGGATAACGGCCAGGATATGACGGTGCTGGCCCCCTTCGCCTATGAGGGCGGGTATAGGGAGACCATGCTACTCTATAAGTTCGCGGGCTGCCGGGTGATGGCCCTGCGCATAGGCGCGGCGATGGCCGGGCTTGTGGGGGAGCTGCCGGAGAGAAGCTGGACGGTGACCTATGTGCCCCTGAGCCCGGAGGGTCTCAGGAACCGGGGCTATGACCAGAGCCATCTGCTGGCTCTGCAGGTGGCAAGGCATAACGGCCTTGAGGTACAAAGGCTGCTGGAAAAGGTGAAGAAGACCAGGACACAGCACGAGCTGGGCCTGGAGGAGAGGCTGACGAATCTGCTGGGCGCGTATAGGGCGTCGGAGCAGGCAAAGGGAAAGGACCTCATACTGGTGGACGATATTGTCACCAGCGGGTCCACTCTAAAGGAGTGCGCTGGCGCGCTGTATGAGGCCGGGGCGGGGCTCGTATGCTGCCTTTGCGCCGCCGGAAGCTGGGTGGAACAGGCGAAAGCAGAGGAGACGGAGACCGGCGTTCTCTTGCGCTGGATGTAGAGTAAACTGACTTTTGGGAGGAGAGCTTTATGGATATGGAAAAGCTGCGCCGGGCGGTGCGGGACATTCTGGAGGCGGTGGGGGAGGACCCGGACCGGGAGGGCCTGCAGGAGACCCCGGACCGGGTGGCGAGAATGTATGGTGAGATATTCTCGGGGCTGGATTCGGACCCCGCGGAGCACCTGAAGATATTCAATGAGAGCGGCAAGCACGACGAGCTGGTGTTTGTGAAGGACATACCCCTCTACTCCGTGTGTGAGCACCATCTGCTGCCATTTATCGGCCGGGCACATATCGCCTATATCCCGAAGGACGGGCGGATAATCGGGCTGTCGAAGTTTGCGCGGATAGTGGACTGCTTTGCAAGGCGGCCCCAGGTGCAGGAGAGGCTTACGGGGCAGATAGCGGACTTCCTGTATGATAACCTCAGGCCCCAGGGGGTGGCGGTGTTCATTCAGGCGGAACACCTTTGTATGACCATGAGGGGGGCCCGGGCGGCGGGGACGCTGACGGAGACCTCGGCGCTGAGAGGGTGCATGAGGTCGGATGCGAGGACGAGGGCGGAAGTTACCGCGCTGTTGAAGGGGAAGTAAGGAAGGGGTCAAGGGGTACAGGTACCCCTTGCGGGGTGCGGGGCGGAGCCCTGCGACCTGTGCCGCGCGAAGCGAGCGGCAAGAAATAATGAAGGAGCGTACAAGAATTTGCACTATTTTAAAGCAAAAGATAAATCTTTCCCCCTAATCAGAACCTACGTGATGGGGATTTTGAACGTGACCCCGGACTCATTCTCAGACGGAGGCCGGTATCTGGACCCGGAAAAGGCCCTTGCCCGAGCCCAGGAGATGGAGCGCCAGGGCGCGGATATCATCGACATCGGCGGCCAGTCCACCCGGCCGGGATATGAGACGGTAAGCTCCGGGGAGGAGTGGGAACGCATAAGCCCGGTGCTAAAGGCCGTGGTGAAGGGCACAAAGGCCGCCGTCTCTGTAGACACCTTCTACCCGGAGGTGGCGGAAAAGGCCCTTGCAGCGGGCGCGGACATCATCAACGACGTGTCCGGCTTCAAGGACGATATGCTCCGGGCCGTGGCCGGATCCGGCTGCGGGTGCGTGGTGATGCACCCCCGGGGGGCTGAACGCGGGGATATCCTATCGGAGGTCCGGGAGTTTTTTGAGGAGAGGCTCGAAAGGGCACGGAAGCTGGGCGTTGAGCCGGAGCGCCTCTGCTTTGACCCGGGTATCGGCTTCGGAAAAACCCATGAGGACAACCTGCGGCTTATCGCCCATGTGGAGCGGACCAAGGTCCTGGGCATAGCGTACCTGATGGCCGCATCCAGAAAGCGCGTGACCGGCATACCCTGCGGCAGCCCGCCCTTTGAGGAGCGCCTGGCGGCGACCCTTGCGGTGCATACGGCGGCGGTGCTGGGCGGGGCGGACATGGTGCGGGCCCACGACGTGAGGGAGGCCGTGCAGGCCGCACGGATGGCCGACGCGCTGAAATCTGTAGAGTAAAGGGGGCTGAGTAAATGGACAGGATATATATAAAGGGCCTGGAGATCTTCGCCTATCACGGGGTGAACCCGGAGGAGAAGCGGGACGGCCAGACCTTTGTACTGGACGTTACCCTATACGCGGACCTGCAAAGGGCCAGGGAAAGCGACAGTTTAAGCGACACCGTTAACTACGCCGCCGTGCGCAAGACCATACAGCGGGCCTTTACCGCGGAGAGCTATGACCTTATCGAGCGGGCCGCCCAGGCGGTGTGCGAGGCGATACTGAAAGAGCATCCGATGGTGGAAAAGGTTGGGCTGCTGCTGAAAAAGCCGCAGGCCCCGATGAACGCGAAATTCGACTATGTGGCGGTGGAGATAGAGCTAAGCCGCCCGGCGGAGAGGGGGAAGCTGCCATGCGTGCCCTGCTAGGCATAGGGACGAACCTTGGGGACCGGGAGGGGAATCTGGCGGAGGCCTTTTCGGGCCTTGAGAAGCTGCCCGGGACAAAGATTCTGGCCATCTCGAATATTTACGAGACGGAGCCCTTTGACGTGCTCTCCGAACAGGAGGACTATCTCAACTGCTGCGTGCTCATTGATACTGAGCTTGCGCCTCTGGAGCTTCTGCACAGGTGCCTGGAGCTCGAGAGTCGGCTTGGCCGGGTGCGAAAGGAGTACCACGGGGCCAGGACCATGGACATCGACCTGCTGGTCTATGAGGGGGCCGAAAGCGATACGGAGGAGCTGAAGCTGCCCCATCCGGGGATCTTGGAGCGGGCGTTTGTGATGGTGCCAATGTCGGACATATTCCCGGGGCATAATGCGCTGGGATTGGATTTTGGCAGGGCCTATCAGGAGGTTGACAAGAGCGGGGTGAAGCTCTATAAATAAGCGCAGGGGCTCAGAGGGACTCCTTGACGATAATCGGTAAAGAAGGGCTTATATGTTTGTTGTTACTCCCGGAGACATCAGCAAAGTGCTGAGTGATTTTGAAATCATGGCAGAAATTCAGTCCGCGTCAGAGCTGCAAAGATATGACTATGATGCTTCTTCAAAAGAGGTGCGGCTCATTTTGAAGGCGGAGCCCGTATCAGGCCCGCCACTGGTTTTGCGCTTTAAAAACGAGGCGGACGTGACTTTGAAAACGGTCGAAGACCAGAGCCGCTTTGCGGATACTCTGCGGAGAAACGGTATTTTGACGCCGTTTCAGTATAAGTCTGATGGAGCGTTCGCCAGGAAATATGAAATCAACGGATACAAAGTGATCGTTACTGTCGAGCAGTTTGTGGAAAATGAGGTCAGGCTGGTGGATGCCGCAGCCGCTGAAAAAACGGGTGAGCTGCTGGCAAAAATGCACGGTATATCCGAAAAGGAAAATCTGCATGTAGCAAATAAAGTTTTATTTGATCCGTTTTCAAAGAACGATCTGTTTGATTTTGAGACCTTCCAATCACTGGAGCCCGGTATTGGCGAAGACGGCCGGGATGTTTTCCACAGCATAACTCGGACCTACCATGCCTACACGGAAATTTTGGCTCCTCTGAAAAGACAGCCCGGGTACGCGGTGCAGGGGGATATCAGTAACTGCAATTTGTACCGAACAGCTTTAGGGGAGATCGGGATATTTGATTTTAACAGATGCGGCGACAACAATCTGTTCTGTGATGCGGTAATGCAGGCTATATTTGAAGCCCGGCTCATGGATTATCCGGATAATATAGGGGATAATGTCAGGCCGGAAATTCTGTCTTCGTTTTTGCGCGGATACCGTTCTGTCCGCGATTTCTCCGGGGAACAGAAAAACTGGTATCCGTATCTTTACGCAATAATAACCGCATTCTGGAGTTCTGACATCAGCTGGAACGAGGACAGCCTGACGAACGCGGTAAAAAGCGGAAATAGGGAAAGTGTGCAAAAGTGGCTTAGGGTCATCCGGGACCGTCTGAACCGCCTTGACCATACCGGCCTGGAGTAAAGGGCCCCCGGAGATCGGGGCGGCGCTGTATAAAAAGGGCAGGACAAGCTTAAAGCGGCTTGTCCTGCCCTTAACTTTCCCATAGGACTTATCAGTAGGGCTCCATACAGATATCCAGATCCACCGTGGTCTCGATGCCCGGGATATTCCCCGCGTCGCTGTACTGCCAGGTGCGGAAATTATAGACGATGGCCGGAAGGGGGTTATACTCCGCGTACCAGAAGTCGTAGTCCTTCAGCTTCTCCAGGTCGTAGAAGTTATAGGCCTGGTGCTTATTAAAGTACACGCAGGGTATGTAGCCGGACTCTTTAACGCGCTTGCAGAAGGCCGCCGCGCATTTGGTCACGTCCTCCCCCGAACAGCCGTGGGCCCTAAGGCTGCTCTCGGGCAGCTCCTCGCTGGGGACGGGGGGCTCCCAATCGAAGACGATGGGGTATTCAAGCTTTTCCCCCGCCAGCTTTTCTATGACAAAATCAGCCTCGGCAACGGCCTCCTGCTCGGTCACGGCCTGGGAGAAGAAGTAGACCCCGCGCTTGAGCCCGGCGCTGCCGGAGTTCTGGAAGTTCTCGGCAAAGTGGCTGTCCTCGGTCAGAAGCCCCTGGGTCATGCCCCGGTAGCCCACCCGGATAATGGCGAACTCCACACCGGCGGCCTTTACAGCGTACCAGTCCACCTCACCCTGGAACTCGGAAACGTCCACGCCCATAACGGCGTCCTTATACCGGGTAATGCCGTCCTCGCCGGTGGAGAAGCCCTTCCGGTCGTATTTAAGCTCCGGTATGTCAAAGTCGGGAATTATCAGTTCCCCGGCGTAGATGTCCTCCACAAGCCGCATACCCTCAGGTATTATGCGGGAAGGCCCCGCGGCGCCTCCGGGCTCCTCCTCCTGGGGCTCCCGGGTAAAAAACACGATGATAACGGCGATTATCACCACCGCCAGCGCTACCGCCGCGCATATAAATGAAAGCTTTCTTATCTGTTCCTTACTCAAAACATACCTCCGTTATGCACTATTTACTATAGCTTTTCAGCGAGATATTCACGGGCACGGGCTCCGGGATGCCGGGCACCCTGCCCTCCTCGGTGTACTGCCAGATCTTGAAATCATAGAAGAAGCTGGGCGAGGGCCGGTACTCGCCGTACCACAGATCATAGCCCGCAAGCCGGGAGAGGTCCAGCCGGTTATAGGCCATGCCCTTCTCGGCAAAGTAGCAGGGGGTAAAGCCGGCCACGTTAATTATCTTGCAGAAGGTGTCAATGTACCCGGTGACCTGATCGCCGTTGCGCTGCACCGTGCGGGAGGTTTCGTCCTGGCTGCCGTCGTCTTTCAGGTCGTACTCCCAGAAGATGCCGATGGGATAGGTGACAGTATAGTCCCTTATCTTTTCAAGCACAAAGGTGGCCTCCTCCTTGGCCTCAGCATCCTCAACGGCCTTGGAGTAGAAGTACACGCCCACGGGCAGGCCCGCCTCCGTGGCCCCCTTGATGTTGTCCTCGAACTTCTGGTCTATGCGGATGCGTCCCTTTATCTTCTCCCGAAGACCCACGCGTATCATCACAAAGTCGATGTTGCCGCTGTCCGCAACCTGCTGCCAGTCGATATCCCCCTTCTTCTCGTTTACCGAGATGCCCACATAGGATTTCCCGCTGCCCACATAGGAGATCACGCCGTTCTCCTCAGAAAAGTCCTCGGGGCCGTAGTTGCTCTGGTTCACGTTATCATAGTAGCGGATGGACATCTTGCCCTCCCAAAGGTCGTCCACCTCGGCGGTAGTGCCGGTCCTGGAGATGAAGTTCACGGAGCTTGTACGGGGGCCCTGGGCCAGGGTCAGCGCGGATATAGCCACTATCACTGCCACCAGAAGCACGGTGACAGTTATGAATAGGGGTCGTTTGGCGTTCATGGCAGTCATTCCTTTCGGATAATAATAACCCTGTGTTCCAGGATATACATCTCTATTATACAGGAAAATTGTCGAAAAGGCAAGCGGCAGCTTGCTTTCTCTAAAATTTCCATGGGTTTGCCTTGCCCAAAGGGGATTTTTCTGTTACAATAGGGGAAGTATCAAGCTTTTGAAAGGACAGGCTTTTATGTATCTCAGAACTCTTGGCACAGACGAAATGCGCGGGCTTTACAGCCCGTGCCTTGAGCGGGACTTCCCCCCGGAGGAGCTTATGCCCTGGAAGTGGATGGAGCCCCTTATAGAGAACGGATACCAGCGCTCGGTGGGCTTTTATGACGGCGAGGGCCTTGCGGCCTATGCCCTTTTCATTACGGCCGGAGATAAGCCCAGGACGGCGCTGCTCAACTATTTCGCCGTACAGCCCGAACGCAGGGGCAGGGGCGCCGGCAGCCGCTGCCTTGAGCTTATGCGGGAGGCCATATCCGGCAGGGACTGCCGGATAATATTCGAGGTGGAGGACCCCGATACCGCCCCGGACCCGGAGGCCGCCCGGCGGCGGATAGACTTCTACCTGCGGGGCGGGGCCAGGGCCACGGGGGTGCGCTCCACCCTGTTCGGGGTGGAGTACCGCATAATGGTGCTGGAGGAAGAGGGAGAGAGCTTACCGATCAGTGATGAACAGCTTGCCGGGGAATTAGAGGCCCTATACCATATCACCGTCGCAAAGAAGCATAAGTTTGAAGAGGTCTGCCGGGTATATATCCAGACCCAAAGAGAGGCCGGCAGCTTCAGCCGGGACCTGGGCCGGACCCTCACCTACCTTCTGCGCAGCCGCAAGCGTTTTATGGGGGAGAAGCTTCGTGAGTACGGCTTCTCCGGGGGGATGTATATGATAGTCCTCCACGTGGACCGAAACCCCGGGCTCAGCCAGGACGCGGTGGCCGGGCACCTGTATATTGACAAGTGCAGCGTCGCCAGAAAGGTGAAGAAGCTGGAGGAGCTGGGGTGCCTGTACCGGGAGACGGACCCAAGCGACCGGCGGCAGAATAAGCTGTTTTTGACGGATAAGGGCCGGGAGCTGGCCCCCGCCATCCGAAAATACCTGGGCCAGTGGGGGGACGAGGTGACCTCCGGGCTGACGGAGAGCGAGAAGGAGACACTTATCACTCTCTTAATGAAGACCATAAAGAAGTAGAAAAAGCGTCCGGCCCAAATTTTCGGGGCCGGACGTTCTCTTTTGTCAGTTTTCCCCCAGCACATCCCAGGGGGTCAGCATCCCCAGAAGGGGCTGGTCGGGCTTGCCGTCCCGGGTGATGAAGATAACCGAGACCCGCTTGTTCCTGGCCCGCACCTGCTCAAAGCGGCTGCGCACGTATATGTATGTGGCGTCCGCGGGGACGAACTCATAGTTCTCTACATGCTCCTCCACCGCAAGATAGCCCCGAAGCTCCTTTATGGTGGTGTCCGGGTTCAGCCCCCGGCCACGGTTCTTAAGAAGATAGCGCATGACAGAGCCCGAGCTGAATACTCCGTAAAACCTGTTCTCCTTCATAACCGGCACGTGGGAGTAGCCGTTCTTCTCCATAAGCTCCATGACCCGCAGGACCTTCTGGTTGGCCCCCACCTTTAAGACCCGGTCCCCACGGGTGGCGTAGTCGATGGCAAGGGGCGGCTTCTTCACAAAGTCCAGCACCTCCCTTAAAGCGTCCACCACCGGCTGTGAGGGCACCACCACCGGCTCGCCGTCCATGTTGGCGCTGTGGGCCATAAGGTTGCGGATATGGCGGCAGATATCCAGCTTATCCCGCACCGGCGCGCTCTCATAGTCCTTTATGAACTCGTACACCGCGCTTGAGTAGTGCCGGCGGGAGTTGCGGAATTTGTCCTCCAGCTCGTCCTCCACCTGCTTATAGAGGTCCAGAAACAGCTGGGACCTGTCCTGGCCCTCCCGGTCCCGCTCCTTTGCGCCGGAAAGGGCCATGCACAGCCGCTCAAGGGACGCCACGTCCTCCGCCATATAATCCGCCCCGGCCTCTTCCAGCTCCCCGGGCCGGGCATAGCCATAGGCGGCGCCGATGCTCTCTATGCCGCAGTATTTGGCCCCCTCTATATCATAGCTCCTGTCCCCGATCATCACCACCTCGGAGATGGGCGGATCCCCAAGGTCTCTAAGGGCCCGGTCTATCACATGGGCCTTTGTGGGCCGGGTGCCGTCGTCCCCAACTACGGCGGTAAAATATTTCTCTATGCCCCGAAGACCCAGTATCTTCCTGGCCCCCTCCTCCCGCTTGGAGGTGGCCACGCATAGGGTGGCGCAGTCGCTGAGCTTTGAGAGGAGCCGGTCTATATTTGGGTATAGAGGGCTCTTATAGAGCCCTGTGGCATTATACCGCTCTCTATAGAGCTTTATGGCCCTGTTGGCCGTGTCCTCGTCCATGCCGCAGAATTCCCGGAAGGAGTCCAAAAGCGGCGGGCCCACGAACTGCCGCAGGAAGCTGTCCTCCTGGGGCATCCAGCCCATTTCAGTGAGGGCGTACTGCACGCTCTCGGTAATGCCCTGGCCGGTGTCCGCAAGGGTGCCGTCCAGGTCAAAGAGAAAATATTTCTTCATGGGGTATCGTCTCCTTCCAGGTTTTCCAGTATGTCCAAAAGCTCCTCCCGGGTATAGAGGGCGCGAAGGGCCTGCAAAAGTCCGTTGGCGGACAGCCGCTCCGGCAGCTTCAAGCGCCTTTGAAGGGCTTTCCGTCTGTCCGCCGAGCCCTCTCCCCCGGAGAGCCCCAGCTCGAAAAGGTCCGCCTTTGTAAGCTCATGGGGCGCGTCTCCTCCGGGGGCGTCCTCTATAATGGCCCCGGCCCTTATAAGGCAGTCCCGAAGGGTCTCGAGGGTCATGCCCTCCACCCCCAGCTTGCCCTCCTTGGAAGGTCTTGCCTTCCGGCGTTCCTTGCCGTATATATCCGGGATATAGGCGTGCTTTACCTGCCCGGGCGGCAGGCATTGGCTGAGCTTACTGCGTATCAGGAACCCCGCTCCGTCGCTGTCCGTCAGTATTATGACCCCGCGCTTTGCCGCCAGCTGCCGGATAAGCTCCATTTTATCCCGGTCGTTGAATATGGCAAAGCCCCCGGTCTCAACTATCGTGCCCTCGATAAGCGCGCTTAGCTTGGCCTTGTCGCAGCGCCCCTCCACCACAACGGCCTCTCTGACCCGCATTAAGGCTGCACCGCCAGCAGCAGCCGGGATATAAGCCCCTCAAGCACCAGCCTGGGCTCCAGCCGGGAGCCCTTAAGGGACAGATCGGCCTCCAGCAGCAGGTCAAGGCATTTTCTGAGCCCCGGGAGGGTCAGCTTTTTCGAGGAGCGCTCGGCGTTTTGCAGCCGGAAGCTGCCCCGGCCCTTATACTCGGGGGCGTACTCGGCGGGGGCGGCGCCGGTAAGCCCGCTCTCAAGGGCGGCCTTGACCCGGTACATATCAATATATGACGCGGCCATGGCCCCCAGTATGGCTATGGGCTCGTCGCCCCGGTAGAACAGCAGGTCCAGCTGGCGGTAGGCCTCTTCATAGCGCCCGGAGGTCAGGGCCCGGACCATGATGAAGACCGTGGTCTCGGTGCTCTTGGGGGTCAGCTCATCCACCATATCGGGGGTTATCTCGCTGAGGTCCTGCCCCAGGGCGTAGGCGCAGAGCTTTTCCGCCTCTGAGCGCAGGGTGTGAAGGTCGCTGCCAACATAGCCGAAAAGCTTTTCCCAGCTTTTTGGGGTCAGCTCGCAGCCCTGGCGCTCGGTCTCCTTCTTAATGAGCCGCCGCAGGTCCGCCGATCCCAGGCGCGGGAAATCCACCGTATGCCCGGCTTTCCCCGCCGCGTCCAGAAACTTTTTCCACTTCTGGGACCTTTTCGCGGGGATATCCAGGGTGGGATACCAGAACACCAGGGTGGCGGTGTCGGGAAGGTCCTCCATAAGGGATAAGAGCCGCTCAAGGTCCTCTGAGGACTTGGACTCGGGGTCAAAGTCTGATACGGCGGCGCATTTATGCTCCGCCATAAAGGGCAGGGCCTCCACGGCGGCCAATATGCCCTCAATATCGGAGTCGTTTGTGAAAATGCCGCGGTTGAACTCAGGGAAGCCCTCGCCCGAGGACTTCTCGATAAGCTTGCGGGCGGCGCGTTTTAGGGTCAGCTTCTCGTCGCCGGAAAGGAGGTATAGGGGCCCAAAGGCCCCGGCGGCGATCTGCTTATTGAGGTCCTGCTCGGTGATAGCGGGCATGGCCTTAAACCTTGCTCATGGTGATGACGTGCCGGGGGCAGGCCTCGGCGCACTTGCCGCAGCCTGTGCACTTCTCCGGGTCTACAACGGCAAGGCCGTTCTGCACGGTTATGGCCCCGAATTCGCAGGTCCTCTGGCACTTCATGCAGCCTATGCAGCCGATCTTGCAGCTCTGCATGGTATCCTTGCCCTTGTCGCAGCTGGAACAGCGCACCACGGCCATATCCTTCACCGGGGCAAGCTTTATAAGCCCCTTGGGGCAGGCCTTCTCGCACTTGCCGCAGGCCACGCACTTCTCCGGGTCGATGACCGCCACGCCGTTGCACACCTCTATGGCGCCGTAGTCGCAGACCTTAAGGCAGTCCCCAAGGCCCAGACAGCCGAACCGGCAGCTGGAGCCGCCGCCGTTTAAAAGCGACGCGGCGGTGCAGCTTTCAAGGCCGTCGTACTCCATCTTCTCTGTAGTGTTGTCGGCGCTTCCCATGCAGCGCACAAAGGCGGCCCTGCGCTCCATAGCCACGTCCCCGGAGCCCAGGATCTCCCCGCACTTCTTGGCCACATCCGCCCCGCCGGGGGAGCATAGCCCCGGCACAGCCTCGCCCTTGGCCATGGCGGCGGCATAGCCCGGACAGCCCGAGTAACCGCAGGCGCCGCAGTTTGCCCCGGGCAGTATGGCCTCCAGCGCCTCGGCCTTCTCGTCCTTGGGCACGGCCATCACCACCGAAGCCACGGCCAGCACTATCCCGGCCAGAAGGCCGATGATTCCGACGATCATTATGGGTGTTAGCATTTCCATTTGTACAACAGTCCTTTCCGGGCCTTTGGCCCAATAAAAATTTTTTAGCTTTCGGCAAGCTCCATGCTCATGTTCATGTATGCTTTGTGCACCAGGTCTTTCAGGGGTTTGTCCGGGTTATTGTATATCTCAAGGGTCATGTCATATAGCGCCCGGTCCAGGGGCGTGTAGAAGTCCGCGCCGGAGATGCCCTCCCGGAGCTTCACGAACTCGGGGTAGAGGTTCTTTGACATATAGACGTTGCTGCCGTCGCCATCGCTGACCCCATTGCCCCGGCCGGACATAAGGCCTTCCATGGTGGGCACGGCGTTGCCACAGGTCATGTGGGTGTAGAGCCTTGACTGCTGGGCATCCTTGCTCATGAGGTAGTCAACTATGAAGAACGCGTCGTCAGGGCGCTTGGTGTTGACGTTTATTCCGGCGAAGCTGGTGATGATTGCGGAGTAGCCGCCGCTGCGGGAGAATACGGGTACAAGGGTGAGCTCATCGGATGCGCCGTTTTCCTGGTCGAACCAGTTATTGGGATGCAGTAAACCGTTGGAGCACTCCGGCAGGTCCATCTCCCCAAGACGGCTTCCGGCGTCCATCCTGGAGGTCACGTACTCCAGAAGCTCCTCCTCGGTCAGGGCAAGCTGGTCCTCTTCATAGTCGGCTATGGGCGCGAGAGCCGCGCTTTGGTGCGACTCGCTGATATTTGCGGCTTGCAAAAGCGTTTCGGGCCCGCCCGAGAGCATATCATCCCAGGTGAGAGACGTATCCTCAAGCCGGTACTCAACATCGGCGCTCCTATAATAGCCCAGGGGCATGGTATATGTCATGGGCAGCAGGAGCTGTCCGTGCTCGTTTTTCCCAGCCTCCATGATAATAGGCGTTAGCTTGTCCCATTCCATGAACTGCGCTTTCTCTATATGATCGTCCAGCGGCAGGAACATATTGCGTTCCATGGCCTGCTGTGGGAACCTAAAAAGTGATTCTTCAAAGCAGAAGCCGGTGTTGTTTTCAAAGTAGTGCGCCCCGAAACCGCTGAGACACACGAACACGTCCGGCCCCTTGCCCGCCATCATCTCCGTGCGCAGGGCCGTAAGGTACGTGTCCCGCTCGTCGCCGTGCTTCGGGGGTATCTCTATCTCCACGTCCTCCAGCCCGCCCAGGTCCTCTATCACGGTCTGGAAGCTCTTATATTTGGTCTTGCCGCCCTTTGCGGTTTCGGTTTCATAGTCCCTTAGAAACTCCTGGACAGATATAAACACATTGCTTCCGAATTCCACGTCTATGAATACCCGCAGCGGCTCCTGCTCCGCGGGCTCAGAAACCGCAGCCTCGCTTTTTGAGCCGCCGCTCCCGGAACTCTCTCCGCTCCCGCCGGACCTGCACCCACAAAGACAGAGCATAGTAAGACACATCAAAAACGCAGCCACTCTTTTCATATTATACCCCTCCTCTCAGGACTCCGCAAGCATCATATCAATATTCTTATACGCCTCGGCCACCAGCTTCTCCCGCTCCTCTTTTGTCTCGGCCTGCATGTAGGCAATGTAGAGGTCCGAGAGCTCGTAGTGCACGGGGGTGAAGAAGTCCACGGCGTTTATTTGCTTTATCAGGGTTTGGAGCTGTTCATAGTTATAGTCCGTGAGCCCCCAGGAATCAACTTGAGTGCCGTTATCCAAGTCAACCGGCGCAAAGACTTTCTCATCCTTTTTCAATAGATCCATATGTACCGGCGCGCCTCTGTCCCATGAGAGCAGCTCCGAATTCTGCTGTACTTCCTTGCTCATTAGCAGGTCAAGTATCTCAAAGGCCACTTCGGGCTCCTTTGCGTTGATGTTCACCGCTCCGAAGCTGGTGATAGAGGCGGTAACGCCGCCGTCCCGGTTATAATGGGGAATGAGCACACTGTCCGGGTCGTACTGGGAGAAAAGCCCGGAGTTCATGCGGCCAAATGTCACCGCCCTATGCCGGCCAATGCTCTCTGTCATTTCAGAGGTGCGGCGCTCCCTGTTCTTAAGGATGCCGTCCAGGTGGGCCGTCAGTTCCTCCTTAGTAAAAGAGGGGACGTCGTTCTCATAGTCGGCCAATAGGCCCAGGCTGTCGGGAAAGCAGGAAAGGCATGTGATTTCTATTATCCCTGGGTCATCGCTTTTAAGCATTTCATCAAATGTCATAGGCAGCTCCGCAGTGGGGGTGTAGCCCTCCACGTCGAAGGGGACAAAGTTCATGCTCCAGCCTATGGGCAGTATCAGCTGGCCCTCGCCGTTCCTCCCGGCCTCCATTATCTCCGGGTAGAGCTTGTCCCATTCCATATATTTGGCGTTTTCTATGTAGTCGTCAAGGGACAGGAATACATGTCTTTTCATTAGGGCCTTGGGGTACTGGAAAAGGCCGGTCTGCCGCTCCGCTCCGGTGATCTTAGGGCTTTTGCACAGGAACAGGTCAGCGCCCCCGCCGGACATCAGTTCTATTCTTATATTGTCCAGGGCGGGCTCCCTGTTGCTGCCAACGCCCGGGACGGCATCTATTTTAAGCTCATAGCTGTCCAGGAACTCCGGGTCGTACTCGAGTATGAGATCCCGAAGCTTCTTCGAGCTCTGGCCCTCGCTGCCAAGGTCCAGGTCATAGCACACCGTCAGCGTGGGCTTCTCCGCCCTCTCGCTCTGCTGGGACCCATCCGGCTCTCCGCTCCCGGAGCTCTCCCCGCCGCCTTTGCACCCGGCAAGGGCCAGCAGCAGCGCGGCCATAAGCGTTATTGTCAGTCTTTTGAATATGCGTGTGTTCTTCATAATGGAACCTCCTTAAATTTGGGCAGGATTTTTGCGTTTTGCCCTTATACTATATAAGAATACATAAATCGGAGGTTTGGTTGCATGTTTTTTAAAAAAACTTTTAGGATTCGGCAAGCATCATCTGCATGGTGCGGTATGTGTCGCGCACGGCCTTTTCTATCTGGTCCTGGGTGGCGCCGTCCTTCTGGCAGAGCATGAATAGCTGGCTCTGGGCCTCCCGGTCCATATCGGTGCAGAATTTCACGGCGTTTATCTTGTCCCTTATGTCCATGAACTGCCGGGCCGTCTCCGGGTCCATGGTGATACCCTGGAGGTTTTCCGTGCCCTGGGCAGTGCTGGGCACCAGGCCCTCGCTCCAGCCATACAGAGTGGCATTCTTCTGCGTTCCCTTGTCCAGCAGCTTATCGAGAATACGGAAGGCGTACTCGGGATAGTTGGCGTTGCGGTTGACAGCCCCGAAGTTGGTCACAAAGGCGGTCACGCCCTGGTCGCGGTTATAGACAGGAACATATACCTCATCGGCCTTCCGGCCGTTTTGGAGATGGCTTCCAAGAAACCACGGGCTGGCCGGTTCGGGATAATAGCCCTCGCCGTGTTTTTTGCTGCCTTCGGCAACGCCCAGGGCTATCTCCAAAAGCTCCTCCTCGGTAAAGGTGAGCTCCTCCTTGGCATAGTCCGCGTCCCGGCCAAAGTAATGGAGCATACCAAAGATATTATCGCCCAGGGCCGCCCGCTCCAAATACCTGTTGCCGGACTGTAGATACCCCTCCCGGCTGGGGGCCGGGGGCTCGGTATACAGGTCTTTATCCATGGCCATGGCGTAGAAGTCATACTGTAAGGGCAGGATCATCTGGCCCTCCTCACCCCGGCCAACTTCCATTATCTGGGGCATGAGCTGGTCCATGTCCATAAACTGGGCGTTTTCAATGTACTCGTCTAAGGGGAGGAAGATGTGGTTATTCATCACCTGCTCCGGGAATGGGAAGAGGGACTTGACCTCCATGTCCTCATCCACCATCATATAGCCGCCCAGGGTGGTGAAATAGCAGTCCACCAGAAACAGGTCCGGTCCCTTGCCCGCCATGACCTCTACCCGCAGGTTTTCCATCCGGTAAGAGCGCATGGGCTCCATATCTATCAGCTCATATTCAACATGAAACTCCTTATCATAGCCGGGCACGGTCCTCAAAAAGGCAAGGAAGTTGGAACTTTGCCACATGGGCTCGTCTACCGTCACAGTGACAAGGGGCAGTTCCTTCTGCTCTCCCTGCTCGGTAACGATAGTCGTGGTGGGCAGCTCTTTCCGCTGCTGGCACCCCAAAAGCGCCAGCATGGCCAGGGTTAGCATCAGCACAATAAGTTTCTTCATGGGTCATAGCTTCCTTTCTCAGGATTCCGCAAGCATCATCTTCATGGTGGTGTAGGTCTTATCGGCAGCTTTGCGGATGTCATCGCCGGTGAGGCTTTCGCCCTGCCGCGCCATATCAAAGAGTTCCGCTGTCATATGGTCTATCTCCCGGTCTACGTTGCTTGTGAAGTAAGCATAGCCTATATTCTCCCGGGCGTTCTTTATGGCGGCGCGTCTGGCGGGGATAAGCCCCTCGTTGTACTTATAACTGCCCTTGCCGCTGAGGATCCCGGTGTGCACGGGCACAAGGCTCTCGCCCGCCGTCCAGAAGAAGGTCATGCTTTGGGAGTTCTTCTGCGCGGGCGGCTGCTTGCTCCAGAACGGCTCCTGCTTAAGAAAATCATAGCTCAAAAGGATATCGGCGATAAAGAAGGCGTCCTCCGGGTATTTCGTGCTGCTGCTTACGGCGCACCACGTCTCAATAGCGGCGTTTATGCTCCCGCTGGCCGTTCCAGGCACAAAATACTGCATTTCGCCGCTGTTTGCAAGGCTTATGGCCTGCTGCGCGGTCATGGTATCTGAAAACTTGTCCATAAGCGGTATGCTGCCGGTGTAGAAATCCAGCGCCTCTTTCACCCGCAGGAAAAATTCCTCCTCATCTATAAGAAGCTCCTCATTCAGGCTATCCGCTATTTTATCAAAGCACATCTCCCTGAGCCCCAGGCTCGTAAGCCCAAAGCTGGCCCTTACCCGCACATCGCTGTCCGTGCAGGCAAGTATCTCGTTCCAGTTTGCGGGCAGCGGCGCATCCTTGTCCTCCGGGAAAGTCATCATCTCGCATACGCGGTAGAACATTGGCAGTATCACCTGTCCCTGCTCATTTTGCCCCGCGGCCATCACTTTGGGGTCGAACTTGTCAAACTCCATGAACCGGGCGTTCTCTATGTACTTGTCAAGAGGCAGGAAAAGCCCCTTCTCCATAGCGGCCTCCGGGTTCTGGAACAGGGTGTTCTTTGGCAGCGAAGCGTCGCCGCCCCCGAAACCCGACATCAGGAACACATCGGGCCCGTTCCCGGCCATTATCTCCGTGCGCAGCTTCGTCAGCTCCGCGTCATAGGCGCTGTCACCCTCCATAGGCAGGACCTCAAGCTTGGCCTTTATGCCGCTGGGAGTGCCGCCAAAGTGCTTTACTATGGTTTCAAAGGTCTTCTGACCCCGTGTGGCCTGGGAGTTGTAGCCGTATGCCGCGTTTATACAGTCCAGGTCCGTCACCACCCGCAGGATATCCCTGTCCTTATCCGCCTCATCCTCTGCGGCGGCGCTGGCCTCGGCCTTTTCCCGCTGGGTATCAACGGCCAGCTGTGGCCCGCTGCTCTCGCCATTATTGGAGGAGCACCCTACGCAAATCAGCATAAGCAGGGATAAAATGGCTGCAATAAGCTTTTTCATTTTTTGCTCCTCCTAAAATTATGATTCGGCAAGCATCATCTGCATAGTGACGTATGTCTTATGCACCGCCGCCCGGACGTCCTCCTCATCCTCAAACTCACAGCGCACGCAGGGGAGGTGCAGCATCTCATAGACCGCCTGCTCAAGAGAGCTTGGCAGCTTCGCGACGCTTACCTGGTCCACCACCTGACGGTATCTGGCATAGGAGTCCTCGTCCAGTATCATCGCCCATTCCAATGGCTTGTCGGGCCCGCCCAGCTCTGTGTTGGCGACCAGGCCGCCGCTGCAGCCGTATAGGGCACTATCGCGCATGACGCTCTCGCCGGAGAGCGTTTCAAGCACCCGGAAGGCATACTCCGGGCAGCATGTGTTGCGGTTTATCATCCCCGCAATGTCCACATACGCCGTAACGCCGCCGTCCCGGTTCCGGGCGGGGAAGAAATCATAACCCGCCTCCGGCTTGGTGAACAGACCAAAAGAGAAACCGTCAGAATTGATAATGCTCTCATAATAGCCCTCATCAAAGCGTTTCCAGTGCTCATACCATATCATTGCCTGCTCATAGAGCTCGTCTTCTGTAAATGTGAGCTCCTCCTTGCCGTAATCCGCGTCCCTGCCGAAATACTGCAAAGGCATATGGTTCAGAAAACTGGCGTAGTATTCCAGCCTCAAATCCCCTGATTCCAGCATACCCTGCTGGGTGAGGGCGCTCTCCTCTGGGAAATCATATGTTCCTTCTTTTAAGGGAACTGTGTCGACGGCATAAGTCAACGGCAATATCTGCTGTCCTTCCTCATTGCTGCACGCCTCCATAAGGTCGGCCCGGAACGCGTCATAATTTGTTGAGGAAGCCTCCATATATTCATCCAATGGCAGAAACAGCCGGTTGTCCATGGCCTGCTCCGGGAAACGGAAAAGCGGGTCCAGAAGCTTGCCGCTGTTTGCGGAAAGGCTTTTAAAGCTGCAGGTCATGTCCATCAAAAACACGTCCGGCCCCTTCCCCGCCATTATCTCCGTCCTCATGCGGGTAAGGTAGTTGTCGCGCTCAGGGTCCTCCCGGGGCAGGGCTTCACAGGATACATGAAACTCCCTGCCGTTTCCGGGCACGGTCCTCAGCACAGTATTTAAATTCGTCTGGTCCCAGTACACGTCCGTCACCAGCTTCACCTGGGGTACGGTCTTCTTTCCCTCGTCGGTGATGATGTCAATAGTTTCCCCGGTCCTCTTGGAGGAGGTGCACCCGGAAAGGGCCAGAAGGAGCAGGGACAACATGATTACAATAAGCTTTTTCATATGTGCTCTCCCCTTTTCTCAGGATTCCGCAAGCATCATCTGCATAGTGGTGTAGGCCTTGTGGACGGCGGCCGAGAGCTTGCCGTCGTCCGCAAGCTCTCCCCTGACGCAGGAGATACGCAGCTCGCTTACCGCCTGTTCAAGGCGGGTGGGGAACCTGTACGCGGTCACCTTGTCCAGAGCTTCCCTATAAACCTTATAGGTCTCCCCGGTCATCGCGAACCACTCCATGGGCTTATCGGGGCTCCCAAGCTCCGGGTTTGCCACTATGCTGCCGCTCCAGCCGTAGAGGGTCTGCTCGCGCATGACGCTCTCGCTGGAGAGCTTGTCGATTATGCTGAAGGCCTGTTCAGGGTAGCAGGAATTGCGGTTTACGGCGGCAGCTATCTTCACACAGGCCGTCACGCCGCCGTCACGGTTCCGGGCGGGTACTATAATGGAATTCTCCAAGTGTCCGATACCGAGAACGCCCCCGGAGAGCTCCCCGCATACAAGCCCATCCCGGTCTATGACGGACTTGAACTCACCGGCATCAAACTTCTCGGATTCTTCCCGCCAAAGCATAGCCTCTGCCAAAAGCTCCTCCTCGGTGAAGCTCAGGCTCTCCCCCTCATAGGGCGTGCCGAAGAAGTCCAGGGGCAGTCTGGCACTCGACGCAAAGTATCTGAGGGCCAGCTCGTCCGAATTCAGCATATCCTCGCGGGTGCTGACGCTCTCAGCGGGGATGTCGAATTCCCCGGCGTCGAATATACCCACGTCAAAGCTGTAGGTCAGAGGTATTATCTGCTGCCCCTCACCATTCCTGCCGGCCTCCATAAGCTCCGGGGTGAACTTGGAGAAGTCTGTGAACAGGGCGGTCTCCATGTACTCGTCAAGGGGCAGGAGCACCCGGTTATCCATGACCTTGTCCGGGAAGGGAAACACGGGCTCCAGGAAATCTCCATTGGCAGATATGCCGTTGTTGCCGTACTCCAAGTCTAAAATGAACAGGTCAGGGCCCTTCCCTGCCATCATCTCCGTCCTCATCCGGGTAAGGTAGTTGTCGCGCTCGGGCTCATCCCGGGGCAGGGGCTCAAAGGATACATGAAACTCCCTGCCGTTTCCGGGTACGGTCCTCAGCACAGAATTCAAATTTGTCTGGTCCCAGTACACGTCCGTCACCAGCTTCACCTGGGGCACGGTCTTCTTTCCCTCGTCGGTGATGATGTCAATAGTCTCCCCGGTCCTTTTGGGCCCGCCGCAGCCGGCAAGGCCCAGCAGGAGCAGGGAAAGCATTATCACAAATAGCTTTTTTATGTTTAAACTCCCTTTCTTATGATTCCGCAAGCATCATCTGCATGGTGGTGTAGGCCTTGTGGGCCGCCGCCTTGACGCTCTCCTCTGTGGCGTCCTCGGCGAGGTACGCTCTGCCCAGGGTGAACGCGGCCTCCCGGTCAAGGAGGGTGTAGAACCTGACGGCGCTTATCTGGTCCTTTATGCCGCAGAAGCTCTCGTAATTATCCTCGTTCAGCCACCATTTTGAATCCATGCCCAGGGGCGTGTCCGGGGAGCACAGCCCGTCGTAGACAGGAATGCCGCTGACGGAGTTTGTGATATAGGCGCGCTGCTGCGTGTCCTTTGACAGCAGGCAGTCCAGCACCTTGAAGGCCTCGTCAGGGTGCTTTGTGTTCACGTTCACCGCGGCATAGCATGAGACCGCCGCGGTAACGCCGCCGTCCTGAGTGGCGGCGGGGGTCATGGTGTAGGCGGGAAGGCCGTCGGGGTTGGCGCGCCAGAATATGTACTGCCCCACGGGCCCGCCGCCGAAACCGTTGTTGGAGGCGTTCAGCAGTTCATCGAAATAGCCGTCCCGGCGCTTTCTGGCCGTCTCAAGGCCGGAGAGGGCCAGGTCCAGAAGCTCCTCCTCGGTAAAGCTGGGCACGTCCTTGTCATAGTCCGCCGGCTGGCCGAAGTAGGAGAGCAGGTCGGTATATGCCGCCTGGGGGTTCAGGGTGTACTCCATGGTGGGCAGCGCCGTGTACTCCCCGGCAAGCTCCGGGTCCACCGCCGCCGGGTCGAAGCAGCTGACGTTCAGGTGGTACTTCAGGGGCAGGATATACTGCCTGCCATTATAGCTCCCCGCAGCCATGACCTTGGGGTTCAGCTTGTCCCACTCCATATGCTCCGCCTTCTCTATGTACTCGTCCAAAGGCAGGAAGATGTTGTTCCGCATGGCCTGCTCGGGGTAGTTGAAGGTGGGCTCGCAGTAGGGCTCGCCGTCATCGGTCTGCCAAAGGGCGGAGCTGGCGCAGTCGCACAGGAAGATATCCGGGCCCTTCCCCGCCATCATCTCCGTGCGCATACGCCGCAGGCGGATCGCCGGGTCCTCCTGGGGCTTGCCGCTGTCCCCCTCCACCACCATGTTCAGCGGACTGATGAGCTCATACTCCACCTGGAACTCCGTGCCATAGCCGGGTATGGTCTCTAAAAACTGGCTGATGAAAGGGCTGGGTATCATCGGGGAGTCGATGACCATGGTCAGCCAGGGTATCTCCTTGGATTCGCCGGTGCTGTTATCGACTACCTCCCCGGTTCCGCTGGAGTTCCCCCCCCCCCCCGGCTGCTGCCGGTATTGGGGGCGCCCTGGCACCCGCAGAGCGCCAGCAGGAGCAGGGCCATCATCAGGGCCATAGCTTTCTTGAACATGTGATTTTGTTTCATAACGATCTCTCCTTATAGTATATTTGGGGGCAATACACCCTCCTACTTATAAGAAGACACAAAATTGCAATTTGGTTGCACGAAAATCAAAAATTTTTCAAAAAATTTTTATCCCGCCAGCCTGTCCACGACCCCGTTGAAGCCCAGGAAGGACACGGCCACCAGACTTGCCGCCACCAGCGTGATGGGCAGGCCCTTAAAGGTCTCGGGGATGTCGCAGTCCTCAAGGCGCTCGCGCACCCCGGCGAACAGCAGCATAGCCACCAAAAAGCCCACACCGGAGCCAAAGGCGTTCACCAGCGACTGCACAAAGCCGAAGCTGGGGTCCGCCGCGCCCTTTTCCAGCACCAGCATGGTCACGCCCAGCACGGCGCAGTTGGTGGTGATAAGGGGCAGGTAGATACCCAGGGAGTTGTAGAGGGGGGGCATATACTTGTGCAGGGCCGTCTCCAAAAGCTGCACAAGGGCCGCTATCACCAGGATGAACACCAGGGTCTGTAAATACTCGAGGCCCTGGGGCACCAGTATGTATGTGTAAAGGGGCCAGGTGACCGCCGTGGCTATCACCATGACCACCGTCACCGCGCAGCTCATGCCAAAGGCGGTGTCCAGCTTCTTTGAAACGCCTAAAAACGGGCAGATGCCCAGAAACTTATTTAAAACGTAGTTCTCCGTCAGTATGGCGGCCAGGAATATGGCTACCAGGGAGCGTATCATTTGAGCGTCCATTATTTACCCTCCTTCTCGGTGATCTTGGAGCACGAGGCCGCCAAGGGGCAGTGCGCGCAGCCGGTGGACTCGGGGGCCCTGCCCTCCTTTGAGAGCTTGCCGGAGAGGGCTATGAGCATACCGAACACGAAGAAGCCCCCGGGAGGCAGAAGGAAGATTATGATGGGCTCCATAAACCCGGAGAGTATAGGCAGGCCGAAGACCGTCCCCGCGCCCAGCAGCTCCCTTATAATGCCCATGGCCAGCATGGCGGCGGTGAAACCCACGCCCATGCCCAGGCCGTCTATGATAGAGGGCAGCACCTTATTCTTGCTGGCGAACATCTCCGCCCGGCCAAGGATGATGCAGTTCACCACGATAAGGGGCAGGAACACTCCCAGCGCCGTGTCCAGCGCCGGGGAGAAGGCCTTGATGAACATCTGAACTATGGTGACGAACCCGGCGATAATGGTTATAAACGCCGGTATGCGCACCTTATTCGGTATCACGTTTCTAAGCAGTGAGATGACCGCGTTGGAGCAGACCAGCACGAAGGTGGTGGCCGCGCCCATGCCTATGGCGTTGGAAGCCGCCGTGGTAACGGCAAGCGTCGCGCAGCAGCCCAGCACCAGTCTCAATACCGGGTTCTCTTTGATGATACCCTTGGTAAATTCCTGTAAAAGGCTCTTTTTTCCGTCCATTTTAGTTGCCTCCTTCCGAAGCGTAGGCGCTCTGATACTGCTCTATGGCCGCGTTCACCGCGTTAGTGACGGCGGTGCTTGTGATGGTCGCGCCGGTCATGGCCTGGATCTCGCCCTCCTTGGGGGCCTGGAACTTCACCACTTTGATGCCGCCCGCAAGATCGGCGGCGGGCTGCTCCTTATACTGGTCCCTAAAGCTCTCCTTCTCGGCGTTGGCCCCAAGGCCCGGGGTCTCGCTGTGGCTCAAGATAACCACGCCAGTGATGTTTCCCTCGGCGCTTATGCCGGTCATCACCTTCACCGTGCCGCCATAGCCCTTGCCCTCGGTCTCAAAGACATAGCCCACGGAGTTCCCGCTGCCGTCAAGGCCCGCGTAGTGGCCGTCCAGCTCCTCAAAGGTCTCCGCCTGTGGGAGCACCACCATCCTGGACTCCTCGGCCTTTTTGGCCGCGGCCTCAGCTATGCGGTCCCTTGTCAGCAGGTTCGTCCCCGCTAAAGCCGCCGAGACCAGGATACATATCACCAAAAGGACGGCCGCCGGGGCCAAAACCGATCTCGCGTTCAAGCCGTTCATGCCGCTCCCTCCTTCTTCTTTTTCTCCTTGGGTTTGCCAAAGGAAGTTGGCTTAACATACCGCTCGATAAGGGGCGTGATAATGTTCATCAGCACTATGGAATAGCTGACGCCCTCGGGCAGGGAGCCGAACTCCCGGATAATGATGGTTAAGAGCCCGCAGCCTATGGCGAAGACTATCCGCGCCTTAAAGTACAGGGGGCTGGTGGTGTAGTCCGTGGCCATAAAGAACGCGCCCAGCATAAGCCCGCCGGCCAAGAGGTCAAACAGCGGATCCCGGCCCAGAATGGCCGAGAACACGGCTACTGTCGCAAGGTATGTAACGGGTATCACCGGGCTTATGACCTTTCTGACGATGAGGTAAACGCCGCCGATAAGAATAGCCAGCGCGCAGGTCTCGCCCAGGCACCCGCCATGGACCCCCAGGAACATGTCGAGATAACCCGGCCAGCCCGCCCCGCCGTTTGAGGCGTACTCCGCAAGGGGCGTGGCCGTGGTCACCGCGTCCGCCGTGGCCGAGTAGTCGAAGGCCGCCACCCAGTGGGTCATCCGGGCGGGGAAGGAGTTCATCAGCACTATCCGGGCGGTAAGGGCCGGGTTCACAAAGTTCTGACCGATGCCGCCGAACATCTGCTTTACCACCACTATGGCTATGACCCCGCCAAAGGCCGCTATCAGCGGGTTGATGGTGACCGGCAGGTTCAGGGCCAATAGGAGCCCGGTCACAACGCAGGAAAGGTCCATAACGGTCTGGGGCCGCTTCATCACCTTTCTTGAGAGGTACTCGCTGAGTATACAGCTGGCGACGCACACGGCTATCACCAGAAAGGCCCTGGGCCCAAAGATGATTATGGACGCGACGGACGCGGGCATAAGGCCGATTATCACGTCCAGCATTATATTCTGTGTGGTCTTTCTCCCGTTGAAGTGTGGGGAGGAGGATACTATAAGCTTGTCCATTTACTTTTTCCCTGCCTTTCTCACATATGCCTTGCCCATGCGGATGCTCTGCACCAGCCGCCGCCCCGCCGGACAGGAGAAGGCGCAGCAGCCGCACTCCATGCAGGTCATAACGTCCAGGGCGTTAAGGGCATCCACGTCCTTTTTCTGCGCGGCCTTTTCAAGCTTCGTGGGCATGAGGTTCATTGGGCACGCCGCCACGCACCGGCCGCAGCGTATGCAGTCGGTGGTCTCGTACATCTTCGCCTCGTTCTCGTCAAAGGCTAAGATAGCGTTGTTCTGCTTTAAAATGGGCAGCTCGTCGCTGACTATGGCTATGCCCATCATGGGCCCGCCCATGAGCATCTTTTTGGGCTCGGACTTATACCCGCCGCAGAACTCTATCACGTCCTTTATGGGCGTGCCGATGGGCACTATCACGTTCTGGGGCTCCTTTATGGCAGAGCCGTCGATGGTGACGCGCTTTTTCGTCAGGGGCATACCTGTGCGCATATAGCTTGCCAGGAACGACACCGATGCGATGTTCATCACAAGGCACCCCACGTCCGCGGGCAGGCCCCCCGCCGGGACCTTCCTTCCGGTGCAGGCCTGGACCAGCACCTTCTCGGCCCCCTGGGGGTAGCGGCTCTTGAGCTGCAATACCCGCACCTCGTCCTTGGGGTCCAGCTCCGTATTGTCGGCGATGCGCCTGAGCTCCGCGATAACGTCGGGCTTATTGTCCTCCACGGCGATAAGCACCCTGTGCACGTCTAAGATCTCCTTGACCTTATACACGCCCTCCAGCACGTTTTTGCCGTTCTCCAGGGCCTCCCTATGGTCGGATGTCACATAGGGCTCGCACTCGGCCACGTTGATGATAAGGGTGTCGATGCTCTTGCCGTCGGGCACGTTGAGCTTCACATGGGCCGGGAAGCCCGCGCCCCCAAGGCCCACGAGCCCCGAGGCCCGGGCCGCTTCAGCCAGCGACTTCTTGTCCCTGATGGGCTCTGGGGGCTTGATGTTGGGGTCCGGCTCCATAAGCCCGTCGGAGTCGATGACCACCGCCTCCACCGGCCTGTCCCCGGTGAGCATCACATTCCGTATCTCTGCCACCGTGCCGGAGACGGAGGCGTGTATGGGGGCGCTGACATACCCCTCGCTGTCGCCCACAATCTGCCCCAGGTACACGTGGTCGCCCTTTTTCACCACCGGCTTGCAGGGCGCGCCGATATGCTGCTGCATGGGCAGTATCACCCGCTCTGGCGGCGGCATGGTCTTCGACGGCTCTGCGCAGGTGTTCTTGTGGTGTGGCACCGGCGCGCCGCCGTGGGTCCTGAAGGGACGCTTTGGGAAAAGGTCTCCCGCATGTTGTTCCTGCATAAAATCCACGATCCTTTCGTCCGTAGTATTTCGTTCGCAAAAAGTTAACAATTTTATTTTACCGCAAAACTGCGCTTTCTGCAACCATAAATCCATGATTTTCCGGCAAAAATCTCCCCAAAAAGTTAAGAGCCCTCGGAAAGAAATTGCTTTCTTGGGGCGGGTGTGCTATAATGTTCCAAAAGACAAACCAGGCGGAGAGGCCAAAGATGGAGACAAAAAAAGTTGAAGTTCTGCCATATGACGCAAAGTGGAGATCAGACTTTGAAGACATAAAGAGGGAAATATCAGCTGCAATAGGCGGCCTTATCACCGGCATCGAGCACGTGGGCAGCACTTCCGTGGAGGGGATGTCCGCCAAGCCCTGCATTGACATTGATGTGATAATCAAGGACCGTTCCGTTTTTGACGCGGTCGTGAAAGGGCTTGGCGATATCGGCTATGTCCACGAGGGCGATCTTGGCATAAAGGACAGAGAGGCCTTCAAATATTCAGACAAGCCCCACCTACAGGCCCACCACCTGTATGTATGCCCTGAAAAGTCGGAGGAACTGCGCCGGCATATGGCTTTCCGGGATTTTCTTCGGAATGATCCCGAAGCAGTGAAAGAATACAGCGCGGTCAAGGAAGAAGCCGCGCGAAGGTTCCCCAACGACATAGAGAAGTATATCCAATATAAGTCCCCCTGCATTGAAGCGCTGTATGAGAAGTGCGGCCTGAGATGATAGGGGACGGTATAATACAGCCAAACCCAAAATTTATAGGAGGCCGAAAATGAAAAAACTTATCTGCGCGCTTACAACCCTCGCCATGCTGCTTTCCCTTGCAGCCTGCGGCGGCAAGACCGAAAACGCGGTCACCTTCCGTGCCACCGTGCTGGAGATAAACGACGGCTATTATCTTGTGGAGCCCGTCGAGGGCAGCGCGGAGCTTAAAAGCGCGGACCAAATCACCGTGCCCATGAAGAACATGTCCCCCTCGTCCGAGCCGGAGGTGGGAGACATTCTGGAGATAGAGTATGACGGCTATATTGCGGAGTCTTACCCCGCGCAGATAAATAATGTCTACAGCATCAGCGTGGTCGAGTAGGCGTATGCGTGGGCTCTTTACAGATAAAAGGGTGCCATGGTATAATGAACTGACAGAAAAACTTTAACTTAGGAGGACATCGGAATGGTGCATTTAGTGTACTGCGACAACGCGGGGAAAAAGGGCGAGAAGGTGCTTGACAAGATACTTGCGGGGACAAAGACGATGGTCGTGCGCGGGGCGGCTGGGAGAAAGATACCCCATAGCCGGGTCTTCGAGGGAGAGCGGCTCTACTTCATGGAAAAGGGCAGTGGGCAGATAACGGCCACGGCCACTGTAAAATCGGTCCAGAACTTTGTGAAGTTGTCCGACGAGGAGATAACAAAGACCCTTGAGGACAACCAGGAAAAGCTGAACCTGTCCGACAAGCAGAAGGCCCGGTGGCACAAGAAGTGCCTGTGTCTTGTGGAGTTCGAGAACGTGGAGGAGATTGCTCCACTTGCCTTTGACCATCAGGGCAATATGGACGACTGGCTGATAATAGAGAAGATAGAGGACGTTGTTGTGGGGACGAGCATACCCTATAATTACGAAAAGTCAAAGTTCTAGAGGTGACTTTTAAATGAATGAGCAGGTAAAAGAGCAGATAAATAATTATTCTGCGGAAGTTATTGACATGTTTGAGCGTTTAAGGCAGCTGCTTTTGGACAGCGCCCCATGTGAACCCGAGGAAAAGCTGTGGGCGAAACTGCCCAGCTACTATGTCGGAAAAACGTTCGTGCGGCTGATACCGTTCAAGGATCATATCAATATTGAGGCGCAGGCCGCCCTTTCCCACGAGGAAGAACTGGCTGGATATAAATTTACCCCGAAAGGAATGTTGCAGATATATTTGAGACAGGATATCCCATCTGATATTTTGAAGCGTATATTTGCAGAAACATTAGCAGGATAAGCCGAAAAGGGCGGACCCTACCGGTCCGCCCCTTACTTTTATCCTGTCAGTTTTTCTGCCAGTGCCGCAGCTTCGGCAGCTCCTTCTCAAAATACTCCCGGGCCTGCGCCGGGGTGAAGTTTTCGTTCGCCATATGCTCCGAAAGAAAATCCACCAGCGAGCCCATGTCCGGGTACACGAATTTACCGTCTGTATAGCACCACTTGCAGTATTCCTCGTTGAAGCTGCCGTCGGGCTCCCGGCTTATGGACCCGTCCTCCAAGGGCATCCCGCAGCACTGGCAGATAAGCTGCCTGGGCGAGCCCAGAAGGGTGTTTATGGACACGTCAAAGAGCTTTGACAGCAGCTTCAGGGTCTCCGTGCCCGGGGTGGTCTCGTCGTTCTCCCAGCGGCTCACCGCCTGGCGGGTGACGAATACCTTTTCCGCCAGCTCGTCCTGGGACATGCCCGCCTTAGTCCTTAGATCCAAGATTACATTTTTAGTCTCCATTTTATATCCCACCTTTCATGGGATTATGATAGCACATCCCGCGGGAAAGCACAAGCAACTGTCTGTTGCGGGGCTATTTTACCTCCCGGTAGGCCTCCTCCAAGCCCGCAGTGTTAAGGCCGAAGGACTTAAAGCCCTCTATGCACCCCCTATAATACCCCTCCGTGGGCGCGCCCGGGCCGTATTCCTCCCGCATTATGTAGATTAGCGCCCGCTCCCGGCGCTGCTCCCCGGTGGAGCGGTCCTTAAAGTCCATGTCTATCTCCGTCTTATAGTAGAACTCCGGATACCCCTCGTACTCGTCCAGCTTCTCAAGGTCCTCTGGCGTCACCTCCCAGACCCCCACAGGCACCAGGCCCTCCGGCTCCGGCAGCAGGGTCAGGTAATAACCTCTGGCCGCGCCGCGAAAGGCCAGCCTGTACCCCGGCAGGGCCCCGGTTCCGGCGGGCTTTGCCCCCGGGCAGCGCTCTTTCATCTGCTGAAGGTTCAGATTGCTTCCATAGGCGATGTAAAATGACATTTGTCATCACTCCTCGTCTTCATAATTATACAGCAGCTCATAGAGCAGGTATTTCCCCTCGTACTCAACGATGATGTCCTCGTCAAGCCTGTACACACTGCACCCGATAAGGTCGTCGTTGGCGGAAAAGCTCTCTCTGGGCCGCTCTGCCGAGTCCACCCGGCCAGTTATCTCGCCCAGGTACTGAAACTCATCCTCCCTGCCCTCAAGCTCCGGCTGCTCAATGGCTATCTGGTACAGCCCCCGGCCCACGCAGACCATGGGCGGCGCCTCGCAGTCCACGGCATAGCTCTCCCCGTCCATAACGCCGCCGTCCAGGTGCGGCAGACCCCTTACAGCCAGCGCCCCGATAACCAGCACAAGACACGCCGCTATGGGCACGAGCACCCTCCAGCTCAGCCGCCGCCTTGCGCTCACGGTTTCCCGCGCCCCGCAGACCATATCGCCGTCCAGCTCGCCCAAAGCCTCAAAAAGATATTCTCTGGTCATAGCTCAAATCCCCTTTCCATAAGATATTCCCGAAGCTGCTTCCTTGCGCGCTCCAAAGCCTTTGAAACCGCCCCGGGGCGCATATCATTGTCCCGGGCGATGTCCTTCACCGGGTCCGAGTACCAGTACCTGCGCAGGAACAGCCGCCTTTTATCCTCCGGCAGGCCCCTTACAAAGGCGTTCACCGCGTCTATAAGCTCCCGCCGGTCATATTCGCCCTCCACGGTCTCGCGGCCCGAGACGCACTCGGAGAGCTCCTCCAGCACCAGGGCTATCTCGCCGCCGCCGCGCTTTTCGGCCCGGGCGCTTTTGTAGCGGTTGAAGGCGAGATTGCGGGTTATCTTCCCGAGATAGGCCGGAAGGAGCTTGGGCCAGTCCTTGGGCATGGAGCTCCACGCCGCCATATAGGTGTCGTTCAGGCACTCCTCCCGGTCCTGGGGGCTTTTAAGGATGTTCCCCGCTATGCTCATGCAGTAGGGGCCGTACTTCTCGCCGGTGGCCGCTATGGCCCGCTGGTCCCTGTCCCAGTACAGCCGGATGATGCTGCCGTCGTCCATAATAGACCCTCCTTTCATCTATATAGACAACTTTTATGGGGGGATATGACGCATATGCTCTGAGAATTTGATTGTACCATAAATATCCCCAAAAATCAAACCGTTTCCCCTTGACAAACTGCCCGGGAGAAAGTATACTATTATGGTATACTTTAGAAAAGTGAAACAGGAGGAGATAGGAATGGGACTTGAAATGATAGACGCCGGCTGGCTGTCCATACTGCCGCCGGTGGTGGCCATCACCCTGGCCCTGCTGACAAAGGAGGTGTACTCGTCCCTGTTCTTGGGGATACTCACGGGCATGTGCGTGTACTGCTTCTCCACCGGGGGAAACATTCTGCAGGCGGTTACATATGTCTTCGATATGATGGCCGGGAAGATAGGGGATAACGGGTACATGATAATCTTCCTGGTGCTGCTGGGCTCCCTGGTGGTGATAGTCACCCGCTCCGGGGGCACCGCGGCATATGGCCAGTGGGCCATAAAGCGCATAAAGACAAAGCGCTCGGCAAAGCTTACCACGGCCCTGCTGGGTCTGCTTATTTTCCTGGACGACGGCTTCAACTGCCTGACGGTGGGCACGGTCATGCGGCCCATCACTGACAAGCATAAGATCTCCCGGGAGAAGCTGTCGTATCTGCTGGACGCCACCGCCGCGCCCATCTGCATAATAGCCCCCATCTCAAGCTGGGCCGTGGCTGTGGCCTCTGAGGTGGAGGACGCTGGGGGGCTTGGGGCCTTCCTCCAGACCATACCATTTAATCTTTACGCGCTGATGACTATAGCCATGGTGTTCTTTTTAAGCGCCACCAGCTTCGACTTCGGCCCCATGAAAAAGGCCGAGGCTGACCCCCAGATACCGCCGGAGAGCGCGGAGACAGCGCCCGACGGCGGGCAGCCCCGGGGCACGGTGCTGGATCTGGTGCTGCCCATCGTGACTCTTATTGTCACCGCCATACTGGGCATGGCCTATGTGGGCGGCTTCTTCCAGGGCGCCAGCTTCTCAGAGGCCATCGGCGCGAACCCTGTGGCGGGGCTGACCCTTGGGACCTTCGCGGGGCTTTTAGTGGCGCTGTGCATGTATCTTCCCCGGAAGATAATGACCATGAAGGAGTTTGTGACCGGCATAATCGACGGCATCAAGACCATGATACCGGCCCTTACCATCCTGATCCTGGCCTGGGCCCTGGGTGGGGTCTGCCGGGAGATGATAGGCACCGGGAACTTTGTCAGCAGCGTAGTCTCCGGCGGGCATATCTCCATGAGCCTGATACCGGCCATAGTCTTCGCCGTGGCGGCGTTTTTAAGCTTCTCCATGGGCACGGCCTGGGGCACCTTCGGCATACTGCTGCCTATCGTGTCCATGATCTGCGCGGGTCCCGCCGGGGCCGGGGTGCTGATACCCTCCCTGGGCGCTACCCTTGCCGGGTCCGTGTACGGCGACCACTGCTCGCCCATATCCGACACCACCATCCTGGCCTCTACCGGGGCCCAGTGCGACCACCTGCGGCACGTTGAGACACAGCTGCCATATGCCACCTTAGTGGCGGGGGTGTGCTTCCTCGGGTACATCGTGGCCGGGTTCACCAGGAACGCGGTGATAACCATCATAGCGTCTCTGTGCATATTGGGGCTGGCCTTTGCGGGTATCGCCTTTATGCAGACGCGCGTGAAGGAATGAGGAAAAAATACCGGGCCCAGAGGGGGTCCGGTATTTTACTTTTTGGCGTAGATATGGTATAGTATACCAAAAGAAAGGGGGCTATGCCCATGAAAGAGCCCGCAAGCGAAAAGCTCCATAAATACCGCACCCTGTTCCTATCCACACTAAAGCTCAGCGCCTTTACCTTCGGCGGGGGCTTCGTCATCATCCCGCTTATGCGAAAGCGCTTTGTGGAGCAGCTGGGCTGGATAGAGGAGCAGGAGATGCTGGACCTTACGGCCATCGCCCAGTCCTCGCCGGGGGCCATCGCCGTGAACGCCTCAATACTGGTGGGCTATCATGTGGCCGGGGTGGCCGGCGCGCTTTTGAGCATTATAGGGACGGTACTGCCGCCGCTGGTGATAATCTCCGTGATATCCATGTTCTATAAGGCTTTTCGGGACAACGCCATAGTCAGCATGGCCATGACCGGTATGCTGGCCGGTGTGGCGGCGGTGATATGCGACGTGGTGATTACCATGGGCAGAGCCGTCTTTCAGAAGAAGCGGGTGCTGCCGGTGCTGGTGCTGCTGGGGTCCTTTATAGCCGTACGCTTTTTCAGCGTGAACATCATTCTTATCATACTGGCCTGCGGCGTGATAGGGGCCGCCGACACGCTCTATCAGGAGCGGGCGGGGAGGAGAGTATGATCTATCTTGAGCTGCTCTGGAGCTTTCTCCAGATAGGACTGTTCAGTATCGGCGGGGGCTACGCCGCCATGCCCCTTATCCAGCACCAGGTGGTGGACGCGCACCCCTGGCTCACCCTGTCCCAGTTCGCGGACGTGATGGCCATAGCCGAGATGACCCCGGGGCCCATAGCCATAAACGCGGCCACCTTCGTGGGTATCCAGGTGGCGGGCATACCGGGGGCCGTGGTGGCGACCCTGGGGTGCGTGCTGCCCTCCTGCGTGATAGTCATGGCCCTGGCATACGTGTACTATAAGTACAGGGGCCTGAAGCTCGTGCAGGGGGTGCTTGGGGGGCTTCGCCCGGCGGTGGTGGCCATGATAGCCTCAGCGGGGCTGTCGCTTATAGTGCTGTCCTTTTACGGCCAGCGGACCCTGCCGGAGGACCTTGGAGACTTTAGCTGGATATCCGTTGTCATATTCGCGGCGGGGCTTTTCGTCCTGCGCAAATGGAAGGTGAACCCGGTATACGTCATGGCCGGGGCCGGGGTTCTGGGGGTGCTTCTGTACTCGGTGTTCGGGGTATAGCTCAGTAGACCCCTGTGAAAGAGAGGATGGGGTCTAACCTTGAATCGTCGATATCGATATGCAATGCGGTCGTGCGCACTGGCTCTTTAAGGCGCACGATCTTTTTATACCCCACGGTGGTGCCGCTGTAGAGCGTCTGGCCATTACCGTCGGAGATACGAAAACGCTCAATTCGTTGGCTCTCCGTTATGTCCTCCTGGAGTACAATATAGCTGACCTCTGTCTCCTGTGGGAAGGAGATGGTCTTGTGCCAGCCGTCCCCGGAGACCTCAGCCCCCAAGGCAAGGTCCACTGAAAAAGCATTGCGTATGCGCTCCCCCAGCTCCCTTAAACGCTGCACGTCGTTTGGATGGAACAGGCCGCTCGGCATGGGCGGGACGTTCAGCAGGAACGTGGCGTTCCCGCCAACGGAGCGCAGGTAGGTGTCGAACAGGATCTCAACGCTCTTTACCTTATCATCCTCCTCCGGGTGGTAGAACCATCCGGGGCGGATGGAGGTGTTCACCTCGGCGGGGTACCAGATGAGGTCCCGCTCGTCCCTAAGTATCTCCCTGCTGCCCAGGTCCATGTCCGAGGCGCTTATCTCCCGCTGCCTGAATTCCTCATTGTCGGACTGCTGGCTTTTGGCGGCTATCTTCTCTGTATCCCTCATGCGCCTTGGCACCACGCTCCACTCGGACTCCCGGGTGCTCCCGGCCTCGTTGCCGCACCAGCGGATATCCGGGCCGCAGACGCTCATGCAGGCCCCGGGCTGGTGCTTGCGCACGGTCTCATAGTACCGCTCCCAGTCGTAGACCTGCCGCCTGCCGTTTGGCCCTTCCCCGCAGGCCCCGTCGAACCAGACGGCGAATATCTCGCCGTAGCCGGTAAGGAGCTCCGTAAGCTGGGCCACGAAGTAGTCGTCGTACTCTTTGCCCGCGCCGTAGCAGGCGCAGTTCCTGTCCCAGGGGGAGAGGTAAACCCCGAACTTTATCCCGCCCTCCCGGCAGGCCTCGGAGACCTCCCGGACGATATCGCCTTTTCCTCCGCGGAAGGGACTGGAAGCCACAGAATGGCGGGTGTATTTGCTGGGCCAGAGGCAGAAGCCGTCGTGGTGCTTGCAGGTGAGGATAAGCCCACGCATCCCGGCGGCCTTTATGGCGGAGACCCATTGGGCCGGGTCGAACTCCGTGGGGTCGAAGACAGCCGGGTCCTCCGTGCCGTCGCCCCACTCGCGGCCGGTATAGGTGTTCACAGTGAAGTGGGCAAAGCCGTAAAATTCCAGCCCCTGCATACCAAGCTGCCTGGGGCTGGGCCGCACGGCAGTCAGGCGCATGTCAAGCTCTCGAGTGTTCTCCATTATCCCAGCTCCTTTTCTATAACGCCCAGCAACTCGTGGGTGGTATCGCAGCGGTGCTCCCAGTACATCAGCCCCAAAAGCCCGGCCTCCTTAACGTACCGGCACTTGAGGGCTATGGCCTCGGGGCTCTCGTAGCTTATGAACTCGCTGCCGTTAAAGAGGTAGGCCGCGCCCGCCTCCTCGTCCCAGTACCTGGTAAAGCCGTTCTCCGCTATGAACTCCTCCGTGATCTCGCTATAGCCCGGGCCGCCCTGGCCGGTGCTTCCGGCGGGCTGCAAAAGGCCGTGGTTCTCGTCTTTAACGCCCGTCCAGCGCCGGGAATAGAAGGCCGCGCCTATCACCAGCTTCTCCATGGGCACCTCGGCCCTATGGAACATCTCCGCCATGCTGACGGTGTTCAGCCCGCTGTCATCCCCCCGGCCAGCCCGCAGGGCGGCGTGGTGCCCGGCTTCACTCGTGAAGCCGTTTCGCATGTCGTAGGTCATTATCTGCACATAGTCCACAATGCGTGCCACCTTGTCCATCTCAGTACCTTCGATGAAATACTCTCCGGCCCCGGCGGCTATGGACAGGCTGCGCGTACCCAGGACCTTCCGCAGCTCGTCCAGCAGCAGGGTGAAGTTCTCCCGGTCCCGGGGGTCCGCATCTATACCGGCCTGATCGCTGCACGGGTACTCCCAGTCGATGTCTATGCCGTCCAGATTGTATTTCTCCACCGCCTCCAGACAGGACAGCGCGAAGGCCCTGCGGCCCTCCCCGGTCATGGCCATGCCGGAGAAGCCCCCGGCCCCCCAGCCGCCCACGGACAGCACCAGCTTTATGTCCGGGTTCCACTGCCTGAACTTTTCGCAAAGGCCTATATGGGGCAGCCCTCCCATATCGAGAATACCGTTCTTTATCAGCCCGAAGGCCAGGTTGATATGGGTCAGGACCCGCAGGTCCCCGGGGGTGAAAAGGGCAAGGCCCGGGTCCATGGAATAGGCGAGGACGTACTTTTTCATGGGATACACACCTTTCAGAGTTTTGTGTTTGCTATAGTATAGCAGGTCCCATAAGGGATTGCAACGCAAAAAAATAAGAGCCCGCCGCTTTCGCGGCTGGCCCTTATATATAGACGTTATTTCTTTGTGAACACCAGCATATTGGTAAGCTGCCGGCCGGGGCTGGCTATCTGCTTGCCGTTGCAGTTGAGATAGGTAGAGGCGCCGCCGTCCAGGTTCATGGCGTCCTTACAGCCCAGCTTCTTCATTATCTGGCCCATCTCTCCCTGGCTGCCGGAGGCGGAGGCGATGACCACCCTGCCGTTGGACTTTACGCCGATAAGGATATGGGAGCCGCTGCCCACCACGTTGGAGCTGGAGTCGAAGCCCTCCTTGTTATAGGCGGAGAGGCTGCTGATGACCTTGCCGTCCTTCAGTATGGTGGGGCCGCAGGAGATGGAGGTCTGGATGTTCTGCACCTTGGAATCCTTATATATTATCTCCCGGTCAATGGTGTCGCCGACCTCGGCAAACTTGAATATATCGTCGTTGTCATATTTGCGCTCAACACGCGCGCAGAGGACATAGCCGGTGCTGGGGATCGGCACATTGCTGGTGGCGTCCCTATAGACCTTGGTGACCTTGTTGTTGTCGTCCATCACCAGGGCATAGCGGACCTTGCCGGGTATCTTGGAGCCGAACGCCCTTGTATAGATCATGCGCACGGTGCTGGTATCGCTCATTTTCAGGTTCTGGGTCACGTCCTTGATGGTCTTATAGGTCTTGTCGTCCTTGGTAAGGCCGATGTTCTGGGTGATATCCATCCACTGGATGCTGGCCTTGCCGTTGGTGTCGACGACGAAAGAGGGCTTGTGGGTCTGGTTCGCCGGGGTGCTCAGGTCACGGACGACCTTGCCGCCGCTGACGAAGCTGCCGTAGGTGTCGAGGGATCCTGTGTTAAAGGTGGTGCCGTTTACGGCGATATAGGCGTTCTGGCCCTTGAGTATGCTGCTGGGGCTGGCGTTCTTATCCAGTGTGCCGCTGGCAAGGGCGATCTTCGGGGTAAAATACTGGGGGTCGAACTCAACGTATGTGGCGCCATAGGCGCTGCCGGTCTTGGGGGCCTCGAACTTGGGGGGCGTGGGTATCCGGGACTGGTCCCAGGGCTCTATCGAAAGCATCTTGCACATCATGGTGGCGCCCTCGCCGCGGTTAAGGGTCTTCTTCGGCAGGAAGCGGCCCTCTGCGTCGCCGGTTATTACCCCGGCGCTGCTGCAGGCGTTCAGGGCCTCCATGGTGCTCTCGGGTATATCGGCCCGGTCGGCAAAGTCCGCGGGCTCCTGTACAGGGGCCAGGGCTATGGCCTCGGGGTGGGCCTTATGCACGGCGTATGTAAGCTCAACGGCCTCCCAGCGCAGGATATCCTCCCTGGGGCGGTATTTCTCGCTGCCGGATATTATGCCCTCCTGGACGGCCCAGTTCAGATACCCGCTGTACCACATGGGCTGGCCCTTGCTGTCGTCCGCGTCGGGGCAAAGGTGCAGGTCCTTGTACGCGTCAAACTCGGACTTGTCCTTCACGGAGTTTGCAAGCAGGATAAGGAACTCAGAGCGGGTGAGGTTCTTCATGCCCTTATAGTGGGTATCGTCCGTGCCGTTGACGATATTCTCCTCGGACAGAGGGTATACGAACTTGGCGTACCAGGTATCAGGGTTGATATCGTGGAAGATCTGGCCTTTCTTTGCAGAGGCGCTTATGGCCGGGAGTGCCGCGGCCAGCATGACCACGGCCATCAGCAGGGACAAAATACGTTTTTTCATAACTCCAAACACATCCTTACAAATAAGATTTAGTGCGGTCCGCCGCACTTTATAGCATATTATAGCACGATATATTTCTGATTTCAACAGAAAATTTGCTCTGTTTTTTTTTTTTTGGCGGGCTCGCACAAAAAAGGAGCGGGTCGCCCCGCCCTTTTTCACTTTTCAGGATGCTTTTTCCTGGGTATCGCCATGGAGGAGAGCTCCTGATAGCTGTCCCACTCCTCCTGGTCCGCCGGGGCCTTGTACATCAGCCCGGTGCACTCGCTGGCCGAGGCCACATTGGATATGTCGGGGAACCGCCCCTCCGCCGGGTCCTCGTGCTCCCTATAGTCTATCCTGCGCTTTGGCTTTTCCATAAACCAGCACCTCCCGGAGACTATTATGTCCCGGGAGGCGCCGCGTTATTTATTCATTGAGAAGCTGATTGTAAATGCTCTCGACCTTGCCGCCCTTTAAGTAGACCCTTGGCACCCTTTTTGACAGGGCGCAGACCACCTCGTAATTGATGGTGCCCTCCCATCCGGCCACCTCCCCGGCGGTTATCTCCTCGCCGCCGTCCCGGCCGATAAGGGTCACCCGGTCCCCCATGGCCGCGCCCTCTACGCCGCTGACGTCCGCCATGAGCTGGTCCATACAAATGCGCCCCAGCACCGGGCACCTCCGCCCCCTTATGAGCACCACCGCGCCCCCCGGCCCCAGGGCCCTGGGATAGCCGTCGGCATAGCCTACGGGCACCGTCGCCACCCGCATCTCGCGTTCCGCCGTAAACTTCCTGCCATAGCTGACCGTGGCCCCGGGCAGCAGGGTCTTTACATGGGACACCACCGACCGCAGGGAGAGCACCGGCCTGAGGTCCGGCCGGGCCCGAAGCTGCCCGGAGGGGTACAGGCCGTAGAGCACCACCCCAGCCCGGACCATGTCCAGGTGCGACAGTGGATAGTCGAACACCGCCGCCGAGTTCGCGCAGTGCCTAAGGGGAGGTTTATCCCCGCCAACTCCGGCGCGGACAAATGCCTCGGACATCTCCTTAAAGCAGCCGAACTGCCGCATGGTAAAGGCGTCGCCCTCTTTGCCCTCGTCGGACACGGCGAAGTGGGAGAACACCCCCTCGGGTATGAGCCCGGGCAGGGAGCAGGCTCTTATGACCTCGTCTATGGCGGCCTCGTCCCGGAAGATGTCCTGGAAGTAGAACCCCAGGCGGCTCATGCCCGTATCTATCTTGGCGTGTATCTTCACCTTCACCCCCACGGCACCGGCGCACAGCGAGAGCTTCTCCGCATAGTCCGTGGAGTATACGCACTGGGAGATGTTGCCCTCTGATAGGGCGGCGGCCTCCTCCGGCGGGGTGAAGCCCAGCACGAGGATGGGCCTTTCTATGCCACCCCGGCGCAGCTGAAGGGCCTCCTCCAGGTTGGACACGGCGAACCAGTCCGCGCCAAGGCTCTGCAGCTCGGCCGATATGCGCAGGGCCCCGTGGCCATAGCCGTCGGCCTTTACAACGCAGCAGACCCTGGCCTTCGGGTCCGCGGCCTCCCTGACCCGGCGGTAATTGTTTGCAAGCGCGTCCAGGTCTATCTCGGCCCAGGTGCGGCGGATTATCTCAGTCATAGGGACCTCCCATTATGAATATTTCCTCTCAAGCCCCAAAAGGTACTCCTTTACGGGCAGCCCGCCGCCATAGCCGGTGAGCTTTCCGCCGCTGCCTATCACCCGGTGGCAGGGCACGATGATGGAGATGGGGTTATTGTGGTTCGCCATGCCCACGGCCCGATAGCCCTTTGGGCACCCGGCGGCGATGGCGATATCCTTATAGGTGCGGGTCTCGCCGTATGGTATATCCATAAGCGCCGCCCAGACCCTCTGCTGGAACTCTGTGCCGGAGGGCTTAAGCGGCAGGTCGAACTCATGCCTTTTGCCCTTAAAATACTCCGAGAGCTGGGCTTCCGCCCTTTGCAGCAGCTCCGATCTACCCTCTGCGTACCCCTTTGGTACCTCGCCGTCAAACAGCAGATGGGTAAGCTCCCCGCCGCACTCCCCAAGGGTCAGCGGCCCTATGGGCGAGGATATGACCGTAAATATTTTTCCCATTTTCGCCCCTTTCTCCCCCAAATAAGCTTGCGCCCCGGGAGCTTTTCGGATATACTTTTTTAAGTATATAATATTACGAAAGGCTGATGGATATGAAATGGCTCATAGCGTCCGACATACACGGCTCCGCGCTCTGCTGCGGGGAGCTCATAAAGGCCTTCGGCCGGGAGGGGGCGGACCGCCTGCTTCTGCTGGGGGACCTGCTGTACCACGGCCCCAGAAACGGCCTGCCAGAGGGCTACGCCCCAAAGGAGGTCATAGCGATGCTCAGTGAATTTAAAGACAGGATATTCTGCGTGCGGGGCAACTGCGAAGCGGAAGTGGACCAGATGGTGCTGCCCTTCCCGGTGCTGGCGGAATACTGCCTTTTGGAAGCGGCGGGGAGACTGGTGTTCGCCACCCACGGCCACGTGTACAATACGGATGACCCGCCCGCCCTGTCAAGCGGGGACGTGCTGCTCCACGGGCACACCCATGTGCCGGCAAAGACAAGGGCCCCCGCCGGCTGGTGGTATCTGAACCCGGGCTCGGTCTCCATCCCGAAGGAGGACAGCCCCCGGGGCTATATGACCCTGGAGGACGGCCTGTTCGCCTGGAAGACCCTGGACGGTAAAGAGTACGACCGCTTAACCCCTGCCGAACTTCTCGAACTTTAAAGAGCGGGGGATGAACTTCTTTATGGCCTCCTGCATGTCTTCGTCCGGGTCGAAGACCACAAGGGTCTTGCCGGTCTTGCCGCTGCGCACTATCATGAACCACGAATCCCTGCGGTCGGCGTACTGGGTGGCGAAGATCCTGCTGTCAAAGGAGCGGGTCCGAAGCCGCGCCTCGGCCTCCTGATAGGTCCCGATATCCTCGCAGCTGCTGCACTCGAAGGAGGTCATACGCTTTCTTGTGGCCCGGTTCATTATCTTGTCCACCGTCACGAAGCCGTTTGTGATGCTGTATTCATACTCCAGCATCCGCATGGAGATGAGCTTATACCCGCCGAACACGGACCCGGCCGCTATAAGCAGTGAGAGGGTAGGGAACATGACCACCACGAACCCCACATAGAAGCCCACAAGGCTCAGTATGATTATGGCCGCTATGACCCCGATGACCACCAAGAGGTCCGTGGTCTCGAACTTTTTCTTTACCATGCGCTCAACGAAGACGTCATTCATTTTATTGACCCTTTCCTAAAGAAAAATAATATCATAACTGGTATTATAAACCAAAGAGAGGGGAAAGTCAATCGCGGGCCGGAAGTATTTACTTTTCGGAGCTTTTGTGATAGAATGTACGCAAAAATACAAGGAGGCCTGTCCAAATGAGCACCAAAGCGCCCCGGGACTTTCGCCCCGCCCTGCACTACGCCCCCAAAAAGGGCTGGATAAACGACCCCAACGGCCTGGTATACGCCAGGGGGAAATACCATCTTTTCGCCCAGTACGGCCCAGAGCCCCACTGGGGGGACCTGCACTGGTCCCATGCCGTAAGCGAGGACCTTCTCAGCTGGAGGGACCTGCCAAACGCCCTTGGCCCAGACGGCCTTGGCATGGTCTTCTCCGGCAGCGCCGTGTATGACGAAAATAACTCCTCGGGGCTTGGCACCAAGGAGGGCTCGCCCATAGTGGCAATGTACACCTCCCACGGGGAGCACGAGCAGCAGAGCATCGCCTACAGCCTGGACGGCGAGAATTTTATAAAATACCCCGGGAATCCGGTGGTACCCAACAGCGAGAAACAGGACTTCAGGGACCCGAAGGTGCTTAAAAATCCCAAAGGCGGCTGGACCGCCGTGCTGGCCGTGGGGGACCATGTGGAGTTCTACGGCTCTGAGGACCTGATACACTGGCATATGACCGGCAGCTTCGGCCCTGGGGGAAACTACTCTAAAGGCGTATGGGAGTGCCCGGACCTGTTCCCCCTGACCATTGGCGGCAGGGAGGTGTGGGTGCTGCTGGTGAGCATGGGGGCCTGCCCGGAGAACAGGGGCAGCCGTACCCAGTATTTCCTGGGGAGCTTTGACGGCGATACATTCACATGCGACGGCAGCTTTAAGGAGCCGGAGTTTATAGACAGCGGCTTTGACAACTACGCCGGGGTCACCTTCTTCGGCACAGATGAGCGCATACTGGTGGGCTGGGCAGCCAACTGGGTATACGCCAACGACCTGCCCACCGGGGAGTTCTGCGGACAGATGACGATTCCCCGGACGCTCTTCCTTGCGGACACGCCCCTGGGCGGCGTGCGCCTGGCCGGGGCCCCCGTAAGCGATAAGCTGTTCGGCGCGCCCGGGCCAATAGACGGCAGCCTGCCCGGCGAGGTGTTCAAGCTGACGGTCTCGGGCGAGGGCGCAGCGGAGGTGACCCTGTCAAACGACAGCGGTGAGGCCTTCAGCTTCGGCGTAGAGGAGGGCGGGGATATCTACATAGACCGAAGACGCGCGGGGCTCAGGGACTTTAACGCGGACTTCGCAAAGCCCGAGTACGGCAGGATATCCGCCCCACGCTTCTTCACCGGTCCCTGGACCCTGGAGCTGACCTTCGACCGCTCCATATGCGAGCTCTTTGCCGACAAGGGCACCAGGGTCTTCACCCAGCTGCTGTACCCGGCGGCGCCCTATGACCGCATCGGCGTAAAAGGGAACGCAAAGGCTGAGATAAGCCTGATAGTATAAAAATCATTGAAAGGAAAGTGATAGTATGCCGGATATCATAACCACAGGAGAGCTTCTAATCGACTTTACCCCAGTCAAGGCCCCGGGTGTGGAGAACGCCCTTTGCCCAAATCCCGGCGGCGCGCCGGGGAACGTGGCCGTGCAGCTTGCAAGGCTGGGGGTCCCGGCGGGGTTCATCGGCAAGGTGGGGGACGACAGCTTTGGCCGCACCCTAAAGGACTGCCTTAATGAAAACGGCGTGGACGTAAGCGGCGTGGTGGTGGACGAAAATGTGCGCACGACCCTCGCGTTCGTGCACCTGGACAAGGAGGGCGACCGCAGCTTCACCTTCTACCGGGACCCGGGGGCGGACACCCAGCTTCGGGAGGACGAGGTGGATAAGTCCGCCATAAGGGAGTGCAGGGCCCTGCATTTCGGCTCCCTCTCCCTTACCACCGAGCCCAGCAGGACCACCACCCTGGACCTTGTGAAGGAGGCCAGGGCCATGGGCAAGATGATCTCCTATGACCCCAACTGGCGTCCGGCCCTCTGGAAGGACGCGGAGAAGGGGATAGAGGCCATGGGCATGGGCCTTGAGCTCTGCCACGTGCTGAAGATATCCGAGGAGGAGCTGGCCCTTCTTACGGGCACGGACAGCATCGCCGGGGGCGCGAAGCTCCTGCACGAAAAGGGCGTTGTGCTGGCCATAGTGACCCTGGGCCCGGACGGCTGCGTGTCCTCTCTGAACGGGCGGCTGCGGCACCACCCCACATACGACGTGAAGGTGGTGGACACCACCGGCTCCGGGGACAGCTTCTGGGGGGCCTTCCTGTCCCAGCTGATACAGAACGGCTACGACGCGCCGGAGAAGCTCGAATCCCTCTCCCAGGAGGAGCTCCAGGGCTTCTGCCGCTTCGCCAACGCCGCCGGTTCCATGTGCGCCTCAAAGCCCGGCGGCATCCCGGCCATCGCCGGGCGGGAGGACATACTGCGGTGCATGGAGGATGTGGACGTGCTTGAGACGGACTTCCGCTTGATGTAAGTAAAAAGCGCTCCCCGGAGAAGGGAGCGCTTTTCTATTTCCTTTTCTTATCCAGCCTGAGCATAAGCGCCCCGCCCAAAACAATAAACCCCGCCATACCGATGATCCCCGATGGCTTTGGCCCCAAGAGGGCGTTATACCCCGCCGCGCAGATAAGCAGCGGAGCCTCCCTTACGGCGTTCACCGCGCCGTGGGCGACGCAGGCGGGCCATATGCTCCCCGAGCGCAGAGTGAGGTACGACATGAATACCCCCAGGACCGTGGCGAAGACCACCATCATCAGTATGCCCGTAAAGGGCGCGCCGGGGTACTCACCGGTATAGTTGAGCCCGAAGCATACCAGCGGCGCGTGGGCTATGCCCCAGAGAACGCCGTTCATAAGGACCGCCCTTCTCTCCCCAAGGCCCTCTATGAGCATTGGCAGAAGATACCCCCGCCAGCCCAGCTCCTCTCCGAAGGCCGCTATGTGGTTCACCACGACCAGCGGCGCTATGAGCGTCAGGACCAGACCCGCGCCTATCACCTGAGGCAGGGTCACGGCAGGGACCTCCGCCGCCTGGCCGCTGAGTGCAAGCAATTCTGACATATATCCCATGGATAGGTCCAGATCCCCGGGGAACAGCAGGAAATACAGCGCCGCCCCCGCCATGGTAAGGCCCCCGGGCAGGAGCGCCGCCATAAGGTACTGCCGCCGCGCCCCTTTGATATTGGGACGCAGGAACATACCCGAGCGGTCCCCGGATAGCCGCCTGACTATCAGCGCCGCGAGGGCCGGGAGAAACATGAACAGTACGGATATGCCCAGCATCAGGGGGCCCATAGGCTCCGCGCCCAGCAGGAAAAGCGGCAGGGTGCACACAAAAACCAGAGCATACTCAACGCCTAAAAAGGCAAGTATCTTACTTCTCCTGCTCATCCGGCTCCCCCCTGCTCATCACATGCTTACACGCCGTGACCTTCCCGCACTTGGGGCACCTGAGCCACCGCCGGGTGACGGTGTGCGGGCCCCAGATGTACGCCCCCCAGCTGGGCTTGAAGGTCTCGCCGCAGGCCTTACACTTGAAGTAGCCCGCCTCCCGGTCCATGGCCATGGTGACATACAGCCCCACGGCGAACTGCAAACAGGCAAAGACCATTATCAGCAGCTTCACCGGCAGGGCGATGACCTCGGCATAGAAGCCCACCAGCAGTACCATGATTATGAGCGTTGCCGTGCAGCTTACCCCGGTGAACACCGAAAGCCGTATCTTTTTGACGTTTTCCTCCCGCTCTTTCATCAGCGACATGATATTTTCCTCCGCTTTTCTTTGGTAGTCGGCGGCTGTCAGCCTCTGTCCGGACAGGAGCTCGTTGACGTTTATCCCCAGCTCCCGGCAAAGGGGCATGAGGAGGGATATCTCCGGCAGGCCGGAGCCGCACTCCCACTTTGAGACAGTCTTGTCGCTTATCATAAGCTTCTCCGCTAGCTGCCTCTGGGTCAGGCCCAGCTCCTTTCTTATGGACTGTATGAACCTGCCTGTGCGCTCCTGGTCCAGGGACTCTACGACCATATGACCGCCTCCTTCGTGTGAAAGTATAGAATAAACGGCTGAAAAAGGGAACCCACAGGCCGTAGAACCGCCCAAAAACAAGGGTCTACGGCCCGTGGAGTTCAGTCTAAAAGCCTTGAGAGCAGGGCGTTGGACACCAAAAAGCCCTCCGGCGTAAATCTTACCCTGTCGGGGCGGACCTCCACCAGGCTTCCCGGACAGCCGAGCACCCGCCCGCGTATCTTGGAGAACAGCTCCCTGCCGCCCTCCCCGAAGCGCCGGACGCACTCATTCTCAATAAGCCCCCTCGAGAGCCGCAGGTTCAGCATGGCGAACTCCCCCGGAGCGCCCCCAGGGCCGTCGTCCACGGGCCCGTCCCCCCGAAGGTAGCCTTCAAGGTCACGCCCCCAGTAAAAGCGCCGCCCCTCATAAAAGGAGTGGGCCGCCGGGCCCAACCCCAGGTACTCATCACACCGCCAGTAGCAGAGGTTATGCCTGCTCTCAAAGCCGGGCTTTGAGAAATTGCTTATCTCATACTGCAAATATCCAAGCTCGGAAAGCCGCTCAACCGCAAAAAGGTATTGCCCGGCGGTCTCGTCGTCGTCCGGCAGCACAAGCCTCCGGGAGGCAAACGGCGTGCCCGGCTCCACCTTCAGGATATACGCCGAGATATGTTCCGGCGAGAGCTCCGCCGCAAAGCTTATGCTCCTCTCAAGGCTTTCCCTTGTGCTCCCTGGCAGGGCAAGCATCAGATCAAGGGAAATATTGGAAAAGCCAGCTGCCCTCGCGGCTTCCACGGCCCGCCGGACCTCATCCGGGCCGTGCCTTCGGCCCAATAGGGAAAGCTCATCAGTATTTGCCGACTGCATACCCATGGAGAGCCTGTTAAATCCGGCGCTGTATAGCTGTGAGAAAAATTCTCCGCTTACCCCTGTAGGGTTAACTTCGCAGCTCACCTCCGCCCCCGGGGAGAGGCGAAAATGCCTGTTTACACCCTCCAAAAGCTCCCCAAGGCGTCCAGCGCCTATGACGCTGGGCGTGCCGCCGCCAAAGTACACAGTACCCACTTCTTGGGCACAGTTGCCGCTGCACCGTGCCATGAGCTCCAGCGTGCGCGAAACGTACCTGTCCACCGTTCCCTCGTCCGGAGAGACAGAGTAAAAGTCACAGTAAGGACACTTCCCCCGGCAGAAGGGCACGTGTATATAGAGCCCCATGCCCATTTTATTCCTCCAGCTTCAGCACGGCCATAAAGGCCTCCTGGGGCACCTCCACGGTGCCCAGCTGGCGCATACGCTTCTTGCCCTCCTTCTGCTTTTCCAGCAGCTTCTTCTTTCTGGTGATGTCGCCGCCGTAGCACTTGGCCAGCACGTCCTTTCTGAGGGCCTTCACCGTCTCCCGGGCGATTATCTTCCCGCCGATACACGCCTGGATGGGCACCTCAAAGAGCTGGCGGGGGATATTCTCCTTGAGCTTTTCCGTCATCTTCCTGGCCCTTGGGTACGCCTTGTCCGTGTGCAGGATAAAGGACAGCGCGTCCACGGTCTCGCCGTTTAAGAGTATGTCCAGCTTCACAAGCTTCGACTCCCTATATCCCAGAAGCTCATAGTCGAAGCTTGCATAGCCTCTGGTGCGGGACTTCAAGGCGTCGAAGAAGTCGTATATTATCTCGTTCAACGGCAGCTCATAGTGTATGTCCACCCGGTCCGTGTCCAGGTATTTCATATCCATAAAGGTCCCCCTCCGCTCCTGGCAGAGCTCCATGATACTGCCCACATACTCCGCCGGGGAGTAGATATGCGCGTTGGTGATGGGCTCCTGGGCCCCGGCTATAGTGGCGGGGTCGGGGTAGTTGGTGGGGTTGTCGATGGTGAGCTCGGTGCCGTCGGTCTTCCTTATCTTATAGACAACGCTGGGGGCGGTGGTGATAAGGTCCAGGTTATATTCCCGCTCAAGGCGCTCCTGGATTATCTCCATGTGCAGAAGCCCCAAGAATCCGCACCGAAAGCCAAAGCCCAAAGCCACTGAGGTCTCCGGCTCGAAGGTAAGAGACGCGTCGTTCAGCTGAAGCTTCTCCAAAGCATCCCTAAGGTCCGTATAGTGTGCCCCATCGGCGGGGTAAATGCCGCAGTACACCATGGGCTGCACGGCCCTATATCCGGGCAAAGCCTCCTCTGCCGGGCGCTCCGAGAGGGTCACCGTATCGCCGACTCTGGCCTGGCGCACGTCCTTGATGGAGGCCGCGATATAGCCCACCTCCCCGGCGTAAAGGGCCTCGGCGGGCTCAAGAGAGGTGGCCCGCAGGAAGCCGCACTCCACCACCTGGAACTCCCCGCCGGTGGCCATCATGCGTATTGTGTCCCCGGTCCTCACCGTGCCGTCCTTCACCCGCACATAGACTATAACGCCCCTATAGGGGTCGTAGTAGGAGTCGAAGATAAGGGCCTTAAGGGGCGCGTTCTCGTCCCCCTGGGGGGCGGGAATATCGCTGACTATCCGCTCCATGACCTCGTCAATATTTATGCCGTTCTTGGCCGAAATTCTCGGCGCGTCCATGGCCGGTATGCCTATCACGTCCTCTATCTCATGGCAGACCCGCTCGGGGTCGGCGCTGATGAGGTCTATCTTGTTCACCACAGGCACTATCTCCAGCCCCGCGTCCACGGCCAGATAGGTGTTTGCCAAGGTCTGCGCCTCTATCCCCTGTGACGAGTCCACCACCAGCACCGCCCCCTCGCAGGCCGCCAGGGACCGGGAGACCTCATAGTTGAAGTCCACGTGCCCGGGGGTGTCTATCAGGTTGAAGACGTAGTCCTGCCCGTCCTTTGCGGAATAGACAAGGGTGACGGCGTGGGCCTTTATGGTTATGCCCCGCTCCCGCTCCAGGTCCATATTGTCCAAAAGCTGGTCCTCCATCTCCCGAAGGGGCACGGCGCTGGTCTGCTCCAGTATCCTGTCCGCAAGGGTGCTCTTTCCGTGGTCGATATGGGCCACTATGCTGAAATTGCGTATTCTGCTCTTGTCCATTATCTATACTCTCCTTCTATAGCCGTCATTCGTTAAAGAACCGGCTTATCCTCGAGTTAAAGTCCTTTGCCTCCTCATAGGCGGCATGTCCCAGACCCTCGTACATGTAAAGCTCACAGCCCAAAGCCCCCGCTATCTCCCGGGACGCTTCGCCCGTAAGCACCTTGTCCTCCATGCCGCCCAGCACCAGCACGGGGCATTTTATCCTGTCAAGCTCCGGGTATGAGCTGCAGGTCAGGCAGGCTCTTGCCAGGTTTATAAAGCGCAGGGCGTCCCTCTCCTTGGGCCTCGTCAGTCTGGAGACCGCCGGGAACAGCCAGCCGTACCTCTTTATATATTGCCCGGAGTACATCCTCAGGAGCATATCCCTCACAATAGCACCATAGTCCCCAGCCCCGGCCATCCTTATCCAGCCGTTTACGGCCTCTTCCATAACCGGGTTTACCCTCGCGGCCGTGACCCCCAGCGCCAGCCTTCGCACAAGCTTTGGATAATATATAGCGAGATACTGGGCGATCATGCCCCCCTGGGAAACGCCGAACACGTCCGCGCCGGAAAGCCCCAGCCGCTCCATCGCATAGGCCGTGTCGTCCGCCATATCCCGGACAGTGTACCCCTCAGGGACCTCATTCTTCTTGTCTATCACATAGACCCTGTGGCTTTTCCCGAACTCTCTGTACATATACCTCAGCGCCGGCGCCGCTCCCTTGACCCGCTGGAAACTGAGCCCGGGGAGCATCACCAGGGGCCTGCTGCCCCTGCCGAAGCTTACACAGTCGATGGACGTGCCGTCCTTTTGAATGGTATGGACCATGGGCGCCTCCTTGCGAAATTAAAGGTTTGGCCATAGGGGTTGACATTTGCCCGTAAGGTGGTATAATATACATATAAAAGGGCAGCTGCCGCTTGACGGTCAGCCCAAAGTTTTATGACTTAAGGACCAAATGAGCTGACCGCTCGGCTGCTATCCGGGCGGTCAGCTCGCTTTCAGAGGAAAGAAGTAGAGCACAATAAGCGCGATAAGTAAAAATACCAATACCCGCAGTAAAATCTTTCCCATCAGCTTCACCTCCCTTCGATATGATCTCTGGGTAGGATGAACCACCCCCTTTCGGAGATGGGCTGTTCAGTAAACGCACTTTAGAACTGCGTTAACTATACCGCCAACCGCGGCAGCGCCCCGGACCCCTGCGTTTTCATGACGAAATACGCGGGGCTTTTTTATTATAACCGCTTCCCCTGTCCGTGTCAACGCGCCCCATAAGGGAAAATTGCAAAAACCTCACGTTTTCCTTGCAAATCACGCCGGGATTTGGTAAAATACTGGTATGTTAAAGAGAGAAAGGACGTAATGACTATGCAGCATACTGACAAGACCATGGACATGATAACCGGCCTTTGCAAGACCCGGGGCTTTATCTTCCCGGGAAGCGATATATATGGGGGCCTTGCCAACACCTGGGACTACGGACCTCTGGGCTCCCGGCTCAAGAACAACATTAAAGACACCTGGCGCAAGCGCTTTATCCAGGAGCGCCGCAGCTCCTTCGAGGTGGACGCGGACATCCTCATGCACCCGAGAGTCTGGGAGGCCAGCGGCCATGTCCAGAGCTTCTCTGACCCGCTCCTTGACTGCAAGGAGTGCAAGATGCGCCATAGGGCCGACAACCTCATCGACGACTTCGACCCCGAGGCCCACGCCGACGGCATGACCAAGGAGGAGATGTTCCAGTATATCAAGGACCACCACATCCCCTGCCCCAACTGCGGCAAGCACAATTTTACCGACATCCGGGAGTTCAACCTGATGTTCCAGACCTTCAGGGGCGTCACAAACGACAATAAGTCCGTTATCTATCTGCGCCCCGAAAACGCCCAGGGCGAGTATGTGAACTTCCTCAATGTCCAGCGGACCATGCGGGCAAAGCTGCCCTTTTCCATCGGCCAGATTGGCAAGGCCTTCAGAAACGAGATAACCCCCGGCAACTTCACCTTCCGCACCATCGAGTTCGAGCAGATGGAGTTCCAGACCTTCTGCAAGAAGGGCGACGACGAGGAGCTGTATTTGTACTTCAAGGAGTACGGCAGGAAATACTTCGAGGACCTGGGGCTCCCCGCCGAGCGCCTTCGCTTCCACGACCACGAGAAGCTTGCCCACTACGCCAAGGCCGCCTGCGATATAGAGTACCTGTTCCCCTTCGGCTGGGGGGAGATAAACGGCACCCATAACCGCACGGACTTCGACCTTACCCGCCACCAGGAGTACAGCGGCCAGAAGATGGACTACCTGGACCCGGAGACAAACGAGAAGTTCATCCCCTATATCATCGAGAGCACCTACGGCCTGGACCGCACCGTGCTGGCCGTGCTCTCAGAGGCCTACGACGTGGAGATGCTGGACGAGGCGAAAAACGACAGCCGCGTGGTCCTGCACCTGAAGCCCTGCATCGCCCCCTATAAGGCCGCGGTGCTGCCCCTCTCCAAGAAGCTCTCCCCCAAAGCTTTGGAGGTCTACGACCAGCTCTCAAAGCACACCATGGCCGACTTCGACGAGACCGGCTCCATCGGCAAGCGCTACCGCCGCCAGGACGAGATAGGCACGCCCCTGTGCGTCACCATCGACTTCGAGACCGTTGGGGACAGCGAGAAGCCCGCCGACGACTGCGTCACCGTCCGCGAGCGGGACAGCATGGCCCAGGAGAGGGTGCCCATCGAGGGACTGGAGAGGTATATCAAAGATAAGATAGGCGAATTCTAAAATATTTTCAAAAAAGCTGTGACCGGCAGGGCCCCAATGCCGATTATATGTATAGAGACAGTCTATACTATAATTTGGAAAGGCGTGAAGGTCATGTTAAGGAAAGTCTTTGCCGTATCTATGGTTTTGGTGCTTGTGCTCGGGGCCTGCGGGGAGGGGAAAGAGGAGACCGTGTCCAGGGGCCTGCTCTCCCGGGACGAGATAGAGCACATGGAGAGCCTGTACTTCGCGGATACCGACGCCGCCCTCGAGGGCCTGGGACTATCCAAGGAGGACCTGGAAAACTACGGCTCCTCCACCAGCGCCGGGTCCTACCTCCTGAAAGCTCCCCGCAGCATAGGCGGCGAATACTTCCGGCAGGCAGTGCTGACATCCATAGCCGCGCCCGAGGGGCTGTTCGGCATGAACTTTCGCGCCACGTTCAATGACCAGGAGGAGGCGGAGAGCGCCCGTGACGCCCTCCGCGATGTGGCAGCGGAGCTGTACGGCGAGCCGGTCTACCCCGGGACCGAGCGCTGGAAGGCCGGAGAACTTACGGAGCTCAGCCTGCACTACTTCGGCTCCGAAGACTATTCCGAGGACGGGGCCTACCTCTACATCGTCGACCTCGAGTACCGCATACCGTCGGTGATAGACGGCAGGCGGCTGTCCGGGGACGAGATGGCAGAGCTGGTGAGAGAGGTACAGGAAAAGCGAAAGCAATAGCATAAAGAAGGAGCCCATATGAAAAAAACACGCGTAATATTAGCACTGCTTTTGGCCCTGCTGGTGCTGGGCGGGATGTTCATGGCTGCGGCCGACGAGGGCCAGGGCAGCATGGACGTGAGCCCCGGAGAGGGAGGAGACGAGCCGCCCGTTATCACCGACCCCACAGAGCCGCCCATAGACCCCACGGATCCGCCCATAATAGACCCCACGGACCCCCCTGGGCCCACCGACGCGCCCACGGATGACCCGGGCCCCACAGACGCGCCTACTGACGCGCCAACGGACGAGCCCACTATGGAGCCCACAGATGAGCCCACGGCCGAACCCTCCGAGGAGCCCACTCCCGAGCCGCCCCCGCCGGACAGCGGCAGCAGCGGCGGGGATACGAACCAGGGCTCGGCCACAAGTCCCAGCGTCAATATGGGCGGCAGCATACGCCAGCCCAGCACCGGCTTCCGCCGGCCCGTAAGCAGCAGCCCCATAGAGAGCTCCGGCAGCAGCCAGAGCAGCTCCAGCGCTCCCATTGACGACGGACCCCAGTACGTGACCTTCGCAAGGGTCACCCAGAAGAGCAACGCCATGTCCAGGACCCTGTTCTACAGCGGGGCGGCCTGCGTCGGCACCGGGGTGATCGGTCTGATCGTCCTTATGGTGTTCGTCATACGCGGCCGCGGCGTGGACGAGCGGGAGGAGATATTCGCCGAGATAGAGCAGGCGGCGGTCCGCCAGCCTGTGCGGCCAAGATCCCCCCAGCCGCGCGCAAAGGCCTATGAGGACGACCCATACGCCCAGTATGACCGGCAGCAGGACTACGGCTATGACAGCCCCGCCCCCTCGCTGCACAGGCCCGAGCCCGAGGAGCTGGCCGTGCCGGTAAACGGCAGCGTCTATACCGAGGAATTCGAGCTTCCGCCCCAGCAGATAGACTACCGGGAATATCAGAGCCCGGAGCCCATGGCGCCGCCAAAGGCATCCGTATATACCGAGGAGTTCGAGCCCCCGCGGCAGGTGCCCCCAAGCGGCGGGCCCATCATGCCCACGGAAACCTCCATGTACACCGACGAGTTCTCCCTGCCCGTGGCCCAGCCGCCGCAGTATCCGGCCCAGCATTACGCTGAGCAGGAGTATGCCGCCCAGCCGCCGGTTCAGCGGCGGCCCGTGCGGCAGGCCCCGGCCCCTGCGCCAAGGCCCGCCCCCCAGCCCCGCCAGTCCTCACAGGTGCCGCCGGAGCAGATGGACACGACCGAGCTTCTCCGTGAGATACTCTACGGAGACGAGAATAAGTAGGCAAAGATCAAGAGAGCCGGGTATCTACCCGGCTCTCCGTCTGTTTTTTACGCTTACCAGCCCAGGCCCTTGAGATACTCCCGGCTCATGGTGATGGCCTCCATGGGCGTGCGGCCGTTGGACTGGTCCTGCTCCACCACGACCCACTTGGCCCCGGCCTCCAGAGAGGCCTCAAGGATGGAGGGGAAATCCTGCATACCGCTGCCCACGGGCCTGAACTCGAAGAAGCCCTTGTTCTCCTGCTCCTCCACGTCCGTGCCTATAAGCTGGTACATATTGCCGGGCTTGCCCTCCTTATAGAAGTCCTTCAGGTGCACCACCGGGGCGCGGCCGCTGTACTTCCTGACATAGGCGGCGGGGTCCTCCCCGGCCACGTTGACCCAGCAGGTGTCTATCTCCGTCTGCAAAAGGTCCGCGGGGATGGTGTCATAGATGTAGTCAAGGGCATACCTGCCGTCGGGCATCTTCTGGAACTCAAAGTCATGGTTATGATAGAGGGTCCCGATGCCGTGGGCCTTGCAGACGCGCCCTATCTCGCCGAAGACCTTCACGTTCTCCTCGAACTTCTCCCCGCCGGGGCGGTCCTCCTCCATCAGATAGGGGATGGCGATGTACTTGACGCCTATCTCCTCATACTGGCGGACAGTGCCCTCCATGTCGGCCTTCAGCTCCTGGAAGGGCACGTGGGCCGACACGGCGATAAGGCCGGCGTCCTCAATGGCGGCCTTTATCTCGGCGGGGGAGAGGCCGTAGAGCCCGGCCAGCTCTACGCCGTCATAGCCTATCTCCTTTATTTTCTTCATGGTGCCGGCGAAATCCCTCTCGGCGTCCTCCCGGACGGAGTAGACCTGCACGGCGACGGGCAGCTTGTTCATGGGAAAAACCTCCTGGATGGTAAAATATTGTGGGGACTATACTATAATTTTAACCTAAAATACCCAAAAGGTCAAGATGCCGGTTGAAAAACCCGGCCTTTTTTGGTAGAATAACAGGGTATGTAAAACTGAGTCGGATAGGAAGGAACCAAATGAGACGAACCCCATACTTTTACCTGGTCCTGTTCATTTCAAAGCTTGTGCGCTTTCTGCTTTTAAAGCTGGGCCGCAACGCCACAAACCTGCCCGGGGAGCTTGCCATATGGCTTTGCAAAAGCTTCATCGGCCGTATGCCAAAGCCCAAAAAGGTCATCTGTATCACCGGAACCAACGGCAAGACCACCGTCTGCAACCTCATAGAGGACGTGCTGGAGAAGACCGGCGCGGACTTCTACTGCAACCGCAACGGCTCCAACGTCTACTCGGGGGTCGCCTCCCTGCTGCTGGCGAACTCCGACTGGCGGGGCCGGCCCACCAAGGACCTGGCGGTCTTCGAGCTGGACGAGCGCAGCTCAAACCTGATACTGCCCTATATGCGCCCGGACCTTATGCTGTGCACCAACATCTTCCGGGACTCCTATAAGCGCAACGCCCACCCGGAGTTTATCTGGGATTTTCTCAATAAGTACATCCCCGACGGGGTGCCCATGGTCTTGAACGCCGACGACATGATGTGCTCCGAATTAAAGCCCGGTAACCCCCGGGCGTACTTCTCCATCGCCAAGCAGCCCGCCGACGGGGATGGCCCCAGGAACATCGTCCAGGACGTGCCCGCCTGCCCACGCTGCGGCGGCGAACTCAGCTGGGACTTTCGGCGCTATCACCATATCGGAAGGGCCCGATGCAAGGACTGCGGCTTCTCCTCCCCAGAGGCGGACTACACCGTGACGCAGCTCCGGGAGACGGACATGCAGGTGAACATCCGGGGGGAAAGCTGCACTTTCCCCCTGGCCAATAACAGCTATATAAACGTGTACAACTCCCTGGCGGCCATAGCCCTCCTCTGCGAGCACGGCATAGAGCCCGGGACCATAGCGGAGGCTCTTGGCTCCATAGGCATCAGCGCCACCCGCTATATGGAGGAGGAGGTAAACGGCCGCAAGGCCATACTCCACCTTGCCAAGGGCCAGAACCCCGTGGCCTGCTCAAGGGCCTTTCAGAACATCCGGGACTATCCGGGCAAAAAGGCCGCGATACTGTTCCTGGACGACTTCTTCGACGCCCAGCACACGGTGGAGAACATCTCCTGGCTGTACGACGCGGACTTCGAGTTTTTGGCGGACGATTCCGTTGTGCAGCTGATAGTGGCCGGGGCCCGGCACTGGGACGTGTACCTGCGGCTGCTGCTGGCCGGGGTCCCGGCGGAGCGCATAGACCATATGCCCGAAACCTCCGGCGCGGCAAAGGCCCTTCGCGCGGCAGAGCCGGACGCGGTGTTCATCCTCTACGACGTGTACACCATAAAGCTGGCCGAAAGCACCGAAAAGCTGGTCAAAGAGCTCTTAGAGAAGGAGGCGGCGAAAAATGCGGATTGAGGTGCTTTTCCCGGAATACTGCAACCTTTTCGGGGACCTTTTCAACGTAAAATATCTCCAGCTCTGCCTGCCGGAAGCGGAGCGCCTGGACACCTCCCTTTGGGAGGAGCCAAGGCTTGAGCCCGGGGGCCTGATATACATGGGCCCCATGTCCGAGCGCACCCAGGAGAAGGTAATAAAAAAGCTCACGCCCTATAGGGACAGACTGAGGGAGCTGATAGACAGCGGCACGGCCTTCCTGCTGACAGGCAACGCCATGGAGACGCTGGGCAGCTATATCCTGCGGGAGGACGGCTCAAAGCTCCAGGGCCTGGGGCTTCTGCCAATATATGCCAAGCGGGACCTTATGCACCGGCACAACAGCGTCTTTCTGGGGGACTGGCAGGGCCAGGAGGTCACCGGCTTCAAGTCCCAGTTCACCATGGCCTGGCCGGAGGACGGGGCAGAGGGGCTGTTCACGGTCAAAAAGGGCGTGGGGCTCAACAAAAAGTGTCCCTATGAGGGGCTGCGGGTCAATAACCTTTTCGCCACATACCTCCAGGGGCCAATACTGCCGCTGAACCCCTGCTTTGCCAAGGGGGTGCTCTCGGCCATGGGCGCGCCGGATACGGAGCCTGCCTTCTCCAAGGAGGCAGAGGCCGCCTATCAGGCGCGGATAGCGGACTTCCGCACCAAGGTAAAATAGCAAAAAGGAAAAGAACCGGGGGGACCGGTCCCTTTCCTTCTTTTGGGGAGGAGTTGTATTGAAACCGCGGCGAATCGGGAAGGATTCACCGCAAACTTGTAATCTTCTCTTACAGAAATATTTTACTGTATTGTTAGCGCAAAATCAAGTTTTTTCGACAAGTTCTATGTTTTTGATAACTACAAGCACATTTTTCTAAGAATTTTATACAATCTATACGATTGTTGAACCAGGAAACGGAGGAGACCGCGGTGGCCCTTAGCAAAAATCAGTATATCGAGATGGACTTCACCGGCATGACCGCCGAGGGGTCCGCCGTGGGCCGGTACGAGGGCGAGGCGGTGTTCGTGCCCATGGGCGCCCCAGGGGACCGGGCCCTGGTGAAGATAGTGAAGGCCGCGAAGACCCACGCCTTCGGGCGGCTGGAAAAGATACTGGAGCCCTCCCCCTGCCGGATAGAGCCTGACTGCCCGGCCTACCGGCTCTGCGGCGGGTGCTGCTACAGGCATATCACCTACCAGGCGGAGCTTGAGATAAAGGAGCGGAAGGTCCGGGACGCGCTGGAGCGCATAGGCGGCATAAAAGAGCCGCCCTTAAAGCCGATCATAGGCGCAGAAAGCAGGGACGGCTATCGGAACAAGGCCCTGCTGCCTATAGGGCAGGCCCCGGACGGCGGCATAGAGCTGGGCTTCTACGCCAAAAACTCCCATAGGATAGTGCCCTGCGAGAGCTGCAAGCTCCAGCCCCAGGAATTCTCCCGGGCCATGGAGGCCTTCAGGCAGTGGGCCAGTGAGTACGGCGACCCGATCTACGACGAGCTCTCGCATACCGGGCGTATGCGCAGGCTTTTCCTGAGAAAAGCCGCCGCCACCGGGGAGGTGATGGCCTGCGTGGTGGTAAACGGCAACGGCCTGCACCACGAGCCGGAGCTGGTAAAAGCCATGCGCAGCGCCGTGCCGGAACTGACGAGCCTTATAATAAACTCCAACCGCGAGCGGACCAACGTGGCCCTGGGCGGGCACTGCCGGACAGTGTGGGGCAGGGACAGCATACGCGATATGCTCTGCGGCCTGGAATTCGAGATATCCCCCCTGTCCTTCTACCAGGTAAACCATGACCAGGCGGAAAGGCTCTACAAGCTGGCGGCGGAATACGCGGCCCCGGAACAGAGGGACCTGCTGCTGGACATGTACTGCGGCACGGGCACCATCGGCCTGTCCATGGCAAAGGCCGCGGGGAAGCTCATCGGCGTTGAGGTACAGCCCCAGGCGGTGGAAAACGCCCGGGAGAATGCCAGGAGAAACGGAATAGACAACGCCGAGTTCCTATGCGCCGACGCTTCAGAAGCCGCCGGAGAGCTGGCCCGCCGGGGAATACGCCCCCAGGTGGTGATCCTCGACCCCCCGCGCAAGGGCTGCGGCCCAAAGCTTGTGGAGACGGTGGCGGGAATGGCCCCAAAGCGGATAGTTTACGTCTCCTGCGACCCGGCCACGCTTGCAAGGGACCTCCGGCAGTTCGCGGAGCTGGGGTACGGGATGGCGGAGGGAAGGCCGGTGGACATGTTCCCGGGGACGGGGCATGTAGAGACAGTATGCCTGCTCAGGCATGGAATCGGCAAAGAGCAGTGAGTATGCCCATCTGAATATAATGGCTGCCCCCAGAAAAAAGCCTTGACATTGACCGCGCTCCAGGTCGTATAATAACCAAAGCACACTGGGAAAGGAGAATTCTCATGATCTACAAGGATTTCAAAAACTTAAAACTCTCGGCCCTTGGCATGGGGGCCATGCGCCTGCCAACTGTTGACGGCGACGACGCGAAGATAGACGCCGCCGCCACCCAGGAGATGGTGGACTATGCCCTGTCCCATGGGGTCAACTACTTCGACACCGCCTGGGGCTATCACAACGGCAATTCCGAGCTGGTGATGGGCGAGGCGCTGAAAAAGCACCCCCGGAAGAGCTTTTGCCTTGCCACCAAGTTCCCGGGCTACGACCTTGGGAATATGTCCAAGGTAAATGAAATCTTCCCCAGACAGCTCGAGAAGCTCCAGGTGGATTATTTCGACTTCTATCTCATCCACAACGTCAACGAGATGAACATCGACGCCTACCTAAATGAGGACGAGTACGGCATCTACTCCTACCTTTTGGAGCAGAAAAAGGCCGGGAAAATCCGGCATTTGGGCTTTTCCGCCCACGGCAGCGTAGAGGTCATGCGGCGGTTCCTGGAGGCTTACCACGAGGGCATGGAGTTCTGTCAGATCCAACTGAACTATGTGGACTGGACATTGCAGGACGCAAAGGCCAAAATGGAGCTGCTCAGGGAGTACGACATCCCCGTATGGGTCATGGAGCCTGTGCGCGGCGGGCGGCTGGCGAAGCTCAGCGAAAAAGACGAGGAGACCCTCTCAAACCTGCGGCCTGACGAAAAACCGGTAGCCTGGGCGTTCCGGTTCCTGCAAAGCCTGCCGGAGGTAGTTGTCACCCTTTCGGGCATGTCCAGCCTGGAGCAGATGAAAGAGAACATTGATATCTGGGGCGAGGAAAAACCTCTTACTGACCCGGAGATGGACGCACTGCTGCATATGGCGGCGGGCATGATGGACGGCCTGCTGCCCTGCACCGCCTGCCGGTACTGCACCAGCCACTGCCCGAAGGGGCTGGATATTCCCAAGCTCATCGGGCTTTATAACGACTGGAAGTTCACCGGCGGCGGGTTCGTGCCCGCCATGGTGATCGGCACTCTGCCGGAGGACAAGCGGCCCAGCGCCTGCATCGGATGCCGCAGCTGCGAAAAGCTCTGCCCCCAGCAGATCAAAATTTCAGAAGCGATGAGGGACTTTGAGGTAAAGCCCCTTTGATAAGCCCGCGATATCAAAGACATTACCACATATATAAAGGAGATACATAAATGAAATCCATTACAAAAAATATAGTTCTGTCCGCCATGTTCCTGGCCATCGGCCTGGTTCTGCCCTTGTTCACCGCCCAGATCCCCCAGATAGGCCAAATGCTCCTGCCCATGCACATCCCGGTTTTACTGTGCGGATTTGTGTGCGGCTGGCAGAGCGGAGCAGTTGTGGGGTTCGTTCTGCCGCTGCTGCGGTCGGCCATATTCGGTATGCCGGTGTTCTTCCCCGCCGCCACCGGCATGGCCTTCGAGCTGATGACCTACGGTCTGGCGGCCGGACTGCTCTATTCCCTTTCAAAGTGGAAATGTTTGCTGGCGCTGTACCGCAGCTTGGTAATCGCCATGCTTGCCGGACGCGCGGTATGGGGCGTTGTGCAGACCATCCAGCTTGGAGTTTTTGGCAGCGGCTTTTCGGTGCAGATGTTCCTTGCCGGGGCATTCATCAACGCCATCCCCGGCATTATAGCCCAGCTTATCCTGATACCGGTTATAATGCTGGCCCTGGGCCGCACCGGGCTGGTGCCGTTCGGCACAAAGGGGCACGCGAAGAATGAAGAAACTGAGAACTGACGTATATACTGCCGCCGGAACGCTTCTGGACTTCATCGGGACGCTCCCGAAGCGGCCGGTATTGCTGGCGATAGACGGCAGGTGCGGCGCTGGAAAGTCCACTCTTGCAAGGGCGCTCGGGGAGAAAGCCGGCGCGGTGGTGGTGCATATGGACGATTTCTTCCTCCGGCCCGAGCAGAGGACGCCAGAGCGCTTTGCGGAGCCGGGCGGAAATGTGGACCGGGAACGCGTGCTGGAGGAGGTCCTGGCCCCCCTAAGGGAGAACCGTCCGGCAGTGTACAGGCCCTATGACGCGCATAAGCCCGCCATGCTGGAGCCGGTACATCTTGAACCGTCGCCCGTCACAATTATTGAGGGCTCCTATAGCTGCCACCCGGCTCTTTGGGACTATTATGATGCGCGCGTTTTTGTGGACGTGGGGCCGGAGGAGCAGCTCCGGCGCATCGATGCCCGCAGCGGCCCCGAGAAACTGGAGGCCTTCAAGTCCAGGTGGATCCCACTGGAGGAGGCGTACTTTCACACCTTTTCGGTGGAGACAAGCTGTGACTTTTCCATTGAGCTTATAACGGAGCCGGATTTATTGAAAAGACTTTAGCCCTTGGGCATGACCAACCGTTTGGCGGGTGGTTATGCCCAATATTTATTCCTTCCGCCAGCTTCCAGGGAACTCGGCCTGACTGCGGATGGAGCTATCGCATAAGCTCCCCTCTCAACGGTAAAATTCCCGCCAGCATCGGAAAAGGCAGAGCCACTGGACATACTCCATATTCCCGTCCCTGCGCGCCGGGCCCAGCCCCTCCAGCCTGAGGGCCATTGATATCTGTCTTTTGGTCAGCAGGCTCTGGGGACCGTCCCTGAAGGCCCGTTCCAGAAACGCCCTATACTCCCCCTGCCGCCCCCAGGGCAGGTCGGGAGAGCTCTTTCGCACGAGCGCCAGGAGGGCCGCGTCCACCCCCGGGGCCGGATGGAACTGCGTTCTCGGTATCCTCGCGGCTATCCGCACATCAAAGTACGGACGTATCGCACAGGCCGCAAGTCCCTCCCCGGTGAAGCGTTTGGCGGCGCCCCACTCTACAATTAGCCATGCCCCTTCCGGCGGCTGCCCGGCCTGAGTCAGCCGCCTTATAATGGCCGTGGTTTTAGAGAAGGGGATATTGGCAAATACCTTATAGGGCCCCTTTGGCAGCGGCCTTTTGAGAAAGTCGCCCTCAATAAGCTCCAGCCTGTCCTCCCCGGCAAAGCGCTCCCGAAGCCCCGCGCAGAGCCTTGGGTCCAGCTCCACCGCGGTCAGCCGCCCGCAGCGCTTTAATAGCTCTCTTGTGATGTGCCCCTTGCCGGGGCCTATCTCCAGCAAATGGTCGCCCCTGCCTATATCCGCAAGGCCTATAAGCCTCGATATCTCGGCCCGCCCGGTCAGGAAATTCTGTGAAGCCCAAAGGGGCGCGCCCTTTGGGTAACGGTTATTTTTTGGCATGAAAAAGCACCTCTTTCGCAAAGTTGAGTAAACCTTAGAAAGAGACACGGCAAAGCTGCCCGCCCATACTTTCCGGCGGGGTATTCGTCATGTCCCTATCATTTCCTCAAGCGAGAAGCAGATGCACAAATCAACATGCCTATTTTCACTGTCCTCCTGTCTCACCGGCGGTCCCGGCTGTGATAATATCATTATAGCCCGCAGGGTACGGGTTTGTCAAGTGGAGAAGGGCCGCTCCAGGCAGATTATGTAAATTTATCTTGCATTTACTCCAATTATCTGTTATCATGTCAGTAAGGAGTTCGCCAAGAAACGGTGGACGGTTGGCCCTCTAAAAAGCTTCCAGAGGACCTAAAGCCTCTGATTACATAGAAACCCGCCCTAAACAGGTGGGAATCTGGTATAAGGAGGATAAGCTTATGAGCGTTCCTATTGAAGCCGTCATAGTGATGATGATGGGGTTTATTCAGACCATCGTTCTTCTCATCATTGAGCTGATAAACGCAAAAAAGTAACCGCTCCCCGGCAAGGTATGCGGTTACTATAAAAATATAACTTTATTACCCGGGCCAGCCGTCAACCGGCGGGCTCCGCTTTTTTCTGCTCTTATTATACCCCACCCCGCCCTCTTTGTCAACAGCCCGGAAAAATCTCAAAAAATTTTTTCCTTCCCCTTCAATATTTCCGGATTTCCTGCGACTATATATATGAAAGGCCTTTCAAGGAGGGGTGCCCCCGTGGAGGATACACGCATCATCGACCTATATAACCGCCGGGACGAGCTGGCCATCACCGAGACCCGGCGAAAGTACGGCCCCTACTGTAATAAGATAGCAATGAACCTTCTGGGCTCCACAGAGGATGCCGAGGAGTGCGTCAGCGACGCCCTTTTCGCTGCCTGGCGGCAGATCCCGCCCCTTATCCCCCGGTCCCTGCGGGCATTTCTCGGGCGGGTCACCAGAAACCTGTGCGTGTCGAGATACCGCTCCGTGAAGGCGCAAAAACGCTCCTGCGGTATGGATCAGCTGCTCTCAGAGCTCTCCGACTGCCTGCCGGACGGCGACACCCTTGAGGACCAGGTTGACTCCCGGGCCCTTACCGCCGTGATAACCCGGTGGCTTGACGAACTCCCGCCCCGGGACCGGGAGCTCTTTGTGCGGCGGTACTGGTTCTGCGACAGCCTCTCGGACGTCGCCGCCCAGATGGAGGAGACCCCCCAGGCGCTCTCACAGCGCGCCTATCAGCTTAGAAAATCACTTAAAAACCGCCTTGAAAAGGAGGGCTATACAATATGAGACCCGAAGATATCTTTGACGCCGTCACGGATATCCGCGACGACCAGATAGAGTTCGCAAAGCCCCGCCGCTCCCGCCGCCGGTACCTTGTACCCATAGCCGCCTGCCTTGTGCTGGCCCTTATCGTCCTGCCGTTCTTAAGCTCCCGGTCCCCCGGGGTGCGGCCCCTCTATACCGGCTCAGCCCAGCTGGCAAAGGCCCGGTACCCCGGCTCACCAAAGGCCGCAGAGAAGAGCCATGATATGCCAAGCAGCTCCGGGCTCCCCAACGGCTCCCCCGCCCCGGCGGTCATGTACGAGGGCGACGAAACGGACGGCCCCTACGCCGAGGACAGCGACGGCAGCGGCTATGGGGACACGGTCAGCGGCAGCGAAGACAGCAGCCTTTGGGAGAACATCGAGCGGGGCCAGGAGGAATACCGGAAAAACCGGGAGGAATACTCCCAGCGCCTCAACGGCTTCTGGACCGACAGCGCCGAGACCTTTCTCACCGCCGATAATGAGGAGAACCTGATATTCAGCCCCATCAGTCTCTATACCGTCCTTGGCATGTCCGCCGAGCTCTGCGAGGGAGAGCCCCAAAAGGAGATACTGGACCTTTTGGGCAGCCCCGGCATAACGGACCTTCGGGACAGCGCCCGGCGCATATGGTGCGAAAGCTTCACCCAGGGGGAGAGCACCTGCCTTCTGGCAAACTCCCTCTGGCTCTCGAATACCGTGGATTATAAGCAGCCGGTGCTGGATACCCTGGCCGGAAACTACTTTGCCGACAGCTTTAGAGGCGACATGGGCAGCGAAGAATACGACCTTATGCACCTTGACTGGCTGGGTGAGAAGACCAACGGCTACCTTGACGGCAAACTTCCGGGGCTTGAGAGCGAGCCCGACACCCTCATGTACCTGGACAGTACCATCTACTTCAAGGCCCGCTGGTATCATGAGTTCGACCCATCCCAAAATGAAGACGGCACCTTCCACTCGAGATACATGGACCAGCCCTGCACCTTCATGCGCGAGACCAGCTGGGGCGGCTACTACTGGGGCGAACACTTCAGCGCCATCGGCAAGGGGCTTTCCGGCGGGCATTTTATGCTGTTCGTCCTGCCGGACGAGGGCTATACCACCAACGACCTCCTGGCCGACCCCGAGTACAAGAGCTTTCTAGAGAGCTCCATGAGCGTCGAAGGCCGCTGGGAGAAGTCCTCCTATGTCAAGATAAATTCCAGCATACCCAAGTTCGACGTGACCTCCGACATGGACATGGCCCCGGGCCTTCGTGAGATGGGTATCTCTGGTATATTCGAGGGCGGCACCGGCAGCTTTGCCCCCATCACCGACCGGGATTTCTTCTTTACCGGCGTAAAGCACGCCTGCCGGGTAGCCATCGACGAGGAGGGCTGCGAGGCCGCCGCAGTGACGGTCATGCCCGCCGTGGGCTCCTCTGGCCCGCCCGAGGACGAGGTGGACTTCGTCCTGGACCGGCCCTTCCTGTTCACCATCACCAACTGGGGCGGCCTGCCCATATACATGGGCGTCGTGAACCAGATAACGGAATAATTATGAGAGGAGCGTTCATTATGAAGCTTACAGGCAGTCAGAAACTTACTCTGGTGCTGATAATACTGGCGGTGTTGCTGGCCGTCACGGCGGCGATAGTGGCCTTCGGCGGCGGAACAACAGGCGGGACAAAGCCCCTGTTCACCGGCAGCGCCAAGCTGGCCGGGCCAGCTATCCCAAAGCTCAGCTTTGAGAGCTACCCCACCGAGGAGCAGGAAAAGGAGCTCTCCGACATCACCTCCCGGGTAGACGCCTTCCGCGAGGAACTTCCACAGCACGCCGAAGCCCTGGCCCCCTTCTTTGAAAAGAGCACCCGGCAGATACTCTCCGGCCACGGCGGCGAGAACCAGATATACTCCCCCCTGAACCTCTATATGGCCCTGTCCATGGTCACGGAGATCACCGACGGCTCCACCCGGGGGCAGATACTGGACCTGCTGGGCGCGCCGGACATAGAGAGCCTTCGGGACCAGTCCCAGGGCCTGTGGCTCATGAGCTCCCTGAACCTCTATGGCGGCGAGACGGACCTTGCCAACTCCATGTGGCTCAACAACTCCATCGACTACAAGCAGGAGACCCTTGACATTCTGGCGGGGGACCACTTCGCCGAGAGCTTCCGGGGCCAGCCCGGCACTGAGGAATATAATAAGCTCCTCCAGGACTGGACCAACGAGAAGACCCGGAACCTGCTGGAGGACAGCGCTAACAGCCTTCAAATGGACCCATCCACGCTGCTGACCCTGATGAGCACCGTCTACTTCAAGGCCTCCTGGCACGATATGTTCCCCGAGGACCTGACCGCCGCCGGGACCTTCCACGCCCCCCAGGGCGATATAGAGCACGACTTCATGCACCAGGGTTTCTCCGGCGGATACTGCCGGGGAGAACACTTCGGCGCCGTGAGCCTGTCCTTCCGGGGCGGCGCGGGCATGACCTTCATCCTGCCGGACGAGGACAGCGGCGTCGACGCTCTCCTGGCCGAGGGCAGCGACCTCTGGGACTTCCTCTCCTGGCAGGCCATGCAGGGGGCCGACCCCAACACACCCTACTGGGAGGAGAGCACCTGGGCCAAAATAAAGCTGGCCCTGCCCAAGTTCGACGTGTCCTCCAATAACGACTTGATAGGATCTCTGAAGGTCCTGGGCATGACCGACGCGTTTGACCCGGCAGTCAGCGACTTCACCCCTCTTATGAATACCGATGTCCCCGTCCTAATAAACAAAGTGAACCACGCCGCCCGGGTGATGGTGGACGAGGAGGGCTGCACCGCCGCCTCCTATGTGGAGATAGGCATGGCCCTCGGGGCCGCCGCCCAGCCCGAGGAAATAATAGACTTCACCCTTGACCGGCCCTTCATCTTCGTGATACACACCACGGACGGTATGCCCCTGTTCGCGGGGGTGGTGAATCGGCCTTGACATTCTGGCCCCTCATGTTATAATGTACGCATAGCGCATATTTGGACAAAACCAGCGAGGTGAATAAGATGCCCGAGATCTGTAGGTTCTATGGCATAGTTATCAAGATGTTCTTCAAGCCAAAGGAACATGAGCCCAGTCATATCCATGCCCTGTACGGCGAGCATATCGGAGTCTTCGACCTAAAGACGATGGCCATGACAGAGGGAGACCTGCCCGGAAAGGCCCAGGAGCTTGTGCGTGAATGGCTGAATGTCCACCAGAACGAACTGCAAGAGATGTGGGACACTCAAAAGCTGGGTAAGCTGCCGCCGCTCTAATGGAGGTGTATATATGATACCAAGGATCAAGGACATCACGCCGCTGCCAGATTTTCTCCTTCGCGTGGTCTTCGACGACGGCAAAGCTGTCCTCTATGATGTGAAGGAGGACATGGAGCAGCTCGAAGACTACCGGGACCTGCGCACCATCGCTGGACTTTTCGACCAGGTGCAGCTGGACCAGAGCCGGACCTGTGTGTTCTGGAACGACCGGATCGACCTGCCCAGCGACGCCATTTACGAATATGGCAAAGTACAATAAGAAAAACGCTTAAAGCCCCCGCAAGGGGCTTTTCTGCTGGCCCTTGACATTCCCGCCCCTCATGCTATAATGGGCATAGCAACCAAACTCACACGCAGGAGGGTACAAATGATAAGCATAAAAGAACAGGCCAAAATCAGCGGCTTTGCCGACGAATACTCCCCGATCTTCGACGAACAGCTTGCGGCCCTGGACCGTCTGAACGTCTCCCACATCGAGCTCCGCGGCATTGATAACGTGAATATCTCCGACCTAACCAACGAAAAGCTCCACGAGGTCAAAGGAAAGCTCTCGACGGCGGGCATCAAGGTCTCGTCCATCGGCTCGCCCATCGGAAAGATAGGCATAGAGGACGATTTCCCGGCCCACATGGACAAGCTAAAGCGCACCCTGGAGATACAAAAGGAGCTCTCCGCCCCCTATCTCCGCATGTTCAGCTTCTACCTCCCATCGGGTGCGGACCCGGCAGACTACCGCGGCCAGGTCATGGACCGGCTCTCCGCCATGACAGAGGAGGCCAAGCGCTGGGACTCGGTGCTGCTCCACGAGAACGAGAAGGCCATCTACGGCGACACGGCCCCCCGCTGCCTCGACATAATGGAGCAGCTGGGCTCTGAAAGCTTCCGGGCGGTCTTCGACTTCGCCAACTTCATCGAGGTGGGCCAGCCCACCCCCGAGGCCTTCGACATGCTGCGCCCCTACATAGAATACGTGCACATAAAGGACGCCTCCAAGGATAAGCAGATAGTCCCCGCCGGCCACGGCGTCGGCCATGTGGAGGATATCCTGGGCAAGCTATTTGGCTCCGGCTGGAGCGGCTTCCTGTCCCTAGAGCCCCACCTGACTGACTTCGCGGGCCTCAGCGCCCTTGAGCAGGACCCCCAGAAGCGCCGCTCCGCCATGACCCAGCCCCAGGCCTGGGAGCTGGCCCTCTCATCCCTTCGGGACATTCTGGCCCGGCTTGACGGAAAAGAGGTGCAAGGCTGATGGCTGTACTCAGAAGCGCAATAGTGGGCTGCGGCGGCATAGCCCAGGTCCACGCCCGGGCCCTCAGCGAAATGCCCGAAGCGGAGCTTACAGCCTTCGCCGACATCATCCCGGAGCGGGCAGAGGCTATGGCCGAAAAGTACGGCGGCAGGGCCTACTCCTCCCTGGACGGGCTCTTGGATCATGAAAAAATCGACGTTCTCCACATCTGCACCCCCCACTACCTCCACACCCCCATGGCCCGGCAGGCGGCAGAGCTGGGCATAAACGTCTTCACCGAGAAGCCCCCGGTCATCGACCGGCAGCAGTGGGCCGAGTTCAAACGGCTCGGGGACAAGGTAAGGGTGGGCATATGCTTCCAGAACCGCTATAACGGCAGCACCCGGGCCCTTAAAGACCTGCTCTCCACCGGCGAAGCGGGTAAAGTCCTTGGCTCCCGGGGCTTCGTCACCTGGCGGCGGGACGCGCCCTATTACACCGAGAGCGGCTGGCGGGGGGCCCTTTCCACCGAGGGCGGCGGCGCTCTCATAAACCAGGCCATACACACCCTGGACCTGATGGCCTACTTCCTGGGCCCGGGCCAGGTCCTCGGCGCAAGCCTTTCAAACCGCCACCTTAAGGGTATAATAGAGGTGGAGGATACTTTGGAGGCCGCCCTGGACTTCGGCGATGCCCGGGGCCTGTTCTACGCCGCCACCGCCTACTCCCTGGACGCGCCCATCATCTTTGAGCTGGCCTGCGAGAACGCCACCCTCCGCCTTGAGGGCGAGCGCTTCACCCGCTTCTGGCGGGATGGCCGGGTGGAGCAGCAGGACTACACCGCCCCGGACCCCACCGTCCCCGGCAAGTCCTACTGGGGCAGCAGCCACAGGCGCTGCATAGAGGATTTCTACCGCTGCGTCGTGAGCGGGGAGCGCTTCCCAAACGATATACCCGGCATTTCAGACACGATAGAGCTCATGCTGTCGGTCTACGAGGCCGCCCGCGGCGAATAAAACCTGACATACCATGCCCTCCTGGAGCCCAAAACCTCCGGGAGAGCCCTTTTCGGCCCCACATTATCACAACTGTTGTATTGTTAAAGCTCGAAATTAAAATAATTAAAAAGATTTCTTAAAAAAATTGATTTTATGCTTGACAATCTTAAGGAGCTGGTATATAATGCAAGCATAGAAAGCAAATCGGAAGTTAAACAGACCATATATCACATCATAGAGAAAGGAAAGGGACCATACTATGAAAACTCATCACGCCCCATCCCAGTGCCCCGTATGCGGCGAGCCCATGCAGGTCACCCGCCTGCACTGCCCCTCCTGCCACACGGAGCTCTCCGGCCAGTTCACCCCCTGCCGCTTCTGCACTCTGGAGGAAAAGCATTTACAGTTCGTAGAGGTCTTCCTCCGCTGCCGGGGCTCCATCAAGGAGGTGGAGCGGGCCCTGGGGGTCAGCTACCCCACGGTAAAGAATATGTTGGACGCGGCCCTCGCCGCCCTGCACCTTGACGACAAGCCCGAGCCCCAGGAGGCCCGCAAAAAAGAGGAGCGCTCCGAGATACTGTCCCGGCTGCAGGGCGGCGACATGAGCGTAGACGCGGCGCTGGAAGCGCTGAAGTCGCTGAAAGGAGACAAGTAAAATGTGCATGACAAAATATAACCCCCCAGAAATGCTCCCCTACCTCCCCCACGACCGGGAGAACGCCCTAAGGCTCATCGCCCAAGAGCGCTTTGAACTGATAACGAACGGCCAGCGCAAAAATAAACACCACAGGAGGACACTGAAATGAGCGACGAGAAGCGCACGATACTTGAAATGCTCTCAGAGGGCAAGATCACCCAGGAACAAGCGGACCAGCTTTTAGATGCCCTGGGCGACGCAGAAGAAACCGAGACCGAGCCCGAAGCCGATCCCGGAGAGCCCATAGTGATAAACAGCGCCGGTAACGGCCAGATAAACCTGACGCTGCACCCGGACCGCGCGGAGGTGAACGTAGAGCTCCCCGAGGAGCCCATACCCCCAGTACCCCCCGTGCCTCCCGCGCCGCCCATGCCCCCCGCCCCGGCCAGCGGCGACCCGGAGGACATGGAGCGCTATGTGCGCGAGGTCCAGGAGACCAACGAGCGGTACTGCCGGGAGATGAACGAGTACCAGGCGGAGATGGCCAGATACACCGCCGAATGTCAGGCTCAGATGGACCGGTACTCAGCCCAGGTCAGGGAGCAGGCCCAGACCCTCCCGCCGCCGGAGCCCCAGGCCCCCGCCGCCGGAAACTGGACCAGCTGGCTCTCGGGGATAGGCGAGGAGCTGCGCCAGGGGCTCAGGGAGATAGGCCGGGAGCTGGGCCGGGACCTGGACGGCGCAATGGACGACGTGTCCGACGCCATAAGCGACATGAAGGACGCCCTGGGCGAAGTGGTGGAGGACTGGCAGGAGGAGTTGGCCGAGGAGCAGGAGGAACTGGCCGAGGAGATGGAGGAGCAGATGGAGGAAGCCGCGGAGCTGGCACAAGAGAACTCCTTTCTAAACTTCGGCCCAAACTTCCCCTTCGATAACGAATCCCCCGATAATGTGGAGCAGGTAGTGTCCCCGGACAATAAGCCCGAGTATGAAAACGGCCAGTTCATATACCGCAAATGGGCCGGGCTCACCGAGATCGAGAGCCTGGACATAAACTGGGCCGCCGGAGAGGTGTCCGTCCACCCCTGGGATGGGGACAGCATAGAGGTGGTGGAGAGCAGCAAAAAGGCCCTGCCCCCCGAGCAGCAGTGCGTCATGTTTGTCCAGGACGCAAAGAGGCTTATCATCAAAGAGTACCCCCAGCAGAACGGCTCCCGGGGGATATTCTCGGGCTGGAACAATATGGGACGGCCCTCAAAGCGCCTGGAGCTCCTGATCCCCCGGGGTCAGTGCGGGCAGATAGAGGGGCTTAATGTCAAGTGCATGAGCGGCACCGTCCGTATAAGCGAGCTGTCCGGCGACAAGTTCACGGTCTCCTCAATGTCCGGCACCGTGGTCCTGCGGTCCATCTCCGCGGACGTCCTGGACGCGGGCACGGTGTCCGGCACTCTCACCGTCGAGGGCTGCTCCGCCGAAAAGCTCAACGCACATTCCGTCTCCGGCACCAACCTCTGCAGAGGCTTCTCCGCCGAAAGGGCCGAGCTGACCACCGTCTCCGGCACCCTCAATGCCCACGGCAACGCGGAGAAGTTCAAGATAAGCACCGTCTCCGGCTCCGCCAGCCTGATGGTGGACCAGTGCCCGGAGAAGGCCCATATGAACTCCGTCAGCGGCTCCCTCAAAATACGTCTGCCGGAAAACGCCGGGTTCACCGCCAGCTACAGCTCCACCTCCGGCATTTTCAGAAACGACTTCGGCGCGGACATCCAGGCCGACGGCAAGCGCAAGAAGAGCGGCCGGGCCACCTTCGGCAGCGGCGATTGCAAGATAGACATGCACACCACCTCCGGCAGCATGAGCGTATTGAAGGCCGACGGAGTAAGCGTATAAGTTCTGCTGATATATAAAAGCGAAGGCCCCGCTTTAAAAGCGGAGCGCTTCGCTTTTTGTTTTAGTATGTTCCTTCCGTCGAGAACGTAATATCAGCGCTCTCCTTGCGCCTGGAGTTTTTCCGCCGCTTATCCAGCTCCCTCTCAAAAAGATCCTCGTCAAAGGGTATCTCCACCGGCTCTTTAAGCCACCCCGACAGGTGCATGGCATTAGAGAGCGTCAGCCCCCGAATACCCTCCCTGCCGTCGGCCACAAGAGGCTCGCCCCGCAGGATATTGGCCGCAAAGGCATTGAGCACCCCCACATGCTGGGGATTCTCCCCGTCGGTCTCCACAATTATCTTCTCCATCTCGGGCTTCGCGAATCCCTCCTTGGAGCTGCGGCAGAACTCCCGCTCGTCCTCCTTCAGCCGCCAGAAGGTCAGCACGTCATTTTCGCACACCAGCTTGCCCCTGGTGCCGGTCAGCTCGAACCTATTGGTCCCGGGCGCGTCCCCGGTGGTGGTGACGAAGACCCCCGTGGCCCCGTTCTCAAACTCCAGATAGGCCGTCACATCGTCCTCAACCTCGATATCGTGCCACTTGCCCTCATGGCAGAAGGCCTGGACCTTTTTCGGCAGCCCGCATATCCACTGCAAAAGATCCAGCTGATGGGGGCACTGATTCAGCAGCACCCCGCCGCCCTCTCCGGCCCAGGTGGCCCGCCAGTCCCCGGAGTCATAGTATATCTGGGTGCGGTACCAGTCGGTGATGATCCAGTTGACCCTTTTGAGATCCCCCAGCTCGCCGCTCACCACCATCTCATGCATCTTCCTGTACACGCAGTTGGTCCGCTGGTTGAACATCATCCCAAAGGTCTTCCCGGCCCTGTCCGCCGCCGCGTTCATCTCCTTCACCGCGTTGGTATAAACCCCCGCCGGCTTCTCGCAGAGCACATGCAGTCCCTTAGCGAAGGCCTGCTCCGCCAGCACCGGGTGCTGATAGTGGGGCACGGCTATGAGCACCGCGTCGCAGAGCCCGCTGTCGATAAGCTCCGCGCCCTCTGTAAACACCGGCACCCCCGGCAGCTTCTCCCCGGCCCAGTCCCTCCGGGACTGCCGTCTGTCCGCCACCGCCGCCAGGGTTATCTCCGGGGTCTTCCCGGCCAAAATGTTCTGGACGTGGCCCGAGCCCATGTTGCCGATACCGATAATTCCCAGCCTGACCATAAAATTACCTCCCAAATTATAATACTATATAAGACCCGACAGCCAGCAAAGCAGCTTCTGGCCCCGGGGCAGCTCCCTCTTCAGCTTCTCCCGAAGCCTGTCCGCGTCCCCTATAAGCTCCGAGAGCTCCTCGTCACTCAGCATATGATTCGAGAATCTGGCCTTCTCCGCCAGCTCCTTCCACCTTTTTGGCGGGTCGCCCCGCACCCCGCAGAAGACTTCCTTCCCGTACAGCTTTAAAAGGTATCCGTAGGCCTTAAGCCCCGCCGCGCTCTTATCCCGCTGCCCAAGGTCCCGCTCCCGCTTCTTCACGCGCAGCAGCCTCTGCAGCACAACGGCTCCGACCACCGCCGCCGCCCATGACAGGCACCATATCACCGCCCAGGGGGCGCCGCCCTTCTTGCCGGTGCTCCCGCCGGGGCCCTGGGCCCCCGGGCTCGGCGCCGCCGAGACCCCCGCCCTGGGTGTGGGCGAGGCCGTCTGCTCGTCGATCAGGGGGTTATCCCTCGGGGGCAAGGTGGGCCGCTCGATCTCGGGCCTTGGCGTGGGGATATACTCCCCCGGGTTATCGGGTATGGTCGCGTCATAAAATGCCGCCGGGTTGTCCATGGCCGCCGGGGTCACCTCCACGGGCATCCACCCCGTGCCTCCGCAGTACACCTCTGCCCAGGCGTGGGCGTTATAGTCCGGCACGTCCGTCCAGCCGCTCCCGCCTGCGGGCACCACATACCCCTCGGCGTATCTCGCCGGATACCCCGCTGCCCGCAGCAGCATCACCGCCGCCGTGGCAAAGTGCACGCAGTACCCCTCGTGTGACTCGTCCAGAAAGAACTCCACAAAGTCCCTGCCCTCCGGCGGCTGCGCCGGGTCCAGGGTATAGGTGAAATACTCCCGGAAGGTCTGGGCTATCTTCTCGGCATAGAACTCCACCCCGTCCGCAAAGCGGAAATCCCCCTTGCGGTTATGTCCCAGCGGGTCCAGGTCATATGCCTCCTGAAACCTGTCGAGGAACTCCCTCAGCTCATCCGGCACCTCCAGATAGTGGTCGTAGACGAACTTATTATACTCCTCCACGTCCTCCAGAAGCTCCTGCTGCTCTATACTCAGGCTCTCCCAGGTCTCATAATGCCTGGGCATCTCCCAAAGGTCCGCGGGCCAGCCGGCCCCGGCTATGTTACCCTGGCTGTTTATGCTGTCAAACAGAGAAACTAGATCGCTGTCTTCGTCCATAGCTAGGCGCCCGTCGACGAACAAGAGCCTGGCAGCGCTGTCGCCAACTGCCACACCGCCGGTATACTTGTCCGACACCACATCTCCTGCAAAAGCCGAGCCCACATCGCTTAGGCCGACTATCCTATAGTCCCTATAAGCCAGATGTGACACCACCCGGCTGAAATAGTTGAACCCATAGCTCCTGGCGTCCCCATCCAGCTCATACTCCCTGGTGCCGTTTATAAAGCTCCCGGACTTCACATAGCCGTCGTCCACCATCTCAATTCCGTACTGCGCAAGCTCCCCGCCGCCGCTCACAAGGCTCGCGGGGATATACACGCACCTGGGGTTCGCCCCCACGTTCTGCACGCTGAGGTGGTACCAGCCCAGCTTGTCCCGCCCCACGGAAAAGAGGTTTTTCTTAAAGTCCGCTATCTGGTTCTGGGCGCAGAGCTCCAGTCCGGCAAGCTCCTCGCGCCCCTCATGGTCCAGCCGCTCCCAGCTCTCGCCGGTATACACCGTGCCCACAAAGCTCTTCAGATACTCCTTATAGAGGTTCGCCGCAGGCACGCCGCTCTTATCCTCGGGCTCCTCCCACCAGGTCTCCCCGGTGTTTTTGTCCGTCCTCTCAAAGCCCAGCGTATACTTCGGCTCCATCTGCCAGTCGAACTTCACTCTCAGCATGGTCTCCCCGGTATAGTCCCGGCGGCCCATGGTCCTCAGCTGCACCTCCTTATTGCTGTTGCCCTGGCCGCTCCTAAGGTACTGGGACGAGCCCACCCCCTCGCGTATCACCGTGCGCAGGCTCTCGGCAAGCTCCGGCCGCTCATAGGTGTCAAGCGGCGCGTACATATACACCGCCCACATGCAGAGCCCCACCGCAAGCAGCATCAGCAGCGCCACAGGCCTTGCCACCGCCACCCCAGAGGCCTTATACCCCCTCTTGCGGAAGCGCCCGATGACCCCCTCGTTCCCCCCAAGGGAGTGGGCCATCAGCAGGAGCATACACCAGAACATCAGCAGCGCCCCAAAGGCCCAGCCCGCCGGCAGTATGGAAAAGCTCATGGGCAGAAGCAGCAGCGCCCCCGTCAGCCCGAAGGGCGCCCGGTTGTTCCTGCTCTTTACCCACATCCTGGCCATGGCCCAGAAGAAGGGGAAAAACAGTATCATTATAAAGCTCGTGCACTCCCCGGTGATATCCGTCCGGGCCGTGCCCGCGGAATACGGCAGCCACAGCGACGGCAGGTCATAGTTCAGCTTCGCCCCATAGCAGTCCAGCATGAAGTTCACCGTGCGCACCGCCCCGTGGGCCGCCCCATCAAAGCGGAATATAAGAAGCAGCATCCACGCCGCCCATCCCGGCAGCGACGCCGGCCACCAGCGCCTGCGGCTGTCCGTCTGCCGCCACACGGAAAAGGCCACGCAGAGAAGCCCAGAGACCACAAGCCAGTTGGTATATACGGGTATCTGAAAGGCCGTGATAAAGCACCCCCAGCCCCCGAGGCCCCCAAGGACCATAAGCGCTCCGTAGAACACGGCCCTTCCGGGGACACCGTCCTCCTTTAAAAGCAGCCTCGGCTGGTCCAGCGTAAGGCCCGGTATGTCCTTGTCCACAGCTCTCCCCCTCCTTTCAGAGCATAAGCCCTTCCAGGTCCGCCAGTAAAGATCCCTGGCGCACCCGCACTCCAAACGCGTCCGGCGGCAGGGACCTCTCGCCGGGCCGGATATATATAACCGTCAGCCGCGCCGAGGGGTACTCTCTGGCGATAAGCCCCAGGGCGGCCGCCCCCGGCTCCGTGCAGATATACGCAACCCTGGCCACGTCCTTTGGGGCCCCCGCAGGCTCCGCCTCCGGAAAGGGGCCCCTGTCGCCGTGGCAGAGCACCGCCTCCACCGCCGCGCCCCCCATCTCCGGGCCGTCCACGTCCACAAATGCCAGCTCCCGCCCCCGGGAGAACCCCACCGCGTACTCCGAGTCCTCACAGCATAGACAGTGGCTGAGGGTCGCCAGCACGTCCATCAGAAGGTCCGCCTCCTGGCTGTCGCCGTCAAGGTCCATCAGCAGCAGGGCCCGCTGGGCCACGGGCAGGCTGCCCTCCCTGACAAGAAGTCCCCCCGTCTTTTCCGACAGCTTCCAGTCCACCCGGCTGAGCTTGTCCCCGGGCCTGTAGTCCCTAAGGCCAAAGAGCTCCGTTGGGTCCCCGCCGGGCTTTGTGGGGGAGTAACGGTCCCCGTCCGCGTCCGGGGTCTGGCGGGGACCCATGCCCACCATGGCCTCATAGACGTTCGGCTCCACGATGACCTGACAGGCGCTACTGCCCTTAAGCCGCAGGGGCAGGCAAAAAAGGCCCAGCAGGTCATAGCCCCGGGCCTTACTGAGCCGGCAGATTATCCGCCCGCAGGTGTGGGAGGTCAGCCTCTGCTCCACGGTCTGGGGCCTGCGCCCCGGAGAGAGCTCCAGGGTCTCCCGCCGGGTCTCGCCGGTAAAGGTATTCTCAACGCTGAGCCGCACCCTGACCCGCCCGGCGGGCAGCGGCCAGCGGCTTTGGGCGGCCACCTGCAGGGGGGTCCCGGCGGATTTGGAGGTCCGCACCGTACCCTCCTGCCCCGGCGCCTCCACCGTGGCCCTCGCGGTGAGCATCCCCGGCAGCGACAGCAGCAGCGACAGCCAGGGCAGCGCCAGGGACAGGAGGAACACATACCAGGAGTAATAGCCGTTAAAGCAGATAAAGAACGCTGTTGTGCACAGCAGTATGAACAGGTACAAAAGCCGGTTTCTGAGCATACGCGGCCCCCCGGTCAGCGCAGGAGCTTGGGCGCGGGCACCGCGGAGAGCACGCCCTCCAGAACAGAGGCGGCGTCGCTGCCCGAAAGCCTCGCCTGCGGCTCCAGCACTACCCTATGGGCCATAACGTCCTGGAACAGAAGATGTATGTCCGCGGGGACCACATAATCCCGCCCGCCCATCCAGGCCGAGGCCCGGCATATCCTTATCAGGGCCTGTCCCGCCCGGGGGCTGGCCCCAAGGCGCAGGGCCGGGTCCTCCCTTGTGGCCGTGCACAGGTCCGCCACATACTGGTATAGATCGTCTGCCACATGTACCCTGGCGGCCTCCCCGCGCATTGCCGACACCTCCTCAAGGGTGGCGGCAGGCCGGACGCTCTCAAGGGGGCGCTTGTCCTCGGTCTGCTTCAGTATCCCTATCTCCTGCTCGGCCGTGGGATAGCCGATGGAAAGCCGTATCATGAATCGGTCCAGCTGGCTCTCGGGCAGGGGCTGGGTGCCCGCGGTGCCAAGTGGGTTCTGGGTGGCTATAACGGTATACGGTCTCGGCAGCCTCCTGCTTACCCCGTCCACGGTGACCTGCCCCTCCTCCATGGCCTCCAGAAGGGCGCTCTGGGTCTTGGAACTGGTCCGGTTTATCTCGTCGGCCAGAAACAGGTGGCACATAATGGCTCCGGGCCTGTATTCCAGCTTGCCGCTCTCCTTTCCCGGCACCGAGTAGCCCACCACGTCGCTGGGCATGGTCTCCGGGGTGAACTGCACCCTGGAGAAGCTCATGCTCATGGCCCTTGAAAAGGCCAGGGCCATGGTGGTCTTGCCCACTCCGGGATTGTCCTCCAGAAGGATATGCCCCCCCGCGATGATGGCCATCAGGGTCTTGCACACCACCGTGTCCTTGCCGATTATGGTCTTGCGCACCTCGTTTATAATGCCTAACGCCTTTGGCTGCGTCATAGGTTTCCCCGCCTTTCCGGATGTTCTGTACCCCCATTAACAAAAATAGGGAAGTTTACACTTCTCTACTTTTCTCCGGGCTATTCAGAAATTGGAGCGGACGACGAGGCTCGAACTCGCTACCTCCACCTTGGCAAGGTGGCGCTCTACCAGATGAGCTACGCCCGCGCTTACATTTTTTATTATACACCCTTCCGCGCGATTTGTCAATAGAGAAATAAAATACGCGAAAAATTTTTGCCCACAAAACCGTCCGCGCTCCCATAGAGGAGACCGGCAGGAAAGCGCGGGATTTTCCCCCCGGCATCTTGCGCCCCCGGAGACTGTATGATATACTTAAACCAAAAAACAGAGAGGAGCCATTCACATGCAAGAATTTTTTATCCCCTGCGACGGTATAAATCTGCACGCCAAGCTGGACATGCCCGGGGGCCTGGAGAGGTGCCCGCTGGCCATCGTCATCCACGGCTTCACCGGCCATATGGAGGAGAGGCACATCGTGGCGGTGGCAAAAGCCATGAACGAGGCCGGCGTCGCCGCTCTGCGCGTCGAAATGTACGGCCACGGCCAGAGTGACGGCAGGTTCGAGGACCATACCCTCTATAAGTGGGTCACCGGCGCGCTGGCGGCGGTGGACTACGCCAAAGGCCTGGACTTTGTCACGGACCTGTACCTCTGCGGCCACTCTCAGGGCGGGCTGCTGACAATGCTGGTGGCCGGTATGAAGTGCGACGACTTCAAGGCCATCATACCCCTGTCCCCGGCGTGGATGATACCCGACGGGGCCCGGGCGGGCTCCCTTCTTGGGCAGGGCGTCGACCCCCGGCACGTCCCGGATATGCTGAAGTTCGGGGACCGTAAGCTCAACGGCAACTATATCCGCGTGGCCCAGACCATCCACGTTGAGGACGAGATAGAGCGCTATACCGGCCCGGTGCTCATCGTCCAGGGGGACGCGGACGAGGCCGTGCCTCTGGAGTACGCCCAGCGGGCAGCGGAGCTGTATGCCAACGCAAAGCTGGTCGTCGTGCCCGGGGACACCCACTGCTTTGATAAGCACCTTGAGATGGTGACCGATGCCGTGCGGGACTTCCTGTCGGGGGAAGCTGTACGATGAGTGCCAAGGTCAAGAGGATCGCCGGTGCTCTTGCCGTGCTGGCTGTTATTGGGGCGCTTACGGCGGCGGTCTGCCTGCGGCAGCTTGGGGGCCGGGCCGGGGATATCTATCTGTACGGGGAGCTGCACTCGGACGAGCGCTTTCTGAGTATAGAGCTTGCGGCCTGGTCCCAGATGTACCATCAGGAGGGGGCCAGGGACCTGTTTATTGAGACCCCCTGCTATACCGCGGAATTTCTCAATATGTGGATGCGGGGAGAGGACGAGGACATGCTGGAGCGGCTGATCCTGGAGCAGTGGGCCGGGACCCAGGGCGGCACACAGCTGATGGTGGATTTCTATAGGGCGCTTCGGGAGGACTGCCCGGAGACGGTCTTCCACGGCACGGATGTGGGGCACCAGTATGACACCACCGGCGCGCTGTATCTGGAGTATCTTGAGCAGAACGGCCGCAAGGACAGCGAGGAGTACCGGCGGGCACAGGAGTGCATGGAGCAGGGCGAGACCTTCTATCAGATCGAGGCCGGGGATGAGGCTGAAGCCTTTGCCTACAGGGAGGACCGGATGGCGGAGAATTTCGCCAGGGAGTATGAGCGGCTGGGCCGCAGGATGGTCATGGGGATATACGGCAGCGCCCACGCTGTGGTGGGCGAGGGGACGTATATGTCACAGGGCCTGCCCAATATGGCCAGCCAGCTGGCGGAAAAGTACCCGGATGTGAACATAGGGCCGCCCAAGGTCTCCCTTGCGGACACGCTGGAGGAGCCGGACAGGTCACGTAAGAAGACGGTGACCATTGCGGGCAAAGAGTACGAGGCCTGGTACGGCGGCAGGGCGGAGCTGCCCTATAACGCCAAGTTCTCCTCTATTGAGGTCTGGGCGGTGGAGGGGGCCTATGAGGACGTGAAGGACCTGTTCACCACCGGCATCACCATCCTCTGCGCAGAGTACCCCCTGCCGGTGGAGACCGGGCAGGTCTTTCAGGTGGAGGCCGCCGTGCGGGAGGGCGGGAAAACCGCCTCGTGGTTCTTCCGTTCGGACGGCAAGACCCAGTTCTCGCTGCCGGTGACAGAGCAGATAAAAGCCGGCTGATTTATTGACATCCCCGGCGGCTTCTGCTACAATAGATGGCAGTTGGGGGGATATGCCATGGCCAAGATAGATTCGGTGAAATTCGACCTGTTTGATTTTCTTATAGCCACCGACCAGAACGAGCCCATTACCACACAGCCGGAGATAGCCTTCAGCGCCCAGGCGCCTCATGAGCTGTCAATGCCGCTGAGGGCCGTCGTCGTGATGTTCGACTCGGGCAAGAGCGGCGTGCTGCGCTTTCACGCCAGGTGCCGGGTCAGCATACGCTTTGAGCCCGGGGAGGACGTTCTGGAGGGCAGCGAGCTTATCTCACAGTTCTACAGGCAGGCGTATATGCTGTTCTGCAAGAAGGTCAACGACGCCCTGGGCGTTATGGGGCAGAACCCAATGATGTTCCCGGAGCTTGAGTAAAGGAGCCCATAGAGGGCTCCTTTTTTCATGGGCTTTGGGTCCATTTTACGCATACCGCGCCGGGTATTGGCAGCTCTGCGGCGCATTGGTCTGGTATGTCCGGCCCAAGCTCAAACACCGTTACGGTGCCGGAGAGCTGGTTTGCCGCCGCCAGATACCGCCTGTCGGGGCTTATGCTGATGCTGCGGGGGTATATGCCGCCGCTGGGGAAGCTGCCAGCCGGTTCAAGTGCGCCGGGGTCCTCCGTGACCCGATAGCGGAATATCCTGTCCGAGCCGCGGACGCTGGCGTAGATGCAGCCGCCGTCCGGGCTGAGCTGCACGTCGGCGGCGGTGTCGCCGGGGGCGGGGGCCGTCTCATAGAGGGGGTACTCGTTCTGGAATTTCAGCGTGGAGCTCTCGGGGTCATAGCTGTAGGTGCGAAGGGTCTGGCCCATCTCCGTCACAAGGTATAGGGACCTGCCGCCGGGGTGGTATGCGAAGTGCCTGGGGCCCTGGCCGGGGGAGGACTGGACATAGGGCTGGGGCTTATGGGGCGAAAGCTTGCCGTTTAGGGCTACGCGGTACTGGAACAGCTTGTCAAGGCCCAGGTCCGCCACGAACAGACCGGCCCCGTCGGGGGTGGGCAGGGCCGAGTGGATATGGGCGCGCTCCTGACGCTCCGGGTCGGGGCCCCGGCCCTCGTGCTCTATGAACTCGCAGAGCTCCTCTTTATCGAGGTCGAAGCCCGCAAGGCAGCCGCCGGAGTAGCCGGAGGCGTAGAGGAACTTTCCAAGGGCGGTGATGTGGCAGTAGCCCGCGCCGGGGAGGGGCCAGCGGCTGTACTCCCGCTTCCCGGGCTGGAGCTCGATTATTGAGCCGCCGTTTGGGAGCTCCTCAACGGCGTAGATCTTGTTCCCTACGGGCTGTAGGTATGAGGGGTCATTAAGGCCGCCCCAGCTCTCAAGCACGCTGAGATTCTTGCCGTCAAAGCTTAGATGGTATATGCCGTCGCGGGGCTCGCCGCCGGTGTAGGTGCCGAGCCACAGATGGTGATCTGTCATAATATAACCTTCTTTCTGTGCTTATTTATGTTGCGTTGCATGGTTATCTGTGATATAATTGAGCGCATAATTTGAAACAGGGAGTGATCGTAATGCTATACCTGAAAGAAGCGAACCTTGAGGACATTGAGAAGGAGTACCGGTTCATAACCGGTATGCCGAAGGACGAGTGCGGGTTTATGAACCCGGGCTCCGGGTGCACAAGGGAGGAGTTTGAAAGGGAAATACTGCCCGGATATATAAACCACTCCAAAGGTATCGGGCTTAAGGAGGGCCGTGTGCCGGATACTGCGTTTTTTCTTTGGGAGGGCGATAACCTTGTGGGCCTGTTCAAACTGCGCCATTATCTGACCGAAGCCCTTGCAAACGGCGCGGGGCATATCGGCTATGAGATAGCCCCGGAGTACCGGGGGCGGGGGTATGCCAGCGAGGGGCTGAGACTTACTATTGAAAAGGCCTGGGGCATCATCCCGGAGGAGGAAATCTATATGTCCGTCAGGAAGGAAAACCCTGCCTCGCTCCGGGTGCAGGTGAAGAACGGGGCTTATGTGCACCATGAGGATGGGGACCATTTTTATACACGGATAAAAAAACCTTAAAAATTTTGAAATTACCCCTTGACCTTCACCTTACGTCATAGTTTATACTATCCCCAGACCTTACAAAGGAGGCAGGGAAAATGTGGACCGTACATGAGCTTTGCGAAATATCCGGGGTGACGGCGCGCGCGCTCCGGCATTATGACGCGGTGGGGCTTTTGAAGCCCACGGAGGTGTCTGCGGCGGGGTACAGGCTGTATGACGATGCGGCGCTGGAGCGCTTGCAGCAGATACTGCTGTTCCGGGAGCTGGAATTTTCCTTAAAGGAAATAAAGGCCATACTGGAGAGCCCGGGGTTTGACAGGAACCGGGCGCTGGAGCAGCAGATAACGCTTTTGGAGCTTAAGAAGGAGCATATTGAGAACCTGATACTCTTTGCGAAGGGAATAAAGCTGATTGGAGTGAACAGAAAGATGGATTTTACAGCGTTTGATACCGGGAAGATAGACCAGTATGCCAGGGAGGCAAAGAAGCTCTATGAGAGCACCCCGGAGTATCAGGAGTTTCTGGAGAAGTCCAAGGACTGGACCCCGGAGCGGGACAGGGCCATGGAGGCGCAGATAATGGGGATATTCGCCCGGTTCGGGGAGATAAGGGACACGGACCCGGGGAGCCCGGAGGCGGTGGCGCTGGCACGTGAGCTGCAAGGGTTTATTACGGAGAACTTCTATAACTGCTCGGACAAGGTGCTGATGGGGCTTGGGAAGATGTACTCCGGCGGCGGGGACTTTACCGAGAACATTGACAAGGCTGGGGGGCCGGGGACGGCGGAGTTTGCGGCGAGGGCCATTGCCGCTGCCACGGGCCTGGAGTAACGAAAAAGTTTCGTCCACCTTTTCAAAGGTGGTGGGGTTCTTAGGGGCGAAGCCCCTGAGCCGCCGGAGGCCATAAAGTGATACCAAACATAAAGGGATTGCGAAAGCAATCCCTTTAACTTTTACACCCCCGAGTAAGCCGCAAACCCGCCGTCGATGGGCAGGACCACGCCGGTTATGGCGCTGGCGGCCTTGTCGTCGCAGAGGAAGAACACCCCGCCCAGGAGCTCGCTGCTGTCCACAAAGCGGCCCATGGGCGTGCCGGCCAGTATCTTGCCCGAGCGGGCGGTGGGCGTGCCGTCCGGGCTAAAGAGCAGGGCCCGGTTCTGGTCGGAGACCAGGAACCCCGGGGCGATGGCGTTGCAGCGTATGCCCGTACCGGCGAAGTGCACCGCCAGCCACTGTGTAAAGTTGCTGACGGCGGCCTTGGCCCCGGAGTAAGCCGGTATCTTCGTCAGGGGCACGTAGGCGTTCATGGAGGAGATGTTCAGCACGCAGCCGTGTTTGCGCTCCGCCATGTCTTTGGCGAAGACCTGGGTGGGCAGCAGGGTGCCCTGGAAGTTGAGCCGGAACACGAAGTCCACGCCGTCGCTCTCCAGGTCAAAAAAGGTCTTCTGTCCGTCCTTGGCCTCGTGCTGGTACTCGTTGTCGGTGGTGGCCCGGGGGTTATTGCCCCCCGCGCCGTTTATGAGGATGTCGCAGGGGCCCAGGTCCGAAAGTATGCGCCGGTGCGCGGTCTCAAGGCTCTCCTTGCTAAGCACATCGGCCTTGTAGGCAAGGCACGTCCAGCCCCCGGCATGGCACTCAATAGCCAGCTTTTCCACGGCCTCGAAGTTGATGTCAAGGGCCGCGACCTTGGCTCCGGCATGGGCGAAGGCCCGGGCCATGTCGCCGCAGAGCACGCCTCCCGCGCCGGTGACAACCACCACCTTGCCGGTAAAGTCCACATTGTATGGCAGGTCCATATTTATCACTCCTTAAAAGCCAAAATAGTTTTTGGTGTTGTTGTAACTGAGGTCCGCGACCATCTTCTCAAGGCGCGGGCGGTCGTCGGGGTACTGGCCGCTCTCCACCCACTCGCCGATGAGTTCGCAGAGGACACGGCGGAAATACTCGTGGCGGGGGTAGCTCAAAAAGGAGCGGGAGTCGGTGAGCATACCCACGAACTGGCCCAGCACGCCGTTTGCGGCCAGCTCTGTCAGCTGGGCGCGCATACCCGGGCGGCTGTCGTTGAACCACCAGGCGCTGCCAAGCTGCAGCTTGCCCGGTACGCCGCCGCCCTGGAAGGTGCCCATTATCGACGCGATGGCGGCGTTGTCGTTGGGGTTCAGGGAGTAGAGGATGAGCTTCGGCAGGCCGGAGTTCTCCTCGATGGCATTGAGGAGCTGGCCCAGCTTCTCGCAGCCGGAGCGGCTGTTGATGGCGTCGCCGCCCACGTCACGGCCCAGGGCTCTCAGCATGGGCTTGTTCACGTCCCGGAGGGCCCCGAAATGTATCTGCATGACGAGCCCCAGCTCCACATACTTTTTGGCGCACTCCAAAAGGAGCAGGGTGCGGTAGGCGTCGGCCTGGGCGGGGTCGATGGGTGCCCCGGCCAGGGCGGCCCCGAAGGCCGCGTTTGCGGCGGCAGGCTCCGGCGGGGCGTACATCATAGAGTCAAGGCCGTGGTCGGCGCAGAGGGCTCCGGCCTTGGCGAAGTCCTCTATGCGTTCGCTCAGGGCCGCCGCCACATCCTGGGCGGTCTGGAGTACCCTGCCCACCCGGGTACTAAGACGCTTTATGTACTCGCCAAAGCCCGGCTTCTCAAGGTTCACAGCATTGTCCGGCCGGAAGGCAGGCAGTACCTTTATGTCCATGTCCGGGTCCGCGGCTATCTTTTCGTGCCAGCAGAGCTCGTCGGCGGGGTCATCGGTGGTGCAGACGGCCCGGACGTTGAACTGCCGCATGAGCCCCCGGGCCGAGGTCTTTTGCAGGGCCCTATTGGCCCGAGTGTAGATGCTGTCGGCAGTGTCGGGGGTCAGGGGCTCGTAGATGCCGAAGGCCCGCTGTAGCTCAAGATGGCTCCAGCTGTATACCGGGCTCCCGATAAGCTGGGGCATGACGTTCGCAAAGGCCCGGAACTTCTCCCGGTCCGGGGCGTCTCCGGTGACCAGGTCCTCGGTGCAGCCCGCCGCCCGCATGAGCCGCCATTTGTAGTGGTCGCCGCCCAGCCACACCTCGGTGATGGAGCGGAACTCTTTATCCTCGGCTATCTCCCTTGGGGAGAGATGGCAGTGGTAGTCTATAATGGGCATGTTTTTCGCCGTGCCGTGAAAGAGCTCCCGGGCGGTGTTGGTGGTCAGAAGAAAGTCCTTATCCATGAATTTTGCCATTGCTTATTCCTCCAGTCTGCCGCCGTTGGCCTCTATGAGGCCGTTGATGTACGCCGTGCCCAGGGCCCGGTCGTATAGGCCGTAGCCGGGCTTGCCGCCCTCGTTCCAGATATCCCTGCCGTGGTCGGGCCGGAACCAGCCGTCAAAGCCTGTCTCTATGAGGGCCTTGACTATGGCGTTCATGTCAAGTGAACCGGCCTCAGAGCGGTGGCCGCACTCCTCGAAGCTGCCATCCTCTAATATTTTCACGTTACGAAGGTGCATGAAGCCGATGCGGCCCATGGCGGAATACTTGCGGGTCAGGGCCGGGATGTCGTTCTCCTTGGAGCAGCCCAGGGAGCCGGTGCAAAGGCACAGGCTGTTCGATGGGCTGTCCACTATGGAGAGGTAGCGGTCCAGGTTCTCCTCGCAGGTTATGACCCTCGGCAGGCCGAAGATGGGGTATGGCGGGTCGTCGGGGTGCAGAGCCATGATAACGCCGCAGGCCTCGGCCACGGGTATCACCCGCTTTAGGAAGTAGGCGATGTTCTCCCAAAGCCCGTCCTCGCCCAGCTCGCCGTAGGCCTTTATAAGCTCCCGCACCTCGTTCTGGGTGTAGCTGGAGTCCCAGCCGGGCAGGTGGATATCCTCCTTAAGGGGGTCCAGGTCCCGGAGCTGGTCCCAGTACATCACAAGGCTCTTGGAGCCGTCGGGGGCCATTTTATCAAGCTGGGTGCGGGTCCAGTCGAACACCGGCATGAAGTTGTAGGTGACGCACTTCACGCCTATCCGGGCGCAGCGGCGGATATTCTCGCAGTAGTTCTCAATATGCCGGTCACGCTGGGGGCCGCCCAGCTTTATGTCCTCGGTGACGGGTATGGACTCCACTATGTCGAAAACCAAACCGTTATCCTGGCAGAGCGCTGCCATGCGCTCCAGCTTCTCCAGGGGCCAGACCTCTCCGGGGGGCACGTCGTACACGGCGGAGACTATGGAGCGCATACCGGGTATCTGGCGGATATTCTCCAAAGTCACCGGGTCGCTCTCGCCGTACCAGCGGAAACTGCTTTTCATTGGTCCTCACTCCCTTCGGGCTTGCCGCCCATTGCTGTCAGGTCGGGCATCTTAAACCAGTTGGGCGCGCCCTTGCGGGGGTCCTCGTCTGGCTCGGGCACGGTGTAGACCTCTGGCTCCCGGTCCACCTTTTCAAGGACTATGGCGTCCCTTACTGTACCGGCTGAGACCGCGACGGTGTTCATGCCGTCCTTTAGGGCCACCTCAAAGACGAATACCTTACAGGCGCTCTGCTCGGCATATAAACTGCCGTTAAGGTAGAGGGACACTGTGGGCTGATTGGAGTATACTCGTATCTCCGTGGTCTCCCCGGCCCGCTGGGCATAGCGCCGCCCGCAGATATGGACCATGGGCTTATCCGTCCAGTAGGCCTGATAGATGTAGAAGCTGTCCTTGCGCAGCTTGCGGTCCATGGTCACAAGGCCCTTATTGTTGCGCCCCTTTACGCCGCCCTCGTTCCTGAAGGAGCAGCCGAAGTCAAACATGTTCCACACATGTGACGACCACATCCAGGGCCGCTCAGAGAGGACCTTCGCCAGGTGCTCGTGGTACAGCGCCTGGTAATCCTCGCTATAGTCCCGGCAGGCGGGCTCAGGGCCGTGGTAGGTTATGATCCCCTCGCAGCCGTACTCTGAGAGCCCCAGACAGCGGTGGGGGTACCTTTTGTGGTAGTCGTCCAGCCAGGGGCCGTTGTCCTCCATTTTGCCGCCGTACCAGCCGAAGTAGAGGTTATAGCTCTCCACATCCGCGATATCGTGGATAGGCGCTTCCCCGGGGGTCATGCTCACGTGGGCGATGGTGGTAAGGCGGGTGTTGTCAAGCTGGTGGGCAAGGGCGTTGAGCTCCCTGTGATTTTCCACCAGCTGCTCTGAAATGCCTCCGATGAGTATCTCGTTGGAGAGACCCCAGAAGCAGATAGAGGGGTGGTTGAAGTTCTGCACGATGAGCTCGGTAAGCTGTGACTTGCAGTTTTCGTGGGCCTCGGGGCTGGGGTCGAAGACGCTTATAAAGGGTATCTCCGCCCAGACCACAAAGCCCAGCTCGTCGCAGGCGTCGTAGAAATCCTGGGAGTGCTGATAGTGGGCAAGGCGTATGGTGTTGGCCCCCATCTCCTTGATTATCTTAGCGTCCTCCCAGTGCTCCTCTTTTGTCAGCGCGTTGCCCTTATAAAGCCGGTCCTGGTGGCGGCAAACGCCCCTAAGGGGCAGGGGTTTGCCGTTTAAGATGAAGCCCTTTTGGGGGTCCACGGAGAAGCAGCGCACGCCGGAGCGCACCGTGACCTCGTCCACCACCTCGTTGCGCCGGACTATCCGGGCGGTGACGGTGTATAGGTATGGGTCGTCCGGGCTCCAGAGATGCGCGCAGGGGACGGAAAGCTTCACGTCCGGGCTCTCGGAGGGACGGACGGCCCCGGCGGCCTCGCTGCCATCCTTGTCGTATATGCTGTAACTTACGGTGTATTCGGGGCCGGGGGCGGTGATGAAGCTGCGCAGCTCGAACTCGCCGCTGCCGTCCGGCTGGGGTATGGCCGACACGTCGAAGCCCTCTCCCCCGGCAAAGTCCATGTCGAAGCGGGTGGCGGGGACGGACACGATATCCACGCCCCGATAGAGCCCGCCGTAGAAGGTGAAGTCCGCGGCCTGGGGGTAGATGCCCGTGCGCTCCTTATTTGAGCAGAGTATGCACAGAAGGTTCGGGCCCTCCTCCTTGCAGAGCTCCGTCACGTCGGCCCGGAACAGGGAGTAGCCGCCCTTATGCTCACATGCCTTTTTTCCGTTGACCCAGACTTCCGCTTCCTGCCCGGCGGCGTGGACCTGCACGTAGACCCGGCCCCCGGGAAGGGGCTGCTTTGGGGTATCGAACTCCCTTACATACCAGTAGCTACCCCTGTCATAGCCACCGCTGCCGTCGTGCCCGTCCACGGCGTTCCAGGTATGGGGCAGGTCCACCGTCTGCCAGCCTTCGGGCAGGCTCTGGGGCATTGGCACTTCTTCTTGCAGGAAGCGCCAGCCCTTGTTGATATTTATGACCTTGCGCATAGTTTCCTCCTTTTTACCGCATTTGGCTTTTGTAGGTATTATACAATAAAACTTTGGGGATGGCAAGGAATTATTTGAGATAAAGCAAAAGGACCCCGGCAAAAGCCAGGGATCCCTCTCGGTTCAAAATCAGTCGCTGGTATAGGGCAGCAGCGCCAAATGCCTTGCGCGCTTGATGGCCACGGTCAGCTCCCTCTGGTGGCGGGCACAGGTGCCGGTCACGCGGCGGGGGAGGATCTTGCCGCGCTCGGAAATGAAGCGGCGCAGCTTGGCCACGTCCTTATAATCGATGAACTCCGCCCGGTCCACGCAGAAGGTGCATACCTTCTTGCGGCCCTTGCGTCCGCGGCGGATATCCCTTTCGGGTCTCTCTGGCATAGGATAAACCTCCTTCTCTAGAAATATGGAGCGCCCAACTAGATTCCTTAGAAGGGCAGGTCCTCGTCTACGAACAGATCTTCAAACTTGTCGCTGTCCCCGCTGGAGAACGCCGGGGCCGGCTCCTTGGGGGCGGGTTCCGCCGGGGGAGCGAAGCTGCCCCCATAGCTGCCGCCATAGGAATCGTCGCCGCCGGATTCCCGCTTAGAGCCGCAGAAGTTCACGTTGTCGGCCACGATCTCCACGGCCGTGCGCTTATTGCCCTGCTTGTCCTCATAGCTGCGGGTCTGTATCCTGCCGTTGACAGCGATCATCTGGCCCTTCTGGAAATACTTGCAGACGAACTCCGCGGTGCCCCTCCAGGCCACCACGTCGATAAAGTCCGTCTGGCGCTCGCCCCCGTCCCGGGAGCTGTAGGAGCGGTCCACGGCCACGCGGAAGCTGGTCACCGACACCCCCGAGGGGGTGGTCCTCAGCTCCGGCGCCGCCACCAGCCTGCCCATTATCACGGCTATATTCAGCATACTGCGCCGACTCCTTCCAAAGTAAATTTCCCGATAAAGCTTACTCCGCGGTCTCCTCTACCGCCTCTGCGGCGATAGCCTCCACGTCGATGCCGGCCTCCTCCGCCTTAGGAGCCCTCTGCTGGGGCTTCACAAGGTGGCGGGGGTCGCGCTTGACGATGAGGGTGCGCATGATGCCGTCGGTGATCTGATAGCGGCGGTCAAGCTCTGCGGTAAACTCCGGGCCGCTCTCAAAGCTTATAAGCGTGTAGTAGCCCTCGGTCTGCTTCTCGATGGGATAGGCGAAGCGGCGCTTGCCCCAGTCGTCCACGTTCTGCACGGTGCCGTGCTCAGCGATAAGGTTCTTGAACCTCTCCACCAGGGCGGCGCTGCCCTCCTCGCCCAGCTTCGCGGACGTGACGATGACGGTCTCGTAGAGATTTTTGCCTTCTGCCATTTGTATTGCACCTCCTTTTGGCCTTATGGCCCCGGGCCTTCATAAATTTGCCCGGAGCAAGGAAGTTTGAAACCTTGTCTCAAACAACCTATATATTATAGCATAAATCGGTGGATTGTCAAGGGGGCGGGGGAGCTTATTCCGCCAGGTTTTTACTGAAATCATGTCATAAATACTGGAAAATTGCAGAACAGTCTGATATAATGGCATTGCTTACCCCCTACACCCTGTAAGTCTGGGGTAAGCGCGCCAAAAGTAGGACCGGGGAAGTCGACTCTTCCCCGGTCCGCTTTTCGATAAGCGCAATACGGCCCTTGTTGTGACCGAGCTTATTATACTACTTTGGCCCGAAAAATGCAACTGTTTTTTGCCGCGCGCAAAAGCAATTTATTATTCCGCAAACACCCCTATCTTTTTCCACAAAACCATGGTAAAATAGATAAAGCCCCTCTACTCCCCCAGTATCTCCCGCTGCTTATACTTGGGCAGCCCCTTAAGCACCAGCTCATATGAGCGGTCAAGCATAGTCTTCAGCACCTCGTCGGGCACAGCGCCGTCGGGGTTTATGGAGTTCCAGTGCTGCTTATTGGAGTAGTAGCCGGGGATGACGTCCTCGTACTGTGCCCTATAGCTCTCGCCCTCCATGGGCTCCAGCTTCAGATTGATATAGTAGGGCTTATCGTTTTCGTCCAGGCATATGGCCGCGAACATCTTGCCGCCCACATGATAGCGCTGCCAGTTCCAGCTCTCCTGAAGGTCCTTTGTGGCCCCGGGCTTTGCCATCAGATACTCGTCTATCCATTCATACCGCATACTTTTGCACTCCCTTGTTTTTGTAAGATTATAACAGAAGGCATAGGGCGCTGTCAAGGCGTATGCGGTAACATAACCAAATATCAAAAAGCATGAAGGAAGGTAATCAGAATGAAACTGTCCCATCTGCGCACAAATCACGTCAGCACCCCCCTGGGCCTCAACATGACCCGCCCTGTGTTCACCTGGACGGCATACGACACCCCGGACAAGAAACAGGCCGCCGCACAGATAACCGTCCACCTTGACGGAGAGACGGTATTCGACAGCGGCAGGCGGGAGGATATCTCCTCCCTGGGGTATGAGGCCCCCATCGAGCTGCTGCCCAGAAAGAGGTACAACTGGACCGCCACCGTCTGGGGCGACGGCGGGGACACTGCCAGCGCCAGCTCCTGGTTCGAGACTGCCAAGCAGGACGAGCCCTGGCAGGCTAAATGGATAGCCGCGGACTTTGCCGATAAGGAGCGCCAGCCTCTATTGTTCAAGGACTTCTCCATCAGCGGGGAGATCGCGGGCGCCCGGGCCTATGTCTGCGGCCTTGGCATATACGAGCTCTGGGTCAACGGCCAGAAGGCCGGGGACGAGTACCTGCTGCCGGGCTACCACTGCTACGACTTTAATCTGGAGTACCAGACCTTCGATCTGACCGGCCTGCTTCGGCCTGGGGAGAACAGGATTGGCCTGGCTTTGGGGCCGGGGTGGTACAAGGGGGATATGATTTTCGACCGCTACCACGACCTGTACGGCGACACCATGCACGCCATCTGCGAGGTGCACATCAGCCTTCAAGAGGGCACCGCCCGGGACACCAAGGAGATGGTCGTATATTCCGGAGACAGCTGGCGGGCCTACCCGTCCCCGGTGACATTCAGCAATATCTATGACGGCGAGCACTTCGACGCGAACCTAAGGGTGCCCGGCTGGAGCGAGCCCGGATGCGGGGCTGAGAGTTCCGGCGTGGTCGTGTATGACGAGAAGACGCCCTTAGTGGCCCGGCGGGGCCCGAAGATAGTGAAGAAGCGGGAGTTCGCGCCCATAGAGGTGATACATACCGAGAGGGGCGAGACCGTTTTGGACTTCGGCCAGAACATGACCGGCTGGGTGGAGTTCAACGCGGATGTGCCAGAGGGCGCGGTGATAAAGCTCAGCTATAGCGAGGTCATGCAGAACGGTTGCTTCTATAGGGACAACCTGCGCACGGCCAAGGCCGAGTATATCTATACCTCCGACGGCGAGAAGCGGCGGGTGCGGCCGCACTTTACCTTCTACGGCTTCCGCTATGTGAAGGTGGAGGGCCTGGAGAAGGTCTGTCCCGGGGACTTTACCGCCTGCCATATCCGCTCGGACATAGACCCCATCGGCAGCATCGAGACGGACAACGTGCGGGTGAACCAGCTGTTCCACAACGCCATGTGGGGCCAGTTCGACAACTTTTTAGATCTGCCCACCGACTGCCCCCAGCGGGACGAGCGCCTGGGCTGGACCGGGGACGCGGCCATAATCAGCGCCGCCGCCTGCAAGAACATCTATATGCCCGCCTTCTTCCACCACTTTATCGAGAATGTGGGGCTCGAGGAGGAGTATCACGGCGGGGCCGTGCCCTTCTATGTGCCCGCGCCCAAAAAGGCCAAACCCGGCACCACCGGCATAGACGTGGACCCCGGCGACTTCATGTCCATCCCCGAGGGGGATATGGCCGCCTTTGACGCCGCCATAGACAAGTACCCGGAGCTGAGGGCCGCCGTCAACGCCCTGCCCGAGGGGGAGCGGAACGACTTTGTGGTAAAGGTGATAACCGAGAACTTCAGCTTTGAGCACGGCAACAGGAAGGGCGCGGCCATATGGAGCGACGTGGCCACCATGATGCCCTGGGCGGTGTACGAGAACTACGGCGATCTGAACCTCCTGCGGGCCGAGTACCCGGTGATGAAGACCTGGGTGGAGCGCATGAGGCAGGACGACATAGCGGACGGCGGCAGGGGCCTTTGGCTCCGGGGACGGCAGCTTGGGGACTGGCTGGCCCTTGACAAGCCCGACCCCAACGACGCGGAAAACCCCTTTGGTGCCACGGACCTGCAGTATACCGCCAGCTGCTTCTACTTCTACTCCACAGAGCTCACCATGAAGGCCGCCAGGGCCCTGGGCTATACTGAGGACGCGGAGGACTACGCGGCGCTGTCCGAGAAGATAAGGGGCGCGGTCATAAGCGAGTATTTCAATGAGGACGGCAGCTTCAAGATAGAGGGCACCCAGACCGCATGTGTGCTGAGCCTGTTCTTCGGGATATACCCCGAGGGCAGGAAGGACGCGGTGCTGGACCAGCTAAAGTCGAGGCTTGAGGCCAGGAACTGGCACCTGGACACCGGCTTCTGCGGCACGCCCTTCCTGTGCAGGGTGCTGTCGGACAACGGGGCAAATGATATCGCCTATACCCTGTTCCTAAACGACGATTTCCCAAGCTGGCTGTATGAAGTGAAGCTGGGGGCCACAACGGTCTGGGAGCGCTGGAACTCCCTGCTGCCCGACGGCAGTATAAGCGGCACGGGCATGAACAGCCTGAACCACTACGCCTACGGCTCCATAGCCGACTGGATGTACAGGAACATGGCGGGCCTCTGCCCCAGCGAGGAGGAGCCCGGGTATAAGCGGGCCACCATCTGTCCCATGCCTGACCCGCGCATAAGGAGCGTCAAGATGGAGATGGACACCGCCTCCGGGCTCTATAAGGTGTGCTGGCGGTATGACGGGGACAGGCTCCGCTATCAGATAGAGGTGCCCTTCGACTGCACGGCGGATATCATGCTGCCCTGCGGGCGCGTGGAGAAGGTGGGAGCCGGGAGCTATGCTTTCGACGACACGTTTAAGGGCTTTGGGACCCCCATCGGGTACATAAGCGTAAAAGGGATAAACTGACAGTTACAAAACAGGAGGAGTTCTTGTAATGAAATTCTTTATGGGAAAGCAGGAAAAGACATACAATCGCTCCGGCGAGGAGTACGTGATGACCGAATACCGCCCCAGGCTCGGCAGGATAATCGCGTGCTGCGCGGCCCTGCTTATCGTCCTCGGGGTTGGGCTCTCAAGCTTCACGGTGGTGGGGGCCGGCCATACCGGCGTGGTGTCCACCTTCGGGCAGGTCAGCGAGAACGTATTGCAGGAGGGATTCCACTTCAAGGCCCCCTGGCAGAAGGTGACGAAGATGGACAACCGCATTGTGAAGCTTGAGGTGTCCACCGAGGCCTTCAGCTCCGACCTGCAGACGGTCAGCGTCAATCTTGCGGTCAACTACCGGGTGGACACCACCAAGTCCTACTCGATAGTAAAGAACGTGGGCACCAACTATGAGGACGTGCTCATGACCCCGGCGGTCAACGAGGTCATGAAGTCCATTATGGCAAGCTATACCGCCGAGCAGAGCATAACCAACCGCAACGTGATATCGGCGGCCCTGCTTGAGGAGCTGAACGAGAAGCTCTCAGACAGCGGCATCTATGTCTCCGACATCAACATCATCGACTTCGACTTCAGCGACGTATACGTCGCCGCCATCGAGGCCAAGCAGGTGGCCGAGCAGGAGAAGCTCCGGGCGAAGATAGAACAGGAGCAGCTGACCATGGAGAAGGAGTCTGAGGCCGCCCGCCGGGTCATAGACGCTCAGGCTGCCGCCGAGGTGGCGAAGATAGAGGCCGAAGCCGCCGCTTACGCCGGCGAGAAGGAGGCCGCGGCCAACGAGAAGATCGCCGAGTCCCTGACCCAGCCGCTTATCGACTACTACAAGGTCCAGCAGTGGGACGGCAAGCTGCCCACGGTCACGGGCGCGGACACCATCATCAAGCTTGAGAGTGAGGGCGAGACGGCGTCAAAAGCCGGGGAAGAATAGAGGATACACGTCATACCAGGGCCGAGAGAGCCGGGGAAAATCCCCGGCTCTCTTTTTTATGGGCTATAATCTGACAGAATCGCCGCATATAATGAGCTATAATATTTGGGCAAGCCTGGGAGGTGTGCCGATGACCGTCTACGCGGATGTGCTTGTGATAGTCAATCTCTATGTGGACTACATACTGCTCTGCCTGGTGAAAAGCTTTCTGCGCATGAGCGCCCCGGGGTACAGGCTGGTGCTGGGGGCCCTTATGGGAGGGGCGCTGTCCCTTCTGGGGCTTCTGCCGCTGCCGGGATGGGCCGGGCCCTTTACGGCGGGGGCAGCCTCTCTGCTGACGGCGCTGGCGGCCTTCGCTCCCCGGGGGAAAAGGCTCATGCTCAAGTGCTGGCTCTGCCTCTGGGGAGCGTCCTTTCTGCTGGCGGGGGCGGTGCTGTTCGTGCTGCAGTTCCTCCCGGCGGGGCATATGGCCGTGGTGGGCGGGGCCGTTTACTTCGACCTGTCCCTGCCGGTGCTGTTCTTCGCCACCTGCGGGGCATACGGCCTGTTCCGGCTCATCGGAAAGCTGCTGCCCCATGAGAGCTCCGCCCCGCTTATCAGGCTGCGGATAACCCGCGGGGATAAGACCCGCACGGTCTATGCCAAGGCCGACACAGGCTGCGGCCTGCGGGAGCCCTTCTCCGGCCTGCCGGTGATCGTCTGCGAGCGGGGGGCCCTCTCTGGCATGGCCCCAAAGGAGGGGGAGCCCATGCGCCTTGTGCCCTACGGCAGCCTTGGGGGCAGCGGGCTTCTGTACGCCTTTATGCCCGACAGGGTCATAGGGCCCGGGGACACAGAACTGCAATGCTACATAGGCATAACGGAAAAGGCCCTGTCCTCCGGGCAGTACGCCGCGCTGTACAACCCTGACATGTTCCTATAGCCCCACGCAAAACTTCAAATCAGGAGGTCCTTATACATGCTGGAAAAAATCATATCATGGCTTACGAAAACCCTCAGGGAGCTGCTTGGCCCGGAACCCTGCCACTATATAAACGGCCCGGACACCCTGCCCCCGCCCCTTACGAAGGAGCAGGAGCAAAAGGTGATGGAAGACATAAAAAACGACGTGCCCGGGGCAAGGGAGCCCCTTATCACCCATAACCTGCGGCTGGTGGTGTACATAGCAAAGAAGTTCGAGAGCCCAGGGGCCAGCGTGGAGGACCTTATCTCCATCGGCACCATCGGGCTGATAAAGGCCGTGAACACCTTCAGGCCCGAGAAAAACATAAAGCTTGCCACATACGCCTCCCGCTGCATTGAAAACGAGATACTCATGCACCTCAGAAAGAGCTCCCAGCTCAGAAACGAGGTATCCATCGACGACCCATTGAACGTGGACTGGGACGGCAACGAGCTACTCCTGTCGGACCTTCTTGGCAGCGAGCCCGACGCCGTCACCGAGGACATCGAGCAGGAGGCCGAGCGGGATATGCTGCTCTCGGCGGTCAGCAGGCTCTCCCCCCGGGAGAAGACCATCATGCAGCTGCGGTTCGGCCTGGGGGCCGGGAAGGAGCACACCCAGAAGGAGGTGGCCGACCGGCTTGGGATATCCCAGTCGTACATCTCCCGGCTTGAGAAGCGAATAATCGGGCGGCTCAGAAAGGACCTGGAAAAGGCCGGTTAGAAAGTATATTTTGCCAGAAGCCAAGGTTTATCTTGCATTTTCCCGGAAAAATGCTATAATAATACCCGACACATCAGAAGGGTAGTGATAGCTTTGTATAGGATAATAAAAAAACGGGAGCTGAACCCCACGGTGACCCTGATGGAGATAAAGGCCCCGGCCGTGGCTAGAAAGGCCCAGCCCGGGCAGTTCATCATCCTCCGGGTGGACGAGGCGGGCGAGCGCATCCCCCTGACCGTGGCGGATTATGACAGAGAGAGCGGCACCGTCACCATCATCTTCCAGATAGTTGGGGCCACCACGGAGAAGCTGAACCATAAAACCGAGGGCGAGAGCATACAGGATTTTGTGGGCCCACTGGGCGTGCCCACCCATACCGAGGGCCTAAAGAAGGTTGCGGTAGTCGGCGGCGGTGTGGGCTGCGCGATAGCCTATCCCATCGCCAAGAAGCTCCATGAGCAGGGCTGCGAGGTGCACTCCATAGTGGGCTTCAGAAATAAGGACTTGGTTATCCTCGAGGACGAATTTGCAGCCGCCAGCCAGAAATTATGCAGAATGAGCGACGACGGCTCCTGGGGGGAGAAGGGTCTGGTGACCGACGCGCTCAGAGAGCTCATCGAGGGCGGCGAACAGTACGACCGGGTCATCACCATCGGGCCGCTCATCATGATGAAATTCGTCTGCCAGCTCACCAAAGAGTTCAACGTACCCACCACTGTCAGCATGAACCCCATCATGATCGACGGCACGGGCATGTGCGGCGGCTGCCGCCTGAGCCTTATCCAGGACGGCAAGAGGGTCACGAAATTTGCCTGCGTGGACGGCCCGGACTTCGATGGCCATGAGGTGGACTTTGACGAGGCCATGGCTCGGGGCGCAATGTACCGTGACTTCGAGCGCCACGCTCATGAGGAGACCTGCAATCTGTTCAGGGAGGTTGAAAACCATGCCTAATATGTCGCTGAAAAAGAACGAAATGCCCTCTCAGGAGCCCAATGTGCGCAACAAAAACTTCAAGGAAGTGGCGCTGGGGTACACCCCCGAGCAGGCCATAGATGAAGCCAAGCGCTGTCTGAACTGCAAAAACCGGCCCTGCGTCAGCGGGTGCCCGGTGAACATCATGATACCCGACTTCATAGCTAAAATGGCCGATGGCGACTTTGAGGGGGCCTATCAGGTCATCGCTCAGAGCAGCGCCCTGCCCGCCGTGTGCGGGCGGGTCTGCCCCCAGGAGAGCCAGTGCGAGAAGCTGTGCGTGCGGGGCATAAAGGGCGAGCCGGTGGGCATTGGCCGCCTGGAGCGCTTTGCCGCCGACTGGCACAATGAGCACGTGAAGGAGGCTCCACCGAAGCCGGAGCCCAACGGGCACAGGGTAGCCGTGATAGGCTCGGGGCCGTCGGGGCTCACCTGCGCAGGAGATTTGGCTAGGCTGGGTTATGAGGTGACGGTGTTTGAAGCCCTGCATACTGCCGGCGGTGTGCTGGTGTACGGCATCCCCGAGTTCCGCCTGCCCAAGGCCATCGTCCAGAAGGAGATCGACGGGCTCAGGGCCATGGGCGTGAAGATAGAGACCAACATGGTGATAGGCCGGGCGCTGTCCATAGACGAGCTCTTGGAGGACGGCTTCGAGGCGGTCTTTATCGGCAGCGGTGCTGGCCTGCCCAGGTTCATGAACATACCCGGCGAGAATCTGAAGGGAGTGTATTCCGCCAACGAGTTCCTGACCCGGGTCAACCTGATGAAGGCGTACTTACCCGGCAGCGACACGCCCATCCAGCACGCCAAGCGGGTGGCTGTTGTGGGCGGAGGCAACGTGGCCATGGACGCTGCCCGGTGCGCCAAGCGCCTGGGGGCCGAGGAGGTCTACATCGTGTACAGGCGCTCGGAGAAGGAGCTGCCTGCCCGTGCGGAGGAAGTGGAGCACGCGAAAGAGGAAGGCATCATTTTCAAGCTGTTGAACAACCCCACCCAGATCCTCAGCGACGAAAACGGCTCAGTCAAGGGCATGGAGTGCCTTGAGATGGAGCTGGGCGAGCCGGACGCCAGCGGCCGCAGGAGGCCTGTGGAGAAGGCGGGCAGTGAGTTCACCCTGGACGTGGACTGCGTTATTATGGCTATCGGCACAAGCCCCAACCCGCTGATAAAGTCCACAACAGACGGCCTCGAGACCCAGCGCTGGGGCGGCATCATCGTCAATGAGGAGACCGGGCTCACCAGCCGCGAGAACGTGTACGCGGGCGGGGACGCGGTGACCGGCGCGGCCACGGTGATCCTTGCCATGGGTGCGGGGAAGACGGCGGCCAAGGCCATACACGAAAAGCTCAGCGGTAAAGAGTCATGATTGAGATAACCGTCAAAAAGAGCGGACTTAGCGGCGAAGTGTACAAGCGCACGGCCGCCCGGGGGGTCATCCCCCGGGACGGAAAGCTTCTGATGATACATACGGACCGGGGGGACTATAAGTTCCCCGGCGGGGGCGTGGAGCCCGGGGAGAGCCTTGAAACCGCCCTCAGGCGTGAGGTGTTGGAGGAGACCGGCCGGGAGATACTTGGCGCGCCGGAGTATGTGGGCGTGTCCCACGAGCACCGCCGTGGGATGGTGGCCGACATCCTCGAGATGGACTCCCACTACTTTCTCTGCCGTGTGGGCGGGTATGAAGCGCCCCTGTGCCTGGACGGCTACGAGGCAGAGCAGCACTTCGCGCCGGTCTGGATAAGCCCGAAAGATGCAATCGCCGCCAACCGGGCCCTGGATATGGAGGCGAACCCCTGGCTCGAGCGGGAGGTGCTGGTGCTGGAGGCGCTTATTGATAACGGCCTGATACATCCAGGCATGAGCAGTGATGGATAAGCATGGGGTCAGCGGGTCATCTCCTCAGTGATAGGCCCGCCGAACACCCTGAATAGCTGCCAGACGGTTATCAGGAACAGGATAGCGCAAAAGCAGTACTGCATGACAGTGAAGGCCTTTGATACGAGGAGAAAATACTCCTGCATGGCGGTCATGTCCGCGCCCAGCGAGTTCAGCACGATCCGCGTGATAACGATTTACTTGAGCCAACTGGCGGCACCGTCCACCGAACGCTGGCTGCTCTAGATCATCAGCGCCATCAGGACAGCATAATCGTTTTGAACTCCAGAAGAACTGCCATCGTTCCATCCGGTCCGCACTGTTTCCTTTTCTTTCTTTGACTTCTTTAACTCTTCCCCTTGGACGCTCCCTATGGGAAAACCCCTCTTGACATTTTAACGATTAGGGGGTAAAATATATGCAGGTTCGAGTGTAGAAGCGTATTGAAGTGGTCATAACGAGCCGCACTCGAAATCATGTTATCTGTGCCGAAAACTGAATAATTATACTGTGGAGACGTATCGAAGTGGTCATAACGAGCCTGACTCGAAAACGAGTGACCGCTTTGGAAGCACTTCTCCAGAAACCCTTGATTTTTCGGGGCTTTTGCGGTATTATTTACAACTGAATTTACTTTAGTTCTCTCCATCAGTTCTCTCCTTTTTCCAGAGGTCTTTTTGGGGCTGATGTTGCAGATATGACACGGAGAGTTATCGAAGCGGTCATAACGAGCTGCACTCGAAATGCAGTTGTCCTTTACAGGGCACGTGGGTTCGAATCCCACACTCTCCGCCAGAAATCTACGTCCACAAGCGGGTTTGCCGCTTGTGGGCTTTTTTCATTTTCTCGCTTTCTTGAGGAATATTTCCTCTGTTCTCTCCTAAAATGGGCGAGTTCTCTCCTAAAAATTGTTCGTTTTCATGCAAAAAACGGCTTTATTCGAACTCTGCCCTATGTATTGGCGTATCTTCTAAATATGATACGCCTTTTTCTTAAGAGATTACTCCCAATGCCCCGCTTAACCCTTTTGCCATTGCATCCGCAGAGGACAGCTTGGAATTATAGTCCAGATGTGCATATACATTGGCGGTTGTGGAGAAGTCGCTGTGACCGAGCCATTCTTGTATCTGTTTCATCGGTACGCCGTTTGCGAGCAGCAGCGAAGCGCAGCTGTGTCTAAGGTCATGATAGCGTATGCGCCGCAACTCATTCTTGTCGAGCAGTTTAGGAAATGCCGCCGTAAGATAATGGGGAGAAATCAGTGTCCCCATCTCGTCCACGCAAATGTATTCCAGATACCGATTGTCATAGCATTTCCCACACACCCGTCTGTATTCTGCCTGCTGCTCTTTGACTTTCAAGAGCTTTTCTTTGAAAACAGGCACAAGGGGAAGCGTCCTCATGCTCGATTTGGTCTTTGTGGTATCCTTTGCCACTTGGACGTGTTTGCCGTCAATGGTGCAGGAAGTCACCGTGTGTCGGATGGTAATGGTGCCGTTCTGGAAGTCTATGGCATCCCATTTCAGTCCGAGGGCTTCGCTCCGCCGCAGCCCGTAAAAAGCACCGAGAAAGATGGGGATTTCAAGCAGGGTATCCTTTGCTGCCTCAAAGAGAGCCTGCATCTCATCGCTGTCATAAAAGCTGCCAATGAATTTATCCGCCTTGGGGCGTTCCACTTTGTCGGCAGGGTTTACGCTTATGAGGTCAATCTTGACGGCATACTTCAAGGCTCTGTGTATCACTGCGTGGTAATGGATAACCGAGCTTGCTTTCACACGCTTTAGCTGTTGCATATAAAAGGTCTGGATGTCGATTGCTTTCAGCCCGGCAAGCGTGGTATTTCTTTCCTTAAAATAAGGAATGATGATGCTTTTTGCCATCCCTGCATAGGAAGCATAGGTGGTAAGAGCGATTGTGGGCTTTGCAATCTCCAGCCATTGCAACAGGAAATCGGAAAACATCATATCATCCTGCACGGGCGTACACTCTGGCTCAAAGGTCTGTCTTGTCTGCATCAGCATTTTCTCTGCCCTCTTTTTGTTTCCCTTAACGGGCAGACCAGTGGGAAACCATTTGGTTTTTCTTTTTCCCGTTATGTCGGGATAGCTTAAAACCATATAAAAAAAGCCTTTCTTCTCTTGCAGATGTCCTGCTACCATAAAATAATATCCTCCTTTTTGTAGCACCTCTGGGCTTCTGCTGTTGACCGTCTTTATTATAGAAAAATCAGTCTTGAAAGTCCAATGTGCAAATTTAAGGGTTTGGGACAGTTTGCAGATTCAACCGCAAATAGGAAAGCAGGTGGATTTTGGGTACTCTGTACGCTCTGCCCACCTTTAAATGTTCGACTTTGTTCTCTCGAAGCAGCTGATAGCCAGTCTTGCTGCTTACGCCAAGAGCCTTGCTCATTTCCTCAACTGTCAGAATATCGGGGTATTCTTTGAGGATTGAACCATATACTTCACCAAAGCTCATACGCCGCTCCTTTCGGGCGGTATCGAACCCATTTGAACGCCAAGGCTGATAAGCAGCGGCATGACAATCGCTTCCATATTCAAGCTGTCGAGCCTTGCAAGTCGCTCTTTCAGCCGTTTCTTGTCAATGGTGCGTATCTGCTCCAACAAAACAATGGAGTCGGCGGGAAGCCCGCTAACTCCGTTTAAATCGTAATGTGTAGGCAGCTTACTCTTGGTCTTCCTGCTGGTGATGGCTGCGATAATCACGGTAGGGCTGTATCTGTTTCCTATGTTGTTGGAGATAATAAGTACGGGACGTGTACCTCCTTGCTCCGAGCCGATAACGGGGTTAAGCTCTGCGTAGTAGATGTCGCCACGCTTAATAATTCTATCCATGTGTTTGTCCTCCCATCTGGATTTAGGCAGGGGATTCCTGCCTATGTAGCAGCCAGATACAAGGGAATATTTAAGGTCGGGGGAGCGTAAAACAAAGCTCTGTTTCCATAGACCGCCTTGTATCTGGCTTGATATGATAGGAGCATTTCTATTTGTCCTCGACACCCCGAAACGCTATGGGAAGTCGCCAAACGGTCAGCAGCGAACTGACGCCACAGGAGTTTCACCCCAACTGTCGGTCTGACAGAGCCGCCCTCATTGCCTGCGGTGGATTGATTACCACTCGGACTATGACTGGACGGGAGTACCATTATTCTCTTTGTGGGTTACGGCGAAATCGGGAGCTGCCCGATATTTTGAGTCGGTAAGATAGGCTCACCACCTTTCTGTCGCTCGCTGCCATTCGGCAGGTCATGGCGTACCGCTGCACACGCTTATGCTCATCACAATCACAAAGAGGAAGTGTTTGGCGAATGGGTATTCGGTTGTCAAGGAACTGTCCCCGTTTTCGCCACACAAAGGAAAACAGGCAAAGGGTTTTATCCCTTCACCTGTTTCCACACTCAGAAGCTATAAGTAGCCCCTAAAAATCAAAAGTTTTTTAATGCAAGGCGGATTTTTTCAATCGCCCTGTCAATGGAACGCTTGATAGGCATTTTCGTACAGCCCTCCATTGCTCCAATCTGCTCATAGGTCAAGCCTAAATCAAAGTGGAGCATAAGCCGCCGCCTTTGCATTTCGGGCAATTCCATAATCGCTCGGTTGAGCCGTTCCATTCGGATAGTATCGTTTACGGCTTCATCAACGGGCTTTGGCTTATGTACCGCCCGTCTGCAAAGCGTTTCCTCAGTCAGCTCCGATTGTTCTAAATGCCTTTCGTCAGACCTGCGAAGATTACGCTCACGCTTGATGAAGTGGCAAAATTCCATATAGACAGCCTTTGTAACCTCTGTTTCTCGGAAGTTGCCCTGCCCGTCTGTAAATGCTACAAAGTAGCGTTTTCTGCCGTCCGTTTCTTCAAAACGGATGGTATAGGGATTTGTGTTGTCAAACACTTCTGTTTCCTCCAATCTGAATTTTTTTGAAAAATCCAGATTGGAGGGTGGAGAACGGCATCCTACGCCAGAAACAGACTTGTCCCACATTCCTGCAAAAAACGACAAAAGAAAAACCGCAAGGGCTGTCATACCTTTACGGTTTAAGGAGAGTTTATTTCTATTATGTAGAGATTTGACTTCTACTTTTGAGGTACAAAGCCCCCATACGGTAGCGAGGATTTTTTTAGCAGGTTATCCGCCCATCCTCGGTATGGTATATGTAAGTAGAAGCTGTTGCTTGAAAGCAATAAAAATCCCTCCAAACTTCAAAAGCGAAGTCGGAGAGTGTTCAGAGCATAGCAAACCAGCTCACCGAAACATCGTTTTTTTTATTCGGTGGGCTTGTCCTAACTATGGATATATAAAGAACAGAGCCGATAAACTTGTGATTGCTCACTTGTTCATCGGCTCTGCGTCTTATGCGTCTGGCTCTTGGATAGTTTTTATTTTTTAATTTCCACGAATAAAATGGAAATCACAACAATTAGCTCCTTCCCCGATTGTCCCTGACCTTTCAAATCTAATCTTGGGTCTATATCCTGCAAAGGCAGTTATATCGCTTTGACAAAAAACCGTACATAATTCGGGACAATGGTATTTTTCACACATCTCTTTGTAAATGCAGCAAACTATGTCAAAATGGATTTCTTTATAATCATGTCTTTTCCATTCCACGGTAAAGCCCTCGATTGGATACTTTTTCTTCATATGTGATTTAGCAAATATCTTAAATAAACCGTATGTAAAGGGCATTTTCTTTAGTTTGGCATTTTCTTCTGCCATATTGCTTGCATGATGCTGTATTTCCTTATGAGCTATCCTAAGTGCTTCTTCTTGCGTAAAATCATTTTCTATAAGGGTTAAATACATACTTATCGTTGGCAACAGTCTTTCAAATACATGCTCATTTATCGCATGGTTTTCGGATTTCATTTCTTTCTCACATAGATTAGCAAACTTTTGGCACATTAAGGCATAAAGCCGTTTACCCTGCTCATTTCCATATTCTTTTATTAAATCATTATATAAAAAGCTGATATGTGTTTCCTTGTAGTCCATACTGTTTTCTCCATTTCATACAATAGTTTACTTATCTGGATTTTCCAAGACATTTTTTCTTCAATCAATATTTCATGCTCGTACTTTTGGCAGCAAAGCGGAACATGAAAACTGTAATTAAGCCGAATAGCCAGAAATTTGTTCATAGGCTCTGCGTCTTAGCGTCTGGCTCTTTGATGGTTTTGGATAATGTGGCTTTAATTGCTCCTTTGGCGTGAATACGAACTACGCTAACCTCATCATGAGTTGCTATATATTCCAATTTTTCTAAATATGGTCGCACAAATTCGGGCTTTCGTTTTCCTAACACCCGAAACATCTCTGGTGCTTCCATTCGGACTCTTTCATTTTCATCGTTAAGAAGCTCTGCAAATATCGGTAAACAATTCTCATACACCGCCCATGTGTTTGTCGCAATGTTTTCAGAAGCCCATATAAAACTTAACCGTACATTAGGGCTTTTATCTCCTGCCAAGGTTAATAGTTCCTCAAAATAAGGGGCAACAAGGTTGTAATCTGCTCTGCCAATTCGTCCTAAAGCATTAGCGGTACGCTCTCTTAGTAAGTCATTTTCCGAAACGATAAAAGAAGCAATTTCTTTTGTATATGGTGCGACCTCCTGCGGATATAGTAATCCCATCTCTCCAAGCAGCCACATTGCTTTAGCCGTTATTTTAGGAGATTGATTTTTAAGCAAAGAAGCTACATAGGGGATATTTTGTTTCCAAATAGATTTATCCTTTGTCAGTTGACCAAGTTCACGATATAATTTTTCATCCATAAGCGTTGTTTTTACCTTTCTTTTCTATTCGCTCTCACAAGCACAATAAATACTACAACAATTATGCACAATGTAACGATGCCTGCCATTGTTGAAGTTATTGTCATTTTTGGAAATTGTTCAAATTTCAACATATAGGTTACAAAGGCATTGGGGAGATTCACAAAGTATGCAACAATCAAGTTGTTTCCAGAAAGTTTATAAGCAGCAGCAAACCCAATTCCAACGGCGAACAGCAAAAGAATATCCTCAAAGGTACGAAATCTCGGATAGCCCACATGGTAAAGCGAAAACATCAATCCAGAAACCAGAATTGCGGTTATAGTGCCAAATTCCTTCTCAAACTTATTTTGAAAAAATCCACGGAATACAAACTCTTCAAAAAAGGTTGTCATAATCAGCGGCACAATCCCCATAGAAAGCAAGTTCCACGGAATAATTCCACCTTTAGCCACTATGGGAATAATCTGTCCGCCAACCGAAAAAGCAATAAATACTACTAAAATGAAAACCTGCTTTTTTCCAAGTGCTTTAATCCCAAGGAAATCAAATATATCTTTCTCTTTCCGTAATAAGAAAAGGGGGATTAAAAAGCTAAACAATATACCATACAGGACATTATAGAAGCAGAAATAGTATATCGGTTTAATAAGCAAATTTGTAATGCCGACACAAAGCACTAATAATACTTCTAATGTCGATGCCATAAAAATTGTTTTTATCTTATTCATTCTGCTTTATTCCTCCGCTTTTTATCAATATCTTCAATGACCGTTACTTGAAATTTTTTTGCTTCAATCAATGTCTCCTGTTTACACTTCGGACAGTATAGGGGAAAATTCAAAAGAACAGTATCTTCTCTGATTCGATTACGAGTTTTATTGCCACAAACGGGACAGAGTATCCATTCTATTTTTGTCATTTCAATACCTCACTATCGCTCTAAAAGAACAAGTTGCTCATAGACTTATAAACAAACGGAATATACATACAAAACAAAGTAATGCGTTCCCATAATCCCTCATACTTCAAAAGGGTATTTTGAAATTGCTCCTTATCTCCCATAATAAAACAAGCAAAGAAAACAAGCGATAAAATAAATGAACTTATACTAATGATGCCCTCGACCATGCCATTTTGCTTAAAAGATACAATTCCATTTAGCAATGGGAAAAGCAGTAAAGCCATAAAACCGATTGCAGCACCTACTCCATGTATCTTTGAGGCTGTAGTAGCTATGTCTTTGCTCTCGTTTACACTAAAAAATCCAGAAATAAGTCCTGCACCAACAGCAAAAATTCCAATCGAAAGAAGCATGAAAACCGCCAGAACAGGAAATCTTGCTCTTAGTGACAAAAAATATACACCTGCTGTATATGCTAAGAAACCGCCAAGCCAGATAAGCCATATATTATAAAAAAGTCGGACAGGACTTTGTGGATTACCTAAAGCACTCATAACCATTATCTTGCCGTTATATTCAGAATAAAATCGTTCCAGTATCCACGGAACAATAAACTCCCCTATAATTGTGAATAACAAAATCATATGAAAGAACCGATTGTCTGCTATGTTTCTCATTTCGCTATTCTCCTAATATTTCTCTATACTACCTTGAAAGTTATGGGCTTTTTGAAGCAGAGGTCCCTTTGCACCCATCGTAAAGGCAATATCACTGCTGCGAATAGATAGAAGCTCCATTCCAGATTGTAGGTCTAAAACCGCCAAGGTACTGTGCGGCAATTTAATCACACCATTTTTATCAATATCGAGCCAAGCATATTTACGCCCTTTGTATTGCATAAACTCACCCTCTGAAAGCAAGCAATCCTTTAATGCAGGACAATCCTCTAAAATATGCTTTAACTTTGAATTTGACAGCAATGAATATGTAGTAACACAAAAACCTCCTGTTATTTTGCTTCCTGTAAAGATAATAACTTTTCCATCTCGTGTTGCATCGTATTCCAACAATGCTTGTGGTGGAATATGGATTGTTAAATCTGGATGTACGACTGAAAGCCCAAATACAAATTTACCGCCTTTATTTAACTGTGGCATAAAAACCTCCTTTTTGGGTATTCCATTTTCAGTTCGGCTGTGGTATAATAGTAGTGCTTATTAAAACTACTTTATATGCATAGTACTACAAATACAACGGAATGTCAAGGAGGAAACTGTATGTTATCAAAACCTGCCACAATGCTTTTAGGTCTTATTTATGAAAAGCCTCTTAACGCATATGAGATAATAAAGCTCTTAAACTACATGAATGTAAAATGGTGGTTTAATATCGCTGATTCAACCGTTTATTCTACGCTGAAAACCCTTGAAAAAAAGGAATACATATTAGGTACAGCCGAGAAAGTCGGAAATATGCCAGACCGCACCGTTTATAGTCTTTCTGACAAAGGAAAAGAGGAATTTATAGCTACGCTAAGAGCATCCATCCTACAATTCAATTACGATACAAATATATTTTCCATTGCCGCATTTTTCCTAAATACATTTACGCCAAAGGAACAACAGGAGCTTTTACGGGAACGCCTTACTGTCCTACAAAAATACCGTGCAGGCATCGAAAAGCAAGTAAATCCCTTATGGGAAAACGATGTTTCCGCTACCCATTCCGCAAATGTAAAACGAATGATTGATTTAGTAGATGCGGAAATAACAGGAACAAGCCGTTTGCTTGAAAGCTGCAATAAAAACGCATAATTCAAATTTATTAAGAGCCGATGAGTTGTGAGTTCTCTCACAAATTCATCGGCTCTTTGTTTTTCATTTGGCTCACCGCTGATATATAGCCGTAAATATTTTAGGTGATTATAACTCTTGATATAAGAGATTTAATCTCCTATTACGAGAGATTTCACATCGTTTAACTGGAAGCCACATCTCTGTAAAATATAAGGGTAAG
>CAJUDG010000003.1 GCA_910584745.1 uncultured Eubacteriales bacterium
CTTCCCGTCCCATCCCGGTTTATCCCGCGTTTCTCAAATATCCTGTCTCTCTACACTTCTCCCCGGCCAGCCCTGCCCGGTCGCCAATCTGTGAAAGGTTCTGGCAGGGTGAGCCGAAGGTGATAATGTCAACGGGCGGTATTTTGCCTCCGTCCAGCAGGGTAATGTCCCCCAAGTGCGCCATGTTGGGGAAATGGCGCTTGGTGATGGAAACCGGCGCTTTCATGATCTCGCTGGCCCAGACCGGCTCTATGCCGTTGAGCCTTGCTGCCAAAGGAAACACGCCGATGCCATCGAATAAACTGCCTAAAGTCAGCACTAAGATTCACCGGGCGTGGTGGTCATGAGCTTATAGAGCGCTGTGTCGCGGGGTATGGTGTTGGTGAAGGGCACCAGCGCCCCGCCCATGCGCAAAAGCCCGTGTCCGGCCTCGGCATTTTCTATGTAGCCCATCTGCGTGTCGGACAAGTGGAGAAGCTGGGCCAGTTCTGCCCGGTCAGTTGCCGCCTGATTAAAGAGCAGCAGAAATTCCGAGTTGGCGAACATGAGCCGGGCGGTTTCGGAGCGCAAACATTCCTCGACGTTCTGCGTAGCAGCCGTCAGAGGTGCGCCGTATTTGCGCCAGCGTTTCCAGGCACGGTAAAGGACTTCGGCGGAATAATGGTACTTGAAGTATAAATACACCTCGTCGATGAATACCCAGGTGTACTTGCCTTTCCTGCGGTTGGCGGCTACCCGGTTCTGGATAGCCTCAAGGGTAACGACCAAGGCCGTGGGCCGCAGGCTTTCGCCCATTTCGTATAGGTCGATAGCCACAAGGCGGTTGTCCATATCCACGTTGGTTTCGTGGGCAAAAACGTTCAAGCTGCCCTCGGTGATAAGCTCGGCGGCAAGGGCGATCTCCCGGGCTTCTGGTTCTGTCTGCTTCAGCACTTCGGCGCGCCAGTCGGTGAGAAGTGGGGCAGGCAGCTTACCCTTGCTCTTGAGGAAAGGCCGGTAGACATTGGCGGTGCAGCGGTCTATAATGGATTTGTGGCTGCCGGTGATACGGCCCGCGCCCATCTGCTGTTCCAGAATACTGGTGATAACCTCGGATTTCAGGGCTACCGGGTTTTCGTCCTCGCCGTACCCCTCTGCCATGTCCAGGGGAGAAATGTGGTGGGGGCTGTGGGGGGATATCTCCACCACCTCGCCGCCCAGGGCACGGACAAGGGGGCCGTACTCTCTTTCTGCATCTATGATAATGATATCGTCGTTTGTACCGAGTGCAACATTGGTTATTGTGGATTTCATTGCCATGGATTTACCAGAACCAGACACGCCCAAATAAAAGCCGTGGGGAGAGATCAGGCGCTTGCGGTCGCAAATTAACAGGTTCTTGCTGACGGCGTTCACGCCATAGTACATCCCGCCCGGGTCTTGTATTTCCTGGGCGCGGAACGGCATAAGGACGGCGGTACTTTCGGTGGTGAGGGTGCGCAGAGCCTTCACCCGGCGCAGGCCATAGGGCAGAACGGTATTGAGCCCATCCTCCTGCTGATAGCGCAGGACGGAGAACCGGCAAAGGTGCTCCCGGCCTATGGCTAAGAGGGTTTCGGTGTCGGCGTCAAGCTGCTCCAGGGTGTCGGCAACGTGAGCCAGGGTCACGACGGCAAACATCTTGCGCTGGTCGCGGACGGTCAAATCGTCCAGAAATTCTTTCGTTTCGGCCCGAAGCTGCTCCAGCTCATAGGGGACGCTGGCGGTAAAATTGTTCTTGGAGTTCTGCCGCTGCTGCCAGCGGGTGATATCCGATTCCACCCCCAAAATACGCTGTTGGATTTCCTTCACAGCCTCGTCCGTGGGGACTGGCAGGATATCAATGGCAATCACCAAATTCCGGGCGAAGTCGGAGAGGTCGGCAATCATCTCGTCCTTGATGTAGCTGGCGTATTCCTTGAGGAACAGCACCCGGCCAAATTTGCCGCCCATCTCGAAGTGCCCTGCCTTGAATTGCAAACCGTCCGGGCATATCAGGTCTTTGTAGTCTACCCCGTGGCGGATGGCGGCAGCTTGGTCGAAGGTGAAATACTGCTCCTCGCCGGGGCGGAAAAAATCGTGCAAGAGACGCAGGCGTTCATAGTTGGAAATAGTCCTTGCGCCGGAGTCCAGCCTGCCAAAGTTTTTGGATAGGTTTCCATCTACCCGGCGGAAATAGGCGCGACTGTCCTCGATTTTCCGCTGGGCGATAGACAGAGTGATGTACTTCTCCTGCACTAAGTCGTTGCTCTCGGCGGCCTTGCCTATCAGGATATCGTTGTATTCCCCGCGGTACTTGTCCAGCTCGTCCCCCTGCTCTTTCATTAGGACGGAACGGCGGAAGTCCACGGGGTTCAGCCGCCGGTTGATGATGTTGATTTTCGCGGTTGCGTCCGTGGGAAGGGAGTTCAACACGGCACTGTAAGAGAGGAAAATACTGCGCCTGTCCTCATTGGACGCGGCGGCGTAATTCACATCGGCAAAGCGCCAGGTGCGGCTATGCTTGCCGCCCACCTGCCAGATACCGTCGCTGTAGATTTTCTTGATGGGGATGGACTACTGGACGCTGCGGGGGATGATGAATTTCTCCTTCTCGCTCTTATTGGCGCTGATTAGGGACTTAATCAAAATCGTCACACTCCTTTCGGCCCATAAGGGTGTAGTGGAGGTTGTGGGATTCAAACCGCCTGCCCCCAGCGCAGAGGACTTCCGACTTGATAACGGCCCAGGCGAATTGCTCCAGGGTCATGCCGTTGTAGGTGAAAAAGCCCGCAATTCCAGCGGGTGCCGCGCAGAGTATGCAAAGCCAACTGGCGGTTTCTTTGCCGAGGATGGGACTTAACCCCAGGTACATGCCCACGGCGATCAGTACGGCTAGGGCCGCGCAAAGAAACTGGCGAACGGACAGGCCGAAAAAGATGGTCTCCTTATGGCGGCGGACTTCTTTAGGGATTTTTACTTCTATAAATTACCACTCCTTTTTTGTGTCCCAACTTGGGACACATTTATAATCCAAACATTTCTTTTGCCAATCTGTCAGCGCCTTTCACCAGCCCCACCAGCACCAGCATATTGAACACAAGCTGCCCCAGGTACTCCCAGGCCATGGTGACGGCGGGCAATGTGCTGTCAACCGCCGGGGTGCTGCTGGATAAAAACGCGGAGTAAATCAGGCAGGCCAGCACAATGATAATGCCCTCGGAACACACGCCAATGTAGGATTTTATAAAGGCTTTTCCTGTGGCGGACGTGCCCTCCCCGGCGAAAGATGCCAAGGGCAGCGGCGCTAAAGCCGTGTACATATAGAGCCGGAAAAACCGGCTGTACACGGTCAAAATGAGGATAAAGGACAGCACCGTTATAATCAGGCTGGCGAGTAAGGACACCAGCCAGAGGGGGATGGATTCAAAGAATCCTATGCCCTCTATGGCGTCCACGATTTCTGTTGGCAGGTCGGCTCCCGCGCTGACCATGCCGCCCATGCTGCTCATGACGTTATTCACCACGCCGCCGCAAATCTTGAAGATGGCGGACATGATATCCATAGAATAGCCCACGGCGACCTTTGCCCCGGCAAACCGAATAAAGTGGCGCAAGGCAAATTCCGGCCTCTGCATTTCCTTGAAGCCTGCCGCGCTCTGGAACACGCCCATAGCAAAGAAAAGCACCAGCAGGCCATAGCCTATGCCTTGCATGGCCCCGGCCAGGGTTGTGATGATGTTCCAGATATCCCCACCCTTAAAGGTCTCCGGGGATTGGGTCAGGAGCGCCCATAGTTCGGCCAGCTTGCCGTTCCAAGTGCCCAGGGCGCTCTGTATGTTTTGCACGACCCAGTTATCACTGATAGGCCCTCGCCTCCAATCTGTCCCAAGTTGGGACGCATTTCTTTCCCACCTTACACCACTCCAATCAGAGTCAGGATTTCTTTCGCAAAAGCTATCAGCAGCCCGCCGAACAGGCAGAGAAAGCCCTGGGTGCGTTGGCTGGCGTCGTGGGACTGGACGGACATACCCACCTGCACGATGCCCCAGCCCAGGATAATAATGCCGATGGCGCGGATGCAGGAAAAAATGAAGTTGGACAGATTGTTTACGATGGTCAGGGGGTCTCCGTCCGCAAAGGCCGGGACGGTCAGGACGGTGAAAACCAGTGTCAAAGCGGCCCAAAGGGACATGGCCCAGCGGGCAGATTTGGGTGTATGATTTTTGCGATTTTTCATTCTCATTCCTCCGTATCTTCTATAATTTCGATTTCGTCTAAGCTGGTAAACGGAAAATTCAAATCTTCCACCGTATAAGGCGAGGTGGGGTAGTGAATATAAGGCGCGGCCCCGCCGTCCTCGGTCAGTGAAAGGTTGGGGTGTTTCATAAGGTCGTATTTATCATCCAACACGGGCAGTTCGCCCCGGAGCAGTACCAGGGCCTTGGCGTTATCCAGCATACGCACCTCGTCAGGGGTCATAAGCTCCCGTCCGGACTGCTGAAAATTCTTGCTGAAGGAACCGTTTTTTCCCTTGCTCTGGCTGTGGGTGGATGTGCTGATGGTCTCCTTGCCCAGCAGCTCGGAGATATATTTGTGGGTGCTTTTTTCGTTGCCGCCGAGGTAGCAGAAGGCATCCGCGTTGCCGATGATGCCCTCCCAATCGTCCTTGAAAAGCCCCTTTAGCTGGGATATATTTTGCAGGATAATGGTAGCCATAATGTTGCGGCTGCGCATTGTGGCCTGCAAGCGGGCATAGCCGTCCGGGAGGGCGATGTTCGCAAATTCATCGAACATCAATCGAACGGGGATAGGCAGGGAACCGCCATAGTTTCGGTCAGCCTGATAGTATAACTCCTGGAAAGCCTGGGTATAGAGCATACCCACCAGGAAGTTGAGGGAGGCATCGTTGCTGTCCGGAATAACGCAGAAAACCGCCTGCTTGCGGCTGCCCAGCTTGTCCAGCTCCATATCGTCGCGGCTGGTGATCCGCTGTACTTCTGGAAGTGTGAATGCGGACAGGCGCACAGCGGCCTGCACAAGAATGGACTTGGCGGTCTTGCCGGCGGCTTGCTTAAAAATTTTGTACTGGCGTACCGCAATATGCTCCGGCTGTTCTTCCTCTAGCGCCTCGAAAAGCAGGTCAAGCGGGGACTGAAAATCATCATCGTCCTCCTTGGCACTGCCATACTCTATCATGGTGAGAATCATCTCCATGTTCTGTTCCTCTGGCGGGGCCTCGTGGAGCAGATAGAGCATGAGCGCGCTGTCCAGGGCGGTTTCGGATTTCTCCCAAAAGGGGTCTGAATTAGCCGCTTTTTTCGGGGTGGTGTTCTTGATGAAATTGTCAATGAGCCGAAACACGTCAGAATCCTTGCGGATATAATGAAAGGGATTATAACAATCCGAGTGCTCCGGGTCTATCAAGTCAAGCACCCGCAGGGTGTAGCCCTTTTGAAGCAGCAGAGCGCCCACGGAACGCAGCACCTCGCTTTTGGGGTCAGTGACGATATAGCTAGTGTTGGCAAGGTATAGGTTGGGCTTTACCACAAACCGGGTCTTGCCTGAGCCGGAACCGCCGACGATTATCTGTAACAGGTTGCGGCGGTGCTTGCGGCTGTCCAGGCCCATTTGCAGGCGCTGGGTCAGAATGACGTTTTTCTCCGGGTCTTTGTCCCGGTACTTGCGGTTGAGCTCCCGGACGCTGCCCCATTTGGCGCTGCCGTGTTCCTCGCCGGGGCGCTTGTTCTCCCGGGTGGAGTAGTACATAAAAATGGCGCAGGCGTAAACTGCCAGCGCACCCAAGATGAAAGGGATGGTTTGGGCCGTCCACCTCAAGGAAAAGGGGTGCTCCATAGCTTTTGTAAATGCCCCCATAAAATCAATAAGATTCATCCCGGCGTTATAGGCCCCGGCGGCGAGCGCGCCCAGCCATACCGCCACAAGGGAAAACGCCGCCCAGACAGGCGCGGCGTCACGAAAGGTTTTTTTAATTCATGCCACCTCCTATAAATGCGTCCCAAGTTGGGACAGATTAAACCGAGCGGAAACCCACCGGCCATCTGAAAAAACAGAGTAGAAACAGGGTGCACCCGCACACTATTCTGGATTTTCCCCATGACTACAGAAATCCCGGCGGGCAGACCCGGTCAAGGCCCGGCGAAGGCCGGCTCGCGGATTTTTGTGGGCAGCCGCAGGCGGCACGCAAAAATCCGGCCTTGACGGGGGCTGGCCGGTGGGATACCCTGCTCATGGGGGAAAATTCAGAAAAAGCTGACAGCTATCGGGCGGGCCTCCTGCTGGGCTGTCGGCTTACCCTTGTGTGCTGCTGGGGCGTAATATCCCGCTGGATAGAGCCACCTATCTGCTTGCTCATATCCTGCACATAATCCAGGGCCTTACGGACATCCTCGGTCTCCCAGCCGTTATAAAGCTCTCTCAGGCCCGAGAGCTCAGGCATATCCCGCTCTACTCCAAACCTGCGGCAGAGGATGTATGATACGCTTTCCGCGTCCAGGTGGCATCCTTCCCGGCTGTAATACTGGTTGCGGCCTTTGTTGTGAAAACGGGAATGAGCTATCTCTGTGGCAATGGCCGCAAAGGATTCTGTATCGGAAAACTCCGGGCCGATAAACAGTTTCATTTCCCGGCTATCATAGTAGGCGGGGACATTCAGCTCCGGGTCAACCTCAACAGGGACGACCGAATAGTTCAGCAGCGTACCCAAAGCGCTTTCCATATCCTTGCTGCCCTCGGCAAGCTGCACCTGTTTCGGCTCCCGGCCCTGGGTCTGGCGGATATCATAAGCTTCTGTAATGGTGTACCCTTTGCCAAAGCTGGAGCGGGCGAATATCTGCACCCCGCGGCCTGTTTCACCCTCTGAAACATAGCGGCCCATAGTCTGCCAGCGCTCCTTGGTGCCGAACTGGGTCACTTCCGCGTCCTGGGCCATAGCCAGGGCCACGTTGCCAACGCTGTACATGGGGTTGTCCCCTTGGGTCTGTAAGTAGCGGGCATAGGCGTCGGGGTTGCTGGAAATTTCCATGATACCGGCGTCCTGCATGGCCATCAGGTTTTCCCGCTCGGATTCACGCTGAGCCTTCCATTCCTGGTCATTCTGTGTCTTTCGTGCAACGATGTCTGCTAAATTTGCCATAAAAAATCTCTCCTTTATCTGATATGTTCTTTGATTTTTACCGGGCCGGACTTCATACCCTCGCTGGAGGCGCGCAGGGCTTCCAGCCGGTTTTTCGCGGACAGTTTATCCGTCGGTCTCTCCATCGTCTGTTTCGAGCCATTCCCGCGCCCGGGCGAGGATCGCTCTTGTTGAGCGCGGGGGATGGCTTTTTTTGCGGGCTCCTCCTGGTTTCCCCTGGCAGGGATAGGGTAGCCCATGGTCTGAAAAACGGCATTGAGCTTGGCGGCGTTGGCCTCGTTGGACACCACATTGAGCGTGGGGCTGATATCCCCTTTCTTCCGGGGGATAAAGTAGAGCAACCCAAAGGAACGGGCCAGCTTTTGAAACTTCCCCTTATCCTCGATTTTCAAGGGGACCACCACCGCTGGGGAGGGGTCTTTCGCCAAAGTCTTGGCATTGGTCTTGCCCACCAGCTTATAGTGCTCATGCTTGATAGCCAGCAGCAGGGCGGCCACATTTTTCAGCCCCTCGCCCGCCAGCTTCAGGGCCTCGCCGGTCAGCTCCACACCCTCTTTTACCACTACATCGGCGGCTGCACCGCCTACATCCATAGTTCATGACCTCGCTTTCTCTGTTTGATTTTTTCCTGTTTCTTCTCCGGGGGCTTGTCCACTAATAGCGGAGATTGCTCCCGAATTACCGGTATGTCCTCTTGGATCTGCCTGCATAAGCGCAGATCACGCCGTAAAGGACACAACTCCCGGTTAATATTCTGGATATCCAGTTCCACGTCACCGCCACGGCGCTTTTGCCGGTATAACTCCTTGCGGCGGGCAACAAGCACAGTGATTTGACTGTCCAGCGAACCGGCCAGCCCCGCAAGCTGTTCCGCCGTGTCAATGTGATTCTCCCGCAAAAGCTGGAATTGCCGGACATAGCGGTTTAGCTTCGTCACCTCCTTTTTCACGCTGTAGGGCCGGGGCCGCCTGCTGGGGCGCATACCCCGCAAAAGGTAAATATAGCGGAAATACAGCGCCCGGAACCCATGCAGGCGGGGGCGGGGCCTGCCCAGCCGTTTTACCCGATATTTTCTGTGGACTTTTGGCAAAGGTATAGTTTGCAGGCTGCTCCCCTCTGTGCGCCCCTGGGTAAGCCTCTTTTGCAGGGATTCCTCTGTATACTCTGCGCCCAGCCCGTCCAGGCGAATGAACCGCTTACCGCCAGGGGGCTTGATGGCCGTATGTTTCACGGTGGGGCCGCGCTTGACTTCATAGCCCATCCGGGCCAGTTCAGCCCAAAAGGATTTGAACGTAAAAGAGTGGGCCAAGGCAAAGTCAATATCCTGCCGAACCTGCCCCCGGATAGTGGGCTTGCCGGAATCTTCTGCTTTCCACTCGGCATACTGCCTGCCATGGCCCTTGGGCTCGATAGTGGAAAGGCCGTTTTCCTGGCTTACCGCATTGGACGTGCCCCGGATATCTCCGAAGTAGTCCTTAAAGGTATTCTGGTATTTGCGGCCGTCCACAAAGGACACGGAGTTAAAAAGGATGTGGCAATGCAGGTGCTCATGGTCTAAGTGGGTGGAGATAACTACCTCGTATTTATCCCCCAGCACCCGCCGGGAAAATTCCACGCCCAGAGCATGGGCCTGCCGGGGCGTTACCTCGCCGGGGGCGAAGCTGTGGATAAGGTGATACCCAAGCACGCCGCTCGGTTTGCCCCAGCGCTCTTTAGTTGCCATCATGTCCTGATAGGCGGTTTCCAGTGAGCAGTTCAGCGCGGTTTCCAGAACGGTGCCCTCTGAAATGTTCTTGTCCGCATTGCCTATGTAGCCCAGCACGGCGGCAAGATCGGTTTTCTCCTGGTTCAGCACATAGTCAACACAATGGTCGAGCCTGCTCCGCACGGCAATAATTTTGTCATAGGCTATCTATAGCACCTCCTTTACCAGCCGCCACACCTGTTTCACCAGGGCGGCGGCCTCCTGGATATCCCTCTCTGAAATGCACCGGCAGGAGTTGGCCCAGTATGCGATTTGGTTCACATTATTTCCGATTGCGGATAACTCCCGCAGGAGCGCCGCATATTCGTCCGGAGGCCGGGGGCGCAGATCCACGCCCAAAATGAGCTGCCGGATAAGCGGCTCCATCTTCATGCCCGATACCTGGGCCAGACGCTGTAGGTGGGAATACTCCTGGGCGTTCAGGCGCAGGGTCAGGCGTTTTACATTTTCCCGCATGGTGCCTCCTTTCTTTTCGGGGTGAAATGTGCTATATGTGTCCCAAGTTGGGACGCATTGCGCCTCTCTGGGCGCCGTCAGAAAATGGGGTATTAGGGGACGCTCCCCCTAACAAGTGGGATTTTGCTGTCAAAATCCCGTACTTGCTGGGACGCCAACACCATAGGTGTTGGCTGGGGGAAGCCTCTGCGGACAGTGTCAACGCTCCATGGGCCGGTCTCGGCCTCTGGACTTTTTCGGGGCGCCTTTCTTCCTGTGTATGGATGTCTTTTCCGGCGGCTTGAAGGGTACGCCGTCAAACATCAGCGGCTTTTTCAAAACAAGGTCTGATAGTGTGCCACTTTGCAAAGCCGCAAATTCAGTATAATCATGCACGCTGAGATAGCCGCAGCGCACCATTTCCTCCTGGCTCAAGACATACCCATCGCTGCCTGACAAAAAATGAAACAGCTTTTGGTTCATGGAAACAAAGCGCAGGCTGCCGTCGGAATTATCATAGTAAGCGGTGTGTTCAGCCGGGATAGTGTGGTAATTTTCCTGCTTGCCTATATAGAGCTTTTCGTCTTTACCAATCAACACGTCCATCCCCTCATACCGGCTTATAGACGCGGCAATAATGGGAATCCTGTCATTCTTCATTCAGTGCTTTCCCGAACCTCTCCGCAGAACCGAAAGCCGGTATCATATATTTGCTCTCAAAGGCGGCGGGACTGTACCGGGCTGTCTCCTCCGGCTCCGTATAATTGCCAGGGCCCAGGGGCCTTCGGCCCTCCGGGAGCTCCAAGGGCAGGAGCGTCAGCACTGTCCCGCAAAACTCCCTGTCCCCGGCGTGCTCTGTCAGGGTGATGGGCTGGCCCGGCTGTGCGCACAGTTCATAGCAGAACAGCATATGTACCGTGTCCCGGCTCACCCTGTGTGGCGTGAACAGGGCGGGGCACCCAAAAATTTCTACTTCCGGCATAGGGGTCGTGGCAGCGTTTATCATGGTCATTTTGTACTCTCCTTTATCTTGTATAGATTTTTTGTGCTTTTCTTTCGGGCGGAGCCGTTTCTTTTTCCGGGGATATGGCGTCGATCATCCCGGCAGCGGTGGAGCGTATCAGTTCCAGGGAGGCTTTCAGCTCAGGCAGTTCCTTGTTTTTGCTCCACCCTGCCACATAGCCGAAAGAGTAATCCGACGTGTCAATGCCCAGGCGGTTACACACTACATAGGCTACGCTCTCGGCCTCCACCTCTTTCTGGCTGCGGTCGCGCTTTTCGCCGTCATTGTGCAGTTTCGAGTGGGCGATCTCATGCACCAGGGTCTTGATGGTCTGGGACTGGCTCATACCGGGGGCCAAGGAAATGCGCTGTTCCTCCCGGTAAAAGCTGCCCTTGTAACCTTTCGGTAACGGCTCAAAGGTGACAGGCAGGCCGGAGTATTCCACAAGGCTGTTGAAAAGGTCATTATACCCCTCGACATCATCTGTCAACTCTGTGACGATTTGCGCGGGCAGTTCTTTCCCCTCCGTTTGGCTGATATCGAATACGGTCACGGCCTTGAAATAGGGGATAACTGTATCTTCCTTTTCTTCATCGGAATCCAGCTTGCGCCGAATGGGGCAGGGGGCCAGGACGCGTATACCGCGCTCCCCTTTTTTCACGTTCCGTTGAAACTCCTTTTTCCAGGTCTGGAACCCCGCCACCATGGACGCGTGGGGGCACTGCATCATGATAAGCATGATATTCCCATAGCTGTACTTGTGGAATTTTGACAGCATGGCAAGGTACTCCCCATAACGCCCGCTGGCGTAAAGGTCTTGTATGCCGGTTTCAAGCTGGCGGGTCAGTTCTTTTACGCGGTCATGGGTGGACTCCGGCATAGCTAACGTTCCGGGGGCTTGTGACCTGTATTTCTCTCAGGCTTTCCATCTCCTTTTCATAGGGGGCAAAGCCGGGTTCTACAACTAATGTTTTCAATCATCTTACCTACCTTTCTATTTCTTTTGGGTGTGCTTTTGGCTGCAATTTCCTGGGGTCTGTCCCATCGCTGGGGCAGATGGCCCTTACCCGGCTGGCGGCATAAATGGCGTTAGCGGAAAGCTGACGCTGCCATGCCCCGGCGCTTCTGGCCCAGTGGAACCTATTGGATTTCAGCGCGGAATGCACGTCCTCCGGGGGTATCTCGTCAAAGAACACCTGCAAACGGTTTGCGTCCATATTGGCCTCGACCCGGCCCCCATCAAATTCCCAGCCCCGGAACCCTGTTTCCTGTTTTTCTTCCAACACGGCAACACGTTTTTCTATGCGGCGTATCTCAGCATTATTGTTGGACAAGGCCCAGGCGGGAAAGGGGGCGGTTTCCCAGGAATAGGCGTTTGCCATGGAATTGTCCAGTTCAGCGGCCCGCTCCGGGGAAATAGCGTCACACCCCCGGCAGGTCTGGTGCTTGCGGTAGTAAGCGTTCACCTGTTTCATAAGGGACTGCTTATTTCTGAGCTTGTCCAGCTTGTCTTTCAGCTTTGAAACGGCCTCCGGGTCGTCAGAGGAAATAGCCCTGTTGTTTTCAGCAGCCTGGGCCTTTTGGTCATAATAGGCGGCCTTATCCATAGCCTCCATAGACTGCTCCATTTTATGGGCGGCCCTATCCCGATAGCGTTTATCCGATTTGTAGGAATAGTGGTCTACCAGCAATGGCTGGCCGGGCGGGATGGCGGACAGCATATCGCTGGACTGCTTATATAGGTCGTGGCTTTCCGCGCGGGCCTTGTCCGCTTTATCCCGGTAGCGGTCTATCCGGGCCTGTTTTTTGGCTTCATATTCATTCAAAATATCACCTCAATTCTTGTATTGCTTTTTTCTTCTGAGAAGTTTTTGGATTACTTGGCGCGGGCGGTAACTCCCCATCCAGTGTAAACCCGGTGCGCTCCTGCTTTGGCGCAAAAACGCCGCCCAGCTCTTTCAGCACTTCACTGGCGCTCTTTTCCACGGCGGGCAGCTCCTGCCCCTCCACCGTGTACCCCGGCAGGAGCAGACCGTTCACCATAAAATATCTGGCGTACTCCTGGGGAATGGGCGGGGACATTTTGTAAAAAAGGTGCTCATAAAAAGCCTTTCTCCCCTCCAAATATTTCTCCGCGGCGGCCTTGTCGGTAAAGCGCTTTTTGTCCTGCTTGGCAATGGTCATGCCGTTTTGCCTGGGCGATATATTCAAAGAAACCCACCAGCTTACATGCCACGCCACCGGGACAGACTTTTTCAGGACCCGGTCATATTTCGTGTCCTCATACACATATGTCCGCATTTTATACACCATATTGCTGATCTCATCCGCGCGTCCATCAGAGGTTTTCTGCCAAACATTGCCAGTGTGTTCCACTTGGGGCATTTTCAGATACTCCACCGTCTTTTTTAAAAGGAGCGTGACGGCGGCCTGTTCCTGCCATTTTCCCACCACTGACTGTAATTCAGCATATAGGGATTCTTCAGCAGCGGCGCTTTTTTCTATCCAGGCCGTAAGCGTTTCCGTGGATTCCTCCGCAAAGGGCCGCAAAAATTCCACAATATCGTTGAAACGGATAGTGGAGTTATATCTGAGTTCGCTCCCAGGCTGTACGTCCCCGCGACTGTAGGCAGTATAGAATTTCTCATTTTCTGCCAAAGGCCATCACCTTTCCTTTGCGGCGTCCTTCACCGCCTGCTTAGCCTTCTGCCTTTCCTCGGCCTTTTTCTGTAAATCAAGGGCATTGAAAACCTTGCGCTTGACCTCGCTGACCGTGGGGGCCTTGTCATTGGGGAAATATTCTTTCAATTCGTTGCTGGTGAAGGTATACTTGATCTCGGGTTCAGCCTTGGGCTTGACGATAGAGGATATCTTCTTTTCGTCCAGCGGAGCGGGGGCTTTGGCGGGCTTGGTGGGTTTAGGGGGAACAGCTTTCTCCGTGGACCGAGTGGTACTACCCGTAACAGACGGTTTGGGAGCAGATGGCGCTTTCTCAGGCGGCGGGGCAGCTTTCGCGGCATCTTGGCTGGTCTTTTTCATCTCCGTGGCCTGGGCCATGGTGGGGACAACGCCCTCTTTCTTGATAAAATCCACCACCTTTTCCTGCTCCTCGGGCTTGAGGTAAGACAGCTCCACCGCCGTATTGAACGGCATTTCCTTTTTGTCCACCTGCTGTTTCAGGTCTGGCACCAGGGATTCTATACGCACCAAACGCTGAACCTGGTTGCGGCTCATACCCAAGTCCTCGGCCACCTGCTGGTCGGAGCGCTTCTGAGGCCCGGAAAGCTGCTCCATCTTGGAGCGCCGCCCGGCCTTGCGGGTCAGGGCGTCCAGCTTCATTTTGGCGGCTCGGGCCAGTTCAGAGGTGGGGATATCCTGACGGTGCAGGTTGCCGTCCACCACCTCGATGCGGGCAGTATCGTCATCCTCCCGGACAATAACGACGGGCACGGGGTAGTTTAACTGCTTGGCAATATCATGCCGCCGGTGGCCGGACAGCAGCTCCAGGCCGCCGCCCTCACGGGGCCGGGCCTTGACCGGCTCGTTTATGCCGTTTTCTTTGATGGATTCATACAAGTCTTTATAATCCTGGACTTCCCGGTTAATGGAAAAGGGATGCTCTAAGAACTCAAAGAAATAGCCGGCGTGCAGGCGCATGGAAAAGCCCTCGCCCTCCTGGGGAACAGGCAGGGCTTTCAGCGCGGATTCATCGGGCTTGTCCAGCTTGTCCGCGAAAATCTGTGTTACCTTGATACCTTTGGGCGGTTCTATGGCGGTGACTTTTGCGGGGCCTGCGGCGGGGGCAGCCTTGATATCGGTAGACTTAGCCGTGGTATTGGGCTTCTTATCGCCAGCGGCAGGGGCGGGCTTGATGTTGGCGGTCTTTGCCGGGGCTCCGGGCTTCTTATCACCATCCGCAGGAGCGGTCTTGGTGTCGGTGGGCTTAGCCGGGGTATCGGGCTTCCTATCCCCAGTGGCAGGAGCAGTCTTGTTATTGCCAGTCTTTACCGGGGTATCAGCCTTCTTATCACCAGTAGTGGGAGTAGCCTTGCCATCACCTGCCTTTACCGGGGGCTCAGGCTTCTTATCACCAGCGGCAGGAGCGGCCTTGCCGTAACCAGCCTTTGCCGGGGGTTCAGGCTTTTTGTCACCAGCGGCAGGAGTAGTCTTGCTATCACCAGCCTTTGCCACGGCTTCACCCAGCTTGATTTGTTCCGGCTTTTTTTCAGACGGGGACATTTCTTTCTTCTTAATATCGGGCATTAAATTCCTCCTTCTTTTTTGTGTCCCAACTTGGGACAGATTTCATAGGGTGCTTTCAAAAAAATGCGTCCAAACCTGGGACACATTATCTATAGGGATAAAGCCGGAAATGCGTCCCAAGCCGGGACACATTTCCAAACTCTCCCACCTGTTCATAAAAGGATTTTTATAGGAAATTTGCATTTTGATTCCAGGTGCGGTACAATTATATTGTAAGAAACTTATATAACAAGAAAGGGGTTCTGTTTATGAAAAAGAGATTTTGTTTTGTACTGTCCCTGGTCCTTCTTATCACCTCTCTTGGGGCTCTCCCAGTCCAGGCAAAAAGCGTTTCCGACTTCACAGACGTGAAGCCCGGCGCATGGTATTACAGCGCCGTGGAATACGCCGTGTCAAACAGCCTGTTCAGCGGTACATCGTCCACCACGTTCAGCCCCGACGCGCCCATGACCAGAGGGATGTTTGTCACCGTGCTGGGCCGCCTGCATGGGGTCGATAAAAGCTATGGCATGGGAAGCCAGTCCCCCTTTGGCGACGTGGCAAAAACAGCCTATTACTTTCCCTACGCTCTATGGGCCAGCGAAAACGGGATCGCCCGCGGTACAGGCTATGGATTCAACCCGGACGGAAAGATCACCCGGGAACAAATGGCGGTCATGTTATATAATTATTTTGTGAAATTCAACACCTCCTCACTGATAGAAAAAGACAGCGATTATCCTACCTTCACCGACCGCGACAGGGTCTCCTCTTTTGCCCGGCCCGCTATGGAATGGGCCGTCCGTTATGGCGTCATAAACGGTACCGGGCAAAAAAGGCTGGAACCCCAGGGGCAGGCGAACCGGGCTCAGGTGGCGCAGATATTCCTGAGCTTCAGCAAACTGGAAAAATATGCCGTCCCCGGCGTCACGCCCGCGCCTCCTGACCTAACGCCTTCGCCTTCTCCTGACCCTACGCCTGCACCTACGTCAACTCCCACGCCCACCCCTACAGACCCGCCCTGGTACAACTATGACCCGGTCTACGAGCTGCCCACCGGGAAGTCGGAAAAGGACGCCCACGGCGGATATTTTGACTATGACCTTGCCAGGGAAGTCACCCGGCAGATAAACGAACTCCGGGTAAAAGAGGGAATGAAGGCGCTGAAATTCCACCCTCTTATAAGGGATTGGGCGGATATCAGGGCCATGGAGAGCGAAGTGCTGTTTGAGCATACCCGGCCCGATGGCAGCGTTTGCCTTACCGTTGGCCTGGGCCTCCATGTGGAAAACCTTTACAAAGGCCTTGGCTACCCGGTAGAGTACATGGCCGATTCCCAGGCCATGGCAAAGCGGATTGTGGACTGCTGGTACAATTCCATCGGGCACCGGCGGAATATGCTCCACACGTCCATGGACGTGGCGGCAGTCTCCTGCTATGTGGTGGACAGGAACGTGTACGCCGCCCACCTGTTCAGTAAGCACCCCCTTTACTATTTTGATTATGATATTTACGATATCTACGGCTGGCCCCGGTCTTGACTACAGCCAGGAAGAAAGCTCCCTTTGGGGCTTTCTCTTTTTTACCACTCATTATCCAGCAGCTTGATCCAGGTCTCCCGGCCGTGGCTGTCTTTGGTGTATTCGTGGCTGTTGCTGACCTCGGCCACCAGCGGGGCAAAGGAGCCCACGTCTGTGAAAGTACGCCCCATCAGCCCGCTGCGGTCAGGGTTGGTGTCCCGCTCTGTAAACCTGCATATATCGCTGGCCAGCTTGAGACGGCTGACATTGGCGTCCGGGCTGTCAATATAGGAAGTGAAGTCCCTCCTGAAAGCCTCGCCCAAAATACGGTATGCCTGTGCCTGAGTAGCCGGGGTGCCGCCCATGCTGTCAGATGGGTATTCCGCCGGGGAGATAATCCCCAGGGACATTAAGAAACGGACGGACTTGGTTTCCACTCCATCGGGTACAGGCTTTGTGCCTGCGCCCAGAGAACCGCGGTATGTATCGGTCATAATACGGTAAGCCACATGGCACACCTGTTTGATGGTAATAGGGTCGTCCGGCCCCCATTTGTGGATGGGGTTTCCCTCGTTGTCACCATAGCCGACGAACATGGCATAGTGGATATCCGTAAAGGGATTGCTTACGTCCTCCAGGATAGACACCTCCGGGGCGGTGACGTTCACATCCCTGTGGCTGGTGCTCTTGATGGCGGCATGGTTGGTAAAGCTCTTGCTGGACGCATCCGTCTTGAACTCCACGCTGAATACCGCCTCTACAGACTGTCCGGGCTGGATATCGCCCAGGTCTATCACCAATTTGCGGCCGTCAAAATCCCACGCGGCCTTAGACGCTTTCACGCCGTCAATGATGATAGAGTCGTTGAGCAGGGTCATAAGGGAGTTGTCCAGAGTATCGACAGCCTGGACGCCACTCCATACCTTGTCGCTGGTATTGTTTGCGGTGATGGTATAGGTAACGGTTTCATGAGGCTGTACGATGGTCTTGTCCACGGCCTTTGTGCCGCTGGGCTGCTGGGTCGGGGTGTCCGGCTGGTCGGGAGTGGGGGTAGGTGTGGGCGTGGGTTCGGGAACCGTCACCCCAGGGTCAGTGCCGGTCTTGTCACCGTTGTCACCCTTACCGGTTGCCGTGTTGGTGATGGTCGTACCCTCTGCGCTGTCCAGGACGCGCACATCAAATTCCACAACAGCCTCATGGTTCGGCTTCAAGTCTCCCACGGGGATCTCCAGTGCCCTGCCGGATATGCCATAGGCAATGACCTGCCCATCCACCCGCACAGAGCCGGACACAAATTCCAGCCCAGCGGGTATCACGTCGGAAACGGTGACATTTTTCCAGTCGGCGGTGGCCTTAGAGCCATTTTTCACCTTGATGGTATAGGTGAAAATATCGCCGGGTTTTACTTCGGGTTTGCTTGCAGTTTTAGTCAAAGAGGGTTCAGTCTTGCCGCCGTCAATGTCCACGCCGGTATCGGGGAGCTGAATATCCTCCCGGTCGGGGCTTTTCACAACGGCGGTGTTGGTGATGTACATTCCCTGGGCCCCCTCGTCCACGGTGACACGGAACGAGAAAGTTTTGGTCTGCCCCGGCTCTACACTGTCGGCAATCAGTTTGAGTGTACGGCTGCTGGCGTTATAAGAAAAATCATTGGTTGACCTGCCGTTTACTTCTACGCTCCCAGAAATAAAACTCAGGTGTTCCGGGATAACATCAATTACTTCTACATTTTTCCAAGGCCCGGACGCGGTAGAAGCGTTGCGGACGGCGATAGAATAGGTAAGCGTATCGCCCACTTTGGCCTTGGACTTGTCCACGGTCTTGGCACTGACGCTGCCCTCGGCCTTGCCGTCTGTCACGGCCACATCGCTGGGCGTGGTGACGGTAACAGGGCCGCCGTTCTTCGCGGTGATAACGGCTGTATTCCCAAACTTTTTCCCATAGGCGTTTGAGTTGACCGCCGCTGTAAAAGTGACGGTTTTCGTCTGGCCCGGAGCGATATCCCCCAGCTCCACCCGGAGCTGCCGGGCCGTACCGTCAAAAAAATGACGGGCGGGAAGGCCGTCCACCTGGACGGTGTTGGGGTTCAGGGTCAGATACTCAGACAGGGTATCGGTTACAATTACATCTTTGAGGTTGGCCGTCACCTTATCAGAATTATGGGCAGTGATGGTGTAAGTCAGGATATCACCCACTTTGGCAGTGGTCTGGCTGACCGTCTTTGTGCCGCTCAGCTCGCCTCTGCCCAGGCCGACTTCCACGCCGTTGTCGCTGGCGGTGCGCTTGCCGTTGTCTCCCTGGGCGGTGGCAACATTGCGGATAATATCTTCCGCGGCACGCTCCAAAACCTTTACCTGGAACGTCACACGGACGCTCTCGTTGGGCTTCAGATCGCCAAGCTGCACTTCCAGCACCTGCCCGGCGAGGGTGTACTTTGTGGTGGTATCGTCAACGGCAACGGTGCCGCCCACCAGCTCCACGCCAACCGGGAGTACGTCGGAGAGCACCACATTTTTCCAGTCAGCGGTGGCCTTGGCTCCATTCTTGACCTCCACGGTGTAGGTGAAGGTGTCGCCTGGTTTGGCCTTTTTCACGCTGGCGGTTTTCGTCATAATGGGCTCGGTCTGGCCCCCGCTGATCTCCACGCCGGTGTCCGGGAGCTGCATATCCTCCCGGTCGGGGCTGGTGACTTTGGCGGTGTTCACGATGTACTGGCCTTGGGCCCCGTCCTCCACGGTGACGCGGAACGTATAGGTCAGGGTCTTGCCAACTTCAATTTTGTCGGCAATCAGGGTCAGGGTATGGGTGTCGGCATTGTAGGAATAATCGTTGCTGGAACGGCCGTCCACCTCCACGCTGCCGGGGACAAAAGCCAGATGTTCGGGAATAGCGTCTGTCACCTTGACGTTTTTCCAGTCAGCAGTAGCGGTGCTGGCGTTGCGCAGGGCGATGGAGTAGGTAAGCGTATCGCCAACATCGGCCTTAGATTTGCTCACCGTCTTAGCCCCGGAACTGCCCTCGGGCACGCCTGCCGCCACGGTCACGCCGGTATCAGTCGCGGGGACTTCCTCGGAGTTATCCGCGCTCAAAATGGCGGTATTGCTGAATTTCTTTCCGTATGCGGCATTGTTCACCAAAGCGGAGAAGGTCAGCGCCTTGCTCTGGCCGGGGGCGATATCCCCCAATTCGGCGGTAAGCTGGCGGGTCTTGCTGTTGAAGGTGGTGCGTACCGGGCTGCCATCCACGGCAACGCTGCCCTGATTAAATGTGATATACTTGGGGAGCGTGTCGGTCATAATGACATTCCGCAGGGGGACGGTGGCGGTGTCGGCATTGCTGGCGGTAATGGTGTAGGTAAGGGTATCACCAACCTTGGCCTTAGTCTTGTCCACGGATTTAGCGGCGGACATTTTGGCAATACCGTCCTCCACGGTCACGCCTTCATCAGAGGGGACAACCGGGTCAGAATTTTCCGCGCTCAGAATTGCGGTATTCTGGAAACTCTGATTATAAGCGGTATTGTTGACCGTCACCTGGAAAGTGACAGTTTTTTCAGTGCCCGGTTCAACGTCCCCTAAATCAACGGTCAGGGTGCCGTTATCAAAACTGTAATGCCCGCTGGCCCCGTCCACCATGACGCTGCCCTGCACAAAATCCACGAAAGAGGGGAGAGTGTCGGACAGAGTGGCGTTTTCAAGCGGAGCGGTGGCGTCCTCCGCGTTTTTGGCGGTGATGGTATAGGTAAGCGTATCGCCTACCTTGGCCTGTGTCTTGTCCACAGACTTTTTTGCGGTAAGCCCGGGCTTGCCGTCCTCCACCTTAGTGCTGGTGTCCGTGACGGGTACATCCTCGCTGTTATCAGCGCTCAGGATGGCGGTATTGGAAAGGGTCTCGCCGTAAGCGGTATCTTTGACGATAGCGGCAAAGCTGACTTTCCTGCTCCCGCCGGGGGCAATGTCTCCCACGTTCACGGAAAGCAGGCCGGTTTTCACGTCAAAGTTATACTTGGTATTTTCGCCGTCCACCAGCACACTGCCATAGACAAAGCCCAAATGCTGGGAAAGGGTATCGCTCATGATGGCATTTCTCAAAGTGCCGGCAGCGCTCTTATCATTGCTGATGGTAACGGTGTAATGGAGCGTATCACCAACTTTTGCCTCGGCCTTGTCCACTTCTTTAGAGCCGGTCATAACAGCCTGCCCCTGGCGGTAGACATAGGTGATCTCCGTGGTGTAGCCAAGATAGTTGCGGTTCTTGAAGTCCCTGGGGGCGCGGGCGGCCTTCCCCTTTGTGGTGATAGGTTCGGCTATCTCGCTGCCCTCACCGTCCACGAAACGCTCCACAACTGTATTGAGATTTTCCTCATTGTAATTGAGCTTGTGCCAATCGGTGGCGTTATGCTTGACCGTGGCCTCGATGAGCTCGCCATAGGCCCAGTAGCTTTCTGAAAGGTCGGTGTAGGGGTTCTGCACCCCAAGCGCACGAAGCTCCCCGGCTGTGATTTTGCGGTTGCGCAGGCGGTTTATCAGGGTGACAGTCTCAGCCCGGCTTATCTCGCTCTCAGGCCGGAAACTGCCGTCCGGGTAGCCCACGATCCAGCCGGCTTCAGCGGCGGAGTTGATGGCGTCATAGGCCCAATAGGAACGGCTCACGTCGCTGAAAGGGGCGCTCTCTGCCGTGGGCAGTTCGGCAAAGGCTGATGCCATAGCCGCAAACTCCGCCCTGGTGATGGGGTCATAGGGCCGGAACTTTCCGTCGCTGCACCCGCTGAGAATATCCGCGTTATAGCAGACAGACAGCTTATCATAGTACCACACCTTACCGGGCACGTCGGAAAAGGTCTTTTCCGTCAGGTGCTGTTTGGCCTCCGGGTACACGCCGTTATACAGCCGGGAGAAGATCGTCACGGCCTCACAGCGGGAAAGACTGCGGTCGCCCCGGACGGTTTTGTCCGGGTAGCCCACAATGAAGTTGATCTCGTCCTGGGAGTAGATGTGCTCGGTAGTTTGGGAGAAGCTGTCGAACTCGTACCCCTCGATGGCGGGTGCGTCCTTGACCCAGGGGGACTTGCTGGTGGTGGACGGGGCCAGCTCACGGCTGGTGCTCTCGTCGATGTAGCGCTCGGTCAGGGTTCCGGGACTGCCGGGGGTCAAGTCCTCCGCGGCAAAGGCCGGGGTGGTCATTGTCCCCATGACGGTCAGCAGGGACAGGATAAGGGCCATTAACTTGCTGGTGATTTTCTTCAAATAGAAGCCTCCTTTAATTTTTTAGTTTGATGGGTTTCGGGTGAAATGCGGGCAAGGGGGGAGCGCGGGGTTGAGGGGAAAGACGTTTATTCATCATTCTGCTGTCCCTGTCCTTTCACGGTCAAGATACCTTCAAGCGTGGTGGCGGCAATGTGCAGGCGCTGGGCCACGGCGATATCGTTTTTTACGGTTTCATCCACCTGTTCCCCGCACATGACAAGCAGGCGGGAACGGCGCAGGTACTCGCGGGCCATGTCCAGGGCGTCCTTGTGTTCTTTGGGGATTTCATCGTGGACGAAGGCGGGCAGGAACAGGCTGGGGCAAATGGGCGAGTAACCGGCCTCGTACACCTGCCTGCAATACTGGGCGGCGCGTTCCCGGTCGTTGGCGCGGTTGCCGCTCCAGGCGGCGGTGATGTAGGCGATGGGGCGTTTTGCGGTCATGTTTATCTTCCTTTCTCCCGGTTCCGGGTAAAAAAATAACGGCCTGAAGCCGTGTGTGAAATGCGTCCCAACTTGGGACAGATTTATTTCCTGTTTTTTGTGTCCCAACTTGGGACGCATTACCGCTCAGGCCCGCTTTTGCTTTTGGGCCTCTGGGTGACTGCCTTTATTTTCTTCGTGTCAAAGCCCCAGTCCTGGGGCCGGATATCCCGCAGAGTACCGCCCCAATGAATGACGCTCCCCATCTGCCTGCGGCCCGGGGTGGGTTCCAGTATTTCAAAGACACAGTATTTCTGTCCCTTTTTGGCCCCTTTGGGCGCAAAGGCAAAGCCATGGGTCTCTATTTCGTCAATGATGTAATAAGCGGGGCCTTTGGAGTTTCCATCAGCGGTAAAAAAGTATCTGCGGTAAAACTCCGGCTCCTGGATGTAGTCCAGGGGTTCGCACTTTGCTCCATTGCGTTCCATCTGCTCCGCCAGCTCGCAAATGTGGTATATAGTGCTCCCTACCTGTGTGTGGCACTCGTCCAGGAAACGGCACACCCGGTCTTGCTGCTTTCCGTCTGAAAGGGTGATACGGATGCGCCCGCCGTCCGGGAGATGAAAGAGCGTTTTGTAGCTGCTGTCGATAAAACGGATATATTTTTTTGTTGACATGATCCCTCCTGTGAAATCTGGTTATTTGTGGCCGTACAAGTCATGCTGCACCTCGGCCTGATAAAACTGCCCGATGGTAGCGGGCGCGTTGTAAAGGCTTGTCAGCAGATAAGCACGGATATTGCGGACTTTGGTGGTATTCCGGCTCAGGGAGTCAAAAACGTACTGGATATGTGTTTCGTCCAGCCTGCGGAAACGGGACTGCACCACTGCTGTGGGAAAATCCTCCTTGCCAATGCGGACAGTGGGCTGGGTCGAAGTCAGGATATCGGTGATAAGGTCGGTAACGCCCTCCACGTCCTCTTGTCCGTATTCTTCCACAAGCTGGCTGTAACTGATATTTTCCATCACCCCCTTTCGGCAAGCCTGCCAATCCATCGTCTCCATCACGGGACAGATAGATGGATGGGTATAGCTCCTTTCGGTCTGATTTTTGTAAGTATAATTACACTCCGATTTTCCGAAGTCTGCACTTCGGTTTTCCAGAAGTCTAGACTTCTGATTTTCCGAACTCTTGACTTCGGTTTTTCCGAAGTCTGGATTTCGGCTTTCCGGAAGTCTGGGCGGGGGAGAGGGGCGGTTGTCAGTCTGTGGCAGCACTTCTCTGGTGGTGAAACGCTTGACATATATCCTTGCAGGTTTGCCCTGGCCCTGCTTTACTCGCTGTATCAGGCCAATGCCCTTACCGCTGTCCAGCTCTGCCAGCAGCTTGACCGCCTTATCGTTGCCACAATTAAGGGCTTCCTTTATCTCGTCCAGTGGGTAGTAGATGAACACCCGGTTTTCCTCGTCATACCAGCCGTTCCGGGCAGACAGGCCCATGCGGTCGAGCATAAGGCCGTAAAGCAGCTTGGCGTCAGTGGAGACGTGCTTGAACTCCGGGCCCACAATGAGCTGCCGGGGGATGCGGTAGAAGCTGAATTGTTCCGACTCCCCGCCATAGAAATAATCAAAGCCAGGGTCTCTCATGGGGAAAACTCCTTTCTGTTATGATGGTATCTAAAAATGGGCATGAAAAAAGGGGCGTTCAAAAAGTCTGAACGCCCCATGGGGGAGTGTGCTTGCGTGGCCGGAATATGCCAGTCTACGAAACACACATACGAAAAAAGGCTCGTTTCTTTTGAAACAAACCTTTCCCTGTGTACCTTGGTGGAGATAAGCGGGATCGAACCGCTGACCTCTTGAATGCCATTCAAGCGCTCTCCCAGCTGAGCTATACCCCCGAATTTTTTATTATACGATGATGTCTAATATCAGGGTACACAATATTCAATTTTGGTCGATATAAGCGAGATAATGAAGATTTAGTGCTCTCAGTGGGGGCATACATTTGATGTTTCGGGCTCCCAGCTGAGCTATACCCCCAACTATTTATGCGCCATATCTCAGCGCTTGATTATAATACCACATTTCTTTTCATTTTGCAACCCCTTTTTTGCAAAAAATTGATTTTTTTTGGGAGCAAAAAAGATTGTCGCCAACAAACAAAAAATAGGTTGACAATTAAAAAGCTCCATGATATAGTTAATATAGAAAAAGCTGGGATGTGATAGGATTGGAGATAAGAGACTGCGTTTTGAAGATACTGCGGGAGAGCCCTGAGGCGGTTTCCGGAGAGACCATGGCACAGCGGCTGGGCATCAGCCGCAGCGGGGTGTGGAAGGCTGTCAGGAAGCTGCGGGAGGAGGGATATGGTATAGAGGCCGCCACCAACAAGGGCTACCGTCTAACGTCGGAGAGCGGGGTGTTCAGTCCGGAAAATATCCGGCGGCTTCTGGCGCCGGACATGGAGGGCATCGAGATCGACCTGCGGGAGGAGGTGTCCTCCACAAATACGGTGCTCAAGGAGTTGGCCGAACAGGGGCGGCCGGAGGGCCTTGTGCTTATTGCGGAGAACCAGGTGAGGGGCAAGGGGCGGCTGGGCCGGTCCTTCTATTCACCCAGAGGTTCGGGGCTGTACATGAGCATACTGCTGCGCCCAGAGCTGCCGCCCGAGGATTCTCTGGCTATAACTACGACGGCTGCGGTGGCCGTGGCGGAGGCCGTAAGCGCGGTCACCGGGCGGCAGGCCATGATAAAGTGGGTCAACGACGTTTACCTTTCGGGAAGGAAGATCTGCGGGATACTGACCGAAGCGGCTATCGACTTTGAGAGCCGCAGGCTGGACTATGCGGTGCTGGGCATCGGCGTGAACATTTTGGAGCCGCCCGGCGGCTTTCCGCCGGAGATCGCGGAGGTGGCGGGCGCGCTGTATAAAGAAGAGGCTCCGGCGCAGACCAGGACAAGGCTTGCGGCGGAGATACTGAACCGCTTTTTCGCGTTTTACCGCGCGCTGCCGGAGCACAGCTATATGGGAGCATACAAAAAGCTCTCCCTGCTGACCGGCCGGGAGATAACCTTTCAGCAGGGCAGAGAGACCTGGGAGGGCACTGTACTGGGCATTGACGACGAGGCCCGGCTGGTGGTGCGCCTGGATTCCGGGGAGGAGAGAGCATTTGGCGCAGGGGAGGTGACAATAGTCAAGAAGGGACTTCTTGAGCAGATTCGCGGCACATAGAGATATGTGCAGACCGAGAACACGCAAAAACATATGCAAATCAGGATGAATTTTTACTGTCAGGAGGACAAAATACCATGGAAAATATAAAAAATCCCATTCAGCGCACAGTTATGACCGGCGTGATGGCGGCCTTGCTGGCGGTCATGTCGCAGATATCCATACCCCTGCCATTCGGGGTGCCGGTCACATTGCAGACCTTCGCCGTTGCCATGTGCGGATACCTGCTGGGCCCGGCGCTGGGGACACTGGCGGTAGCGGTTTATTTGGCCCTGGCCGCGGTGGGAGTACCGGTGCTTGCCGGATTCAGCGGGGGAGTGGGCGCATTTATGGGCATGACCGGGGGATTCCTCTGGGGCTTTCTGCCCATGGCCTTCCTGTGCGGCCTGGGGGTAAGGGCAGGAAAAAAGGCGCCTGCCCTGATGCTCGGCACGGCGGGGCTCTTAATATGCCATCTGGCGGGTTCATTCCAGTTTGGGCTTGTGAGCGGCACGGGATTCTTCACGGCGTTCTGGACGGCCTCCGTGCCGTTTCTGATAAAGGATCTGGTTTCGGTGGGACTGGCCTATCTGGCGGCGGCAGGTATCGCGTCAAGCCTGAAAAAGGCCGGCATGGGCGGATTGGTATGATAGCGCTTAGAGGGCACCACATGTTCTGCACAACGCTGTTCTCGGGCAGCGGGTATGACCGGGCGTTTGCGGAGAATATGAGAGAGCTCATAGAGAATATGCAGAAAGGCGAAGAAGTCCAGCTGGTGGAGGGACACGATAGCATATGCAGATGCTGTCCGAACCGGGAGCCGGAGGGCTGCGCCCTGGGCACTGGGGACGTCAGCCGCCGGGACGCTGCCGCGCTGGAGGTGACCGGAATAGTCCCGGGCCAAGTGCTGGACTGGAGGGGGCTGAAGGAACGCCTTGAGATGGTAAGCGAGAGGGATTTTCAGCATGTCTGCGGAGATTGCCGCTGGCAGAGGGAGGGGCTTTGCTCATATCCGCTGCTGCGGGAGCGGGTCAGGCCTTGATGTACCGCGCGGCGCGGGTAGCGCCTACCTTTTTGGCGCGCCCGGTACGGACCATGGCGCCCAGGGCGGCTTCCACGGTGGTGGGGCTCACCTCCGGCAGAGCAGCGCATATCTCAGCCTTTGAGATGGGAGTTTCGCTTTGAAGCACCATCTCCTCGATGGCGGCGCGCTTTGTGCTGCGCCCGGCAGGCACGGTCAGGTCCTTGCCGCATAGGTAGAGCAGGGAGAGGAAAATCTCTATATAATACAGATAGGCGCTGCCGTTCTGCTCCCAATGTGCAGAGGCCCGCTCAAGCGCGCGCTGGTAGAAATAGCGGTATTTGGAGATGCTCTCCTCCAGGGGAAAGTATTTGCACATAGAGTAACCGGAGCGGCTTAGCAGCAGCTTTGCCAGTCCGGCGGCACGGCTTTGGGAGTCCAGGGCGCAGATCGTATCAAGAGTGAAGCACGGAACCAGCAGCAGTGGTTCGGCGGAGGAAGCCTTATATGCCGTCACAAGTTCATCTGGCAGCCCGCTGAAGTCTGGCTCCTGCCGGGGGCGTTCCTTTGGGGCCTTGCCGGCAAAGGCTTTCTGCATAATGCGCAGGCGGTCGAGCAGGCCGGAGACATTGTCCGGCAGAGGGAGGCTCTCAAGAAACGAGTAGTCATATTTATGCATATTCCCATCTCCTTTTATGCATGTATTATAGCAAATATGTCGAAGGAAAGCAAGCTTTTCGGTAAAATATCTGCATAAATCTGTGCGGATATTCCGGGCTTGCTTTTCCTTCCGCCATGGATTATAATATGGGAAAAGGGGGGCGGGCATATGGAACTGACCAGTCAGAAACGCGAGGTGAAGCTGCACGGCACTTACGGCTTCCCGGTATATGTGGGGCGCAAGCTGATATCCGCCTATCCCACCGGGTCATTCCCGTGGCACTGGCACGACGAGGTAGAGTTTACCCTTGCCGCTGCGGGAAGGATGGAGTACCGGGTCAATGACAGCCGGTATCTGCTGTCTGCCGGGGAGGGGCTTTTCTGCAACTCGGGCGCGCTGCACTCAGGCAGTATGCGGGAGGATGACTGCGACTATATTTCCATAACCGTGCATCCGCGGCTGCTCTCAGGGTTTGAGGGCAGCGTGGTGGGTACAAAGTACGTGACCCCGCTGGTGGAGAGCCAGGGCCTTTCTTCAATTCTGCTCACTCGGAGGGAGCCCTGGCAGGCGAAAATACTTGGATATCTGCATAAGGTTTACGAGCTCTGCGGCCAGAAGCAGGAGGGCTATGAGCTGATGGTACAGTCACTGTTTATGCAGATATGGGTGGAATTATCTGTACATTGCGCCGGCCGGGCGAGCCGGGGCCAGAGTGATGACCCGGAGAAGCTGCGGCGGCTCAGGGAGATACTTACATTTTTGCATGAGCACTATGCAGACAGGATAACCCTGGAGGATATCGCCGCCCATGTAGGCCTGTGCAAGAGCGAGTGCTGCCGGTTTTTTAAGCGCCAGATGGGCACGCCGCTGTTTGACTATCTGCTGGACTACCGGGTGGGCAAAAGCCTGATGAGCCTGAAGGCGGGTTCATCGGTGTCCGAGGCCGCCGAAGCCGCCGGATTTAACGATCCGTCCTATTATGCCAAGGTTTTCCGCGCCCATACGGGCCGCTCTCCAAGCCAGTACCGCAAGGAGATAGGCAGCAGATCTGCATAAACTATAATTACAAAGAAAGGCATTTGCACATGGATCAGCAGACCACGTTTTTTGAAGCAGACCCGGCGGATACCCCGCTGGCCACCAGGATGCGCCCCAGAAACCTGGAGGAGTTTGCGGGCCAGCGGCACCTTTTGGGCGAGGGCAAGGTGCTGCGCCAGCTTATTGACAGGGATCGGGTGCCGTCCATGGTGTTCTGGGGCCCGCCGGGGGTGGGCAAGACAACCCTTGCAAGGATAATCGCCCGGCGCACCCAGTCAAATTTTATAAATTTCAGCGCGGTCACCAGCGGCATCAAGGAGATCAAGGAGGTCATGAACGAGGCGGACCGAACAAGGCTGCTGGGCGAGCGCACGATACTTTTTGTGGACGAGATACACCGCTTTAACAAGGCCCAGCAGGACGCGTTTCTGCCCTTTGTGGAGAAGGGGAGCATTGTGCTTATCGGGGCCACCACTGAGAACCCATCCTTTGAAGTGAACTCAGCCTTGCTTTCAAGGTGCAAGGTCTTCGTTTTGCAGGCGCTGAGCACCGAGGACCTGGTCGCCCTTATGAGCAGGACCCTAACCGACCCCAGGGGCTTCGGCGGGCAGAATGTGCAGATCAGCGAGGACATGCTGGGGATGATCGCGGGCTTTGCCAATGGAGACGCCCGCACGGCGCTGGGCACCTTGGAGATGGTGGTGCTGAACGCCCAGAGGCAGGACGGAAGGATCACCGTCACTCAGGAGATATTGGAGCAGTGCATCAACAAAAAATCCTTGCTATATGATAAGAACGGCGAGGAGCACTACAACCTTATCTCGGCCCTGCATAAGTCCATGCGCAACAGCGACCCCCAGGCAGCTGTGTACTGGCTGGCGCGGATGCTGGAGGCCGGGGAGGATCCCCTCTATGTGGCCCGCAGGCTTGTGCGCTTTGCCAGCGAGGACATCGGTCTTGCGGACAGCCGGGCCCTGGAGATAGCCGTGGCGGCGTACCAGGCCAGCCATTTTATCGGTATGCCTGAGTGCAACGTGAACCTGACCCACGCGGTGATCTACATGTCCCTGGCCCCAAAGTCCAACGCCGCGGACGCCGCCTATATGGCCGCCGCCGCCGACGCGCAGAAAATGCTGGCAGAGCCCGTGCCGCTTATTATCCGCAACGCGCCCACCCGGCTTATGAAGGACCTGGACTACGGAAAGGGCTATCAATATGCACACGATTATGCAGACAAGCTGACCACAATGCAGTGCCTGCCGGATTCCTTAAAGGACCGCAGGTACTACGTCCCCACCGACCAGGGCAATGAAGCACGGTTTGGGGAGAGGCTGCGGCAGATCGAGGAGTGGAAGCGCCGCAGGAGAGAGGACGAGAAAAAGTGATATGACTGCATATGACATAGAAAGCATCACAGAGGAATATTATTCCTGCTTCTGCGGGACGCGGCTCTCAGAGCTTGGGCGTGGGACGCACTTCATATGCTCCGCCGGACGGGACGAATATCTAAAGGCCTTCGGCTGCAAATACACCATATGGCTGCTTGTTAAAGATGACTTGCTGGTTTCTGCATATTCTCCCAGGTACAAAGAGCTTTTTGAGAAGCTTAAGGCTTATAGCGCTGAGGAGATCATCCTTGAGCTGGGCAGGCAGTTTCCGCTAAAAAAGATAAAGCTCATGATGTTTGAAAGAGAGAAAGTGCACGACTATGGAGCCGCCAGAGCCCTTAAGCCTGCCGATTATCCCATGTACGAGGCCTTTTTCCGCGAGGCTCACCCAAACGCGGACCCCAGCGGCTGGTTACAGGACTACTTCACCGAGAAGGCCGACGGCTGTTTTACCGGGTATATCTCCGGCAGCAGGCTCCTGTCGGTCTGCGACCTGCCGGACATGCCATACATGCAGGGGAAGATACAGCATACCGGGATAATGACTCTGGAAAGCGAACGCAGAAAGGGCTGCGGCCTGTGCGCGACGGCGCTGGCAGCGCATAACCTGCTGGAGAGGGGAATATGCCCCCAGTGGGAGTGCGGTGCGGACAATGCAGCATCGATTGGGCTTGCAAAGGCGACAGGGTATAGGGAGTACGGCGCGGCATATATACTTGAGGAATAGGGCGTGAAAAGATGGAAATAATCTGCATATCCGCATCCAACATGGTTCACAGCGGGGAGGACAGCGCATCCATGACTATATGCAGAAAAATCGAGGATATTCTGCATATAGCCGGCGCTGATACAGAGACCGTGGACCTGCGGCGGTACGACCTTTCGCCCTGCACCGGCTGCGGTGGATGCCATGGGACGAGGCGTTGCGCGCACGATCCGGATTTTAACAGGCTATATGAAAAGCTCGTGGATGCCGACGGAGCCGTTTTTGTCTCGCCCCACTATGCGCCAATTCCCGCGAAGCTCTGTATGCTCCTTGAGAAGATGGAGGAGATAACATTTCTCCATTGGTGGAGGGACAGCGCATACCGCTCCGAGGTATATGGTAAGCCCGCCGGAATAATCTCCCACGGCGGCGGCTCGGACTGGGCGCTGAAAAGCTATAGGGCCATGGTGAACGATACCATTGCCAACGCCTTGGACACCATACAGTTTAAAACCGTGGCCTATAACGGCGAATGGGATAAAGGTATCTCTCTGCCGGTTGCAGAGGTATCTGTCGACGGTATTTTCCCCGCCCAGAGCTATGACTGGGAGCATATTGAGGAGAGGCTCTCGGAGTACGTGAAAAATTTTTTGAGCTACTGCGGCGCAAAATACCCCAAAGAGTATTGACAAACGCCTGGGCCCATGATATAGTATATCACAGAAAACAGAATAAATCCTTATCAAGAGCGGCGGAGGGACAGGCCCTGTGATGCCCGGCAACCTGTAGCGTAAAACCTGCAAGGTGCTAATTCCTGCGGATGGGGGACCAGCTCCCCCAGTACCCGAAAGATGAGGCGCGATATGGACCCTCGTTTTTCGAGGGCCCTATTTTATTTGCCAAGAAGGGTTTATCCTGCCGATAAATTTACCGAAAGGGGAAATAAAAATGAAACTGTTCACCTCTGAATCCGTGACCGAGGGCCATCCCGACAAGGTGTGCGACCAGATATCCGACGCTGTGCTGGACGCCATTATCAGCCAGGACCCGGGCGCCCATGTGGCCTGCGAGACCACCGCCACCACCGGCGTGGTACATGTGATGGGGGAGATATCCACCAACTGCTATGTGGACATCGCCGGGATCGCCCGGGAGGTCATCAAGGAGATTGGCTACGACAACCCGGAGTGCGGCTTTGACGGCAACACCTGCGGCGTGCTGACCTCCATCGACTCCCAGTCCCCGGACATCGCCATGGGCGTCAACGAGTCCCAGGAGGCCAAGAACGGCGAGACCGACGAGAACAGCCTTATCGGCGCGGGTGACCAGGGCATGATGTTCGGCTATGCCTGCGACGAGACCCCGGAGTATATGCCCGCGGCCATCTCCTTCTCCCATAAGCTGGCAAGGCAGCTGGCACAGGTGCGCAAGGACGGCACATTAAAGTACCTGCGCCCGGACGGCAAGACCCAGGTCACCGTGGAGTATGACGGCGACCAGGTGAAGCGTATCTCCGCCATAGTGGTTTCCACCCAGCACGACCCGGACGTAAAGCTGGACAAGCTGAAGAAGGACATGATAAAGTACGTGATAAAGCCCGTTATCCCCTCCGAGCTGGTGGATAAGGAGACCAAGATCTACATCAACCCCACGGGCCGCTTCGTTGTTGGCGGACCCGTTGGCGACAGCGGACTTACCGGGCGCAAGATAATCGTCGACACCTACGGCGGCTACGGCCGTCACGGCGGCGGCTGCTTCTCCGGCAAGGACCCCACCAAGGTGGACCGCTCAGCGGCCTACGCCGCCCGCTGGGTGGCCAAGAACATCGTGGCCGCCGGTCTTGCCAGGAAGGCCGAGGTGGAGCTGGCCTATGCCATAGGCGTGGCCCGTCCCGTGTCCATCATGGTGGACACCTTCGGCACCGGCACCGTCAGCGACGAGGCCCTCTCCGAGGCTGTGCAGAAGGTCTTTGACCTCAGGCCCACCGCCATCATCAAGGAGCTGGACCTGCGCCGCCCGATTTATAAGAAGCTCGCCGCCTATGGACATATGGGCCGTGAGGACCTGGGCGTCACCTGGGAGCAGACCAACCGCATAGAGGCCCTGCGCGAGGCCGTGGAAAACGCGTAACCGCACAGCACCCTAAGGGACCGGAAAACCCTCCGGCCCCTTATTTTTTTGCCTGGGGGGACGATATTAGTTATATAAGACGCAAGGGGGCGGCATAATGGAAGGAATCAGGGACGTTGGCATGGAGCAGGTCAGGAATACAGCCGGATACAGGCAGGCCGTAAAGGCCGGGCCCCAGGCGGAGACCGCACCCATAGAGCGGGCGGTCCCCCAGGCTGCGGCATCGGTGGACCGGCATACGGGCCGGGCAAATCAAGCTGAAATCAAAATGCAGGGGGCGCGTCAGGCGCTGCAGGCCGGCGAAGCCGCCATAAGGGAGGTCCTGGACGGCGTAAAACAGCTTGAGGACCTGGCTGCAAAGGCCGCTGAGGATGGGAGCCCGGACCGGGAGGCCCTTGGAGAGGAGCTGTCAAAGCTTAAGCAGGAGCTTATGCGCATTATGGGCGGCGGGGCTCTGGGGAACGGACTGCTCTCCATCGAGGGCAGCTCCGGGCAGAGCGCCATAAACGAGCTGCCCATGTGGCTGCTCTGGGGCATTTCAAGTTCCCCGGACCCGGACCAGCTCCTTGCGGCACTGGGGCTGGACAAGAGCGCCAGCGGCAGCGAGATAATGGCGGCAATAAAAAATCTGCCACTGGACGACCCCGGCGCCGGGTATCTGGCGGCGGTATACCTGGGCGCGGTGATAGCCGGGGGCGGCTCTGATAAGCTGGACCCAGACATGGCCGCCCAGGGGCTTTTGCGGCTGCTTGAGGCCATGCAGAACGGCCTGCCCCCGGACGAGGCGGTGTCGGAGCTGACTGATGGCCTGTTCGAGAGCCTGGAGGATTTCCAGCGGCAGTTTTTGGATGGGCTGGCTCCGGGGATGGAGGCGTTCTTCTCCAACCTCTTGCTGGGCGGCAGCTTCTCCCTGCCGGACCTCATGGACCTGCTCTCGGGCGGCGGCATGGGGGATGTGGACCTGCTGATGACCCTTCTGGCGGCGCTGGACGCGGCGGAGGGTATGCCCCTGGAGCCGGGGAGTGAGGGCGCTGAGACCGTCCGGGATCAGTCAGCCCAGCAGGCCCCTCAGTCCCAGAACATGGGCGGCACGATGGCAGAGGGTCGGGACCTCTCAGGGGTCAGCTATGACGCGGAGACGCGTACCGTAACCATAGGCGGCAATGAGACCGTGGCCCTGCGCGGGCAGGATGTGGAGGCCCTGGACCTGACCGGCCAGGGTCAGGTGGAGCTTGAGGGGGCCGGGGCCAAGCAGGTGGCGGTGAACAGCCCCCAGGCCCAGCTTCATACCGACGGCGAGACCCACATGCAGGAGCTCAGCTTCGGGGAGAAGACAGCACTGACTTTGTCCGGCACCGGGCTTACCCATATAGGCGGCATAAAGGGCGGGCCGGACAGCGTCCTGCACCTCAAGGAGGGGGCCTTTGTACTGGAGCGACAGGATATCGAGCCGCCGGTCTGCGTGGTAATAGACGGCGCGGTGGTGCTCCAGGCCCCAAGGGAGAGCCATGTGTTCAACGCCCTGGGCGAGGAGCTGGAGCCCTACGACCTGATGTGGAAGACCATGTTCCCGGGGTGGAGCTCCATCGAGGGCATGACAATAGACGGCCGCCACGCCCAGATGGCGCTTCTAAGAAACGCACAGCCGGATATCGCCCGCCTATGGCTTTTAAAGGGCGACCCCTCCCAGGGGTATCCGGCGCACCTTATCGCCCTGGAGGGCCGGGGCATGTCCGGGGAGCTGCGGACCCGGTACGTGTACCTTCAGTGGAGCCGTATGCAGAGAAAATTTATCCCCATATCCATGTTCCCCAACCCCTTCACCGTCACCGGCGGCGAGGAGGATACTGACTGGCGCTATGAGGAGGACAGCCGCACCCTTCGGGTGCTCACCGGAAAAGTGACCGGCCTTACGGGCGGCACAGGTACCGACGCCGGGGACCGTCCTTTCAGCGGACGGCTGGCCATTGCCGACGGTATAGGCCGGGTGGAGCTGACCCTAGACGGGGTGATGTGCAGCGTGCCCTCCGGCAGGGCGTGCAGCCTGGGCGGCGGCAATCGGGTGACCCTGCTATTAAAGCGCGGCACCGAGAGCGTCTTTGAGAGCGGCGCGGGCTGCGCGGGCATCTCCCTTGGGGACGGCACCTCCCTCTCCATCGACCAGACCGGGGCCCATAGCCAGCCCGAGGGCTCACTGACCGCCAAGGGCGGCGCGGCCAGCCCGGGCATCGGCAGGGACAGGGGCCGGGGCGGCGGCCAGTCCGTGTCCATAATTATAAGGGGCGGCAGGGTCACGGCCATAGAGGGCAGGCGGGCCTCTGCCGGAAGCAGCGTTCCCCGCAGCGCCATCGCGGGGCTCAGGGCCTCCGCCCGGGCGCTTAGACTGGACGCCATGGACATCTCCACCAAGGAGGCCGCAAAGGAGGCGGTGAAGCAGCTCTCGGCCGGGCGGCGCTGGGTCAGCCGTTTGCAGGAGGCCTATAGGGCCGTGTACGGCAAGCTGGGCCAGAGCCTTTCGGACCCCGGAAGCATCAAGCGGTACGCAAATGTGGTGCAAAACGGCGAGGAGGCCGGGGCGCTGATGTGGGAGATGCGTCAGGAGCTGGCCCAGTCGCCTATGGGGGTCTACGGCCAGTGGGAGACTGATGATGTGGACCAGATGCTGAAGGCCATGGAGAATATGATAAATCAGTAGGAGGTACGGGCTTTGAAAAGGTTTAAGGTTATCGGAAGTGTTGGAGCTGTGATATTGGCCCTAAGTCTGGCGGCAAATGTTTTTCTTGGAACACAGTATGCCAAGTACATCGAAGCGTGCAGGCACGACAGCTTTGAGACAATGCGGGTTGTGTGCTCATTTGAGGGCGTCTGCGAGAAGGTTGCCCAGATTGCGGAGGGCGGCAGCATTGATGAGGCAGACCTGAGGTGGCTTCAGGAATATGTGGCGCACACATGTTTCAAATTTCAGAATTACGCCGTCGAGCGCGGGCTTGAGCGCTGCCCGGAGGAGGACAATATATTTGCTAAGTTCATGGACCTGAAGGATATAGTGTTCAAAATAGAAGACGGAAACAATATCCCAGACTATATTTTGGCGGCCATAGAGAGAGGCGGTCACGTTGAGTATCTGAAAAAGTTGTCAGATATCAGCAGGGACTTTCTTAAGGAGCGGGAGAATTCAGAAACAGGTCCAAACGATGGGGCGGAGTTCTGGAAATACTATTTAAGCAGGAGGTAGAGAGTGGCCTTGGCTAAGAAAAAATTTTCCACGCCCCCAATATATGGTGGACATTCGGCCATTTCTGTGATAAAATAATCTTGCCCGAAATATTAAACAGAAAGGGGTATATTTTAGTAATGGACGTCAAACAACTTGTATCGCAAATGACTCTGGAGGAGAAGGCAAAGTTCTGCTCCGGCGCGGATTTCTGGCATGTGGAGGGCCTGGAGCGCCTGGGCATCCCCTCTGTGATGGTGACCGACGGCCCCTGCGGCCTGCGCAAGCAGGCGGGGGAGAGCGACCACCTGGGCCTGAACGCCTCTGTAAAGGCCATAAGCTACCCCACAGGCTCATGCGTTGCCTGCTCCTTTGACCGGGAGCTCCTTAAGGAGTCCGGCGAGTACCTGGGCGACGAGTGCCAGGCCGAGGACGTGGCGGTGCTTTTGGGTCCGGCGGTGAACATCAAGCGCTCTCCCTTATGCGGGCGCAACTTCGAGTATTTCTCAGAGGATCCCTATCTTGCGGGCGAGCTCTCCGCGGCCTATATCAACGGCGTGCAGAGCAAGAACGTGGGCACCAGCCTTAAGCACTTCGCTGCAAACTCCCAGGAGCACAGGCGCATGACGAGCTCCAGCGAGGTGGACGAGCGCACCCTTCGGGAGATATACCTGCCCGCCTTTGAAAAGTCCATAAAGCAGGCGAAGCCCTGGACCGTCATGTGCTCCTATAATAAGCTTAACGGCGTGTTCGCGTCTGAGAACCACCGCCTGCTTACTGAGATACTCCGGGATGAGTGGGGATTCGATGGCGCCGTAATGAGCGACTGGGGCGCGGTGAATGACCGGGTAAAGGGCGTGCCCGCGGGCATGGACCTGGAGATGCCCGGCCCTGGAAACGGCAATACCGAGAAGCTCATAGCCGCCGTAAAGGCCGGAGAGATGAAGGAGAGCGACCTGGACACGGCCGTCGAGCGCATACTGGACTTCGTGTTCAAGTACACCGAGAACCGTAAGCCCGACACCAAGTTCGACTATGAGGGCCACCACGAGAAGGCCCGGCAGATGGCCGCAGAGTCCATGGTGCTATTAAAGAACGACGGCATACTGCCCTTAAAGAAGGATGAGAAGGCAGCTTTCATCGGCAAGTTCGCCAATGAGCCCCGGTTCCAGGGCGGCGGCAGCTCCCACGTGAACAGCTATAAGGTTTCCGGCTCAGTTGAGGCCGCAAAGGAATACGGCGTTATCTATGCCCAGGGCTACGACACAAAGTCTCAGGAGCCCGACGAGGGGCTTATCGCGGAGGCCGTTAAGACGGCAAAAGAGGCTGGCGCTGCTGTGGTCTTCATCGGCATCACCGATGCCATGGAGAGCGAGGGCTTTGACCGTGCCGACATGAAGATACCCGCCTGCCAGCAGAAGCTGTTGGAGGAAGTGATAAAGGTCCAGCCCAACACCATCGTGGTGGTGGAGTGCGGCAGCGCCATAGAGATGCCCTGGATAGACGATGTGCGCGGCGTGCTCTACGCCTATCTTGGCGGCGAGGCGGTGGGCCCAGCTGTAGTTGACCTGCTGTACGGCGAAAAGAACCCATGCGGAAAGCTGGCGGAGACCTTCCCGTTGAGGCTTGAGGACAACCCCTCGTACCTCTACTACCTGGGCGAGGGCGACCGCACCGAGTACCGGGAGGGCATCTTCGTGGGTTATCGCTATTACGACAAGAAGGATTTGCCCGTGCTGTTCCCATTCGGCTATGGCTTGAGCTATACCCAGTATGAGTACAGCGATCTGACCCTGGACAAGACCAGCATGAAGGACACGGATACCCTGACAGTCAGCGTGAAGGTAAAGAACGTGGGGGACCGCGCCGGTAAGGAGATAGTCCAGCTCTATGTGGCGGACGACCAGAGCACGGCTATACGCCCGGTAAAGGAGCTCAAGGGCTTCGACAAGGTGGAGCTGGCCCCCGGCGAGGAGAAGACCGTCAGCTTTACCCTTGACAAGCGGGCCTTCGCCTACTATAACACGGAAATAAGCGACTGGCACGTGGAGACCGGCAGCTTTACCGTCATGATAGGCAAGTCCAGCCGTGACATCCAGCTCTGCGCCAAGGTGGACGTTGAGAGCACCCAGACCCTCAAGAAGACCTACAGCTGGAACAGCACTATCGGCGACATCATGGCCGACCCCAAGGGCGCCCAGATGATGGGCCAGATGATGCAGGCCATGAATCCCATGCCCGCTCCCGAGGAGGGCGCGGACGACGGCATAATGGGGGAGAGCGGTATGCAGGCCATGATGAACTATATGCCCCTTAGGGGTCTTGTGATGTTCGCCGGCGGCAGCAAGGAGGCTGAGCAGGGTCTCCAGCAGCTTATCGACGCGCTGAACGCTCAATAATCTTTAATTATAGAAAGGCAGCAAGAATGAAAACAATAGCAAGCTTTACAGTAAACCACGACAAGCTGGAGAAAGGCATGTACGTGTCCAGGGTGGACGGAGACGTTATCACCTATGATATCCGCATGAAGAAGCCCAATATGGGCGATTATCTCAACAACGGCCAGCTGCACACCTTCGAGCACCTGTTCGCCACCTACGCCAGGAACACGGAACTCTCGGACAGCGTTATCTACGTGGGTCCCATGGGCTGCCGCACGGGCTTCTATCTGCTCCTTCGGGACAGCGTGAGCAAGGAACAGGCCATAGCCCTGGTGCAGGAGTCATTTAAGTTCATCTCCACCTTCGACGATGTTATCCCCGGCAGCAAGCGGCAGGAGTGCGGCAATTATCTTGAGCACGACCTGCCCGGAGCCAGGGAGGTCGCAAAGGATATGCTGGAGGTGCTGAAGGGCTGGGCCCCGAAAGACATGGAGTACGCAGAATAACCGACATAATATCACGCCCGCCAGTGGTACAATATGAGCCGTTGGTCCGAAGATATGGAAATTCCTGGAAGACTTTTGCATAAATTATCCTGCAAGGGCATAGACTTTGGAATGGTATCGGACCAAAATACGGAGGGACGAGCTTTTGCCCTCCAAAGAAAGGAATGTGCTCATATGAAGAAAAGACTTCTGGCGGCGGTGCTGGCGGTAACTCTGGCGGTTATACCAATGATGAGTGCCGGCGCATCGGCAAAAGGCGGGGGCCTGAGCGACTACATCAAGGTGACCGGCTATGATCCCAAGGCGGACTATATGACCCTGATGCTTCGGGCCCTGAAGAATGGCGGAACCTACGCCATGCAGGTGGGCGCCATTTACGAGCAGCAGCGCAACATGAAGATCGACGACCTGAAGATGTCCTATGCGAAGACCAGCTATTTTACCGACTATACCACCGCAAAGGAGATCCTGGCGGCCATCGACGCGGCAAATAGGCCGAAGCCCAGCTATACCGAGGAGGACCTGGACCTGCTGGCCAGGATAATCAACGCCGAGGCTGGCTGCGACTGGATACCGGACTGGGTCCAGCGGATGGTGGGCAGCGTGGTGCTCAACCGGGTGAAAAGCAAGTATTTCCCCAACACCATCCGGGAGGTCATCTACCAGCCCGGCCAATACGGCCCGGTGTATAACGGCATGATACACTATACCCCCACGAAAAAGGCCATAGAGAACGCCAGGTACGTGCTGGAAAACGGAAGCACCTGCCCGGACAATGTCACCGGCCAAAACGGGGTAATATCCGGCAGCGGGGTATATACCAGCTATTACGACAGTATACTTGGCACCACAATCTATTTCTGCTATACCTGATATCGGCTTTATTGGGGCAGGGGTTCCGGGGAGGAACCCCTGCCCTTTGCATATGGCGTAATAGCAATCTCCCGGTGAAGAGGCCCAGAAGCAGGAATATGCACAACTGCGATGGCCTCTGTCAGACCGAGCCGGATATCCATGTTACTGCGGTTGCAAAAGAAAACAGACCTGCTTAAAAGCAAATATGCTTTAGCAAGTCTGTTTAGTGGTGGAGCCAAGCCCGAAGCACTCGAACTTTTATTGCGTTTCCGCTCTTTCTGGATTTTGAAATCAATATCGCCCCACATGATTTCTTTTTTATCGTCCCCATACCACGCTGTCAAAATAACTTTATCATCGTAGACAAAAATCTTATCCACAAAATATTCCAACAAGAAATCCCTCACAGTCGGGTCGTTCAAATCGGCGTTCTTATACTTGTCAAAAAAGTGTTGTATGCTAACTTCATTCTTTGCCACGGCGAGTTTGATTTTCTCTGCCTCGATAGCCTCTGTCAGTGCCTTTTTTCGGCTCTCCAATTCTCGCAACCGCTTTTGCGTTGTCTCAGAAAAAACGCCCATTTCTATTGCCCGGACAAGATTATTCAGAGCCTTTTCCGTTTCTGTCCGCTCCGCTATCAAGCTATCAAGATACCCCTTGTCCTCATGCTCTTTCTTATAGTACTCCGCCACGTCAACAGCTAAAGAAGCAAGCAACTCCGTGTCCTGCAAGCACTTTGTCAGCATGAAACAGGCGATAGCCTCGATTTTATCTTTTTTCACATACTTTAACGTACACTTTTTCTTTTGGCTTGCACCGCAAACATAGTAATAATACTTTGTCCCGCCGTGGCCCGACGTACCAGAATAACCGTGCATGGGTGTCCCGCACTTGCCGCAGTAAAGTTTGCCTGTCAGCCAGAATCGCGGGGCCTCGTCCGGGGTCAAGCCGTTTGCCCTTTGACCGCCTTGACGCTTATTCAGTACCAATCGTTTTTGTGCCGCCTCGAATATCTCCGGGGACACGATAGCAGGCATACCGCCGGGGGTGACTATATCGCCATAGTGATACTCGCCTATATAGACCCGGTTATTCAAGATGTGCGCAAGAGAGTTGACGGAAAAGGGCTTTCCGCGAGTTGTGATAATACCCAGGTCGTTTATCTCCTTGGCGATATCCACCATGGGTTTCCCGGCGGCGTAGTCCTCGAAAATCTTTCGCACAAATGGGGCTGTCACCGGGTCAATGGCATACCGCTTTCTGTCTTTGCCAAACTCTGGCGCGGGCTCTGCCGCATACCCCAAAATTTTGTGTCCGTTATATAGGCAGTTTTGGGCGTTGTAGTAATTACCGCGCTTAATGTTCGTTGCCAACTGGCGGGAATAGTATTCTGCCAGGGATTCCATGAAGCCCTCTATCAATGAGGATTCTGGATTGTCCCCCGCGATTGGCTCCGCAACATAGTGAATAGTACACCCGGCGTTTCGGATTTGCTTTTTTGCTATTGCCAGGTCAAACCTATCCCGCCCCAACCTGTCCGTTTTCCAGATGATAAGTGCGCTGGGCCTGATTTTGTCTATTTCCGCAAGCATGAGTTGAAAGCCGGGCCGCTGGTCGGTGGTTCCGCTAATGGCCTCGTCTTTGTACTCTTTAATAATTTGCAGACCGTGACCTTCGGCGTATTTTTGCGCGGCCTCCTGCTGTTGTTGGATAGATGTATCAGACTGCGCATGAGAAGAAAAACGGTAATACGCGATTGCAAAATTGTTGTCGTTCGGGATTGGCTTCTTTGCCATTGTTTTTGCTCCTTTCGATTAAAAGAAAAGGGGCCAAAATATACTATAAGAATTATAGCATATTTTGGCCCCTTTTACAAGTTGTATTATCAAATTTGAATTGGCGCGAAGATATGCGCCAGGGCGGCAGTGATAAACAGGTCAAAATCAGGGGAATTCTGCTGATATATTCCCGCATATACTTTTATCCAACCCTTACAGTCGTCCGTTGGTTCCCAATTTACCAAATATTCAACCATAACACTAAACAGCGTTTCGAGCGCCGTATCGCCCCATATGCTTTTGATTTTGTACATCGTGCTTATAACTCCGCTGCCTGTCAGCAAATAGGCAAGATTTTTTTCAAGCTGAAACGTCCGTGATGATGGCGCTCTCAGTGTGAAATTGGCATTATTGATATTGTCTATCAGCATTTGTGTGTACTCGGTATCGCAATCGACTACACCGTTATCAACATACATCATTCTAAATTTTTGCGCCAAAGCACAAGCTATCATGTTGGCGTATTCGTTATCATTCTGAATATTTAGTAGCTGTTCTGAAATCTGGTGTGCAAATTCATGACGAAAAACGCCTTCAAAGCGTACCCAATTTTTGCACTTGATTGCTTTATCGTACTTTGCACCGTGACGGTCTATCTGTTCCATCTTTTTGTCATAAATCCGTAGTTGGGAATTGGACTGACTACTGCCTAAATAAATTGTCGGTATTTCCTTTTCGACAGCAAATCCCTGTAATTTCATGGGATTCTTCTTGTAGCATACTTCCCCGGTTTTTTCACTCTTGTACTCGCGGAAAATTGCTACTTTCTTATTTTTCAAATCGTCATATATCTTAGTGGGATTTATGTTTTCGTCAATATAATCCACTGTCAGATCGATTCTGGATAATCGCATTGTATACAAATCATCACGAGCAGATTGTAGCAACTGATAGACTTTCACGTTTTTAGCCGAACAATAGTAATCAAGTGCCTGTGCGCTAAATTTGATTATTATTCCCATGCTTCTGTGCAATTCGTGATACGCTATGGCTAAGTAAAATGGATGTTCGCCAAAGGTGATTGCGTTGGTATATCCTTGCGGAGCTTTTTTCTCGGGCCTTGCGTCACCATACACCGATATAAAATCGGTTTTTGATATGAATTTTTCAATAATCAATCCGGACACATCAATCCAGTCGAAAGAATCATCTATGACGAACTGGTCTTGATTTAGTTGCAGAACTATCGTACACTCATCAACCCCGAACTCTAATATGGTAAACACCTCTTTTCGAGTTGAAATAATCTATAACCCGCATTACTGGTTTTTTATTTCTGGAGCCTGGGTGGTTACACCACCCAGGCTCTCCCTACAAGCCCTTAGAATGTCAAAATCACAATAAGGGCACTGTACTAACTTGGGTTGTGGCGCAATCCTGGGTTCTGTAAAAACTCCATCACCTGGGCCGTAGTCCCGGTTGGGTATATCGGCATAGCCAAAAGCGGTTACATATGTCTGTTGCTCGGAATTGCCGAGAACAATTTTCAGAGGGATGTTGTCACGCAGGGCTGTGTCAATCAGTTTTGAATCCGACTTCTGCATTGTCAAAAACAAGAAATTTCCTAACTGTCGCCCTTGCAGTATTACCTCATACAAGAGAGCCATTATAGAATCTCTCAATTCTTTCTTTTTCGAGCTCAACACTTCCGCGAAAGTGGCATATTCGTCTATAACAAGGACATGAGGGTTGAGCCCAAAATCGCTATAGTCAGCGTCAAGCTGAGTTTTTAACAGTTCTTTCATTGCCATTTTTCGTTCACGCATTTTTGCTACAAACATCTTTATCATCTCCACCGTATCGTCAAACTCAACGGCGGTTTTTTTGCCAAGAACATCACCGAGTACCGCAAGGCCAGAACCCTTTAGGTCGCTTATATATAGTTCGTATGGTATAGGCTTGCTAATCATTTGCAGGATGAGATTATACGTTTCTACACTTTTACCGCTGCCGGTCTGGCCTACAATCAAAGTGTGTTGTAATCGTACCTGTGAGCGTTTATCGAGAAACAACATATAGGGCGGCACCGTGGTGTTATATCGTAGAAACTCACTATACGTTTTAAAGGTTAATTTGAAGGACACGGAGCCGTCGAGAAGTTCATAAATATACTCGTTAGCGTCATTAGACTGATAATGTGTTTCAACAACGAATTTTCCCAATGCGGCAGATAACACCATATCGTCAAGCCGTTTCTCGAATTTCAAAGTATTCTGTATCCGAAGCGCCGCAGATGAAAAATCTTTTTGGAAAGATAGATTTATTTTAGGAAGGGACACGTAATAGCTACGTTGAATCGCAAAGCCTGCGTCTATCATTTGTTTCTCTAGCCGATTTTTTATCCGCCAGTGCCGCCAGAAGTAGCGAGGGCCCTTGTAAATGCGGTTGGATATTAGAAATTGAAATATTAACATCAAAATTGAAACTGCGCCAAATAGCCATAATATAGCTTGCACTTTTAGCAATATTTTACTTTGGAAGAAGATATTAAGGCGAATCGCCCTCGCCCCATATCCCAGGACGAAAGCGATTGCACTTGCGGCGATTATTATAGTTCGTATTGCGTTGCGTCTACGCATTGGGTTTGGCCCCCTGCGGTTGCAGGATTTTGATATCCGTAAAGCGGAGCAACAAATCAAACGAGATAGCGTAGGAGTGCTCGGAATCAAAACCTATCAACTGAACTGTGTCGCCCTTCTTGGCGACATGTTCACGGTTTAACACAGTCACGTCAAAAGTCTGGTATTGATTGTTGTCTCGCGGCTTTCCCTGCTTGTCCACCCCATAGTCCAGGTCATCATACAGTACAAGCAGAGTGTAGACATAACCGTCCGGCAGATTCCCCTTTTTGTCCTCATAGAGCCTGGAGGCCACAACGCGGAATTGATTTTTGAATGCCTTAAGCATTTTGTCTATATTGATTTTAGTTTCGGTGAAAATGTACGTGTTCGCTAACGGCATAATATACCGCTCCCTTCTTAATTGATATAATAGTATAAATTCCCTGCTTCGTCTGGGCCTTTGATTATTAATATGCAAGTGCCCAAATTCAGTCTAATAGGTAGGCTGGCTTTTGTACTTACCATATAACGCTCTAAGCGCCGTCGAAGCCGTTTCTTTCTCAATCGTGACAATTTGCTGATTGGGTCGCCGCACCTCAACAGCAAATCGCCCATTTGCTCGAGAGACGTGCCATAATCCTCTATAGGCTTGTCCCGCGAGTGTTTTTGGTTATCCATAACTATTTCTCCCCTATTATTTATATTCATAGTCAAGTTCATAACGGACTATGTAGCATATGCTCTAATCTTATTATGTGAGTAATTAGAGCATATTTCAACGATTTCAATATCGATTGTTGATAATAAATCAAAATATAGTTTTTGACTATCTCTTTATAAGTTCTCATAAGCCGGTATAGCCTGTATTTACAGGCTTTCCGGCATTTTTCAAATCGGAAGAAGCTCTTATATATTCTCATTTCCCCTCATGTTTTCGCGTCCAAAAGTAGTAAATCAAGTAGTAAAACCTCTATCTACTACTAAGCAATCAGCCTTTCCATTTCTGCCATTGCGCTATCAGAGGTAGCATGGGCGTAATAGTTCAGCGTCATGTTGATGTTGGAATGTCCCATGATATACTGCAATGCTTTCGGGTTCATTCCGGCGTTTGCTAAATTGGTACAGAACGTATGGCGTAGGGTATGGGGCGTTGTCACTTTCGGTAAGGCTTCCTCATGGCTTTTGTTGTACTTCTTCACAAGCCCCCGGAACATGGTTTCATAGTTGACTGCTACTTTCGGTAGCCCGTTCCGGTTAAGGAATAAAAATCTGCTGTAACCGCCGATAATAAAATTGTCTGCCCGCCCTCTGTCATTCAGCACACGCTTGAACGCTTCATAGACTTTGGTACTCATTGGAATTTGTCTGATACCGCTTTTTGTCTTTGGCGTTTCAACATGATACCCAACTCCCGATACTTTCAAAAGCTGGTGGTCTACGTTGATTAGCTTATGCTCAAAGTCAATGTCGCTTTCAGTCAGTCCGCAGAGTTCAGAAATGCGAAGCCCTGTTCCTAACAGTATGATAATCTCGTCGTAATACTTCTGATAGACTTTATCACTCTGCACAAAGGACAGGAAAGACGCTTCCTGTGTTGGGGATAGAGGTACCTTTGGTTCGGTGTTATCTTCTAAAACGGTGTTCAACTGGAAGTCAAAGGGATTTTTCCTAATGCAATCGTCCTGTATGGCTGTGTAAAAGGCAGCTTTCAGAGAACGCTTGTGATTGTTGATTGTCTTGAATGAATAGCCCTTATCTTTCATGCGTAAAGCCCATTCTTTCGCGTCGGACAGCTTCACGCTCTCAATGCTGCAAGCTCCAAGACTATCTTCTTCCAAAATCCTCATAAGCTGCTTGCGCCCCTGTTTTGTGCCATGCCGTACATTTGCCCGGTGCCTTATCTGCTTTGCGTAGAGTTGGCAGACAGTCATTTTCTTTCCCAACGTGTCAATCCCGTCGTCAAGGTCTTTCTGTATCTCTTTTTCCCGAAGCGAAATATCTTCACGTTTTCCCGCCGGGGTCTTGTCGGTAGGTACTAACTTCCAAGAGTAAACAAATTGCGGGTTCCCAAAGGTATCTATATATTTGTAAGCATATCTTCCGTCTTTTCTCTGGCTCTCTCCTGTGCGTAAAATGCGGTTCATGTTATCTCGTCTTTTCTCCGACATTGTTCGTCATGCTCCTTTCCATGACGGAAAGAGCCTTGATATGCCTGTATCTATTATACCACATTCAAGGCTCGATTTCACTATATAACTTCCAAAGTATCAATGAATTTTTCAAACTGTTTTCGCTTGATTTGAATACGGTTGCCGTTCATAATCACCCACCCGGCAGCCGGGTTTTCTTCCGCTAATTTACGCAGCTTGTTTTCCCCGATACGGAAATATTTTGACGCTTCTTCAATGGTAAGCGTGTACTTCTCCCAGATAGGCACATCAGTAATATTCATTAAAATGTCCCCCTTTCAATAGAGTACAATAGTTTCAAAAGTAGAAAGAGAGCTTTAATCGGACGGTTATTAGCATAACCTCATGGGAATTGCACCCCCGCATGGTTCTCATGCAGCCCTACCCATTGCCTGCGACGCTCTTAACGCTCGGACTGTGGCTGTAAGGAAGTATCATTGTATATTCTGCGTGTCGTCGCCCGCAAGCCGCTACACTTGCTTTCCGGCGCGGTGTTGGTCGCTCGGCTGTCCGGGCGGGGATAACCTCACCCGGATAGCGTCATGGCGCACCCGCCGTATGGCTCGGCGCAAAAGGAACGTATCCGATTTGCCCTATGCTGCGCCGCCGTTACACAACGGCGATGCCCGTTCGGAGCCTATACCCGAGTTACAAATTATCGACCCAAAAATCTTTCAGCGGGCCCAGGAATTGATGAAAGGCCGGGCCACCAAGCACGGTGATATACCGCTGAACATGAGTGGACACTCGCTTCTTGTGGGGAATGTGTTTTGCGGACATTGCAAGCACCCACTGACACTTACCACCAACGGACACAAATATGTCAACCGCTTTGGAGAAGTCACGCGAGAGATGAGGTTCCGCTATACCTGTACCTACAACTCCCGGCACCCCGGAGAGTGTGGAGGGCAGTCTGGCTATGGCTTGACGAAACTGGATGGCATTATGGATAGAATCATCCGCTACCAGTTAGGCAAGGTAAAGGCCGCGTCTGCGGACAAAATCATAGCCGAGGGCCACGAAAAGGCAATCGAACTTGCCCGGGCGAGGTGCAACATTGCCAGCAAACAGATTGACGAGAAACAGCGCGAACTGGCGGACTATGAAGCCGAAACCATTAAGGTTATTCGAGGGCAAAGCAAATTGAGTATCGACCTGCTCAATGACCTTGTTGCGAAAGCCAAAGAAGAAATAGTCAGTCTGACGGCTTCTCTTGCAGACGCACAGGAAGAACTTGAAAAGTGTCTGGCCGGGGCAGAGGCCCAAAAACAAGAGTACGCCCAACTGGAAACCTGGGCTGATATCTACGCCCGGTGCACCTTTGAAGCCCGGAAAATGATTGTCTCGCAGTTTGTGAAGTCCGTGTACGTCTACAAGGACTACACGTTGGAGGTTGAATTTAATGTTGCCTTTGAAGATTTCCAGAACCTTGTGGCCGAGTGCGATGGTCTCCGTCAGACCGAGCCGGATATCTATGTCACCCCAGTCACAAAAGAAAACAGACCTGCTTAAAAGCAATATGCTTTAGCAAGTCTGTTTAGTGGTGGACGATATGGGATTCGAACCCACGACCTCAGCGTTGCGAACGCTGCGCTCTCCCAACTGAGCTAATCGCCCGTATAAAGCTATGATAAAAAGCACGATTTTCTAACAATAAACCTTACTATCGCCCTTGGGGTTGCGAACCGAGTGGCGACCACATGAGATACATCCCTAAAAATAGGGTCATATGACTGTACCGGGTGGGCTCCCAGCTGAGCCACGAGCCTATACAGCTTAATTAGTCTACCACATTTTTCGCGGATTGTAAAGGGGGTTTTTAAGATTTTTTTGCGGTTTTCAGGTTGCTTTTTCCAGTGAGCTCGGTTATAATATAGGAAAGACGTGCCGGGTGACCGGTGTGAATTCATAATCGGAGGGAAATCGCTATGTTAGTTTCTGCAAAGGAAATGCTTACCAAAGCCAAGGCCGGGAAGTATGCCGTGGGCCAGTTCAACATCAACAACCTGGAGTGGACCAAGGCTGTGCTGCTCACCGCCCAGGAGTGCAATTCTCCTGTTATCTTAGGCGTGTCTGAGGGCGCGGGCAAGTACATGTGCGGCTATAACACCGTCGTCGGGATGGTCAAGGGGATGCTTGAGACCCTGAATATTACTGTTCCCGTGGCGCTGCACCTGGACCACGGCAGCTATGAGGGCGCTCTCAAGGCCATGGAGGACGGCTTCTCCTCCGTCATGTTCGACGGCTCCCACTATGCCATCGAGGAGAATATCGAGAAGACCAAGGAGATCATCCGTATCGCCGGTGAGAAGGGCATCTCCGTCGAGGCCGAGGTCGGCGCCATTGGCGGCGAGGAGGACGGCGTCGTGGGCGGCGGCGAGGTCGCTGACCCTGCGGAGTGCAAGCAGATAGCCGATCTGGGCGTCACCATGCTGGCGGCCGGTATCGGCAACATCCACGGCGTGTACCCCGAGAACTGGCAGGGCCTTAACTTCGACGTTCTCGCCCAGATCCAGGAGAAGACCGGCACCATGCCCCTGGTGCTCCACGGCGGCACCGGCATCCCCGAGGAGATGGTGAAGAAGGCCATAAGCCTTGGCGTCTCCAAGGTGAACGTGAACACTGAGTGCCAGCTGAGCTTCGCCGCGGCTACCCGCCAGTACATCGAGGAGGGCAAGGACAAGCAGGGCAAGGGCTTCGACCCCCGCAAGCTGCTGGCTCCTGGCACCGAGGCTATCAAGGCCACCGTCAAGGAGAAGATGGAGCTGTTCGGCTCTGTGGGCAAGGCGTAAACACAATAACTATAAGGGGCGGCACCTCGGTGCCGCCTGTTTTGTTATGGGCGCAGCCAAAAGTCAAGAGTAAATTACAAAAAAGTTCAAAAAATTTTCCCGACTTATGAAAATCAGGGGTTCCGGCGTGTTCGGAACCCCTGATTTTATGCAAAAAGGCAACAAAAAACCAAACCGGGCGTTTTTTCGCTTCCGGCTCCGCTCCCTTTGTGTTCAATTATTCGGGGGCTATGTTATGTACCGCTCGAAAAGCATTTGCGGCGTTTCCCAGCCCAATATCCGCCGCGGGTAGTTTGCCAGCCACTCTTCTACTTCCGCAACCTCCGCCGCGGTCACTTCATCAAAGCTTGTCCCTTTAGGAAAGAAACGCCGAATTATGCGGTTCATGTTCTCATTGCTTCCCCGTTCGTATGCAGAATACGGGTGGCAATAATAAATCTTTGTGCGGGGCTTCCGCGCCCGCTTTGACCTCTCCATTCCGGCGCAATCCTGAAATTCGCTTCCGTTGTCAACCGTTATTGACCTAAACACTTGCCGGAACCCTGCGCCCATCCTCCGCTCTATGCGGTCAAGTCCCCGCACGACGCTTTCCATCGTGTGATCGGGAACGCGAAAAATCACGGGGTAACGGGTCAACCGCTCTGTCAGCACCACCAGCGCGGCCTTGCTCCCCTTGCAACCTATAATGCTATCGGGTTTAGAATGAACCCGTCCGTCTTGCCGATCTGCGCCGCGCTCATGACGACAACTTTTTGAATGCTTACGTCGCATATCGCGTCCATGATTTCTTTCTGATACGGGGCCTTTGACGTGCGCCAGCGGCCCGGCTCCGCCGACGATTCGGAGGAAAGACGGCGGTATTCGTCGGCCCATTCTGAAATTGTCATGTCCGGCGGCGGGGCAAGAACCGCGAAAATCCGGCAAAACAAATCAACCGTCGCTTGCTTCATCGTCCTTTGCCCCCTCTCCAAATGCGGCGTTGAAGTCCGAAAGTTCCTGCAAGGCTTCGTCGATATGCTCTTTTAGCAGTTTGAATATTTCCGCCCTGTCCGTTTTCTTGCAAAGGACCGGGGCCAGCTTCGCGGGGATAGCCATAAGCCGCGCTTTGAAGTTCACCAACATATCTTTCATGACGGCTTCTATATCTTCCGACGCATGAAGTCGGTTTTCTTTCAACTGCAATTCGTATTCTTCGTTTTTCCGCTTTGCTCGAACCAGCTTTGCCCGCTCGGTGTTGTAGTCTATCGCTTCTTCGCTTTCCGGGTTCCGCTTTCGTAGGTAGTTTATATAGCGACGGTTCGTGTCGATCAGGTCGTACAGGCCGGGTCGAACCTCTGCAATCACTTTTTCTTCGCGCAACTGCCGCACCCGTCGTTCGGACAAGTCCAGAAACCGGGCAACCGCTTTCACGTCGTAAAGTTTCAAGTTTTTTCACCCCGCCCCCTCTTAAATTTTCCGCGAAAAGAGCGGAAGCGATTAAAATTTTTATGACCCTAGAAAAACGCTGGGCTGTCGCCGAACCCGCAGGCTTTGTCAGCCGCCGAAAGGACCCGCCGCCGGGCCGCGGTCACACGTCTAAATCGTCTGAAGGATCGTCGCTTTCGTCGTCGATCTCGCCTGTTTCGGGGTTTACCTCAAATGCGCCGGATAGTTTTTGCTTTGCAAGATTGTATTTGCGTTCTTCAAGCCGCACCCGGCGGCGTTCCAGTTCATACCCCTTGATTGAATCAAGCAGTTTTATAACGCGCCCGTGTATCTTGTTCAACTCTGCTTCAAGCTTCATTGTTCGGTCAAACGCGCTGGCTTTTATACCCGCGGTTTAGAATGAACTTTTCAAACTCATTCAGGGCGTTAAAATCCTTTGTTTCCGTCCTGATCTTTTCTTGCAACAGTTCACCGTAACCGGGGGCCCGTTCCGGGGTGGTGGCTTCTGCCGCGGCGGTTTCAGCGACAGGGGCCGCGGCCCGTTCGTTTTCATCATAAATCTGGCTTTCCGGGTGTTTGTCGCTCCAAAACTCAATGCGCCCGCCGTCGTTCACTTCATAGAACACGCCGTTTTCCTTTGTGGCGTAGGTCTTGCGAATGACGTTGCCCTCCAGCGTGGAATCTTCTTTATACTGTACGCCTAACAGAATTTCGGCTTTCGCGGCTTCGTACTCTTGAAATGTAACGTGCTTCATTTTGGTGTCCTCCTTTGATTTCCCGGCCCGGATATACAAAAAAATTAGGTTACACGGGTCGTTTGACCTTGTGTAACCTAATTGTAATGCTTGCCTTCGCTATGGGCGCAAAAAATAAAGCTTTACAAAGGAAGATTTTTCATGTACAATTAGATTAGATATATATGTGTACGGAGTGCTGGGAGGTGCGTATTATGGCTGCTGTATGCGGGCTGGACTGCGGGCAGTGCGAGATGAGGGATAACTGCGCCGGTTGTTTTGAGACGGAGGGCAGGCCCTTTAAGGGAGCCGGGCAGTGCCCGGTCTATGCCTGCTGTGCGGAAAAGGGCCAGGAGAGCTGCGGGCAGTGCGGAGACTGCGGGCTCAAAGACCGGCTTATCGCTGAGTTCAACGCGCTGGGCATACCCGATATGCCAGAGGTCACGGGGCTCAACACCCTGGCGGGGTCCTATGTGAACCTGCTGTATACGCTGCCCGGCGGGCAGGAAACTAAGTTCTGGCGGGACGACAGGGTGTATCTTGGAAACCAGCTGGAAAAGCTTGGCGGCGGCCGCTGCTATGGTCTGCTGGCGGACGAGACGCACCTTATGGTCTGCGAGTACGGCGAGGACGGGGCTGACCCGGAAATAATCATATTCAAGAAACGGAGTGTGAGACTATGACGCCAAAATACAAGAGGGTGCTTCTGAAGCTCAGCGGGGAGGCCCTGGCCGGGTCCCTGGGCCATGGGATAGACTTCGACACGGTGATGGACATATGCGGGCCGGTGAAGACCCTTCACGATATGGGCTGCGAGGTGGCCATCGTGGTGGGCGGCGGCAACTTCTGGCGGGGGCGCAGCAGCGGCAAGATGGACCGCACCAGGGCCGACCATATGGGTATGCTGGCAACGGTCATAAACGCCCTTGGGGTGGCCGACGGCCTGGAGCAGATGGGCCTTTCCGTGCGGGTACAGACCGCCATCGCCATGCAGGAGGTGGCGGAGCCCTATATACGCAACAGGGCCGTGCGGCACCTGGAGAAGGGCCGGGTGATAGTCTTTGGCTGCGGCACGGGTAACCCATTCTTCTCCACGGATACCGGCGCGGCGCTCCGCGCGGCTGAGATAGAGGCCGATATCATTCTCAAGGCCACTATGGTGGATGGCGTTTACGACAGCGACCCCAAGAAGAACCCGGACGCGAAGCGCTATGACGAGCTTACCTTTATGGAGGTCCTCAACCAGAACCTGGGCGTTATGGATATGACCGCCGCCTCCTTCTGTAAGGACAGGGGCATCCCGTGGCTGGTGTTCAGCATAGAGGACCCGGAGAACATCGTGCGGGCGGTAAACGGCGAAGCGGTAGGCACTTTGGTGAAATGAGTCAGGAAAAATACTATAAATCTATATCAGGAGGGAAAGAAAATGGCAGAGATGAAGGACGTTTTTGACAAGGCCGAGAGCAAAATGAAGAAGGCCGTGGGCCATCTTCAGGAGGAGTACGCAGCCATCCGCGCCGGGCGGGCAAATCCGGCGGTGCTGGACAGGATCATGGTAAACTACTACGACACGCCCACGCCCATAAACCAGCTGGCGGCGGTGGCCGTTACGGAGGCCCGGGTGCTTACGATACAGCCCTGGGACGCGTCGGTGTTAAGGGGAATCGAGAAGGCCATACAGACCTCAGACCTGGGCGTTAACCCCCAGAACGACGGCAAGATAATCCGTTTGGTCTTCCCGCCGCTCAACGAGGAGCGCCGCCGGGATCTGGTCAAGGAGACCAGCAAGCTGGCCGAGGAGGGGAAGGTTGCCGTGCGCTCTATCCGCCGGGACGCCATCGAGAAGCTGAAGGATATGAAGAAGAAGTCCGAGATAACCGAGGACGACCTGAAGCAGGCGGAGAAGAAGACCCAGGATCTGACGGATAAGTATATAAAGAATATCGACGCATGCGCCGCCGATAAGGAGAAGGAGATCCTGGAGATCTAAAAGGAGGGCCTATGCCAGAAAAGGGGGTAACTGTCCCCGCCCATGTGGGCATAATAATGGACGGCAACGGCCGCTGGGCAAAAAAGCACTTGCAGCCCCGCTCCATGGGGCATAGGGCCGGGGCGCAGAACTTCCGGACTATAACCCGGTACGCGTCGAAGATAGGCGTGAAGTTCCTGACGGTGTACGCCTTTTCCACGGAGAACTGGTCACGCCCGGCCGACGAGGTGGGGGCGCTGATGGGGCTTTTCAAGGACTATCTGCGTGAGGCCCTCAGGGACTTTATGGACGAGAACATCCGGGTGCGGTTTATCGGGGACGTGGGCGCCTTCTCGCCGGACCTGAGGGAGCTTATCGCAGAGGTGGAAGAGGCATCGGCACCAAAGACCGGCATGGTGCTGAACCTTGCTATGAACTATGGGGGACGGGCGGAGATCCTGCACGCCGCCCAGGGCTTTGCCCGGGATGTGAGAGATGGAGAGCGCGGGCCGGAGGACCTGACGGAGGAGCTGTTCGACGGCTATCTGTACACCGCCGGACAGCCCGCCCCGGACCTGATAATCCGGCCCAGCGGGGAGCAGCGCATCTCAAACTTTCTTTTATGGCAGTGCGCCTATGCGGAGTTTGTATATTTCGACATCCTCTGGCCGGACTTCAAGACCGGGGACCTGGACCGTGCCATAGCCATTTACAACTCACGCCAGCGGCGCTTCGGCGGGGTGTGAACTATTCACGAAGGAAAGGTGAACTTCACCATGGTACAGCGAGTTTTATCCGGTATCGTGCTGACGGTTTTTATGGCCGCCATAGTAGTTTTTGACAGGATATTCCCATTGGCGCTGAATATTGCCGTCGCCGTGATATCTGTGGCGGCGGTCCATGAGCTGGCCAGCGCCCTCGGGCTGCAAAAGAAGCTGTTTTTGCTGCTGCCTTCAATGGCGGCGGCAGCGGCGGTGCCATTTTGCAATGAGGAGTTCCAGTTCCTCACCTACTGCCTCTATACGCTTATAGTCTTTTCGGCGCTTATCGTCTACCACCATGAGACCACCTTCAAGGAGGTGGCGGTGCTGTACAGCATGGTGGTGATGATACCCTGCGCCCTGCATACCCTGGTGTCTTTAAGGGAGTTGAACCGGGGGCACGGCATGTTCTACGTGCTCATAGCGGTGCTCTCCGCCTGGGTGGCGGATGTGGGCGCGTACTTTGCGGGGACGCTGTTCGGCAAGCATAAGCTCTGCCCGGAGATAAGCCCCAAGAAAACCGTTGAGGGGCTTATCGGCGGCACGGCGGTGGACGTCCTGGTGATGCTGCTGTGCGGGGTGTGGTTCTCGGCGGTGTTCTATAGGGGCGCTGTGGAGGTCAGCTATCTGACCCTGTTCCTTATCGGCTTTTTCGGCTCGCTTATATCGGTGCTGGGGGATCTGAGCTTCTCTATCATCAAGCGCAGCTGCCATATAAAAGATTTCGGACAGGTGATACCGGGCCACGGCGGGGTGCTGGACAGGTTCGACAGCGTCATATTCGCGGCACCTTTTGTGTATTTATTGGTGATGTTCCTGCCATTGGCGGGAGTGTGAAAATGGATATAAGCATAGTACCTCTGACGCCGGGCATGTCGGGGGCGTTCTTCCGCTATTTCGAGGAGAGCGCTTTCCCGCCCGGGGACCCAAGGGCCAACTGTTACTGCCTTGAGAGCCATCTCATTGACGAGGCCGAATATGACGAGGTATTCGACCGAAGGATGGCGGCGAAGGAGCTGATAGACTCCGGCAGGATGACCGGTTATCTGCTCTTTGACGGAGACAGGCCGGTGGGGTGGTGCAACGCGGGGGATAAGAGCGCTTATGAGACCGTCTGCGGGGATGACAGGTTCTTTTCGGAGGACTGCGGGCCCGGGCGGATATGTATAATGTACTGTATGGATATTGCGGAGAGCTATCAGGGTAAGGGACTTGCAACGATGGCTTTAGAGCGGCTGCTGTCCGACGCGAGATCAAAGGGATATCGTTACGTCGAGGGATATCCTTTTACAAAGCGTGACTATCCATGGCAGTATCACGGCACGGTTGGGCTGTATGAGCGGCTTGGGTTCGCGCTTTTTGCCCAGCGGCAAGGGTACTATATCTACAGGAAGGAACTATAAGAGACGTAAAAGAGGAGCGTGAAGAATGAAGACGCTGTCGATTTTAGGCTCTACTGGCTCTATTGGCACCCAGGCGCTGAAGGTGGTGCGGGGGCTGAACCGGGACGGGCGCGCGCCTATGAACGTCGGTGTGCTGGCGGCCCATCACAATGTGGAGCTGCTGGAGGCCCAGGCCCGGGAGTTCCGGCCAAAGGCTGTGGCGGTGTTCGACGCCAAGGCGGCGGGGGATCTGCGGGTCCGGCTCCGTGACATGGACGTGCGGGTGCTGGAGGGCATGGTGGGCCTTTGTGAGGCCGCCGCCTGGGAGGGCGTGGATATCACCCTGAACTCTGTGGTGGGTATGGTGGGCCTGCGGCCGACACTGGCGGCTATTAGGGCGAAAAAGACCGTAGCCCTGGCAAACAAGGAGACCCTTGTGGCGGGGGGCGCGCTGGTGATGAGGTCAGCCAAAGAAAACGGCGTTGATATTTTGCCGGTGGACAGCGAACATTCGGCCATATTCCAGTGCTTGCAGGGGAATAATAGAAAGGAGCTGCGGCGCATTTTGCTGACGGCCTCCGGAGGGCCATTCTTTGGCAGGACCAGGGAGGAGTTGGAGGGCGTTACGCCGGAGCAGGCCATGGCCCATCCCAACTGGTCAATGGGGGCCAAGGTGACGATAGACTCGGCCACCATGATGAACAAGGGACTTGAGGTCATGGAGGCCAGCTGGCTCTTTGATGTGCCCCCGGAGCAGATACAGGTGGTGGTCCACAGGGAGAGTATCGTGCACTCCATGGTGGAGTATGCGGACCGCTCGGTGATAGCGCAGATGGGGGTGCCGGACATGTGCATCCCGATACAGTACGCGCTGACATACCCCCGGCGCTTGCCCTCCCCGGTGGAGGAACTGGACCTGTTTAAGATCCGGTCGCTGCATTTTTACCCGCCGGATTTGGACGCTTTTCCGTGTCTGGATATAGCTATAAGGGCGCTGAAAAGGGGCGGGCTTGCCCCTGCGGCGGTGAACGGGGCCAACGAGGAGGCGGTCGGAGCCTTTTTGCGTAGGAAAATTCCGTTTATGCGTATACCCGAGCTCTGTGCCCGGGCCATGGAGCGCCAGCCGGACCGCCCCGCTGACAGTGTGGAGGCGGTTTTGGAGGCGGATATGGCCGCAAGAGAGTTTGTGAAAGAAAGTATAGTTTAGGAGATGATACATTGCAGGTGCTTTATACGGTTCTGCTTATTATTATCGGCGTGCTGCTCTTTGGTTTTGTGGTGTTTTTCCACGAGCTGGGGCATTTCCTTTTGGCAAAGCTCTCGGGTATCAGGGTGAATGAGTTTGCCGTGGGTATGGGCCCGAAGCTCTTTAGCTTTCAGAGGGGCGAGACCATGTACGCCCTGCGGCTTTTTCCCATAGGCGGCTTCTGCGCCATGGAGGGCGAGGACGAGGAGAGCAGCGACGAGCGGGCCTTCGGCAATAAGCCGGTCTGGCGGCGGTTCCTGGTGGTGGTTGCCGGTGGGGTATTCAACATCATCCTGGGCTTTATCATGATGCTCCTGGTGCTGGCCCCGGAGGAGACCTTCGCCACCACCACCTTCTCAAAGTTCACCGAGGATTCGGCCACCCAGGCGGCCGGGGCCCAGGTGGGGGACAGGATAGTGGAGATAAACGGCTACGCGGTGTATACGGACCGGGACCTGTCCTTTGCCATGGCGCTGGCCGACCCAAAGGCCGTGCGCATGACCGTGGAGAGGGACGGACAGCGGGTGGAGCTCAGTGAGTTTGCCCTGCACACCCAGGTGCTGGAGGACGGCAGCGAGGCCCCGGCCCTGGACTTCTACGTGCTGCCGGAGTCCCGCACATTTTCCGGGGTGCTGCGCCGGGCTGCCACAGATACCTTTTCCATGGCCCGCATGGTGGTGGAGAGCCTTAAGGGCTTGCTTACCGGCAGGTTCGGGCTAAATGAGATAGCCGGGCCAGTTGGCACCGCCCAGGCAATATCCCAGGCGGCGGGGGCCGGGCTCAGCCAGGGCTTTGGCCAGGCGGTGAGCAATATAGTCTTTATGATGATAATGATAACCGTGAACCTGGGCATAATTAACCTTTTGCCGCTGCCGGCGCTTGACGGCGGGAGGCTGCTGTTCCTAATATGGGAGGGCGTGACCCGCAGGCCGGTGCCCCAGAGGTACGAGGGGTATGTGCACGCGGCGGGCTTCATACTGCTTATCGGCCTTATGCTGCTTGTGACCTTCCACGATATCTGGCGCATTGTCACAGGATAGAAAAATTAGCACAGCAAGGTCCCGCTCCAAAGGGGTGGGGCCTTATATTTGCCGCTTGCGGAAAGGAAGTATAATATGAACAGAAAGCTTACCCGGCAGGTCAAGGCCGGAAACGTACTCATCGGCGGGGGCGCGCCTATACCGGTGCAGTCAATGCTCAGCGCACGCTCCACTGACATCCCTGGCAGCGTGGCCCAGGCGAAGGCCCTGGAAAAAGCTGGGTGTCAGATACTGCGCATTGCGATACCCGACATGGCGGCGGTGCGGGAGCTGATACCGGCCATTAAGCAGGCAGTACATATCCCGGTGGTGGCGGATATCCACTTCGACTATAGGCTGGCTTTGGAGTCGGCCGCGGCGGGCATTGACAAGATACGCATAAACCCGGGCAATATCGGGGACGACAGCCGGGTAAAGGCCGTGGCGGACGAATGCCGCAAGAGAAATATCCCTATACGCATCGGCGTGAACGACGGCTCCTTGGAGAAGCATATCCTGGCGAAATACGGCCATCCGACCCCGGAGGCCCTGTGCGAGAGCGCGCTGTACCACGCGTCATTGCTTGAAAAGTTTGACTTTACGGATATAGTTTTATCTATGAAAGCTTCTTCAGTGGACTTTGCCGTCAGGGCTTATCAGCGGGCTTCTGAGCGCTGCGATTATCCTCTGCACCTGGGCATTACCCATGCCGGTACGGCGCATATGGGGATGGTAAAGTCCGCCATAGGAATCGGGAGCCTTTTGCAGCAGGGCATAGGCGACACCCTGCGGGTGTCCCTGGCGGCTGACCCTGTGGAGGAGGTCAAGGCGGGGATAGATATTTTGAAGGCTCTGGGGCTTCGGGGCGGCGTAAAGCTCATAGCCTGCCCTACCTGCGGGCGCACGCGTATCGACCTGATACCGTTGGCGAACCGGGTGGAAAAAGCTCTTGCGTCCTGTCAGAAGGACCTGACAGTGGCGGTGATGGGCTGCGCGGTCAACGGCCCTGGAGAGGCCAGGGAGGCCGACGTGGGCATTGCCGGTGGCAAGGGCGAGGGTCTGGTGTTCAGGAAGGGAAAGATACTGCGCAAGGTGCCGGAGGAGCGGCTTTTGGACGAGCTCCTGCTGGAGATAGAGAGGCTGTAAATGGTTGAGAAAATATTTCACACTAAGCTGGGGGATATACACTACTGGGTGAATGCGGCAGGTAAGGACAGGCCATGGCTGGTTTTCCTGCCGGGGCTTACGGCGGACCACGGGCTTTTTGACAAGCAGATCGAGTATTTTGAGGGGAAATACAACTGTTTTGTGTGGGATGCGCCTGCACACGGCAACTCCAGACCCTTTAAGCTGGAGTTTTATATGGACGAGCTGACCGCCTATCTCCACGACATTTTTGAACGCGAGGCAGTGGACAGGCCGGCGCTCATAGGGCAGTCCATGGGAGGCTATATTGCCCAGGCGTACATAAAGCGCTTTCCCGGCACGGTGCGGGGCTTTGTGTCTATAGATTCCGCGCCACTTAGCCGTGATTATCTCGCGGGATGGGAGTTGGCGCTTTTAAGGCACGCTTACTGGATGTACCGGCCCATACCCTGGGAGATGCTGGTGAAGTTGGGCAGTTCGGGCACGGCCCAGTCGGAGTATGGGCGGGGGCTTATGGAGAGCATGATGCGCCGGTATGAGCCAAAGGAATACTGTAAGCTTGCGGACCATGGCTACCGGCTTTTGAGCCTGGCGGTAGAGGCCCACGGCAATTATGAGCCGGACTGCCCGGTGCTGCTTATGTGCGGAGAGAAGGATGCGGCGGGCTCGTCCAAGCGCTACAATAGGGCGTGGACGAAGAAGACCGGCTTTCCGCTGGTGTGGCTGGAGGGTGCTGGGCACAACTCCAACACGGACGTGCCTGACAGAGTGAATGAGCTTATAGATACTTTTATAAAGGAGAACAGCCTATGAAGCGCATAATCACCATACAACACTGCCAGTCGGAGCAGCACATAAACGGCATGATGGGCGGCTGGAACGACTGGGAGCTGACGGAGCTGGGCTCATTGCAGGCCCGCCGCATTGGGGAGCGGCTGGGGGCGGAGCTTGAGGGGCAGTCCGTGAAGATATACTCCTCGGACCTGAAACGGGCCGCGCATACCGCCGCGCCGCTGGCCGAAAGGCTGGGGGTTGAGGTGGAGTATAGAAAAGAGCTGCGGGAGAAGAATTTCGGCCCGCTGGTGATGGGAAAGAGCAAGGAATGGTACAGGGAGCACTGTGATAATTTCGGGGAGAAGATAGACGAGCGCTGTATGCCCGGCGCTGAGACCAAGAGGGAGATTTATGAGCGCTTTGCGGTGCTTTGTAAAGAGATGCTTGAGCGTCCAGAGGATACGGTGGTTTTGGTGTCCCATGGCGGGGCACTCAGCGTGTGGAACGTAGTATGGCTGGGCCTGCCGCCGGAGGTCATGAATACCTGCGGCATCTTTGGCAAGGCCGGGACCGTGGGGGAGTTTGACATATATGGGGGCTGGGAGCGCAGGATAGTACGTGCGGGAGATCTGTCATACATCAGAGACTGAGCGGCAGGGGGAGGCTAATTTGAGCAGTATAGGAGCGTTTTTTCAGAAGGAGATAAACGGCGTGACATTTCCCCAGCCACTTTTGGAGGGGGAGATAGAGGGCCTTGCCATTGACCGTGAGGACCGCTCGGTACGGGTGGCCGTGCGGTTCCCGGAGTTTGTGGAGTACGGCGAGCTCCAGCGCTTTGGGGGGCAGGTGGCCGGAAAGGCTTACCGAAGGGTGTCGGTGCATCCCAGCTTTCCGGCGGAGGCCTTTGACCCGGGACAGCTGGATTCCTTTGCCGCCGCACTGAAGGAGCGGGACGCGACCCTTAACGGCAGCCTGCGGGGGGCCCAGGCGGACTTTGAGGGCGGTAAGCTGACCGTCGCCCTGGCCCACGGCGGCTATGAGCTGCTGACTGCCCGGGGCACCGCCGGGAAGCTCTCGGGGCTTATCGGCGACTGGTTCGGCATTGACTGCACCGTTGAGTTTACCGGTAAGCTTGCGGTGAAGGAGGGGGACGGCTCCCTTCTGGAGAGGGTGCATAACCAGGAGGAGAAGCGCCGGCGGGAGGCTGTGGTCCAGGAGATGGAGGCCTATGAGGAGTCCATGGCCAGGGAGACCGCCAAGCGCAAGATAGAGGTGCGCGAGGGGGATTACCTTCTGCCGCAGATGATCCCGGAGACGGCCCGGCCGCTACTGGGACAGGTGCCGAAGGGCAAGACCGTGCCCATTAGGGAGCTTAGCCTAGACCTGGGCAGCGCCGTGGTCTGGGGAGAGATATTCGACATAGAGAGCAAGGAGACCAGAGATAAGTCGAAGAAGATATACTCGATAGACATAACGGACTATACCGGTTCCACGACCCTTAAGGTCATACAGGACGCGGGCCAGTGCAAGGAGCTGGATAAGCTGCAAAAGGGCAGGTCTATACTTGTGCGCGGCAGCCTGGAGTATGACAAATACGACCGGGAGAATGTGCTGCGCCCCAGAGCCATAGCCACGGTGGACCAGGTGGAGATAGTGGACAACGCCCCCAACGATAAAAAGCGGGTGGAGCTGCACCTGCACACCAGCATGTCGGAGATGGACGGCATAACCCCGGCGGGGGAGCTGATTAAGCAGGCCTATAAGTGGGGCCAGCGGGCCATAGCCATCACCGACCACGGAGTTGCCCAGGCCTTCCCGGACGCAATGAACGCCCAGGAGGCCATAAATAAGGAGGACCCGGATTTTAAGGTCATATATGGCACGGAGGCCTATTTTGTCAACGATCTGGTCCCCGCAGCGGTGGGGGAGTGCTCTAGGGAGCTGGACGGAGAATTTATTTGCTTCGACCTTGAGACCACTGGGCTTTCGGCGAAGAAGGAGCGCATAACGGAGATAGGCGCGGTGCGGGTAAAAAACGGCGAGATACTGGACCGTTTTGACACATTTGTTGACCCGGAAAAGCCTATTCCACAGAAGATAACAGAGCTTACAGGCATTACCGACGAGATGGTAAAGGGAGCGCCTAAGGAAGCGGAAGCGCTTCGCATGTTCTACCAGTTCTGCGGAGAAGACCCGGTGCTGGTGGCCCATAACGCCGGGTTCGACACCGCATTCCTGCGAGCGGCGGGGGAGCGCTGCGGCGTGCCCTTCAGCCATCCATATATTGACACAGTGCCCATGTGCCGGTCGCTCCTAAAGGATATCAAGGACTGCAAGCTGGACACTGTGGCGAAGTACCTGAAGCTTGGGGACTTCAACCACCACAGGGCCGATGACGACGCGGCCATGCTGGGGGAGATATTCATAAATCTTGCTGGAAGGTTAAAGGACAGCCAGAATGCGGGGACGGTTGGGGAAATAAACACAGCCCTGGCCGGCGGGGACCCCAAAAAGCTTAAGACCTACCATCAGATAATTCTTGTAAAGAATAATACCGGGCTAAAAAACCTGTACCGGCTGATATCCGCCGCGCATCTGGATTATTTCAGCCGCCGCCCCCGAATACCAAAAAGTTTGCTGAACAAGTACCGGGAGGGGCTGATTATCGGCAGCGCCTGCGAGGCGGGAGAGCTTTTCAGGGCCATGGTGCAGGGGGAAAGTTTTGAGGAGCTGTGCAGGATAGCGGAGTATTACGACTATCTTGAGATACAGCCCATCGGTAATAACATGTTCATGGTGAGAAACGGCGAGACCGATGAGGAGGGCCTTAGGGAGTATAACCGCACTATCGTTAAGATAGGGGAGAAGCTTAATAAACCCGTGGTGGCTACCGGGGACGTGCACTTTAAGGACCCCAAGGACGCGGACTACCGCCGGGTCATCATGAAGGGCTTCACGGATGCCGACCAGCAGGCCCCGCTGTATATGCGCACCACCGCCGAGATGCTAAAGGAGTTTGAGTATCTGGGCAAGGAGAAGGCCTTTGAGGTGGTCGTCGAGAACCCAAACAAAATAGCCGATATGTGCGACAGCATAAGGCCGGTGCCAATGGGTAACTTCCCGCCATTTATAGAGGGCGCCCAGGAGCAGCTGGTGGATATCACCTGGCGCAGGGCCAGGGAGCGCTATGGCGACCCGCTGCCGGAGATCGTGGAGGCAAGGCTCAATAAGGAGCTGGGCTCTATAATCAAGCACGGCTTTTCCGTGCTGTACATGACCGCCCAGAAGCTGGTGGCCGACAGCGAGGCCCACGGGTATCTGGTGGGCTCCCGGGGCTCGGTGGGCTCATCATTTGTGGCCAGCATGTCGGGCATATCCGAGGTGAACCCTCTGGAGCCCCATTATATCTGCCCCAAATGCAAGCACAGCGAATTCATAACCGACGGCAGCTATGACTCGGGCTTTGACCTGCCGCCCAAAAATTGCCCGGTCTGCGGTGAGCCCATGGACCGGGACGGCCACACTATACCCTTTGAGACCTTCCTGGGCTTCGACGGGGACAAGGTGCCGGATATCGACCTGAACTTCTCCGGCGAGCAGCAGAGCAGCTCCCACCGTTACACTGAGGAGCTCTTCGGCAGGGACAATGTGTTTAAAGCGGGGACCATCTCCGGCGTGCAGGAGAAGACCGCTTACGGCTATGTCAAAAGCTATGCCGAGGAGCGGGGCCGCACCCTGCACAAGGCCGAGGAGAAGCGGCTGGCCCTGGGATGCACAGGGGTAAAGCGCACCACCGGCCAGCACCCCGGCGGCATGATCGTCATACCCAGGGGCATGGAGGTCTATGACTTCTGCCCCATACAGCACCCGGCAAATAAACAGGACTCCCCAAATATCACCACCCACTTCGACTTCCACTCCATCCACGACAACGTGTGTAAGCTGGACGAGCTGGGCCACGATGTGCCCACCATATACCACTATCTGGAGGAGTACACCGGCATACCTGTTATGAAGGTCAGCATGAGCGACCCGGAGGTCATGAGCCTGTTCAACTCCACAGAGGCCCTGGGGGTCACCCCGGAGGACCTGGACGGCGTGAAGACCGGGACCCTGTCGCTGCCGGAGCTGGGCACGAACTTCGTGCGGGGTATGCTTGAGGAGTGCCAGCCCACCACATTCGCGGACTTCCTGCAGATATCCGGTCTGTCCCACGGCACGGCGGTATGGCTGGGCAACGGGCAGGAGCTTATAAGAAACGGCACCTGCACCATCAAGGAGGTCATCGGCACCCGCGACAACATCATGAAATACCTGCTCCTTCGGGGCATGGAGCCCAAGATGGCATTTAAGATAACGGAGATAGTGCGCAAGGGCAAGGCCAAAAAACTGCTTACCGAGGAGCATGTGGCCGCAATGAAGGACCACGGCGTGCCCCAGTGGTATATAGATTCCTGCTTTAAGATTCAGTACATGTTCCCAAAGGCCCACGCCGCGGCCTATATGATAGCTGCTCTGCGGCTGGGCTGGTACAAGGTCCATAAGCCCATCGAGTTCTACGCAGCCTACTTCACCGTGCGCAGCGAGGACTTTGACGGGGCCACGGCTCTGGGCGGCAGGGACGCGGTGCTGCGCCGTATGCGGGATATCGATCAGCGCATAAAAAACCGGGAGGCCAGCGCCAAGGAGGAGGGCGAGTTTGAAACCCTTCAAATTATCAACGAGATGATGGCAAGGGGTATTGAGCTGCTGGGAGTGAATCTGTATAAATCCTCGGCAAAGCGCTTCGTTGTTGAAGACGGCAAAATACGCCTGCCCTTCTCGAGCCTAAAGGGCGTTGGCGAGGCGGCGGCGGTGAGCCTTGAGGACGCGAAGAATTCCGGCGGCGAGTATATTTCCGTTGACGACCTCCAGGACAGGGCCAAGGTGTCCAGCGCGGTGATAGACACCCTCAAAGAGGTGGGGGCGCTGCGGGGCCTGCCGGAGAGCAGCCAGACGAGTTTATTCTAAAATATTGAAATATAGGAGTGAGCATTTTGAAAGAACTGATAAAACCACAACGTATTCATCCGGGCGACACCGTCGCCACGATTTCGATATCCGGGGGCCGGGCAGGCGATGAGGACATGCTCTGGCGCTACGAGCTGGGCAAGCGGCGGCTTCAGGAGGTCTTCGGCCTGAAGGTGGTGGAAACGCCCCACGCCCTGGCCGGGAACGAGTACATATATCAGCACCCGGAGGTCCGGGCGGCGGACCTGCACTGGGCGCTGGAGAACCCGGAGGTGAAGGGGATAATAGTGAATATGGGCGGGGACGATTCCTATAGGCTGTTTCCTTACTTGGACTACGGCCTTATACGCTCCCATCCCAAGATATTCATGGGCTTCTCCGATATCACAACTTCATGTTGTATATTTGCCCATGCCGGGGTCATGAGCTACTACGGCCCCAGCCTCCTGACTCCCATAGCCCAGCCGGGACATTTGGACAGCTACACAGAGAACGCCATACGCAAGGCTCTCTTTTCCAGCGAGGCCATCGGCCCGATAGTTCCCTGCCCGAAATACACGCCCATCGAGTGGCAGGACAAGCCGGAAGAAGATATAGTTTGGCATGACAACCCGGGTTACAAGCTTATCCAGGGCAGGGGAAAGGTACAGGGCAGGCTCATTGGAGGCTGCTGGGGCCCGTTACAGCAGATAATGGGCACAAATATCTTCCCCGATAGGGAGCTCTGGGAGGGGAGCATAATTTTTATGGAGAATATCTCCCCCTACGGCAGCGCCCTCGCAGCTCTCCACGGATGGAGAGCCCTGGCGGCCTGCGGGGCGTTGGACGTTTGCTCGGGGATCATCACACCTATGATGGGCGAGGAGGATGAGCAGATGCTCCTGAAGGTGCTGAGGCAGGAGGTGCACAGGGAGGACCTGCCGGTGCTGGAGGGTGTGGACTTCGGGCACCGCACGCCCATGACTGTGCTGCCCGTTGGGGCCATGGCGGAGCTGGACTGCGATTCCGTGAGTTTGACCATATTGGAGAGCGGCGTGTGCTGAACATATGAATGATTTGCTACATTAGCGTGCTACTTAGATAAAGTGCTTGACAATGTATGCTGGATAGTTTATTATATCAGCATAGTAAATTTCAAGGAGAACCCCGATAAATGAAGAATTACAGCAAGCTTACGCCTGAGGGGGTCAGGGATGTGCTCTTTGACCAGTGCCGGGCCCATAGGGAGGCCCAGCGGCGGCTGACGGCCATTTTCACACGGCGCGGCTACCGTGAGGTGATAACCCCGGGGCTTGAGTATTACGACGTGTTCAGCCTGCCGGGGGCGGCGATCCCCCAGCAGGAGATGTATAAGACCATTGACGGCGGCGGCAGGCTTCTGGTGTTCCGGCCGGATTCCACACTGCCCATAGCGCGGATGGCGGCGGCAAGATTACAGGGACTTCGGCGGCCCATACGGCTGTACTATAGCCAGAGCGTTTATCGCACCTGGCCGGAACTCTCCGGCCGCAGCCACGAGCTGCCCCAGATGGGGGTGGAGCTGCTGGGAGCCTCGGGGCTTAGGGCGGACTTGGAGGTTATCGGCGCGGCCATAGAAGCTTTAAAGGCCGTGGCGGGGGACTATAGGATAGAGCTGGGCCATGCAGGGCTCTTCAGGCACCTTGTGGAGCGGCTGGGGCTGTCCCCGGAGGCCCGGGAGGAGATCCGCGCCACAATCGAGACCAAGAACTACGGCGCGCTGGGCGGATTGCTGGATCCTCTGGGAGACAGCACCGAGGCAAAAGCGCTGCGGCGGCTGCCCAGGCTTTTCGGCGGGGAGGAGGTCCTGTCCGAGGCCGAAAGCTGGAACCTGGACGGCGGCGCGGCGGAGGCCCTTGGGTATCTGCGCACGCTGTACACGGCCCTGCAGGAGATGGGCCTTGGACAGCGGCTGATGGTGGACCTGGGCCTTGTACAGCGCAACGACTACTATACCGGCGTGGTGTTCAGCGGCTATGTCCAGGGCAGGGGAGGCCCGGTGCTTACCGGCGGCAGGTACGACGGGCTTTGCGCCCTATTTGGCCCGGAGATGCCGGCAATGGGTTTTGCCATGGATATGGACGCCGCCGCGGGACTGCTTGAGCCCCATATGTCCCGGGAAAACGGAGTACAGGTGCTTGTCCACGGGGAGCCCGGCTTCGAGCCCCAGGCCCAGCAGGAGCTTTTGCGGCGCACCGCGGAGGGACAGATATGCGAGGGCTCGGTATGGGAGACTCTCACCGAGGCGCTGGAGTATGCCAGGGCCGGGGGCATACCGACGGTAGCCCTGGTCGGTGAGACCGTGAAAACCATCGATGTTGAGGAGGTAAAGGATGAAGCCGCTGCGAATTGCACTGACAAAGGGCAGGCTTGAGAGCTCCACGGCAAAGCTGCTGGAGAAGGCCGGAATGGACTGTACCAGCCTGCATGATAAGGGCCGCAGGCTGATACTGCCCGTAGGGGACCGGCTGGAGGCCGTCCTGGCCAAGGCCGGGGATGTGATAACCTATCTCGAGCACGGCGTCTGCGACCTGGGAGTGGTGGGCAAGGACGTGATAATGGAGCGCGGCGGCCAGTTTTTTGAGATACTGGACCTGAAATTCGGGAAATGCGGCTTCGCCCTGGCGGCGCCGGAGGGGGCGGACTTCTACGGCGGCTATGGCGTCAAGACCATAGCGACCAAGTACCCCAATGTGGCAAGGCGCTTTTTCCAGAGTAAGAATATGGATGTGCGGGTCATAAAGATAGAGGGCTCGGTGGAGCTGGCCCCATTGTTGGGCCTTGCGGACGGCATAGTGGATCTGGTGGAGACCGGCGCGACCCTGAGAGAGAACGGCCTTGCGGTAGTAGAGCCGGTGGCGGAGGTCTCTGCGCGGCTGATAGTCAACGCAGCCAGCCTTAAGCTTCGCAAGCGGGAGATAGAGGACCTGGCCGCGCGGCTTGAGGCGCAGCTGGACAAGTGAACCCAAAGGGAGGAGTAAACCATGATAAAGACAGTAAACGCCGGGAAACAGGAGCGGCGGGCATTTATAGAGGAGCTGAAGCTGCGGGTAGGCGGCACGAGCCCGGAGATAGAGCAGAAGGTTGCAAAGATCATAGAGGACGTGCGCACAGGCGGTGACGAGGCCGTTAAAGCCTACTCAAAGAAATTCGACGGCTGGACCCCGGAGATTTTGGAACTGAGCCGGGAGGAGATGGAGAAGCTTTCTGAGCAGTGCGATAAAAGGTTTATAGAGTCCCTGAAGCGGGCGGCTGAGAACATCTACGACTTCCACAGCCGCCAGAAGCAGCAGAGCAGAATAGACCCACAGCCAAACGGCATCATAATGGGCCAGCGGGTGCGGGGGCTGCACAGGGCAGGGGTCTATGTGCCCGGAGGTACAGCGGGATATCCCTCGTCCGTGCTTATGAACGTGATACCGGCGAAGGTTGCCGGGGTGGGCGAGATCGTCATGGCGACCCCTCCCGGGCGCGCGGGACATCCGGACCCCAATATCATCGCGGCGGCGTTAGTGGCCGGAGTGGACAGGGTGTTCCTTATGGGCGGGGCCCAGGCGGTGGCGGCGCTGGCATATGGCACCGAGAGCATACCGAAGGTGGACAAGATAGTGGGACCGGGGAATATCTTTGTGGCCACGGCCAAGAAGCAGCTCTATGGCGTGGTGGACATCGACATGATAGCCGGGCCCAGCGAGATACTGATAATCGCCGACAGCACGGCCGACCCCGAGTACCTTGCGGCGGACCTTATGAGCCAGGCGGAGCACGACGCGATGGCCTCCGCGATACTCATAACCGATGATCCAAAGCTGGCCGAGAGCACAGTTTCGGCACTGTATAGGCAGCTTGAGACCCTGTCAAGGCGGGATATTATAGAGAGATCTCTGGACGGCTACGGCGCGGTGATAGTCTGCGAGAATATGGATGAGGCGGTGGAGTTTGCAAATGAGCTGGCTCCCGAGCACCTGGAGGTCTGCTGTGATAATCCCTTCGAGTATCTGGGCAAGCTGGACAATGCCGGGTCCGTGTTCCTGGGCAATTACTCCCCGGAGCCCCTTGGAGACTACTTTGCCGGGGCGAACCATGTGCTGCCCACCGGCGGTACGGCGCGGTTCTTCTCGCCGTTATCGGTGGACGATTTCATTAAGAAGTCCAGCTATATCTACTACCCGAGGGAGGAGCTTTTGAAGGCCGCCGACGACATTATACTCCTTGCCGAGACCGAGGAACTGACCGCCCACGCCAATTCCATAAAAGTCAGGAAAAATAACTGATGGAGACATTGGAGGAGGTCTACAGCGCTCTCAAAGGCCAGGGGAGGCTTGAGTGGATAGGCGAAAAGAAGGCCGCCGCTGTGCTGTACTTCAGCCGCGGGCGAAAGCAGTATAAGGTGTATTTCGACGAGAGCAACGTGGAGATATCGGTAAAGAAGCGCCTTTTCGGGAATGAATATTGGGACAGCGTGGGCCTTCGGCGGTACATCAGCCCGGAGGACACCCTGAACGATGTGTTTGAGACAGTGATGTGGTGCGTGAAGGAATACGGCTGGAAGGGCAGATAGGGGAGAAAGCTATGTATGAACTGAATGAAAAACTGCGGGCGCTTAGCGCGTATGTGCCGGTGGACGCATCGGGCTGCGTGCGCCTTGACGCCAACGAGTCCTTTTTGGGACTGCCGGAGGAGGTCATCGCCGCCGCTAAAGCTGCTATTGACAGAATAGAGTTCAACCGCTACCCCGACCCGGCGGCGGCGGAGCTCTGCCGCGCGTTCGCGGGGTACTATAAAGTAAAGCCGGAGCATGTTGTAGCCGCCAACGGCTCGGACGAGCTGATATCGGTGATATTCTCAGGCTTCCTGATGCACGGCGAGGCCTTTGCCACTTTAGAGCCGGACTTCTCCATGTATGTCCAGGGGGGGCACTTGGCTGAGGCGCGGCATGTGGCGATAGAGAAGCCCGGATGGGCCATAGACGTTGACCAGGTGATAGAGACCTGCAATAAGGAGAACGTCCGGCTGCTGATATTCAGCAACCCTTGCAACCCCACCTCGCTGGTGCTTTCCAAAGAGCAGGTGCGGCGCTTGGTGCGCGGGGTGAATGGCCTTGTGGTGCTTGACGAGGCATATATGGACTTTTCAAATGAGAGCCTTCTGGGCGAGAAGGAAGATTTTGACAATCTGATTATCCTGCGCACATGCTCGAAGGCCATAGGCATGGCGGCGCTTCGTCTGGGATTTGCCATAGCAAGGCCGGAGATTGCTAATGCTCTGAGGGCAGCCAAATCCCCCTATAACGTGAACAGCCTGTCCCAGGCGCTGGGAGCGGAGGTGTTGAAGCGCCCGGACATGCTGCGGGAGGCGCTGGAGCGAATACTTATCTCCCGCAAGGCCCTGTTGGGCGGCCTTGCGGAGATAGGCGCGGAGTACCCGGGCAGATTTATTCTGCTGCCAGGGGAGACCAACTTCGCTGCGCTGGATATGGACGGAGGCAGGGAGGTCCAGCAGGAGCTTTTAAAGCAGGGCGTGGCCGTGCGGTACACCGGCGGGTTGCTGCGGGTGACCTGCGGGGCGCCGGAGGAGAACAGGGCTTTCCTTACGAAATTTGCTGAGATACTGGAGGCGGCCAAATGAGCAGGACAGCAGAGATATGCCGCAAGACCAATGAGACCGATATAGAGCTGAAGCTGGACCTTGACTGCGGCGGGCACAGCATTTCCACAGGGATAGGCTTTTTCGACCATATGCTGACGGCCCTTAGCGTCCACGGCGGGTTGGGGCTTGAGCTCAGGGTTCGGGGAGACCTTGAAGTGGACTGCCACCACACCGTAGAAGATACCGGCATTGTGCTGGGGCAGGCTATTAGAGAAGCCCTTGGGGACCGTTCAGGCATAAAGCGCTATGGCCACGCCTTTATACCCATGGACGAGGCCCTGGGCTTCTGCGCCCTGGATATCAGCGGCAGGCCGTTTTTAGTCTTTGATGGGAATTTCCCACAGGCGGTAACCGGGGGCTTTGACTGCTGCATGACCGAGGAATTTTTCCGGGCCCTGGCGATGAACGCCGGGATCACCCTGCACCTTCGCTGTGAGTACGGAAAGAATTCACACCATATGATAGAGGCCATGTTCAAGGCCTTTGCCCATGCCCTAAAGGATGCGATTGAGGCCACCGGCGGAGGGGTGCTCTCCTCCAAAGGGGTACTATAGTCAGGAGATACGCATATGCAATATGACAATATACTGGCGGCCCTGGATATGCTGGGCTGCCCAAACCGTTGCCGTCACTGCTTTGTGGGCTGGCGGCAAAACCCGAAACTAGTTGAGAGCGACCTGCGCTGGGCCGCGGAGGAGTTCCGGCCATGGGCAAAGACGCTTACCGTCTATGACTGGAACCGTGAGCCGGACTTCGGGGACGACTATAAGGAGAAGTGGGAGCTGTGCAGGGAGCTCTCCTCGCCGGATACACCGCCGGAGCACTACGAGCTGGCAAGCGTCTGGCGGCTGGCCAGAGACAGGGAGTACGCGCCTTGGCTAAAGTCTCTGGACGTAAAGTACGTGCAGCTGACGCTGTTCGGCGGGGAGGAGCTGACGGATTATTTTACTGGGCGCAAAGGGGCGTATCAGGATATACTTAAAGCCATTGATGTGCTGCTTGAGAACGGCATTGCTCCGAGGATACAGGTGTTTGCAAACCAGAAGACGGTCCGGGAGCTCCATAAGGTGACAGAGCTTATAGACAGCTTAGAGCTTGAGAAACGCTGTGAGGATATCGGCGTACCCTTCGCGTGTTTCGTGCACCAGGGTTCCTGCGACGGAGAGGGAGAAAAGCTCTATCCCATCTGGATAACAAGCGCGGATTTAGATAAAATACCCGATAAGCTTGTACAGTACACCTTAAAGCACTTCAACAAGCCGGCGATTCGGGATGTGTTCGGTAAAGAGGAACGGGAGCTGTATGATGAGCTTATAAACGACCACACGACGGAGAGCCTGGGTAGTACCGCTCCGGCGGTGCTGTATATAGACGGAGAGTTCAATGTTACGCCCAATATCGGCGTGCCCGCAGAGCCGTGGCAGCTTGGCAATCTTAAGAAGGACGGCGCTGAGATGATATTGTCCCGGCTGATGAACGATGAAAGCCCGGCCCAGCGTATACGCGCTACTGTACCGCTGAGCGAGCTTGTCAGGGCTTGCGGCGCCCCTGACAGCAGGCGGCTCTTTGGCCGTGATGACTATATAGAATACCTGCTCAGCCGGTACTGCCGGCGGCAGGATGTATAGGAGTGATAGTATGATAATTTTACCTGCCATAGACGTATACGAAGGAAGATGCGTCCGGCTGTTCCGCGGGGACTACTCCACCGCGGAGGTGGTTGCCGGGGATCCGCTGGAGACGGCCAGGGGCTTCAGGGAGCAGGGGGCCCACTGGCTGCATATGGTGGATCTGGACGGCGCAAAGGCCGGGAAGCCCGTAAACCATGAACTGATCCTAAATACGGCCGAGACCGCGAACATGCACGTGGAGGTCGGCGGCGGCATACGGAATATGCGGACGGTGGAGGACTACCTGATGGGCGGCGCGTCCAGGGTAATACTGGGCTCCGCCGCGCTGGAGGACCCGGAGTTCGTGAAGGAGGCCGTCAGGACCTATGGAAAGCAGATAGCCGTCGGCATAGACGCTGTTGACGGCATTGCCGCCGCGGAGGGGTGGACAAGGAAGAGCGGTATGGACTATATGGAGGTTGCGAAGCGCATGGAGGATATCGGCGTTCAGTATATAATCTGCACCGACATCCATAAGGACGGCACCCAGTCCGGCCCGAATCTGGTGATGCTGGATACGCTGAACCGGGCGGTCAGCTGCAATATCATAGCAAGCGGCGGTGTGAGCAGTCTTTTGGATATCATAGACCTTTACGATCTGGGGCTGTATGGGGCCATAGCGGGCAAGGCGGTATACGCCGGGACCCTGGACCTGAAGGCGGCGGTCCGGGTGTGCCATAAGTTTTCCGGGCGGAAGGCCAAGACCCAGGCGGCGGTGAATGATGAGCTGGAGCGCTTTTTCACAAGGACCAGCCTGATTCCGGCCATTGTCCAGGACGTGGACACCAATGAGGTGCTGATGCTGGCGTATATGAACAGCGAGGCTCTTGCAAAGACCATTGAGACGGGCTATACCTGGTTCTACAGCCGCAGCCGCGCTGCCCTATGGAACAAGGGGGAGACCTCGGGCAACACGCAGGAAGTGGTCAGCGTCACCGCCGACTGTGACAACGATACCCTGCTTCTGAGGGTGCACCCCAATGGTCCGGCCTGCCACACCGGGAATAGGACGTGCTTCTTTAAGGAGCTCATAGGCGAAAAGAAGGAGGAAGGATAAATGGACGCCATGGAAAGGCTGTATCAGGTGGTGCTGGACCGCAGAGCCAACGCCCAGGAGGGCTCGTATACAGGATATCTGTTCCAGCAGGGTCTTGACAAGATACTGAAAAAATGCGCCGAGGAGTGCGGCGAGGTGATCATCGCGGCCAAAAACGGCAAAGCCGGGGAGACTGTGGGGGAGATAAGCGACCTTCTCTACCATCTGACTGTACTCATGGTCAACGAGGGAATTGCCTGGGAGCAGGTGGAATATGAACTTGAGCGCCGCGCTCAGAAGCAGGGAAACCTGAAAAAGTTCCATCAGGTAGATAAGGACACCTGATATGGTATGGCAGAGAGGACCGCTGCCGTGGAGCTATGAGCAGAAGGTCGGAGATTTTTTGAAACCGGGCGTCCGAAGGCTGGACATACGCGGCGGCATTTCGGACTGTGAGGACGGCAGCTTTGATTTGGTGACAGCGTATCAGACGGAATACGATTTGGATGTGGTGGTAAGAGTCCTGCGCAAAAACGGCTTCTTCGTGACCCAGCAGGTCGGCGGCAGGAACCGGCCCGACAGCCCCGGCTATAACCTTGAGAACCAGGGCCCGCGGCTGGAGGCAGCGGGCTTTCGCCTTATGTACAGCCATCAGGGATATTATCAGGATGAGAACGGCGTACTACAGCACCGTTTCATTATTATAGGCAAACTGATGCGAAAGGGAGAGGCATAATGACAAAATTTGATGAATTATATGGGTCAATAGATACATACTGCGGGCTGAGCTGTGCGGACTGCGAGTTTAAGGAGTCCATGAACTGCGGCGGCTGCATTGCCACCGGCGGCAAGCCCTTTCACGGCCGCTGCGACGTGGCCAAATGCGCGGTAAGCAGGAGCAAAAAGTTCTGCGGCGAGTGTCCGGACTTTCCCTGCGAGCTGTTGAAAGGCTACTCTGAGGACCCGGAGCACGGCGATACGCCCCCCGGCGCGCGCATTGAAAACTGCTCAGGGCTCAAGGCGGCAATGGTGAAGGCCGCCAGGGACGGCATAGACCCCCAAGGAATATGCGGCCACCACTGCGATCACTGCCCCTATACCCAGTGGTGCGGCGGCTGTAGAAGCCAGTACCCCGGCTGTTCTTTTGCCACGCTTTATGAGGACAGGCGCTGCCCGAATACAGTCTGTGCGGGCGAGCGGGGAGTTGACGGCTGCTACGACTGCCCGGAGCTTGAGAACTGCCAAAAGGGCTATTTTGGGGCCGGGGACGGCTATAACGCTAAGGGAGCGGCGCTGTTTATCTCCCGGCACGGCAAGGAGAGCTATGCGGCGGCGCTTGGCAAGAACGCGGAAAGGCCCGAGGGCATTGACACCCCGGAGGGGCTGGCGAAGTTTTTCGAGTCTATAGAGTGAGACCTTCAGAGAATGACCCCATCGAAACGGCGGGGTCATTTCTGCGTATTGGGGCTTTGGGAAAAAAGTTTGGGAATGGAAAAAGAATAGTTTACCTTGGAAGGAAAATGATGTATAATAGGTAAAGAATGGGGATAGAAGAAAGGTAAGTATATGAAAACGTATAGGAAGTGGCTGAAAGCGCTGTTTATCGGGATTTGCGCTGTGGGAATATTGTGGTTTTGTATGCCCGCTCTGCACGGCGGCTTTGCGGAGGGGTCCATCTTCGGTGTCGCGGTGTGCGCCCTGGGTATGGCGACAGCCATAAAGTATAAGGGCATGGCGGATAGGGGCGGCTGGCGAAAATGGCTTGCAAGGACAGTGGCGGTGCTCTATGGGCTGGGGCTTTGCTGGGCCGGCTACCTTACGGCGCTGATAATCTCATATCAGGCCGCGCCCCCGCCGCCGGGGAGAAACGTCATAGTGCTGGGGGCCCAGGTGTACAGCGCCGAGCGCATGGGCGTCAGCCTTGGAAACCGGGTGGAGCGGGCCTATGAGTACCTGGAGGAGAACCCGCAGGCCAAGTGCATAGTTACCGGCGGTCAGGGGGACAACGAGCCCTGCGCCGAGTCGCTGACCGCCAGAAACGCCCTTATAAGCCGGGGGATCGAGCCGGGACGAATCTTTGCGGAGGACAGGTCCCGGAATACCCGGGAGAATTTGGAGTACGCCATGGAGACGGCTAGGGCGAACGGCATTGGCACCGAAGTGGTGGTGGTCAGCCAGAGCTTCCACCTATACCGGGCGGTGCGTCTGGCACAGAGCGCCGGGTTTACCGCCAGCGGTCTGGCGGCAGAAACGGACCCGATAATCTATCCCAGCTACTATGGCCGGGAGCTGCTGTCGCTGACTAAGTGGTACATTGAGGAACTGATATTCAACCTGGGCTGACGCCCGGAAAGGAGCGCGGAGTGTGAGAAAGCTGCTGAGAGGAGCCAGGATAATCGACCCGTCACAGGGGCTGGACGTCATCGGGGATATACTGATCGATGGGGAGAATATAGCTGCGCTGGGCGAAAACCTGGACCCCGGGGACTGCGAAATTGCCGACTGCCGGGGCCTTGTGGCCGCGCCGGGCTTTGTGGACATGCACGTGCACCTTCGGGATCCGGGCCAGACCCATAAGGAGGACATATATACCGCCTGCCGGGCGGCGGCGGCGGGAGGGGTAACAAGCCTTCTGGCCATGCCGAACACTGTGCCGCCCATGGACAGCCCGGAGCTGGTCGCGGATCTGCTGCGCCGCGCCGGCACGGCCAGCGCAAACGTGTATACCGCCGCCTGCGTTACAAGGGGTATGGCGGGAGAGGACTGCACGGATATGGCGGCTCTGCTGGAGGCGGGGGCCATAGCTGTCAGCGACGATGGGAAACCGGTGAAGCGCGCAAGCTGTCTGCTGGAGGGTTTGGCTAAAGCCCGGGAGCTGGGGCTGGTGTTTGCCGCCCACTGTGAGGACCCGGACCTTGCCAGCGGAGGGCTTATGAACCAGGGGCCCGTGTCGGAAAGGCTGGGTGTGCCCGGCGTTCCTCCTGCCGCCGAGGACTGCGGGGTGGCAAGGGAGATAGCGGCCGCGGCCAGCATAGGCGCGCCGGTGCACATCTGCCATGTGAGCACGAAGGGCTCGGTAGAGCTCATAAGGGATGCAAAGCGCCGGGGAGTGCGGGTCACGGCGGAGACCTGCCCACACTATCTTCTGCTGACTGACGAGACCCTGGAGGCTAAAGACGCAGACTACCGTATGAACCCGCCGCTAGGCAGCGAGGAGGACAGGCTGGCGCTGATAGAGGCCGTCTCGGCCGGCACGCTGGACGCAATATCCACCGACCATGCCCCGCATACCCCGGAGGAAAAGGCGGATTTTGGAAGGGCTCCAAACGGAGCGATAGGTATGGAGACATCTTTCGCGGCTGTGTGGACGGCCCTTAGGGATAAGCTTGGGCTCAGCGATGTTATAGCGCTTATGAGCACAAATCCGGCCGGAATACTCGGCATCCCTGCCGGTACGCTGAAGCCCGGGGCGAGTGCGGACATAGCGCTTATAGACCCGGACGAGACCTGGACCGTGGACCCTGATAAGCTCCACGGCAAGAGCCGGAACACTCCGTTTAAGGGCATGGAGCTTACCGGCCGGGTGCGGGCCACATACTTAAAGGGTAAAAAAGTCTTTGAACTGTAAATAATAAGCTAAAGGGAGCGATACAAATGTCAATGGACAGACTGCTGGAGAACATCATGCGAAAGCAAAATCCCACCGTGGCGGGGCTTGATCCAAAGCTCAGCTTTATTCCCGAGCACATCAAGCAGAGGTGCTTTGAGGAGCACGGCAAGAACATGGAGGGCGCGGCGGCGGCTCTCTTAGAGTTCAATAAGGGGCTTATTGACTCGCTCTGGGACATTGTACCCGCCGTGAAGCCTCAGGCGGCCTATTATGAGCAGTACGGCTGGCAGGGCATGAGGACCCTGGCAGAGACCATAGCCTATGCCAAGAGCAGGGGGCTCTTTGTCATAGTGGACGGCAAGCGCAACGATATCGGCGCTACCATGGAGGCCTATGCCGCCGCCCACCTGGGCGAGACCGACGTTGAGGGCGAGACCTTCGAGGCCTTCGGCGCGGACGCCCTCACCGTGAACGGCTATCTTGGCTCAGACTGCATCGAGCCCCTCTTAAAGGTCTGCACCGGTCGGGACAAGGGCATCTTTGTGCTGGCAAAGACCTCAAACCCATCCTCCGGCGAGCTCCAGGATCAGATGCTCCACGCCATGTATGAGCCGGTGTACAGGGCTATGGGCAATATGTGCCAGCAGTGGGGCCTGAAGCTCCAGGGCAAGTACGGCTACAGCGGCGTGGGCGCGGTAGTGGGAGCAACCTATCCCAAGCAGCTTGGGGAAATGCGCAAGGCACTGCCTAACACCTTCTTCCTGGTGCCCGGCTATGGGGCCCAGGGGGGGGCTGCCGACGACGTGGCTCCCGGCTTTGACAAGCACGGCTGCGGGGCTATAATCAACTCCTCCCGGGGAATAATGTGCGCATGGCAGAAAGAGGGCTGTGACCCGGAGGATTACGCCGGAGCCGCAAGGCGGGAGGCTGTGCGTATGCGGGACGAGATCATGGCGAGAATTGGGGGCATCAGCCTGCCGGTAACGTGAGAAATAATACAGAACGAGGTAGCATATGGACAAAAAATCAGTGGAGCGTGAGCTCTATGAACTTAGGGAGCAGATACGCTATCACGGCAGGAAATACTACACCGAGGACGACCCGGAGATAAGCGATTTTGAGTATGACAAGCTGTACCGCCGTTTAGAGGAGCTGGAGGCCCAGTACCCGGAGCTTGTGACCGAGGACTCGCCCACCCGGCGGGTGGGCGGGCCGGTGTATAACACCTTTGCCGAGGTGGTGCACGAGGTGCCCATGGAGAGCCTGCACGACTCCTTCTCGGAGGATGAGCTCAGAGACTTCGACCGCCGGGTGCGGGAGGCGGTGGACGGGCCGGAGTATGTGGTGGAGCCCAAGTTCGACGGTCTTTCCGTGGCGCTGGAGTATGTGGACGGCGTATTTACCCGGGGCTCCACCCGGGGCGACGGGCAGAGGGGGGAAGATGTGACGGAGAACATCCGCACCATCCGCAAGGTGCCCAAGAAGCTGAAAAGCCCCATACCCTTCCTGGAGGTCAGGGGAGAGGTATATCTTTCAGATTCGGGCTTTGAGAAGCTGTGCGAGCGGCAGGAGCTTTTGGAAGAAAGGCCCTTTAAGAACCCCCGGAACGCCGCCGCCGGTTCACTCAGGCAGAAGGACCCTAAGATAACAGCTTCAAGGGGGCTTGAGATATTTGTATTCAACGTGCAGCAGATAAGGGGCGAGGAGCTTGCCTGCCACGATGAAGCACTGGAACGCCTGCGGGAGCTGGGCTTTCCGGTGCCGCCAAGCTACTTTAAATCCGGGGACATGGAGGAGATAATAGGCTTTATCAGGGAGATAGGAGAGAAGCGCGGAGAGTATGACTATCCTATAGACGGCGCTGTGGTGAAGGTGAACTCGTTCTCTCAACGGGAAGAATTGGGGAGCACAGCTAAGTTTCCACGGTGGGCCGAGGCCTTCAAGTACCCGCCCGAGGAAAAGGAGACAACGCTGCTGGACATTGAGATAAATGTAGGCCGCACCGGGGTGCTGACCCCCACCGGGGTATTTGAGCCGGTGACCCTGGCCGGAACAACAGTCAGCCGCGCCACGCTCCACAACCAGGACTTTATCAGCGAGAAGGACGTGCGCGTGGGGTCAAGGGTCGTTCTTCGCAAGGCAGGGGAGATAATCCCCGAGGTGGTGTCGGTGATGGAGAACCCGGAGGGTACGGAGCCCTTCCTGCTGCCGGAAGTCTGTCCATCCTGCGGCGAGCCGGTTTCCAGGCCGGAGGGGGAGGCGGCTGTGCGCTGCACCAACCCCCAGTGCCCCGCCCAACTCCTTCGGCACCTTATCCACTTCGCAAGCCGGGACGCAATGGACATCGACGGCCTGGGACCGGCCATACTCGAGCAGCTTGTCGGAGAGGGGATGGTCAGTTCCCCGGCGGACCTGTATGCCCTGAAAATAGAGCAGCTGGCTGGGCTGGAGAGGATGGGCGAAAAGAGTGCAGGGAACCTGATAAATGCCATAGAAAAATCTAAGCAAAACGACCTGCACCGGCTGGTCTATGCGTTGGGCATTCCCCATATCGGAGCAAAGGCCGCCCAGCTTCTCTGCGCCGGCTTCCCAAGCATGGAGCGGGTCATGTCGGCGGCGGTGGAGGAGCTTGCGGAGATAAACGGCTTCGGCGGGGTGATGGCGGAGGAGATAGTGGACTTCTTCAGCCACTCCGCCGCCCGGGAGCTGGTGGAGCGTTTGGCGTCGCTGGGTGTGAATATGCAGGCCAGGGAGCGGGAGCAGGCCGGTTCGCTGCTGGAGGGGAAAACCTTTGTGCTTACAGGTACGCTGCCCACTCTTAGCCGCAAGGAGGCCTCGGATATAATACAGCGCAACGGCGGCAAGGTGACCGGCTCGGTCTCGAAAAAGACCTCTTACGTGCTGGCCGGAGAGGACCCCGGCAGCAAGCTGGAGAAGGCCGAGAGCCTGGGTATCCCTGTGCTCAGCGAGGATGAGCTTATGGCTATGCTGAATGAGTAAAGCTTTTTATGCCGTAATATACTATAATAAAAGTAAAGTGAGGGCAAAGTTATGACAACCAATCTGAAAGACCTATACGGCGGACAGTGGCAGGAGCAGGCGGAACGGTATCAGAAGATACGCGCGGGCTTTGAGGAGACCTTCGGCAGCTCTGAGGGAGCAAGCTTCTACAGCGCTCCCGGCCGCACGGAGATCGGCGGCAACCATACCGACCATAACCACGGCAGGGTGCTGGCAGCGTCCATAGACCTGGATATCGTGGGTATGGCGCGGAAGACCGACGACGGCATAGCCCGCCTGCGCTCTGTGGAGTATCCCCGCATGGACGAGGTAAATTTGAGCGACCTGGAGCCCCGGGAGGAGACCAGCGGCTCTCAGGCCATTATCCGGGGCATCTGCGCCCGCTGTAAGGAGCTTGGCTATAATATCGGCGGGTTCGAGTGCTACACCCAGACCAGGGTGCTAAAGGGCTCCGGCCTCTCAAGCTCGGCGGCCTTTGAGATACTGGTGGCAACAGTGGTGAGCCATCTGTATAATGACGGGACTATCGACCCCATAACCGCCGCCAAGATTGCCCAGTACGCCGAGAACGTATACTTTGGCAAGCCATCTGGGCTGCTGGACCAGATGGCGAGCTCTATGGGCAGCGTCACCGCCATGGATTTTGCGGACCCTGAGAAGCCCCAGGTGGAGAATGTCTCCTTTGACCTGAATGCCTATAAGCACGCCATGTGCGTTGTGGATACCGGCGGCAACCACGCCGACCTGACCGCTGACTATGCGTCCATCCCCCAGGAGATGAAGGCCGTGGCAAAGTTCTTCGGCAAGGATTTCCTGCGCGAGGTAGATGAGGCCGAGTTTTATGACAAGCTGGGCGAGGTGCGCAAGGCCGTGGGCGACCGCCCGGCCCTTCGGGCAATGCACTTCTTTGACGACGACAGGCTGGCCCACGAGGAGGCCCAGGCCCTGCGGGACAAGGATTTTGAGAAATTCCTCGGAATGGTGCGGGCTTCTGGCAAGTCCTCTATCCAGCGGCTTCAAAATGTATTCGCCCCGGCCAGCCCCATCGAGCAGGGGATAACCCTGGCCCTCTCTGTGTCAGAGCGGCTGCTGAACGGCCGGGGGGCCTGCCGGGTCCACGGCGGCGGCTTCGCGGGGACTATCCAGGCCTATGTACCCTTCGATATACTTGACAGATACCGCGAGGGCATGGAGAAGGTCTTTGGTAAGGGCAGCTGCTATGTGCTGTCCGTGCGCGGCTGCGGCGGTGTGAAGGTGGAGGAATAATGACGGGATATATCAAATTCCTGCGGGACTATGTGGGCCATCAGCCTATACAGATGGTGGGCGCGGGGGTCTTCGTGGAAAACGAGCGTGGCGAGCTGCTTTTGGGCCTTCGCACTGATAACCACTGCTGGGGCACGGCGGGCGGCGCCGTTGAGCTGGGGGAGACCGTTGAGGAGGGCGCAAGGCGGGAGATGCTTGAGGAGACCGGGCTTGTGGCCGAAGAACTGGAGCTTCTTGGCGTCTTCTCCGGCGAAGACACACACTATACATACCCTAACGGCGACGAGGTGTATGTTATCGATGTGAAGTTCATTTGCAGAAAGTATCACGGAGCTCTGAAGCCACAGGAGAGTGAGGTCAGTGAGCTAAGATTCTTCCCCATAACGGAACTGCCGGAAAATATCTCGCCGATAGAGATATTTTCCGTGAATAAATACCTGGAAATGCGAAAAAACAATCTTAGGAGCTGAGAATATGCTGAATGAGACAAAAAAGCCCGGCATACCCGCCGAGGAGATAACCCGGGTCAAGGGCCTGGGATTTCTCTGGGACAAGACCACTCCCGACTGCTTTAACGGCCGGGTCATAACCCGCAACGGCAAAATGACCGCCAAGGAGATGGCGGCTATAGCCGAGGCCGCCGAGAAGTTCGGAAACGGTGAGGTCACCATGACCGTGCGTCTGACGGCGGAGATACAGAAGGTGCCCTTTGAGAATATCGAGCCCCTGCGGGAGTTCTTAAAGGAGCGCGGACTTGAGACCGGCGGCACAGGGGCAAAGGTGCGCCCGGTGGTGTCCTGCAAGGGGACTACCTGCCAGTACGGCCTGATAGACACTTTCGCTCTGTCAGAGGCCATACACAAGAGGTTCTATGAGGGATGGCACGACGTGAAGCTGCCCCATAAGTTCAAGATAGCCGTGGGCGGCTGCCCCAATAACTGTGTAAAGCCGGACCTTAACGACCTGGGCATAGTAGGCCAGCGGGTGCCGGTGATAGATCTGGAGAAATGCCGGGGCTGCAAAGTCTGCCAGATTGAGAAAAACTGTCCGATACACGTGCCCAAGGTGGTGAACGGCAAGGTAGTTGTAGACGACGCCCAGTGCAACCACTGCGGACGCTGTCTGAATAAGTGTCCCTTCAAGGCCTTCGAGGAGTACATTCCGGGATATAAGGTGTATATCGGCGGGCGCTGGGGCAAAAAGGTAGCAAGGGGCAAATTCCTCAGTAAGCTTCTTACAAGCCCCGAGGAGGTCCTGGACGTGATAGAGAAGGCCATAACCCTCTTTAGGGACCAGGGGCAGCAAGGCGAGCGCTTTGCGGATACGGTGGAGCGTCTTGGCTTTGAGGAAGTGGAGAAGCAGCTGCTGTAAAGGGTGTATTATAAGCATAAAACAGGCGTCAAGGGTTTCCCTCGGCGCCTGTTGCTTTATACTAAACGTTCATATTCCCCTGTTGCGGAACTCCTCCAGGTCCACCAGCTTTCCGCCGTTCAGCCTGGATTCCTCGGCCGCCAGGGCCACATAGTGGCTCTCCATGGAGTGCTCCAGGGTGGTGGTGCGCTCGGTGGGCTCCGCGCCGTCGATAAGCATGTTGAGGAAGTCCTCGATAATGCCGCTGTCGCCGCCGCCGTGACCCTTAAGGTCGGCAGACAGCGCCTTAAGATCGATGACCTCCTCGGCCTTGCCGAAGACCCGCACCCGGATGACGTTGGACTTCATGTCGGCCTCTATCTCTCCCTTGGTGCCCATGGCCTTGAAATAGCGGTAGCAGTCCTCAGTGAAGGCGCACATGGTGAAGTGGATGGTGGTGCCGTCCTCCATAAGGAGGTTGGTCTGCTGGTGGTCAACCACATTGTTGTCGCAGTGGTACACGCAGCGCCCATAAGGGCCGTGGCGCAGGGCTTCGTAGGTGGACTCAACGGTGTTTTCCACGCTGAGCACCGAGCTTATCCAGTTGCCACCGTGCATGAGGCCGGTCTTTTCGCCGGTGATATATATCTTCTCCGCGTCGAAAATGCACTGGTCCTTTACCTTGCACCCGCCCAGGCAGTATTCGGTGGAACCCCCCGGAGCGCGCTCCTTCTTGAACAGGTGTATGCCGCCAACGGACGATACCGACCTGCACTTTTTGCCCACAAGCCAGGTGAGTATGTCCATGTCATGGCAGGATTTTTGCAGGATCATGGGGCTGGTCTCGTCAGAATTGCGCCAGTTGCCACGCACGAAGGAGTGGGCCTGGTGCCAGTAGCCCACGTTCTCGTTGGCGCAGATGGAGACGACCTCGCCGATCTTCCCGCTGCCGATAATATCCTTCAGCGTATTGTAGAAGTTGGTGTACCGCAGGACGTGGCAGAGGATGATATGCTGGTCGGGGTGCCTTTTTGACACCTCCAGTATCTCCCGGCACTTGCCCAGATCGGGGGAGATGGGCTTCTCCATGAGTACGTGATACCCCAACTCCAGCGCCGGTATGGCGTGGCCCACGTGCTGCCGGTCCATGGTGGACACCACGCACACGTCGGCAAGCCGCCCTTTTTCAAACATCTCCTCGGCGCTCCCGAAGCAGTTTTCCTCTGGAATATCATAGAGCTCCCGGGCCTTTTTGACCTTGTTCGGATTGAGGTCGGCCACGGCCACGACCTTCATGCGGTCCGGGAAAAGTTTCTGCATGGAGGCGTAGGTACTGCCGCGGTCGCCGAAGCCGGCGATGGCGAATGTTATTGGTGCGTTCATAATATGTATCATCCTTTCCAGATGTTTTTAGTCGATGGGCCGGAACACATCCACGCCAAACTGCGGCGGGGACGTCCAGTCAATGGCATGGCGGGCCTTACTGTCCTCCAGCAGTTGGAAGCCGCCGGAGCTGACAGCCAAAGCCTGGTTGAAATGCAGAAGAATATGGGGGAGGGGGAGCTGTTTGACTTCCAGGCTGGGCTTTAGGTCGCAGTGGCAGTCGATGTAGGCTGATATAAGCCCCAGCGCGGAGGTCTCCTCGTTATCCGCGCCGCCGAAGCAGCCCATGATATTTGGCGTGGCGATCACGCTGCCCGCGCTGACACCAACGTATACCTTGTTGAAGAACACGAACTTTTTGATCAACTGGTCGAAATGTGTTTGCTTGATAAGCTTTAAAAGGTGCTCGCACCACCCGCCGGTGAAGAACATCACGTCAAAGCCCAGGACATCCTTCTCGCTTAAAGAGCCGTCCAGCTCATAGGTGATGATATGCTCTGAAAGAAAGCCCAGCTTTTCCAGTTCCCACCGGAGAATATATGCTAACTGCCGTGATTCCTCGTCACAGGCCGCGGCGGGGATGAACAGCACCCGGGCCTGGGAAAAGGGCTTGCTTACCATCCGCGCGAAACGCTCCACTATGGGCGTGAGGGGCCGTTTTAGGTCAAAAGGGTCAAAAAAGCCCGAATCGGTCAATAGTACGTTCTGCCAGGCGCTCATGGGTCTCATCACCTTTCCAAGCCTGTTATAGCATTACATCGTCCCAGTTTATTTCAATGGGGCCTATCCACTGGCTCAGCCCATAGAACAAGAGCAAATGCATGGGATAGTAGGCGTAAAAGAAATACTGCGAAAATTTATTATGCCGCCCCTCCTGGCCGTTATAGAGGGCCAGGATACCAACGGCGGAGAGTGCGCAGAGCCACTTAAGCACAGAATCGAAATAGGAGCCGCCTGACAGCATTGACATCACAGCGGGCAAACCATACAGCCATGTAACAAGCGCTGCCAGGGCCAGGAGCTTCCAGCTTTTCTTTGGCAGCACGTAGAGGACAAAGACGGAGAACACCCCGAACCCTCCATAGTCCATATCGAAGACCTCAGCCAGCAGTATCAGTGCAGCTATGGGCAGTATAGCCGCCCAAACCTTGCTCTTTTTGCGGAAAAAGTCCCAGATAAAGCAGCAGAGAGCGCCAAAAAGGAGAGTGAACAGCACGTTGTATACCGAAAAATACTCTAACTCCTGTGAGCCACGCAGCGCCAGCTGAAACGGCACTTCTGACAGCAACGCAAAGATCAGGAGCCGCTGCAAGAACTTTTTACGGCTTTTGGTATATGTACAGCCTTGAGCCATGCCGAAAGCGTAGAGCGGAAAAGCGATACGCCCGAGAATATGCATAATACCCAGGATGCGGGCAGATGCGACCATGCCCATCCCTAGCCGATCTATGAGGAACGGCTGGGTGAGAAATGCGGTGGCCGCATGGTCCAGGGTCATAGAAACAATGGCGATAATTTTAACGACTTGCCACGTCATATCTGACCTCCTTATTCCGAGGGAAAGCAAGCCCTTCCGATATCCTTACGATAAAACGCCCCCTCAAAGGACACCTTTTCCACCGCCTTATAGGCTTTATCCAGCGCCTCCCTGAGGTCTACGCCCTTGGCGGTAATGCCCAGCACCCGCCCGCCGGAGGTGTAGAATTTGCCGTCCTGGAGCTTTGTGCCCGCGTGTATGACCGCTGCGCCCTCAAGCTGGCCGTTCTCGTCCAGGCCGGTGATAAGCTTGCCCTTTTCGTAGCTGCCGGGATAGCCGCCGCTTGCCATTATAACGCAGGCGCTGGCGCCGTCGGACCACTTGATGTCAAGCTCGCTAAGCTTCTCGTTGGCCACGGCCTCGATGATGTCAGCAAGGTCGGTCTCAAGTCTTGGGAGCACCACCTGGGTCTCCGGGTCCCCGAAGCGGGAGTTGTACTCTATCACCTTGGGGCCGTCGGGGGTCAGCATAAGGCCGAAGTAAAGGCAGCCCTTGAACCTGCGGCCCTCGGTATTCATGGCCTTCATAGTGGGCATGAAGATGGTGTCCATGCAGACCTTCGCTATCTCCTCGGTATAGAAGGGGCTGGGGCTTATTGTGCCCATGCCGCCGGTGTTGGGGCCCATGTCGTTGTCATAGGCCCGCTTATGGTCCATGGAGCTGACCATTGGGCACATAACATGCCCATCCGTAAAGGCCAGCACTGTGACCTCAGGCCCGGTGAGGAACTCCTCCACCACCACCCGGTCGCCGGAGGAGCCGAACTTCTTCTCCTCCATCAGGGAGTGCAGGGCCTTGGCGGCCTCCTGCTCGTTCTGGGCAATGAAGACGCCCTTGCCCACAGCCAGGCCGTCGGCCTTGATAACGGCGGGGTACTTGTCCTGTTCCTTGATATATGCCAGCGCCTCGGTGGGGGAGGTGAAAACCTCGTAACTGGCGGTAGGTATGCCGTACTTCTTCATCAGGTTTTTTGAGAACACCTTGCTGCTCTCGATCTCCGCGGCCAATTTATTAGGCCCGAAGCAGGTGAACCCGCCCGCCTCAAGATAGTCCACCATACCGGCCCCCAGGGGGTCGTCCGGGGCCACGAACACCAGGTCAACTTTTTTCTCTTTTGCCAGGGCCAGCATACCCTCCTTGTCCATAGCGTCCACATTGCAGCACTCCGCGTCGGTTGAGATGCCGCCGTTGCCCGGGGCGCAGTAGAGCTTGCCAACTCTGGGGCTCTCCCGGAGCTTTCGGACGATGGTATGCTCCCTGCCGCCGCTGCCGACGACAAGTATGTCGACCAATTTATCCATTTTTACCAGTCCTTTCAAAAGGTTACAGAAATTTGAGCAGTTCGCTGAGGGATGTGACGGTGACCTCTGCTCCGGAGCTTGGTGCCCCGGGCCTTGTGATATATGCCGTATGCCATCCGGCATTTTTTGCACCCTCTATATCCGCTATAGGGTTGTCGCCCACCATCCATATAAGGGAGGGGAAATTGGCGGTGCGCTCCGCGATACGGAAGATTTTTTCATCGGGTTTGCAGGCCCCAGCCACGGCGGAGTTGACTATACCTGAGAAAAACTGCCTGAGTCCCAGCCCATCAAACAGGCTCTCCCACTCCGGGAAATTGTTGGTGAGTATGTAATTTTTGTACCCCTTAAAGGCGCATACTGCCAGAACAGCCGCCGCGTCGGGCCGCACATGGTACAATGTCTTATCCAGGACAATGTCCCGCACCCGCTGTGCGGCGGCCTGAGCCTCGGAGGATGGCACCCCGAAGCTCTCAAAGGCCGCCGAAAATTTGTCAAACAGCACCTGCCAGAACGTCTCCCCGGTCAGGCTGCTGTCGCCGCCCGGGTGCCAGGGGAAGCCGCTTTTCAGGAATGGACGCACATTTTCCTCGGTCACGCCGTACCGCTTTGCCAGCGGCCCCAGGGCCATTACAAGGCAGGCGCGCCAGCTGGGCTCCCCGGTGGTAAGCGTGCCGTCGAAGTCCCAGAAGATCGCCCGGCGCATCAGTGGTGGAACAGGCGGATGCCGGTAAAGGCCATGGCAATGCCGTACCTGTCGCAGACCTCTATTACGTTGTCGTCACGGATGGAGCCGCCGGGCTGGGCGATGAACTCAACGCCGGACTTATGGGCCCGCTCGATATTGTCGCCGAAGGGGAAGAAGGCGTCGCTGCCAAGGGCCACGCCAGTCATGCCGTCCAGCCACTGGCGGCGCTGCTCCCGGGTGAAGGGCTCGGGCTTCTCTGTAAAGAAGTTCTCCCACTGGCCGTCGGCCAAAACGTCCATATAGTCGTCGGAGATGTACACGTCGATGGTGTTGTCCCGGTCGGGGCGGCGGATGCCGGGCTTAAAGGGCAGCTCAAGTACCCGGGGGGACTGGCGCAGATACCAGTTATCTGCCTTGTTTCCGGCAAGGCGGGTGCAGTGGACCCGGCTCTGCTGGCCCGCGCCAACGCCGATGGCCTGTCCATTCTTCACATAGCAGACGGAATTGGACTGGGTGTACTTCAATGTAATAAGCGACACGATAAGGTCCCGCTTGGCCTCGTCCGTCAGGTTCTTGTTAGCGGTGGGGAGATTCTCCAGCAGGCTGCCGTCTATTTTCAGCTCGTTCCGGCCCTGCTCGAAGGTAACGCCGAACACGTCCTTATGCTCGATGGGGGCGGGCACGTAGTTTTCGTCTATCTGCACCACGTTGTAATTGCCCTTGCGCTTGGTCTTGAGGATAGCCAGGGCCTCGTCGGTATAGCCGGGGGCGATAATGCCGTCGGAGACCTCCCGGGCCAGCAGGGTGGCGGTCTCCTTGTCGCACACGTCGGAGAGCGCGGCCCAGTCGCCATATGAGGACATGCGGTCCGCGCCGCGGGCGGCGGCGTAGGCGCTGGCGATGGGGGAGAGCTCCAGATCGTCAACGAAGTATATTTTCTTTAGGGTATCTGACAGCGGCACATATACCGCAGCTCCCGCGGGGCTCACATGCTTAAAGGAAGCGGCTGCGGGCAGGCCGGTTGCGGCTTTCAACTCGCGTACCAGCTGCCAGCTGTTGAAGGCGTCCAGGAAGTTGATGTAGCCGGGACGGCCGTTGAGCACCTGCACGGGCAGCTCGCCCTCCTGCATAAATATCCGGGAAGGGACCTGATTGGGGTTGCAGCCATATTTTAAAGAGATTTCCTTAGCCATAAGGCACGACCTTTCTATAATAATATTTTTATTTATTTTTGTTGACGATCCTGGACTCGCTCTTGCCGGTCTCCATGTCAATATATCTTACGAACAGCGAAACCTTATTGTCCTGGTTCAGGCTCTCCCAGAGACCGTCTGTAAAGGCGTCGATGTCCCCGGAAATATTGACCGGCTTGGGCTCTCCCTCGAAGGAGGGTACCGGGTCGCCGTCACACTTGTAGGTGTGGATAAAGTGCCCCAGCCCCGGCTTGGGCTCATAGGAGAAGAACTGACGCTGGGCAGCGGCGGGGTCGCCGTCAGTGCTTTTTAATATGGACAGCCAGTAGCCCCCATCTTTACAGTCGATGATGCCGGAGATCCTGGGGGTATAGAGCGGCGGGTCAGGCTCGAAGGTGCGGGTGAGCAGGGCCCGGACAAAATAACCGGGAGCAACGCACCCGGGATGTGCGCAGATAAGGTTATAGATGGTGTCGGTCTGGTCGCCGTTGGTGACTATCAGCCCGCCGTCAAAGGTGCGCACGGGGTAGTAGATGACCAGACTGGGGTCGGTAAGCAGCGCCGGGTCATGGGCCTGGGTGCGCATATTTTCACCCTCGGCCACGAATATACGGTTGCGGCTGTTTATACTGCGGCCCATGATAAAGTAAGCGGTCACGATGCTCTTGCCGTCCTCGCTCTGACCGATAACGATGCCCCGGCCGGGGTAGGTGTTTCCTTTCAGGTCGTCAAAAATATTGATAGGTTTCATATGATGGCTCCTTTCATAAATCAGTTCCTCTAATAGGGCATAGACAGTACATTTCGGGCCGCTCCTGTTTGACCGTGTCCTGGGGGTAGACTTCTACAGAAAAGGCGCTGCTGATGGTAATACCATTATCCTTTGCCCAGCGGGCCATGTCCTCCCAGATGGTCTGCAGCTTGCCGTCCACAAGCTCCTCAAAGGAGCCGGCAGAAAAACTGCCTTTTATATAGTCCCCGGCTGGAACAGTAAAGGAGGTAAGGTCCGGGCCTTGGCCCAAAGCGGCAGTCTGGCTGCCCACAAGGTAATCATTCTTAAATACGCTTACGCCTATCTCTACAACTGGGCTGACGGCATCCGGCAGGCTTGGCCCATTGTGGAACCGCTCCCAAAGCTTTCCCAGACTTTCAAAAGCTGCGGGAAGACCAGAATCTGCAAAACTGAGCCCGGTCATATACATGGGCGCGTCAAGGCGCACCCGCTCTATAACGGCGTCTTTTGTGCGCATAACACCCTCCTATTCTGAGATATGCACTATCTCGTCCTCTACCGTCAGCCGCCCCTGACAGAACAGCTCCACGGCCCTTGGCAGCAGCTTCCACTCGGCTTGCTCCATCACGCGCTTCTGCAAGATCTCTGGCGTGTCGCCCTCCATGACCTCCACCGCTTTTTGCAGGATGATGGGCCCGCCGTCGCAGACCTCGTTGGCAAAGTGCACCGTGGCCCCGGTGAGCTTAACACCGCGCTGTAAAACGGCCTCGTGCACGTGCAGGCCATAATACCCCTTGCCGCCAAAAGCGGGCAGCAGCGCGGGGTGCACGTTCATCACGCGGTTGGGGAAGGCCTGAACGAAGCTGTCGCTGGTGATGGTCAAAAAGCCGGAGAGCACCACCAGCTCCACTTGGCGCTCCTTAAGCGCCGCGATAAGCGCCTGGCTGTAGGTCTCAACGTCCGGGTACTCTTTGCGGCTGAGAGTGACCGCCTCTATGCCAGCCCTGCGGGCCCGCTCCAGGGCGAATACCTCGGGCTTGCTGGATATGACGGAGACTATCTCTCCGCCGCCCAGCTTTCCCGCTGCCTGGGCGTCTATAAGCTGCTGCAGATTGGTGCCGCCGCCGGAGACAAGCACGCCTATCCTCACCATAGCAGCACCCCCTCGTCGCCGGAGACTACCTCGCCAAGTATGACCGCCTCCTCGCCTGCGGCTTTGAGAGCGTTCAGGGCCTTGTCGGCCGTATCGGGAGAGACAGCCATGCAGAGTCCGACGCCCATATTAAAGGTGTTGAACATGTCGTGCTCGGGTATATTGCCAACCTTCTGTATCAGGTCAAAGATGGGCAGCACCGGCACGGCGGCCTTTTCTATCTTGGCGGTAAGCCCTGGCGTCAGCATACGCGGGATGTTCTCATAGAACCCGCCGCCGGTGATATGGCTTATGGCCTTTACATCGGCGCTCTCTATAGCCGCCAGCGCAGGCTTCACGTAGATGCGCGTGGGGGTCAGCAGGGCTTCTCCCAGCGTGCAGCCCAGCTCGTCATAATGGCGGTTCACTATCTCGGTGTCGTTTTTAAGCATCTTCGCCACGGACACAGCCAGACCCATTGCCGCGCCCACAAGCGACTCCCCGCTGTCCTCCATTTTCCCGATGCCAAAGACCTTCCGTACCAGAGAGAAGCCGTTTGAGTGAACACCGGAGGACTTTACACCGATAAGCACGTCCCCGGGAGCCAGCCTGCTGCCGTCTATCATCTTGGGCTTGTCCACTATGCCCACTGTGAACCCGGCGATATCATAGTCGTCAAGGGGCATCATGCCCGGATGCTCGGCGGTCTCGCCGCCGATGAGTGCGCAGCCGGCCTGCACACAGCCCTCGGCCACGCCGGAGACTATCTCTGCTATCTTTTCAGGGTAGTTCTTCCCGCAGGCTATGTAGTCCAGAAAGAACAGTGGCCGTGCCCCGCAGCAGACGATGTCGTTGACACACATGGCCACCGCGTCTATGCCTATGGTGTCGTGCTTATCGAGAAGCATGGCAATTTTCAGCTTTGTACCCACACCGTCCGTGCCGGACACCAATATGGGCTCCTCCATTCCGGAGAGCTCCGGCTTAAATAGCCCGCCAAAGCCACCTATGCCGGACACCACGCCGGGTATCACCGTGCGGGCAACGTGCTTTTTCATCAGCTCCACCGACTCGTATCCGGCGGTCACGTCCACTCCGGCGGCGGCGTAGCTGTCGCTGTAGCTTTTTAACGGGCTCTCCTGGGGCTTGGTCAAGTTGGTTTCCATAATATTCCTCCAATCAAATGGCCCAGTTGCCGTCCTTGAAGATGGCAATGTCCCTGCCGTCCCGGGTATGCCCGGTGATGTTCAGTTCCTTGCAGCCTATCATGAAATCTACATGTATCATGGAGTCATTGACCCCGGCGTCCTTTATCTCCTGGTCGCTCATGTCCTCAAAGCCGTTCAACGTCTCATTAAAGCCCCGGCCCAGTGCCACGTGGCAGGCGGCATTCTCGTCAAAGAGGGTGTTATAGAACAGCACCCCGGAGTTGGAGATAGGGGAGTCCGCAGGCACCAGGGCCAGCTCGCCCAGCATACAGGCATTCTCGTCCATCTTTATCATGCGCTCTAAAAGCTCCTGGTGCTCGTCGGCGTGGACGGCCACAGCCTTGCCGTCCTTGAAGTCGACGGAGAAGCTGTTTATCAGCACACCCTGATAGGAGAGGGGGAGGGTAGCCACAAGAGTACCCTCGCATTTGCCGCGCAGGGGAGAGGTGAAGACCTCCTCGCTGGGCATATTGGGGTTGAACTCCACGCCGGTGGTCTTAAGGGTCTCGCAGCCGCCCACCCATCTTGAACCGGGTATGAGCCAGCAGGTAAAGTCCGTGCCGTTGGGGGCAGAGTAGTGCAGGTATTCGAGGTCCAGGTCGTTGAGCTTGTCGCACTTCTCCGCCAGCCGTTTATTGTGTGCGCTCCACTCCGCCACAGGGTCATTGTCCTCGGTGACCCGCACAGCCTTAAGTATCTCGTTCCAGAGCTTCTCGACGGCGGTGCTGGTGCGCTCACCGGGAAAGACCTTCTTGGCCCACTTTGGGGAGGGCACAGCCACTATCGTCCACTGCTGCTTGTTCTCAACGGCGTCGCTGTAAGGCTTTAAGATCTTGCCCCGGGCCATGTTGGATTTCTGCATCTTCTCCACATTCACGCCCTTCATGCCGTCCGGGTCCATAGAGGCGACCATAATGCGCGCCGGCAGGTTATCCACCATATGCTGCATCTTTGCCTTCTCCCACTCCTCGACTTTTGACAATTCTGTCAGGGACTGGTGCCGGTAGTGGAGCTTTGTCACAGCCTGGTCCATCCAGTCCACACGAACCCACTTTGCCCCGGCGCGATAGGCCTCCTCAACCACCATCTCCGCGAACTCGTGCTCGCTGACGCTGGCGCCCACGACGCAGCCCTGGCCCTTCTGGATGTTGGCGCCCTTTTGAACGGCCAGCTTTGCGTACTTTCTCATTACGGTTTTTTTCATGTAATCGCTCGGTCCTTTCTATATAACAAAGTATATTTGTTTGTGCTTACCATTCTCTATTCTGCAAAGCCCTGTCCTTTTCAGCGACGGCTTCGCCCATCCTGTTCTTAAGCTGCTGAAGCTTATCCGCAAGCCCGTTGTCCTCTACGGCCAGTATCTGCGCCGCAAGGAGCGCCGCGTTGTCCGCGCCGTCGATGGCCACTGTGGCCACAGGGATGCCCGAGGGCATCTGCACCGTCGAGAGCAGCGCGTCCAGGCCGTCGAGAGTAGAGGACTTGATGGGTATGCCTATAACTGGCAGCGTGGTCTGTGCGGCCAGGGCTCCGGCCAGATGCGCGGCCTTACCGGCGGCGGCGATTATAACGCCGAAGCCTTCCGCCCGGGCATTTTTCGAGAACTCCGCGGCGGCGGCAGGGGTACGGTGGGCGGAGAAGATATGCGCCTCCACCGGAATACCCAGGCTTTCAAGTCGCTTTTTTGCCGGCGCGACGGCCGGGATATCGCTGTCGCTGCCCATGATGATGGCCACTTTTTTTACTGGCATATTGCCACATCCTTTCATGATTTGGGAATTGTAGTAATTTTGTAACTGTCCAAACCTAACATTTTGTGCTATTATATGTGACGGCCCAAGGGACCGGCCCGTCAGAAGGCCCAGTCGGTCCCTTGGGACATGCGGAGATAGACGTTCTGGGCGCCGAGTACCTGACGCATAAGACTAACGGCGGCCTGGCCGAAATCCTCTACCGCTTCCGGGGTGGTGGAGCCGTATATGGCGGTGTGTACCATGACGGTGGGGCCGTCCTCCTTCCCGGCGAACCACATATGCTGGTCCCCCTGGAAACAGAGCATCAGCCGGTCCTCGCTTTTGCCGGGTATCCTTGTGATGGCTTCTCCCAGGCCCTCCTTCAGGCGGAGCTCCTGTTCGGCGGTTATCCCACAGCTGGCTTTTACATCAATGAATGGCATATGTCTCGTCCTCTCTCTAATTTTATAGTATAGGTCTTCCAAACAATGCCAGTATACCCTAAAACGGCCGAAATAGCAAGTAAATTGCGGCGATTTGGTAAAATCTACCTAACTCTGTTCGTGCGGCGCGCAGGAGGCGGGAATATTTGTAATAAGCCAAAAATCACGGGAAATTGGGCGGAGTTTCAGCAATGTTTTTTGGGCCTCATGGCAAGTTTCACAATTTTTTAATAAAAATTTCAAAATGCGCTTGCATTTTAATGGGCGATATGTTATTATAGCTACGGAAGATTGCTATATATCTGTGCGTTTTTGTTATATTGCATGATTCCGGAGAGATTTCTCTCCTTGTGTCCAACCAACTACTTTGCATAGGGAGGGAGAGCTAAGGACCTTTTCTTAAAAGCCCGTATCAATTTTTTGGGGGGCATGCCCCCACAATCAAAAATGGCTTTCCCTGCGGGAAAGCCAATGGGAGTGATGAGCATTGACTAATCCAAGCACCGCCTCGACCCCGAGAAAGAAGCCAGGCTTTTTTAAGCGGGCCATCGAGCAATGGGACCTGCAGCTGCTGGTTATCCCCGGCATCCTGCTACTGTTCGTATTCAGCTACATACCGATATACGGCCTGGTGATGGCTTTCCAGGAGTACCGTATGGGCGACTTCCCCGGCCAGAGCGAATGGGTAGGATTCAAACAGTTCATAGCGCTGTTTACCGACAAGAATCTGCCCCTTGTGCTGCGCAACACCCTGGCCATCAGCGGCCTGAAGCTTACTATCGGCTTCGTGTGCCCCATCGTTTTCGCCGTGTTCCTTAACGAAATGCACAGGGACGGCATAAAGAAGGTCATCCAGACTATCAGCTATCTGCCCCACTTCATTTCCTGGACTGTGTGCGCCACCCTGCTGTTCGACTTTTTGAAGGCTGACGGCGGCGCCGTCAACGAGCTGCTGGTGGGTCTGCACCTTATAAATGAGCCCATCGACTTCTTCGGCCGCGGCGATTTGTTCTGGGGGCTGGCCCTTATCTCCGACACATGGAAGGAACTGGGCTGGAACTCCATCATCTTCATCTCCGCCATGGCCGGCGTCGACGCGGAAATGTACGAGGCTGCCGACATCGACGGCGCCACCCGCGCCCAGAAGATGTGGCATATCACCATCAAGGCCATTAAGCCCACCATCGTTCTTCTGTTTATCATGAACGTCGGCGGCATTTTGAACCAGAACTTCGACCAGATAATGATGCTCACAAAGCAGCTGGGCAACCCCATGCTTAAGGAGACCGCAAACGTTATAGACACCTACATCTTCCAGGTAGGTATTTCTCAGAACCGCGCCTCCTTCGGTACCGCTGCGGGTCTGGTTAAGTCACTGATCAACTTTGTGCTGCTGATCGGCGCAAACACCATCGCCGACAAGGCCGGTGAGAACGCCCTGTTCTGATACTAACAGAAGAAAGGAGGCAATGCCTTTATGACAGGTGTAAAAGAAACAAGACATAAGATGAAATCCAAAAAGGTGCTCAGCGACTATGTTATTATCATAGTCATGTGGGTCCTCATGGTCACGGTGTTCGTAACCACGCTGTACCCCTTCCTGAACTCTTTGGCTATATCTCTGAACAATGCGGACAACACGATTCTGGGCGGCATAACCATATACCCGCGTGTGCCTACCCTTGCCAACTACCGGCAGGTGTTCACCAACCCCATGATCTGGAAGGCCTACGGCATCACCTTTGCCCGTACCTTTGTGGGCGCTGCCGCCGGTCTGGTCATTACCGGCGCCCTGGCGTTTGGCCTTTCCCGCAAGAATCTGGCGGGCAGAAAGTTCTATACCTTCTTCTGCCTGATCCCCATGTACTTCGGCGGCGGCCTGATCCCCACCTACTTCCTTATCCGCAACCTGGGCCTGACCAACACCTTCTGGGTGTATATCATCCCCAATCTGGTGAATATCTGGAATATGATCCTTATGCGCTCCTACTTCCAGTCCGTCCCGGATGCTCTGGAGGAGTCTGCGCGCATTGACGGCGCCAACTATATCACCATCTTCTTCAAGATCTACTGGCCCGTCTCTACCCCCATTATCGCCACTATCGCCCTTTACTTCGGCGTGTTCCACTGGAACGACTGGTTTATGCCCAACATTTATGTCACCAACCAGGACCTGAAGCCCATGACCTCGGTGCTGTTGAGCATAGTCAGCGAGGCATCATTCGCGGAGAAAATGGCCCAGGCCGGCGCCAACGCTGCGGCAATCGGCAATGCGGCCAAGGGCAAGGAGACCAACGTGCGCTCTATTACAATGGCCACGATGATCACCTCTATTCTGCCCATCGTCATCATCTATCCCTTCCTGCAGCGCTTCTTCCTGAAGGGCATCATGATAGGCTCCATCAAGGGCTGATCTTTGCAGGCGTTCCAACTTCCATTGTCATTCCAGGCGGCGGGCGGTCTGTTGTCCGTCCCGCCGGCCTGAATGAAATAAATTTGTCTATAGGAGGACGAAAAACAATGAGCAAGAGAATTTTAGCCCTGCTGCTGGCTCTGGCTATGATCGTAGGCGTTTTCGCGGCCTGCGGCGATAGCGGCAACAACAGCTCCAGCGCGGGCAACAGCTCTACCGGCTCTACCGCCAGCACCGAGGGCGGCGAGAGCGGCACCGAGGGCGGCGACGACTCCGAGCCCAGCAATGTTTCCACCGGGCCCGACCCCACCGACGAGTTCTATGACTTTACCTGCTACTGGTACTATGAGTGGGCGGGCTTCAAGGATTGGGGCAAGGACGAGGCTTCCAAGTATTGGGGCGAGAAGTTCAACGTGAACGTTGAGTTCTCCAAGCCCGATGCTGACCCGGACTCCAAGCTGAACATCATGCTGACCGGCGGCGACCTGCCCGACTCCATGATCCTGGACCGCGGCCGCGTGCTGAACAGCGCTGTCCGCGCCGGCGCTCTGGTAGACATCGAGCAGTTCATGTATCCCGGCTGCTCCTTCGAGACCGACGTGGCCGAGATAGCCAAGGAGCTGCAGAAGGTCGACGGCAAGCTGTACGGCGTGCCCAACTGGCCCCGCGGCGAGAACGCTGTCGCTACCGGCGGCAACTACGGCTGGATCATCAACACCAAGACCTATGCTGATGTTGGCTCTCCCGCTCTGAACACCATGCAGGACCTGCACGACTACTGCGTGAAGGTCAAGGATGCCAACCTGACCTCCTATACCGGCCAGAGCATCATCCCCTTCGCCACCACCAACACCACCAACGGCTTCTATGTGTATCAGCAGTTCTACCGCTCCATGGGCGCCCGCAACATAGTTGAGAACTACTTCACCCAGGAGAACGGCAAGCTGGAGATCTGCGTGCGCGAGCCCATGTTCATCGAGGCTCTGAAGACCGCCAACCAGTGGTTCAACGAGGGCCTGTGGTCCTCTGAGGAGTTCACTGACGACGGCCCCATGTGGGAAGAGAAGATGACCAACGGCCGTCCCGCTCTGATGTGGTATGACTTCTCTCAGGACGACACCAACAACTTCCGCCGCGTTACCCGCGAGAACTCCAATGGCGAGGTCTCTTATGAGGTTCTGGGCGATCCCAACAGCGAGATCACCAAGGACTTCCCCATGTTCCCCAAGGCCAGCTCGGATGTTAAGGTCTGCTACGGCGACGAGAACGGTACTGTGGGTTGGAACGTCAACGTTATCACCACTGCTGCCGAGCGTCCCCAGCGTATATTCGACCTGTTCACCTACCTGATCTCCGAAGAGGGCACCCGTGAGGTTTGCTACGGCCCGGAGGGCGGTATGTGGGATGGCACCGATGAGAACGGCATTCCCCAGCTGACCAAGCCTTATGCCGACTTCACCTCTGACGAGATGAACGCTGCCGGCGCTTGGCTGTGGACTCAGCCTGCTTCCTCCGACTGGATGGATAGCATCAAGTTTGCTGTTAACTCTCAGCAGGATCCCGATAAGCGCAACTGGGTTGTTTCTATCCAGAGCGACCTGTTCTCTGAGAGCAAAGAGAATCCCCATGAGGGCACCAAGTTCATCACCGACCAGAACACTGGCCTTACCAACCTGATCGATCCCCAGGATGACCTGGGCATCAAGCTGAAGGCTATCCAGGATGAGCTGCAGCTGCGTCTGCCCCAGATCCTGATGGCCAAGGACGAGGCCGAGTTCAACAAGCTGGTCGAGGAGGCTGTCAAGACCTGCGAGGACAACAGCATCGATGATATCCTGGCTATCTGGCAGGAGCAGTATGACAAGAACATCGAGCTGCAGGGCTTTGATGCCTATGATCCCGCTCATATGAGCGAGGTCTATGGTATGGACCTGAGCTGATTGGCTCCATAAGCACATAACCGGGTGACCCCGGTGTATCAAAGAAGGGTCCGGGCCGAAAGGTCCGGGCTCTTTTATGTTTTTTGTCAAAAGCGCTTGCATGGAGCGGGGTATAAGTAGTATAATAAGCTCTTAGAATGATTTAATTAAGAAGGGTAGGCTTCATAAATGAAATTCAGTCTGAGGCCCCGCTCGCGCCGGGGTACATACGAAATAAACATGACCGAAGGTCCCCTATTGGGAAAGCTGGTGCGCTTCTCCCTGCCACTGGCGCTTTCGGGAGTGCTGCAGCTTCTGTTCAACGCTGCCGACGTGGTGGTGGTGGGGCGCTTTGCCGGGAACCAGGCCCTGGCCGCCGTGGGCTCTACCAGCGCCTTAAACAACCTTATAGTCAACCTGTTCATAGGCCTTTCCATTGGTGTGAACGTGTTGGTGGCCCGGTACTATGGCGCGGGCCAGACCCGGGACCTGTACGAAACGGTGCACACCTCCATGCTCACCGCGGCGATCAGCGGCGTGGCGCTCATCTTTTTGGGCATGGGGCTGTCACGGCCGCTGCTGCAGATGATGGAGACCCCTGCGGACGTTATCGACCACTCGGTGCTGTACATGCGCATAATCTTTGCCGGTATGCCCGCCAGTATGCTCTATAATTTCGGCGCGGCGGTCCTTCGCGCGGTTGGGGACACCCAGCGGCCGCTGTATTTCCTTTTAACGGCAGGCGTCATAAATGTTGCGCTCAATCTCTTTTTCGTTATCGTTCTGCATATGGGCGTGGCGGGGGTGGCCACGGCCACGGTCATCTCCCAGTGTGTTTCTGCCGCGCTGGTGATCCTCTGCCTTGTCCGCAGCGAGGGTGTGTACCGCCTGGATATCAAGCAGCTCCGCATTTATAAGCGCAAGCTGAAGGAGATAGCCAGAATCGGTATTCCGGCGGGGATACAGGGCTCCATGTTCTCAATTTCCAACGTGCTGATACAGTCCACCATCAACTCCTTCGGCTCCATCGCCATGGCCGGCAGCACGGCGGCGGGGAATATAGAGGGCTTTGTCTGGACGGCTATGGATGCCTTTACCCAGGCCACCCAGAGCTTTGTGGGGCAGAATTACGGCGCAAAAAAGATCGACCGCGTAAATAAGGTGATCTGGCAGTGCATGATCCTGGTGACGGTTGTGGGGCTTGTGCTGGGCGTTGGAGCATATCTGGCCGCGAAGCCGCTGCTGGGTATCTATTCCTCTGACCCGGCGGTCATAGAATACGGTAAGGCGCGTATGCTGGCCATCAGCGTGCCGTACTTCACCTGCGGGGCTATGGGCATCTTTGTGGGCGGTATGCGCGGGCTGGGGTCCTCGCTGGTGCCCATGATAAATACGGTGTTTAGCGTATGTGTGCTGCGTGTGGTGTGGATCTATACGGTTTTTGCCATGTGGCCCCAGTGGGAGGTGCTGTTTATCTCCTACCCGGTGACCTGGGTAATAGCTTCCCTTATCGGCGGCATTTGCTACGCGGTGATAAGAAAGCGCGCCATAGCCCGAATAAGCGTCCGCGAAGCGGGTTAAAAGTTTCGTCAACCTTTTCAAAGGTTGCAGGGGTCTTGGGGGCAGAGCCCCCGAGCCGCCGGAGGCCATAAATACATCAAAAAATTATCCCCCGGATTTCCGGGGGATAACTCATTTAGCATATCTTTCCAAATCAACCAGTCACTTCAAGATTTTCTTCACCGTCTCTTCAATGCCCTCAGCGCACAGCCCAAACTCCTTGAGCAGATCCACAGCCGGCCCGGAGTGCCCGAACACGTCCTTGACGCCCATGCGTGTAAGGGGAGCGGGGAAGTTCTCGCACAGGCAGGCGGCCACAGCCTCGCCCAGCCCGCCGATAATGTTGTGCTCCTCAACGGTGACGATATGCCCGGTCTCCTTTGCGGCCTTTATGACCAGCTCCTGGTCTAAGGGCTTCACCGTGTGCATGTCGATAAGCCGGGCGTTTATACCCTGAGCCGCCAGAGAATCCACGGCCTTTATAGCCTCGCCCACCATCAGCCCGGTGGCGATAACGGTGATATCGGAGCCATCCCGCAGGGTGATTCCCTTGCCGATCTCGAATTTGTAGTCGTCGTTATTATTACAGCTCTCAACCGCCAGCCGGCCCAGCCGGATGTAGACCGGCCCGTTATACTGGGCGGCAGCCCTTACAGCCGCTTTCATCTCATAGTGGTCGGCAGGGTTCAGCACCACCATGCCGGGGATGGCGCGCATAAGGGCGATATCCTCGCAGCACTGATGGGTGGCGCCGTCTTCGCCAACGGATATGCCCGCGTGGGAGCCCACTATCTTCACATTCAGATGGGGATAGCCCACGGAATTGCGCACCTGCTCAAAGGCCCGTCCCGCCGAGAACATGGCAAAAGAGGTGGCGAAGGGTATCTTCCCGCAGGAGGCGAGCCCCGCGGCCACGCCGATCATGTTGCCCTCGGCTATGCCGCATTCAATAAATCTGTCAGGGTATGCCTTGCCAAAATTTTCTACCTTAGTCGCGTCCGCCAGGTCCGCCACCAGCACAACGATGTCACGGTTCTCTTTGCCAAGCTCCACCAGGGCCTCGCCGAAGCTCTCTCTGGTAGCCTTTTTAACTATCTCAGCCATATACAAACAGCCTTCCTTTCAGTTTTTCATGTGGTTTCCGATTCTTCGCCAACATATTGTACAAAGTCCAGATTATTGCCGTCAGGGTCCTTGACGGCAAAGGCCCGCCATTTCCACGGATAGGTAACCGGGGGATCAGGTATCTCTATGCCCGCGGCCAGCATCCGCTCATACTCTTTATCTACGTCCCCGACCTCAAACTCCAGCCCGCAGCTGTCTGCGGGGACAATTACCTTATCGCCGGTGTGGGTGAACACAAGGGTCACGTCCGATACCTTCAGCTCCCAGCGCCCGGGCACGAGCTCCACGGCCTTGCAGTCAAACACCTGCTCATAAAATGCCTTAAGCTTCTCCGGGTCCTGAGAGACGATATTTACGCAACGGAGCTTCATATATACCTCCGCTCTGGTCAGGAAAGGCCGGCAATAGTGGCGTTAAGCTCATCCATAGCCTGGGCGTACTGCTCGGCGTTGGGGGCCTTGCCGTGCCAGCCCGCCTGGTTCTCCATGAAGCTTACGCCCTTGCCCTTGGTGGTCCTGGCAATGATGGCAAAGGGTCTGCCGGAGCACTTGGAGGCTGCGTTGAAGGCTGTTTCCAGGCTCTCAAAATCGTGTCCGTCAGCTATCGTAACGTCGCAGCCGAAGGCGCGGAACTTCTCGTCGATGGGCTCGATACCGGCAACCTTTTCAACGTCGCCGTCAATCTGCAGGCCGTTATAATCCAGTATCAGGCAGAGATTATCCAGCTTACGGTGGGCGGCGAACATAATGGCCTCCCAGACCTGACCCTCTTGAATTTCGCCGTCGCCCAGGAGACAGTAGACCTTATAATCCCTGCCGTCCATCTTGGCGGCAAGGGCCATACCGACAGCGGCGGAAATGCCCTGGCCCAGGGAGCCGGTGCTCATATCCACGCCGGGGGTGCCCTTCATGTCCGGGTGTCCCTGAAGCATGGCGCCGATATGGCGCAGCTTTTTCAGCTCGTCAGGGGAGAAATACCCGCGCAGAGCCAGAGCAGCGTACAGCCCCGGGGCGCAGTGGCCCTTGGAGAGCACGAAGCGGTCCCTATCAGGGCATTTGGGGTTCTTAGGGTCGATGTTGAGCTGTTCAAAATACAGATAGGTAAAAATGTCGGCAGAGGAGAGGGAACCTCCCGGATGGCCGGACTTGGCGTTGAAAACGCCCTCGATGATACCAGCGCGGACTTTGGCCGCCGTAAGCGCAAGGGACTGTCTTTTTTCTGCGTCCATGAGTACGATCCTTTCTTTCGTTCAGATTTTACACTGATTATACATGATTTGGCCCCAAATTGCAATATACATTAGAGACGAGCCCTGAAACATATTTTTAACATCCTGCCGCTTTTTTGGCGGCATATGGAGATGAGGCATTGAAAAAGCAGAGCTTTCTCTACGGCGCTTTCATATTGACCGCCGGAATGGCCATCGTTAAGGTCATCGGCGCGGTATTCAAAATACCCCTTCAGCACTTCATCGGGGAGTATGGAATGGGGCTTTTCAACGTGGCCTATAATTTCTACGGCCCCATATTCAGCCTTGCCACGGCAGGCTTCCCGGTGGCGGTGTCCAGACTCGTGAGCGAAAACGCCTCTCTCGGCCGGTGGAATGACGTACGCCAGGTAAAGTCTGTGGCAGGCCCGCTGTTTCTGGGCTTCGGCATACTGGGCGCGGTGGGCATGACGATGTTTGCCCCGGTATACTGCGAGAGGATCATCGGCACGGAGCACGCAATTTTTCCAATGCTGGCCCTGGTCCCCGCAATACTTTTTGCCTGCTGGGGAGCCAGCTATAGGGGATATTATGAGGGACTTCGCAATATGGGCCCCACTGCCGTATCAGAAATCATCGAGGCGGCAGTCAAGCTCTGTCTTGGACTGGGGCTTGCGTATTTTGTGATGCGCCGAGGGATGAGCGAGTACCGGGAGAGCGGCACGGTATTCGGTCTGCTTGCGGGAGGAGAGGATCAGGCGGGGCTGCTTACCCTCGCGTTCGCGGCGGCGGGAGCCGTGCTGGGGGTTACGGCAGGCTCCCTTGGAGCGGCGCTTTACCTCTCCATGCGCTGGAAGGCAAAGGGGGACGGTGTTGGCCTGAGGGCTCGAAGACAGGCTCCGCCTGCCCGCGGCTGGAAGGACACGGCCAAGGCCCTTCTCAAGATAACCGGCCCTGTGGCAGCGGGCTCCATTGCCATGAACGCGGCGGGGCTTATCGACGTCACCTTCCTCCAAAACCGCATTGCAAATATTATGGAAACAGCGCCGGAACGGCTTCTGACGGCCTATAAGGGCATGATTCCGGCCATGTACCTGGAACACCAGGAGACTGTCCCGACCTTCCTGTACGGCTGCTACACCCTTGCAATGACCCTCTACCTGCTGGTCCCCGCGCTGACCCAGGCCATTGGTATGAGCGCCCTGCCCGCCGTAACCGAAGCCTGGGCCCGTGGAGACCGTCCCCAGCTTAAGGAGCGCATGGAGTCTGTACTAAGCGTGACGGCTTTGGTCTGCGTTCCGGCGGGCCTGGGGCTGACGGCACTGGGAGAGCCGATCGCGTCCCTGCTGTACGGCGGAGGGTCCGCGCCCATCATAGCGGGAGTGCTGCTGGCCCTTGGTCCGGCCTCGCTGTTCGCGGCGGTAAACACGCCGGTCTCAAGTATGCTTCAGGCCGTGGGAAGAGCCGATCTGCCGGTGAAGCTGCTGGCGGTGGCCATGGCATTGAAGATAGGGATAAACTGGTATCTCTGCGCCCTGCCGGAGGTGAACATCCGGGGAGCGGGGGTGGGCACTCTGGTCTGTTATCTCTTTCTGGCTGCGGCCCAGCTGTACTGCCTTCGGAAGGTCACGGGGGTAAAGCTCAGCTTTAAGCGGCTGTTTTTGAAACCGCTTGTCTGCGGGGCATTATGCGGCTGCGGGGCCTGGGGAGCATGCCGGGGGCTGGATGCGCTGGGACTGGGAAACGGCGCGGCGGTTGGCATGTCTATAGGCTGCGGGGGAATTCTTTACATATTTGGACTGATTTTGACCCGTGGTATCCCGAAAAAGGACCTGATTATGCTGCCCAAGGGACAAAAAATTGCGAAAACCCTTGAAAAACGAGGGTGGATATGATATTATTGCTACTGTCATTGGATTCACAGACGACAGTGCGGGCCGGAAAACAGCCCGCGGAACATTACTCTGGGAGGTAGCAGTAATATGAACAAAACAGAATTGGTTGCGGAAGTATCCGAAAAGGCAGGGCTTACCAAGCGTGACGCCGAGGCCGCGGTCAAGGCGATAGTTGACAGCGTTACCGAGGCCCTGGCAAAGGGCGACAAGGTCCAGCTGGTGGGCTTCGGCACCTTCGAGGTGCGCGAGCACGCCGCCCGCACCGGCCGTAACCCCCGCACCGGCGGCACCATGGAGATCCCCGCCTCCAAGGCCCCTGCGTTCAAGGCGGGTCAGGCCCTGAAGGATGCTGTAAACGGGTGAGCATCGGGAAATAAATTCCGTTTCGGGCCTGCCAGGTATGCAGGCCCATTTTTTATGAAGATCCATGGAGGTGATACCATGAGACTGGACAAGTATCTGAAGATATCCCGGCTGATAAAGCGCCGCACCGTGGCAAACGAGGCCTGCGATGCAGGGCGGGTGCTGGTCAACGGCAAGGAGGCCCGGGCCTCGTATAATGTGAAGGAGGGCGACGTGCTGGAGATACACCTGGGGGAACGGGTGCTGAAAGCGCGGGTGCTCTCAGTGGCAGAGTATGCTAAAAAGGAGGAAGCCTCCGGGCTTTATACCCTGTTGGAGTAAAGCGCTGGATGACAGAGGAATAATATCCGGCTGTGTCCGCATATAAATTCCCCATGGAAGGGGCGTTGGATATATGCCGGAGCAGCAGTTAAAAAAGCATGATCTAAGCATAATGGGCCGGGACAGATTGACCGCCACGGGCATCAAGCGTGTGGACTTTTTCAGCGACGAGCTTATCACGGCCCAGACCGACCTGGGCCAGCTGAATATAAAAGGGGAGGGCCTGCACATCGACAGCCTTAACTCCGACACCGGGGATATGCTTGTAAAGGGCAGGGTGGGGGCTGTCTCATATACCGAGAGCAGTCCGGCGCTGTCCTTTTTCGGCAGGCTGTTCAAATGATCGGACTGACCCTGCCGGTGGCATGTCTGTGCCTGATGACCGGCGCAATGCTGGGCGGGCTGTTCCTTTTCTTCAAGCTTTTAAGGGGACTGCTCTATGGCGGCAGGCTTATGACGGCGGTGCTGGATGTGCTGTTCTGCCTGATATGGGCGCTTACCGCTTTCCTTTGCGCCCTGGTGGTGGACAAAGGCCGTCTTAGAATGTTCCAGATTGTTCTGCAAGTGCTTGGCGCTTGGGGGGCTGTGGTGGCTCTGGACCCTTTTGTAAATGGAGTGACCGGCATGGTAAGGCGTTTCGGCAGGCGGCTTTGGGGATGGCTCAGCCGTCCTGTCCGATTTCTGCGAAAGCGCTGGAGGAAAAAGCTGACTGACATGAGAGCCAGGCGCGCTGAAAGGCGGAAAGCTGCCCCTAAGGGGAAAAAGCCGGGCAAAAAGAGGGGTTCAGCGGGGAAAGCCACGCCCAGATATAGAAAGGTCCCAGTAAAATCCAAAAGATATGCCCCAAAAAAGAAAAAAACAAAAAACCCTCTTGAAAAACTTACGTAAACCGGTGTATAATGTGATTAGCACGAATTGCCGTGGAAGGGAGGGGCTGCCAATGGGCGGTGATACGCCAAAAAAGAAGATCCCTGGCGGCCTCATCCTAAAGCTGGCGATTTTCTGCCTGACCGCCGTGGTGGTGCTGTCTCTGGTGGAGCACCAAGTCCAGCTTGTGGAGAAGCAGGAGCAGCTGCGTGTGCTGCAGACCCAGCTGGAGCAGCAGAAAATGCAGAACGACGAACTTCGCGCCGCCATGAACGACGAGGAGGGCCTGCGCAGTTATGCCGAGAAGCGCGCCAGGGAGGACCTTGACTATGTGAGGCCCAACGAGCGGGTATTTGTGGACGGCGGCGAATGAACGGAAAGACAGGATAATTTGAGGAGGATAAGGGGAGAAAATGGGGCTTGAGGTTGGAGAGATCTATGAGGGAAAAGTCACTGGCATAACAAAGTTCGGAGCGTTCATCAGCTTTGAGGAAGGGCAGACCGGGATGGTGCACATCTCGGAGATAGCCCCGACGTTTGTAAACGAAATAAGGGACTTCGTTTCCGAGGGACAGACCGTGCGGGTGAAGGTGCTGTCAATAAGCGAGGAGGGCAAGATAAGCCTTTCCATTAAAAAGGCCCTTCCGCCTGAGGAGCAGCATAAGCCCCGCAAGCCGGGCCCGGCGGGGAAAAGACCCGGAGGACCGCGTCCCCCAAGGCCCCCCAGACCGGAGCCACAGCAGGGGCCGGGGCGGCCGGGAGACTTTGAGTGGCAGAGCCGCCGTAACGACAGCGGAAGCTTTGAAGATATGATATCCCGGTTCAAGCAGACCAGCGATGAAAAAATGTCCGACCTCAAGCGGGGCAACGAGCCGCGCCGGGGCTATTCGCGCCGCGGGCAGCGCGGCGGCGGTGGCGGCGGCAACTAACATACATATTCAGGCCCTGCCGGGATCCGGCGGGGCCTATACTTTGGAGGAGACCATGAGAGAGATAAAAGCGGAGGTCATTACAGAAGCGATAGCAAGACTGTGTGTAGAGGCAAACCGGGAACTGCCAAAGAGCCTTGAGTCATGCATTAGAGACGCAGAGGAGACAAACCCGGCCTCCCGGCCGGTAATGGAGGACTTATGCCGTAATCTGGATGCCGCTAGGGAGCTGAACCTTCCCATCTGCCAGGATACCGGAATGGCGGTGGTATTCGCCCAGGTGGGCCAGGACGTGCATATTGCCGGAGACTTTACCGAAGCGGTGAACGAGGGCGTTCGCCGGGGGTATGTGGATGGGCTGCTGCGCTGCTCCGTGGTGGCGGATCCTCTGCGCCGGGGGAACACAGGGGACAACACGCCCGCCATCCTCCATGTAAGCCTTGTGCCCGGGGACAAGCTTACTCTGACCGTAGCACCCAAAGGCTTTGGCAGCGAGAACATGAGCCGGCTGAAAATGTTTACCCCCGCCGCCAGCCGTGAGGATATCGTCCGCTTTGTGGCAGATACCGTAAAGGAGGCCGGCGGCAACCCCTGCCCGCCGGTGGTGCTGGGAGTGGGCATCGGAGGGGACTTTGAGCTTTGCACTAAGCTTGCCAAAGAAGCCCTATGCCGGGATGTTTCGGTCCGCAACCCTGATCCGTATTATGCCAGACTGGAGCAGGAGATGCTGGACGCGGTCAACGCCACAGGGGTGGGCCCCCAAGGCTTTGGCGGCAGCGTGACCGCCCTGGCGGTGAATATCGAGACCTATCCAACCCATATAGCCGGGCTGCCGGTGGCGGTCAACGTGGGCTGCCATGTGACCAGACATAAATCTGTTACGATTTAATAAAATTTCTCTTGCACTTTTATATAAAATGTGCTATTCTATAGTCAGAGGGTGGGGAACATAGACCACTCCTGTATTCACGAAGGAGGAAAGAGTTATGAAGATCAATATCATCGGACGGAAAGTCAACCTTCGCAACAACTTCAAGGAGCTGGCTGAGAAGAAGCTTGCCAAATTTAACCGCATTTTTGACGAGGATGCCGAGGCTGTGGTAACTGTCACGGTAGAGCGCAACCGTCAGACTGTTGAGATCACCATCCGCCAGCGGGGGGCGATCTTCCGGGCGGAGAATACCGCTATGGATATGAATGAGGCCCTGGACCACTGCGTGTCCGCCCTGGGCCGCCAGATGCGCCGGAACAAGACCCGCCTTGAGAAGGCCAAGAAGGTGGATCCGGGCATCGAATTTGCCGATGCCTACTATGACGAGCCCGAGGAGGAGCTTCAGGTGGCGCGCACCAAGCGCTTTGCCGTCAAGGTGATGAGTCCGGAAGAGGCCATTATGCAGATGAACATGCTGGACCACGAGTTCTTCATGTTCCGCGACGACGCCTCCGGTGAGATCAACGTGGTATACCGCCGCAAAGACGGAGACTACGGCCTGCTTGTGCCCGACGAGAAATGATATATTCAGCCACCTGCCTGCTGGGGGTTGAGGGCCTGCTGGCCCAGGAGCTGCGGGATATGGAATGCGGGGAGGTCCGGGCCGAGAACGGCCGGGTGCTGTTCGAGGGCGGCTGGGATATCCTTGCAAGGGCCAATCTGTGCAGCCGGTTTGCCGAGCGGGTGGGCATCCTTATGGGCGATTTCCACGCCGAGAGCTTTGAGGAGCTCTTCCAGGGCGTCAAGGCCATGCCCTGGGAGGAATACCTTGGCAGGGACGACGCGTTTCCAGTGTCCGGCAGCAGCCTTAACAGCCATCTGCACAGCGTGCCAGACTGCCAGTCTATAATCAAGAAGGCCGTGGTGGAGCGCCTTAAGCAGAGCTTCCGCCAGGACTGGTTCACCGAGGAGGGCCCGACACACCGCATCAGGTTCCGCATGATGAAGGATCAGGTGAGCGTAACTATAGACACCAGCGGCGCGGGGCTTCATAAGCGTGGATATAGGCCCGTGGCCAATGCCGCGCCAATCAAGGAGACCCTTGCCGCCGCCTTGGTGAAGCTCTCGCGGCTGAGAGCGGACGCCACCTTCTATGACCCTTTCTGCGGGTCAGGCACATTGCTCATAGAGGCAGCCACCATGGCACAGAATATCGCCCCGGGTATTGGACGGCGCTTTCAGGCCGAGGTATGGGAGCAGACCCCGGACGGTGTGTGGGCCAGCGAGCGTGACCGCGCCCGGGAGCTTGAACGCCGTGACACCGGATTTACCGCCACCGGGTATGATATAGACCCCGCTGCAGTGGAGCTGGCGAAGGAAAATGCCAGAAGGGCGGGGGTGACCATACGTGCTGGAGTGCGGGAGATCAAAGACTTTGTCGAGGCCACCGCCTATGGCTGTGTGGTATGCAACCCGCCTTATGGCCAGCGGCTTATAGATCAGAAGGCGGCAAGGGAAATCTATAGACAGCTTGGCAGGGTGTTCGTGCCGGAAAAGGGCTGGAGCTATGGCATCATAACTCCCGACGAGGAATTTGAGGCTATTTTCGGCCGCAAGGCGGACAAGCGCCGCAAGCTCTATAACGGCATGATACGCTGTCAGTTCTATCAGTATTTTAAGGCAATATGAAGGGATAGAGGGCTATAAATGAAGCTTTTTGGGCGGCTTAGGGGCGGTATAGAGACCCAGCGGCTGCTTCTGCGCCGGTGGGAGCACAAGGACTTCCAGGCCTATGTGATGATCGTCTCCGACCCGGAGGTGATGGCGCCGGCCGGCTGCCAGCCTGCAGATACGCTGGACGCCGCGGCAGCACTGTTTGCCCGCGACCTGCGTAATGATTTATGCTACGCTATCGTGCTGCGGGAGAATGATGAGGTCATCGGGCGCATCAAGTTCCAGAGCGACCTGAGGCGGTTCCATGTAAACAGTCTCTCGATAGGGTACGAGCTGCGGCGGGACAAATGGGGCAGAGGGTATATGACAGAGGCCCTGGCCGCCATGGTGACGTGTGCCTTTGAGAAAAAGAAGGTGGACGTGCTGGCGGTCAGCCACTATTCGGACAACGAGCGTTCCAGGCGGGTTATTGAGAAGTGCGGTTTCAGGCTGGAGGGCGTGGTGCCTTGGGCGTGCAAGCGTTTTGACGGTAAGATATGCGACGACGTCTGCTACTCCATCCTGCGGGAGGACTATATAAACGGTCTGGAGGCAAATTCCCAGGCTCAGGCGCTTTCCTGAAGGCCGGGAAATAATCTGTATTTAAAAAGCACACTCCTATTTTGGGAGTGTGCTTTTGACATCCGCATACAACTTATTTTGCGGAAACAGTTGTGGTACTGCTGGCTTTGGGCCTGATATCTCCGGCAGCGGTAAGGGCCATCTTGGTCAGGGTCGGGCCAACAAGCTCATAGACCAGCACGCCGAACAGCACGATGCTGCGGATGGTGGAGCCGATCTCTCCCAGAGCGCCTACCTGCGAAGCCATGCCCAGAGCCACGCCAGCCTGGGGCAGCAGAGTGATGCCCAGGTACTTCTGTATCTGGGGGGAACAGCCCGCAAATTTGCTGCTGAACATAGCCCCGAAGTATTTGCCCAGGGAGCGGGAGAGGATATATGCCAGACCAATGCCCACGATGGCGAAGTCCGTGAAGACGTCCAAATGCAGCTCCGCGCCGCTTAAGACAAAGAACAGGGTCAAAAGCGGAGCAGACCACTTGTCGGCCCGGCCCATCAGGTCCTCGGAACTGCCGCAGGTGTTGCAGAACACGGTGCCAAGCATCATGCACACCAGCAGGGAGGAGAACTTAACATGCACGGAGCTTAGCTCAAATGAGAGCATGGACATGGCCACCGCCAGGATGATGAACCCGGCGATCATGGCCACACGGTTGCGGTTGGACTGGAACCAGCGCTCCATAAAGGTGAGCACCCACCCAAGCAAAGCTCCCAATGCCAGGGAGAGCACGATCTCCAGAAGAGGTTCAAATATGATAGAAGCGATGTTGGCGCTGCTGGTCTCCATGGCCTGTGCCGCGCCAAAGGATATGGCGAATATCACTAGGCCCACAGCATCATCCAGCGCCACCACGGGCAGCAGGATGTCGGTGACGGGCCCTTTTGCTTTATACTGCCGGACCACCATCAGCGTGGCGGCGGGGGCGGTAGCGGCGGCGATAGCCCCAAGGGTTATGGCGGCGGAGACGGGGAGCTTGTCCCCAAGGAATATATGCAGTACAAGTAGGGTAATATCCACCAGGATAGTGGCGGCAAGAGCCTGGAATACGCCGACTATCACAGCCGCCCGGCCGGTGGTGCGCAGTGAGGAAAGCCTGAACTCGCTGCCGATGGCAAAGGCAATAAAGCCCAGGGCCACATCACAGATGGGCTGCAGGGAATCCACAAGCTCAAAGCTGTTAAAGCCGACCCCCGGAAGGCCAAGCCGCCCGATGATACAGGGACCCAGAAGGACCCCGGCCATAAGGTAGGAAGTGACGTCCGGCAGATGGAAGCGCTTGAACAGGCGGGTCATCATAAGTCCGGCCACCAGAGCGACAGAAATACATAAGAGCATGATCATATTTTAAGACCCTCTTTCATAATGTATCCAGCATAGCGCTGGGGTAGAGCAAAACCCTATCTATTTTACACTTGGAGGGAGGGTTTGTCAACAGGACATTAGGGCAGAACTCTTTTTCCAACAATAGATGGGAAAAATGCAGGAGCGGCTATACATCAGATGTTCCCGATGTATAGCCGCTCCTCGATTTGGTGCGCGAGACGGGACTTGAACCCGTACGCCAAAGGCACACGCACCTCAAACGTGCCTGTCTGCCAGTTCCAGCACTCGCGCAATTACAGCGTTATTATATCACTTAATCGGCGAGTTGTCAATCAGGATTTTCGATATTATCAAAAATTTTCTAAAAAGAACGTAAATACTGCTTTTCCGTCAACCGCATCTGTGCGTTTGTGCCGCAATACTAGGCGCTCCGGGTGCCATTGTACGGCGTATATTCTTTTTTCCGGCCATTGTATGGCTTCTATCCCGCCGTCCCCGGCCCGGGCAGCTGTCTGAAAGCCGCCGCCAAGGATATCAACTCCCTGGTGGTGGGCGCTGTTGACGGAAAAGCTTTTTCCGTACAATCCGAAAAGGAAGCTATGTTCAGGCACAGCTACCATATGCACACGGTCCCCGATATTCTCATCCCAGCGGTGCGCGGCGGCTGTGGGCAGGTCCTGTATCAGGGTGCCGCCAAATGCGACGTTCAGCACCTGCATACCTCGGCATATGCCCAGTATCGGGCGGCAGCTCTCATAAAATGTTTTCGTCAGATCCAATTCTGTTATGTCCAGAGACCTGTCTATTCCGTGGCTGCCGGAATTCTCCTGGCCGTAGAAATCCGGATCCATATCGGCCCCGCCGGGCAGAAGCAGAGCGTCACAGTGTTCAGAGTCCCGGGGTTCCAGAGACACCACGGCCTGTGCGCCGGATGCCTCCAGGGCGTCCACATAGTTCCGGCGTTTTTCCTTGTCTCCGTAAATATAGATTTTCTTCATTTGCATGGTCCCTCCTTATAAAAATTCACAAAATACAATATACTGGTGAAATTTATAGTTTTTTGTCAGATGTTGTAGAACGATTTTCCCCATATTGCAGAAAGTTTACAGAGTATCCGTTGACTTGCGGGCATTTTGCCGCTATAATGTATTTTAGGCCGGAATCAGTCTGCTTACCTTTTACCAGCTTTTTCTGTCTAACTCTTGGTTGGCAGAAAAGATAGTGCAATGATATTGTACAGCTAACGGTCTTTTTCTGTCAAGTATGTTCTTCATAACTTGGACTGGATCGCAGGGCAGATTTCAACCGGCCGGGCCCACATCCTCAATATTATGAAGACAACTCAGAGAGGATGATTATAATGACAGAAAATAGCATACGCGAGTATACTTCCCGCCGCCCAAAGCAGCAGCGGAGACGGACAAAAGAGACCATGGCGGCGGTCGTGGTCATTGCCGCCATGCTTGTGTGCATGTCTGCGGTGGCAATATCGATATGCTTTGCCGGCAAAGATCAGGGCGAGCCTGCCCAGCCCACTGTGGGAATGCCCATACGCATGGAGAGCGGCGCCAACGGAACGGCGCAGGCCGGACAGGAGCAGGGGACTTATGAGAGCGTCTTCCAGCAGCTTTCGGACCCGTTCCTGGTCCTGGTGAACGACGAAGTCCCGCTGCCGGACAGTTGGGAGGTCACCCCCAGCTTTATAGGCGAGGAATCGGTAGATATCCGAATATATGACCAGCTGAGCTCGATGATACGCGACGCACAGGCGGACGGCGTGAGTATTTGGGTATGCTCGGGCTACCGCAGCGTAGAGGATCAGGAGATAATCCTGAACCGGGAGATAGAGCTGCACAAAAACGAGGGCATGTCCGAGGAGGAGGCCAGGGAGCTGTCTTTGCGTACTATAGCCCGTCCGAAGCATAGTGAGCATCACACCGGATTTGTGGTGGACTTGAACGACGTGGACGACGCTTTTGAAGAGACAGAGACCTACCGGTGGCTCAGCGAACACGCAGAGGATTACGGCTTTGTGCAGCGCTACCGTTCGGATAAGGTGGATATTACCGGCATTGACAACGAGAGCTGGCATTACCGCTATGTGGGAGTGGAAAACGCCAGGGAGATGAATCGTCTGAACATGTGCCTGGAGGAGTATGTGGAGTATCTGAAGGAGCAGGGCAACGTCTAAAAAGTCACCCAAAATGCAGTAAACAGCCGTCCCGGGGGAAAATTTTGCCCGGGACGGCTAAATTTATCTTGCCAATCACGCCGGTTTATTGTATTATAAAAGGCAAAGCTAATGAAGTGGAAAGAGGGAAAACCATGAGTAATGTAAGGACAAGATTCGCCCCAAGCCCAACGGGGTTCATGCATGTGGGCAACCTGCGTACAGGCCTTTACGCGTATCTGACCGCCAAAAGCCAGGGCGGGCAGTTTGTGCTGAGAATAGAGGACACCGACCAGGAGCGTCTGGTGGAGGGCGCTGTGGACGTTATATACCGCACCCTGGGCCGGGTGGGACTGGAGCATGACGAGGGTCCGGATACCGGCGGACCGTACGGACCGTATGTACAGAGTCAACGTCTGGAGACCTATCGTCCGTATGCCGAGCAGCTGGTTAAAGAGGGCAAGGCCTATTACTGTTTCTGCACAAAGGAGCGCCTGGAGCAGCTCCATGAACAGGGCTTCGGAGGCTATGACCGCCACTGCCGGGACCTGTCTCAGGAGGAGGTGGGGCGGCTTTTAGATGCGGGCACGCCCTATGTTATCCGGCAGAAGGTACCCCTTACCGGCTCTACCACCTTCCAGGACGCGGTGTTCGGGGAGATAACCATAGAGAACAAGGAGATAGAGGATCAGGTGCTTATTAAAGCGGACGACTATCCCACCTATAACTTCGCCAATGTGATAGACGACCACCTGATGAATATTACCCATGTGGTGCGCGGCTGCGAGTACCTGACTTCCACCCCCAAGTATCAGATGCTGTATGAGGCCCTGGGCTGGGAGCAGCCCACCTATATCCATCTGCCGCTGATAATGGGCCGCAACGAGGACGGCTCCACGTCAAAGCTTGCAAAGCGCCACGGCTCCACAAGTTTTGAGGGGCTGGTAGAGGACGGATATCTGCCAGAGGTCATCACAAACTATATCGCTCTGCTGGGCTGGGCTCCTAAAGATAACCAGGAGGTGTTCAGCCTTCAGGAGCTGGTAGAGAATTTCTCGGTGGACCGCATCAGCAAGTCGCCGGCGGTATTCGATTATGACAAGTTAAACTGGTTTAACGGCGAGTATATAAAGGCTATGAGCGACGAGGAGTTCCGCGCCAAGGCCATGCCATACTATAAAGAGGTCTTTGGGGACGTGGAGAAGCCTTGGGAGGTCCTTGACACCATACTGCGGGCACGGCTGACAAAGTTTAAGGAGATACCCGGGCTGCTGGGGTTCTTTAAGGAGCTGCCGGATTATCCGACGGATTTCTTTGTGAACAAGAAGTCAAAGACAAACCTGGAAAATTCGCCGAAGATGCTCGAGGCGGCAATAGAGACACTGGAGCAGCTGCCCGTATGGGAGCTGGAGGTTATACACGAGGCGATGATAAATTTGGCCCAGAAGCTGGAGGTCAAAAACGGCACACTGCTCTGGCCGGTGCGCATTGCGGCGGCAGGCACCCTGGTTACCCCGGGCGGGGCCATGGAAATACTGACCCTGCTTGGCAGGGAAGAGGCGCTGGACAGGCTTAGGGCCGGGCTCAGCGAGCTGGCTTGATTGAAAACAGATTAAAAGGAGAGTTGATTCTCATGAGTGGAGAAAGCAGAATAGAAAGCAATGAGGTTGTCAGCACCAACTTTATTGACGAGTTTGTGAAAGAGGATATAGGGCCGGGGGGGCGCACGGAGGGTATGCAGGTGCATACCAGATTCCCGCCGGAGCCCAACGGCTACCTGCATATCGGCCATGCCAAGGCTATATATGTGGACTTTGGTACGGCTGAGCGGTTCGGCGGCATCTGCAACCTGCGTATGGACGACACGAACCCCACCAAGGAGGATGTGGAGTATGTGAACGCCATCAAGGAGGATATACACTGGCTGGGCTATGACTGGGGGGACCGATTCTTCTACGGCTCGGATTTCTTTGAGGAGATGTATCAGGGGGCGGTCGAGCTTATAGAGAAGGGGCTCGCCTATGTGTGTGAGCTGTCTCAGGAGCAGATGAGGGAGATGCGCGGCGACCTGAACACCCCTGCCCGCAGCCCCTATAGGGACCGGCCAAAGGAGGAGAGCCTGGACCTGTTCAAACGTATGCGCGCCGGAGAGTTTGAGGACGGACGCATGACCCTGCGGGCAAAGATAGATCTGGCTTCGGGCAACTTCAATATGCGTGACCCTGTCATATACCGCATAAACCATACCGCCCACCATCGCACCGGCGACAAGTGGTGCATCTATCCCATGTACGACTATGCCCACCCCTTCGAGGATGCTATGGAGCATATCACACACTCCCTCTGCTCGCTGGAGTTTGAGGACCATAGGCCCTTCTACAACTGGGTGGTGGAGAACGTGACGCTGCCATCCAAGCCGCGACAGATCGAGTTTGCCCGCCTGGGCATAGACCATACGGTCATGAGTAAGCGCAAGCTACGGGCTCTGGTAGAGGGCGGCCATGTGGACGGCTGGGATGACCCGCGTATGCCCACCATATGCGGCCTGCGCCGCCGGGGGTACACCCCAAGGGCTATACGGAACTTCTCAGAGAGGAACGGCGTGTCAAAGGCCGCGTCCACGGTGGAGTACGCGTTTTTGGAATATTGCCTGCGCGAGGACCTGAACATGACAGCCCAGAGGGTGATGGCGGTGCTGTACCCAGTGAAGCTGATAATTACCAATTATCCGGCCGACAAGGTTGAGACCTTTACAGTGGAGAATAACCCGAACCGGCCTGAGGACGGCAGCAGGGAGATAAGCTTCTCAAGGGAGCTCTGGGTAGAGGCCGAGGACTTTATGGCAGAGCCTGTGCCAAAGTATAAGCGTCTTTACCCGGATGGGCCGGAGTGCCGCTTGAAGGGGGCGTATCTTGTAAAGTGTACCGGCTTCACGGCTGATGAGAACGGCAATATAACAGAGATAACCGCCGAGTATGACCCCGACAGCCGGGGCGGCGATCCCGCTGACGGCAGGAAAGTAAAGGGCGCAACTTTACACTGGGTGGACGCCAGGACCGCTGTGGATGCGGAGGTGCGTATATACGACAACCTGTTCACCGCAGACAACCCTGAGGAGGGCGATTTCCTGGAGTACCTGAACCCGGATTCATTAGAGGTGCTGACCGGCTGCAAGGCAGAGGCTTCCCTTGCCAATGCGAAACCCGGGGAGAGCTACCAGTTCATGCGCCAGGGATATTTCTGCGCTGACAACAGGGACAGCAAGCCGGGGAATTTGGTTTTCAACCGCTCGGTGAAACTGAAGGATGGGTTTAAACCCGGGAAATAATCATGGAACACAGATAAGGCTTTGGCCAGAGAAATGTTATCGTGGGGGGCATCTATTGACAAGCCCCCCACGATGATATATAATGAATTATGAAAATATTAACAACTTGTAATATGAGTCCGAAACAGCAGAAAGCATGTCGAGGTCTTTGAGGTTACAGGAGATGGGAAGGGTTTGGGAATGATGAGAGTAACGGTATTTATGAAAAAATGCCTTGGGCTATTTCTTGCGCTGGCGCTGTGCCTGACATGTGTCCCGGGAGCTTTTGCCACGGAACAGGGCCAAGCTGTGGCGGATCAGGTGATTGAATGTGATGACGAAAAGGACGTTTCGGCTGAGGATCAGAGTCCTGCTGCCGTTCAGGACACAGAGCCTGCGTCGGACTTGGAGACCGAACAGGACTTAGAGGCCGAACAGGAACCGGACGAACCTTTGCCGGAGCCTTCTCCGGAGCCTGCACCATTCTATTCGGATGTTCCCGAGGGCAGGTGGAGCTATGAAAGTATTAGAGCCCTGTTTGACTTGGGCATCGTTCCGACCGGAACCACTTTTGGTCCCATAGAGGGATGTACCCGCCTGGATTTCGTCAGTATGCTGTATAAATGCCATATTTCCATAAGCGGGGAACAGGATGACGGGGAACAGGCCCAGGACACAGAAACGGATGGATCCCGGTTTACCGATGTGCCCCCGGGCAGCGAGGGGTATGATGCTGTCATGTGGGCGGCGGAGAATGGCGTGACCGAGGGCGTCAGCGATACGGAATTCGGGCGGGACCGGGTGCTGTCACGTCAGGAAGGCGCGGTCTTTGTCATCCGCATGGCACATGTATGCGGTATATCCTTGCCGAAGGCCGCTGATATGACCATGTTCAGGGATGCCGCAGATATATCCGCATTTGCCAGAAGCTCTGTTACGGCCTGTCAGATGGCGAAGCTTCTAAGCGGTAAGGGGGGAGGGAAGTTTGACCCCAGCGGCGTCATAACGAATGAGGAAGCCGCAGCACTGGTGTACCGGCTGTATGGCGCTGCTGTGGAAGGCCCGGTAAGCGGGGAAGAGATGATTTCTACCGAACCCGGCGCTTATGAGGACGAATTCAGTCAAAAGCTTTTCTTCTTGAAGGTCCCGGAAACCTCATGGGCCTATCAGTATATTAAAACTCTGTACGATATGGGGATGTATGAAGAGATCAGCGCCTTCGATCCCACAGCAAATACCACCCGCCTGGGCTTTGTAAAGATGCTGTATGAGCTGCATATTGTCCTCGGTGGGGAAGAAAACCTGCAGACCGGCTCCGAGTTTACGGATATCCCCGCCGGCAGCAATGGCTTTGATGCGGTCATGTGGGCTGTTGACAGCGGCGTTACAAGCGGAGTAGGCGGCGGAAGATTTGGGCCCGAGACGCCGGTGACCAGGGAGCAGTGCGCAGAGTTTCTGGTGCGCATGGCAAGGGCCGATCGTATTTCCCTGTTAAAGCAGGAGAAGGCTTCTCTCTTTAAGGATTCTTCCAAAATCAGCAAATACGCCAGGAGTTCCGTGACCGCCTGCCAGATGGCCGGGGTGATAAGCGGCAATAAGACCGGGAAGTTTATGCCAAGCAACAAAATCAGCTGTCAGGAAACGGCTACCATGATATGCAGGTTCCTGGATGCCGCTCGAAGCGAGATCCCTGACGGCGCGGAGCTGGTCTCGACCGAGAAGGATGCGTACCTTGACCTATACGCCAATGTAGACTATGTTTTCGGTACACCGGTGCCGGCAAGCGACCCGGTGCCGACAAGCTGGTTTGACGACGCAGTATTCATCGGAGATTCCGTCTCAGTAGGTCTTGAGTTGTACCAGAATTCCACCAAAGCTCTCGGCAAGGCAACCATGCTATGCTCGGTCAGCTTCAATGCCATCAATGCGCTGCTGCCCGTGTCCGCCACCTCACTGCACCCCAAATACAAAGGGGTCAAGCGGCTGCTGGAGGACAATGTAAAGGCTTGCGGAGCGAAAAATGTTTATATCATGCTGGGCATGAACGGACTTACATATCCTGTTGACTATACGATGGAACGGACGGAGCGGATGGTGGACAATATCCTGAAAAAGAATCCCAAAGTCAATATCATCATGCAGTCTGTAACACCAATGACAAACAACAGCTACCTGATCTCCAAATATGGCTATAGCAATAACAGGATCAATCAGTTCAACGAGCGGATAAAGAAACTCTGCGCTAAGCGTAAATGGTACTATGTTGATGTCGGGTCTGCGTTGAAGGATTCCAACGGGGCTCTGCGGACGGACTTCTGTTCGGATAATTATGACATGGGTATTCATGTGACAAACAAGGCCTGCGAGGCATGGGTGGAGTATCTTAAAACCCATGTACCCGCCAGCCTCAATTCCTGAGAATGTATAGGCAATAATCAAATAGTAAAGCCCCTGGGGCAGAAGCAACGGCTTTCTGTCCCCAGGGTCTATTTTTGTGGTTTAGCCAAAAAGTTAAAAATAAATATCAGACTTGGGCAGTCAGCCAGCTGCCGCCGCTGCGGAAGATTATCTGTATGCCCCCGGCAGATGCTTCCGGCAGACAGAGTCCAAAGGATGTGCCGGATCCCTCGTCGTCCGCCACGGGAACGTCTGCCACGGGAAAAGCCTCGTAAACTATGCCGTCGCTGCTGCGGACATACACCGGGCTGTCCGTGTCACAGGGGGAATCTAACCGGCCATTTAGCTGCACATATTCCGGCAGGTTAGAAGCGGGAGAGCTCTCCACTTCGGCCGTGGCGCTGACTGGGATGGTCTCTTCTGAAAACTCCACCCGAGGTGCGGGCATTAGGAACGGCATCCCAGCCAGCAGGTCAAGGTTCCGCTCTACAATTTCCACCACGACATACCGTGCGGCAGTCTGATCCATCAACGTCAGGTTATACGGCATGGCCCGGGAGAAAACAGCCAACGAGAAGCTTTCGGCCATCAGGCTGTGCAGGGCGTTGCCGAAGGAATCCCGAAACATGACAAGCGGTTCATTCTGTGAGCCGCTGGCAGTCGTAATGCGCAGGCCGTCAGCATTGCGGATGGGGGAGGTGTATTCAAACTCCGGCGGCCGGTCAAACTCAAACTGCCGGTCAAGTCTGCCCGAAGCGGGGTATAGCATTTCGTACAGATCTCCGCGGTGTGTAAGCTGATATGTACCCTCTTTCTCGTAAGCGTTACCTTCAAGCTCCAGCCCGGCCAGCAGCAGGTCGTGGCCCAGGGCCGCGCCTTTGTTGTTCCAGTGGGAATCAAGGCTGTGATACAGCACTTCCTCCTGATCCTGAATAGGCTCAAACAGGTCGGTGTAATGGACCTGTTGAACCTCGAGCTGCTTTCGCATAAGACTGGCTGAGTCAGTACCGGCCGGGATCAGCCCATGCGGGGCAAATTGGGGGTATAGGGATATCTTGTTCGGCGCGATGGTAAAGGTAAATACTCCGCCGCGCTCCTCCACATACCTCTGGGCCAGGGCCAGTGAGCGGGCCGCACACCAGGCCTGCCGGTGGGTGAGAAGATCAGCTCCGGTATAGTCATCAAGTGTCTCGGTATAGTACAGCCAGCCGTTTTTACCCAAAGTCACGTCCGGCTGGGCGGAGGTGTGAAACAGCGCCGACTTTATGACAGAATCAGCCGTAACAAGCTCCTGTCGGAAAGCAAAATGGTCGGAAAACCAGTCGGCCGCATCCGAAAGCAGATCCAGGTTGTAAGAGCCGTCAGGCTTTGTTATCACGGGAGGGGGAGAGAGCACTTCATTCCCGGCGGCCTTACTTGGGCCAAGAAAGATCATCCCCGCGGCGGGGACAAGGCAGGCTATCAGAAAGACTGCCGTAAACAGGATATGACAAAATTTCTTCATGGCAAACCTCTACTAAAACCGAAAATATATAAACGGGTTAAACTGACTTCCCGCTAGGTTCATCACACAGAGTGCAAACAGCGCCGCAGAAATCCCATAGGAACCGATCCGCAAAAGCGCCGGAACGGTGCCGGCGCCATTGGCAAAGCTCTTTACACGGGGCAGCAGCGGCAGTGAAAAAATCGAGCTTAGCCCCAGAACGGTAATATTATAGGGCGTCAGCATTGACCGCAGCAGCGCAGAGCTCTGCAGCGTGATTTCACTCCCGGCAAACATCTTTGAGAATATCAGTCCGGCGCCTGCCAGAGTGTCCGCCCTGAAAAGCACAAAGCCAAGCAAAATGATAAACAAGGTGGTCACATGGCCCCATATTCGCCGCCCTATGCCGCCTTTGGGCAGCAGGCCCTCAAGGATAATAAACAGTCCATGCCAAAGCCCCCAGAGCACGAAGTTCCAGCTTGCCCCATGCCAGAGACCGGTGCAGAAGAACACGATGCACTTGTTAAGCTGGGTGCGAAGCTTTCCCCTGCGGTTGCCTCCCAGCGGGATGTACAGGTAGTCCCGAAACCAGCTGGACAGAGAGATATGCCAGCGCCGCCAGAATTCCTGTATGGATGCGCTGGCATAGGGATGGTCAAAGTTTTCCAGAAAGCGGAAACCGAACATATGCCCAAGCCCGATTGCCATATCAGAGTACCCGGAGAAGTCAAAGTATATCTGAAGGCAGTAGCATACCGCCCCCAGCCATGCCGTGCGGGCGTCCAGCTGCATGGGGCCGGCGGTAAAGACCATATCGGCCATCTGGCCTACAGTATTGGATAGCAGCAGCTTTTTTGACAGCCCCAGGATAAACCGGCGAAGCCCGGCGGCGGTAAGGGCGGGAGTGGTCTTGCGCCGGTCGATCTGAAGGCTTACATCGTGGTACTTTACGATCGGCCCTGCAATAAGCTGGGGGAAAAAGGAGATGTATAGGGCGAGCTTCAGTAAATCACAGCTGACAAGGGTTTTGTCCCGGTATACGTCGATGACATATGACAGCCCCTGAAAGGTGAAGAAGGAGATTCCCACCGGCAGAGCAATACCGGGCAGGGCGAGATTAAGCCCAAAAACATGGTTTACCGTGGAGACGGCGAAATCCGTATACTTGAAAACGGACAAAAAACCCAGGTTTATCACCACGGCCAGGACCATCACCAGCTTTTTACTTGACCGTCCCAAAGCGATAATCCGTCCGCAGATATAGTTTACCACCACGGACATCAGGAGCAGCAGCACATACACCGGCTCACCAAAGGCATAAAAGACCACGCTTGCCAGGGTGAGCAGGACGTTTTTTGCCGTCTGATTCGGCAGCAGCCGGTACAGTATAAAGCATACCGGCAAAAATACAAAGAGAAACGCGGGAGAACTGAACACCATAGGGCTTACCCGACGCTCAGGACAGTTTCACTGCCGCTTGGATCTCGGTATGTAACCACTACATAGTCGCCGTAATACAGCAGACCGTCCTCTCCGTCCCCCATACAGCTGGGACCGTAGTCAGAACTGCTGGGATAGCCGAAGACACTATAGAAAGTATTGATATCCACACCCACATAGTCGTATGGACTGGGCGGTACCGGAGTGGGATCCGGTATAGGCTCGGGAGTAGGCTCCGGCACGGGCTCTGGAGTAGGAGCCTGAGTAGGCTCAGGCGTGGGGTCGGGAGTTGGCGCCTGGGTAGGCTCGGGTGTGGCGGTAGGACTTGCGGTGGGCTTCGCTGTGGGTTTTGTGGTAGGCTTTGCAGTTGGCTTTGTCGTAGGCGAGGGCGAAGCGGACGCAGAAGGCGACGGCGAAGCGTCTTCCAGAAGGGAGGAGCTGGGTTCATCCGCAGAAGAACCACAGGCGGCAAAAATCAGAATGCAGAGCATAATGCCCAGCATGGAGGACAGAAAGTTTCTCATCATTAACCATTCCAATCACATGATAATACATAATTCAAATCTCACACTTAACGTGTCATACCGGTCATGGTCTATGCCAGTCGGAGCCGCTGACAGAAAAAGACTTTTCTTAATTACCATGCCCCCTCAGACATAAATTCATCTCCGATGAGAATAATAGCAGATTTAGTCTTAATAGTCAAGAGAAAACCCAATATCAGTACAAGTTTGTCAGCTTTCCGATCACGTAGCCTTCCAGCTTCTTTTTACTCTCCAGTTTTTTGCCGGAAATGCGCTGGCAGAGCGGGGGGCAGATGGATTACGTTTTGAACACATAAGTATTACAACTTTTTTACATATAGTATCTTACCATCCCTTCTCCGGACACGTCTAATGGGTGAAAGGAGTGGAAAGTGATGGAATACCTCGACTTCAAAAATAGGGCCGCTGTGGACGAATACGAGGCCTTTTTAATTAGCAGGAACGCCCATTTTCTCCAATCCACCCTGTGGGCCGGGGTGAAGCACCGCTGGAAGCATGAGGCGATAATCTCCCGGAACGCGGAGGGGAGTATACGGGCCGCGGCGCTGGTTCTCGTCAAGCGGTTCCCGCCGCCCTTTAAGCCCTTCATATACTGCCCCAGAGGGCCGGTCTGTGACCCCACAGACCATGAATCCCTGAAGGACATCCTTCAGGGATTAGAGGAGCTTGCCCACAGGTATCACGCCTACACCTGCAAACTGGACCCGCCCATAGACGAGACGGACAGCCGGGCTGTGTATGCCCTCAGGGAGGCCGGATTGGGATTTACCCCGTGGCAGCCGGACGATGTGACTATTCAGTGCAGGAATAACTATGTGCTGGATATAGGAGGACGCACAGAGGAGGAGCTGCTGGGCTCCTTCAAGAGCAAGTGCCGGTATAATATAAGGCTTGCAAAGCGCAGGGGAGTTACCTGCAAGGTATATGGCAGGGAGCGGCTCGCCGATTTCTGCCGCTTAATGGAGGAAACCAAGGATAGGGACGGCTTTGACATGCGTACAGAGGGGTACTTTGCCCGGATGATGAACTCACTGGGCGAGCACTGCCGGCTGTACCTCTGCGAGTACCAGGGACAGGCCCTGTCCGGGGCAATATGCGTGCAGTACGGCGGCAGGACCACCTATCTGTACGGCGCGTCAACCTCTGTCCACCGGGAGGTAATGCCCAACTATCTTATGCAGTGGGAGATGATACGCTGGGCCGTGGAAAGCGGCTGCCACACCTACGACTTCGGTGGAGTGCCCCACTGGTATGACCCGAATCATCCCAACAACGGAGTATATAGGTTCAAGACCGGCTTTAACGGAAGACTGGAGGTCTACGCCGGGGAGTTCACTCAGGTGTACTCCCGGCGCTACAAGAAAGCCGTGGACCGGGCCCTGGAGCTGGCGGGCTATGTGAAGATGATCTAGAGGCCAATAAGCTCCCTTAGCCGGGGAAGGGCATAGGGGAAGAACACCTTATAGGCCTGGCAGAAGTAGTTGCGCCGCGGACTGTCTGCGGCGGCGGAGAGGAGCTCCCTGTCCCGGCGGCAGCCGCCCCGGCACATAAATCGGTACTGGCAGTCCGTGCAGTTCTCAGGCAAAGCTATGGATTCCCGCAGGAATTTTTGGGCGGCTTCACTCTTATCCAAAGCGGTGAAATCGTACTGAAGAATATTTCCCTGTTTCCATTCATCCAGACAGTAGAAGTCGCATGGATATACCGAGCCGTCGGCCTCGACTACATGCTGCAACGCGCAGCGGCCGGATAGCCCGCAGTGCTCCGGGGGCCGGCCGGTAAGCATACCCAGAAGGTTCTCAAAATACCTTATATATATGAAACGTCCGGCCTTGACGTCCTGATACCACAGGTCAAAGAGGGATTTCAGAAACTTGCCGAAGATCTCGGGTGTAAGGGAGTAGTCAGAGCCGCCCCTGGGCTCACCCAGTGGGTCCAGACAGGGGATGTACTGCTGATACAGCATCCCTTCCCGCCGGAAGAAACGGTATACCTGGGTGATGTTCTCCGCAACCTGCCGGGTCACCACCGTCAGCAGGTTGAAGTCAACCTCATGGCTCTGGAGCAGCCGGGCGGCCCGCAGTGTGCGGCTGAAGGTACCGCGGCCCTGAGAATCCCTGCGCAGGGAGTCGTGCAGGGCCTTGCCGCCGTCCAGGGACAGGCCGATAAGGAAGCCGTTCTCCTTAAAGAATCTCGCCCAGCTGCCGTCCAACACAAGCCCGTTGGTCTGAAGGGCGTTGTTTATGCGCACATTGTGCACGTTATATTTTTGCTGGTACTCTACAGCCAGCCGGAAGAACTCCAGCCCCCGCAGGGTGGGCTCGCCGCCCTGGAACCCAAAAGTACACTGGCCGCTGGCGTAGTCCAGGGCCTTTCTTATCAGTGTTTCCAGGGTGTCCTCGGACATCATGCCATAGGAGGGCACGGCGCGGTTCATAGCCTCGTCGTGGTAGAAGCAGTAGGCGCAGCGCATATTGCAACCGCCCGAGGCGGGCTTTATAAGTATGGAGAGTGGGGGCATGGGTATGCTCCTTTCTTTTTGGAAAAATTCTCCATTTATTATAGCATTTTCTGGAAAAATATGCTATACTTATCTGGTGAAAAATGGGAATTTCCCAGAAGGAGCGTGCGCCTATGCGTATAATCATGTTCGACATCGACACCCTGCGGCCGGACCACCTGGGCTGCTACGGCTATGCCAGGGATACATCGCCGGCGATCGACAGTATCGCTGCCGACGGTATGCGGTTTGACAACTACTATTGCCCCAACGCCCCCTGCCTGCCCAGCCGGGCATCCCTAATCTCCGGTCGCTACGGCATACGCACCGGGGTCGTGGGCCACGGCGGCACGGCAGCGGATATGCGCCTGCAGGGGGAGAGCAGGCACTTTAGGGACAGCGTCAGCGAGAACGGACTGTTCATGCAGTTCAGGCGGGCGGGGATGCACACGGTGAGCTTCTCCTCATTTGCTGAGCGGCACTCCTCCTGGTGGTTCAACGCCGGCTTTAACGAGTGCATGAACTTCGGCAAATGCGGCAACGAGCTGGCCGGGGAGATAACGCCCCGTGTGCTAGACTGGCTGGAGCGCAAGGGCGAGGAGGACAACTGGTTCATGCACGTGAACTACTGGGACCCACACACACCGTACCGCGCGCCTGAGGAGTTCGGCAACCCATTCAAGGATGTGCCCCTGCCGGACAGCTGGATAGACGAGGAGGTATTCGCCCAGCACCTGCTGCATGTGGGGCCTCATGGGGCGAATGAGATCAATATGTGGGATGATACCCACTTCGAGCAGTTCCCCCGCCATCCCGGCGCGGTGAGGACCATGCAGGATATGCGGGACTTTATGGACAGCTATGACTGCGGCATACGCTATGCCGACGACAATATCGGGCAGATTATGGGCTGGCTGAAGGAGAAGGGGCTGTATGAGGACACAGCCATCATAATCACCTCGGACCACGGCGAGAACCTGGGCGAGCTGGGCCTCTACGCCGAGCACGGCACCGCCGACGAGCCCACCTGCCATATACCCATGATAATCAAGTGGCCCGGCGGGGCAAAGGGAAAGACCGCCACGGGCTTCCACGATAACGTGGACCTGGCCCCCACCATCCAGGAGCTTCTGGGCACTGGATTTGTGGGCGAGTACGACTATGACGGCGTGTCCTACGCCAAGACCATCACCGAGGGCAAGGACTGCGGCAAGGATCATCTGGTGCTGACCCAGTGCGCCCACGTCTGCCAGCGGAGTGCGCGTTTTGACAACTACCTATATCTGCGCACGGTCCACGGCGGGTATCATCTGTTCCCGAAGGAGCAGCTTTTTGATGTGGTGAACGACCCCCACCAGCTGCACAATCTGGCCGGGGAGCGGCCGGACCTCTGCGATAAGGGGGCGCGGCTGATACTCGACTGGGTGGATGAGCAGATGAAGAAGTCCGAATTTGACAGGGACCCCATGTGGACGGTCATGCGCGAGGGAGGCCCCGAGCACGCCAGAGGGATGCTTGAGGCATACATCCAGCGCCTGGAGGGTACGCCGAGGGCGGACCAGATACCCTTGCTGCGCGAGATGTACCCTAATGGCTAGAAGTTTACCGTAATTTTAGACAGTTTACCATAATGATATAACGTTGGGCTCCTGATTTTAAAGTCAGGGGCCTAAATTTTTTTAAAATTCCCCTTGACAAACGCGCTGTATGGGTGTATTATTGAACTGTACTAATCGAACTAGTACAGTTGGAGGTGTAAAAATGTTCGCCATCGACTACAAATGCGGTCTGCCAATATTCGAGCAGATATACCGCAGCGTCATCACTCTGGGGGCCGCCGGAGCCTTTGGGGACAGCGGCCAGCTGCCATCGGTCCGGGCCGTGGCAAAGGAGCTGGGCGTGAACCCCAATACCGTTCAGAAGGCCTATTCAATGCTGGAGCGGGACGGCCTGCTCCACTCCCTGCCGGGGAAGGGCTCATTTCTGTCAAAGCCCCAGGCGGCGGCAGACAGGCGCAGACGGGAGGCCCTGAATATGGTAGAATCAGCCGTGAGGGAGGCTATATCATGCGGAGTGACCCGAGCTGAGCTCGCAGAGCTCCTGTCAGGCATCCCGGACCCAGAGAAGGAGGGAAATCCATGATCAAATGCAAACAGCTTACTAAACGCTTTGGGGAGCTTGCCGCCCTTGACAGCGTGGATCTCAGCATCCAGACCGGCAGCATCTTCGGATTGGTGGGCTCCAACGGCGCGGGCAAGTCCACACTGCTCAGGATCCTTGCAGGGGTCTACCGGGCAGACGGGGGAGAGGTCACCGTCAACAGCCAGCAGGTCTTTGAGAACCGGGAGATAAAGTCAAGGCTCCGGTTTGTGCCGGACGAGCTGAGACTGCCGCCGGGGTATACGCTGCTGTCCATGGGCAGGCAGCTCTCGGGGCTGTACCCCGCTTGGGACGAGGCGTGGTTTACGGAACTCTGCCAGCGCTTCCCGGTGAACGAGAAGACCCGCTTCCAGACACTAAGCAAGGGCAACAGGCGTCAGGCGGGGCTGATACTGGCCCTGGCAAGCCGCCCGGAGGTGCTGCTGCTGGACGAGGTCTTCGACGGCATCGACCCGGTGGTGCGCAGGCTCGTGAAGCAGCTCATTGCCCAGGAGGTGGCCGACCGTCGCATGACCGTGGTGCTGGCCTCCCATAACCTGCGGGAGATGGAGGACTTCTGCGACACACTGGCCCTGCTGCACAAGGGCGGGCTTATCCTTGAGAAGGAGCTGGACGAGCTCTCCCTGCATCTGCAGCGGGTCCAGGCGGTGTTTAAGGAAGTGCCGCCCATTGAGAAGCTCAAGCAGAAGCTCTGCATCACGACCTTCGAGCAGACAGGCTCACTTATCAGCTTCGTGGCCCGGGGCACCCGCGACGATGTGCTGACGGCCCTGGAGGAGTTCGGACCCACCTTTAAGGAGACGGTGCCACTGTCCCTTGAGGAAGTATTTATAAGCGAAATGGAGGCGGCTGGTTATGACATTGACAAGATCCTTGGATAAGCGCGGCGGCTTTTTGACCGTGTTCCTCTGGCAGCTCCGGCGCGGCCTGCCCGCCGCTCTGCTGTACTGGGTACTGATGGTGGGGCTGACAGCCTGGAGTTACATTTTCGGCCATGGATACAGAGAAGACAAGTATCTCGTGGAGGCGATAGTCACCGGCTTTGCCTTCTTTGCGCCTTTGATATACCTGGGCGACTGCTTCTCCCGGCGGCAGGCGGACTTTATCCACGCCATGCCCGTTCCCCGGGGACAGATGTACCTGGCGGCGGTGCTGAATGCCTTCTGGCAGATACTGCTGCCCATAATACCTTGCCGGCTGTTTACAGGGTACGCACAGCGTTTGGCAAACTCGATATATATCGAGTACAATATCCGCGATTTAACGCTCATAGCCGTGGCCCTGGTGGGATTTGCCTTTATGATGGCGGCGCTTACAGGCACCTGGCACGGATATATACTGGCGTCCATGGCCCATCTGGTGTGCTGGCGGATCATCATCTTTGCCGGATATCAAACTATGTTCACCACCATACCCGTGGCAAACGTCAAACTCCATAAGTTCAGCGATTTTCTTATGTTTTTGGGCTCGCCCTTTGCCGTAACCAGCCATAACTTATCCCAGCCTTTCATGATTGTCACGTATATCTGGCTGCCCATCTTCGGGGCCCTATGCGCCGCCGCGGGCTATCATCTCTATAAGCGCCGCCAAAGCGAGTGGGCCGGGAACTTCGGCCGGTGCAGGATCTTAGAGCGGGTCCTGCGCACGGAGATGACCCTGGCGGCAGGGGTGGGAGCGCTGGGCCTTGTGATGGCCGCAGCCATAGGCTTTGAGCTGGGCGGTCTTGGCATCCCGCTTACCCTGGGGTCCATGGTGCTGGCGCTCTTTGGGACGCACCTGATACTGGAGCTTGTCTGGCACCGAAAGCTGAAGGCCCTGGGCCGCAGCTCCATGTCCATTATCATTTCCGGGGCGCTGCTGGCGGTGCTGCTGGTGCTGACGGCCACTGGCATGGGCGTGGAAACCGGCATCCCTGAGACGTCGGAGATAGAGATGGTGGACCTGCAGTTTCTGTACCCGATAGATAACATAAATATGAACGGCCCCTGGTATCTGGAGGTGCCCGGAGTTTCGCCGGAGATCAATTCAAGTTACTTGAGGGACGGCCTTACCAGCCCCGAGATGCTGGAAAAGGTGCGTAAGCTCCACAAGAAGTATTTAGAGCTGGAGCGCGCCGCCCAGTACCCATACCTGCCCGGGCGCGGGGCATACCGCTTGCAGGAGTATATCTATATCAGCTACTGTATCAATGATAATGACGGCGATGCCCTGCCGGAATACGAGGGCGTGTCGGTGCTCTATAAAGGCCCGGTGAACTCCAAGACGGAGCCCATACTTGAGGAGGTCCGGAACCTTCGCCGGGAGATAATCGCCAGCGACGAGTTTGTAAACAGCCTTGAGCCGATGTGCGCCATAGACGCGGTGTCGTCGCTGGGCTGGGTGGAGCCGAAAGCGGGCTACTATAGAGTAATGGACTCGGAGGAGAAGGCGGATGTTAAGGACCCCCGCCCGGTAGAGGAGCTGCCAAAGGACTTCCGGGAGCGCCTTGAGGAGGCCATGCGCGAGGACTTCAAAAACGGCCGCTTCACCACCCAGGATGGTATGCTGGACGCAGACTATCCCATATACCAGCTTGGCTACAGCGGCGAGTTCACCGCCCGGGGCGGCCTTTTCCTGGACCCGGACAGCGGCGAATTTGTCCCTGCGGCGGGCAGGCGGCTGACGCTGGCGGAGTATGAGAGCGGCATGCATATGCACAACGCGCTGCATGTCACCAAGGAGATGCCCGCGACGTATGGGTATCTTAATGAGGTGTATAAGTGAGAGTATAGAGAAAAGCTGCCCCCTCCGGCGTTGGCCGGAGGGGGCTTTCTTAAGTTATTCGTTTATCCAGGTCCCGCGCCCTGCCGCCATTGGCCCGTATCATCTTCCGCCAGCCCATCTGCCCGGCCAGCTTATACATGAGCCGGGGGAGCGCCACCGTCACATACCAGTTATCCCGGGCTGCGCCAGCGGAAATGCTATCGCCCAGCTCTCTGAGCGCCCGCTCCACCGGGCCCATGGGCCCTTTCTCCTCGGGAACCCTTGGCAGCGAAGTGAGGGACCCGCCGCCCCCTATGCCTACGCCGCCGCACCACCGGCACCCGGCCCTCTGGCAGAAGTTCTCCATAACGGAGAGCGCCAGCCGGTTCTGTTCACCCTCATAGAACCCGCAGTTTGCCACGGCATAGATCCTGGGATGTTTCTCCTCCGCCAGCCCCTGAAGCCTGCACAGACAGCTCAGCAAGTGGGACGGTATGCCGTCCACATACAGCGGGAAGGCGAAAACCCATGTGTCCGCGCCAGCCAGCGCCTTAACGCAGCCGTCCCCAGGTTCGGGTCCGCGCAGGGCAGTCTCTAAAAGCTCCCCGCAAATATGCTCTTTTAATATTTTTAAAAGCACAGCGCTTGCGCTGCCGCTGGGCTTTGGGCTGCCGTTTATAAGCGCGGTCATAGTGTGATTCCCTCCAATTCTTCGGGGCTGTCTATAAAGTGGACTGAGCCAGTGCCGTCATAGTTCACGGAATTGGCAGAGATCAGCTTCTCGGCAGTGCTCCGTTCAGCCGGGGTAATATCGCCGCCGTAGAAATAGGCGGTAATATTTAAGCGGTTATCATACCTTCTCTTATGGTGCATCTCTCCCCGGCGTATGACAAAATCCGGGTGGATATAGGATATGGCGCGGTCCAGCACATTCTTCACAAAGGGGCTCAAGCTGCCGTATATGCACCGGCTTAGTAATATCAGTTCCCCGCACCTGCTGATATCCCTGCCGGTGAGTTCATAGCCGTCGTGTATCACGCACTCCCCCGGGGTCTTGACCCAGCATCCAAAGCATCCAATACAGTGACGGATATTGCCTGTCGGCTTTATGAGCTTGTATTCGCCCTCTACCTTGCAGGGGAGAGCATCAAGGTCGGTTATGATAAGCTTCATGTGTCCTCCTTAATTCGCACCAAAACAAGAGCTCAGTTCTCATCTGAACAAGAGTTTAGTTTTCACTAAACTCTGACAGCAACAATCCCTCATTCCTCTCCAGTGCCCAGTTGATGCTCCACTGATTGCTAAACAGCAGCAGATACCGCCCCTTCAAGTCCTGGACCTTCTTGGTATCAGACGTAAGGTTCAGCTTCCTAAGCGCCGTCTCGTCCATCCCCTCGTTGTCTATCCAGCGTATGAACGAATAGGGAAGCGTCTGCATATGGACCTCCACGTTATACTCGTTCTCCATGCGGTACTGGAACACGTCGAACTGCAGGCTGCCCACCACGCCCACGATGATCTCCTCCATGCCGGAGTTTATCTCCTGGAATATCTGGATAGCGCCCTCCTGGGCGATCTGGTTGGCGCCCTTGACAAACTGCTTGCGCTTCATGGTGTCCTTCTGCCGCACCAGGCTGAACAGCTCCGGCGCGAAGGTGGGTATGCCCTGGAATTTAAGCTTCTTGCCCGGGGCGCAGAGGGTGTCGCCGATAGAGAATACCCCCGGGTCGAACACGCCGATGATGTCCCCGGCATAGGCTTCCTCGATTATCTCCCGGCTCTGGGCCATGAGCTGCTGGGGCTGGCTTAGCTTCATGCGGCGGCCGCCCTGGACGTGCTCCACCTCCATGCCCTTCTCAAATTTGCCGCTGCAAATGCGTATGAAGGCTATGCGGTCCCGATGGGCCTTGTTCATGTTGGCCTGTATCTTAAAGACAAAGGCGGAGAAGTCGTCGGCGAAGGGGTCCACCGTAGTGCCATCGGTCTGCCGGGGGAGCGGCGGGGGAGTGAGCTTTAGGAACTGCTCCAGGAAGGGCTCCACCCCGAAGTTCGTCAGCGCCGACCCGAAGAACACCGGCGAGAGCTTACCGTGGCGCACCCGCTCCAGGTCGAACTCGTAGCCCGCACCGTCCAATAGCTCCACGTCGTCTTTTAGTGTGCCGTAGAGATATTCGCCTATGGCTTCCGGCAGCTCCGGGTCGTCTAAGGAAAAGTCCTGCTCCTGGACCTCTCTGCGCCCCGCGCCGCTCTCCTCGGGTATGAACCGCAGCACCTTGTCCTTCTCCCGGTCGTAGACCCCCTTGAAGTCCACCCCGGAGCCTATAGGCCAGTTCATGGGGTAGGTGCCTATGCCCAGCTCCTTCTCTATCTCGTCCAACAGGTCATAGGGGCTGCGGGAGTCGCGGTCCATCTTGTTGATAAAGGTGAAGATGGGTATGTCCCGCATGACGCAGACCTTAAAGAGCTTTCTGGTCTGCGCCTCCACGCCCTTGCCCGCGTCTATCACCATCACGGCGCTGTCAGCAGCCATCAGGGTGCGGTAGGTGTCCTCTGAGAAGTCCTGATGCCCGGGGGTGTCCAGGATGTTTATGCAGAAGCCGTCATACTGGAACTGCATAACGGACGATGTGACGGATATGCCGCGCTGCTTCTCTATCTCCATCCAGTCGGACACGGCGTGGCGGGAGTTCCGCTTGCCCTTGACCATCCCGGCCAGGGCTATGGCTCCGCCGTAGAGAAGGAACTTTTCCGTCAGGGTGGTCTTGCCCGCGTCGGGGTGGGAGATTATGGCGAAGGTGCGGCGCTTTTCTATTTCAGCTCTATTATCAGGCATGATATACTCTCCATTCTGTTCTAATGTATAATTAAACTATAGTAACTCAAATAACTACATCGGTAGCACCTCTTATACCAGTATCTGACATATTATAGCCCAAAACCCGCCCGGTTGCAAGCTTTTTCCGGCTCCGACCGCGCTTGGGCCAAAGTTTGACAGTTTTCCCGCGCCGGGCATGGTATTTTACTATAAAATATTCCCAGAGAGGAGAATCATGTATGCAGGCAAATATCAAGCGGTTGATAAGGCTTCTTCCACTGGCGGCGTGCGCGGCGCTCCTATACATATCCCCCCGGAGCTCCGCCGCGGAAACGGTGTGGCTGAGGGAGACCCTGTTCCTGGGCGAGGCAGTGCCCCTTCGGGTGAACGGCCTGCCCCTGGAGGAGCAGGCGGCCATGGCCTTTGGGGACGAGCCCGGCCGGGTGGAGTGCTGGTGGATGAGCCCGGAGGGTCTAAAGGATCTGGCGGAGCTTGGCCGTCAGCGGCCCAGGCAGGAGACGGACTACAAGATCGCCGCCGTGCTCCACAGAGAGGGGGGCGGTGATTCTCAGCTGGAGCTTACCTATAATGTACGGGTGGAGACAGGGACGATCCGCGTCCGGGCCGAGGGCCCCTGCGTGGGGGCGGGAGCAGCGCTGTTCCAGCTTGAGGGCCGAGGGCTCTGCCTGTACGCCCAGGCCAGCCCGGACCCGGACCCCCAGGGAGGGGTCCAGTGCCTGGTGGCGGAGTTCACCGGTCTGCCCTTTGGGACCTATACCGTCACCGCCGTGGGTCAGGAGGAGCAGGAGGTATGCCGCCTTGGGCTCTGTGACGAGAACGATACCGTGGACCCGTTCCGCAGCAGTGAGATCCTGCGCTTCACGCTGGGAGAGACACCCAATGTGGCCGTGGGCGGCAGCTTCAGGCTGGGGGCGGACGCATGAGGGCCGGGCGGTGGCTTACGGCCATAGCCCTGGCGCTGCTTGCCGGGATATGGGGGATGTGCTTCACACTTGGGCCCAATCAGGAGCCCGCCGCCATACAGGTGGTGGCCCTTGGCCCGGAGGATGGCGAATCCATCCCGGTATTGCGGCCCGGGGAATGCGCGGATTCCAGCCTCAGTTTTAAGAATCAGGGCCTTGCCGGCTGTAAGCTGCGGGTGAAGGTGTGCGGGCCATTGGTAGAGGGCGAGCCGGTGCTTGAAGCGGGGCATCTGACTTCAAAGGGCTTTGTGGGCTCGGAGGATCTTACTCAGGACAGTGGGGAATACTGGACAGCCAAGGGCGCATATCTATACTATAAAAACAGCCGGACCGGAGATTTTCTGCCCCCGGGCAAAGAGACCCCGCCCATATACACGGCGGTGCGACTGAACGCCCTTATTGACCAGGAAACCCTGGCAGCACTGAGGGATATAAGCCCACAGCAGCAGCTTTATGTGCTGGCACAGGCTCAGAGCGAAGGGGAAGGTCCCTGGCAGGATACGGTTCCTCCGGCATAAGGGGGATGGGGTGGGTTTCTTTTACATGCTTTGGGGGTTCGTGGCCGCAGCTGTCGGTATGTCGGCCATGCTTGCGGTGTTTGCAGGATGGTACAGGCGCAGAAAGTGAATTGGAACGGGCCGCGCCTTTCTGGCGGGCCTGTTCTATTTTCCTGTCTGGCCCCATACATATGGACTATAATGAACGAGAAAGCGGGTGCTCACAATGAGAGCCTTTGACCGTATCGCCAGTAATATACCGCTATATGGGGACAACCTTCTGGCCCTGCCCGACAGAGTGAAGGCCCAGGCCCAGGATATACACTTCAAGGCCGGACAGCCTGTGGCTGTATGTGGAAGGGAGGGGGTGGTCTTCCTAAAGCAGGAAGTGAGCACTGCGGGGATCCAGGAGCTTTTCTTCCACATCTGCGGCCAATCGGTGTTCAGCCACGAGGAGGAGATACGCCAGGGCTACGTCCAGGTGGACGGCCTTTGCAGGGCGGGGATTTGTGGGACGGCGGTGCTGGAAAGCGGCAGGATAAAGGGCCTGCGGGACGTCACCTCCATCGTGTTCCGCATACCCCGGGACAGCCCCGGCTGCGGGGACAGGCTTTTCCTATCGGGGGTGGATTTCATGGGCGGGGCCCTTATAGCCGGAGAGCCCGGAAGCGGCAAGACCACACTTCTGCGGGACATAGCCCGCTCCCTGTCTCTTGGACGCTTTGGGCCCGGCAGGCGCGTGGCGGTGCTGGACAGCCGGGGGGAGCTGGGGGCCTTTGACCTAGGGCCGTTGTCGGACGTGCTGAGAAACTGCCCAAAAGCGGCGGGCTTTGAGATGGCCATCAGGAGCCTGTCCCCGGAGATCATACTCTGCGACGAGCTGGCACCAGGTGATATCGAGGCGGTAAAAAACGCTGCCCGGGCCGGAGTGGGGCTTATTGCCACCCTACACAGCGGCGCGGACCCGCGGGGGCGCCGTATCTGCCAGGAACTGCTCTCTACCGGGGCTTTCGGTGCGCTTATCACTCTAAAGGGCCGGGAGAGCCCCTGCCAGGTCTTATCAGTGGAGCGCATAGGCGGGGAGCCCACGCTGCGGGAGAGCCGTGCGGGATGATGAAGCTGATAGGGACCGTGCTGCTGATATCCGCGGGGGCGGTATGGGGCGTCGGGCGCTCATTGGAGCTGCGCGAGCGGGTCAGCCTGCTCACCCAGCTTGAGGTGCTGCTGCAATGGCTGATGACGGAGATATCATATTCAGCCCGTCCGCTGCCGGAGCTGATAAGGGCCAGCGACAGCCCATTCTGCCGGGCGGCGGTGAAGGAGCACGGGTTCTGTACGGACCCCTGCGGAGCGCTGGCCGAGGCAGGGGCCAAGCTCCTGCACGACGAGAAGGACAGGGGGCTCTTCCGGGACTTCGCGGCGGGGCTGGGGGCCAGCGGCACCGAGGGGCAGCTGGGGCATCTGCGGCTTTGCATGACCCGCGCCCGGCAGCATCTCACAGAGGCCCGGGAGGCCTGCCACGAGCGCTCGCGGCTGTACATAGGGCTGGGGGTGCTATTTGGGCTGGGGGTGTGGGTGATTGTATTATAAGACACAGGAGGCCGAAAGCAATGGAAGTGGAGCTCATCTTCAAGATAGCCGCCATAGGCATAATCGTGGCAGTCTTAAACCAGCTGCTTATCCGCTCCGGCAGGGAGGAGCAGGCCCTTATGACCACACTGGCGGGGCTCATCGTGGTGCTGATGATGATAATAAACGAGATAGACGCCCTGTTCCAGGCCATCAAGACCACCTTCCGGCTATGAATATGGAGGGACTTTTTGAGCTTTGTATGATGGTCATGCTGAAGGCCGTGGGGCTGACGGTTCTGGGAGAGCTCGCGGCGCGGCTGTGCAAGGACGCGGGGGAGAGCGCACTAGCCTATGCGGTGGAGCTGGGGGCGCGGGCGGCGGTGCTGGGGGCGGCAATGCCGCTTCTCTCGAAGCTGTTTGAATTTCTGGGAGATATCATGAGCCTATGAGAGCGGGAAAAGTAAAAAAGCTTCTGGTCTTAATGCTGGCGTTTGCGGCGCTGATGGTGCTATACCCCTCGCCGGTCCGGGCCCAGAGCGGCGAGATATACGAAAAAAGCGGGGCCCCGGGGCTTTACAACGGCCTGGACGACGAGACCAAGGGACTGCTGCGGGGACTGGGGGTGGACGGCGGCCAGGTCACCGGCGGGCTCTCGGGCGAGGGGATATTCTCGATGGTGTCATCTCTCCTGCGGGACAAGCTTTCAGCGCCCCTTAAAGCCCTTGGGGCGCTGCTGGGGATAATGGTGCTGTGCAGGCTGGCGGAGGGAATCTCGGAGGGCGGAGGTATTGCCCAGCTGGCGGGAGCTGCAGCCTGTGGGCTGATACTGTCTGCGCCGGTGCTGGGACTGCTTACCACGTGCCAGCGGGTGGTGCAGGCCGCGTCCGTATTTTTGACGGCAGCGGTGCCGGTGTACGCCGGGCTGCTTGTGGCCGGGGGCAATCTGGCCACCGGCAGCGGCTACAGCTTCCTGGCGATGCTGGCCGGGGCGGCGGTGCCGGTTCTGGCTGGTGGGGTATTTATCCCGCTGCTGCAAGTGTACCTGGGGCTGTCAGTGGCTGGGGCGGTGTCAGATACGGAGCTTGGCGGGCTGGCCGAGGCGCTGTACAGATTGGGCAAGTGGGTGCTGACGGTACTTGTCACCCTTTTCGCCGCCATACTCTCGGTGCAGACCGCCGTGAACGCCCAGGTGGACGCCGCCACTGGAAAGGCCGCGAAGCTGGCCCTGTCCGCCGGGGTGCCCATAGTGGGCGGGGCACTGGGGGACGCGGTGGCCGCCATACAGAACAGCGTGCACATCGTAAAGTCCGGCTCCGGGGCCTTCGGCATACTGGCGGCGCTGTGCATCTTCGCCCCTGCCATGGCGGAGTGCGCCCTATGGGCCGGGGTGTGCATGGTGGGCAAGGGGCTGGGGGAGCTGTTTGGGTCCAAGGCCGTAAGCGCCCTTATGGACGCGGCTTCTTCAACGGTGAAGATGGTGCTGGCCCTGCTTGGCAGCGTATGCGCCGTATGCGTCGCTAGCTCTGCGGCAGTGCTTCTGGCCCAATAAGAAGGAGGTGCGAGTATGACAGACACATTACAGGCAGCAGGAGCCATGTGCGGCGTGCTTATGGCTGCTCAGCTGATTTCCAGGCTCTGCCCTAGGGACAAGATGCTGGGCTTCATCCGGGCGCTGGTAACGCTGGTGCTGATAGCGTCGCTCTGCGGGGCGCTGATATCCGCGGACTGGGACTGGCCGGCGGACCCTGGCGGCATAGAGCAGAACCGGGAGCTTAACGAGTACATGGAGGACCAATACACCGCCGCGGCCCGGCAGGAGGTGGAGAGCTATATAAAGGGGCTTTTGGCCTCGGCGGGGATAGAAGCGAAAAAAATCCGCGCGGATATCCATATAACGGAGGATAACAGCATATCATGTACAAAGGCCAGCTTGACTTTCGCCTTTGACAGCGAGGCCAGGCGTGCCCGGGCCCTGCTGGAGAGCGTGCTGGAGGGCGTGCCCCTGGAGGTGACGGTAGATGGGGCTTGATAAGCTTGAGTTTAAAAAACTCAAGGGCTGGCTGCAGAACGCCGCCAGGGACCGAAGGCTTGTAAGCGTCGCCCTTATCCTGGGCATGGCGGGAATTGTGCTCATATGGCTTTCAAGCCTTTCGCCACATGAGAAGCCCGAGCCTGAGCCCGACGAGAGTTCCCGGCAGTTTGACAGCTTCCAGTACCGCAAGGAGCTGGAGGAAGACCTCTGCCGCATAGTCAGAGCAATGACTGGCGACAGCGCCCCCCAGGTCATGGTGACCCTTGAGGACTCCGGCAGCGGCGAATACGCCGCCGACGGCCGTGAGAGCGGCGGCGATAGGGAGAGCTCCTACGTCATCCTCAAGGACAGCGGCGGCGCTGAGCACGGCCTTGCCATCAGGCAGCGGCAGCCCCGGGTCCAGGGCGCGGTGATCGTCACGAAAGCGGCAGGGGACCCCGCCGTGCGGGAGAAGCTGGTCAACGCCGCCAGGGCTCTGCTGGGGGTCTCCGCCGGGCGGGTCTGCGTGGTAGAGGGCGGTTGACGAATTACCGTCAGCTAAATTATCAAAGTAAAAGGTGGGTCATTCAATGATGAAGAAGCTAGGAAGAAAGCAGTTAGTTTTGGCGTCGCTGGTGCTGGCGCTGGGAGCGGCGGTGTATCTGAACTGGCAGTTCGCCGGGACAAACAAGCTGCCGGTGGGGGACAGCGCCGGTGACACAAGCAGCCAGCTGGGCGCGGCTCAGCTGGTGAACAACGCCTATGTGGAGACGGTTTCCGACGACCTTACAGGCTCGGAGCAGGCCAACGCTTCCACCAGCAGTTTTGCCGAGGCCCGCATGAACCGTCAGGCTTCCCGTGACGAGGCCCTGGAGCTCCTCGACAAGGTGCTGGAGGATGTAGAGGCCGACAGCGAGGCCAAAAAGGCCGCTGTAGATGAAGCGTCGGCCATGGCTCAAAGCATCCTGAAGGAGACCAACGTAGAGGGCGTTCTGAAGGCAAAGGGCTATGAGGAGTGCGTGGCGTACATAGCACAGGAGCAGTGTAGCGTACTGGTCTCTGGGGACCTTCAGGACAGCGATATGCTAATCATCCAGGAGGCTGTAATGGAGCAGACCGGGCTCTCTGCGGACAAAATAAAGATTATCGGCGGAGGGAAATAGCTTTTTTGGGGGGTCTTGGCCCCCCATTTTTCTTACAAATTTTTTTCATTTGTTTTTCATGGCCCCACGGACTTGCCCAACAGGGAAAAAAGTGGTATAATACTTATCGCGATGCCGTCCGGCGGTATGTTTTGCGGTAAAATGGGCACACTCTCAGGTGCAAAGGAGAGTGCTGCGCTATGAAAAAAGACGTATCAAAAAAGAACTGTGTAAAGGCCGTGAAGAACTCCGGCGAGGAACAGGAGGTCCCGGTCCAGGACGGCTGGAACGACCAGCAGAAGCAGATAAACGAGAGCGGCTCGGTGGTGACCCATAACCATGGGCATACCATCCACTGCCTGACCATCATCGGCCAGATAGAGGGGCACTATATCTCACCGTCCCAGAACAAGACCACCAAGTATGAGCACGTGATACCCCAGATAGTGGCCGTGGAGGAGGACCCGGAGATAGACGGCCTGCTGATGCTCTTAAACACCGTGGGGGGCGACGTGGAGGCGGGGCTGGCCCTGGCGGAGCTGGTGGCGGGCATGAAAAAGCCCACAGTCTCCCTGGTGCTGGGAGGCGGGCACTCCATCGGGGTTCCCCTGGCTGTGGCGGCAAAGAAGTCTTTTATCGCAGAGTCCGCATCCATGACCATCCACCCGGTGCGCATGAACGGCTTGGTGCTGGGCATACCCCAGACCCTGGAATACTTCCAGCGTATGCAGGACCGGATCACCAACTTTGTCACCCAGAACTCCAACATTACCAAGGAGCGCTTCACCACCCTGTCCATGAACACCCAAGAGCTGGTGATGGACGTGGGAACCGTTCTGGACGGCCCTGATGCGGTGGATGAGGGGCTTATCGATTCTCTGGGATCCCTTTCGGACGCCATGGACTGCCTTAACTCCATGATAGACAAGGAGAAAAAGAAGCGCAGGCCAGGACGGCCTAAAAAAAAGCAAGACTGACACAAGGCGGCGTCATAGTAAACGCACTGCGTTAACTATATCCGCCTACATAAGGAGAAACTATGACAATACTAGATGCAATACTCCAGGGCGTCATACAGGGCGCCACGGAATTCCTGCCGGTTTCAAGCTCCGGCCATCTGTCCATATCACAGCACATTTTCGGCATAGAGCTGCCGGGGATACTGTTCGACGTTATGCTGCATTTGGGCACGCTGATAGCAGTTGTATTCGTTTACCGCAAGCTTATATGGCGGCTGCTTAAAGAATTCGGGCTGCTCATAGCAGACCTGTTCCGGGGCCGGTTTAAATGGAGCGCAATGAATGAAGACCGGCGGCTGATATTCATGCTGGCAATAGGCCTTTTACCTTTGTTTCTGCTGTTTTTGCCCATTCCGGGCACGGATATGAAGATAAAGGACCTCTCAGAGCAGCTGGCTTCCGACAGCAGCATTTTAGTGGAGGGCCTTGCCCTTCTGGCTACAAGCTTAATGCTGTTTCTGGGCATATGGGCAAACCGCCGCACGGCGGCTGCCAGGGCCCCCGGAAAGCATTGGGCCAGGGGGGTGAAGGCCGGGCGCACCCGGTACACTGTGGCGGACGCGGTGATTACCGGCGTGACCCAGTGTCTGGCGGCGGTGTTCCCCGGGCTTTCGCGGTCAGGGTCCACCATGTCCGTGGGGCTCATGCGGGGAATAGACCAGCAGACCGCTCTTGACTACTCCTTCGTACTGGGCATACCGTCGATAGCCGCGGCGGCTCTGCTGTCTATAAAAGACGCGGGCTCAGAGAGTGAGGCTATCGGCACGGTGACGCTGATAGTTGGAGTGATAACGGCGGCTGTTGTGGGATTCTTGGCCATAAAGCTCCTGAAATGGATAGTCACCACAAATAAGCTGAGCATTTTTGCTATTTATACACTTATCGCCGGGCTGGCAGTGACAGGTATCGCGCTCTATGAAATGAGCATAGGGCAGAACCTTTTCACCGGCAAGCCCCTTTAGCCTGATATATTAGACAAGAGGACGTTAAAAAACCGAGGGATAGGGAGGAAAGTCAGTTGTCCGAGCAAAAGAAACCATCGACCGGGAGCACCGGCTCAAAACGCAGTACGAGTACAGCTAAAGGCAGCGCCGCGAAAAAGCGCCCGCCCGCTAAAACCGCTCAGAGCAAGCCCGCCAGGAATAAAAAATCCGGCGCCAGGAAACACGCCCCGCCAAAGCCCACCGCCGAGGAGATACGCCAGCGCAATCAGGTGCGGGCCGTGGTGCTGTTTGCCTGCGCAATATTCTTTGGGTGCCTGACGATATTCGAGGGCGACAGCCTTTGGAAATGGGCTCATAACGCCATTCTGGGACTTTTCGGCGGCTGGGCCATGCTGTGGCCGGTGCTGATGATATACGTGGCCGTGATAACCACTCTGGACCGGCCAATGGGCTCCATCAGCGGGAAGGTCTGGCTGACGGCGGTGGTGATACTGCTGTTCTGCGCCACGGGCTTTATCTTCGGCGGAGCAAAGATTGCCGATGGTCTTTCTGTCTTCGACTACATAACCGCGCTCTACCGCACCAACGCGGGCGTTGGCGGCGGTGTGATGGGCGGGCTTCTGGGCCAGCTGCTGATAAGCGCGGCGGGGAAGACGGGCGCAAAAATAATAATTTTGCTATTGCTGTTCGTCAGTGTAATGATACTCACCGGCACCACCCTTATCGGCCTGTTCCGTACCATCAAGAAGCCTGTCGAGGTGGTGAATGAGGGTATTCAGACCGCCCGGCAGCGCCGGGAGGAGGAGCGCGTGATACTCCAGGAGGACTGGGAGGCGCGCTCGGCCATTGATGTGCCTTTAGAGCCATCCATACCAATGGGTCCCAGCAGTCCTAACGCACTGTTCCCGCCGGTGGAGCCCAGAAAGAAGCAAAAACGCAGCGAGAAGCTGGATAAGCTGGAGAAGGTCTTCGGCATAGAGGCTCCGCGGCCTGAATTGCAGCCTGAGCCTGAACCGGAGGAGAAGCCTGAGGATGAACTTCCGGCATCCCCGGTGTTCTCCCCAAACCCGCCCGCGCCGGTCACTGAACACGAGCCGGAGACCGAGGCCAGGGAAGAACAGCCAAAGCAGGAGAAGAATGCTCCCGAAGCGGAGAAGGAGCCTGAACAGGACATACCTATGCCAAAGCCACGTATGCAGGAGCCTGAACCCCGTCAGGCCACTCCACAGGAGAACGCCCTATATCAGGCACTGGATCAGCTCCAGACTCCGGGAAGCTACTGCTTCCCGCCCCTTACAATGCTTGCGATGAGCCCCCAGGCCGACCGGGCCAAGGAGACAGAGGAGCTTCAGACCAACGGAAAGATACTGGTGGACACGCTTAACAGCTTTGGGGTAAGCACAAAGATAATGGACATCTGCCGGGGACCCTCGGTCACCCGGTACGAGATACAGCCCGCGGCGGGGGTGAAGATAAGCAAGATAACCTCGCTCTCCGACGATCTGGCGCTGAACCTGGCGGCAACCGGCGTGCGCATAGAGGCCCCCATCCCCGGCAAGGCGGCGGTGGGTATAGAGGTGCCCAACCGCTCCCGCAGTTCCGTGCGTATGCGGGACCTGATACAGTCCAACGCCTTCCAGACCTCCAAGAGCAAGCTCTCCGTGGCTTTGGGCCGGGACATAGCCGGCCAGCCGGTGGTTGCGGACCTTGCCCGGATGCCCCATATACTTATAGCGGGCACCACCGGCTCCGGAAAGTCCGTGTGCACCAACTCCATGATAATCAGTATGCTCTATAAGGCCAGCCCCGACGAGGTGCGCTTTTTGATGATAGACCCCAAGGCCGTGGAGCTCACCGGCTATAACGGCCTGCCTCATATGCTGGTGCCTGTTGTCACCGACCCCCATAAGGCAGCGGGGGCTCTGGGCTGGGCTGTGAACGAGATGATGAAGCGCTACAAGATATTCTCAGAGAACAATGTCAGAAACCTCCAGGGTTATAACAATCTGGCCGAGGCTCAGAATTATGAGGACGAGAACGGCCAGCCTATGCCCGCAATGCCCCAGATAGTGATAATCATCGACGAGCTGGCCGACTTGATGATGGCCACCCCGAAGGAGGTGGAGGACTCCATCTGCCGTCTGGCCCAGCTGGCCCGGGCGGCAGGTATGCACCTTGTGGTTGCTACCCAGCGCCCATCCGTAGACGTGGTGACCGGCCTTATCAAGGCCAATATCCCCAGCCGCATAGCCCTGACGGTTTCCACGGCGGTGGACTCCCGCACCATTATCGACACTGTGGGCGCGGACAAGCTGCTGGGACAGGGGGACATGCTCTTTGCCCCGGTGGGCAGCAACAAGCCCATACGCGTCCAGGGCTGCTTTGTCAGCGACGAGGAGATATCCTCCATAGTGGAGTTTGTGAAGAAGACCAAGTCCATGGAGTACGACACCGAGATCATCGAGGAGATAGAGCGCAACGCTGCCAACACCGGCGACCAGAAGGATGACGACGGCGAGCGTTCTGGAGAAGTGGACCCCATGATGGACGAGGCCATCAAGGTGGTGGTGGAGGCCGGGCAGGCCAGCACCTCCCTTTTGCAGCGCCGGCTGCGCCTGGGCTATGCAAGAGCCGGGCGGCTCATAGACGAGATGGAGCAGCTGGGCATAGTGGGTCCCCACGAGGGCTCGAAGCCGCGGCAGGTGCTCATGACCTACACCCAGTGGCTTGAACGCAACATGCAGAAGCCTGACCAGCCTGATAATAACGAAGAATAGACAGCAAAGAAGGACTGCCGGAGGAACGGCGGTCCTTCTTTTTGGCTGTGCTGGTAAAAAATATTTTTTCCCCCTTGACAAACAGCACAAGTTAGTGTAAACTAATTAGCAGAGTTAGGGGTACCTAATAAAAAGAGGACCAGGAGGGAGGCAGAATGATGCCATTAACTATGGCGGCAACCGGAGAGACGGTGACTATCCGCAGGATAACCGGGAAGGACGAGGTGCGGCAGCGCCTGGCGGAGCTGGGGTTTGTGGTGGACAGCCCGGTGACGGTGGTCAGCAAGCTTGCCGGGAACCTGATACTTCAGGTCAGGGACAGCCGGGTAGCGCTGGATAAGACCATGGCAAACCGTATACAGATCTAACTTTAAGGAGGTATTGGAATGAGAACGCTGAAAGAGGCAAGAGTGGGCGACACCGTACAGGTGGTGAAGCTCCACGGAGAGGGCGCGGTAAAGCGGCGCATCATGGACATGGGCATTACCAAGGGGGTGGAGGTCTTTGTGCGCAAGGTGGCGCCCCTGGGCGACCCCATGGAGCTCTCTGTGCGCGGGTATGAGCTCTCTCTGCGCAAGGCGGACGCCGGTATGATAGAGATAGCATGATTTTTTTGCCATACAGTTAGTTACAGCTAATAACAGGAGGGACCTAAAATGGAGATAAAGATAGCCCTTGCCGGAAACCCCAACTGCGGCAAGACCACGCTTTTCAACGCCCTGACCGGCTCCAGCCAGTATGTGGGCAACTGGCCCGGGGTGACGGTGGAGAAGAAGGAAGGCCGCTTGAAAGGAAACAAGGACGTGATCATCCAGGACCTGCCGGGCATATATTCGCTTTCGCCCTACACCCTCGAGGAGGTGGTAGCCAGAAGCTACCTAGTGAACGAGAAGCCCGACGCTATCCTAAACATTGTGGACGGCACCAATATCGAGCGCAATCTGTACCTTACCACCCAGCTTATCGAGCTTGGCCTGCCGGTGGTGGTGGCCGTGAACATGATAGACCTGGTGCGCAAAAACGGCGATACCATCGACCTAAAGAAGCTTGGCGAGGCCCTGGGCTGCCAGGTGGTGGAGATGAGCGCACTAAAGGGGGAGGGCGGCGCAGAGGCCGCCCAGCGCGCGGTGGAACTGGCTAAACAGAAGCGCTCCGGCGAGCTGCCACACGTGTTCACCGGCAGTGTGGAGCACGCTATTGCCCATATTGAGGAATCCATTTCCAGCATGGTTAGCGAAAACTACCTGCGCTGGTACGCCATAAAGCTGTTTGAGAGGGATGAGAAGGTCCTTGGGGAGTTGAATATAAACGCCGGGCTCATGGCCCATCTTGAGGAGCATATAGCCGACTGCGAAAAAGAGCTTGACGACGACGCGGAGAGCATCATCACAAACCAGCGCTACAGCTATATCAACGCTGTTGTAGACAAAGCCGTAAAGAAAAAAGCGGCCAAGCACAGCCTGTCCGTGTCCGACAAGATAGACCGGGTGGTGACGAACCGGGTGCTGGCCCTGCCCATCTTCGTTGTGGTCATGTTCTTAGTGTACGCCATAGCCATGGGCGGCTGGAAGGTCTCTATAGGCACGGCCCTGACCGACTGGGCCAACGACGGCCTGTTCGGCGAGGGCTGGCTTATGCCGTTTGTGTCCGATGTTGAGGGCTATGAAGCGGCTGCCGAAGCGTTTGAAGGGGTCGACCCCGGCGACTACGGCGTATGGGTGCCGGGCTTTGGCGCTATAGGCGGCTGGCTGGAGGAAATTGGCTGCGCCCCATGGTTGACCGGGCTCATCGCTGATGGTATAATAGGAGGCGTAGGGGCGGTGCTGGGCTTCGTGCCCCAGATGCTGGTGCTGTTCCTCTTGCTGTCCATCCTTGAGGACGTGGGCTATATGGCCCGCATAGCCTTCATAATGGACCGCATCTTCCGAAAGTTCGGCCTCTCAGGCAAGAGCTTCATCCCCATGCTGGTGGGCACCGGCTGCGGCGTGCCCGGGGTCATGGCCTCCCGCACCATCGAGAACGAGCGCGACCGGCGCATGACCGTCATGACAACCTGCTTTGTGCCCTGCGGCGCTAAGATGCCCATTATCGGCATGTTCGCGGGGGCGCTGTTCGGGGACAGCACATGGGTGGCCACCTCGGCCTACTTTATCGGAATTGCCGCCATAGTTGTCTCCGGCATAATCCTAAAGAAGACGAGGATGTTCGCGGGCGACCCGGCTCCCTTTGTCATGGAGCTGCCCGCCTATCACGTGCCCTCGGCTGGAAATGTCCTGCGTTCCACCTGGGAGCGGGGCTGGTCCTTCATCAAACGCGCCGGGACAGTCATACTGGCCTCCACGATCATACTCTGGTTCCTACAAGGTTTCGGGTTTGAGAACGGCGCCTTCGGCATGGTAGAGGACAACGGCTCATCCCTGCTGGCTATGGCAGGCTCGGCACTGGCGGTCATATTCGCGCCCCTGGGCTTTGGCACCTGGCAGGCCGCGGTCGCCACCATAACCGGCCTTATCGCCAAGGAGGAGGTGGTAAGCACCTTCGGCGTGCTGTACCCCGGCGATATGAACGCGGAGATAGCTCTGGCCTATACGCCCATAGCGGCCTACAGCTTCATGATATTCAACCTGCTCTGCGCGCCGTGCTTTGCGGCCATGGGCGCCATCAGGCGGGAGATGAACAGCCGGAAATGGACCCTGGGGGCTATCGGCTATATGTGCGGCTTTGCCTACATTGCCTCATTTGTGGTGTACCAGATTGGCCGGGCGTTTACGGGCGGCTTTGGCATAGGCACGGTGCTGGCGCTTATGGTGCTGGCCGGTGTTATCTATCTGATGGCCCGCAAGAACAGATACGAAGATGATCACCTGGCGGTAAGCGCCGTAGCTGCCGCGGGGAAGTGAGGAGGTATTAATATGCTGGCTGCCGTGGCGGTCAATATGCCGACGATAATAATTGGGCTGATAATAGCGGTCACATTTGCGGTGATAGTCATTCGGGGCATTATAAAGCGCAAAAACGGAGAGGGCGGCTGTGGCTGCGGCTGCTCCGGATGCCCAAACAGCGCAATATGTCATAAAGGGAGTTCAAAAGATAAGTAGGCTGATACGTGGAATTGCCGTCCTGAGAGGGACGGCAATTTCGCTAAATTTTGTTTCAAAAGCGGATAAAAAGGGCCCTTGTTTTTTGTCGGGAAATATGATAAAATGACATAGAAACATGATATTCTGGGTGGAGTATACCGATTCCGCCCGAAAATGAGCAGTGGGGTAAGAAAATGTCCGAGAGACTCTGTATGAATTGTTTTTCCGAATACCACCCCGACATGGGTACAAGCCAATGCCTGGCCTGTGGATGGGACAATGGAAAGCTCCAGCCGCACGGGGCGCTCCCCTATGAAACGGAGATCGCCTCCAGGTACATAGTCGGCCGCGTCAGGGCCGCCAATGGCGAGGGCTTTACCTACTGCGCTCTGGACAAGACCACGCAGAAGACAGTGGCGCTTAGGGAGTTCTTTCCCCGGGCCATTGCCGGCCGGGACGAGCTGGGCACGGTTGTCCCAAGTCCAGACCATGCCAGGACATTCAGACAATACAGCCAGGATTTTTTGGAGCTGTCAAAAAACGTCAGCCGCCTGCGCGAGGTCACGGTGGTGGAGTCGGTGCTGGATATAGTTGAGGAGAATGGCACGGTGTATACCGTCTATTCCGATGAGGGGACCGTATCCCTGCGCCGATATGTGCGGGATTCCGGCGGGAGGCTCACCTGGAACGAGACCAGCCGCCTGTTCACCCCGGTCATAACGGCCTTAAGCCTGATAAACTCCCTGGGCGTCAGCCATCTGGCCCTGTCGCCCGAGACCCTCAGGGTGGACCGGGACGGCAATATGGTGATAACCGGTTTCAGTATAAATGCCATACACAGAGCCGGTGCACTGTTGGGCCTGGAGCTGTATCAGGGCTGCGCGGCCATTGAGCAGTACAGCGCCAAAGCTGCCTGCGGAGAGGTCAGCGACGTGTACGCCCTAGGGGCCTGTATGCTTTTCTGCCTCTCGGGCCAGCTGCCCGGAGAGGCCACAAAACGGCTGCATGACCAGCGCCTTATGATATCCAAGGACATACTGAAGGCTGTGCCGCCCTTCGCGGTGACGGCCATAGCGAACTCCCTTCAAATAAAGCAGGCCGACCGCACCGGCAGTTTCGAGGTCTTCCGCACGGAGCTGAATTCCGCCCCGGCCCTGGTGGACGAGGTGGAGGAGACGGATGCAATACGCCGCCTGCCGCCGGTATCCCGGGACCTGCCCCGCCGCCGCTTCTATATGCCGCCGGTGGTGTGGCTGATAGTGTCCTGCGCGGCTACGCTGGTGGTGCTGTTTGTGATAGCGTCCTCCTGGCTTGGGGATCAGGGGATGTCCTTCAACGATATTGGGGAGATATTCGACAGCAGTGCCTCCGGAGAGCCGGTGGATGTGCCTGATATGGTTGGGCAGAGTTATGTCCAATGGGAGAACCGCACCAAAAGCGGTGAGTTTGATTTTAAGCTGAACGTGAAAAGTAAGGAATATAACGATGCAATAGAGGAGGGCTGCATAATCAGCCAGGACCCTGATAAGGGCGGGACAGTGGAGCCCGGGGGAACCGTCTCTGTGACGGTCAGCCAGGGCAAGGCCATACGCACCCTGCCGGAGTATGATGGCCTGAGCTTTGCCGAACTGCAGGGAAGGCTTCGGGACGACGGCTTCTCTCCGGCCAAGGAGGAGGTCTTCAGCACCGAGGTGGAGTTGGGTTTTGTCATCGGCTATAAGGACCGAGAGCCGGGGGAAGAAGTAAATTACGGCGAAACCATCACCGTGATAGTCAGCGCCGGGCCTGAAACGGAATAGCGTAAAACGGCGGGCTGCTCTTATCCGGACCGGATAGAACAGCCCGCTGTCCTTTGAGAAAAAATGTCAGCCCAATATTTAGTGCGGGTACACCCTTGCAATACGGCAGAGATTGTGGTATGATAAAAAGAAAGCTTTTTGCTTTGCGCACAGCGGGCCTATGAGGCACACGGCTGCCGCGCATAAAAGTGGAGGATGGGTTTTATAATGGGTAATGATATTGCCATAGACCTGGGCACCGCCCGTTTTAAGGTCTACCAGGAGGGACGGGGTATTGTTTTGAACGAGCCCGCAGTCATCGCCGTGGACAATATGACCGAGGAAATAATCGCCATCGGCACACAGGCCTATGGTATGCTTGGCCGCACCTCTAACCGTATAACGGTTGCAAGGCCGCTATGCAACGGGGTCATTTCCGACCTGACCCTTGCGGAGCACCTTATTGCCTATTACCTTCGCCAGGTGGGACGCAGCAGAGTGTTCATGCCTCGGGTGGTGGTAAGCGTGCCCTGCGGCATCACCGGGGTGGAGAAGAGGGCCGTAGTGGACGCCATCAGCGCCGCCGGGGTGCGCAAGGTGTGTCTCATTGAAGAGCCTGTGGCCGCCGCTATCGGCGCCGGAGTGGATATTGCCGCTCCCCGCGGCTGTATGGTGGTGGACGTGGGAGAGGGCACCACGGATATGGCGGTGATATCTCTTAACGGCATAGCCATCGCCAACTCCGTACATATCGCCGGGAAGGATTTCAACGATGCCATAATAAAATATGTCCGGCGTAAGTTCGGCCTTGTTATAGGAGACCGTATGGCGGAGGACGCCAAGATAGCTATTGGCTGCGCCTATCCGCGGCGCAAGCTGACCTCCTACACACTGAAAGGCCTCGATACGCTCAACGGCCTGCCCCGCACCACGGTCATGACCTCCGACGACATGATTGAGGCATTGATAGAGCCGGCCATTTCCATTGTGCGCATAGTTCAGGCCACACTTGAGATGACCGCGCCGGAGCTGCTGGCGGATATCTTTACAGACGGCATCTACCTGACCGGGGGCTCCGCAAACCTATATGGTCTGTCAACGCTGCTGTCAAAAAAGACGAAGATACCAGTGGTTGTGGGGGACGAACCGGAAAACTGCGTGGTGAACGGCGCCGGCAGGGCGGTAAAGTTCATTGACAAGATGGACCGCACGGACCACGGCAGGATCAACCCGCTGATGGCCTATAACTGAGGACCGCGCGCGTACTTATCAAAAAATAACCGCATAACGGAGGAATATACCATCGATGAGTGTACCAAAGCCCGCCAAAAAAAGGAAGATACCCAGGGGAATGATATACATCGCCGCCACAATTATAGCCGTTATCCTGTTCGGGGTGTTCAATCGGGAATTCGGCAACGTATTCTACACCATAACCCACCTGACACCAGGCTTTTTGGTTGTGGGCGTGGTGGTTACCGTCATATACTTCTTCTTTGAGGGGGGGATAATCCGATTGCTCATGCGCAGCCAGGATATACCCATGTCCATGGGGGCCAGCATGAAGATCGGGCTTATCGGTATCTACTACTCCTACATAACTCCCAGCTCCACCGGCGGCCAGCCCATGCAGGCGGCATACCTTAGGCGGGACAGTGTGCCAGTGGGCCTGTCCACGGCGGTGCTGATTATGAAATTCTTCTGCTTTCAGTGCGCATTTGTGCTGTGCTCGGCGCTCTCCCTCATATTTATGCATGGGAAGCTCTCATCGGAAAATCCCGGTATACTGCCGTTTATCTATCTGGGAATGGCCATAAACGGCGGGTCAATACTTTTTTTTGGCTCCATGTTCTTTAGGCCCGTGCTTGGAGTGATATGCCGCTTCGCAAAGTGGCTCGTTGGACGGTTCCCGAAGCTGTCAGAGCGCTTTCACGCGGCCGGGACCATCGACAAATTTGAGGCGGATTTTGACAGCTATACCGACGATTTCAAAGAGAAGAAAAAGAGTGTTATATGGGGCGTATTGCTCTCGATACCCCAGTTCATCCTACAGATGAGCGTGCTGTATTTTGTGTTCCGCTCCTTTGGTTATAATCAGGCGGGCTTTCTTGAGATAGTGGCAGTCCAGAGCCTGCTCCAGCTGTCGGTCTCATTCATGCCCATGCCTGGGGCCTCCGGGGCCCAGGAGATAGGCTTCTCGAACTTTCTCAGGCCATACTTTGTAAATAACGACCTCTATGCGGCAGTGATGGTGTGGCGCTTCTTTACCTATTACTTGGTAGTGATAGCCGGAGCGCTGCTGGTGGTAGTGGACCAGTTCCTCTACGGCAGAAAAAAGCCAGCCCTGCCGCCGGAAGACGGGGAGGGCTGACAGTGGAGATATATTTGGTGCGCCACGGAGAAACAGACTGGAACACCCAGGGGAAGCTCCAGGGCAGGGAGGATATCCCACTGAACGGCAGCGGAAAGCGTCAGGCCATTGCCTGTGCCGCCGCCCTGAGTGAAGCCGGGTTCACGGCCATCTACAGCAGTCCATTGAAGCGGGCCATAGAGACTGCCGGGGAGATAGCGCTCTACCATCCATGTAAGGTGACGCCAGACCCCGCGCTGACAGAGCGGGACTATGGCAAGCTCTCCGGCATGACGGAGGACCAGAGGACGGATTGGGAGCTCAGGGGCCTGCCCAGCGGTATGGAGCCCTGGAGGGCGCTGGCGGGCCGGGCCATGGCGTCGGTGGACAGACGCGCCGGAGAGTACGGGGAGAACGCCCGCATCGCCATGATTTCCCACGGGGCGTGGATAAACGCCGTTTTAGCCGTGCTGTCCCGCCACGAGATAGGTAGCGGGAAGACACAGCTGAAAAGCGCCTGCATTTCGGTTCTGCGCAAAGAGGAAAAGGGCTGGGAGATAGCCTGCTATAACCTCTCGCCCGACGAATACTCTCAGTGGGCGGCTGCAAGGTAGCCGCCCCTACTTTGCCACGTCGCACCCCAGCTCGTCTATCTTTTCCCGAAGCTTCAAAAAGTCCTCAAAAGCCGCCGGTTTCTGGCCGGGGTTGCGCAACAGGGCGGCGGGGTGCAGGGTGGCCATCATAAGCGTGCCGTTTTTGTCGATGAACTCGCCGTGCTCCTTGGTTATCTTGATGTCCGGCTTCATAATGCGCATGGCGGCCACGCGGCCCAGACAGACCACTATCTTCGGACGAATCAGTGCGAATTGGTTGCGGAGCCAGTCTATACAAGCATCCTGCTCCTCGGGCAGCGGGTCGCGGTTCTTGGGCGGGCGGCACTTGACGATGTTGGCGATATAGATATTCGTTCTACGGTCCAGGTCAACGGCGGCAAGATACTTGTCCAGCAGCTGCCCGCCCCGGCCCACGAAGGGCTCTCCCTGTAGGTCCTCGTTCTCGCCGGGACCCTCTCCTACGAACATCACCTTGGACCTGCGGTTGCCAACGCCGAACACCACGTTATGCCTGCCGGAGCAGAGCCCGCACTTTTCACACTGTAAACAGGCCTTTTCCAGGTCGCCCCAATTATTGTACATACAGACACCTCCAAATCTCTGTATGATTTTACCATATGGGGGATATAAAGTCAAATTCCCATTGATTTTTTCTTTTTGGGGGAGTATAATATACAGCGTAAAGGGGAGTGAAAAATGGCAGACAGCGCACAGCCCTTTTGGGAGGAGACCTACCGCAGCGGAGCAGCTACCTTTTCTGCCGAGCCCAATGGGACGCTTAAAGAGTTTGAGCGCCTTTTAGGCAAAGAGGCGGGCGTTCTTGACGTGGGCTGCGGCGAGGGGCAGAACTGCCTCTATCTTGCCCGGCAGGGCTGGACGGACATAGATGCCTTTGACCTTTCCGCCTATGGAATAGAGCGGGTGCGAAGGTGCTGTGAGGAGGAAAAGCTCAATGTTAACGCTTTCACCGCCGACCTGCGGGAGTTTCAGTTTGCGAGAAGCTACGATCTGATAATGTCCTTCGGCACCCTGCATTTTGTCAGCAGGGAGGACTGGCGGGCGTTTATCTCAAGGGCAAAGGAGCATACCCGCCCGGGCGGCATACATATCATGCAGATATTCACCGACACCGTACCGGCCTCGCCGGATATAGCGGAGTTTGCCATAGGCCTTGCAAAGGATGGGGAGCTTTTGGAGCTCTATGCGGACTGGGAGATATTACAGTTCAAGTCTTACACCTTCGAGGACGAGCATCCCGGCGTGCCGAAGCACCTGCACGCCTCCAATAAGCTGGCTGCCCGAAAGAAATGATACACAGTAAAATCGCCGTGGCACGGTATTCTCCGGGGACGGCAATTTTCCATATCGCTACATAATCTAATTTATTTTTAGGAGGAGATCCCAATGAAAGTAATGGTCGAAACATCCGCCCATCATGTCCACGTGTCCGAGGCGGACCTTGCAACCCTGTTCGGGCCCGGCGCAACCCTGACCAACAAGAAGGACCTGTCCCAGCCCGGGCAGTTTGCCTGTGTGGAGAAGGTGGAGGTCATAGGGCCCAAGGGCTCCATGTCCATGTCCATCCTCGGTCCCTGCCGCAAGGAGACCCAGGTGGAGATATCCCTGACCGACGCCAGGAAGCTGGGCGTTACCGCCCCAATCCGCGAGTCCGGCGACCTTGAGGGCACCCCAGGCTGCACCCTGAAGGGCCCCGCCGGAGAGGTCGCCATCGAGAAGGGCGTTATCGCCGCCAAGCGCCACATCCACTTTAACCCCGATGAGGCCAAGGAGGCCGGCGTTACCGACAAGCAGATAGTCTCCGTAAAGGTGGACTATAACGGCCGCAGCCTGACCTTCGGCGACGTGGTCTGCCGTGTCAGCCCCAGCTATGCCCTTGCCATGCACGTTGACACCGACGAATCCAACGCCGCCGCCCTGCCCGGCACGGTGGACGGCGAGATAATCCTGTAAACTACAGAGATACCGACAAAATAGGCGAAAGAAACCGGGAAGGCAGGCGCTTTCCCGGTATTTTCGTATGGGAGGGAGCATATGGGCGGCATTATCAATATCGGCATAGTGGCCCACGCGGACGCGGGGAAGACCACCCTTACAGAGCGGCTTCTCTTTGAAGCGGGGGAGCTGCGCACCCTGGGCAGCGTCGACGGCCGGGACACCCAGACGGACTGGATGGATATCGAGCGGCAGCGGGGCATATCGGTGAAGGCCTCGTCCACCCGGCTGTTCTGGAGGGACTGCCAGATAAACCTGATAGACACCCCCGGCCATGTGGATTTCGCCGGGGAGGTCCAGCGCAGCCTGTCCATGCTGGACGCGGCGGTGCTGGTGGTCTCGGCGGCGGAGGGCATACAGGGCCAGACCGAGGTGCTCTGGGAGGCGCTGGAAAAGCTGGAGATACCCACGCTGCTTTTTATAAACAAGCTCGACAGGATAGGCGTCCGGCCTCAGGAGCTGCTGGAGGAGCTTTCCAGGCGGTTCTCCCCGGGCATAATTGAGATGGAGCGCTGGGAGGGCGCAGGCGATCGTAGCTGCCGCGTATACCCTCTGGAGCCGGAGAGCGGCCCTCTGAACGACAGCCTGACCGAGCTTGCCGTGGACAGCGACCCAGAGGCCCAGGAATACTTTTTAAGCGACAGCCCGGTGCCTGTGCCCATTCTACTGCGCGTGTTTAAGGAGCGCATAGCCTCCCGCATTGCCTTCCCGGTCTACCTGGGGGCGGCGGCGCTGGGAGTGGGGATAAAGGAGCTTTTGGACGGTATACTGCTCCTGCCAAGGGCCCGACAGGATGAGGACGCGCCCTTGTCCGGCCTTGTGTACAAGGTGGAGCACGACAAAGCTATGGGCAAGGCGGCCCATGTGCGGCTGTTCTCCGGGGCCATCTCCAACCGGGACACGGTGCCCATCCGGGGCAGGGAGCAGGTGGAGAAGGTGACCCAGATACGCCGGGTGCTGGGCCGCCGGGCTGTGGATATGGGGCGGCTTGCCGCCGGGGACATCGGCGCGCTGTACGGGCTTTCCGGCGTGCGCATAGGCGACGTGATAGGAAGCGAGCCACTGTCCCGGGAGGTCACCCTGACCCAGCCGCTGCTGAAGGCCCAGGTGTTCCCAAAGATGCCGGAGCAGCTTTCGGACATGGTTGCGGCCCTGGGGGAGCTGACGGAGGAGGACCCGCTGCTGGACATGGAGTGGGAGCCCGAGGAGCGGGAGCTCTACATCAAGATAACCGGCATGATACAGCTTGAGGTGATCTCCGCCCTGATAAAGGAGCGCTTCGGTATGGAGGCCGGGTTCTCAAGCCCCTCTGTGATATATAAGGAGACGCCCACGAGGTCTGGCATAGGCATAGAGGAGTACACCTGGCCAAAGCCCTGCTGGGCCTGCATTGAGTTCCAGATAGAGCCCATGGAGCGTGGGTACGGCTTTAAGTTCCAGTCGGCGGTGGGGGACCGGGTGATACTGTCCCGCTATCAGGCCCATATAGCCCAGGCCCTGCCGGATGCCCTAAAGCAGGGCCTTTACGGCTGGGAGGTCACGGACCTGAGGATAACCCTGACCGGCGGCAGCCACCACCTGATACATACCCATCCACTGGACTTCTTCACCGCCACGCCCATGGCCCTGATGAACGGCCTTGAAAATACCGGCTCAACGCTTTTGGAGCCCATGGTCACCATGCGCTTTTCCGCCGGGGAGGAGCATGCGGGCCGCCTTATCCGGGACGTTATGGCCATGCGCGGCGAATTTGACAGCCCGGTCATCCATAATGGCAGCCTGACGATGGAGGCCCGGGTACCTGTGGCGGATTCGCTGAACTATTCGGTGGAGTTTGCCAGCCTGACAGGGGGCAGAGGCGTGCTGAGCAGCCGGTTTTCGGGCTATGAGCCCTGCCCACCGGAGCTTGGCAAGACGGCAAAGCGCCGGGGCATCGACCCCAGGGACCGGGCCAAGTGGATACTACACTCCCGCAGCGCTCTGTAAGGCTATTATATCAGGCCCGCTTTTTGTACAGCATCATGGCGGCTATGGCCGCGGCAAGGACCAGGGTGCAGGTCAGGACCATGATCATGCCGCCTGTGTTTTGTCCGCCGGTATTATCCGGCTCACGGGAGCGGCCGGTCTCCATGGGCCCGCCGGCCGGGGCGGCGTTATCCTCTGGCGGGGACGGCGGGCTTTCGTTGCCGTCTTCTCCGGCTTCCATTCCATTATCCGGCTGCTGCCGGTTCTGGCGTCCGCCCCGGCCCAATCCGCCGAAGCTGTTGCCCATAGTACCCATTGCGGATATGTCTACCTCAGAGCCGTCCACCAGCGCATCCGCGTTTTCCGTCTGCTCGGCGGAATCCGCGGGGATGGAGCCCTCAAGCTGGCCGCTGACACTCTCAGCCCGCAGCAGGCAGAAGTCCTTAAGCGCAGCCACACCGTCCTCAAACTCCTCATAGGAGCAGAATTTTGTGGGGTCATTCTCCACATATGGGGCTATCAGCTCCCGGACCCGCTCAAGTTCCGTTGAAAATTTACCGTTGTCAAAATAGTTGTTGATAAACTCCTGGAAATACTGGTGATAGAGCTGGGTATACTTCTCGCTTGAGAATATCCAGGCCAGCATGGGGCGGCTGTTCACGGTCCCGCCGGAGACGGGGGTGTCGATGGGGTAGTTTATGAGTGCCGTGGCATCCTGCGCGCCCATAAAGCCGCCGAAGGCCAGGTTATAGTCCCAGGGTATCATGGAGAGCTTGCCGCCCTGTTCATAGAGATAGTAGTTGTGTATCATGGAGCCAGTATAGCTGTCAAAGTTACAGACAAAGTTGTGCACCACAAAGTAGCGTATAACGCTGTAAACATCCACAGTGCTCTCGATATCCTTGCAAGAGTTCAGCTTTTTCAGGGCAGCAATAAGCCGGTCCCTGTCCTCGTCAGTGACATCGGTCTTGGCGTTGTCGAAGATATTGCTGTAGCTTGAATATTCGTTGTCTGTGTAGATAAGCGACACATCGCTGTTACCGGCGCCGCCAAAGCCGCCGAATTTGCCGAAACCTTCAAAGTCCTCGAAGTCCCCAAAATCGCCTATATCAGGAGCGCCGTCTTTCATGCCACCGTTTGGCATATTAGGCATATCCGGCATGTCAGACATATCCGGCATTTCCATGCCATCCATACCGGGTTTTTCCATAAAGCCGCCTCTATTCTCCGGGGCTCCACCGCCAAAGCTCATGCTGTCGGGCTTATACAGCTCGCCATAAGCGGAGCCGTAATTCCGCTGCATAAAGGCCTCCTCCACGCCCTCCACGGCAGCGTAGAGCCCCCAATCCTCGCCGTTTACCCGGATATACACATAGCTGCAAAGCGGAGACTTAGCGCCAAACGCGCCCATCATCTGATAGGTGATGTAGTCCTTCATATACGTGTTGTCCTGGATGATATTGTTAAGGCTCAGCTTATCCAGTCCGTGATAGGTCTGTCCGCTCTCATAGTGGTCAAATTCCAGCTTAAAGCTGTACCTGTTATTTCCATAGCTCTCCACCTGGGTAAGGGAGGTGTTGCCCTTGGCCCGAAGCCCCACGTTCCCGAAGGACTCCCCGTCTATCACGACGGAGCAGGGGGAGTATTCCTCGTTCTTGCAGGTGCTGATAAAGCCGTCCCAGTCGTCCATGACGATGTCCAGAGAGTGGACCGTGCCGGTATCGAAAAGCCGGTCCTCATACCCCATGGTCCTTGGAGCGTCCTCTGCACCCAGTCCCTTGGCGCTGATGAATATCACCGTCATCATAAGGGTCAGGGCCAAAACGGCACAGCATATCCTGTCGATGTATCTATGCGTTGACATGATGGATCTCCTCTCAGCTCATATAGTCCCCGTTATAGCTCACCAGCACCGCGTGGTCCACTCCGTTCATCTCGGAGAGGATGTTCACAAGCTCCGTGCCGCTGTCCTTCATGCGTATCTCAAGATTCAGCTCTACAGACCCCTTCTGTGCGGTTTTGCTCTTTACTACGCAGCGCTTTACCTGTCCCTTTACAAAATCCATGGCCCTTAGCTCGCTGTCGTGGTCCCGGCAGTGCAGGACTAGGATATACGGGTTCATATGGGGCTTGGTGTTGGCAAAGACCAGCAGCACCGCGCCGATTATCACGCTGCCGAATACTGCCAGGGGGATGAGCCCCGCCGCTAAGACTATGCCAGCGCCTATGGCCCAGAACAGGAAGGCGATGTCCAGGGGCTCCTTTATGGCCGCCCGGAACCTGACGATGGACAGCGCTCCCACCATGCCCAGGGACAGCACCACGTTTGAGGTGACCGCCAGTATCACCAGGGTGGTTATCATGGTCATGGCCACCAGGGAAACGCCGAAGCTTGAGGAGTACATGACACCGGCAAAGGTCTTCTTGTACACCAGGAAGATGAACATGCCTATACCAAAGGCCAGGGCAAGCGCCAGTGCCATGTCGAGTAAGCTTACGCTTGAGACTTTTTCCAGAAAGCTGGATTTAAAAATATCCTGAAACGTCATAAAAATGCTCCTTTTGTGTTGATTTTAGCCTAACCGTACACCCGGCTGGCCGCGTATTTTGAGAATGAGCCTGTGCGGGTCCCCGGGGTCTGTACGATGTCCCGGATAATAGATGGGAGAAAGCTGTCCCATTTCACCTCAAGCACCGCCGTGTCATTCGGTATGGGTATCGTGGGGCAGCCGGGCTCCAGAAACTCCCCGCAGGCCGCGCATGTGCGTATGTGATAGTCGATGGTCACCCTCACGTTTCCGGGGGCATATATAAAGGGCTCCCGGGTGTACTGCACTATGACCCTGGGCACAAGGCCCCAAAGCGCCATCTTTCTGTGCAGCTCCCGCAAAAGCGGCGGACCACTGCCGTCAAATACCCGATACTCCCCGTGGGCAAGGGACAGGGCGTCCTCTCGCGTCAGCTCAGTTTGCAGCTTGGCGCATAGGCCGTCCACCTTCAGCTTCTTCTCCAGGAGTATCAGGGACGTGTCGCCGTTATAGTATCTCAGCCTGAACTTCTCCCGGCGGCTGACCCCGTTTAGCTTTTCCTTCAGCGCCCTATTGTCTGTGGTGTCAAAATATAGGCTGCTTATTAAATACCTGCCGTCTGGCGCGTGGGGGTCAAGGCCCATCACCGCAGACAATCTCGAGCGCAGCGCCGGTATTTGGCAGGGGCTTATTTCGTGCTTTATCTCGTGCCGGAAATCCACGCTGCTTCACCTCCTTCGTATTCTCTGTGGCAAGATTATACCCGCCCAACCTTAGAGCTGGTTTAGAAAAGGGGAAGCGCCCCGTGAACTTTACGGGGCGCTTCTGTGAAGCTTTTGTGAATACGTTCTACTGCCTGAACCGGACCGTAAAGCGCACTATGTCCGGCTGGATATACTTTGCCGAGATAACTGCCCGGTTGGCCGCCGCCAGAGAGCGGGCCACAGACAGCCCGATGCCGTAGCCGCCGCTTTTCTGCGTGCGGGCGGAGTCCGCCCTGTAGAAGCGGTCAAAGAGCTTGTCCGGCGGGACGTCAGGCAGCGCCGGGCAGGTGTTCTCTATGCGGAGCTTTATCCGGCTGTCGGTTTTCATAAGGCTTACGGTGATACTCCCGCCCTGATCTGCGTACTTTACGCAGTTGTCCAAAAGGATAGAGAGCAGCTTGCGGATCTGTTCCAGGTCCCCGCGGATAACCACGTCTGGCGGGATATCCGCCGCAAGCTTTAGGCCCTTGGCCTCCATGGGCTGGGAGAACTCCTCTAGAGAGCGCGCTAAAAGCTTGCTTAGTGAAAGCTCAACAGGCTCTCCCTGCAGGGCGCCCTCGTCCATTCGGGCCAGCATCAATAGGTCCTTTACAAGTCCGCCAAGCCTTTCTGTCTGCTCACGGATGTTCCGGCTCCACTTGCTCTCGCCGTTATATAGCTCCAGGGCCTCGGCATTGGACTGGATTATGGCCAGCGGGGTTTTTATCTCGTGGCCGGCATTTGTGACGAACTGCTTTTGGCGCTGGATATTTTCGGCGATAGGCCGGATCGCGGCTTTTGACAGTATCATCACAAAGGCCAGCATTATGGCCCAGCAGCAGAGCCCCACTGCGGCCGACAGAACGAGCACCCGCCAGAAGGAGCCGCTCTCGCCGGTGGTGTCGAGAAACGCCGCCACGGTATCGTGCCTCGGCCCCTCCTTTACAAGATAGCGGAACTGGCCGCGTTCACCCCGGCCGCCGCCGTTCTCAAGGGCCTCTTGAGCGAGCTCCCGGGCCTGGTATTCGTCCATATTATAGGCACGGCTGACGTCCACGGATACGGGCTCGTTACCGGCACCAAAGCGCACCAAAAAGAAGCCGCCGGATATAAAAGCGCCGTAGTCCTCCCTGGGGCCGTCTGGCGCGCCGAAGGGGAAGGGCCTGCCAGGGCGCTTATCCATGGGCGGCAGGCCGCCCGGATCGCCGCCGGTGTCGCAGAGAAGCTCCAAGGTGCGGTCCATGCGCTGGCTTATCAGCATGAGGTTCGCGGTATTTATGGCCCCCAGCAGCAGGAGTATCAATCCAGTGATAGCTGTCATGGCGGCGGCAACGAATCTGCGTTGTAATGACTTAACCATGTATCTCCTCCAGGGTATACCCCACATTGCGCCGGGCGGCGATGGTGATACCGGCCTTTAAGGCCGAGAGCCGCTTGCGAAGATAGGATATATACACCCATACGACCCCCAGCTCCGCCTCGGTGTCATAGCCCCAGACCCTGCACAGTATATCCTCGGTGGAGAGGTATATGCCCCGGTTCAGCATCAGGAGCTCCATCAGCTGGTACTCGAGCCTTGGCAGCACAAAGGACTGGCCGTTGCAGGATAGCTCATAGCTTTTCTGGTCAAGTGTGACGTTCCCGCAGCGGAGCAGGTTGGGCGTATACTCCTCCCGCCGCCGGAGCAGGGCCCGCACCCGGGCCAAAAGCAGTTCCATGGGGAAGGGCTTTGGGAGATAGTCGTCCGCGCCCAGGTCCAGCCCCTGCACCTGGTCCTCTATTTCGGCCTTGGCAGTAAGCAGCAGCACAGGCGTGCGGCACCCGGCGCTTCTAAGCCGCCGCAGCACTTCCAAGCCGCTGAGCCCGGGCATCATTATGTCCAGGATGATTCCATCATACTGCCCATTAAGGGCATAGTCCAGGGCGGTCTCTCCGTCGTAAACGGGGTCCACGCTGTATTTATGGTAGGTCAGGATATCCACCACGGCCTCGGACATGGCGGGCTCATCCTCGGCGTATAAGAGCTTCATATTTATCACCTCACGCTGTATTATAGGGCCAAAAGCTTAGTTTTACCTTAATAATTCTACCAGAATTTGGGGCTTATTTCAACAAACGGTTGAAATGTTCCCGGATAACGTGTATAATAGCCAAAGAAAAAACAGATGGAGGTTTTCATGTACCGACTGATAAAAACTGAGGGCTCCGCCCGCCGGGGAGAGCTTGTTACCGTACACGGCACGGTGCAGACCCCGGGCTTTATGAACGTCGCTACCGCCGGAGCAATAAAGGGTGCGGTTTCCGCCTTTGACCTTAAAAAGCTTGGCTGCCAGGTGCAGCTGTGCAATACCTACCACCTGCACCTGCGCCCGGGGGATGAGACTGTGAAGAAGCTTGGCGGTATACGCAGGTTTACCGGCTGGGACGGCCCGGTGCTCACCGACAGCGGGGGCTTCCAGGTATTCTCCCTGGCAAAGCTGCGGGATATCAGGGAGGAGGGGGTTACTTTCTCCTCCCACATAGACGGGCATAAGATTTTCATGGGCCCGGAGGAGAGTATGCGCATCCAGTCGAACCTGGGCTCCACCATAGCCATGGCCTTTGACGAGTGCGTGGAGAACCCCGCCGAATACGGCTACGCGAAGATGTCCTGCGCCAGGACCACCCGCTGGCTTGAAAGGTGCAAGGCTGAGATGAAAAGGCTCAACTCTCTTGAGGACACGCTGAACCCAAAACAGATGCTTTTTGGCATAAACCAGGGCTGCACCTATCACGACCTGCGCGTAGGGCATATGAAGCGGATAGCGGAAATGGCCCTGGACGGCTACGGTATCGGTGGCCTAGCGGTGGGGGAGACCGCCGGGGAGATGTACTCGGTCATCGAGGCCATAGAGCCCTATATGCCAAAGGACAAGATACGCTATCTTATGGGCGTGGGCACCCCAGCGAATATCCTGGAGGCCGTGCGCCGTGGGGTGGATCTGTTCGACTGCGTCATGCCGACGAGAAACGCCCGGCATGGGCACGCTTTTACCATGGAAGGCTGCCGGAATATGTTAAACGCCAAGTATACCCTGGACGAGGCCCCCCTGGACGAGGCCTGTGGCTGTCCGGTCTGCCAGAGGTTCACGCGGGCCTATATCCACCACCTTTTCAAGGCCGGGGAGATGCTTGCCATGCGCCTGACGGTCATGCACAACCTGTTCTTCTATAATAGCCTGCTGGAAAAGGTGCGGAATGCCCTGGACGAAGGCCGCTTCGGGGAGTTTTACAGCGGGCATATCGAAGCTCTCAGCCGGAGAATATAAAATCCTGAAAATAAAAGCTTGCAACTTCGGGGGTTTCCTGATATAATCAATAGTAATCATTGGAAGGGATGTGTTCATAAGAGATGTACGATTTTGGATTGTTAAGTACCGAACAGGCCCAGGGCGGCGGAATGAGCCTTATCATAATGCTTTTGGTATACGGCCTGTTCTTCGCGGCGCTGTACTTTATCTTCTTCAGGCCCCAGAACAAGAAGAAGAAGAAGGAGGCTGAGATGCGCAAGAACGCCCAGGTGGGCGATGAGATAACCACCATCGGCGGCATCTGCGGGCGAATTGTGGCGGTGAAGGAGGAGTCGGAGTCGGTCATCATAGAGACTGGCAGCGACAAATCTAAGCTTCGGGTAAAGCGCTGGGCTATCGGCAGCGTTGACACCGTGCACGAGGATGATGCCTGATACTGGGAAAAACTCAAGAATAGAAAGGCCTTGCGGCTCATATAGTATGTATATAGTAAACACAGAGAAGTGTTTGCTATATACATACTAAAAGCTGTGAGGTCTTTTTGTTATGAAATGGATAAGAGCCCTGACACTTTCCGCCGCCGTTACCGCCGTGGCAAGCCTTGGGCTGCTGTCGGCCGTGGCTTTTTTCGTCTGCCGCTCGGAGCCCCTGCCAAGGGGGTCCGTCATGATCATCACCACCATTGCTGCCTGCGCGGCGGTATTCCTGGGGGGCTTTCTGTCCACGCTGTCCGTGCGTGAAAAGGGGCTGCTGCTGGGGCTTGGGGCCGGAGCGGTATTTCTCGTCTGCGCGGGGCTTGTATCTGTGCTCGTATTCCAGATAGAGCTGGGCCCGGCAAGCGCGGGCAAGATCGCCGCGATACTCATAAGCGGGGCCATTGGCGGTGTGCTGGGCGCAAACCGCAAGAGTAAGGTGAAGTTTTGAAATCGGCATGATAGGGCTTACAATACTGTAACCGCGGGTTACAGCTGTGAGATACCCATTGAAATTCATATCGTCTCCTGATATAATATAATAAAATATATGAACGGAACAGGAGGTCGGGATATGAATCGCACTCTAAAGAACGCTTTGGTTTTAAGCCTTGCTCTGCTGCTCCTCTTCAGCTTTGGGGCCTGCGGCGGCAGCGGCGGGGACACGTACAAGGGCGAATCAGCCAGCAGCTCTGCCTCCCAGAGCGGGAACCAGTCGGCAGATATAGATATGCCGGAGTCAGAGGCCGGCTTCGACGGAGAGGCAGAGACCGGCGGTATAGAGACGGTCCGCCCACAGGACCGTAAGCTTATAACCACAGTGAACATCCAGGCGGAGACCAGGGATTATGACGGATTCATGTCCTGGCTGGAGACCCGTGTGGCCGGGGCCGGCGGGTATGTCGAAACCTCTGATATGTACGCCTATAACGAACGCGAGCGCAGCTGCGACCTTACCCTGCGCGTCCCCGCGGACAAGCTCAACGGCCTTTTGCAGGAGATGGGGGAGAGCTGCAATATTTTACAGCGCTCGGTGACCGAGGAGGACGTGACCCTGAACTATGTGGACGCTGAGAGCTACCGCGATGCGCTGCTGGTGGAGCAGGAGCGCCTGATGGAGCTCCTGGAGAAGGCTGACAACTTGACAGACATCATGAGCATCGAGGACAGGCTGACCACCGTGCGGTATCAGCTGCAAAACTACGAATCCACTTTGCGGGTATACGACAACCAGATAAATTACAGCACAGTGCATCTCTCCATCCATGAGGTGGGCGAGCTCACGGAGCCCGAGCCCGAGAGCTGGGGCAGCAGGGCCATACAAGGCATGAAGGAAAATGCCAGGAGTATCGGCAGATTCTTCCAGGAACTGGGGCTGTTTATAGTTACCCATATACCAACGCTTTTACTGCTGGGGGTTGTCGCTTTGATAATCCTGCTGGCCACAGCCAGACATCGTCGCGAAGCCAGGGTCCGCAGAAAGCAGCAGAAGGAGCTGATACAGGCCATGCGCGAGCAGAAGGGGGCAGAGAGCCAGAAGCCGGAGGAATGAACTATGCCTTTGGGGCATAAGAACCTATACGTCGTAGGCATTTGCATTTTTTGAAAAAGTATAGTATAATGGTATACATTCAAGAGCTTGACTTATTTTACGACGTAAAGGAGCATGGAACATGACAGTAATAGAGAATAAGACCTTTGACGAGGAGCGTGCCCTGTACGGAAGCGCCGGGCTTATGGTAAAGAACTGCCGCTTTGACGGGCCCGCAGACGGTGAGAGCGCTTTCAAGGAGTGCAGGGACGTCAGGGCCCAGGACTGCTTTTTCAATCTGCGCTACCCATTTTGGCACGACGATGGGGCGGTTATTGACAACTGCGAGATGACCGAGCTCTGCCGTGCCGCCCTCTGGTACTCCCATCATGTGGAGATAACCGAAAGCAGGCTTCACGGGATCAAGGCTCTCAGGGAGTGCGGGGACATTAAGATGCGTGACTGCCATATCGTCTCGCCGGAATTCGGCTGGTCCGTGCATGGTCTTGAGATGAGGGATTGCCACGCAGAGAGCGAGTATTTTATGATGCGCTCTGATAAACTGAATTTTGACAATGTGACGCTGAAGGGTAAGTATTCCTTCCAGTACATTGAAGATTCTGTGTTCGATAACTGTAATTTTGACACCAAGGACGCTTTCTGGCACGCAAAGAATGTCACTGTGCGCAACAGCACGGTGAAAGGTGAGTACCTTGCTTGGTACTGTGAAGACGTCACCTTTGAGAACTGCAGGATAATCGGCACCCAGCCACTTTGCTACTGCAAGGGCTTGAAGCTTATTGACTGCGAGATGATCGACACGGACCTCAGCTTCGAGCGTTCAGAGGTGGAAGCCACACTGACCGCGCCTATTGTCAGCATCAAGAATCCGCTTTCCGGCCATATCTATGTGCCCTGCGCAGGAGAGATCATCCGGGACGATATGAACTCAAGAGGAGAGGTCATAATTACAAAATGCCGCTGCGCATGAATGACCGTGCGTAAATGCGCCATATAAAGAGTATATCACATATAAAACAGGAAAAACTACCGGTAAATTATCGGTAGTTTTTCCGGCAAGAGCGTGAGATATGGAGACTTCGTTTTTTTGGGAGACTGAGTATACTATGCCGCCTGACGCCCCGGGCTTTTCCCATTTTTGCCCGGGGCATCTCATTTGGCTGGGGGCAGCTTTGGCCCTGTGCGCAGCGTTATGGGTATTATACAGCGAATGGGGCGAGGGCCAAAGACGGCTCTGCCTCAGGACGCTGGCGGTGCTGCTGGTATGCGATGAACTGTTCAAATACGGCATAGCCATTCATAGCGGGGAGTTTCGGCCGTCGTTTCTCCCGCTGCACCTTTGCAGTATAAATATCTTCCTTATCGCCGCCGACGCCATACGCCCAAACCAGCGGCTTCGGGAGGTGCTGTATGCTGTCTGCCTGCCCGGGGCTTTTTTCGCTCTGTTGTTCCCGGGCTGGAATTACCTGCCCCTTTGGAACGCCCTCTGCATACACAGCTTCACGGCCCATATCCTCCTGTTTTTGTACCCGCTGCTGCTGATATCCGGCGGCTTCCGGCCCGATATCCGCCGGTTTGCCGGGACCATTCCGGTGGCGCTGGCGGTAGTGGGGCTGGTATACTGCTTCAACCGGGTCTTCGGCACCAACTTTATGTTTCTCTCAAGGGCGGGGGATGGCAATCCCTTAAGCTGGTTCGAGAGCCTTTTGGGCAGCCCGGGGTATCTTCTGGGCATACCTGTGATAGCGGCGATATGCTGGGGGCTGCTGTATGGTGTTCCGACCCTGAGAAAAATAGCTTGACAGAGGCGAGCGGCTGTGCTATAATGCAGAAAACCAACATCAGGAGCGATTCCCATGATATCACCCACGGCAAAACTGAACGCTATATTTACTTGGCCTACCTTTACCTATTGGTACGAGGGTAGGTCTGCGTTGCTGTGTATGCCATCGGAAGGGTGATCTTCTCCGGGCAAAGTAAAGCAGTGCAGACAGGGTACACACCCGCTGCACTGCTTTTTTGTTGGTTAAAATTTTTAGGAGGCGGTAATATGCAGGCAAAAGACTATCTGGCCCAATACTACGGCGGCTATGACGAGGACGGCAGGCTGCTCTCAAAGCACGGCAGAGTGGAGTTCATCACCACCATGAAGTACATCAAGAAGTACCTGCGCCCCGGTATGCGCGTGCTGGAAATTGGGGCGGGCACGGGCCGCTACAGCCACGCCCTGGCCCGCGAAGGGTACAATGTGGACGCGGTTGAGCTGATAGAGAGCAATATTGAGGCTTTTAAGCGCAACACTCAGCCGGGAGAGAAAGTGGCCGTTGCCCAGGGTGACGCGAGACAGCTGGATATTTGCAGCAGTGATACCTATGACATTACCCTCCTGCTGGGGCCCATGTACCACCTGTTCACTCGGGAGGACCAGGAGCGGGCCCTCAGTGAAGCCGTGCGGGTGACGAAGCCCGGCGGCGTTATATTCACGGCCTACTGCATGGGGGACCCCAGCATTGTGGGCTTCGGGTTCATTAAGGGGAATATTATGGGGCTTATGAGGGATGGGATGTTGGACAAGGAGACCTTCAAGCCCCACAGCGACCCCTGGAACATCTTCCAGCTCTACCGCACGGAGGACATTGACAGCCTGCGCGAAACGCTGCCAGTGGAGCGGCTGCACTTTATAGCGGCGGACGGCTTCACCCAGCATATGCGCGAAACTGTGGACGCAATGGACGACGAGACCTATGAGCTGTATGTAAAATATCATCTGGCCATCTGCGAACGTCAGGACATGATCGGCTGGTCACATCACACGCTGGATGTGTTCAGAAAGCGTTGAATATGTCCGAAATCAAAAAAAGTGTTGACTTTATGGGCAAAATGGAATATTATTGGTACATTAGCATGATAGAGGCGCGGATGACATGAGTACGGCTGCCGCAGGCCCCGGGCACGGGGGACGGCCGGAAGGGGGATTCCGCCGAGGTGGGAAGGCCTGTGTCCGGGCTGCCCTGCCGGGCCCCGGGAGAATATCCCGGGGACTGTCGCCCCTTTTCCTGGGGGCGGAGCGCTGTCAATGAATCTGAATTTTAGAGTCATGACAGGGTTATGTCATGACTTTTTATATTGAGCGAGGGAAAAAACATGAAAAAATCAAACCTTATCAAAGGGGCTCTGCTGGCGGTCATCCTGCTGGCGGTGTTCCTGGTGCCGCTGCTGATGGGCAGCGGCGAGAGCGCCGCCGAGGGCGGCGGGTTCTACGGTACGGGCTGGGCGCTACTGCCGCCGGTGGTGGCCATAGCCTTGGCGCTTATCACAAAGGAAGTGTACTCATCCTTGTTCGTGGGCATTTTGATGGGCGGGCTGCTCTATTCCGGCTATGACTTCGAGGGCACCGTCCTGCACGTGTTCCAGGGGGGCATAGTAAGCGTGCTCTCAAGCGCCAGCAATATCGGTATACTGGTGTTTCTGGTCATCCTTGGGGCCATGGTCGCTCTGATGAACAAGGCAGGGGGATCGGCGGCCTTTGGGCGCTGGGCGGCCAAGCACATCAAGAGCCGGGTAGGTGCGCAGCTTGCCACGGTGGCCCTGGGCGTACTAATATTTATTGACGACTACTTCAACTGTCTGACTGTGGGCTCAGTAATGCGCCCTGTTACGGACAAGCACAAGGTGTCCCGGGTGAAGCTGGCATACCTTATTGACGCCACGGCGGCCCCAGTATGCATCATAGCGCCCATTTCCTCCTGGGCGGCTGCGGTGGCAAGCTATGTGGAGGAGGGTAATGGGCTTAGCGTGTTCATACAAGCAATACCTTTCAATTTCTACGCCATCCTGACCATAGTGATGATGGTAGGCATGGCGTTGATGAAGCTGGAATTCGGCTCTATGGCCAAGTTTGAGCATAACGCCGAGACTAAGGGTGATCTCTGGGGGGGCAAGAATCCCTATGTGGGCACTGAGGATGAGGAGAACGGAAAGGGAATCGTGATGGATTTGGTGCTGCCAGTGGCTGTGCTCATACTTTCCTGTGTTATCGGCATGATATACTCCGGCGGCTTCTTTGAGGGCGCGTCCTTTGTGGAAGCCTTCTCCAATTCCGACGCCTCCCTGGGGCTTATGCTGGGCTCTGCCTTTGCCCTGGCCTTCACCATCCTCTACTACTGCCTGAGAAGGGTCATGACCTTCCGCGAGACCATGGGCTGTATTCCTGAGGGATTCAGGGCCATGGTCCCGGCTATTCTTATACTGACCTTCGCCTGGTCTCTGAATACCATGACCGGCTCCCTTGGGGCCAAGGAGTTTGTAGCTGGCATAGTCAAGAGCTCTGCTGGAGGCTTCCAGTCCTTCCTGCCGGCGGTGGTATTCATTATCGGATGCTTCCTGGCCTTTGCCACTGGCACAAGCTGGGGCACCTTCGGCATACTTATTCCCATAACCCTCAGCGTCTTCCCGCTGACCAACCCCCTGGGCGTGGTGTGCGTTTCCGCCTGCATGGCGGGGGCAGTCTGCGGCGACCATTGCTCGCCCATTTCTGACACCACCATTATGGCGTCCGCCGGCGCCCAGTGCGACCACGTGGACCATGTGTCAACTCAGCTGCCCTATGCTGTGGCTGCTGCTGCTGTCAGCTTTGTGGCTTATATCATCGCGGGCTTTATCCCCAATGCGCTGATAGCCCTGCCGATCGCCGTGGCGCTGATGGTGGCCACGCTCTTTGGTATCAAGATGGTTGGCGCGAAGAAAGCGGAATAAAAGCTCTATCCACAGTATAGTACAGAAAGAGGTGCGCCATATGGCGATCGAACGACTTAACTCCCCGGTACGGCTTAAGCTGGGCTGTGCCGGGGCAGGATGGAAAGACCGTCACTGACAGCTAAGGCTGTACCGCTATGAAAAAGACCGATATTTCATAGAAAAGAGGTACAGAAAATGAAGTTTGCAAAGGGAGTAGTACGAAAAAACCGGGCCCTGCTGGCGGCCTGCCTGTTGCTGGGGATATTTAACTCCTTCATGGCCATATTCAAGGTTGGATTTTTTCAAAGGCTGGTAGACGGTCTGACGGAGGGCTCCCTGGCCCTTGGGACCATACTGCTGTATGGGTTGATAATGGCTGTCCACTATATAATGAACTATGTGGATAACTATCCATATGAAAAGCTGAAGCACGGGATTTTTCTGGATTTCAAGCTGCTGGCACTGAAAAAGTGCGGCACAATAACCTATGCCGCATACCTGAAGACGGGCACCGGGAAGCTGGTGCAGCTGATAGAGAACGGAGCCCAGGCAGGGCAGAGCATACTTGAGGGCTTCTGGCTGAAGGTCCTCAGGGAGCTTGTACCCACGGTGATGTTCAGCATATGGTTCATCTGGCGGACAAGCCCTCTAGTCACGGGTATCTTGCTCGCTGGGTATGTGTTTATATTTATTGTAACGAACCTTCTGCTGAAATCCCTTTACCGCATAAAGGATAAGATCCTTGACAACGAGGAGCTTTTGAACCACTTCCTGGTGCGGGGGCTTATGGAGATGGCAACCTTCCGTCTGGCCCGGCAGTTCCCCAAAGAGCTGGAAAAGGCCGGGAGGGCAAAGGGGGAGATAGTTTCCTCAAAGGTGAAGATGACGCTGATACACGAGGCGTTCTTTACTATCTTTGTGCTGCTGGTGGCGGTTCTGGACGTGACCATCCTGATCTTCGCCTGGAGGACCCAGACCCTGACCGTGGGCGCGGTGGTGGCACTCCTGTCACTTATCGAGAACGCATATATGCCAATAGCCATATTCAACGTGCTCTTTGTGCAGTACAAGCTGGATAAGGCAGCTTTTGCCCGCTATCAGAGTTTCCTCTTCGCAGAGGACGACCGGCAGTTGGAGGAGGGCCTGGAGGTCAGGGGGCTCCGTGGAGAGATAGAGATAAAGAACCTTGACTTCTGTTATGAAAGCAGCGTCTTGTTCTCTGGGCTGACTATGGAAATCAGGCCCGGGGAAAAGGTAGCGTTTGTGGGCGAGAGCGGCTCGGGAAAGTCCACCCTTATCAAGCTTATATTGGGGCTTTTGAAGTACTCCTCCGGCAGCATAAGGCTCGACGGCAGGGAACTTCGGGACATGAGACTGAACGACCTGTACCGCTGGATATTCTACTGCTCTCAGGAGCCGCCGGTATTTGACGGCACTATTAGGGAAAACCTGACGTTTGGGCAGAGCTTTACGGACGAGCAGTTGCGGGCGGCGCTGGAAAAGGCCCAGCTTCCGGAGCTGACGGGCAGCCTTGACCGGGATATCGGGGAGCGGGGCGCAGGCCTGTCCGGCGGGGAAAAGCAGCGGCTTGCCTTGGCGCGGCTCTGGCTCTATAGGCCTCAGATAGCCATTCTGGACGAGGCCACCTCAGCCATGGACAACATAACCGAAACAGCCGTAATGCAGGAGCTGGTAGAGCGGCTTGCGGGATGCACCGTTATCGCCATTGCCCACCGGCTGAGCTCCGTGGCAGGCTTTGACCGGCTCATAGTTTTCCGGGAGGGCAGGATAATATGCCAGGGAGAGTATCGTGAGCTGATGGAGAACAACGCCTATTTTGCGCAGCTTGCCCGGCGCGGGGAGAATTCCCAATGAGGAAGTAATAACCTACAAATTTTGCTTGCATTTTAAGAAATTCCATTGTATAATACATATAGAAACCGCATATCGCGGGAGAGGGGGAAGGCTTATGGCTATAACAGACGTGATCTGGCTGGGGGTGACTATTCTCGCTGCGGTGATTGAAGCGGCGGTGCCGGCCCTGGTCTCAATCTGGTTCGTGCCGGGAGGCATTCTTGCCCTGGTGGCAAGCTTGGCCGGAGGTCCGCTGGCGCTGCAGGTGGCCCTGTTTTTCCTGGGCTCTGCGGGCGCTCTGGCGCTGACGCGGCCATTGGCACGGCGACTGCAAAGACCCGGGCCCACGTCCACTAATGCCGATCGTGTCGTCGGGGCCACGGCGGTGGTCACCGAGGCCGTAGACAATCTTCAGGGGGCCGGACGGGTGTCGGTGATGGGCAACAGTTGGGCTGCACGAAGTGAACGAGCCGGAGAAACTATACCCACAGGGGAGACCGTTACTGTTGTGCGCATTGAGGGCGTGAAGCTGATAGTGGCGCGGCCGTAAGCCGGTGGGGTGTACACAATTCAGAGAGGAGATATTAAAGCTATGAATTCATTTGCGTTATTGTCGTCAATGCCGAATTTTGGAGCCATTGGCGGCGTGCTGGTGCTGGTGGTGCTGATAATCTTCCTGTTGCTGGTGATAATTTCAAATATCAAGATAGTACCCCAGGCCCACGCATATGTGGTAGAGCGTCTGGGAGCCTTTCATGCCGCCTGGGGGACCGGGCTGCACATCACCATACCTTTTATTGACCGCATAGCCAAGAAGGTCAGCCTGAAGGAACAGGTGATAGACTTCCCGCCACAGCCGGTCATCACAAAGGACAACGTGACAATGCAGATAGACACTGTGGTATATTTCCAGATAACCGACCCGAAGCTTTACGCATACGGCGTTGAGAACCCCATTTCAGCCATCGAGAACCTGAGCGCAACCACTCTCAGAAATATCATCGGCGAGATGGAGCTTGATCATACCCTGACCTCCCGCGACGTTATCAACTCCAAGATACGCGTTATCCTGGACGAGGCCACGGACCCATGGGGAATCAAAGTGAACCGTGTGGAGCTGAAGAATATTATCCCGCCCAGGGAGATACAGGACTCCATGGAGAAGCAGATGAAGGCCGAGCGTGAGCGCCGGGCAAAGATACTGGATGCCGAGGGTGAAAAGCGCAGCGCCATCTTGATAGCCGAGGGCGAGAAGGAGTCGGCGGTGCTCAGGGCTGAGGCTGTGAAGGAGACCAAGATACGCGAGGCCCAGGGCGAGGCGGAGGCCATCTTGTCGGTTCAGCGGGCTATGGCTGACGCCATCAAGCTGATGAACGAAGCCCATCCGAGCGAGCAGGTCATTGCGCTGAAGAGCCTGGAAGCGTTCCAGGCCGCAGCGGACGGGCGCGCTACAAAGATAATCGTGCCGTCCAATATACAGAGCTTGGCCGGACTGGCTGCATCGGTTAAAGAGGTATTTGATACTGAAACGCCTAAACAATAGCAGTAGCTTTATGGCAGGACCCATGGTTTATTGGGTCCTGCCTTTTTCTCGTTATTGTATAATATAACCGCCACGAAGGGCATACTATAAAGTAAATCATCTGAAAGCGAGGACCTTTTTATGGACAAGATCAGGGTCGTGCAGTATGGCTGTGGCAAAATGTCGAAATATACTCTCCGGTATCTCTACGAGAAGGGCGCGCAGATCGTGGGCGCTATCGACGTGGACCCCAACGTGGTGGGTATGGATGTGGGCGACTATGCCGGGCTGGGTGTCAAGACCGGCGTCATCATCTCTAACGACGCGGACAAGGTGTTGGACGAGTGCGACGCCGACGTGGCTATAGTTACGCTGTTCAGCTTCATCGGCGATATCTATGACCATGTGGAGAAGTGCGTGCGCCGGGGCATAAACGTCATCACCACTTGCGAGGAGGCCATCTTCCCCTGGACCACCTCCGCCGCCCAGATAAATAAGCTGGATGCCTTGGCCAAGGAGACCGGCTGCACCATCACCGGCTCTGGTATGCAGGACATCTTCTGGATAAACATGGTGGCCATGGCCGCCGCGGGCTGCCATAAGATCGAGAAGATCAAGGGCGCCTACAGCTACAATGTGGACGAGTACGGCCTGGCCCTTGCCAAGGCCCACGGCTGCGACCTGTCCTCCGAGGAGTTTGAGAAGGAGATTGCCCATCCCGCCGGGTTCGAGCCCTCCTATGCCTGGAACGCCGCCGAGGCCATATGCAATAAGCTGGGGCTCACCATCAAGTCCATCGAGCAGAAGCATGTGCCCTGCATAATCGACAGGGATATCTACTCCGAGACACTGGGCAAGACCATCGAGGCCGGCCGGTGTATCGGCATGTCCGCCGTAGTAACTATTGAGACCATGCAGGGCATAACAGTTGAGGAGGAGACCATCGGCAAGGTCTATGGCCCCGATGACGGCGACCAGTGCGACTGGTGGTTCACCGGCGAGCCAAACACCGAGTACCATGTGGTAAAGCCCGCCACGGTGGAGCACACCTGCGCCACGGTGGTCAACCGCCTGCCCTCCCTTATCTGTGCCCCCGCAGGCTTTGTGACCGCCGACCAGCTGGAGCCTGTCAGCTATCTGACCTATCCCATGGAGTATTACTTGTAAAAGAACCGAAAACCGAAGCTAAGTGCGCCCGGAGGAGCCCATTTCCTCCGGGCATTTAATTTAGGGGTGTTTTTTCAGATCCGATCATTCAATACGGCAGCCGCCCCATTCTACTACGGTGAAGCCTGTGCGTGGTGGGGCAGTGAGGACCTGTGCCGGTATGTCCACGGCGCTGTCCAGAGCTTTCCAGGCCATGAACACCCGCAGCATAGTGTCCGGGGCGGGGTCAATGGTAAGCAGTGCGGCCTGTGCGTAAGCATCGGACTGGAAGGCAATAAGGTTATAGGGGTTGTCCTGCATCAGCGGCAGCCAGTATACTATAAACTCGTTGGCCTCGCGCCTGGTGAGGCCAAGCTGGGAAAGGGCATCCTCCAGGAAAGCGGCGGTATTCCTTCCGGCCACGCAATATCCCTGGGAAAAATCGTAATCGGTATCGTTAATGCCCTCCCAGTAGAGATAGTTATATATCTGTCCGAAACTGTCCATCAGGGTGCCGTCAGGATAGGCAGTGACGGACCAGCCGCCGCTATAGGCTGGATAAGCGCAGGTCAGTTCACCGTCATAGTCAAGCTTTACTGTGACGTCTGTTTCTTCCTCGGGGTATAAATAGATAACAGGCTTCGCGTCATTGCCTACAATGCTGCCTCCATTACAAGCAGTGAGACAAAATACGCATATCAGGGCCATCAAGAGAATAAATAGCTGCTTCATTGTTATTTCCTCCATATCCATATTTTTCTGATCGGTACAAGCTGGGAACCATCTATACCAGCCGGTACTCGCCCCTTCCAAGCTTTTCCAGCACGCCCTCTGTGCAGAGCTTGCGCACCACCCTTTGCAGCTGGCTGCGGCTGCAGCGCAGCTGCATTATCGCCGGGCCCATGCCGTGCAGTATGTGGTCCGGCTGTAGGTCCCGAAGGAACGCCACCAGCTTTTCCTCCACAGGCTGGGCGGGGTTGCCCATCTGGAAGAACATGTGAAATTTGTCCGCCACGCTGCGCAGGAGGAAGTTCAGGAACCGCACGTCCTTCTCCAGCCTGTCCCGGTGCAGGCTTGTGGAGAGGGACACGCAGAGCACATCCTCAAGGGCCTCGGTGTAAAAGGGCAGGGGCTCCTTTCTTATGAACTCCACATCCCCCAGGAGCACGGAGCGCCCGGCTAGGTACACGGAGAAGCTGCTGCCGTCCTCCCGCAGGCCGTAGATGCTCACCCTGCCCCGCACCAGGAACAGGAGCCGGTCCATGGGCTTGAAAGGGGCCACCAACAGCTCGCCCTTATGGTATTCCACCAGCTGGAACTGCAGTCCCGGGGAGTCAAAGCGTCCGGAGAGCTCCATCTCGTCCAAGGTGCTTTTCAATAGTTCCCGGTCGGTTATGCATTCCACTTGTATCACCTTTTTTCTTTTATTGTAGCATATGATACAACAAAAAGCAATAGGATATGGTATTATTAAGTCAATCAGGTGGAGATATCCACAAAAGGCAAAAATAACTTAGGAGGAATCAACATGAGCAAACTTAAGATCGGCGTCGTCGGCTGCGGCGGCATCGCCAACCAGAAGCACTTCCCGGCCATGAAGGCCAACAGCGACCTCTGCGAGATCGTTGCCTTCTGCGACATCATCAAGGAGCGTGCCGAGAAGGGCGCCGCCGAGTACGGCGTGGAGGGCGCCCGTGTCTACGAGGACTACCACGACCTGCTGGCCGACGCTGAAGTAGAGGTCGTCCACGTCCTTACCCCCAACGTGGCCCACTGCCCCATCACCGTTGCGGCGTTTGAGGCGGGCAAGCACGTCTACTGTGAGAAGCCCATGGCCCACAACACTGACGACGCAAAAGCCATGCTGGACGCCTGGAAGAAGTCCGGCAAGCAGTTCACCATTGGCTATCAGAACCGCTTCCGTCCCGAGGTGCAGAACCTCAAAAAGGCCTGCGAGGCGGGTGAGCTGGGCGACATCTACTACGGCAAGGCCCATGCTGTGCGCCGCCGGGCCGTGCCCACCTGGGGTGTGTTCCCGGACAAGTCCAAGCAGGGCGGCGGGCCGCTGATCGACATCGGCACCCACGCTCTGGACCTGACCTTGTGGATGATGGACAACTACGAGCCCGCCACCGTCTCCGGCAGCGTGTTCTACAAGCTGGGGAATCTGCCCCAGGCCACCGAGGGCAACATCTTCGGGCCCTGGGATCCGGAGACCTACGAGGTAGAGGACAGCGCCATGGGCTTCATCAAGATGAAGAACGGCACCACTATCGCCCTTGAGGCCGCCTGGGCCATCAATATGACCGAGTCCAGGGAGGCCAGCACCACCCTCTGCGGCACCAAGGCCGGCGCGGAGATATACTCCGGCATGAGCTATCCAAACAACAAGCTGGTCTATAACCGCGGCCGTCACGGCCAGCTGATGAACGAGGAGGTCGCCGGCGGCGGCTCCATAGCCTACTTTGAGGGCGGCAGCGCGGCCCCCGGAGTGGTGGACAACCGGCAGTGGCTGGAGGCCATTATGAACGGCACCGAGCCCGTGGTAAAGCCCGAGCAGGCCTTTGTTGTCACTCAGATTCTTGAAGCCATCTATCAGTCCGCCGAGACCGGCAAGGAAATCATCCTTGGCTAAGGGGGAGAACCATGTATCGGTACGATAAAAAGGGCCCCAAGCGCGGCGTTGCGCTGTACAGCTACTCCGCAGAGTTCGGCCTGACCAAAACTTTGGAGGACTGCTTTGAGGACGTGCACGATATGGGCGCCCACGGCATTGAGATCCTGGCAAACACCCACATCGAGAACTACCCCTATCCCACCGAGGAATGGGTAGAGAAGTGGCGGCGGCTCTGCGACAAGTATGAGCTGGTGCCGGTGGAGTACGGCCACTGGATAGACAGTCATGTGCTGGGGGGCCGCGAGCTGACTACGGAGGAATCTGTAGAGATGCTCTGCCGGGACCTGCGCCTGGCCCATAGGCTGGGCTTCACGGTCATGCGCACCAAGATGCCGGTCATCAACGACGCTCTGGAGCCGGTGGAGAACTGGCGTGAGATCATAAAGGGGGCGCTGCCCCTGGCGGAGAAGCTGGGGCTCAAGATGTGCCCGGAGATACACACCCCCTCTAACCTGAAGGGCAAGATGATACGGGACTATGTAGAGTTCATCGAGGAGACCGGGACCAAGAATTTCGGGCTCAACATCGATTTCTCGGTGTTCCGCAATAAATTCGCCGAGGGCGAGTGGAAAAGCCCCCAGTTCCAGCCCAGCGAGCCCGAGGATATGCTGCCGCTGCTGCCGTATATCTACTGCTGCCACGCCAAGTTCAATCACATGAGCGACGAGTTTGAGGAGACAACCATACCGTACCCGGAGATAATACGGCTGCTTATAGACAACGGCTGGGACGGTTATCTTCTCAGCGAGTACGAGGGCGCGGACAAGTACGACCCCGGCTATGAGGTGGGGCAGACGTTGCGTAAGCAGCATATCATGCTGAAAAATCTCTTGGGCGATTAAGGAGGGCAGGAAAATGGAGAGAGAAGTCATTCAGTCCGTTGGTTTCCGCAACATAGTGGAAAATGGAGAAGTTACAGGCTTCCAGCTTAAGATCCGCTTGCCCTACTATAGAGGCGTTTTCCTCAGCCAGCTGCGCCCGGGCACGCTGACCGTGGACGGAGAGGTCTTTACAAAGGAGCAGATAATCTGGTGCATCCGGGGCGAGGAGTACAACCCCGAGGAGATGGCGGTGGATTTCAAGACCCACTGGAATCCCACCGAGACGGCTGTGCTCAAGGTGAAAAAGCCCGGCGGGCTTTCCCAGGGCTATCACGATTTGAAGTATGGATACTGCTTTACTTCAAGCTATATGCCGCCTGTCATGCAGGCCGCCCTGGACCCGGACAAGGAGAGCTTTGTGTTCATGCCGGAGTTCGGGCACCATGTGAACGAGCGGAGACTTATCATTGTCTAAGCCTGGATAAAACGGAAAGAGGAGGGGAGACCCTCCTCTTTCTCATGCTCATTTATCCTGCTTTTCAAACATCTCCATAAGCAGCCCTGTGTCTATAGGGCCGTTCAGCGGGCCGTCCCGCTGGATGCGGCCGTCGTCCCAGATCTCCACATGCTCCAAAAGCTCGTCCGTCTCAAGGTATGTCCACCTGACCTGAAAACGCCAGGAGTCATCCTCGCCGCAGGGCTCGTCCACCCGAAAGTTAAGCGCTGTAAAATGGTCGTATAGCCTGTCTATAAGCTCCTTGTCAGAGGTAACGGCAGTCTCGCCGGTCTTTGCGTCCTCCACCCAGACCTTTTCCGCGCCCCACATGACCTCGAACCACAGAGTAGTTATACGGGAAACGCCATCGGGCATATCGTTACCTATGCTGTCAAGCCTGTCCAGGTCAAACAAAATGCTTCGCTGGCCGCTGTAGCAATAATTGTCCCGGTAAACCTTGCCGCCGTAAAAATCTGCATGGGCCAGTTCTTCACCGGACTCACCAAATAGAATCACATGCCCCTTATACTTATCTTCTTCCGGCTCGTCGAAAGCAAAATGGGGATAAGTATGGGACCGGGGCTTATCATCATAGACCCCAAGCTCGCTGCGCAGGCCGTTGACGCTGTTAGTGAGCTCCTCTATGAGCTCTGGGTCCTCGATAGCGACAGTGGGGCTGTGGGCGGTGGATGAAATGATATACGCCACATCCTCCGGGGAGATATCCCTGGGGTCTGGCTCCCTGGGGACCTCCCGGGCGCAGCACGGCAGCAGCGTAAGGACGCATATGGACAAGAACAGGTTTAAAAATCTTTTCATGTTTTTCCCTCCTTTACCTATACAGTCGCAAAAACTGGGGGAATATTTATGAAAAAAAGATTTTTTACAAGTTATTTTTTCTCCGCAGCCCATCAGATCAAGCTTATTCCTGGCAGCGTTCTCAATGCCGGTACATACGTCCGGTTTGATAATGCTCTGCCCCTTAAAGAATGAAATTATATGCGGAAAACTACGGATTCATATGGCCGAAGATCAGGTCCAATATACCCGCCCTCGCGGTCGTATGAGGATATAACTACCTCTCCCGCGCCCTCCAGCAGGGCGGCCGGAATGCTGTGCTCCTGCCGGGAGAAGTTGTGGAAGATAAGCAGCGTTTCACCCTCATAGCTCCGAATAAGCCCGATAAGCTCCCCGCAGCCGGTTTCAAGGAATTTCAGGTCCCCTCGGGACAGGACTCCGCTCTCTTTGCGCAGGGCGATGAGCTTTCGGTAGCACTGATAGACCGAGTGGGGATCACTGCGCTGGGATTCCAGGTTTATTTCTGCCGTGTTGGGATTCACTCCCAGCCAGGGCCTGCCCGTGGTAAACCCGCCGTTTTCAGAGCCGTCCCACTGCATGGGTGTGCGGGCGTTGTCCCGGCTCTCAAGCCGGGCGCGGGAGAGGGCCGCCTCCGGCTCCATGCCGGAGAGGATGTACTGGTTGTACTGGTCCCGGGTGCTGGGGTCGTCATAGTCCTCTATAGAGGGCAGGTATACGTTTGTCATGCCGATCTCCTCCCCCTGGTACACAAATGGGGTGCCGGGGAGGGTGTGCAGGAATATGGCCAGAAGCTTTGCGGAGACTTCCCAGTATTCACCGTCGTCGCCGTATAAAGAGACCTGCCGGGGCTTGTCGTGGTTGCTGAAAAACCTGGCCCACCAGCCGTCCCTGGGCATGGCGCTATAGCTCTCCCATACGTCACTTTTAAGCTTCTCCGGCGACCAGGTGTCGATTTCGACCACGGGCGGAACAAAGGGGATAGCCATGTCGAATTCCTCCCGCTCCGTGCGCACATAGTTTGTCAGCTCCTCCACCGTGGGGGCCGAGACCTCGCCCACGGTCAGCACGCCGCGCGGGGCAAAGACCCGCCGGTTCATCTCCCTTATATAGGCGTGGGTGCCCGGGCGGCCGGCAAGGCAGTCCGGGAAGGAGTAGCCGTCGGGGCGCGGGGGGAGCCTGGAGTCGGGGAAATCCTGGGGCTTGTCAAGATAGCTGATGGCGTCGACCCGAAAGCCGTCCACGCCCTTATCCACCCACCAGTTCATCATGCCCAGTATTTCCTCGCGAAGCTCCGGGCAGGCCCAGTTAAGGTCCGGCTGTTTTTTGGAGAAATAGTGGAAATAATACTGCCCGCGCTCCGGCACAAACTCCCAGGCGCTGCCCCCGAAGCAGGAGGCCCAGTTATTTGGCTCGTGTCCGTCCACAGGGTCCCGCCAGATGTAGTAATCGCTTTTAGGGTCATCTCTGGAGGACTTAGACGCTATAAACCACGGATGCTCGTCCGAGGAGTGGTTTACGACTAAGTCCATGATGATGCGGATGCCCCGCTCTTTACAGCCGTCCCGCAGCCGGTCCCAGTCCTCCATGGTGCCGAACTCCTCCATAATTTCCTGATAGCCGGAGATGTCATAGCCATTGTCGTCGTTGGGCGAGCGGTACACCGGCGACAGCCACAGGGCGTTGACCCCGAGCTCTGTAAGGTGGTCCAGCTTTGAGAGTATTCCCGGCAGATCACCGATGCCGTCGCCGTTGGAATCGTAGAAGCTGCGGGGGTAGATCTGATAGATTATAAGGTCCTTTATCCAGTCCTTTTCCGTAACCATAAAGATTCTCCTTTTGAGATATATTGTGTCTATTATAGCATATATGCGGGCTGTTTGCACGGCTTTTTGGCACCTTTTTTGAGGACAGGCATATACTGAAATTAGGCCCGGCCTTATGCACGAGAGCCGGAGCCACACAAACTTTGGAGGTAATCCCAGCATGAAAATGAAGATCTATTCGGGTTCCTCGTATCCTTGCGGCAACTGCTGCGGTGAACCGTCGCCGTGTATGCCTGTCTGTTGTCCGCCGCCTTGCCCACCCTGTCCTACTGGCGGCCCCACTGGACCGACTGGCCCAACCGGGCCAACCGGGCCAACCGGTCCGACAGGTGCCGATGGAGAGGCGGGACAAATCGGGCCTACTGGACCCACCGGGGCCAATGGCAGCACCGGGCCTACGGGAGCGGTTGGTCCCACCGGCGCAAATGGCCTTGCGGGCCCAACCGGCCCGAGAGGTGACACGGGTCCGACCGGTGCTCCAGGTATAGATGGCGCCACAGGCCCCACTGGTCCCACAGGAGCTGCTGGTGCAATGGGGGCAACCGGCCCCACTGGTGCGGCAGGAGCAAACGGAGCCACAGGTCCCACCGGCCCCACAGGCGCAGCGGGAGCCACCGGCGCGAATGGCGTGACCGGTCCCACAGGCCCCACCGGTGCGGCAGGAGCAAACGGAGCCACAGGTCCCACCGGCCCCACAGGCGCGGCGGGAGCCGCCGGCGCGAATGGCGTGACCGGTCCTACCGGCCCCACCGGCGCAAATGGCGTGACTGGTCCTACCGGCCCCACCGGCGCGGCGGGAGCCACCGGTGCAAATGGCGTGACCGGTCCCACAGGAGCTACTGGAGCCACTGGCGCAAATGGGGCAACAGGTCCCACCGGCCCTACTGGTGCAACAGGGGCGACAGGACCTACAGGCCCCGCAGGAGAATCTGTTACTGCGGCATCTATGAGCGCGTCAAATACCACAGGGCAGACCTTGACAGTAATTCTGGGTGGTACGCCTGTGCCGCTGCCAAATGCTCAAAGTCTTGACGGATTTACCGCTAACGGTGCTAATACAGTGTTTACCGTGCCGCAGACCGGGACCTATCTGATCACTTACCGTGTGAACCCCACGGTAGCAGTAGCTATGACGTCTCAGGTGCTCCGAAACGGTACTGCCATTCCAGGTTCAGTACGTTCGCCAGTAGCCACCATAAGCTATGAAGCCACGGTTATTACCCCATTGACGGCAGGCGATACTTTGACGCTCCAGCTGTCGGGCGTTGCCGCGGCAGTAATACTGCAGGGCGGGTCAGGCGCCTCGCTGACAGCGGTCAGATTGGCGTGACAGAGTTTTACCTGTGTCGGAAAGCCTCTTTTCTATAGAGGCTTTCCTGCATTTATCCACTGATATGAGATAGGGGGAGGACTATGGGAACTATCAGCCTTTGCATGATTGTCAGAGATGAAGAGGACGTGCTGGCCCGCTGCCTAAACTCGGCGTCGGGTTTGGTGGATGAGATAGTGATTGTGGACACAGGCTCGACGGACCGCACGAAGGAGATAGCCAAAGGATTTACAGATAAGGTCTACGATTTTACATGGATAGACGATTTCGCGGCGGCAAGGAACTATGCTTTTTCCCATGCCGGCTGCGAATACTGCATGTGGCTTGACGCTGACGACGTGATGGCGCAGGCTGACAGGGAAAAGTTCCCAGCGCTGAAGGAGAGCCTTGACGGCGGCGTTGACGTAGTGATGATGCCGTACTACACAGGATTTGACAGCCAGGGCAGGGTCACCTTCTCGTACTATCGGGAGCGGATAGTGAAAAACGGGGCCGGAATGGTCTGGAAAGGGCGGGTGCACGAGGTCATAGAGACCCGGGGGAATGTGCTGTACTCCGACTGCGGCGTAACGCACAGCAAGCTGCACCCCTCCGACCCGGACCGCAACCTGCGCATTTTTGAGAAAATGCTTGAGCAGGGGGAGGCCCTTGACCCGCGCCAGCAGTATTATTACGGCCGGGAGCTCTATTACCATGGGCGGTATCGCGAGGCCCTGGACGTGTTGGGCGAGTTCCTGGATGATGGTCGCGGCTGGCTGGAAAACAGTATTGAGGCCTGCCGCCAGTGTGCGTACTGCTGGTATGCTTTGAGCTGCGAGGATAAGGCGCTGCAGGCGCTGTTCTCCAGCTTTGCCTACGACGTGCCCAGAGCCGAGACCTGCTGTGACATCGGACGGCACTTCTTTGACCGCCAGCTCTGGGACCGGGCAGCGTACTGGTACAGCCGGGCGCTGGAATGTGAGCGGGGCGACGGCCGGGGCGGATTCGTCCAGCCGGAAGCTTACGGCTTTTTGCCCTGCATACAGCTGTGCGTCTGCTACAGCAGGCTTGGGCGGGAGGAGGAGGCCAGGGCGTATAACGAGCGCGCCGCTGGATTTAAGCCGGATTCCCCTGCAGTGGCGTATAATCGGGCCTATTTTGAAAGCTTGGATAAACAGAGCTGAATAAAGCGAAACTCCGGCACAGTCTTTGGGGCTGTGCCGGAGCTTTATGCTGGTGCAGGTATGATTATTCCGCAAAGCCCTCTACAATGGCGACGCCGTTGCTTGTGCCGATACGCGACGCCCCGGCATCCAGCATAGCTAGAGCCTGCTCGGTGGTGCGTATGCCGCCGGATGCCTTTATCAGCACCTCATCGCCCACGCAGCGCTTCATCAGCCGGATATCCTCCAGGGTCGCGCCGTTGGGCGTCCCCGGAGCAGGTGTGCCGAAGCCGGTGGAGGTCTTGATAAAGGTGGGCCGCACACGGCAGGCGATCTCGCATAGGCGCTCCTTTTCGTCATCCGTAAGATAGCAGGTCTCGAAGATGACCTTGCAGCCCGCGCCAAGCTCCATGCACGCGGCGGTTATCCTGGACATCTCATCCTCCACATGGGCCCAGTCGCCGCTCTTTACGGCCACCAGATCCACCACATAGTCTATCTCGCCCGCGCCGTTTTTGATGGCATCCCGGGCCTCGAAGACCTTGCTCTCTATGCTCATCTGCCCCAGAGGAAAGCCCACAGTGGCGTCGCAGACAACCGGGCTGTCCCCAAGGGTCTCGCGGCAGAGGGACACCACGGCGCTGTTTATGGCGACGGAGTGGAACCCCCAGCGCATTGCGGTCCGGCAGAGCTCCATAAGGTCCCCGCGGGTGACATTTGCGCGCAGAAGGGTATGGTCGATAGTATTTGCAAGCTGGCTTTTGTTCATATGAAAACTCCCTTTATTCTGTTTTTATGCAGCCGCTCTCAAGAAGGGCCCGGTAAATGTCCTCAAAGCCCCCGTCGAAGGAGCCGTCGCCCTTACAGTACTGACACAGGTGCAGCACATACTCCGGGCCCTCCTGATATATCTGTATGGTGCTGTCAACGGGCAGCGCGTCCTCCGGCACAGTGACGGTGTACTCCGCGTTTATGCCGTGATAGAACCAGTCCGACCGCCCGATATGTACCGGGGCGAACTTCCAGTTTTCCGTGTGGGTCATTGTGTCCGACATATCAAAAGGGTCATAGCCGTACTGGAAGCCGTAGGCGGGCATAGAGTACACCCCGATATATTCCAGACCCTCATATTCGCCGTCAAGGCTGTCAGCGGCCTTTGGCAGGCCCCAAAAGCCCAGGAACCCCTGCTCCATAATGGCAAGCCGCCTCACGCCTTCCTTCTCGGCCAGGAGCACCCGCCAGCGGACAGGGTCTGGGTCGTGGTTTATGCCCTCCTCAATGACAACGGCATCGCCCTTATACCCGCCCAAGGCCAGGGCCAGAGACACGCTGTTTATCCTGGCGATAATGCCCGCCAGGGCAGCTATGACCAGCACGACGGCGGCGATTTTAAGCACACGTTTTCTCATTCTTATTTCCCCTTATCGCTTGGGAACAGAACGCCGGACTCACTGCGCACCTGTTCCATAAACTCGGCCGTTTCAACGCTAAGCCGGATGCACTTGGCGTATTCTTCCCGGCTCCCATCGGGATCGGTAATGAAGCGGTAAAAATCCCTGGCCTCGTGGCTCATAAGCAGATACTTTTCCTCGCGCCCAAATAGGATCTCGGTCGAGCCGTCCTTCATGCGCAGGGACATATTACCGAGGGTCGATATGGACTCCACGGCCACCGTTCCGTCCACACCCTGGAAGTCGGACCCGGCGCCCGCCTGGCCCACCTTGGAGTAGGTTATATTCACAAGCTTGTCCTGGTACTCCATTATTATGGCTCCGGACTGGTCCGCGCCGGTCTTCATCAGCACGCTCCTTGAAGAAAACCGCTCCGGCCTGCCGAAAAGGTACAGCGCCGGGTACACGCAGTACACCCCCAGGTCCATCAGCGCGCCAGTCTCCATCTTAGGGTTGAAGATATTGGGGAGGCTCCCCCCAAGGTAAGCGTCCAGCTTTGAGGACCGCTGGCAGAAATCCAGCTTTACCATATTTATCTGCCCTATCCTGCCCAGAGCTTCCTCCAGTATCTTCCGCTGGGGCAGGTGCATGAACATGATGGCCTCCATGAACACCATGTTCTTCTCAGCCGCCAGCTCTACCAGCTCCCGGACTTTATCAGCCTGTGCACATAGGGGCTTCTCGCAGATAACGTGCTTGCCGCGGCTCAGTATGGCCCTGCACTGCTCATAGTGCAGGGCGTTGGGGCTGGCCACATACACCGCGTCCACCTCCGGGCAGGCGGACATTTCCTCAACGTCCGTAAAGCTGTATTCAGCGCCGTGCGTCCTGGCGAACTCCTCCGCCCGGTCCCTATCCCGGGAGTACACGGCAGAAAGCCGCCAGAGGCCGGTGGACTTTGCGCCGCGGATATATTCCTCGCATATCCAGCCGGAGCCGATGGTTCCGAAATTAAGCATTGCATTTCTCCTTTTTGGATTATATAATTAAGAAAAATTAAAAGGTCGTGCTAAAAATGGACATAAAAGAGCTGAATGAGTTTTATTACCAGCTTCAAACCAGGTGCAATTCCCTGATGCTGGGCCTGCGCCACAGGATACTGGAAACCGAATATGGATGGTACAACGGCCACTACTATAAAAATGAAGAAGGTGAGTATGAGCGCGCGGATTATCCCATACCGGTGATCACCGTCAAGGGTTTGTGCGACATAGAAATAAACCTCGACTCGGTCAGCGTTACCTCAAAGCGCAACAGGCTCGACACGATGGACTATTCATTCAGTAAGCTTGCCGGGGTCCCATTCGAGGTATTCAGCATTGAGCAGTATCTGGATGGGGATTACTATGCCCCGGGCATGAGCATGGAGGACTTCCGGGAGAATATGAGAAAATCCCAGGAGGAGGAACTGGGATTTTCCTTTCAGTTTGATAAGGATGTGGACAAAGACGAAATGTACGGCTTTGTCAAGCTGCTCAGTCGGGAAGGGTTTTACTATTAAGCTTCTTCCCAATACTTTTTAAGGTTTGCAAGCCCAATGCGTATGGCCGTCAGCGCGGGCTCCATGCCCTCGAACTCGATGGCGATGGTATCATCATACCCAGCGGCCTTGAGAATATGCAGGCACTGCTTCACCGGCACGTTGCCGTGGCCTATGATAGTGCCCCTCAGGTAGTTGCCCGCCCTGGTCTGGAAAGCGCCCTCGCCGGGGTCGTCGGCGTAGTAGCTCTTGATGATGAAGTCCTTGGCGTGGACATAGCGGGTGTAGGGGGCCACCCTGGCTACAGCCGTGGCCGGGTTCTCGTCGGCACAGGTGAAGTTGCCGATGTCACATAGCAGACCGAAGTTCGGATGGTTCACGGTGTTATACAGCAGTTCCACCCGCTCGGAGTCCTGGGAGAAGAACCCATGGTTCTCGGTCATGGTAACAATGCCCTTTCCAGCAGCATATTCGGCTATCTCACGCACAGATTCCGCCAGTTCTGGTACCAGGGCAGTGTAGCTCTTCGGCGAGCCCTTCTGGCCCATGGTGATGTCGTGGCGCATCCGGGGCGCGCCCAATATCTTGGCGATGTCCACCATGCGCTTCACCCGCTCTATCTCGGCCTTTTTGTCGCCGTCGGAGCCGTTCAAAAGATCCGCGCCCACGGCGAAGGAGGAGATGGGCATACCCTGCTTGTCCGCCTCTTCCCGGAGCCGCTTTGCCGCTTCGGGCATCTCCTCCGGGGAGGAGGCGCCCATCACAAAATCCACCGCTTCGATAGCGTCAAAGCCGAACTCCTTGGCCTTTGCCACGCACTCTATGGGGGTTATCTCCCCGCTGCGGATGGCGCTGAAAAAGCTGTAGAGACTTACTGAGAATTTCATAAGAATGATCCTTTCTGATAATATATTATAATAAAGTTTGGTGGGACGGCAGATTAGTTTTCCATGAGCTTCACAGGGACGAAGCACTCCATCACAGCATAGCCCTGAGCCTTTATAAGCTTCGGCGGGGTTATGATATGCCCCATAGAGTAGTGCCCAGGCCGCTCGTCCAGCTCGAGAACATCATTTTTCCCTATATACTCGAGAGCCTCCTGATACAGCTTTTTATTTGCCTCATCGTCGTGGTCGCGGTAGGTGTATGTAAGATACATCCCGCCGTCAAATTCAACTTTGGCAAAGCCGCCGTCGGGCATACCGTCTCCGGGGACATACCACCACTCCGGCCCTCCTGTCTCCTTATTAAAGAACAGGAAATCCCTGGGCGGGTCATTGTCGGGGGCTATAGCGCTAAAGTATGCATTAAACTTGCCCAAAATGCTGTCGGGCGAGAAATCAAACTCAGGGGCTGGCCCGGAGGTGACAGCGGTGAATGGGGGAATGGAAATAATGCGGAAATCCATATTGAAACTCCTTTAAATGTTATTGTACCGGGAACAATCCGACGTTAATCGCCGAAGCTGATACCGATCTGCCTTGCGGCCTGTATCTCCCCGCAGTCCACCGGCACAGATTTCAGCTTGCCAGCGACCTCCTCCAGGGGCACCGGCACGCACTGGCCGTTCACCATACCCACCATCACGCCGAAGGTTTTTTCCTTCACGAACTTAGCCGCCGTAGCGCCAAGCCTTGTGCAGAGCACCCTGTCATAGGCGCAGGGGCTGCCGCCCCGCTGGAAGTGGCCGGGCACGCAGACGCGTATCTCGTTGTCGATCTTATCCTGGAGTTCCTCAGCGATGCGGTAAACGATAGAGGGATAGTTCTCCTCGGCCCGCTTCTTTTTGAACTCCTTTTTGGAGAGCTTTGCCTCCTCCTTGGAGACAGCGCCCTCGGCCACGGCCAGGATGGAAAACTTCTTGCCGTTATCAATGCGGCTGTTAAGGGTCTTCGCCACCTTATTGATGTCATAGGGTATCTCAGGCAGCAGTATAACGTCAGCGCCGCCGGCAACGCCGGCAGAAAGGGTCAGCCATCCAACCTTATGGCCCATGACCTCCACGATAAAGATACGGCCGTGGGAGGTTGCGGTGGAGTGCAGGCAGTCGATGACATTGGTGGCCACCTCAACAGCGCTGTGATAGCCGAAGGTCACATCCGTGCCCCAGACGTCGTTGTCGATGGTCTTGGGCAGGTGTATGACGTTGAGGCCCTCCTCCCGAAGGAGGTTAGCGGTCTTCTGGGTGCCGTTTCCGCCCAGGATGACCAGGCAGTCCAGCTTCATCTTCTTATAGTGGGATTTCATGGCCGCAACCTTGTCGACACTGTTCTCATCGATGACCCGGATGGTCTTGAAGGGCTGGCGGGAGGTGCCCAGGATGGTGCCGCCCTCCGTCAGGATGCCGGAGAAGTCCGAGGGCTCCATCAGCTTATACTCGCCGAAGATAAGGCCCTTATAGCCGTCCTTGATGCCGTATATCTCCACATTCTTGCCGAACTCCTCATAGAGCCCCTTGGCAACGCCGCGTATAGCCGGGTTCAGTCCCTGGCAGTCGCCGCCGCTTGTCAAAATGCCTACTCGTTTCATAGTAAATCATCCTTCCTGTTATAATTTTATCTTACATCCTCTGCCGAGTGTATGGGTATAAGCGGGCTGTCGTTTTCTACATGCTGCAGGGCCTTTAGCCGGTCCTGGGCCTGCTTATAGAAGGTCAACTGGCTGCTAAAAGCCGCCCGGCCCCTGCGGTTCACGTGCTGATAGCTGGTGTCCGGCTGCATGACCCGGGCGTTGGTGTTGTCAGAAAGCAGGGTGTCCAAAATTCCAAAGGCCCGCTCCTTCAGATCAGCGTCCTCGATAGGGAAGACAAGCTCCACACGGCGGTCCAGGTTCCTGGGCATCCAGTCGGCGCTGCCCATATATATTTTCGGGTCGCCGCCGTTTTCAAAGCGGAATATGCGGCTATGCTCCAAAAGCTGGCCCACGATGCTGATTATCTGTATATTTTCGCTGACCCCGGGCAGTCCGGGTATCAGGCAGCAGATGCCCCGCACCACCACCTTCACCGGCACACCGGCCAAACTGGCCTCATAGAGCATGGAGATTATCTCCGGGTCCACCAGGGAGTTCACCTTGGCCGTAATGCCGCAGGGCAGGCCCTTTTTCGCGTTCTCCGTCTCGATCTTGATGCGCCGCACGAAGAAGCTTCTGAGCCCGTGTGGGGCCACGGCGAAGTGCTGATACTCCGGCGGGCGGGAGTATCCGGTTATCACATTAAAGAGGGAGGAGGCATCCGCGCCATACTGGCTGTTGCAGGTAAAGAGCCCCACGTCCGTGTATATCTTGGCGGTGGAGTCGTTATAGTTGCCGGTGCCCAGGTGCAGGTAGCGGCGTATACCGTCCTCCTCCCGGCGCACCACCAGGGCGATCTTGCAGTGGGTCTTCAAGCCGTGCAGGCCGTATATGACGTGGCACCCGGCCTTCTCCAGCTTCTGTGCCCAGTTGATGTTGTTCTCCTCGTCAAAGCGGGCCTTAAGCTCTACCAGCACTGTCACCTGCTTGCCGTTCTCTGCGGCGCGTATGAGGGCGGCGATGATGGGGGAGTTGCCGCTGACACGGTACAATGTCTGCTTGATGGCCAGCACATCCTCGTCCTCGGCGGCCTGCTCGATGAACTTCACCACGCAGTCGAAGCTCTCATAGGGGTGGTGCACCATTCTGTCCTTGTCCCGTATGGCGGCGAAGATGTCGTCATACCCCCAGAAATCTGCCGGGGCCACCGGGGTTATGGGCTTAAAGCACATGTCCTCGCAGCCCTTTATTCCCGCGAACTTTGAGAAGAAGGTAAGGTCCAGGGGCCCCGCCAGCTGGTATATCTCGTTCTTCTTTATTTTAAGCTGGTCGATAAGGAAGCTGCGCAGGTCCTTATCGCATTTTTGCAGCAGCTCCAACCTGACGGGCCGTCCGCGCTTTCTGCGCTTGATGGACTTCTTCACCTCGCTCATGAAGTCCTCGGCCTCCTCGTCTATCTCCAGGTCCGAATCCCTGGTGACCCGGAAGGGGCAGGCGGCTTTAATGCTGTGCAGCTCGAATAGCTCGGGAAGGTTGTCGATAATAATATCCTCTAAAAGGGTGAATGTCCTGCCTTCGGCCGAGGGCAGCTCCAGGAACCTGGGCAGTATCGCGGGTACTTGTACGATGGCGAACTGCTTATCCTTGTTTTTCTCCTTCTCCTTAATATCCTTGCTCTCAAGCCGCACGGCAATGTTCAGCGACTTGTTGGCAAGCTGGGGGAAGGGCCTGCTGCCGTCAACCGCCAGGGGCGTAAGCACAGGGAACAGGACGTTCTTAAAATACTTGTCAAGGTACTCCTTCTGTTTCGCTTCCATATCTTCCGTGGAGAGAAAGCGTATGCCGCTGCGCTCCAGGGCGGGCAGGATGGAACGGTGCAGGCAGGAATACTGTCGCTCCATGAAGTGATGGGTCTTCTCCTCCAGAGCTGCCAGCAGCTCCTGGGGCGAGAGGTCGAAGCTCTCCTTGGGCTTATACCCGGAGTTTACCTGGGCCTTGACCCCGGCCACACGAACCATAAAGAACTCGTCCAGGTTAGAGCCGGTTATGGCCAGAAAGCGCAGCCGCTCCATCAAAGGGTTATCCTTCTTGGTGGCCTCCTCCAGCACGCGGCCGTTAAAGTCCATCCAGCTCAGCTCCCGGTTATAGTAGGGCATCTTTTTTTCAGCCATGCCAAACACCTCATATCATATCAAATTTAACTGAAAGTTCGGGCGAGAGCCCAAATACATCCTTAAAGAACCTGGCGGCATACTCAAAATCCCACCGCTCCAAGAGCGTGTTAGCGGAGGATTGGGCCTTTATAAGCACGCGGTCATCCTCAAGGCTCATCTTCACATTTTTCAGCTTCTCAAGATGGGATTTGTCCATGGCATTGGCCAGTTGGAAAATTGCGGAGAGCTTTGAGACCACTATCTGCTCTCTGGTGGAGAGGGAGGTAAAGGCCGGGTCGTTAAGGTCGCTGGGGATGCTGCCCGCCACAAGGGCCACCTCCAGCACCTCCTCAGATGAGAGCCCGAAGATGTCCATGCCGCGGATAATGTCAAAGGTGCACCGGCTGTGCTGCCGGGCGCTGACGAAGCTGCCGCAGCTGTGCAGCGCGGCGGCAAGCTCAAGTATCAGCCGCTTGGGGGGCTCGAGGCCGTGGACCTTTTTAAGCTTGTCAAACAGCTTCACAGCGTACTCGCCCACAAGCCTGCTGTGGTTTATGTCGCAGTGGAAGGCTCCGGCCACCGTTTCAGCGCAGCCCAGGGCGTTCTCCCTGAGGAAGGCGGACCACTCGCTGTCGGCCTTGGGGCTCAGCATATAGCGTATCACCGCCTGGGTCAGGTCCACCGGGGGAGAGAGTATCTCCTGCACGTCCGGGGAGAAGCGTATCATGCCCCTATAGATGAACAGGGCAGTGTACAGCAGCGCGGCGCGGTCCTCTGTTATGCCATAGCGCAGAGCGATGCCCTCGGCGGTCATGGCCCGCACCGAGTCGTACAGGCCCTTAAGCTTCTGTACATCGATATGGAACACTGGGCCCACCTGTTTGCCGCCGCAGAGCTTTGCGATAAGCTTTATCTGCGTGCCGGTGAGCACCAGGCTGCGTATGGGGAAGCCGGACAGGTTCATCCGGCCCAGCACGGTGTCCATATACTCCTCCAGGATATAGTGGAAATCCTCGGCGCCCCGCCGCAGGCTGCCCATAACGTCGTGGAGCTTCAGCGCCCCGATGGGTATGTTCTGGAAGTAGACTATCTTACCGCTCTCCAGCACCGCCAGGCCCACGCTTCCCGCGCCGATATAGGCCGCAAGGGTGCAGCCGTTCTTGACGGCGGGCTCGCCGGCAAGGCATTTTTTAAGCTCCGAGAAGATATATGCCTTCTCCTGGCTGCCGTCCAGCACGGACACGTCCAGGTTGTTGCGCACCTTTAGCTGGTCCACCACAAGAGAGCGGTTCTTTGCCTCCAAAAGAGCCGTGGCAGAGACCACCCGGGGCTTCTCCACCCCATAGGATAATAGAGCCTCTGAAAACTTATCCAGCGCGCCCGAGAGCTGTCTAAGGCTGTTAAAGCTGATGGTCCCAGTCTCGAACACGTCGTGGTCAAGGCTGACGGGGTATTTCAGATAGTCCAGGGTGTGGATCTCGCCCTTTGAGAGCTGGGCCACCCTCATGCTGATGTTGTTGGTGCTTATCTCAATGACCGCCGCGGTGCTGGCGGCGCCTTTTTTGTTCAAGAATATCCCTCCTAAAGCAAGACTATGTCTTGATTATACCAAATCCTGCGGAAATATTCAAACCTATTTTTGGGATTTTTTATATTTTTTCATAGTCCGGGACCGACGCGCTTGACAGCAAAACCGGCCGCGTGATATAATCAGGGCCATAATCTCATATTGGAGGCATGAATATGGAGACCGAAAGGCTTTACATACGCAGGTACACCAAGGAGGACTTCCCCGGCTTCTGCGAGCTTATAAGGGACAAGATGGCCTCACCATACGCAAAATACGACTCCGCCTTTCCCACGGACGACAAGGGCCTGATGGAGGTTTTAAATTTCTTTGCTGGCTCGGACGAGTTCTGGGCACTTGAGGAAAAGTCGGAGCATAAGATCATCGGCTTTATCAGCCTGAATTACGTGGACGAAGCCTCTCGTAATCTCGGCTACTGCCTGCACACCCGTTGGCATGGGAAGGGGTACGCTTCAGAGGCGGCCAGGCGCATAATTAAATATGCCAGAGAGGAGTTGAAGCTTGAGAAGCTGGTGACGGGCACAGCCGAGGAGAATCTGCCGTCGGTAAGATTATTGGAGCGGCTGGGGTTTACCCGGCTGTGTGAGGGCAGCTTTGAGCTGTATTTTCGGTGATCTAAAATTTTTTGCAAAAAACACTTGATTTTTTCCCTGGAATAGGCTATAATAGTCGAGCCGGGGATACGGAGAGGTATTCTAATTGGTAAGGAGCCACATTGGAAATGTGGTGTGCCGCAAGGCATTGTGCGTTCGAGTCGCATCCTCTCCGCCAACTTAGAGAGCGTCGGAGCTTTTCCGGCGCTCTTAGTCTTTATTTTGTAGGGAGGTATCGTCATGATTTATGTCAGTCTGTTTCTCGGGTTTCTCGCGTGGGGCCTTGAGGCTGCGGCTATTTTTGTCAAGCGGCGGGGGACAAAGGCTTTATTGGTGGGGTCTGGATTTATTTCATGCTGTCTCTGCGCACTGAGCCCCCTTGTTGTGATACGAGCCGAAGTAAATCAAGGAGATTTTTCGGCCGTAGAGGATATAATTAATGGGCTGATATTCGGTGTCGTTATCATGATGGGTATCACCTTGATTTTGGCATTGATTGCCTTGAGAAGACTTGGCCGGTAACACTTTAGAGTGAGGGAGCGAAGGGGTATGGCTAAAGAGATAAAAGCCGAGCTTGTGACAATGTGCATGGTGTACGATGGGGACAGGGTGCTGGTGCAGGACCGCGTGGACCCTGGCTGGCCGGGGATCACCTTTCCCGGGGGCCATGTGGAGCCTGGGGAGGCCTTTACCGAGGCGGCGGTCCGGGAGGTCTATGAGGAGACGGGCCTTAATATAGTCCGCCCGAAGCTCTGCGGGGTGAAGGAGCGGCTTGACCGGGACGGCTCGAGGTACATTGTGTTTCTCTATAAGTGCGGCGAGTTCTCCGGGGAGCTCCGCTCCTGCGACGAGGGGGAGAACCGATGGGTAGAGAGGACGGAGCTAAAGAATATGAAGCTGGCCGACACCATGTATGAGCTGTTGCCGCTGTTCCTTGAGGACGGCTACAGCGAGTTCTTTTTAAGGCGCTGGGAAGATGGAGAGGTGCAGGAGCTGAGGCTGCTGTGAACATAAGGGGATGGGTCATAGATGTCCAGAGAGATAAAAGCCGAGCTTACAAATATGTGCATGATATACCGGGGCGATCAGGTGGTCGTACAGCGCCGCGCCCCGGAAAAGGGCTGGCCGGGGATCACTTTCCCGGGCGGGCATGTGGAGCCGAGGGAGAGCATAACACAGTCGGTCATCCGGGAGGTAAAAGAGGAGACAGGGCTTACAGTTGAGCACCCGATTCTGTGCGGGGTAAAGGATTGGATAGAGGACGATGGTTCGCGCTATATCGTCTTTCTATATAAGTGCAGTACATTTTCCGGGGAGCTTTCATCTTCGGAAGAGGGTGAGGTCTTCTGGGCGGATCGCGCTGATCTGCCCGGTATGAATCTGTCCAGCGGCATGGAGGAGACCTTTGAGGTCTTCTTCAACGACGATATCAGCGAGCTCTCATATTTCAGAGAGGACCAAGAGAACGACTGGCAGATAGTGCTGGAGTAAACTGGGGGGCGTGTTATGACTATACGGGTGGAGCTGACGAATATGTGCATGGTTATGGACGGCACAAAAATCCTTGTTCAAAACCGATTAGACCCAATTTGGCATGGTATTACGTTTCCAGGTGGTCATGTTGAACCGGGCGAATCTTTTGCCGAGGCGGTAATAAGAGAGGTTTACGAAGAGACGGGGCTTACAATTACTGAGCCTAAACTTTGTGGCGTTAAACAGTGGTTAAATCAAGACGGTTCGCGTGTTATTTCTTTTCTATATCTGGCAGATAGGTTTGCCGGGGAACTGAAATCGTCTGATGAAGGTGAAGTATTTTGGGCAGAGAAAAGTAATCTGACTAAAATGGATTTGGCAAGCGGTATGGAGGAAACCATAAAGGTTTTCTTTGATAATAATATTACTGAACTGTCATATTCACTTAGAGACCCCGCCAACGAAAGTCCGGATTGGCACTATGAAGACTGGAAATATACATTGAACTGATAACTAAAACTTGAGTTGTAGGTGGAGTGCGATGAACACATGGGCAGAGCTTACCAACATGTGCATGATAACAAACGGCGCCAAAGTCCTGGTACAAGACAGGCACGCAGATAACTGGCGCGGTATTGCTTTCCCGGGTGGTCATGTTGAGCCAGGAGAGAGCATAACTGAGTCCGTGATTAGAGAAATCAGGGAGGAAACAGGGCTTACCATAGAAAGTCCAAGGCTCTGCGGCTTTAAGGACTGGATGAAGGACGACGGCTCCCGGTATATCATCTTCTACTATAGAGCAGACAAATTCTCCGGAGGGCTAAAAGCCTCAGAGGAAGGGGAGGTCTTTTGGGCAGAGCTCAGCGAGCTGCCCGGTATGAATCTGGCTGTTGACATGGAGCTGACCTTGAAGGTACTTCTCAATGAGAAGCTCAGCGAGTTTTACTATGAAAAGGTAGACGGCAGGGGAGAGAGGCATCTGCTGTAGAAAATATCTAACAATACGAATTTTAAGGAGCAAACACTATGAAACATCAGGACGTATCGGCACTTTATAAGGACCTGGACGCGTACGCCGGCAAGACCGTCACCGTATGCGGCTGGGCCCGGTCCATCAGGGATTCAAAGACCTTGGGCTTTATCGATCTGAACGACGGCACCTGCTTTAAGGGCGTGCAGGTGGTCTTTGAGGAGGGTAAGATCGGCAACTTCAAGGAGATCGCCGCCCAGAATGTGGGCGCAGCACTTATTGTCACCGGCGAACTCATAGCTACGCCGGAGGCCAAGCAGCCCTTTGAAATACATGCCGCCGAGATAAAGGTGGAGGGGCCGTCCACGCCGGAGTACCCCCTGCAGAAGAAGCGCCATACCGTGGAGTACCTGCGTACCATCCCGCACCTGCGGTCCAGGACAAACCTGTTCAGCGCGGCATTTCGGGTCCGCTCCGCGGCGGCCTTCGGTATGCACAAATTCTTTCAGGAGAACGGCTTTGTGTATATCCACACCCCGGTGATAACCACCACCGACTGCGAGGGCGCGGAGATGTTCCAGGTCACCACCCTGGACCAGGAGAACCTGCCCAGGAACGAGGACGGCAGCGTGGACTACCGCCAGGACTTCTTCCAGAAGAAGGTGTTCCTCTCCGGCTCCGGACAGCTCCAGGTGGAGTGCACGGCCCAGGCGTTCTCGAAGGTGTACACCTTTGGGCCCACCTTTAGGGCCGAGCGCTCCAATACCCCCCGCCATGCCTCAGAGTTCTGGCATATCGAGCCCGAGATGGCCTTCGCGGACCTCAACGACGACATGGACGTCATCGAGGAGATGATGAAGTATGTGATAAACTACGTCCTTGAGACCTGCTCCCAGGACATGGAGTTCTGTAACCAGTTTGTGGATAAGGGCCTCATCGAGCGTCTGCGCCATGTGGCCACCTCCGACTTTGCCCGGGTGACCTATACCGACGCCATCAAGATACTTGAGGAGCATAACGCCGAGTTCGAGTACAAGGCCGCCTGGGGCGAGGACATCCAGACCGAGCATGAGCGCTTCCTGGCTGAGAAGCACTTCGGCCGGCCGGTGTTCGTAACTGACTATCCCAAGGAGATCAAGTCCTTCTATATGCGCCAGAACGACGACGGCAGGACTGTTGCCGCCACTGATCTGCTGGTGCCCGGCATCGGAGAGTTGGTGGGCGCCAGCCAGCGCGAGGAACGCTATGACGTGCTGAAGGCCCGGATGCAGGAGCTGGGCATGAGCGATGAGGATATGTACTGGTATCTTGATCTGCGCCGCTTCGGCACGACGGTGCACTCCGGGTTTGGCATCGGCTTTGACAGGCTGGTGATGTATCTTACGGGTATCAGCAACATTCGAGATGTGCTGCCGTTCCCGCGGACTACAGGTTCGGCGGAGTTCTGACAGATGATATAAAACGAAACCTCCGGGGCGGCCCGGAGGTTTTTGTATATCTCATTTTTCTGCCTGATATCGCTTAACTATCAGATTGGCGCATTTATATATGTCCCCGCCGCCCAGCGTAAGTATCAGGTCCCCCGCCTGGGCCTTTTCCATCACGTACCCGGCGATCTCGTCGAAGCTATCAAACCACACGCTCCCAGGCACCTTCGCGGCCAGGTCGCTGGTGTGTATACCGTAGACGTTTTCCTCCCGAACAGCCAGGATCTCCGTCATAACAAGATGGTCGGGTATAAACAGGGCCTTGGCAAAGTCATCCAGGAAGGTGTAAGTACGCGAATAGGTATGGGGCTGGAATACAGCCCATACCTGCCTATAGCCCATGCGCATGGCCGAGGACAGCACGGCAGTGAGCTCGGTGGGGTGGTGGGCGAAGTCGTCCGCTACGGTGACGCCGTCGAACTGCCCGAGGATCTCAAAGCGCCTGTGCACGCCCCCGAAGTGCTCCAGCGCGGAGCAGATCTTACCGGCCTCAATGCCCAGGGAGTGGGCGGCGGCGGCGGCAGCCAGGGCGTTCAGCATATTGTGCTTGCCGGGGACAGCAAGATTCACCCGGCCCAGGGCCTTGCCCCTGTGCATTAGCGTGAAGTCCTCGCAGGCGCTGGGCTCCTCGTTGAGCTCGGCGGGGTAGTAGTCGCAGCCTTCCCCAAGACCAAAGGTGACTATCTGCTTATGGAGCCCGGCCACGGCCTCCATAACGCCGGGATTCGACGCGTTGACCACCAGCAGCCGGTCAGTCTGCACGGCGAACTGACGGAAGGACTTGACGATATTCTCCAGGGTCTTGAAATAGTCCAGGTGGTCCGGCTCGATGTTCAGCAGCATGGACACCGCTGGGTGTAGTTGCAAAAAGGTATCCACATACTCGCAGGCCTCACAGATGATGGTGTCGCTCCCGCCAACCCGGCAGTTGCTGTTGATAAGGGGCAGCTTGCCGCCGATAATGGCGCTGGGGTCCGCGCCGGCCTCGATAAAGATCTGGGTGAGCATGGATGTGGTGGTGGTCTTGCCGTGGGTGCCGGAGACCGCCACCAGCCGCGGGTACTTGGCCGTCAGCATTCCCAGCATCACCGAGCGCTCCAGGGTGGGCACGCCCTTCTCCCTGGCGGCAGCCAGCTCCGGGTTGTCGGCCCGGCAGGCCGCGGTATACACCACCGCCTCCGCGTCCCCGATATTCCCGGCGCTATGCCCCATAAACACCGGGATCCCCCAGCCCTTCACCCGGTCAAGGGTGTCCGACTCGTTCATATCCGACCCGCTTATCTCATAGCCCTTATTCATGAGCAGCTCGGCCATGGGGCACATGCCAGAGCCCCCAATGCCCACAAAATGCAGCCTTTTCACGCTGTCCAGTATATTATCCATTCCAAGCTTCCTTTCGGCAGATGATTTTTTACTATTATATTACAAACTGGGCGCAAAATAAAGGGGTTTGGGCGCTTTTTCTATTTTTTCTCTTTACTTTTTGGGGTGGTTATGGTAAGATAAATTTGCGACACAACTTAATACTTTGGACTAACCAAGGGAAGAATATCTGTATTACCTTTCGGTAAAAATGCAGACTCTTTTTCGCTTCCCTATGGTTAGTCGAAAGTTGTGTCGCAGCAATCGGAGTCAAGCATTTTTCGTGCGTGGCTCGAGGGCTGCGCACTTTTTGTTTGCGCAGTAAAAATTTTTATCCGAAAGGAAGTAGAAAGTTATGAAAAAGGTTTTTTCAGTTCTGTTGGCTCTGTGTTTGCTGATAGGCGCTCTGCCTATGTTCGCCAGCGCGGCGGACGCTGTGTCCGGCACCCTGGAAACCGGGTTGACTTGGAGGTTCCAGGACGGCACGCTGACCATCAGCGGCAACGGCCCCATGCCGGATTTTGAGGGTTCGCTGGGAGCTGATTACACTGAAATCTATGGCGTTCCATGGTATGAGCAAGGCTTGTCCAGTTCCGTAAAATCCCTTGTGATTGAGGAAGGGGTAACGCATATCGGCAAGCTGTCTTTCACCTTTATGGAGTTGGACCCGGCAAACATCAAAATTGCGTCCAGCGTCACTTCTATCGGCAACGGCAGTTTTGCAGGGTGCATATTCTCCGGCCCGCTGGTGCTGCCCAACACTATCAAGAGTTTGGGGTGGGGAGCATTTTTCCATGCGGCTGGCCCGTCAATCACTGTTCCTGATGGGATTAAGGAACTTCCGTCAAATTTGTTTTATTGCTTTGGCCTGGATAAGGTTTATCTTCCAGCCAGTGTGACCCGGATATATGCGGGTGCGCTTAACGATTACATAAAGGACATCTATTATGCCGGCACTGAGGTTCAGTGGAATCAAATCCAAGGCCTGGATTATGATGGCAGTTCCAATTACAATTTTATGAATGATATACAGGGCGTGGAGGTCCACTTCTCAGACGGAGACATCACCACGGCGAAACGTGTTGACGGCGGAACCGTGACCGACAACATTGAGTGGACGTTCTATGATGATGGTACTTTGGAGTTGACTGGGACTGGGGAGTTACCGGAGTTGACCTTTTTTAGTCCCGCTGACGGTTCGAGTGACTATGTGTCTACTAGGCTCCCACCATGGTTTGGTTTTTATGACCCGCTTTCGTCGGCGGCCTACGATGAAAACCAAGACTACCGAGATATGATTAAGAAAGCTGTTATTGGCGAAGGAATTACTTCAATAGGTACAGGAACATTTGGTGAGTGCTCTTTGCTGACTGAAGTATCAATTCCAGCGTCGATAAAACGAATTGAACATAACGCTTTTGGTTACTGCTCTGACTTTCTTCCCAGTGAATCCACAATCAAAAATGTTTATTATGGCGGCTCAGAAAAAGAGTGGAAAGCTATAAAATTATATGACGCAGGTTACGACATAATTTCGTATAATCCCAACTATGTTGACCCCTACAAAGATATCTCTGTAGAAAAAATCTTCCCTAATGCCACGATTCACTTTAATGGTGGCGACACACCCAATCCGCCAACCCCATCCACCGGCTTCAACGACGTAAAATCTTCTGACTACTTCGCCGACCCGGTAAAGTGGGCCGTAGACAACAACATAACCGCCGGCACCGGTGGCAACAAGTTCAGCCCTGGTAAGACCTGTACCAGGGATCAGATAGTTACCTTCCTATACCGCTCCAAGAACAGCCCGGAGGTAACCGTTACCGACCAGTTTACCGACATGCCAAAGCTGGAGGAGTTCCAGCGGGCCATAAGCTGGGCGGTGGAGCAGGATATCACCGTGGGCGACGGCAAGGGCCACTTCCTTCCGGCGAAGGGCTGCACCCGCGCCGAGGCCATGACCTTTATATGGCGGGCGGCGGGAAAGCCGGAGCCAAAGTCTATTGCCGCATTCTCGGATATGCCTGATAGCTCCGACTTCCAGAAGGCCATAAGCTGGGCGGCTGAAAACGGCATCACCAGCGGCGTCGGCGGCAACAGGTTCGGGCCGGACAAGACCTGCACGCGCGGGCAGATCGTCACGTTCCTGTATAACGCAAAAGATTTATAAGCTGTTATAAGCGCAGAGAGGCCTGCCCGGGGGACCGGGCGGGCCTTTTGTGTTTACTTCTTTGCTGTTTTGTGATATGATAAGCTAAATAGTGAAATTATCACAATGAAGGGACGTGAAACCCATGAAAAAACTTACTGCGCTTATGCTTGCCCTGGTCCTGCTTGCCCTGGTCCTGCTGGCAAGCCTGTTTGCGTGCGCGGGACCTAAGGAGCCGGAGGTCAGCGAGACCCCGCCGGAGCCCAGGGCAGAGGAAAGTGAGCTGAAAGGCACACTGAAAGTGTTAAGCGAGCGGTTCTGCTGGAACAGCTCTGTGAGTATGGTGAACTACAACAACTTCTCGCCGCCCAGGGACAATATCGCGAACGTCATGTTCTATTTCCAGGAGCTGCACCCGGACGTGCGGATAGAGATAGAGTATCTTCCCACGGACCAGGAGGAGCGGGAGGCCTTTATCAAGCAGCGCCGCGTCGCCATGATGGCCGGAAAGGATGTGCCGGACATCTACCTTATGCCCACCTCCAGCCTTGCGGCGATGAGCTATGAGCCCATGGAGCCGCTATTCAAGGACGTGGCCCAGACCATGCGCAATAATTGGTTCGCAGATATCAGCGGGCTCTATAACGGCGACACGGAGCTGCACACTGAGGAGCTGAATAAAGCCGTGATGGACGCGGGGACCATCGGCGGGGCGAGGTATGTGTTGCCCCTTGGGTATGAGATGCCGGTTTACATAACCCGCAAAGACCTGCTGGACGACGCGGGCATAGACCGGGAGCGGCTCAACGCCGGGGTGGACAGCATGATAGACACCTTTATTGAGCTGCGCGAGCAGGGGGATCCCCGCTGGGCTGCCAGCTCATATTTCGGTTATGGTCTGGACCTTTCGCTGCTGCCGAAAGCCTGCGACTATGAGAAAGAGGAAGTGCTGATAGACAGCAAGCAGGTGGAGAACCTTCTGTTGGATTTGGCCGAAGATTCAAGGATAACTGCTGAGGAGTGGCAGAAAAGGAAGGATGCAGGGGAGACTATCCCTGGCAGGACCTTTCATGCTGAGTCATATTTTTTATCATCCCCGAAGGACACCAGCACAGCGTTTGCGGTGGACGAAGACTATCCCGGCAGCTGCTCTCCCATGAGTGAAATAATCGACGCTGTGGGCTGCGGCAAGTCCATGGGTCATGAGATGGAGGTAATACCTGTTCGGGCCACGGACGGTACCCTGAACGCAGAGATAACCTACTGGGGGGCCATCGGTGCGGGGTGTGAGAACAAAAAGCTGGCCTATGAGTTCCTGCGGCTGTTCCTGACGCCGGAAGTGCAGCATGAGGGCCAGTTGAAATCCAAGACAAATATATATGAGATGAACTTCAAACTGGTTAAAGACGCCTTAACAGGTCCGTTCCCCGGCTGGCCGGTGAGGTATAAGGGCTTCGCCAAGAATAGGTGGAGCAGGGAACTGGACGGCATTAGGGCGATAAACAGCGGGAACAGCCAGAAGAAAGAGGCGCTGCTGGGCGTTACCGTGGATGACAGCGACCTGCCATTCCTGGACGTGCCCATTGACAACGCACGGTTCATCTCGTCTGTGGACGAGGAATTTTACCAGTATACCGAAAACTTTGCGGACTATACACAGGCCGACGCGGCCAAGGCTGCAAATGAATTTATACGCAACGTGAGCTACCACCTGGCAGAGGGATAAATTGCCGAACAACAAAAGACCCGCCCAGTCACCCGGGCGGGTCTTCCTTATGCTATTTCAAAGTTATCGGAGAATCACTCAGCCATCTTCTTCAGCTTGGCGTACTTCTCCTCAGCGAACTTCTCGGCGTTGGCAAACAGCTTCTCGGCGCGGTCCGGGAAGGAACGGGTCAGGCTGTTATAGCGCACTTCGCCCATGATGAAGTCGCGGTAGGAAGCAGTGGGCTCCTTGCTGTCCAGCTGGAACGGATTTTCACCGTTGTCAGCCCTGCGGGGATCGAAGCGGAAGTTGTGCCAGTAGCCGGCCGCAACCGCCTTCTTCTCCTCAAGCTGGGAGATGCCCATGCCGCCCTTGATGCCATGGTTGATGCAGGGGGCGTAAGCCAGGATGATGGAGGGGCCCTGATAGCTCTCGGCCTCGGCAAAGGCCTTGATGCACTGGTTCATGTCGGCGCCCATAGCGACCTGTGCCACATACACATAGCCGTAGCTCATGGCGATAGCTGCCAGATCCTTCTTCTTCTGGGCCTTGCCGGTGGCGGCAAACTGCGCCACGGAGCCGCAGGGAGTGGACTTGGAAGCCTGACCGCCGGTGTTGGAGTACACCTCGGTGTCGAATACCAGCACGTTGATGTTCTCGCCGGAGGCAAGGGCATGGTCCAGACCGCCGAAGCCGATATCATAGGCCCAGCCGTCGCCGCCCAGGATCCAGACGGACTTCTTGGCAAGGTAATCCTTATCCTTGAGTATCTCGTTGCAGAGATGGCAGGCCTCACAGTCGCAATACTTGTCGCCGGCGGCCTTGCGCTCCTCGTGATGGGCCAGCATCTTGTCAGCGGCCTCACGGCTGCCAAAAACTTCTACAGCTTTATCAGACTTGGCAAAGTCAATGACCCAGTCGATGGACGCGCGGCTGTACTCCAGAGCGGCGATATACGCCTCGGCAGCGGCCTCGTTGGCCTTACTGTCGTTCATGGTCTCCAGCCAGGCCTTGCCGGTGTCCTTAACTTCCTGCTCCACATAGTCAACGGCGATGAGCTTCTCGGTGAGCTCTGCCAGCCTGCCGCGCACAGCATTCTGGGCCAAGCACATGCCAAGGCCGAACTCGGCGTTGTCCTCGAACAGGGAGTTCTCCCAGGCGGGACCGTGGCCCTTCTTGTTGACGGTGTAGGGAGTGGCGGGAGCGGAGCCGCCCCAGATGGAGGAGCAGCCAGTGGCGTTGGCGATGAACATCTTGTCGCCGAACAGCTGGGTGGCCAGCTTCGCGTAGGGAGTCTCGCCGCAGCCGCCGCAGGCGCCGGAGAACTCAAGCAGGGGCTGCTTGAACTGGCTGCCCTTGACGGAGGTCTCCTTGAACTTCGCGGCAACTTCCTCTTTGGCGGGCAGGTCAATGCCATAGTTGAACACAGCCTGCTGGGGACGCTGGGAGTCGATGGAGGCCATCTGCAGGGCCTTTGTCTTGGCGGGGCAGGTGGTGACACAGCTGCCGCAGCCGGTGCAGTCCAGGGTGGAGATGACCATGGCGAAGTTCATGCCGGGCACGCCGGTCATGGGCTTGGACTTGGTGCCCTCGGGAGCGTTCTTCAGCTCCTCGTCGGTCATGGCGATGGGACGGATGACCGCGTGGGGGCACACATAGGAGCACTGGTTGCACTGGATGCAGTTCTCAGGTATCCACTCGGGAACGTCAACCGCAACGCCGCGCTTCTCATATGCGGCCGTGCCCTGGGGAGAGGTGCCGTCGGCGTACTTCTCGAAGGTGGACACGGGCAGGTCCTTGCCGTGGAAGGTGTTCACGGGGAACACCACGTTGTTTACATAATCTACCAGATCCTGGCGGCTGCCGGTAGCGACCTTCTTCTGAGAGTCGTCCACAGCGTTCTTCCAGGCGGCGGGAACGTCCACCTTCACATAGCCGTTGGCGCCGCGGTCGATAGCGTCGTGGTTCATCTTGACCACGGCCTCGCCCTTCTTGCCATAGGACTTGGTGGCGGCGTCCTTCATATACTTGATGGCGTCCTCCTCGGGGATGATCTTGGCGATGGAGAAGAAGGCGGACTGGAGCACGGTATTGGTGCGGGTGCCAAGGCCCAGCTCTTTGCCGATAGCAAAGGCGTCGATGGTGTAGAAGTTTATCTCGTTGTCGGCGATGAACTTCTTCACCTTGCCGGGCAGGCGCTTATCCAACTCCGCGGCGTCCCAAGAGCAGTTCAGCAGGAAGCTGCCGCCCTTCTTCAGATCCTGCACCATGTCATATGTGTCAAGATAGGCAGGGTTGGAGCAGGCCACGAAGTCGGCCTTGGAGATATAGTAGGTGGACTTGATGGGGGTATGACCGAAGCGCAGATGGCTGATGGTCAGACCGCCGGACTTCTTGGAGTCATAGTCGAAGTAGCCCTGGGCATACATGTCGGTGTGGTCGCCGATGATCTTGATGGAGTTCTTGTTGGCGCCAACGGTGCCGTCGGAGCCAAGGCCCCAGAACTTGCAGGAAGTGGTGCCGGCAGGAGCGGTATCGGGGTCCTCCTTAACGTCCAGGGACAGGTGGGTCACGTCGTCCACGATGCCGATGGTAAAGCGCTTCTTGGGCTCAGCGCTCTCCATGTTCCTGTACACGGCGATGATGTCGCTGGGCTTGGTGTCCTTGCTGCCCAGGCCGTAGCGGCCGGTGTAGACGGGGCAGGCACCGAAGCTGGTGCCGTTGATGGCAGCCAGCACGTCAAGGTACAGAGGCTCGCCGATGGAGCCGGGCTCCTTGGTGCGGTCCAGCACGGAGATGGTCTTGACGGTCTCCGGCAGCACGTCCAGCAGGTACTTTGCCACGAAGGGGCGGTACAGATGAACCTTAACAAGGCCGACCTTCTCGCCGGCGGCCATCAGATAGTCGATGACCTCCTCGATGGTCTCGCAGGCGGAGCCCATGGCGATGATGACCTTGTCCGCGTCGGGAGCGCCGTAATAGTTGAAGGGCTTATAGTTGGTGCCCAGCTTCTCGTTGACCTTGTTCATGTACTCGACGGCCACCTCGGGCACGGCGTCGTAATACTTGTTGCAGGCCTCCCGGGCCTGGAAGAAGATGTCGCCGTTCTGGGCCTGGCCGCGCAGCACGGGGTGCTCGGGGTTCAGGGCGTGGCGACGGAACTCGTCCACAGCGTCCCAGTCCAGCATCTCGCCCAGGTCCTCATAGTCCCAGGTCTCGATCTTCTGTACCTCGTGGGAGGTGCGGAAGCCGTCGAAGAAGTGCAGGAAGGGCACCTTGCCCTTGATGGCGGCCAGATGTGCCACAGCGCCCAGGTCCATGACCTCCTGGGGGGAGTTGGAGCACAGCATGGCGTAGCCGGTCTGGCGGCAGGCGTACACGTCGGAGTGGTCGCCGAAGATGTTCAGGGCGTGGGTGGCCACTGTACGGGCGGAGACGTGGATGACGCTGGGCAGCAGCTCGCCGGCGATCTTGTACATGTTGGGGATCATCAGCAAGAGACCCTGGGAGGCGGTATAGGTGGTGGTCAGCGCGCCCGCGGCCAGAGAGCCGTGCACTGCGCCGGCGGCGCCGGCCTCGGACTGCATCTCGGTGACGCGCACCTCGCGGCCGAACAGGTTCTTGCGGCCTGCGGCAGCATACTTATCGGTCTCGTCGGCCATCACGGACGAGGGCGTGATGGGGTAGATGGCGGCGACGTCGGTGAACGCATAGGAAACATGCGCGGCGGCGTTGTTGCCATCCATGGTCTTCATTTTTCTTGGCATTTTAACGATTTCCTCCTTTTAGGATGCTCGGTGTGCCGGGCGGCCAGAGCCGGACCTTTGCACTTACCAGTATATTTTACCATCAAATTTGGCTTCTGTAAAGGACAAAATCGCTATTTTGCGAATTTTTTGTGCCAAAATCGGATTCTGATGGTATATATGGTGCCTTCCGGGGACTTAAAGCGACTTTATGATTGACAATGGGGGCCCTTTACTGTAAAATAAGAAATAATTTATAGAATTTCATTCCCTACAGAAGAAAGGAGTTTCCACAGCCATGCCAGAAGACCCTGACGGTATTGCCGTTATACCTCTTATACTTACAATAATGTTCATGCTCCTGTCGGCTCTTTACGCGGCGGGGGCCTCGGCAGTTTCCAGCCTGTCCGTATCACAGGTGAAGCGCGACGCTGACTCAGGAGGGAGGAAGGCAAAAGCTCTTTTAAAAATCATCGAGACTCAGGAGACCGTGGTATCGCCCCTGCAGTCGGGGCTGCTTCTCTGTGGGCTTCTGGGACTTGCATGCTGCATTACCGCCCTTCAGCGGCCTATAGCTCTGCTGTTCCAGGATACCGTAAAGACCGGGCTGCACTGGGGACTTGGCAGCCTGCTGGCGGCCCTGGGGTATATCGTCCTTTTTTTCCTCTTTTGCGACCTGCTGCCAAAGAAGGCCGCAAGGCACCGGGCGCAGGACTTTGCCTACAGACACCATAAGCTTATAAAGGTCCTTTCCGGCACGGCCATGCCATTTTTGGCCGCCACCAACGCCCTAGTAAACGGCATACTGCGCCTGATGCGCATAGATCCTCACAGCCTTGAGGACGCGGTCACGGAAGAGGAGATAATGCAGATGGTGGGCGAGGGTGAGGAGAAGGGCGTCATTGAGGAGACCGAGAAGGATATGATAGAGAATATCCTGGACTTCAATGACACCGCCGCAGGGGAGATAATGACCCACCGCACGGATATAGCTGCCGTTTCAGATGACGCGGACGTCACCCAGGTGGTGGCCCTGGCCCTGGAACACGGCTGCTCACGGGTGCCGGTATACCACGAGGATATCGACTCTGTTGTAGGCATATGTTATGTAAAGGATTTGCTTCCGTATGTGGGCGTGACGCTGCCGAAAGCCGTTTCGGTCTCAAAGCTCATGCGGCCTGCCTATTTTATACCCGAAACAAAGAAGTGCAGCCAACTCTTTACCGAGATGACCGAACGCAAGGTGCAGATAGCCATAGTGGTGGACGAGTACGGCGGCACGGCAGGGCTCATAACCCTTGAGGACTTGGTGGAGTCCATTGTGGGCAATATCCAGGATGAGTATGACAACGAGGCGGAGGAGATACATCGGGTCAGCGAGACCGAGTTCACCGTGGATGGGACCGCCTCTATCGACGAGATATCCGACCTTACGGAGGTCGAGCTCCCAGAGGGAAATTACGATACCATCGGAGGACTTGTGACCGAACTCTTGGGGTACATTCCCAAGGAGGGGGAGCAGCCCCAGGTGGAGATAGCGGGGCTCAGCATAAAGGTGCTGGGCGTTGAGGACAGGCGGCTGTCCAGGCTGCTCATCATAAAGCTGCCGCCCAAGGGCGAGGACGGCGAGAAGGAGGATGAATAGCTTTGAAGGACCAGACAAAGGTCAAAAAGGAACAGGATCTGGGTTCCGACAATATAGGAAAGCTGATGTTTACCTTGGCTGTCCCGGCAATAACCGCCCAGCTGGTGAATATGCTGTATAATATTGTGGACCGCATATATATCGGACATATTCCGGAGATAGGGTCTGCGGCACTGACCGGCGTGGGCATCTGTTTCCCGATAATCATGCTGATAATGGCCTTCAGCTCTCTTGTGGCCATGGGCGGCGCGCCACAGGCGGCCATAGCCATGGGCCAGCAGAACAACGAGAAAGCTGAGCGTATACTCGGCAACTGCTTTACAAGCCTGCTTATAGTGGCGGCGGCGCTTACGGCGGTGTTCCTCGTCTTCGGCGAGCCGATCCTGAGGGCTTTCGGAGCCAGCGACAACACTGTGGGTTATGCCAACGACTATCTTCAGATATACGTGATAGGCACAGTGTTTGTCCAGATCGCACTGGGAATGAACATGTTTATCACCACCCAGGGCTTCGCCAAGATAAGTATGCTCACCGTAGTTATCGGCGCGGCGCTGAACATAGCCCTGGATCCTGTGTTCATCTTTGTATTCAACATGGGCGTGCGGGGCGCGGCTTTAGCGACTATTATATCTCAGGGGGTTTCGGCCGTATGGGTGCTGAAATTCCTAACAGGAAGGAAGACGACCCTGCGCATAAGAAAGCACGGCATGAGAATAAGTCCAAAGATCATGCTGCCGGTGCTGGCCCTGGGCGTGTCTCCTTTTATCATGCAGAGTACCGAAAGCCTTTTGAGCGTTGTGCTGAACACATCGCTGCTAAAATACGGCGGGGACATCGCAGTGGGAGCCTATACTGTTATCGGCAGCGTTATGCAGATAATTAACCTGCCCATGCAGGGGCTGTTCCAGGGGGCCCAGCCCATTACAAGCTATAACTATGGAGCGGGTAAATTCGACCGGGTGAAAAAATCCGTACGGCTTCTGACTACTACAGCTGTTATCTATGGAACGCTATTCTGGCTGGCGCTAATGCTGGTGCCGCAGATGTTTGTGGGGATGTTCACCGGCGACGCTGAACTGACGGAGATGACTGTTTGGGCTATGCGTATATTTTTGGCGGGAGTCTTCGCCTTCGGGTTCCAGGGGGCTTTTCAGAACTCCTTCCTGGCCCTGGGGCAGGCAAAGGTCTCTCTGCTGCTGGCATTGCTTAGAAAGATAGTGCTTCTGATACCTCTTATCTTTATAATGCCACTGTTCTTTGAGAACAGGCTTTTCGGCGTGTTTGTGGCCGAACCCATTGCGGATATTACCGCCGCCATCGTCACGACAGTTTCCTTCCTTATGTGGGCTCGCAGGAATCTGAATAAGCCCGGAGAAGAAGTGTGATATCGTAATGATATCGTTCCTAAATCTGTCATATATCTTACAATTCAGCGGGGGCTCTTGCCTGGAGCCCCTTTGTTGTGCTAAAATATATAGCTGTAAGCTTGTGAATAAGAGAAAGGGGTCTATTTATGCTGTCAATTAGCGGAGTGACAAAAAAGTACGGCAAGACCGTTGCCAACGACAATATCAGCTTTGCCGTAGGGGACGGGCAGATCGGTATACTCATGGGTCCAAACGGCGCGGGGAAGTCCACCATCATAAAGTGCATAACCGGCCTTCTGCGCTTTACCGGGCGTATAGAGATAAACGGCGCGCTGAATAATACCGTTGAGGCCAAGCGCCAACTGGGTTATATCCCGGAAATGCCCGCCGTGTACGACCTGCTCACCGTGTCTGAGCACCTGGAGTTCATCCGCCGGGCGTATAAGGTGCAGGACGAGGCATACTCACAGCAGCTTCTGGAACGCCTGGAGCTCTGGGACAAGAAGGATAAGCTGGGCAAGGAACTTTCAAAGGGTATGCAGCAGAAGCTCTCCATCTGCTGCGCTCTGTGCCATAGGCCGAGGGTCGCTGTCTTTGACGAGCCTCTCGTTGGCCTTGATCCCCATGCTATAAAGGAGCTGAAAAATATTTTCCGGGAGTTGAAGGAAGACGGCGTGTCCGTACTGATAAGCACCCACATGATAGACAGCGTTGAGGACTACTGGGATGTGGCGAATATCATGATGAACGGCCGGTTTGCCGCCACAATGCTCAACGACGGCAGTGAGGGCGAGAGCCTTGAGGATCTGTTCTTCCAGATAACAGAGGGGGGTGCACAATGAGGAGCCCCCTGGTATATCTGACCGTAGTAAAGCTGAAAAACCAGCTTAAAGAGGCCGTAAAGCACCCGGCAAAGCTGTTTTACGTGGTGTTCCTGGCCGCCATGCTCATACTTTCGGCCATAGGCGGCAGGGACACGGAGATGGAGCTCCGTCCATTGTACGAGCTGACGGCAATAATGGTCCTGTTTTACAGCTTGATGTTCCTGATGACCTTTATCAACGGCCTGAACGGCGGGGCGGGGAATTACCCCATGTTCACCCTCTCCGACGTGAGTATGCTGTTTCCGTCGCCATTAAAGCCCAATAAAGTGCTGTTCTATGGACTGACCCGGCAGCTGGGGCTCTCGCTTCTGCTGGGCTTCTTCCTGCTGTTCCAGTACAGCTGGCTGCACGCGGCATATGGCGTCGGATATGTGCACCTAGTGATGATAGTGCTGGGCTATGCCCTCTGCCTGTTTCTTGGGCAGGTCTGCGCAATGGCGGCATATACCCGCACCAGCGGCAATGACAATGCCCGGCGTGTTGTTCGGTACTTTGTCTATGGCATAACTGTGGGCTTTGTGGCCTTGCTGGTCTATAGCTGCATGCCCCAGATAACCGTTGGGGCAAACTCGGACGAGATGTTCTCCTTTGCGCTGTACGGCGCCCTTGACGCTGGGGCGGAGTTCCTCTCCACGGTCGGCGTCTTCTTTCCAGTGTCCGGCTGGGCGGCGGGGCTCATTGGCGGCGTGTTCACCGGTGAGTATATGACGGCGGGCGTGTGCGTTCTGCTGATACTGGCGGCTTTCGCGATAGCCATTTTGTTGGTGGTAAAGAACAAGAACAACTACTATGAGGACGTGCTACAGACCGCCGAGGTGGCCCAGTCCGCCATCACCGCCAAGAAGGAGGGCCAGCCCGCCGAGGTGACTCCCAAGAAGGTGCGCGTGGGCAAGACCGGCCTTGGGAAAGGGAACGGCTCCAGCGCCATGTTTTATAAGCACCTTTTGGAGAACCGGCGCTCAGGAGTATTTATGTTCTCCAAGATGACCCTGATATTCATGGGCGTCACCATCGGCTGCGCTGTCATGTACAGCTTCATATTCGCCGACGAGGCGGACAATACCGCCGCCTTTGTGGCTGTGTTCACCATGAGCACCTATATGCAGATGTTCTCTGAGAGCATGGGCCGGTTCAGCTGGGAGATCTCAAAGCCATATATCTACCTTATCCCGGAGCCGCCCTTTAAAAAGCTGCTCTGGGCCACGGCGGAGACCCTGCTTGCGGATTGTATCGAGGCGGTATTCCTATTTGTGCCAATCGGCCTTATCCTGAAAATCGGCCCGGTTGAAACTGTCCTTTGCATAATTGCCAGGATATCCTTCGCGCTGCTGTTCACCTCGGGCAATATGCTGGTGGAGCGGGTTTTCGGCACGGTGCGCTCCAAGGGGCTGATACTGTTTTTCTACATCATCTCGCTCATGCTATTGGCGGCGCCGGGGGTTGTGCTGGGCGTGTTCGCCTTTAGCCTGGAGCTTTTGCCGGGGTTTGTCGGTATGCTGCTGGGCATTATAGCCGCCAACGTACCCATCGCGCTGCTGGTAATGTTCCTGTGCCGCAATGTGCTCCAGTATACGGAGATAAACGGAAGGTAAGACATAACTGAGGAGGGGTTCTATGTTTGAAAATGAGGAGACCAGGGAGCGTGCGCTGCTGGTGTCCCTAGACACCGGAGAATACGACGCGGAGGCGTCGCTCTCCGAGCTCTGCGAACTGACAGAGAGCGCGGGGGCTGGCCCGGCCTTTACTCTTATGCAAAAGCGGCCCGCGCCGGACGCGGCCACCTGTATCGGCTCGGGCATGGCTCAGGAGGCGGCGGAGCTTATAGAGCGAGAGAAACTGGACCTGTGCATATTTGACCGGGAGCTGAGCCCCACCCAGATACGCAACCTTGAAGAGCTTTTCGGCGTGCGGGTAATCGACCGTACCATGCTCATACTGGACATATTCGCCCAGCGCGCCAAAAGCAGGGAAGGCAAGCTCCAGGTGGAGCTCGCTCAGCTGCGCTATATGCTGCCAAGGCTCATGGGCCGGGGCACGGCCCTCTCAAGGCTTGGCGGCGGCATCGGCACCAGGGGCCCCGGCGAGACCAAGCTTGAGACGGACCGGCGGCATATCCGTCGCAGGATCGGAAGCCTTAAGGAGCAGCTTGAGGAGGCCGAAGCCGCCCGGGAGGTCACCGGGAAACGCAGAAAGAAGAACTCGGTGGTCTCGGTGGCGCTGGTGGGCTATACCAATGCGGGCAAGAGCACGCTTATGAACCGCCTGACCCAGGCGGGGGTGCTGGCCGAGGATAAGCTTTTCGCCACACTGGACCCAACAGCCAGAGCATTAAAGCTGCCCTGTGGCAAGACGGTCATGCTCATCGACACCGTTGGGCTTATAAGAAGGCTGCCTCACCATCTGGTGGAGGCCTTCAAGTCCACCCTGGAGCAAGCGGCCACGGCTGATATACTCTTAAATATCTGCGACGCGTCAAGCCCCGAGGCCCGGGAGCATCTACAGGTGACAGAGGACCTGCTCCAGAGCCTTGGCTCCGGGGAGCGCCCGGTGATACCTGTGCTCAATAAGTGGGACGCAGTTGAGGACGTGGAGATGGCCCCGCGCCTGCCGGGGGCGGTGCGCATAAGTGCCCTGAACGGCGGCGGGATCGACCGGCTGCTGCAAGCCGTGGAGGACAGCCTGCCTGAGAAGACCTTTGAGGTGGAGCTGCTGCTGCCCTTTGCAAAGAGCGGCCTTGCCGCAAGGCTTCGGGACGAGGGCGCGGTGCTCGGCGAGGAATATGTGGCCGAGGGTCTGAGGCTGACCGCCAGAGTGGACGAGCGGCTGTACGGCCCGATTAAGGAGTACGACCTGAACCCGAGGGAGGAGGAATGAGTATGTTCTATCACGCGAGCCCCACCCACTGCATCGAGGTCCTGGAACCGAGGGTGTCGAACCACGGCAGGCCACTGGTGTACCTGTCGAAAAAGCGGGAAAACGTGCTGCCGTATCTCTCCAATGCGGTCGAGAAGTATTGCAAAGAAACAGGTTTTGCACATGATGGGCCCTGGCAGAAGTGGGGGAGCTATGGTTTCTTTGAGGGAAAATTGCAGATGGACGAATACTGGCCAAACGCCCTCGAGGAGACCTATAAGGGCGTATCAGGCTATATCTACGCCGCCCAGGCTGTACCGAGCATGGAGGAGCTTGCTGATATCCCGGACGCTGTGATAACCTCCCAGCCGGTGCAGGTAACGGGCTGCGAGTACGTGCCGGACGCATATGAGGCCATCCTTATCGCGGCGGAGGCAGGGCGGATACTTATACGCCGGTATGAGGAGCTGCCGGATAAAATGCTGGCCTGGATAGCTAGATGCATCAAGCAGGAGTATGAGCAGGCGAAGGATGTCCCCACATACAGGCATTTCCTAAAGGGCAAGTTTCCCGAAATTACCGCCGGACTTGAATAAATGTATGTCAAATGGCCCAAAATGTATAATTATTCATTTTGGGCCTTGATTTTTGGGAATTTCCGTGTATAATAATGTATGAAAGAAAACATATAGGAAAGGAATGTCAATTATGGCTAAGGAAATAAAAAAGGTAGTGCTGGCGTACTCGGGAGGACTGGACACATCCATCATCATCCCCTGGCTTAAGGAGAACTACAACGGCTGCGAGGTCATAGCCGTCTCCGGCGACGTGGGCCAGGGTACAGAGCTTGACGGCCTGGAGGAGAAGGCCAAGAAGACCGGCGCCAGCAAGCTCTACGTGCTGGACCTTAAAGAGGAGTTCGTACAGGATTATGTATACCCCACTCTAAAGGCCGGGGCCGTCTATGAGAACAAGTACCTGCTGGGAACCTCCTTCGCTAGGCCCATCATAGCCAAGGGAATCGTTGAGATCGCCAAGAAGGAGGGCGCGGACGCCATCTGTCACGGCTGCACCGGCAAGGGCAACGATCAGGTGCGCTTTGAGCTGGCTATAAAGGCCTACGCGCCGGACATGACCGTTATCGCCCCCTGGCGCATATGGGACATCAAGTCCCGGGAGGAGGAGATTGAGTACGCTGAAGCCCACAATATCCCCTTGAAGATAAGCCGCGAGACCAACTACTCCAAGGATAAGAACCTCTGGCACCTGTCCCACGAGGGCCTGGACCTGGAGGACCCCTCCAACGAGCCGCAGTACAATAAGCCGGGCTTTTTGGAGTTGGGAGTTTCCCCCGAGCAGGCCCCGGACGAGCCCACATACATTACCCTGCACTTTGAGAAGGGGGTGCCCACCGCGCTCAACGGCGAGACCCTCTCCGGCACCCAGATGGTGGAAAAGCTCAACGAACTGGGAGGCAAAAACGGTATTGGCCTCGCTGACATAATAGAGAACCGGCTGGTGGGCATGAAATCCCGGGGCGTGTATGAGACACCCGGCGGCGCCATTCTCTATCATGCACATGGCAAGCTTGAAGAGCTTTGCCTCGATAAGGAGACATATCACTACAAGCAGCAGGTAGCACTGAAGTTTGCCGATCTCGTCTATAACGGCCAGTGGTACACCCCCTTGCGCCAGGCCCTTTCCGCCTTTGTGGACAGCACCCAGGAGACCGTCACCGGCGACGTGAAGCTGAAGCTCTATAAGGGCAACATCATCGACGCTGGTGTGACCTCGCCCTACTCCCTCTACGATGAGGACATTGCCACGTTCGATGAGGATGATGTTTATAATCAGGCTGACTCCGCAGGCTTTATCAACCTGTTCGGGCTGCCCATCAAGGTGCAGGCGAAAAAAGGCCTGACCTACGACAAGTAAGAGGCGGTAGAAAATGGAACTGATTGACATATACGACAAAGACGGCCATAAGACCGGTGCTGTCCGGGACAAGGAAGCGCCCCTGGGCCCGGAGGAGTACCGCATGGCCGTGGGCATGTGGATCGTGGACAAGGGCGGCAGGATATTCCTGACCCGCCGCAGCATGGAAAAGAAGTACGCTCCCGGCAAGTGGGAGAACCCCGCCGGCCACGTACAGGCCGGCGAGGGCCCGGTCCACGCCGTTATCCGGGAGCTTTTTGAGGAGACTGGTATCACCGTGCGGGAGGACCAGATAACCCTTCTGGGCCGCTCCTGCACCTGGCCCTATATCGGCCGGGACTTCGGGGTGCGCATGGACGTTGACCTGGAGAGCGTGCGCTTCCAGAATGGCGAGACCAGCGCCGCCAAGTGGGTAACCTTCGAGGAGTTCGCCGAGATGGCACGGGCCGGTGAGTTCGCCCAGTCCCTCACGGACCACATGTGCGACTATAAAGAGGCGTTCCTGGCCTTCACCGGGCACCCCGGCAGCGATGCCCTTGATTTTCTCACAGTGGAGGCGGTAAAATGAAGCTCTGGAAAGGCCGGTTCAAAAAGGAGGCCGACCCCAGGACCAACGATTTCAACTCCAGCATAGCCTTTGACAGCCGCATGTACCGGCAGGACATAGAGGGCAGCATCGCCCACGCCACCATGCTGGGGCGGCAGGGCATTATAAGTGCCGCCGAGAGCGAAAAGATATGCGCGGAGCTTAAGAAGATACGCGAGGACATAGACAGCGGCGCTCTTGCCATAGACCCGGACGCCGAGGACATCCACACCTTCGTCGAGCAGGAGCTGACCGAAAGGCTTGGCGACACTGGCAAGCGTCTGCATACCGGGCGCAGCCGCAACGATCAGGTGGCCCTTGACATACGTCTGACCCTAAGGGAGGACTGCGCGGGGCTTATGGAACAGCTTAGAGACCTTCTGAAGGTGCTCTGTAGAAAAGCGGAGCAGTACAGCGCCGCTGTTATGCCCGGGTACACCCATATGCAGCGGGCCCAGCCGGTGACCTTCGGGCACCACCTGATGGCCTATGCGGAGATGCTTTTGCGGGACCTGTCCCGCTTTGAGGACGCTCTAAAGCGCATGGACCAGTGCCCACTTGGCAGCGGAGCCCTGGCCGGGACAACGTACCCATTGGACCGCGAAATGACAGCGGAGCTGCTCGGCTTCTCGGCACCCACCCGGAACAGCCTGGACGGCGTGTCCGACCGGGACTTCTGCGCGGAGATCGCCTTTGCGGTCTCGCTATGTATGGTGCACTTGTCAAGGCTCTGCGAAGAGATTGTGCTCTGGTGCTCCTGGGAGTTCAAGTTCATTGAACTGGACGATGCCTACTGCACGGGCTCGAGCATTATGCCACAGAAGAAAAACCCGGACCTTGCGGAGCTTATCCGGGGGAAATCCGGGCGGGTCATCGGCAATCTGACAGCACTTCTGACAATGATGAAGGGCCTTCCGCTAGCTTATAACAAGGACATGCAGGAGGACAAGGAGGCCGTGTTTGACGCGGTGGATACGCTTAAGCTCTGCCTTACTCCCCTTACCCCGATGCTGGAGACCATGACGGTTTTGGAGCAGAACATGCGTAAAGCGGCGGCGGGCGGTTTCATAAACGCCACGGACTGCGCGGACTGGCTGGTAGCGTCAAAGGGCCTGCCCTTCCGGGACGCGTACAAGATAACCGGCGAGCTGGTGGCCCTGTGCATCGAGCGAGGGGAGACCCTGGAGAGCCTGCCGCTGGAGGAATATAGGAGCATTCACCCAGCCTTTGACGAAGGCGTGTACAACGCCATATCCCTTGATAAATGTGTGGAAGACCGCAAGGTGCTTGGCGGGCCCGCGCCGGAGAACGTGAGGGAACAGGCCGCAAAGGTGCTTGCGCTGCTGGAAGAAAAGGAGAAGGACAATGGATAAGATAAAGGTTGGGGTCGTGGGAGCCACCGGCTATGCCGGCGCAGAGCTTTGCCGCCTGATAATGGGCCACCCTCAGGCGGAGCTTGCGGCCATAAGCTCGGTGAGCTTTGAGGGCAAGGCCCTCTCCGAGGTGTACCCGGCGTATTTTCACATGTGCGACATGATATGCGGGACCCAAGAGCAGGTGGTGGAGAACAGCGACGTTATTTTTGCGGCGCTGCCCCACGGGCTTTCTCAGGAGCTGGCCGCGCAGTGCATGGAGGCCGGTAAGGTCTTTATAGACCTGGGCGCTGATTTCCGGCTCGAGAGCGAGGAGGAGTACCAGGAGTGGTACAGCGGCAGCTTTACGGATAAGTCCCTGCACCGGGAGGCGGTCTACGGCCTGCCGGAGCTGTTCCGTGACAATATAAAGGGCAGGCGGCTTATTGCGAACCCCGGCTGCTATACCACAGCTGTGCCGCTGGCCCTTGTGCCAGCCCTAGAAGCAGGCTTGATCCAGCCGGAGGGGATCATCGCCGACTGCAAGTCCGGCGTGACCGGAGCTGGGCGCAAGCCCACCCAGGGCAACCACTACCCCGAGCTCAACGAAAGCTTCACCGCCTACAAGGTAGCCTGTCACCGGCACACCCCTGAGATGGAGCAGACACTGTCGCGCATAGCCGGACAAAAGATAAATCTGACGTTTGTGCCGCATCTGCTGCCCATAAACCGGGGAATACTTGCCACGTGCTACGCAAAGCTTGCCCCGGGAGCTGAGCTTTCCGCTATACGTGAAGCATATGAAAAGCGCTATGCCGGGGAGTTCTTCATTCGGCTGCTGCCGGATGGTCAGTGCGCAAACGTGAAGAATGTGCGCTGCACGAACTTCTGCGACATATCCCTGTTCGCGGACCAGCGCACCGGCACATTTGTGGCCGTCTCTGCCATTGACAACATGGTAAAGGGCGCGGCGGGCCAGGCTATACAGAACATGAACCTGGCTTTCGGCATCGACGAAACCGCCGGACTTAAGCTTATACCCCCGGCCTTTTAATATATTTTAGGAGAATGAGACATGGAATTTATTCAGGGCGGCGTAACTGCCGCTAAAGGATTTTCGGCAAGCGGCATACACTGCGGTATCCGCAAGAATAAGACAAAGCCTGACTTGGCGCTCATACTCAGCGACCGGGAATGTGCCGCCGCTGGGGTATACACCCGCAATCTGGTAAAGGGCGCGCCCATCACGGTCACCAAAAGGAACATCGCCGACGGCAGAGCCCGGGCCATCATCTGTAACTCCGGCATAGCGAACACCTGCGCCCCGGACGGCATAGAGAAGGCCGAAGCCATGTGCCGCGTGGCGGCATCGGCGCTGGGACTGGAGCCGGAGGATATGGTCGTGGCATCCACTGGGGTCATCGGTCCCTCCCTGCCCATAGAGCCCATCGCCAATGGCATGGATGAACTGAAAGCCTCCCTAAAGGAAGACGGCTCCCTTGCCGCCGCCACGGCCATAATGACTACCGACACGGTGCCCAAGGAGGCCGCCGTCCAGTTTACCGTTGGCGGCAAAATCGCCCGCATAGGCGGCATATCCAAGGGCAGCGGCATGATACATCCCAATATGGCGACCATGCTCTGCTTCGTGACAACGGACTGCGCCATCGCCCCCGGGCTGCTGCAAAAGGCCGTGAAGACCGCCGCAGACGCCACCTTCAACATGATAAGCGTGGACGGGGACACCTCCACCAACGACACCTTCCTGGTGCTGGCTAACGGCGCGGCGGGGAACTCCGAGATTACCGCTGAAGACGAGGACTATGCGGCCTTTGTAGATGCCCTGGAAGCCGTGGGCCGCAAGCTTGCCATGATGATGGCCAAGGACGGAGAGGGAGCCTCAAGGCTCATCATCTATCGCGTAGAAGGCGCTCCAGACCTAGAGACCGCCCGTACTGTGGCCCGCTCTGTCAGCAGCTCTACCCTGGTTAAGGCCGCGTTCTTTGGAGCCGACGCCAACGCTGGGGGCCGGGCCATGTGCGCCGTGGGTTACTCGGGAGCCCAGGTGGACGTTGAAAAGATAGACATAGCCTTTAAGTCCGCCAAGGGCAGGGTAGAGGTGGTAAAGTCCGGTATGGGCGTGGAGTTCTCCGAGGAGCTGGCTCTCGAGGTCTTAAAGGAGCCGGAGATAGAGACGCTCATAGACCTTCATATGGGCGATGTATCGGCAGAGGCCTACGGCTGCGACCTGACCTACGACTATGTGAAGATAAACGCCGACTACCGCACCTGAGGAGGGCATCATGCTGGAAAAGCTGGGCATTAAAAGCCGGTGGGACCTGGTTCCCGCCGTGCTGTCGGTGCTGCTGTATATAAACTTTTTGGTGTTCGTAATATTGCTTTTCGCCGCGACAGGTGTACTTTTCCTGTACGCCGCGCCGTCCATACTCACAGCCGCGCTGCTTATCGCGGCGATCATCGCCCATCTCATCACCCGGCACAGGACCTGTAAGCTCTGGCGCAGGCTGCTGCTGGGGGCTATTGGGGCGAACTTTCTGGTCATCGCCGCCTTCATTGTCATCGGGGTCGTGATGGTATTCTCGTGGCTGGACGTTATTAAAGAAATCAAAACAAACGGGTGAATAGAACATGCAGGTATCCAACAGCGAGCGGGCCAATATACTTGTGCAGGCCCTGCCATATATCAAGAAATACGCCGGGGCCACCGTGGTGGTAAAGTACGGCGGAAACGCCATGCTGGACGATGAGCTGAAAGCGGCGGTCATGAGCGATATCGTCCTTATGCAGCTGGTGGGCATAAACGTGGTGCTTGTCCACGGCGGCGGGCCGGAGATAAACTCCATGCTGAAAAAGATAGGCAAGGAGAGCAAATTCATCGGCGGTATGCGCTATACGGACCAGGAGACCATCGGTATCGTCCAGCAGGTGCTGGCCGGTAAGGTGAACAAGGATTTGGTGCAGCTCCTTGAGGACGCTGGCGGCAGGGCCATAGGCCTCTGCGGCCTGGACGGGTCCCTGCTGAAAGCGGACCAGCTGGAGGAGGACCTGGGCTTTGTGGGGGAGATAAGGGAGGTCAACGTGGATATCCTGCGTGACGCCGCCAAGAACGGCTATATCCCCATAGTCTCCACCGTTGCAGCGGGCTATCACGGCGAGGTGTACAACATCAACGCAGACATCGCCGCCGCGCGGATCGCCGCAGAGCTGGGAGCCATGAAGCTGATACTTATGACGGACGTGCGCGGGCTCCTTCGGGATAAGGATGACGACAGCACCATAATCCCGGTGGTGAACGTCAGCGACGTGCGCCGGCTGAAAAAAGAGGGCGTTATCAGCGGCGGCATGATACCGAAGATAGACTGCTGCGTGGACGCGGTGCGCCGGGGCGTGGGCCGGGCCCATATCATCGACGGCCGCATCGCCCACTCCATCCTCGTGGAGCTTTTCACCGACGAGGGCATTGGCACAATGTTCTATTAAAGGAGACAGAATATGACATTTCAGGAGATAAGGGATCAGGATCAAAAGTATATCATCCATACCTATGGGCGGGTGGACGCGGCGCTGGTAAAGGGCAGAAACGCCACTGCCTGGGATGTGGAGGGCAAAGAATATATCGACTTCACCTCCGGCATAGGGGTGAACAGCCTTGGCTATTGCGACCCGGGTTGGACCGCCGCAGTGTCGAAGCAGGCGGGGGAGATACAGCACCTATGCAACTACTACTACTCGCCCCAGAACACGGCGCTTGCGGAGGAACTCTGTACGGCGGCGGGCATGGCCCAGGCTTTCTTCTGCAACTCTGGGGCCGAGGCCAATGAGTGCGCCATAAAAATAGCGCGTAAATATGGCGAAAAGCGCGGCGCGTATAAGATAGTGACCCTTGAAAACTCCTTCCATGGCCGGACACTTACCACTCTGGCCGCCACAGGTCAGGAGGGTTTTCACAAGGACTTTCTGCCCCTTACCGAGGGCTTTCTATACGCAAAGGCGGGCGATATTGAGGCGATAGACGCGATGCTTGACAACAGCGTCTGCGCCGTGATGATAGAGACCGTCCAGGGCGAGGGCGGCGTGGTGCCCATGGACCCGGATTTCATCAAGGCTCTCAGCGAGCTCTGTAAAGAGCGGGACGTGCTGCTCATCGTCGACGAGGTCCAGACCGGCATAGGCCGCACCGGGTATTTCTACAGCTATCAGGGCTACGGTGTGCAGCCCGACGTTGCGACCAGCGCCAAGGGCCTTGCGGGAGGCCTGCCCATAGGAACGTGTCTGGTGACGGAGAAGCTTCGGGATATCCTGAAGCCCGGCCAGCAGGGTTCAACCTTCGGCGGCAACCCAGTGGTATGCGCCGGAGCCAGAGAGGTGGTCCGGCGGGTCAGCGAACCGGAGTTTTTGCAGGTCGTCCGGGAGAAGGGGGAGTATATCGCAAAGAGACTGGAGGATCTTCCACAGGTCGAATTCGTGCGGGGCAGAGGGTTGATGCTCGGCATAAAGCTAAAATCTGGCGACGCCCACGACGTGCTTGTAGAGTGCGCAAAGCAGGGACTGTTGGTGCTCACCGCCAAGGAGTTGGTGCGCTTCCTGCCGCCGCTGACTATCACCGTGGAGGAGATCGACAAGGGCCTTTCCATATTTGCAAAAGTTTTACAGGAGGTAAACTAAAATGGAGCATTTACTAAAGCTTTTGGACATGACCGGCGAGGAGATAATCGATGTGCTGAACCTTGCCGACCAGCTGAAATATGAGACAAAGCACGGCATAGAGCATCCGCACCTTAAAGGCAAGTGCCTTGGGATGATATTCGAGAAATCCTCTACCCGCACAAGGGTCTCCTTCGAGGTGGGTATAAACCAACTGGGAGGCTACGCTGTAGTGCTGGCCTCCGAGGGCTCTCAAATAGGCAGGGGAGAGCCGGTGCAGGATACGGCGCGGGTGCTGTCCCGGTATGTAGACGGCATTATGATACGCACTTTTGAGCAGCAGGAGGTCGAGGACCTGGCAAAGTACGGCAGCGTGCCGGTGATAAACGGCCTTACAGACTTCTGCCACCCCTGCCAGGTGCTGGCGGACCTTATGACTATCAGGGAGTTCAAGGGTTCCTTTGAGGGCTTGAAGATGTGCTTCATCGGGGACGGCAACAATATGATGAACTCCCTTATCGTGGGCGGCTTAAAGGTGGGTATGGCTGTGTCGGTTGCCTGCCCCGAAGGCTACCGTCCGCCTCAGGAGATACTGGACTTTGCAAAGGGTTACGACTGCTTTGAGCTGACTGACGACCCGATGCAGGCGGCAAAAAACGCCGATGTGGTGATCACCGATGTCTGGACCTCTATGGGCCAGGAGGAGGAGCGCCAGAAGCGCGAGGCGGCCTTTAAGGGCTACTGCGTCGACAGGAATATCATGGCCAAGGCCAAGCCCGACGCCATGGTCCAGCACTGCCTGCCAGCACATAGGGGGGAAGAGATAACCGAGGAGGTATTCGAGCAGAACGCCCAGTATATCTTCGAGGAGGCCGAGAACCGCCTGCACGCCCAAAAAGCGGTCATGGTGAAGACGATGGCGAAATAAATCCGGGTAAGATCCCGGCGCTGCGCAACAGGGAGTACAGCATAAAGAATCCGGCGGTGTAGACCAGTACCCAAAGGCTTCCTGCCGCAAGCGAAAAGTATACTGCTGCCAGCATGGTCAATGGGTGCAGCTTTGCGGTGGAGGCAACCAGCTTCGGCTCTATCACCTGCCGCACGCAGCCCATCACTGCCCACCCCACCAGGACCCCGGCCGCCCGGCCGTAGGCCCCGCAGAGTGCCTGCCAAACCGCTATGGGGCCAAGGACGAAGCCAGGACCAAGTACGGGCAGTATGTCCGCAAAGCAGGTGATGACCGCGCTCATAAGGGGGTACGGCACGTTTAGGACGGACAGGATTATAAAGGCTTCACAAAAGCTAATGAAGTAGATGAGCATGTATGACAGCAGATACTTCCTTCCGGCGCCAGAGGAGCGCGCGGCCGCGCTCTTTAGCTGCCCGGCGGTCCTGTCCCGTATCAGGCCCCTGGCCCAGCCCCGGAGAGCATCAAAATCCCGGGCAATGAAGAAAGCCGAAAAGCCCGTCACCAGTGCCATGGCAAGCAGCGCCGGCAGGGATGCCAGCAGACCAAGCACCCCGTTCAGCGCGGCCATAGCCAGATCCGCGCTGTTCTTCAAGAAGTCCATGAGCTGTTCCCGGTGGTGTTCAAGAAATTCCGCGTCGATCTCGTTGACAAAGCTCCCAAGCCACCTGAAGAACCTCTGTACTGGCGGCGAAAACTCCGGGAACCCGCCGCTTGCGGCCCTTGTGAGGAACTCCGCCAGCTCGCGTACGCCAAGCACGGTCATAAGTATCAGCCCTGACAGCAGCAGCGTCAGCGCGGCCAGAGTGATTATCCCCGAAGCGGCAGTCCGGCCAAGATGCAGCCTGTCCTGGGCCCACCTTATGACCGGCTGCAACGCCGCCGCAATAAGCAGACCCAGTAAAAAGGGCAGAGAATAGAGGAAGGTGGCTTTCCACAGAAGGAAAACCAGACTGTACACAGCAAAAAATACCCCGATGGGAGAAAGACGTTTCAGTTCCTCTGTGTGAAACATGCGCACCTCCATATCCGCTATTGAGAGTACACTATGGTAATATGGAGACATTTGATAAAAATATTCATGAGCCTGGCACATAAAAATGCCCTGCCGACATCTAAAAAAGATGCGGCAGGGCATAGATAGGCATGGGTTTCACGAATTGTGCTGCTGAGGCCTTTCCTCGCCTGTCAGCAGCCACATGACCGATACGCCCAGGATCTGAGAAAGAGCCAGGAGCTCCGTGTCCGTCACATAACGAATCTGGCCCTCAAGCTTTGAGAGCCCAGAGGCGTTCAGATCGACGCCGCGTACCTGCAACTGGGCCAGAAGCTCCTTTTGCTTCATACCCTGGTTTCTGCGGGCGTTCTCCACCCGTGCACCGATCAGATTCTTTGTGCCCAATGGCTGTCCCCGCAGTCTCATAGCATATTCACTCCCTTAGGTATCTTTGTCTTAACTTAAGGTTTCACATAATATATTTTCTTTTATTACATGTATATTATAATATCATATTTGTAAAAAATCAAGTCCCTTTTACAAATAAATTTGTCAATTTGTCGGAAAGGAAAAATAAGACTGTACTTTTTACTTTTAGCCTGCTATAATAAACAAAATATGGGAAAAAACAGATGAAAAAATCAGGAAGGGCGATTTAAATGAGCAAGATGTTTTCACAGCGTGAGTTGACCATGCTTACCGACTTTTACGAGATAACCATGGCCAACGGTTACTTTTTGGAGGGTTTCAAGGACACCGTATGCTACTTTGACATGTTCTTCAGAAAGCTGCCTGATAACGGCGGTTTTGCCATAATGGCCGGTGTGGAGCAGCTGGTGGAGTACCTAAAAAATCTGCACTTCTCCCCGGAGGATATCGCGTACCTCTCGGGCCGCAACATGTTCAGTGAGGAGTTCTTGGACTATCTCAGGAATTTCAAGTTCTCCTGCGATGTGTGGGCCATCCCCGAGGGCACGCCTATTTTCCCCGGCGAACCTATTGTTACCGTCCGGGGCCCTGTCATACAGGCCCAGTTTATCGAGACCATGGTCCTTCTGTGCATAAACCACCAGAGCCTTATAGCCACTAAGTCCAACCGCATAGTCCGCGCGGCCCAGGGACGGGCAGTAATGGAGTTCGGTTCCCGCCGGGCCCAGGGCTTTGACGGCGCGGTACACGGCGCGAGGGCGGCCTATATCGGCGGCTGCGCGGGCACGGCCTGCACCATCAGCGATCAGCTGTTCGGGGTCCCGGCCCTTGGCACCATGGCCCACAGCTGGGTGCAGCTGTTCGATTCCGAGTATGAGGCCTTCAAGGCCTATGCCAAGGCATACCCGCAGAACTGCGTGCTGCTGGTGGACACCTATAACGTGCTGAGATCCGGCGTTCCAAACGCCATAAAAGTCTTTAACGAGGAGCTGGTTCCTAACGGCTACCGGCCCGCTGGCATCCGCATAGACAGCGGCGACATCACCTATCTCTCCCGCAAGGCCCGCAAACTGCTGGACGACGCGGGCTTTGAGGACTGCCAGATCTGCGCATCGAACTCCCTGGACGAGTACATTATCCGTGACATGCTCATCCAGGGCGCCAAGGTGGACTCTTTCGGCGTGGGCGAGCGGCTGATAACCTCCTCGTCAGAGCCGGTCTTCGGCGGCGTGTATAAGCTGGTGGGTGTCGAGAACCCGGACGGCACCGTCAAGCCCAAGATAAAGATAAGCGAGAACGTGGTGAAGATAACCACACCCGGATTTAAGAACGTATGGCGGCTTTTTGACAGGGAGACCGACAAGGCCATTGCGGACGTGGTGACCATGCACGACGAGGTCATCGATGAGGAGAAGCCATATGTGCTCTTTGACCCCAACCATACCTGGAAGCGCAAGACCGTGGAGAATTTCCACGCCGTGCCCCTGCTGACCCAGATATTCAAAAACGGCGAATGTGTATATATCCCCCGGGCCCTCAACGCCATCAAGGCCTATTGTGCGGCACAGGTGGACACACTCTGGGAGGAGGTCACCCGCTTCGAGAACCCCCACAGCTACTATGTGGACCTGTCCCAGACCCTCTGGGACGAGAAGAACCGTATGCTCTCTGAAAAAAACTATTGACATAAAGGAAAAGCTACACTAAAATATAACCGTGAGCAAGCCGGGCAGTTGCGGGCGCAGGGCGAAAGCCCGCGTCTGAGGAAAGTCCGAGCTTCATAGGGCAAGGATAACGGCTAACCGCCGCCGGGGGCGACCCTAGGGAAAGTGCAACAGAGATATACCGCCTGATTTGGGGCGCAAGCCCCGGAGTCATGGTAAGGGTGGAAAGGCGAGGTAAGAGCTCACCGGCGCAGGGGAGACCCTGCGGCCCTGTAAACCCTATCCGAAGCAACACCGTGGAGGAACCGATATTTTGCTTTCGCAAAATACCGAGCGCGGCCCGCGCGTTCCGTGGAGGTGGCGTGAGCCTGCCGGCAACGGCAGGCCAAGATAGATGACTGCTCAAGACAGAACTCGGCTTACAGACTTGGTCACATCAGGAAAAGGGCGCGTTACGTGCCCTTTTTTGCTTGAATAATAATGAGGATGTTCAAAAGTAAGGAGACCGGCGCTATGGAAAAGCTACCCCTGTTAAAGACGTTTTTCGGCCATGAGGGATTCAGGACCGGGCAGGAGCCCCTTATAGACGCCCTGCTTGCCGGCCGGGACGTGCTGGGGGTGATGCCCACGGGCGCGGGCAAGTCCGTATGCTACCAGCTTCCGGCCCTGATGCTTCCGGGGCTGACGCTGGTGATATCGCCCCTTATCTCCCTGATGAAGGACCAGGTGGGGGCGCTTTTGCAGTCCGGCATACCGGCGGCGTACATAAATTCATCCCTCTCCCAGGAGGAGTATTTCAGCGTTATGTCGGGCGCCCGCCAGGGGGAGTATAAGCTATTATACGTGGCCCCGGAACGGCTGCTGACCGATGGCTTTCTGTCCCTTGCTAAGAGAGTGTCCATATCCATGTTGGCGGTGGACGAGGCCCACTGTGTATCTCAATGGGGCCAGGATTTCCGGCCAAGCTACCTCCAGATACCGGAGTTTATCGGTAAGCTACCCAAACGCCCGGTGATAGGGGCTTTTACTGCCACGGCCACCCTGCAGGTGAAGGAGGACATAGCAAAGCTCCTTCTGCTGGACGGGCCCTTGAAGGTGACCACGGGCTTTGACCGGCCCAACCTGTTTTTCAGCGTGGAGAGGCCCAAGAACAAGATCACGTGGCTGTATAACTTTTTAACGGCGCGCCCTCAGGAGAGCGGCATAGTCTACTGCTCCACGCGAAAGCAGGTGGAGGCCGTATACGAGACGCTCCGCGCAAGGGGCATACCCGCCGCCAGGTATCACGCGGGCCTTTCGGACGAGGAGCGCCGCACGAACCAGGAGGACTTTGTAAACGACCGGGTGCGGGTGATGGCCGCCACAAACGCCTTTGGCATGGGCATAGACAAGTCCAACGTGGGCTTTGTGGTGCACTATAATATGCCAAAGGACATAGAGAGCTACTATCAGGAGGCCGGCCGGGCGGGCCGGGACGGTTCCAGCGCCCGGTGCGTGCTGCTGTTCTCCCCGGGGGACGTGAGCACGGCCAAATACCTGATACTCAACTCCCAGGATAATGAGAGCCTGACAGAGGAGGAACAGGATATTCTGCGCCGCAGGGACCTGGAGCGCCTGGACCGTATGACCGGCTACTGTAAGACCGCGGGGTGCCTCAGATCCTATCTGCTGGAATATTTTGGAGAGGAGGCCCCCGTGGAGTGCGGCAGCTGCGGAAACTGCCAAAAGGGCCTTGAGAGCCGTGACATCACCCTTGAGGCCCGAAAGATACTGTCGGCGGTGGCCCGGGCCCAGCGCAAATACCGGCGGGGGATCGGGATCGGTTCCATCGTGCTGATGCTCTCGGGCAGCAGGGAGCAGAAGGTCACCCGGCTGGGCCTTGACAGGCTGTCCACATACGGTATTATGAAGGACATGGACCGGGGACTTATCCGCGACTATATGGACTTTCTGATACAGGAGGGATACCTCTGTACCGAGGGGGATGAATACCCGGTGGTGCGCCTGGAGGAGAAGGCCCGGGGAGTGCTGTCTGGGGAGGAGCAGGTCACCTACCTCTACAGAAAGACCGAGAAGACAGACAACATACCTGCCGCCGGGGCAGATCTCCAAGAGGGCGGCCCCCTATACGAGGAGCTGCGGGCCCTTCGCCGCCAGCTTGCCCAGGAGGCGAAGATCCCGCCGTACATGATATTCAGCAACGCCGCTTTAGAGGACATGGCCCGCCGCAGGCCGAGGGATATGGAGGGCTTTCTAATGGTCTCCGGCGTGGGGGAGGTCAAGGCCAAAAAGTACGGCAAGGTCTTTCTCCAAAAGCTCAAGGAGTGGGACGAGAGGGAACAGGAGGGACAGACAGAATGAACCATGACTTAACCCGGGGCCCGGTGCTGGGCGGGCTGCTGCGCTTTGCCGTGCCCATGATACTCGGGGACCTTTTGCAGCAGTGCTATAATATCGCCGATACGCTTATTATAGGCCGCTGCCTTGGGCCCAACGCCCTGGCGGCGGTGGGCTCATCCTTCACGCTCATGACCTTTTTGACCTCCATACTCCTGGGCCTCTGCATGGGCAGCGGCACGGTGTTCTCCATCCGCTTCGGCCAGAGGGACCAGGAGGGACTGCGTGAGGGGGTATTCGCCGCCTTCACGCTGATAGCGGGGCTGACAGCGGTGCTCATCGCCGCCGCCTTTGCCACGCTCTCCGGTGTGCGGGTGTTCCTCAGCGTTCCCGGAGAGGTGTGGGGCATGATGCGGGAGTATCTATTCGTGATATACACCGGCATATTGGCAGTGTTCCTCTATAACTTTTTTGCCTCATTCCTGCGCGCGGTGGGCAACTCGGTAGTGCCCCTGGCTTTCTTGGCGGTGTCGGCAGCGCTGAATATAGTGCTGGACCTGTGGTTTGTCATCGGCCTTAAGTGGGGCGTATCCGGGGCCGCGGCGGCCACGGTCATCTCCCAGTACCTGTCGGGGCTTGGCATAGCAGTCTACAGCCTGGCAAAGTTCCCCCAGCTGCGCCCGGAAAAGCGCGTGCACATAAGCCTTCAAAGCGTAAAGTCCATTTCCAGCTTCTCGGTGCTGACCTGTGTGCAGCAGTCGGTGATGAATCTTGGCATACTGATGGTCCAGGGGCTGGTGAACAGCTTTGGCCCCACTGTGATGGCGGCATTCGCGGCGGCGGTGAAGATAGACGCCTTCGCGTATATGCCCGTGCAGGACTTCGGCAACGCCTTCTCCACATTTATTGCCCAGAACTACGGCGCGGGGGAGAAGGAGCGCATCAAAAAGGGCCTTAAGGGCGCGGTGTTGTCTGCCTTTGCCTTTTGCATAGTCGTGTCGGCCCTGGTATTCGTCTTCGCCGGTCCCCTGATGGGCCTGTTCGTGGAGGCGGGCGAGAGCGCCATAATCGCAGAGGGCGTTTTGTACCTGCGCATAGAGGGCGCGTTCTACTGGGGCATAGGCTGCCTTTTCCTGCTGTACGGCCTCTATAGGGGCCTTGGCCGCCCTGGAATGTCCGTGGTCCTGACAGTGGTATCACTGGGCACCAGAGTGGTGTTGGCCTATATCCTTTCGGGGCCTGTGGGCGTGACGGGCATATGGTGGTCTGTGCCCATCGGCTGGGTCCTGGCGGACACGGTTGGTTTGGTCTACTACATGCTGAAAGTTAAAGGGCCGCGCATCAAAGAGAAGACACTTAAATAGCAGGTATAGAAATGCACCCGCCAAAGAGTTTCATAAATGACAAAAGTTCCTGGAATCAAAGATTCCAGGAACTTGGAGACTTGGGCCTCCAGGCCCAACGTCTTGGTGCCGCTGACCGGACTTGAACCGGTACGGCATCGCTGCCGAGGGATTTTAAGTCCCTTGTGTCTGCCATTCCACCACAGCGGCCTATCTTTAGTATTTTAACATGCCAGGAAGAAAAAATCAAGGGTGGGAGGAAATTTTCACCAAAAAAAATTTTTAAAAACTTCTCGAAAATATTTGCTTTCATGCAGGAAATATAGTATACTACTAACAGAGGAGGGCTCTGCCCCCACATGTGGGCGGCCCCAATTATCGTAAAGGAGCATTTGCTTATGTATTATCTGGGAATCGACCTGGGCGGTACTAATATCGCCGTTGGAGTTGTGGACGAGGATTGCAAGATCATCGCCAAAGTCAGCTCCTCCACCGCCACCGAAAACGCCGAGCAGATAGCCGACGCCATGGCCGCCACCGCAAGACAGGCCCTTGAGAAGGCCGGCGCGACCCTTAATGACGTGCCCTGGGTGGGCCTCGGCTCCCCCGGCACGGTGAACAAGGCCACGGGTATCATCGAGTACGCAAACAACCTGCCGTTTTTGAACACCCCCATGCAGAAGATGCTCTCCGAGCGCCTTGACGACAAGCCGGTCTACATGGAGAACGACGCAAACGCGGCGGCCTTCGGCGAGTACATGGCCGGGGCCCTTAAGGGCGCCCAAGTGGCCATGGCCATCACCCTTGGCACCGGTGTCGGCGGCGGCGTCATCATCGACGGCAAGATCTTCTCCGGCAGCAACTTCGCCGGCGCCGAGCTTGGACACTCTGTCATCGTGGCCGACGGCTGGCCCTGCACCTGCGGGCGCCTGGGCTGCTGGGAGGCCTATGCCTCCGCCACCGGCCTTATCAAGCGCACCAAGATGCACATGCAGGACGCTCCCAAGGGCTCCGCTCTGTGGAACCAGGTGGGCGGCGACATCGACAAGGTCAACGGCCGCACCGCCTTTGACGCCATGCGCCAAGGGGACCCCGTGGGCCAGAAGATAGTTGACGAGTACATCAAGTATCTCAGCGTGGGCCTTATCAACATGATAAACATCTTCCAGCCCAACATCCTCTGCGTGGGCGGCGGCGTGGGCAACGAGGGCGAGAGCCTGCTGGCCCCGGTGCGCGCCATCGTTGAGAAGGAGCAGTACGGCCATAACCCCGAGGCGGCCACCAAGATATGCAAGGCCCAGCTGGGCAACGACGCGGGCATAATCGGCGCGGCCATGCTGGGTAAGGAAGGCTGAGCCTATGTCTGTTGATATAAAAGACTTCGGTACCCTGCCCGACGGCAGGGCGGTCCACGCCTACACCCTAAAGGGCAAGGGGAATTTGGAGCTGACGGCCAGCGACTATGGCTGCCGTATACTGCACCTCTACGCCCCGGACCGGGACGGGAAGATGGGCGATATGCTCTTGGGGCATAACGACCTCTCGGGCTATCTCGGCAAGAACTTCCAGGGGGCCATGATAGGCCGGGTGGGCAACCGCATAGGCGGGGCGCGCTTCACCCTGGAGGGCAGAGAGTATACTCTTGCCAAGAACGACGGCGAGAACTCCCTGCACGGCGGGCCCGGCGGGTTCCATCAGGCCCTCTGGCAGGCGAAGACCATTGACGGCGACGAACCTGAGATAGTCTTCACCCTAAAAAGCCCCGACGGCGAGGAGGGCTTCCCCGGAAACATAAAGGTCCAGGTGAGCTATCAGCTGAGCGCGGAGGACATCCTGCACATCACCTATAGGGCTGAGACGGACAGGCTGACCCTCTTTAACCCCACGAACCACAGCTTCTTCAACCTCTCCGGCGACCCGGAGAAGGATGTGCTGGGTACATACCTGACGCTTAACGCCACAAAGTACACCGCCGTCACCGACGACCTGATACCCACCGGCGAGCTGCTGCCTGTGGCGGACGGACCATTGGACTTCCGCAGCCCCAAGAAGCTGGGGGACGATATGTTCAGCTCCGACCACCTGATAAGCCTCTGCGGCGGCTTTGATCACAACTTCTGCCCGGACGGCGCTGGCTACCGCAAGATAGCCGAGGCCTACGAGCCGGACAGCGGCCGGGTGATGGAGGTCTTCACCGACATGCCCGGGGTGCAGCTGTACACCTTCAATAAGCCCGACGACGGCCTTATAGGCCGTAACGGCAGGCAGATGGGCCCACATACAGCATTCTGCCTTGAGACCCAGTTCTACCCGGACACGGTGCACCACCCGGATTTCCCCGGCGGCTATCTGCGCCCGGAGGAGGAGTTTGTCAGCAAGACCTCCTATAAGTTCTCTGTAAAGTAAAAGTAAAGGGGCCTGGCGAGCTCAAGCCAGGCCCCCTTTGAATTTGGAGGAGTAGTTATGAAGCTTGATGTAAAAATGGAGAAGTCCTGCGGCGCCGTGATCTGGCGGGAGCAGGATGGCCTGCCCCGGGTCCTGGTGCTCCAGCACCAGAACGGCGGGCACTGGGCCTTCCCTAAGGGTCATGTGGAGGGCAAGGAGACCGAGGAGCAGACCGCCGTCCGGGAGATCTTTGAGGAGACAGGTCTTAAGGTAAAGCTTGACACAGGCTTCCGCCGTGTTGTGACCTTCTCCCCAAAGCCCCGGGTCATGAAGGACGCGATATACTTCGCTGCCTGGCCCATAGGCGGAAAGTTGAAAAAGCAGGATGCAGAGGTTATGGAGATCCGCTGGCTGACCATTGGGGAGGCTCTGAAGCTTGTCACCTATGAGACGGACAGGGCGGTGCTTAGGGCCTTTGCCCAGGGGTACGCCTTTCCATAACTATTCGGGTTTGTGAGCCGAATAGCCACCCAGAATTTCCGGCATGTTCTCCATTGAGTCCTGTGTAGTTATCTCGCGGATTACCCGGCAGGGGACACCGGCGGCAAAGCTGTTGGGAGGTATATCTCTGGTGACCACGCTGCCCGCACCTATGACACAGCCGTCGCCTATGGTGACCCCGGGGCATACGGTGACGCTCGCCCCGAACCAGCAGTCATTACCAATATGTACTGGCTTTGCCCAGCAGAGGTGTTTTGGGTTACCCTCGGCGTCGTAGAGTTCTCGGCGCTCACCGGGGAGCATGGGGTGGATGGGGGTGACAATAGTAACATTAGGGCCAAAGTTGCAGTCGTCGCCAATAGTGACCTCTCCGTCGTCCTGGACGGTGAAGTTGAAATTTGCGAAGAACCGCTTGCCTATCTTTGTATGCTGGCCGTAGTGGAAAGCAATAGGCCCCTGGATGCGTCCGCCCTCGCCGAACTCGCCGATGATCTCGTGGAGTAGCCGGTCGCGCTTTTCGTACTCGTCCTCGTGGGTCATATTAAAGTCCACGTTGAGGTTATGGGTGCGCAGCTTGATGGCGACTAGCTCCGGATCTCCCGGAGCGAATAGCACGCCCGCGTTTATTCTGGTTTCTTCCTTTGTCATATCAGCAGCTCCTTTGTAGGTTTTGGTATATTGTACACCCCCTGGCGCGGAAAAGCAAGGGGGTGCCTTGCTATAGTTTTTTCAGCGGCCGGACCTCACCCTGATAAAATAGGTACGCCTCGCCAAAGAGCTGGGCTCTGCCGCCGTGTATGTAAAAATACGAGCCGTCTGTGAGAAGATAAATAGGTATCTTAAAGCTGTCCGGACGCACCACGTCCTCATAAAACCTTCTGCCGTCAAGCAAAAGGCCGCTGTTATGGTCATAGTGTGGTACGATATTGATATCGGTGAGCCCCAGCCCGGGCCGGAACCGCTCGAAATCAGGAGCTATGCTCTCTCCGGGCAGCTCCGGGCATACATAGACGGTCTTTGCGCAGTTCATGCTGCCCGCGCTCTGGGCGACGATGATACCATCAAACCCGGCCAGAATGTCCCTAAGCCCGATCTCTTGAAAGAAAAGATTTTGCGTGGGAAGATGTCCGCCGGAGAGGAATATTACATCTGCCTGAGCAGCCAGCTTTTCCAGCATGTGTGAGTTTTGCCCATTGATCAGTATGCTTTTTTTAAAGCAGATACCCTCCTTTTCAAGCGCCTCCACAGTATTCTGAAACCAGTCGGACACCTTTTCGTCATGCTCTGGATTGCTTGAAATGTACAGCATCTGCCTAGTTTCTCGCAGGCGCTTTCTAAGCAGGCTCAAAAAGCCGAAGCGGTCGTCTATCTTTCCAGCCACACGCCTGCCGTTTATGTTCTCTGTGGCCCCGATCTTGCTCGTCAGGAACAAGTCCAATGATATTTCATCTCCTTTCAGCGCGGCTTTATATAGCTGATAGTACCATATATTGAATAAAATGTCCAGACCAAGCTGCCCGCCTCCGGCCGCCGACATGAGAGAATAGCAGCTTCGCTATTGAAAATTCCGGCCCTGTAGTGTATAATCAAAAAAACTATCCCTTTTGAAGAGGAGCGGTACATTATGAAGATACCAGAGGACTACCCAATGCGCGTGTACGCCGGATGGCTGGGAAAGGTCATAGGCATACGGCTGGGCGCACCTATAGAGGGCTGGACCTATGAGATGATAAAAAACACCTTCGGAGAGTTAGACGGATATCCCGTCAGCTATAAGAACTTTGCCGCCGATGACGACAGCAACGGCCCGCTTTTCTTCATCCGCGCCCTGGAGGACTGCGGGGATATTGAGAAGTTTGACTCCCAGGACGTGGCGAACGCGCTTTTGAACTATGCCCCCTTTGAGCACGGCTTTTTCTGGTGGGGCGGCTATGGGATCTCTACGGAGCACACAGCATATCTGAACCTTAGAAATGGTATTACTGCCCCCAGAAGCGGCAGTATTGAGCAAAACGGCTCCGCCATGGCCGAGCAGATAGGCGGACAGATATTTATCGACCCATGGGGACTTGTGGCCCCGGGGAACCCGGAGCTTGCCGCAGAGCTGGCGGAAAAGGCCGCCAGCGTAACTCATGGGGGCAACGGCGTATACGGCGGGGTTTTCATCGCCTGCTGCATAAGCCTTGCCTTTGTGGAAAGAAATATCCGCACGGTGATGGAAAAGGCTCTGAAGTTTATTCCTGCCGGCTGTGAGTACACCCGGGTTGTCCGGGCGGTTATGGACTTTCATGACAGAAATCCAGAGGACTGGCGGGCCTGCTTTGCTTTTCTGTACGATAACTTTGGATATGACAGATACCCAGGGAACTGTCATATTATACCTAATGCCGGAGTTATCGCCCTTGCGCTGCTCTATGGCCGGGGGAGCTATTCCGACACTATAAACATCTGTAACATGTGCGGCTGGGATACAGACTGCAATGTTGGCAACGCAGGGTGCATAATGGGGGTGCTTGTTGGCATAGAGGGCATAGACCATGGGAAATATGCAGTTCCTGTCAACGACTTCCTGGCATCCTCAAGTGTTATAGGCTCCCTGAACGCTACAGACCTGCCCTATGGGGCCAGTTACTTCGCAAGGCTTGGCTATAGACTGGCAGGTCAGGAGCCGCCAAAGGGGTGGAAGGAGATCCTCGAGTGCCCCATGGACAGCTGCCATTTCGAGTACCCCACAAGCACCCACGCAATACGCGGCAGGAGCCAGAGCCGCTTTTACATACGAAACACTGACGAAAAGGCTCATACCGGCTCGCGTTCCCTGAAAATAACTGTCTTTAACGGCGGGCCGGGCCAGGAGCACTGTTTTTATAAGCAGACCTACTACGGTCCGGAGGATTTTGACGATTCCCGGTATGACCCTTGCTTTTCGCCCCTATGCTACCCTGGGCAGACGGTGCGCATGTGGGTCCTGCTGGAACCCGCCGTGAACGGAGCCGAGGTTTTTGCCCGGCCATATATAAAGCTGGGAATAAGCGGGGAGATGCTGCGGGGTGAGAGGGTAAGCGGTGCCGGATGGAAGGAGCTCTCCATCACAGTACCCGCAGGGCTCTCCGACAGGGTGCAGGAGACCGGCCTGATACTCTCCAGCACCACAGTCGGGCCGATAACAGCCTATCTCGACGATCTCAGCTATGAAGGCCAGCCGGACTATAGGATTGATTTCGACAGGGAGCCCATGGCTGTGTGGAATAACCTGCACCAGGAGGTGCACCAATTCTCGCGGCTGAAGGGTCACACATACCTTGATGGCAGTTGGCTGAGCCTATCCTGCGGCGATTTTGGAGAGATGTACACAGGACGGCACGATTGGAGTAACTACAGCTTTGAGGGCGTTTTAAAGCCCATCACAGGAGGAGAGTGCTACTTAAATGTCCGTGTCCAGGGAGCCATGCGCTCATATGCGGCAGGTTTCTCCGGCGGACGGCTGGTGCTGGACAAGAATTACTACGGCTATGACACTCTCTGCGCCAAGGATTTTCACCTTGAGCCCGGCAGAGAGTATAAGATAGAGGTCACAGTCTGCGGGGATCTTATTCGAGTGTTTGTGGACGGTGAGAAGTTCATAGAGCATAGGGACACGGATTCGCCGCTGCTTACCGGCTCGGTAGGTGTGTCCGTGCGCGGCGGAAGCCACTGCCTTTATAAAGGCCTTTCGGTAAGGGGGAGCGATGAAACATGAAAAAAGTTCTGGTGATAGGCAGCCTTAACTGCGACTACGTTATAAATCTGCCCAAAATGCCTGAGACAGGTGAGACTCTGCTATGCGGGGGCTACGAGTTGGTTCCCGGCGGGAAGGGGGCCAATCAGGCCTATACTCTGGGAAAGCTTGGCGGGTCTGCGGCAATGCTGGGCGCTGTGGGCGGCGACGGCCCGGGAGCTAAGCTTCTTGATAACCTCAGATCAGTGGAGGTGGATGTGTCGGGGATTAAAACCGTAACCGGCGTGAGCACCGGCACGGCCTTTATATTCGTGGACAGCTCCGGCTCCAACAGCATAATCGTAGCCCAGGGGGCCAACCTGCGGGTGGACGAGGAGTATATCAGGGAGAACGACCGGCTGCTTAGAGAGTGCGATATAGTTCTCTTACAGCTGGAGATACCCATAGAGACGGTGCTCTATGCCGCAAAAAGGGCCAAGGGACTGGGCAAGACGGTGATATTGGACCCGGCCCCGGCCCGGCCTGACCTGCCCCGGGAGCTCTACCGGTGGGTGGACTATATCAAGCCCAATGAGGTGGAGCTGGGAATGCTCTTGGGTGACAGCGAAGCGCAGAACTCACTGGATGAATCTACGGCCATATTGCAGGGCTTGGGAGTCAAAAACGTGGTGGTGACCCTGGGAGAGAGAGGCGCGTTCCTCCGGGAGGAGAACGGCCTTACCCGGGCTTTCCCGCCGGTATCAGGCCTGCGGGTGGTGGATACCACCGCCGCCGGGGACAGCTTCACCGCCGCCCTGGCCTACGGGCTCTCGGCGGGCAGCGGCCTGCACGAGGCGTTGGAGCTTGCCATATGCGTCTCGGGGCTTGCGGTCACGAAGAAGGGGGCGCAGACTTCTATCCCGGATATGGCCGAGGTACGGGCATATATGCAGGCACATAATAAAAAGCTATAAAGACAAAAAGAGCCCCGCAGTGTGGTGGAAAAGCCATACTGCGGGTCCTTTTTGCCTATTTAACTATGCCTGCCGCATACTCGGCTATCGGAATATGCTGGAGCTCATCGTCCAGATAGCCCTCCGTTACAGCCGCATCGCCGGTTTCCAGGTCGATGGTAAACTCCCCGAAAACAACTGTACCGCCGGTTTGCTCCCTGTAAATGGTTACGATGACCTTCTCCGCGCCGTCAGGCGGGCCGGTAAACGAGCATTTCTGTATGGCGGTATCGCCTGTGGTATACCTGCCGTCGCCGAAATCGCCGTATTCCCGCAGGTCACCCCCCAGGTCCTGGCCGCTGCTGGTGCGCGCCCTGGCGCTGACTCCGGCCATGTCAAAATAGGGGTAGGAGATATCAACGCCGAGCTTGCTGGGCGAAAGGCTCCAGCTTAGCAGCTTCAAGCCGTCGATCTCAACATTCTGCACCGAAGTCTGCCGGTTATGGCCGGTATTCGCCTCAAGGTCAAAGCCGAGACTTACCGGCTCTATGGAGATGACCTGCCCGGCCACAGTTTCCCCGGCGCGCCCACAGAGATTTCCGATGGCGGCCTCCACGCGGACGGGAGCGCTCTGATCTGTTCCCTCCGGCAGCCTGACCTGTATGGGGACGCTCTCAAAATAAGCGCCATTTCGGGTGAAAACAGGCAGACTATAGCCAAGTCCCGCGCTCTCGCCGTTTATTATAACGCTCCACCCGGGAGCGCCATTTTGATCTGCGGATTCTTCTGTGTACAGCGTCTCCATTTTCAGAAGCTTACTGTCCTTTGGCTGCAAACGCATGGCAAAGAAAATATACTCCCCGTCGCAGTACGCCTCTGTGACCGTTGCGATGTACTGGCTGTTTTCGCCGCTTTCCCCGATGCTCTGCACCATCCCCTCATAGCTGGGGGCGTTGGAGCCCAGGGAGTTCAGCTGACGGAACACCTGGCCGATTATGGGCAGGCTCTCTGCAAAGGCCGGGAAGGCCGCGTTTACAAAGAGCAGGACCGCCGCCGCAAACATGAAGGATGCCGCCAGGGCCCCGGCCCTTCCAAGCCAAACCACATTGCCGCGCTTTTTATGCGCCGGTCCCTGTGCGGCCTCTATAAGCTCCTGGTCGATATAGGTAATGCCCTCGAACAGGCGGATACTGTCAATCTTCTGCATTAAAAATGCCCTCCTTTTCCAGAAATTTTTTAAGCGACAGCCGCAGCCGGTACATCCTTTGAGCAAGCTTTTTTGGAGCTATGCCGCACTCCTCGGCCAGCTCATTCAGCGGGACGGCGTACCAGTACCGGCGCACGAACAGGACCCGGTCGTCGTTGGGCAGCGACCTCAGCCACTGGCTGATGGCCTCTCCCAGTTCCGCGCTCTCCACCTCCCTCTCAACTAGCATCAGGGAGGGTACGGCGTCCTCCAGCTCGCTCAGCGCCTGTTCCACGCCGTTGTACCGCTTCTGCCGGTGGTTTCTGCGCCACAGGCTGACTGAGATATTCCGCACTATCCTGCCAAGCCAAGGCCGAAGCTTTTCCGGGCGCTGGGGCGGTATCAGGTTCCAGGCCTGATATAGCGTCTCGTTGACGCACTCCTTGGCGTCCTCGCCGTTGGACAAGAGGCTCATGGCCACAGCCAGGCAGAAGGAGCCGTACCTGCACTGGGTCTGCGCTATGGCGGCCTCGTCCCGCCGCCAGTACAGCTCCACGATTTCCCGATCGTCCATCTGCTCTCTCCTTTCACTGCGGTTTTTTGAGGGCCCTCATCTATTAACTCGCCGTCTGCGGAGAAATATTGCGCCGGGTCTACAAATTATTTTGCCGTATGAAAACCACAGGAAAACGGCGCCAAAGGCGCGCTTACTCCCGCACCTGGCGCCGCTTCCTTATCACCTGCTCTATCCCGTCGAGCACCGGCTCCAGGTCGGCGCCGGGGGACAGGTCAAAGAGCGATGAAAGTATGTCCGGTATGTCCATCGGCGTATAGCCCTGGGCCGAGCGCACCTGCAAGGCCAGAAACTCGTTTCTGGACACGGTGGGTGCATAGCGCCGGGCATTCTTTCTGCCGATGCCGCCGTTGTCAATGGGGACCAGATACCCCTTGGCAATGAGCTCGTTTGCCAGCAGATGAAAGGAGTTTTTTGCAAACATGGGCTCGTCAGCGTTGGCCTTTTCCAGTATCTCCTGCTTGTTAAGGGGCCTCGAAGCCCCCCAGAGAATCTGCAGCAGGGCCAGCTCCGAGGCAGTTATGGATGAGCTTGGCAGCTTTTGCATGGTCCGGCCTCCTCATAATGGATATACCAATACTATAGTATATCTTCACTTAAATGTCAACTGAGGAAAACAGTAGAAATTTTCTATTGTATTCTTGACAGCACAAAGCGAATATGGTATAGTAAAAACATCAAAATCAGGCGGTAAATGGCAAATGAGTTCCGCTTGAATAGTATAATGAAACTACACTTGATTCAATCTGGGAGGGTTATCCATGAGCGTTTTAAGCGCGGAAAAGGTCTCGTTCACATACCAAAGCAAATATCAGAAGGTACACGCCTTGGATGATGTGAGCTGTGAGTTCGAGCTGGGGAAGTTCTATGCGATAGTCGGGCAGTCCGGCAGCGGCAAGACCACGCTTTTGTCTATGCTGGCGGGCCTTGGGGACCCGGACGGCGGTCAGGTGGTCTCCGGCGGCAAAACCGTCCGGGAGATTGGAAGCGAACGCCATAGGCGGGAGAATGTCTCTGTCATATACCAGTCCTTCAACCTGTTCCCACACCTGACGATACTTGAGAACGTGGCCTACCCCATGAGAGTTGTACGGGTGCCCATGCGTCAGGCCATACCACGGGCCCAGGAGCTTTTGGCCGCCGTGGGCCTTGAGGACGTGGACCCCAGAAAGCGCCCCGCCATGCTCTCCGGCGGCCAGCAGCAGAGAGTGGCAATAGCCCGGGCCCTTGCCAGCGAGGCCAAGGTGCTTCTTGCGGACGAGCCCACCGGCAACCTGGACTCTGAGAACGGGCGGAACATAATCACCCTGTTAAAGTACCTTGCGGGGGAGGAGAACCGCTGTATAATCGTCGTCACCCACGACCGGGAGATCGCCGCTCAGGCCGACGTTATCTACCGTATGCGCGACGGCAGGATAGAGAGGGAGGTATGACGTATGCTGACATTACAGGAGACCCTATGGCAGCTTGCCCGCAACAAGGGCCGCAGCCTGATACTTCTGCTGGCCTCGGCCATGCTTGCCGGGTGCGTGGCGTTCTATATGAGCAATATCACCGCAAACGAGGAGGCTATCGAGCGGCTGGCGCAGACCTTACCCGTGGAGGTGCGCGTGACAAACCCCTCGGCCAGCCAAGACTGGCGCATCAACATAAACGAACATAGGCACGGCAACCTTCTGTCAAGCCCATACCTGACCGGCTTCACTTACTCCATCGACGCGGCAGGCGAGTACACAGAGGAGGCTAAGGAAGCTGTTGACTCTTTGTTCAGCGAGTGCGAAACCAAAGCTGTCAACAGCCTGGACTGCATCCGGGCCCCAGACAGTAAATTCACCTACATGGATGGGTACGATGAGACCATGTTCCAGACCGACCAGCCGGTTGGGCTTATCGGCACGAACTTTATCGAGCGGTATGGCGTCCAGGTGGGCGACGAGATATCCCTTGATTTCTACGTCTTTGAATATATCGCCGAAGCGGGCCGCGACAGCATCCTCACATTCCTTGGAGAACAAACGGTCAAAATCGTAGGCACCTACGAATCCAATATGGAGAATAAGGACTTGCTGGTTCCTGTGGGCTGGCTGGCCGGCGTGGTGCGGAACCAGGGTGCCAAAGTGAACTACAACCAGCTGGGGGCGTACCTGAAAGACCCTCGGCAGATAAGCGTCTTCAAGGAGAGCATACAAGAGCTGGGATTCCTTGAGCCTGCTCCGGCTACTTATGAAGACTACACCGGCGCGGCACTCGTGGTGGATGACGAGCAGTACATCACCTCCGCTGAGACCTTGGGCCAGACCGTGGTGCTTTTCAGGCGCTTTCAGATACCCTTCTTCGCCCTGGCGATGTGCATGATAGTGCTGGCAATATTCCTGATAATGCGCGGCTCCCGGCGGGTGATAGCCATATCCATCTCCCTGGGACGGCCCAGGTTCCTCTGCGCCGCGGGGTGCTTCATGGCGGCGTTTATAGCGGAGTTTGCGGGCTGCGCGCTGGTGTTCCCGGCCATGATACTGATGGCGGGGCTGTCAATAAAGGGCGCTTTGATGATATGCGTGACGTTCCTGCTGTGCGCATGTGCCGGGGATGCGGTGGCGCTGCTGTTACTGCTGCGCTTCAACGCATTTAAACTGCTGACTGCGGCAGAATAGGAGGTAGTAAAATGTTTAGTTTCAGCATAAAACAGCTTTTAAGGCAGCCGGGCAAGGCGATACTTTTCTTCCTGCTGATGGCGGCAAGCACCGCGCTGGTGGTCACTGGGGCCGTGCTGACCATTGAGAACAACAAGCGCCTGCGGATAGTGGAGGAGACCTACTCCACCATAGGCTATGTGGAGCAGCTGCCCATAAGCTCCGAGAGCACTGTGGCGCCAAATCCCTGCTTCGGCACGGACCGGGTGACCACCACCGACTACGGCGAGTTTATCCACCCGGAGGACCTGGATTTTCCCGGGGCGGACTACGTCATGAAGCCGGAGCATAGGCCCTATTATATCTTCTATGAGCCCAACTTCAAGGATTTCGGCGTGGACGGTTATAACCACGTGCTGGAGTTCACGCCGCTGAAGTCCGTGGGCCCGGAGGATGGGGCCGTGGAGGTGGAGATAACAAAGGTGCTGTTCAGCACGGATGATGATTCGGATTTCAGTTCCGCTGTCACTACGCCCCGGGTCGCCCTCCATGAGGGGGAGCACATCACCGTGTGTCAGTGCCGGGACACCACCCGCTATCCCATGGAGGCGGGGGAGAGGTACGTGGCGGCGCTGTATCTCTATAGCTGGTGCGACATACATGGGGCCAACGAATACGCGGTGTCAGGCCGCCCCTATTCCGGCCTGACAGACCGGGAGGGCAATTATATCGGTAAAGAGAGCTTCCCGGACGAGATAGACTGGGGCAAGGATTCCCCACGGTACGCCCAGATAGCCCATGTAACCGGCGATGACTTCTATGAGAAGGGGAACATCGGCTATAACTATCTGCAATGGGCGAAGAACGTGGAGGAGAGCAACAATAACTTTGCCGCCGTGGCCACCAACGCCCTGGAGCTGCTGCCAAGCTGGCACGAGGGGAAGATAACCCTCAGAGAAGGCAGGGAGATAACTCCGGAGGAGTTTGAGTCCGGGGCTCCGGTCTGCATGATATCCAAGGAGTTTGCGGGCAGGAACGGCTTGAAGGTAGGGGACAAGGTCAATATGCCCTTCCTCTACGCGTCGTACTGGGATACCAGCACTATTGGCGGCCAATCTGCCGGCGCCAGCAAGCTGGGCGCGGACGGCGAGTTCCTCACGCCCTTCTTCGAGCAGGAGTATGAGATAGTAGGCCTCACCGAGTGCAGCACCCGTTATGAGATAGAGGCGGGGCCAGACGTGTTCATTATCCCCGCAAATTCCGTCACCGTAGGCCATGAGGACAGGATAGCCTACTGCCAGCCTATTACCCGCTATACGTGCTCCTTCCAGATACCCAACGGCTCCATCCAGAAATTTGACAAGGCCTTGAAAGAGAACTTCCCCGATGCGGAGAGGCTGAGCGTCACCTATGACGATCGGGGCTATTCGGAGATAAAGAAGTCCCTTGATAACTCCCGTGCCATGGCGCTTTTACTGCTGCTTGCGGGCATCATGGCGGCGCTGTCCATAGTGGCGCTGCTCCTCTACTTCTTTGTGGTGAAGGAGAAAAAGCGCACCGCCGTGGAGCGCAGCCTTGGCATGACCAAGCGCCAGTGCCGGGTATCGCTCTTGTCGGCGCTGATGATACTGACGGTGCTCTCGGCCTCGATAGGGAGCATATGCGGCACACTTGCTCTTGACAGAATGCACGAGCCCCAGGTGGTGGCAAAGACCGCCCAGGAGCGGGACAGCATGTACGCCTATGATACCCGCTACAGCACCTGGGCCGCCGGCCGGGAGTTGGCGGAGAAGGCGGAGATAAATGTGGACATGCCTGTGTACGTCCATTATGCCGTGCCGCTTTGCCTTAGCGTGCTGGTGCTGGTCTTTGCGCTGCTGCTTATGGCGGTAAGCTTTAAAACGGATCCGATCTATCTCTTGAGCATTAGGGAGAAAGAATAGGAAGAAATGCGCGAATTATAAAGCTGCCACGTTCTTTGTAAAATGAGCGTGGCAGCTTTCCATTTGCGCCGTCAAAATCAGGGAAGGATGTATCTTCCATCAACGATCAAGCCTGATCTGTAGGGATTTTTCGGGTTTCTCTTGACATTTCTCATAAATACGTTATAGTAGATAAGTAAGGGGCGCTTTGGGAGCGTTTCTGAAAATTATAAACATAGGCAGGAGAAGATATGAGCATTTTAATTGATATTTCGGAGAATCTGCAAAAGGGCAGGGCAAAGGCCGTGAAACAGCTGGTACAGCAGGCTATAGACGAGGGCATACCTGCCGGTCAGATACTGGATGAGGGACTGCTTAGCGGCATGAGCGTTATCGGCGAGAAGTTCAAGAACAACGAGGTGTTCGTGCCGGAGGTTTTGGTGGCCGCCAGGGCCATGAACATGGGCGCCCAGCTGCTAAAGCCCCTGCTTGCCGAGGAGGGGGTAAAGTCCGCCGGCAGGGTGTGCATAGGCACGGTAAAAGGAGACCTGCACGATATCGGCAAGAACCTGGTGAAGATGATGATGGAGGGCAAGGGCCTTGAGGTCATCGACCTGGGCACAGACGTGGCTCCAGAGACATTTGTGGAGACCGCCAAGAACGAGAACTGCCAGATAATTTGCTGTTCGGCCCTGCTGACTACCACCATGGGCGTTATGGAGGAGGTAGTTCAAAAAGCGGTGGAAGCGGGCATTCGGGACAAGGTGAAAATAATGGTGGGCGGCGCGCCGGTCACGGAGTCCTTTGCAAAGAAGATAGGCGCGGACAAGTATACCCCTGACGCTGCCAGCGCCGCCGACTGCGCGGTCGAGCTGTGCAGGGTCTGAATAGACGGAGGGACCTATGGAGCGAAACATGAGACTTTGGCTTGAGGACCTGCTCAAGGCCACGGTAAAAAAGGCTATGCCCATCCTGTCCTTCCCGGCCATACAGCCAATGGGCGTCACGGTGAGAGAGCTCATTTCAGACAGCGAGCTTCAGGCGCGTGCCATGGAGTTGATCGCCAGGCGAACGGATGCAGCGGCCAGCGTCAGCCTGATGGATCTTTCCGTAGAGGCAGAGTGCTTTGGCGCCACGGTCCGGGTGACCGAAGGAGAAGTGCCCACTGTGGCGGGCAGCACTGTCTCCACTGAGGAGGAAGCCGCGGCTTTAGAGATACCGCAGGTGGGTTCCTGCCGCACAGGGCTGTACATAGACGCAATAAGAAAGGCTGTCGGACGCATCACGGACCGTCCTGTGTTCGCTGGAGTTATCGGGCCATTCTCACTGGCGGCGCGTCTCTTGGACGTGACTGAGATAATGATAGACTGCTATGATGAGCCGGACATGGTGCATACCGTACTTGATAAGGCGGCTGGGTTTCTGATAGAGTATTGCAAAGCCTATAAAGCGGCCGGTGCCAACGGCGTTATGATGGCCGAGCCCGTTACAGGTCTGCTGTCACCTTCATTGGCTGGGGAGTTTTCAGCGCCATTTGTAAAGCGTATAGTGGAGGCGGTTCAGGACGATTCATTCATTGTGATATACCATAACTGCGGTGGAAATGTTATTTCCATGATGGATTCCATTCTGGACACCGGCAGCGCAGCGTATCACTTCGGCAACGCCATCCATATGCCGGATGCGCTGGCAAAGATTCCTGGCGACACTGTGGTAATGGGAAATGTGGACCCGGCGGGGGAGCTTTTCGGCGGCACTCCCGGGTCTGTGCGCGCGGCTACCTTGAACGTGATGGAGAGCTGCCGGGGGCATAACAATTTCGTGGTATCCTCCGGCTGCGATATTCCGCCCCTGACTTCGTGGGATAATATAGATGCCTTTTTCGGGGCGGTGGAGGAGTTTTACGCCCAGTAGGAGGGGCTCTATGGAATACGCAGCAGTACAAGTGAACGGAAAATCTCTGGAGGTCCCTGTAGGAAGCCTATTGAGCGGTATTCTGCCGCGGGGCTCTGCTGAGACTCCCTGCGGCGGTCATGGCAGCTGTGGAAAATGCCGGGTCACAGCCCATGGGATGTTAAGCGGGCCATCACCGGAGGAACTTGTGCACCTTACGCCCCGGGAGCTGGCAGCGGGAGTGCGTCTGGCTTGCTGTACCCGGATAAAAGGGGCCTGCACTGTGACAGTTGGAAATGCCGGACAGAGTAATATACAAATGGACGAGGATATGCCGGGGTTTGAGATGAATCCGGATTTTACCCGCTATGGGGCGGCGGTGGATGTGGGTACGACCACCCTTGCCGCCTGTTTATACAGAGCGGACGGCTTAAGGGTAGCCCAGGCAGGAGGACCTAACCCTCAGCAGAAATGGGGCGCGGACGTTATCTCCCGGGTCGGGTCTGCATTAAAGGGTGAGGGCAGGGCCTTGGCCCTTTCAGTCAGAGAGGGGATAGGGGAGCTCCTGCACCGAATGGCCTATGAGGCGGAGATAGAGCCTGGATGGATAGACCGGGTGGTGATAACCGGTAATACGGCTATGCTGTACCTGTTGACCGAAACAGACCCGGAATGTCTCGCCCACGCCCCGTTTACTGCCGAAAGACTCTTCGGCGAAGAGCTGTCGGCCGCCATACTCGGCTTACCCTGCGCCACGGTATATCTGTCTCGGTGCGTTTCCGCCTTTGTGGGCGGCGATATGACCACAGCCCTGCTGTACAGCGGAATGTGCAATGGCACGGGGACCCGTATGCTGGCGGATATCGGCACAAACGGTGAGACTGCTCTATGGCACGGCGGGAGGTTGCTCTGCTGCTCTACTGCCGCTGGCCCTGCCTTCGAGGGGGCAGGGCTCTCAATGGGAATGTCCGGCAAAACCGGCGCTGTGGACCATGTCCACTTAAAGGACGACAGCATTTTTTTCCATGTATTGGGAGATGGGGCACCTATAGGCATATGCGGCAGCGGAGTAGTGGATGCGCTGGCCTGCCTGCTCAAACTGGATAAACTTGACGAGAGCGGCTTTTTAGAAAATGACCCGGCCATGATAGCGCCGCCGGTTTCTCTTACCCAAAAGGACATACGCATGGTCCAGCTGGCAAAAAGCGCTGTCTCTGCCGGAATACGCACCCTCATGCACCGGGAGGGCATCATTTGCCGGGAGGTTGAGGAGCTGGCAGTGGCCGGAGGCTTTGGCAGCTATCTGAATGTTCAGAATGCCGGGAGGATAGGGCTTCTACCTATGGAGCTGATTCCAAAGGTGAGAGTTCTTGGCAATGCGGCTTTGGGCGGAGCGTCAATGATTCTTCTGAACCGGGACATGCGGGTCCGCAGCGAAAGTTTAGCGGCACAGGCCGAGACGGTAGATCTGTCCGTAGACGATCATTTTATGGAGGCCTATACAGAGGGAATGCTGTTTTAGTAAAATAGGTTTTTTAGGAAGGAGGGCGGCACTGTAAGCCGCCGTGACGATGATGGATATATTTGGGAAAGATTTAGAGATACTCCGGGACTTGGTAAAACAGCAGAAGGAACTTGCGCTGAGCCCCGAAATGTGCCATCTGAGGGAGGAGTGGCAGGCCCACGGTTCCTTTGAACCGGGCAGCCGTCCCATGGTCACTATAGAGCTTGGCACCTTTGCGGGGGACATAATACCAGGCTTTATGGAGTGTCAGGGAGAGGAGGCCAGGCAGCTTGAGTGGGAACTGCGCGGGCGCATGGTGAACCATACCCTCTTTGGGGACGACTCGGTGATACCGGCATATCTGCCTGTGACTATACCTACATCCTTCGTGCCCTTCGGCCTGCCGGTAACAGCCGAGCACGCTCTGGATGCCCAGGGGGAGGGCCTCGGGCACCATTTCAACGCGCAGATCTCCGACCTTGAGGAGGATTTCCACAAGCTGGGGGAATCTGTTTACAGCGTGTACCCTGATAGGGCCAGAAAGCGGCAGGCCGAGCTTGGGGAGTTGTTCGGCGATATACTGCCTGCCCGGATTGTAGGCCATTCCCTTTACTTTTGTCCCACCCAGGATATTGTCCACATCATGAGCATGGAAGATATGTTCTTCGCCATGTATGATTACCCGAAGCTCTTTCACAGGATGATGGACATGCTTACTGATGATTATGTAAAGTTTATGGACATGATGGAGAGGGAAAACATTTTTCTCCCCACCACAGCGGAGGAGCATCTGGCCCAGGGCAGCTACTGCTTTACGGATGAGCTTCCAGCGAAATCTCAAGTGCCGCTTGCAACCCATGACGTCTGGGGGTATATGGACTCCCAGGAGAGCGCGGGCATTTCGCCGGAGATGTATGAGGAGTTTGTGTTCCCATATTATGAGAAGGTTTCAAAGAGATTCGGGCTCTACTCCTACGGCTGCTGTGAAGCGGTGGATCCATTCTGGGACAAGTGTCTGTCCCAAGCAAAGAATCTCAGAAAGCTCTCAATCTCGCCCTGGTGCAACGAGGAAAAAATGGGGGAGATACTAAGTGACAGAAGAATAGTCTATCTGCGCAAGCCCAGCCCCAATTTCCTTGGCGTCGGCGGCGAGTTGGAGGAGGACGCGGTGCGTGAGCACTTCCTGAGAACGGCCAAGGCCGCATCAGGGTGCAAGCTGGAGATTGCCCAGAGGGACGTGTACCACATCAATAACACCTCGGACAAGGTAAAGCGGTATGTGCAGCTTATCCGCGAGACTCTGGAAAACAACTGGAAGCCGTAAAAAAATAAGACCCATTCGTCATCTATACTGGTGAATGGGTCTCATTTTTTAGTATCTGCCAACCTCTTTGACGGTTTCGATAATGCTGTGCATATTCTCAAGGCTGACGGAGTTGGGGATGGAGTGGTCAGAGGCGAAGATGTAGCCTCCGTTCTCCTTCAGCACAGGGACGGTATCGCGTATAGCCTGGGTGATAGCCTCCTTATCGTCCCAGAGCACAGCATTTATGCCGCCGTGGAGCACCAGCCGGTCTCCGTACTGTTTCTTCAGCCCGAACACGTCCATACCTGCCTTTATCTCGATGGGATTCAAAGCGTCAATACCTGTTTCCAGGATATCGGAAATCAGGGGCATGATGTCCCCGCAAGAGTGGAGCCGTGCGTAAATGCCCTTGCTATGGGCCCAGTCAACGGCCCGCTTGTGGTACTTTTGGAGCAGTTCCCGGTACATGGCGTTGGAGAAGAAGGTCGTGCCCTTATAGCCCATATCATCTGGCCAAGTGATGGAGTCGAAGCGATAGCCAGCATCCCATATCATGTCGAAGTGGGCTATGCACCGGTCCAGATAGGTCTCGAACATATCCATTACCCACTTCGGTTCCTCAATCATCGCTATAAGCAGGGTTTCAGTTCCGGCCATCCAGGAGTGGGTAACGTCAAAGCCAAACCAGAAACCGGCCTCTATCCAGTCGCCGTTCTGTACCCACCTGCCATAGTTCTCCTCGAGGTACTTCCAGTCGATACGATCCCGGCTCACGGTCATACGCTCCTTCGCCGCCTGCCAGGCCTCCGGTGTGGTCACCTTGAAGTCCAGGAATTCCGGTGTGGAGTCCAGCTCCTTGAACTCCTTAAGGGTAACGCCCCAACCGGTGGTGCGGATGATGTACCGCTCGGTCTCCTCCAGCACCTTCTCCTCGAAGCGTGGAGTTATGTCAATGCCAATGGATTGGACCTTGTCCACATCAAAATATTCCCGCCAGTCGGCGCCCTTGGGCATACCCTCCCGTTCCCACCGGACTATAGTACCGGCCCAGGGACTGTCAAAAACCGGCACACGGTCGGCTTCTTTATGCTGAAAAATCCTCTCAAAACGCTCCTTGGTAGTCATGAGGTCTCCTTTCGCAATCAAATGTTTTTTGACAGAGCCGCCCACGGCGCTGCCATTTGCATGTTTATCCCCTGTATCATAAAGCTTCGCAGGGGAATTTTTCATATTATTATCCAGTACCTCCGCAGCCCATCCGCCACGTTCTCCAGCCTGCCGCCGCAGTCCTCTATAGTGTGGGCAGAGGCGGGGTTGTCATCGTCGCAGCAAACCAAAGCTTTATCCAACACCATCTCTTTGGCTTTCTCAATGCCAAGCCCCAGCATATACGGCGCGAATCCGTTGCCCCTCTGGCTGGGACGTATGCCGTAACCGATATTGCCGCCGCCGTTCATCAACCTTTCAGTCAGGTAGTGGCGCAGGTCCAGCGCGCCTGCCGGGCCTGTATGGGGGCTTGTGAGGATGTACAGCGTGGCCCTGGCAGAGGTGGGCTTTGGCACAAAATAGCGCCAGGCGATGTTCCGCTCAAGCCACCGCTCGAAGTTTAGTCCCATTGGGTCCAGGCCGTAGGGGGTGACGTCGTTATCCACGTCGATAAACTCCTTTTGCATGGCCTCAAGCTCATGGCGGTCAATATTTTCCGGAAGTTCCATGGTAAACCCGGCCTCCTTTGCCCGCATGGCCCAGTATTCCCAGGCGCGCATGGAGTAGCAGCACAGGTCGCGCTCCTCGCCGTTATATATCACGCTGCCGGAGCGCAGGGTACCCTCGTATGTGAAGCCGGACTTCTCTATCACCCGGCGGGAGCGCTGGTTTATGGTATAGTGAGTGACAGTCAGCAGCCGCAGTTTCAGCACCCGGAAGGCGTAGTCTATGGCGGCGCGGACCGCTTCCGTCATAAGGCCCCGGCCCCAGTAGTCTTTGCCCAGCACATACCCAAGGCTCCGGCACCCCTCAACATTTGGACGGCTGCCGTCCGGCTCAATGCCGATGGAGCCGATTACCTTGCCCGTAGCCTTGTCCTCCAAAGCAAGTTTAATGTCATTTTTGTCGGTGTTATTTACCCATCTCTCGAGTATTTCCCGAGAATCCTCTATGCTTCCATGGGGCTTCCAACCGGCCCAGGGGCCCACGTCCGGGTCCTTCGCGTAGTTATAGAAGTCTTGCAGATCATCCATGCGCCAGGTGCGCAGCTTTAAGCGCCCTGTTTCAAGTAATACATTCACTGTTTATCATCCCTTTTGCTATTATTGTTCTGATAGGCATACCCAAAATGTATGGGCGGCGCGGTGACTGACAGGTAGATAAACTCCACCTCGCCGTCATTTCTTAAACCATGGATATCCCCGTCCTCAAAGCGGACCACATCTCCGGCATTGAACTCCGTCTCGACGCCATTGGCAAGCAGTAGCCTACCCGAACCCCGTAGGGCGTACCATATCTGCTCCGAGCTCTCGTGGGCGTGCCAGGGCTGGCAGGCTCCTTTTTCCAGATGAACTTCCGTTATAGTGACCCGGGCGCTGGCGGAGTTGTCCGGATTCAGCAGCTGCTTTGATACGACGCCGGGATTGCTCAGAGAGACAATAGTATCTTTTTGAATAAATTCCATACTGTTCACCCCTCATTCAGTTTCAGTGCCATAGCTACCCAGCCGCGCTCCGACTTTCGCCGTAGGACGGTAAACCTGCCGTCCAGCGCATCCAGCACGTCCTGCTCTCTGGTGTCGATAATGCCGCTGATGATATACACTCCATTTTGAGCGAGGAACTCCGGCACGGAGCGGCTCAGATCGATTACGATATCGGCCACGATGTTCGCGGCTATCATCTGGTACTTCCCGGACACCTTGTCCGCAAGATTGCCGCAGATGCCGGTAAACCTTCCCTCTACGCCGTTGAGCCTGGCGTTTTCGGCGGCGGTCTTCACTGCAAGAGGGTCGATGTCGACCCCCACCGCAGACTCCGCCCCCAGCAGCAGCGCCGCAACAGACAGTATGCCGCTGCCGCAGCCAACATCAAGGAAATCTGCTCCGGGGGTAAGGTATTCCTCGATAAGCTCCATGCACAGCCGAGTGGTCTCGTGGGTCCCAGTTCCAAAGGCAAGGCCGGGCTCCAGATTCAGCACGGCACGGCCCATACTGTCAAAATCCTCCTCCCAGATGGGGCGGATGAGAAGCTTGCTGCCTACCGGCATGGGCTTGAAATACTTCTTCCAGTTGTTGAGCCAGTCGTCCATGGCACAGGAGGCCTGGTCGATGCTGTACTCGACGCCGCAGGCCTCCAGGCGCTCCTCCAGGAAGGAGACGGCCTCGGAGGGGTTGTCCTCCGGGCTGATATATATGTGTATGACGGCCTTGGTGCGGTCCTTGGCCAGCAGCTCCTCGTCTATCAGGTCAATATGGGCAATTTCCATGGCGGCTTCTTCTAAATCGGAGTAATCCTCAATATAGATACCATGAGGCACTGTCATATTGGCGATGTCTCCGGCAAGATCCGACTTTGCCGACGGCACGGTTATTTTTATCTCGGTCCAGTTATCGCTCATAGGTCACACTCTTTTCTTATTATATTTTCACATTAACTTGATAGCCATTTTATACCCCACATATTTTTTTGTCAATCTTTTTCTAAAATCTTTCTGAAATACTTACCGTTTACATCGTCTGGAGGGAGGCCGTCCCATGACAAAGAAAAAATTTTTTCTCCAGGGAGCCCTGCTTACCCTTGTGTCCATGTTCCTGCGAGTCACAAATATGGGATACCGCTCCTATCTTTCCCAGCAGATAGGTTCGGAGGGCATGGGGCTCTATCAGCTCATATTCTCCATATTCATGCTAACGGTCACACTATCGACCTCCGGAATAAGTCTGGCTGTGACAAGAATGGTGACCGCCGCGCTGGCAAAGGGCAGAGGGGAGACGGTACGCTCCGTTGTAGCCAAGTGCTTTGGGTTCTGCCTGACCATCAGCATCTGTATAGCGCTTACCCTGTTTTTGACCGCGGACTTTGCGGCGGGGTTATTTCTTGGAGACCTGGCTGCCGCTCCATGTCTTAGAATACTTGGGGTTGGACTGCCATTTATGTCCATGTGTACTTGTATGAAGGGCTATTTCCTGGCAGTGGACGAATCACTTTCAACCGCGGTTTCAGATGCTCTGGAGCAGATACTGACCATTGGCGCTACTGTGTTTTTGTTTTGGAAATTTGTTCCGCAGAGTATAGAGGCCGCATGTTTAGCTGCCATGGCCGCCTCCACCTTGGGCGAAATGGTTTCTTTCGCGGCAAGCTGGTGCGCATATAGAAGGAGCATCCACAGGCACACTCCCAAAAGAAGGGAAAAGAGCACCGGCATCCTGCGGGGGCTTGGCCATATTGCGCTGCCCTGCACCCTCAGTTCCGCCGCAAAGAGCCTGCTGAACACCGGGGAGAACCTGCTGATACCCAGGGAGCTGCAAAAGTATGGCCTTGGCTACTCGGCATCCCTGTCTCAGTATGGTCTCTTACAGGGTATGGCAATGCCCATGCTGTATTTTCCTTCGTCGTTCCTGACCTCTTTTGCCTCGCTGCTGATACCCAAGATCGCAAAGGAGCGAGAACTGAGCCATAAGAACGCGGTGGCATATATATCGGGCCGTGCCATACAGTCTGCGCTGGCCTTCGGACTGTTTTTTGCTGCGGTTTTCATAGCATTTGGCGACAGCTGGGGCCAAGCCTTTTACAAAAGTGACAGCGCCGGCCAGTACCTTCGGGTGCTGGCGCCTCTAGTGCCGCTTACATATCTGGACGTAGTGGTCGACAATCTTCTCAAAGGCCTTGATGAGCAATTTAATTCTATGAAGTATAACTTCACGGATTCGCTTATCCGAGTGATATTGGTCCTGTGCTTTTTGCGCTTCTTTGGGATGGAGAGCTATGTATTCATATTGTTCTTCAGCACGATCTTTAACGCATCCATGAGCCTGCACCGATTGATGAAGGTGAGTCATCTGCACATTTCAGTGGTGCACCATATCCTGCTGCCAATGTCCTGCGCTGTTTTGGCAGTGGGGCTGAGCCGGCTGCTATTAAGGAACGTGGTAATACACAGTGGATTCATACTGGTCTTTATACAGACAGCAATATCCGGGGTGATGTTTTTCTCAGGCTATCTGGGCATGAGAAGATGGACGGCACAGGGGAAAAGGGGAAGATCAGTGTTGCAAACGGAAAAATAAGCGCCGCGCCGCAGAAGGGAATCAGGTAATCTCCCGTTCTGCGGCGCATCTTTTAAAATGCCGGTAATTCATAAACAATTTACAAATTACTGTCTTGACTTTTTCTGACCATCGTGGTACATTATAGATATAGTTTAGCACTCGGCTATAAGGAGTGCTAAATCAAGTGCGAGAATAGAATGAGGCCCGTCAGAAAGGAGGGCTGTCAAATGGAGCTTACCCTGCGCAAGGAGAAGGTACTGAGCTCGGTGGTCACAGGGTTTGTCCGAAGCGGCGAGCCTGTGGGCAGTAAGGCCATCGCTGAGGAGATAGGCGTTTCCTCGGCCACTGTGCGTAATGAGATGTCCGGCCTGACTGAAATGGGGCTTTTGGAACAGCCCCACACCTCGGCGGGACGGGTGCCTTCCCAGAGGGGATATCGGGAATTTGTGGACCGGCTGATGGAGGTCCCCAAGCTGGCGCCGGGAGAAAAGCGGATGATCGACGCAAAGCTGGCCCCAGCGCTGTACGACACTGAGCTGCTGCTGCGCACCGTTGAGCTGGTGGCATCTACCAGCAGATGCGCTGCGGCGGCCACTACCCCGGGAGGGGCCGGAACCAGGGTAAGGGCCATTCAGATGGTACAGACCGGCCGGCACACGGCCATGCTTCTTATGATGAGTTCGACCGGGACCATGAAGAACCGGGTATTCCGTTGTGATTATGAGCTGACTACGGATATTCTCCGTATATTTTTCCGGGTTTTCAATGAGAAGGTGATTGGTAAAAGGGTGTCTGATATAACTCCGGCGCTTTTACAGAGTCTGGGAGCCGCTCTTGGAGAGATGTATGCCCTGGCAGGCGCGCCGTTGCGGGCATTATTGGAAGTTGCTCATGATACTGCGCGTACCGAGACACTTCTTGGAGGGCAGATGAACCTGCTTTCTTATCCGGAGTTCGGCCTAGGGGAAACCAGGAAAATTTTGAACCTTATGGAGAACAGAACAGAGTTTTCAATGCTGCTGCGGCAGAAGCCTGGCAGAGTGACGACGCTGATAGGCCGAGAGTGCGGACAGCCGGAGCTTGACAATGCGTCTATGATGGTATCGCGCTACGCTATCGGCGGCCAGGACGCTGGATCTGTCGCAGTGATAGGTCCTGTGAGGATGGATTATCCCCGGCTCACCGCCATGTTGGAATATATTTCAGAGATACTCAGCGGCCAGCTCACACGACTGGCCGGGGAAAACTAAAAAACTATATAAAAAATTATACATCCGGAAAGGAGCTGCACAACATGAAGGATAAGGATGAAAAGAAGCCAGCTCAGGCTCCGCCTGAGACCGAGGAGACCGCCCCGCTGGAGGATGAGCTTCTGAAGTTGCGCCAGGAGCTGGACGAGCATAAACAGCAATATCTGCGTGTATTGGCAGAGTATGATAACTTCCGCAAGCGCACGGCAAACGAGAAAAGCGCCATCTATAATAATGCGGTCTCCGACACAGTCCAGGCCATACTTCCAATAGCGGACAATATCGGGCTGGCGCTGGACCAGGAGAACGCCTCCGCCGAAGATATGCACAAGGGCGTTGAGATGATACAGACCCAGATAAACGCGGCCTTTGAGAAGCTGGGGATCACTTCAGTGGGTAAAATCGGGGAAATATTTGACCCCAATCTGTGCAACGCTATCGCCCATATCGAAGACGAGAGCCTTGGGGAAAATGTTATTTCCCTGGTGTATCAAAAGGGCTATATGCTGGGCGACCGGGTCGTTCGCCATGCTGTGGTACAGGTAGCGAACTAAGACGATGAGCAAGATATAAATATATGAAAATATTATAAAGAGAGGTAATTTACTATGGCAAAGACAATCGGCATTGATCTGGGTACTACAAACTCTTGTGTTGCGGTCATCGAGGGCGGCGAGCCCGTAGTTATCGCCAACGCAGAGGGCGCCCGTACCACGCCCTCCGTGGTAGCGTTCAGCAAGACCGGTGAACGCATGGTGGGACAGGTGGCAAAGCGCCAAGCCATTACCAATCCGGATCGGACCATCTCCTCTATCAAGCGCGAGATGGGCACGGCATATAAGGTAAGTATCGACGGCAAGAATTATACTCCCCAGGAGATAAGCGCTATGGTCCTTCAGAAGCTGAAGGCCGATGCAGAGGCCTATCTGGGTGAGACAGTCACCAGCGCCGTGATAACCGTGCCCGCATACTTTACCGACGCCCAGCGCCAAGCCACAAAGGATGCCGGCAAGATAGCCGGGCTTGAGGTAAAGCGCATAATAAACGAGCCCACCGCCGCAGCCCTGTCCTACGGCGTGGATAAGGACAACGACCAGAAGATCATGGTCTATGACCTGGGCGGCGGCACTTTCGATGTGTCCATCATCGAGATGGGCGACGGTGTGCAGGAGGTCCTTGCCACAGCCGGCAACAACCGTCTGGGCGGCGACGACTTTGACCAGCGCATCATCAACTGGCTGGTAGACAGTTTTAAGGTAGAGCAGGGCGTTGACCTGACCGTTGACAAGATGGCCATGCAGCGTATTAAAGAGGCCGCCGAGAAGGCTAAGATCGACCTGTCCGGCGTGACGACCTCAACTATCAGCCTGCCATATATCACCGCCGATGCCACTGGTCCCAAGCACCTGGAGATGACCCTGACAAGGGCCAAGTTCAATGAACTGACCTCCGATCTGGTGGAGAAGACCATGGGCCCCGTGCGTCAGGCCTTACAGGACAGCGGCCTGTCCATCAGCGATATCAGCAAGGTACTGCTGGTGGGCGGCTCCTCACGTATCCCCGCCGTCCAGGAGGCTGTGAAGAACTTTATCGGCAAGGACCCCTTCAAGGGCATTAACCCTGACGAGTGCGTGGCTATCGGCGCGGCCATCCAGGCCGGCGTGCTGGGCGGCGAGGTCCAGGGCCTGCTGCTGCTGGATGTTACCCCCCTGTCCTTGGGCGTTGAGACCATGGGCGGCGTTATGACGAAAATAATCGACCGGAACACCACCATCCCCACTAAGAAGAGCCAGATATTCTCCACTGCCGCCGACGGCCAGACCCAGGTTGAGGTGAACGTCCTTCAGGGTGAGCGTGAGTTTGCCAGGGATAATAAGCAGCTGGGCCTCTTCAAGCTGGACGGTATCGCCCCAGCTCCCCGTGGCATACCTCAGATCGAGGTCACCTTTGACATCGACGCTAACGGTATCGTAAATGTCTCTGCCAAGGATTTAGGCACAGGCAAGGAGCAGCATATCACTATCAGCTCCAGCTCCAACATGAGCAAGGAGGATATTGACGCGGCGGTAAAGGCTGCTGAGCAGTTTGCCGAGGAGGATAAGAAGCGCAGGGAAGAGGTGGACACCAAGAACAACGCTGAGAGCATGTGCTATTCTGCCGAGAAACTTATTTCTGATAGCGGCGACAAGTTGGGCGAGACTGATAAAAACGAGATAAACGCAAAAGTGGCCGCCCTGCGTGACAGCATAAACAGCGGCACCATTGACACCATCAAGTCCAATATGGAGGACCTGCAGAAGGCTCTCTACTCTGTCAGTGAGAAGCTCTACCAGCAAGCTGCTCCCCAGGGCGACCCCAACGCCCAGGGCCCTGCTGACCCCAACGGCGGCAATCCCGGCGGCGACGGCAATGTGTACGATGCGGATTTTAAGGATGTGAACTAACCGAGGTTTTCAGGAGTTGATTTGAGTGGCTGACAAAAGAGACTACTACGAGGTACTTGGCATACAAAAGTCGGCCTCGGACGACGATATCAAAAAGGCCTATAGGAAACTGGCGAAGCAGTACCACCCCGATCTGAACCCCGGTGACAAAGGTGCCGAGGCCAAGTTCAAGGAGGTCAACGAGGCCTATGAGGTACTTTCGGACAGCGACAAGCGGGCCAGGTACGATCAGTTCGGGCACGCCGGAGTGGATCCCAACTTTGGCGGCGGCGCCGGAGGAGGCAACCCCTTCCAGGGCGCGGGCTTCGACTTTACGGATATCTTCGACAGCTTTTTCGGCGGCGGATTCGGCGGCAGCTCCCGCCGGGCCAATCCCAATGCGCCGCGCCAGGGCTCTGATGCCCAGGCCAATCTGGCTATCGATTTTGAGGAAGCCGCCAAGGGCTGTAAGAAAAATGTGGAATACCAGCAGATAGAGACCTGCGCTGACTGCCACGGTACCGGTGCGGAGGCTGGCACAACGCCAAAGACATGCCCAAACTGCAACGGCACCGGTCAGGTGCGGGTAAGCCAGCGGACCCCTTTTGGTGTGGTGCAGTCCACCCAGTCCTGCGACCGCTGCCACGGCACAGGCAAGCTCATCGAAAAGGTCTGCCACACCTGCGACGGCAAGGGCCGTGTGCGCCGCCGGAAGACCATCGAGGTGACGGTGCCTGCCGGTATTGACGACGAACAGGTGCTGAATGTGAGCGGCCACGGCAACGCCGGCATAAACGGCGGACCTAACGGTGACCTGCACGTGTATATCAACGTGCGGCCCCATCCCATCTATAAACGCCGCGGCAACGACGTCTGGTGTGAAATGCCCATAACCTTTACCCAGGCGGCACTGGGTGCGGACGTGGAAGTACCTACGCTGGACGGTAAAGTAAGCTATCACGTGCATGAGGGCACTCAGCCCGGCGATGTGTTCCGGCTCAAGGGTAAGGGCATACAGAGCCTGCGTTCCAGAGCCAGGGGAGACCAATATGTTCAGGTGACGGTTGAGGTGCCCAAGAACCTCAGCAAGCGGCAGAAGGAAATACTTGCGGAGCTGGACAGTAATACCGATGAAAAGAATTACCAGAAACGTAAGACTTTCTTCTCTAAGCTGAAGGACCTGTTCGGAGACTAAGCAGAAAAGACCCGAGATGCTTTTTACGGTATCTCGGGTCTTACTTTACTATTTTTGAGCGATAAAGAAAAAGCGTGGGAATCGGAAAATGATTTCTCCGTTCTGCTGTACTGGGTACTGCTCCTTTACCTGCCGGAAAACCTCCTGATAGAAATCCTCTCTTGCTTTGTCGGATACAGCGGCATCCAAGTATGGCCGAAGCCCCGTGGAACTGTACCAGTCCATAATAGCCTGATGAGAGGGCATACGGTGTAAATATGTTGTCTGCCAGAGGGTGAAATCAGTTGAGATTTCAGATAAAACATCAAAATACTGTTCCTGGCTCAGAGTGTGAAACAGCCGCATGTAAGGTATCAGCTCCGACCATGGGCTCTGCGACACGGTAGACTCGATTATTCTATGAATAGGTTCCTGATAGTTCATGGGTATCTGTACTGCCAGCAGCCCGCCCGGCTTCAAAAGTCCCATAAGCCTGGGGAGAAGAGCAGGGTGGTCTGGCACCCACTGAAGGCAGGCGTTGGAGAATATGATGTCGAGGTCGTGAGGGAGCTTGTCAATATCTTTGCTGATGTCGCACTGGATGAACTCCAGCTCAGGATTGTCTTTTCTTGCGGTCTCTACCATATTCTCAGAGTAATCGGCTCCGATGACTTGGGAATTTGGAAACCTAGCCTTCAGCACTGCCGTGCTGTTCCCGGGTCCGCAGCCCACATCCAGGGCCTTGGCCGGGGCATCGCACTCCAGGCGCGCCGCAAGGTCTATGGCGGGCTGGGTGCGGTCTTTTTTGAACTTCAAGTATAACTGCGCGTTCCAGTCTGACATAATAAAAACTCCTTTTTAATATAATTTAAAGGCGTATCTTGGTCCACTCCCCCTTGCGGAACCGCAGGAAGGTGAGGATAAACCTAAGAACCTGGTCGCAGAAGGTGCCCAGCCACGCGCCGATAAGCCCGATGCCCAGCGGGTAGCAGAGCAGCCAGCTCATGCCTGGACGGATAAAGGTGACGCTGATAAGGGATACCAGGGCGGTGAACTTTGTATCTCCTGCACCGCGAAGACAGCCGAACAGCACCACCTGCTCTATCTGGAAGAACAGGATCACGCTGAGTATGCGCATTATCTGCCCGCCGTACCCGAGAATGACCGCTTCCTGGGAGAATAGGGTAAATATCTGCTTGCCGAACAGAAAATATATCGTGGCCACCAGACAGGCACAGAGCAGCCCTATTTTTTGACAGACATTTCCGTATATCTTCGCCATATCCGGGCGTTTTCTGCCCAAACTCTGGCCGATAAGCGTAACGGACGCCACGGAAAGCCCATCCCCGAAGGAGAAGGACATGCTCATAAGGTTCATGCCTATCTGGTGGGCGGCCATCTGAGTGGTGCCCAGATGTGCTACGGTCATTGAGAACAGCAGGAAACCTATGCGCAGGCAGATCTGCTCCACAAAGGCGCTAAAGCCCACATTCAAGAGGGAATGCACGCTCATGCGGTCCGCTATCCAGCCCTTGACCGAGCGCAGATTGATGAATCCGTCCTTCCTGAGCACTGATGCTATACTGAGAGTACACGCGCACACCGTACCGATGACAGTTGCCAGAGCTGCACCCCGCACCCCCAGAGCAGGAAAGCCGAAGTTGCCGCCGATAAGTAAGTAGTTGAAGATAACATTAACGGTGTTGGATATCACGTTTGTCAGCATGGCAATCCTGGTGTTGCCAGCGCCCCGCTGAGCCGCGTTGAGCATAAGGGATATGGTGGAGAAGCCCAGGCCGCCCATGATGATCTGAAGATACTCCACGGCGTACTCGTGGGTGTCGGCCTGAGAGCCCACCATCTTTATGATGGGGCTGGCAAATGCCACGAAAACAGAGCTGATAATTATCGTCAGGCCGATGGTGATAAGCAGCGCCATGCGGACTATTCGGTTTGCGCTCTCACGGTCCCCGGCCCCCTTGCGCCGTGCTACAAGGGCAGAGACAGCCACGTTCATGGAAAGGAACACCGCCAGCCCTAAGAATTTGGGCTGGGTGGTAAGCCCCACGGCAGCTATGGCAAAGGAGCCCAGAGAGCCCACCATGATGGTGTCTACCATTCCGGCAAGGCATACAAAGAACGACTCAAGCACCGAGGGCCATGCCACGTTTACAGCGTCACGGATTATCTCTCTGTTCGGCGGAACATCCCCAAGCTCCATTCCTTTACATATCTTTTCGGCATTGATAAACTGCATGCACCCACACTCCCAAGCTGAAAATAGTTGTCATTGCAATCATTATACGCCATCTGCCCGGAAAAAGCAATAGGCAGGGGAGACTTAGGGTTTTGAGCAGAATGACCTGTTTTCTCGCTTAAATTATCGATAAATAGGTATCGATAACGATTATACGGATATACAGATTTTTTCATTGCAAAATTCATAGAAAAATGTTAGAATATAGACACAGTTCCAACAACATTTTTTAGGAGGTCAAAGTCATGAAAGTTACAGTATGTATCGGTAGTTCCTGCCACATAAAGGGGTCCCGTCAGGTGGTCGAGCAGCTTCAGCAGCTGATCGCCGACAACGGCCTGAAGGAGAAGGTGGACCTGGGCGGCACCTTCTGCATGGGCAAGTGTCAGCAGGGCGTATGCGTCACGGTAGACGACCAGTTCTACTCCGTTTCCCCCGAGACCACCGAGGAGTTCTTCAACAACAACATCAAGGCCAAGGTCTAAAACCATCATAACCGAAAGGAGACTGGGAATATGCCGGACTGTTTGCGGTTAAAAAAATCCAACTGTAAGAACTGCTATAAATGTATCCGCCACTGCCCTGTAAAGGCAATACGCTTTTCAGGCAGCCAGGCCCATATCATCAGCGACGAGTGTATACTCTGCGGCCAGTGCTTCGTGGTATGCCCGCAGAACGCCAAGGAGATAGTGGACGAGACCGAGAAGGTGAAGGTGCTCATGCAGAGCGGCGACCCCGTTATCGTCAGCCTGGCGCCCTCCTTTATCGCCAACTTCCCCGGCGTTGGCATCGGGGCCATGAAAAAGGCGCTTAAGCAGCTGGGCTTCTTTGACGTGGAGGAGACCGCCCTTGGCGCCACCATGGTCAAGAGCGAGTATGAGCGTATGCTGAAAGAGGACAAGCGCGACGTGCTCATAAGCTCTTGCTGCCACTCGGTGAACCTGCTTATCCAAAAGCATTTCCCCGCCGCCCTGGAGTTCCTGGCGGATATCGATTCCCCAATGATGGCCCACTGCAAGGACATCAAGCGCCGCATACCCAACGCCAAGACCGTGTTTATCGGGCCCTGCGTCGCCAAGAAGGACGAGGCCGGGCGGTATGAGGGCATTGTGGACAGCGTGCTCACCTTCGAGGAGTTGAGCCAGTGGCTGGATTCAGCGGGAGTGAAGCTTGATAAGGAGATGGACTCTGAGGAGTGCAGCCGCGCCCGTTTCTTCCCAACCACCGGCGGTATTCTGAAGACCATGGAGCTGGACGCTCCCGGCTATGCGTATCTGGCCCTGGACGGCGCTGAAAACTGCATCGCCGCTCTACAGGACATTATAGACGGAAAGCTGCACAACTGCTTTATAGAGATGTCCATCTGCACCGGCAGCTGCGTCGGCGGCCCGGTCATGGAGAGACATTCTCCCGTCAGGGACTATGTGGCCGTGTCAAACTACGCCGGCGAAAGGGACTTCGAGGTCAGGCAGCCCGAGCCCAAGTCCATGCGCAAGCAGTTTGCCTATCTCGAGATGCAGAACCGTATGCCCACCGAGGCGGAGATCAATACCGCCCTCAGACAGATGGGCAAGTTCAAGCCCTCTCAGGAACTCAACTGCGGGTCCTGCGGCTATAACACCTGCCGTGAGAAGGCCATCGCCGTCTGCCAGGGCAAGGCCGAGATATCCATGTGCCTGCCCTTCCTTAAGGACAAGGCCGAGGGCTTCTCCGACGCCATAGTGAACAACACCCCCAACGGTCTTATAGTGCTCAACGAGGACCTTGAGGTGCAGCAGATCAACAATAAGGCCAGGAAGATAATGAACATACGCTCCGCCTCCGACGTGCTGGGCGAGCCGGTGGTGAGGATACTTGACCCCACAGTGTTCCTGAACGTGCTGAATACCAAGCGAGATGTGCGCGACGAGAAGGTATACCTTGCCGAGTACAAGTGCTATGTGGAGCAGTCGGTTGTTTACGACCGGGACCTGCATTTGCTTATCGGTATCATGCGCGATATCACCGACGAGCAGCTGGAGCGGGAGAAGAAGGAGGACATCAGCAGGCAGACAGTGGAGGTTGCTGATAAGGTTGTGGAAAAACAAATGCGCATCGTCCAGGATATAGCGAGTCTTTTGGGCGAAACGGCTGCCGAGACCAAGATTGCGCTGACAAAGCTGAAGGAGTCGATAACCGATGAATGATCTTTGCGCCGATATCGGATACAAGAGCATAAACCACTATGGCGAGCAGCTCTGCGGCGACCATGTGGACGTTATCGAGCAGGGAGACAACTCCACCGTTGTGGTGCTGGCCGACGGCCTTGGCAGCGGAGTGAAAGCAAGCATCCTCTCCACGCTTACATCAAAGATAATCTCCACCATGATGGCCGCCGGTATGCCCCTTGAGGAGTGCGTCTCCGCGGTGGCGGCTACCCTTCCGGTCAGCTCCGAGCACGGGGTGGCCTACTCCACCTTCACCATCATACACCTGCTGAATAACCAGACCGCCGAGCTGATACAGTACGATAATCCCCACGTTATACTGCTGCGGGACGGGGTGAACTACGACTATCCCAAGACCGAGATGAACATAGGCGGCAAGCAGATATTCAAATCCTCCATACCCCTTAGGGAAAACGACGCCTTTATCGCCATGAGCGACGGCTGTCCCCACGCAGGTATCGGGATAGAGTACAACTTCGGATGGGCCATAGAGGACATCACCAGCTTTATGGAGACCATCATCCTGGCAGGTTATACCGCCAAGACCTTGTCTACCATGCTGGTGGACGAGTGTTATAAGCTGTATGGGGGAGAGCCCAAGGACGATGTGACCTCCTGCGTGGTGCGCATCCGCAAGCGCGAGCCCATGAACCTGCTGTTCGGCCCGCCCTCAAACCGGGACGACTGCGACCGCATGATGAGCCTGTTCTTCTCCAAGGAAGGCAAACATATCATCTGCGGCGGCACCACCTCCACCATAGCCTCCCAGTTCCTGAGAAAGCCCCTAAAGCCCAGCCTGAACTTCGAGGGCTCGGACCTGCCGCCCACCGCCGAGATAGAGGGCGTGGATCTTGTGACCGAGGGCGTTATCACCATCGCCAGGGTGCTGGAGTACGCCAAGGACTACCTGAAGGACAACGACAGGTACGAGGACTGGGGCATGAAGCGGGACGGCGCTGCGTTAATAAGCCGGTTCCTGTTCGAGGAGGCCACCGACATCAACTTCTTTGTGGGCCGGGCCATAAACCCCGCCCACCAGAACCCTGATCTGCCCATAACCTTCAGCATCAAGATGAGCCTTGCTGAGGAGCTGGTGGACTGTCTCCGGCAGATGGGCAAGAGGGTAAAAGTAAGCTATTTTTAAGGAGGGCGACAAGTGAATCAGCCAAATCAACTGAAAAGGTTTGACACCAAGGTACAGTACCTAAAATACAAAGTCCTCCGGGAAACTGCCCGGATGGCATGGGCCGACAAGCTTCTTGAGGGGATGATGGACATACCCAAGATTATCGTTCCCGGCAAGGAGCCCACCATGCGCTGCTGCGTCTATAAGGAGCGGGCCATCCTAGCCGAGCGCGTGAAGATGGCCATGGGCGGCCACGCAGACAATCCCAACATAATTGAGGTAATAGATATAGCCTGCGACGAATGTCCTGCTGCCGGCTATGAGGTGACGGACTCCTGCCGTGGCTGTTTAGCCCACCGCTGCGAGGACGTCTGCCGCCGGGGAGCCATCTCCTTCGACCATAACCACGTTGCCCATATCGACAAGTCAAAGTGCGTGGAGTGCGGCCAGTGCGCCAAGGTCTGCCCCTACTCGGCCATCGTTGACCGCAAGCGCCCCTGCCAGGTGGCGTGCAAGGTCAAGGCCATCTCCATCAACGAGAACAAGGCCGCAGCCATCGACGACGAGAAGTGCATCCAGTGCGGCGCGTGCGTGTATCAGTGCCCCTTCGGCGCGGTAACGGACAAGTCCTTTATGCTCAACGTTATCGACATGCTGAAAAAGAGTGAGGGCAATAAGAACTACAAGGTCTACGCGGTGGTAGCGCCGTCCATCTCCAGCCAGTTTGTCTACGCAAACCTGGGGCAGGTCATCACGGGCCTTAAGAAGATGGGCTTCTTTACTGTTATCGAAGCGGCCCTGGGTGCAGACATGGTGGCAATGAGCGAGTCCCGTGAACTGGCTGAGAAGGGCTTCCTGACCAGCTCCTGCTGCCCGGCCTTTGTATCATACGTCAAGTCCGCGTTCCCGGAGCTCAAGGACAATATCTCCCACAACCTGTCGCCCATGGCGGCGCTGGCGGAGTACCTGAAGAAGACCGACCCCACCGGCAAGGTGGTGTTTATCGGCCCCTGCACGGCCAAGAAGGCCGAGGCAAGGCAGGAGCGCGTGCGTCCGCTTATCGACGCGGTGCTCACCTTCGAGGAGCTGCAGGCCCTGTTCGACAGCCTTGATATGGACATCACCACCCTGGAGGAGGACGTACTGGACAACGCCTCCTATTATGGACGCATATTTGCCCGCTCCGGCGGCGTGTCCGACGCTGTAGCCCAGGCCATGAAGGAGCAGGGGATAGAGTTCGACCTGAAAGCGGTGCCCTGCGACGGCATTGAGGCCTGCCGTATGGCACTGCTGAAGAAGTCAAAGAACGCTTTAGCCGGAAACTTTATCGAAGGTATGGCATGTGTCGGCGGCTGTATAGGAGGCGCAGGCTGCCTTACCCACGGCGAGAAGAACAAGGCCGAGGTGGATAAGTACGGCAAAGAGGCAATGGAAAAGACCATCGGAGAGGCTGTCTCTATTCTACAGTAAGAATATTTATGATCTTATAGGCAGAGAGCTCTATATGGGGAGTTCTCTGCCTTTCTTGTTTAAAGTCTCCTGAAAATAAAATCAATTTTAGATACATTTAATCTTGATTATCGAGTCGAAATTGTGTATAATTTGATATAACATATTCCAAAGGCGGTGTTATAATGAAAAAGAGTCGTGCAAAATGGCCGTTGATAAAAAAGCTGCGGATATTTTTTCTGTTTGCAACGGCTTCCTTACTCTGTTTGTTACTCGCTGCCGGAATAACCGATGAGAACGATATGGAGCTTCGGCTTATGGGTATACATGACAGCCGGTTTGCCGTGTTGCTGGAAGATTCAGGGAAGGTATTCGCATACTATAAAGATTTATCTGACCCTGATAGCCATCTGACAAGAGCACAAAGTGTACCGGAAAGCGGCTGTACATTCTTTTTTGATGACGGTACGTTAGGGGTTGCGGATATATTTGACGGAGAATTTGACGTTAATATCTATCCATTCGATACAGGCTTAGAGTATGATGACGACCGCTGCCCATTTGACTTTTCTCCAAGCGAAGGCGATAAGCTGGTTTTTTCAAATACCGACATGAATGAATATATAATGTATATACTCTCTGCTGACGGAACTTTGCGGGCATGTGAAGCTATGTGTGAGCCGGAAGAGGATGCCTTATTAAGCGGGGTCAACTTTCTTGAGTCCACCCAAGGCGGGTGGGTTTACGCATATGCTGGCGAAACACTCCGGCGCTGGATAGGAAGTGATTTTCACATATGTGAAGAATATCCGGGCGCACCCTGCCCGGATAGGCTGGTGGGAGAGAGCGTGTATATCGACGAAGTGGGTTCGCTTGTAAGGCTCAATGGGGGAGCGGCCGTAACGGTTGATATCGATAAGGATAGCTTAAATGCGAATGCCTGCTTTGGAACAGACGAGTATATCATAGCAGCAGACAACTCTGGAACAGTTCACAAGTATGACTTGTCGGAAGAACAAGCTGTGAAAAGCGGGACGGCTGAGGTTGATGGCAGGATACTGGGAATCATTGAGGACAATGTACTTGTGAAAAAAGACGGTCAAATCTATTTGGAACGCCTTATCTTCCATGACCCCGATGACGAGTCCGGGGAAGAGGTTGATCCAACCCCCACACCTACACCCGTTCCAGATGAAAGCGGAGAGCCTTCATCCAGTCCGTATCCTGATGATACTGCTACCCCCACTCCGGATCCTGACGATGGAAGCAGCGAGCCAAGTGAAGCTGAACCCACACCCACGCCCACTCCCACTCCCACTCCTACACCGTTTCCTGCTGATAAAAACGATGAGGTAGGCAAGCTCATCGAGGAGATAAAATTTCAAGAACTGCCTGGAGAGAACGGCAGATACGCCTCTATGGCGGCTGGCGCAAGGGTGTCTGATCTGAGGGAAATTTATTGGCCGCAGAGCATTGAAGCATTTACGCAAAAGGACGAGCCAGTATATGAATCAATATTAAAAACTGGAATGAAGGTGCATCTTCCGCTGGAGGACGGCAATTACGAAGAGATCCCAATTATAATACGTGGCGACTGTGACGGCGACGGCAGAGTAAGAGAGTCTGATATAACCTTCGCTTCGCTATACATTATAAATGTTGTGTATGCTGAGACGGACGTTCAGTTTATGTCAATGGATATGAACGGCGACGGTGTGGTCACTATATGGGATTTGCCCTTGATTGTCGACGAGATTGAAGTTATAAAGTAATACCGGCAATTTATAGAACATGATATTACAAAAAAGCAATTATAGGATCAGTTGAATCCTATAATTGCTTTTTTGTGTTGATGTGGGGGAGAGGGATAATGTAATGTGCGTATGCTTTACATGTGATGAAGCTAACCTGTAATGATTTTGGCTTTACAGCTTAGCGTCGTTATACCTGCGCAAAGTATTCTATTGTATGTGCGAAACACATTTTGTTGGCGAGTGCATTTTTATTCACTCCAGATTTTGTGATGTTGTCATAATCCCCGCACGGTTATATTCATCGGTTTACATAATGGCATTAACATAAAAGTCCCTGGTTTACCCATAAAAGTAAAAAATATTCATTTTCCCTCTTGCAAAATCTTTCGATTTGTATTATAGTAGTAAGCGCAGAAGAAATTGGCAGACACTGCTTGTGATGGCAGCTTTCCACGTTTTAGCAGCGAGTTGTTGAAAACTCTTTCGTTTCGACCTAGTTTGATGTACTTTTCCACAATATATTTATTTGAACTACAGTCTATAGCAGCATATCTGGTATATTTCCCTTCCATTAGATACTGTAATAGAACCTAGATGCATTTTATGTATGCTAAAATGATTTGTAAACCAAGGTTGCAAATAAATATTGAATACTTTTCCTTTTCAAGAATACATTCCTTCCGTTGCACATAGTCATACTACTATGGAGGCACATTCTGCGCCGAAAAGGAAAGGAGCTTTACAGTGAAAACGGATGATTACTTACTCGGTCAGCACTTTTTACAAAGATGTTTTTCTCGTCCTTTCTTATTACTGATGTTCGGATGCTTGACGGCAGGTATTGCAGTTGGAGCGATTGCTGTAAAGCTGTTACACTTGTCGGGCGATCAAACCTTGCCGCCGCTGTTCCTTTCTGCCGTTCCAACTGTAAACCTGGGCTTTTTTCAATGTTTTTCCGATGTACTCCTTAATATTATGATTTTATTGATTGCTACATTTTTGATGGGTGCGACGGCTTTCGGTGCTTTGGGTATACCTTTGCTTATGTTCTATCGGGGCGTTACTGTTGCCGTTGGTGCGCTTTTCTTGGTGGGTGATAAAGATATTTCAGCACTTGGCTACTCTGCGCTATGCTTCACTCCTATATGGGCGGCTGCTTCGTTTCTGACGGCCCTATTCGCTGTCCGTGCCCTGATCTTCTCAAAAGGGCTCGCAAGGGCAGGGTTCTCTCAGTCGCAGGAGACTGTGGATTTCCGCCTTTTTCTTAAGGATTTTATATATTTTTTGTGTTTTTCTGTGCCGGTGTCTGTTGCCGGCGGTCTACTGGCTATGCTTTATGTTGTGCTTTAAGATGATTTCAACAGGTTTGATCAGTGAATGAGGAAGGTGTTCAAAGCAATGCAAGATTTCTATTCAATGTTTAGCGAGTTCTTATCAAAAGAGAAGCCCAATTCTGTAAATACCAGGGAATCCTATCTGCGGGATACTATGAATTATCTGTCATATCTGTCGCAGATAGACATTACTCCCTTAGAGGCTGATGAGAGAGACGTCCAGGGATTTGTTGACCATCTTCAGAGCATGAACCGGTCTACAACCACTATCTCCCGGAACTTGGCCTCTGTACGGTGCTTTTATAAGTTCCTTATCTATAAGAATCTGGTGGACCATAACCCTGCCAAGAGCATCCGCGTGGGGAAGGCGGAGAAGAAGCTGCCGCAGGTGCTTCAGGGTGACGAGATAGAACTGCTGCTCTCTCAGCCGGATATTACTGAACCCAAGGGCTGCCGGGACAAGGCTATGCTTGAGTTGCTATACGCCACCGGCATCCGGGCCTCTGAGCTGATAAATCTGAATATAGAGGATATAAATCTGCGTTCAGGTGTGCTTTATTGCAGGGGGAACAAGGGGGTACGCACTATCCCGGTCTACCCCTCGGCTGTGGTGTCCGTCTCTGACTATATCTACCGTATGCGCGGCCTGATAGCCGGGCCGGACGGCGGAAACGCTTTGTTCGTCAACCTGAACGGCGGAAGGCTTACCCGCCAGGGCTTCTGGAAGATAGTGAAAAGCTATGCTGAAGAGGCCGGAATAACTAAGGAGATAACTCCACACACGATTCGTCATTCATTTGCGCTCCATCTTTTGGAAAACGGCGCTTCGGTCAAGGACATTCAGACCATGATGGGTCATGCCGATATTTCATCCACACAGGTATATGTGCAGCTGCTGGACAACCATGTGCGTCAGGTTTATCATGACTGCCATCCCAAGGCAAAATTGGGATAAACAAATATATAAATAGTTAGGAGATGTTTTTTTGGGTCTTTTCGGATTTGGAAATTATGACAAGCCCGGACCGGGCGTAAGCAAGGACGAGCCTCCCAAGGCTGCGCCTATTCGGTTTTTTGAGATCCTCGCCAGAAAGTTTTCCAAGCTAGTACAGTTGAATCTAATTTTCATGATTCCGACTATCGCCGTCTTTATCCTGATGGTAGCCCTTTATCTGGTGCCTACACATTTTCGTGTGAGTATATCCGGCATGTATGAGCTTGACGGCTGGGCTTCATTCGTCGTGCCCATACCGCTGATACTGTTGTCACCGTTCATCGCGGGTCTGACTTATGTGACCCGGAACTTTGCCCGGGAGGAGCATGCCTTTGTATGGTCCGACTTTTGGGATGCTGTAAAGGGAAACTGGAAGTATTTTCTGCTCAACGGTTTGATATGCTATTCTGTATTTACTCTTTTGAGCTTTGCCCTCTTGTATTACTACAGTATGGCTATCTCAAGCTGGATATATTATATTCCCCTGTGGCTTTGTGTAGTGGTGGCGCTGGTGTTTTTGTTCGCCCAGTATTATCTTCCGATAATGTTTGTCACTTTTGAGTTAAAGTTTACACATGCATATAAGAACGCTTTGATCTTCACTGTGGCAGGTTTCGGAAGGAATATTCTGGTCACCATCATACTTGTAGCCATGCTGATCGCCTTTTTGAATATCCCGCTGCTCAACATAACGCTGCTTGTGTATGTATTGCTGCTCATTTTCATTATATTTTCCTTTATCTCATATCTTATTAGCTTCGCTGTTTACCCGGTCATAGACCGCTATATGATCCAGGCGGCCAAGCGTATGGAGAGCGGAGAGAAGGAAGAACAGCCCTCCGGCTCTGTAGAGGAGGAATTCCCCGGCCTGTTCTCCCAGCCGTCGGCAGATGACGAGGATGAAGATGAAGAAGATAAGTACGTCTATGTTAACGGCCGGCTGATGAAAAAATCCGAGATGAAGGACAACCATCAGGAACGGTAAAGCGCATAAAAAGGCCCGAGGAGGTATCCCCTCCTCGGGCCTTTTTATGCGTTTTCATGTCTCGCTGAGCCCGTTCTTTTTTTGCTTTTGCGGTTTCGGCGGGCTCATATTGGCAAGAGGATTCGCGTTGACTGCGGCCTCCATCTGACGGTCGGATGTATGGGTATATATTTCAGTTGTTCCCAGATTTTCATGACCCAGAATGTCCTGAAGCACACGGATATCCACATCGCCATACCGATACATAAGCGTTGCGGCGGTGTGCCGGAGCTTATGGACCGAATATCCGGGGCCATCCAGTCCAATCTTCGCCAGATACTTTTTTACGATAAACTGCACTGTCTTTGGGCTTATCCGCTGCTTGCGGCTGCTGAGAAACAGCGCGTTTCGATCTATTACGCCGTCTTTCGGACGCACTGCCAGATAGCTGTCTATGGCGTCCAGACAGGCCTGATTAAGGTAGACGATGCGCTCTTTATTGCCTTTTCCAAGTATGCGCAGGGTGTTATTATTCCGTATTACGTCACTGATATTGATGCCCACCAGCTCAGACAGCCGCATACCGCAATTTAGGAACAGCGTTAACATACAACGGTCACGTTCCTGATCCGGGCCCTCTACAGCGTTCAGCAGTTCGATACTTTGTTCGAGAGAAAGAAAGTGGGGTAAAGCCTTTTTGGATTTGGGTGGTGTAAGGTTCTCCGTGGGGTTCTCGTCCAGAAGCCTTTCATGAGAGGTCAGGTAGCCGAAAAAAGATTTTAGAGATGATGATTTCCGCTGGCGGGTAGAACTCATATTGCTGCGTTCGTCGGCCACGTAGTTCATAAATTCGAAGATATCATTGGTGGTGATACTGCGGATAAATTCCAGATCAATATCCTGCACATTGATCTCATCCAATGGCGCTGATTTTGGCGCCAGGCCGCGGTCGTGCTTCAGAAACCTAAAAAATGTCCGCAGGTCCATACAGTAATTTTCCACAGTCTTGGCGGACAGTCCTTTGATATTGCGTAGATACATGGCGTACTGCTGTACTATAGCCGGCATCTCATTTTTGATTATAAAGCCCATAACGGCCTTTTTTCCTCCCCTCAATTATACAAAATCTTCATTTTGTATAATTACCTATATTTTTTATCTATCTGCTCCCGACTTATAATCCAGCCTAATAAGTCTCTTGCCGTTAGGCATATCGCTGATTTCCCTATAAACTAAATTGTACCCCCATTGGGCCATCAACTTAGTAAGCTCCGCTTCATCTACGTCCTGGTGCAGCTTTCCGATGCTCTGAAACGCTGCCTGATAAGGCGACTCCGACACAAAGCTTTGCCCGTTGTCAGAGCCTTGTATCACGCATGACACATACTGCGCCTGTGCAGTCACAGCCTTTTCGCAGAATATGTCGGTGCCAACATATTCAATCAGCAGGTCTGCGATGATCATATCAACCTTCGGCAGCACTGCCTCATGTCTGGACAGATCTATCTCCATCAACCGAAGCTTCTTGCCAACTGCCGGACCAAACCGCTGGGCGCATATCTTCAAATAATCCGGGTTCACATCAATACCATAAACCAGCTTGAACCGCTCCAAGCAGTGCTCTAACCCATTGCCGCCAGCCACACCAACTACCGCGGCACTTTCAGCGCCCGGGCACGCGGCTTTTACCTGTTCCCGCATTATGTCGTTCAGCGCCTGTAACTGAGCCACGTCTGATAAACTCATATGCGATTCATATATCTCCAGCGGAACATCATTCCATGGGTTTCTCATCGCTTATACGCTCCTTTTTCTCGAACAAAGTTTCAGCAAAGGGCAATCAGCCCGCCCACATCCAATAACTCACCGTCTAAAAGCTCAACCGCATATACATCCCGATCAGCCAGAAATTCCCTTATGCGCTTCCCATCCCGATGCCTGTCCAATCTCCCCGCAAAGGCCATCATATTTGGCGCTAACTTACCGCAGCAACCGCCGATAAACCCATATGGATAGCCGGGCAGTCTTATATACCCCGGGCTTATTCTCAGCACCTCAATGCCATGCTGCTCCAGTCGGAGAGCTATCCCCTCGTCGGAGGTGATAGCCGAGCGTTCATCAACCAAAGCCGCCGCGCACGCGGCATAGCCTTGCTTTACGTCTATCCACACAGCTTTCATGCCCTCTGCGGCTTGCCTTACTACCTTATCAGCCGTCTTTGAATTGCCTAAAATAAATCGGCCCCAGGCAAGCGCGTTGCATATAACGTCACCTGGATAGACAGATTCCGGCAGTTTCATCGTTTCGGATATATGTATACCATGCTCAGCTAACACGTTTTTCAAGCCGCCTTTTCGCAGAACGATTAGTCTGTCTCCGATGGCACACGCCTGCATATCAGGGTGCCATTGAATAGGCTCGGGTAAACGTCTGTCAGAAATTGTTGTGATTGGGCATACTCCAATCTGCCGTAAGCTCTCTGTCAGCTCCGGGTACTCCCCGGACGATATCACAAGGCTCGCTCTTTTGTCTGGCAGCCGACCAAGCAGCTTGTCCGCAATCATGTGGCGGTTTCAAAGGCCTGACGGATATTCTTCGCTCCTATAACCTCAATGCCGTCAAAGGTTTTCCCCGTCAGATTTTTCAGCCCATGGTACGGAAGGATGCACCGGGTAAAGCCCAATCTTCCGGCTTCGATGATACGCAGGTCACTGTGGGCGATACTGCGCAATTCCCCGGCAAGCCCAATTTCTCCAAAAACCACCGTATCCTCCCGGATTGGCGTATCCTTCAGGCTGGATATCAGTGCCAGGGCCACAGCTAAGTCTACGGCAGGCTCGTCAAGCCTGAGACCACCTACCACATTTACATATGTGTCCAAATTTGAAAAGTAGTACCCGGCACGTTTCTCCAGCACAGCCAATATCAGCGCCAGTCGGTTATGGTCAAAGCCAGTGGACATACGCCTGGGCATGCCCAGCCCTGAGGTGGTGGCCAGCCCCTGTATCTCCGCCAGCAGCGGCCGCGTTCCCTCCATTACCGCTGTGACGCAGGTACCCGAGGAATCTTGTGGCCGGCCAGAAAGCATAACCTGCGAGGGGTTCTCCACCTGGCGCAGGCCGTGGTCACCCATATCGAACACGCCTATCTCGTTGGTGGAGCCGTAACGGTTCTTCACCGCCCGCAAAATGCGGTAGGTCATCTGCCTGTCCCCCTCGAACAGCAGGACGGCGTCAACTATATGCTCAAGCACCTTTGGGCCGGCTATGGCCCCGTCCTTGTTCACATGGCCCACAATTATCACGGGGATATCCAGAGTTTTGGCGCAGCGCATCATTGTGTTTGTGCACTCCCGCACCTGGGTCACGCTGCCCGGCGAGGATGTCAGTTCCGTATGGTTCATTGTCTGGATAGAGTCTACCATCACCAGGTCGGGCTTCTCGCTTCTGATTTGCTCCACCACATACTGTACATCTGTCTCGGTGAGCACCATTAAATTGGGGCTCTGCACCCCCAGCCGAGTGGCCCGCAGCTTTATCTGCCTGGCAGATTCCTCTCCCGAGACGTACATTATCCGTAGCTCCCGGCCCAGATACTCGCAAATTTGCAGCAACATGGTGGATTTGCCTATACCCGGGTCGCCGCCAATTAGGACCAGTGACCCCTTTACGATTCCACCGCCCAGAACACGGTCTAGCTCAGTCAGCCCGGTGGTATAGCGGTGCTCATCGGTGGTGCTTATCTCATTTATAGCCATAGGGCGCGAAATATTGCCCAAGCTCCTGACAGCCGCTGTTCTCTGAGGAGAGACCGGCTCCTTGGCTATTTCCAGCATCGTGTTCCATTCTCCGCAGCCCGGACATTTTCCGGCCCACTTCGGCGACTCATAACCACATTGGGTACATTGATATACCAGCTTGACTTTCCCGGCCATCGGCTTTCTCCCTCTATTTCATAATGACTCAATTATACCACAAAGCCGTCAATTTGCCAAGCTGTCTTCAGCTTTATTTTCGAGATAGTCTATTAACCCATTATAAATGGCCGCGGCCATGTTCTTTTGGTAGCTTTCCGTACAAAGTTTCTCCGTTTCCGCCTCATTGGACAGGAAACCGCACTCCACCAAAATAGCCGGTACAAGGCAGTTTTTTAGAAGATATATGTTGCCGTCGGCCTGCTTATTCTCCCGCTTATTATCCGGCTGTAAGCTGCCTACAATATTCTGCCGGACAGCCTCCGCCAGCTCCGCGCTCTCGGGGCGGTTGCCCGAGTAGAAGATTTGCGCGCCATTGTATTTGCCCTCGGAAAAATGGTTTTGGTGTATGCTGATAAGTATACACTCCCCCGCTTCCTCAACTGTGCGCAGCCTGGATTTGGTGTCGGAGCGCTTGCGCTCCGCAATGGTAGAGAGGCTCTGGTCCCCCACCGAGACGTCGCTGCTTCGTATCATGACGACTTCAAAATTATTCTGCTTCAAATTTTTCTCAAGCTCCAGGGCGATGGCAAGATTGATGTCCTTCTCCAAAACGCCGTTCACCCCCACCGCGCCGCCGTCTTCGCCGCCATGACCCGCGTCCACAATGACCGTGCCTTTCTTCTTAAAGAAATCCGCGTGAAAGGACACGATACCAAAGGCCTGCATGGTCTGCATTGCGAAAAGGATAATCGAGGCGGTGAACAGCGTTATAAAGCCAAGCTTTTTCTTCATATCAGCTCTCCTTAGGAAAATGCATGAAACTACTCGACTTATATGCCGACAATAAATAAAGTATGCCCTTTTCAAAGCCGCCGTATTGTGATATAATAAAAAGAAAAATCTCAGGGACTGAAGAAAATGAAAATCAAAGAACTGCTTAACCGCAATAAAGTGAATTTTTCCTGCGAAATTTTCCCGCCCAAAAAGGACACGGATTTTTCCGAGGTGTTTGATGTGGTAGACCGCATCGGCGAGCTTGGCGCGGATTACATCAGCGTGACCTATGGGGCCGGGGGCAGCACTTCAAAAAAGACCGTAGAGGTCGCGTCATACATACAGAACCAAAAGCAGACCACCGCCCTGGCCCATCTGACATGCATTGATTCTACGCCAGAGCAGATCCAGGCAGAGCTGGCAGAGCTTAAGGCAAACGGTATTGAAAATATCATGGCTCTGCGCGGCGACAAGCCTAAAGACTTTACGGGTCCGCACAACTACAATTACGCCATTGAACTTATCAGAGACATCCATGCCAGCGGAGATTTTTGCGTCGGTGCGGCCTGCTATCCCGAGGGGCATGTAGAGTGCCCGCATAAGCAGGAGGATATCGCCCATCTCAAGGAGAAGGTGGACGCCGGTGTGGATTTCCTCACAACTCAGATGTTTTTTGACAATAATCTGTTCTATAAGTTCCTATATCAGACCTTGGCGGCCGGTATCACTGTACCCATAGTACCCGGAATAATGCCAATCATAAACGCCCGGCAGGTAAAGCGCTCCGCGGAGCTGTCCGGCGCGACCATGCCGGCGCGCTTCCTGGCAATCGCAGACAAGTTTTCCGGCGATCCGCTGTCTATGGAGCAGGCGGGCATTGCCTACGCCACCGACCAGATAATCGATTTGATAGCAAACGGTGTAAAGTATATCCACTTGTATACCATGAACCGCCCGAGCACGGCTGAGAAGATATTGAACAATTTAAGCCACATTATAAGGTGAATACTATGCTGGATCGTAACGAGATATTACGGTATATGGGCGCAACAACAGGCGGCGATATTCTGGGCGACATGATTGACCGTGCCGAAAAGGAAGTGATTGCCGCATCACGGCCCAAACACGTGTTCAAACATATAGATATAGCGGTAAATATAGAAAAAGGCAAGGTGAATCTTGCGGGTACAGATATCAGAAGCCGGGACCTGGCGGCGCATCTGAATGGCTGTAATGAGGGCTTTCTCTTTGCGTGTACACTGGGCGTCGGAGTGGACTCGCTTGTAAAGCGATACGGCCTAACAGAGATCTATATGCTCCCGGTAGTGCAGGCCACGGCTGCGGCGTATACTGAGTTTTGCGCGGATTCCGCCCAGAAGGAGATTGAAACCTATGCTTCCCGGCAGAGCCTATATATGCGTCCGCGCTACAGCCCGGGATACGGTGACTTTCAGCTTAGCTGTCAGAAGTTCATTTTTGACGCGCTACAGATACCGAAGAATATAGGGATCTCGCTGACCGACAGCTTTCTGATGGTCCCCTTCAAATCCGTCACCGCTGTGATTGGGCTTTCAAGCGACCCGACTCAGTGTCATATCAACAAGTGCATGAGTTGTACGGCAAAAAATTGTCCGTTCAGAAAGGAAAACAGTTAAATGAATGACATAATGACAAGATTGGGGCACGAACCGCTCTTTTTTGACGGCGCAATGGGCACCATTTTGCAGGAAAAGGGCCTTGCTCCGGGAGAAGCTCCGGAATTATGGAACCTGCTGCGCCCCGAGGATGTACTGGCCGTGCACAGAGCATATCTGGATGCCGGTGCCGACGTTATCAGTGCCAATACTTTCGGTGCAAACCCCTTTAAATGCCGGGAAAACGACATGGAGCCTGAGGCTGTAATAACCGCCGGCGTTAAGCTGGCCCGGCAGGCTGTTGAGATGGCTGGGCACGGCGCTGTGGCCCTGGATATCGGCCCCAGCGGGAAGCTGCTGTTTCCTATGGGGGACTTGAAATTCGAGGATGCGGTAAACGCATTTGCGCAAATGTCCCGTGCGGGCGCCGCTGCCGGTGCAGATTGTGTGCTTATTGAAACCATGAACGACCTGTATGAGGTAAAAGCCGCTCTGTTAGGTGTAAAGGAAACAACTTCACTTCCTGTATTCGTGACCGTTACCTTTGATGAGGACGGCAAGCTGCTAACCGGCGGGGACCTTAAGGCTATGGCAGCCGTTCTGGAGGGTTTGGACGCGGACGCTATCGGTATGAACTGCGGCCTTGGGCCAAAGCAGATGCTCCGGCTCATAAGAGAGCTGCGGGCTCTGACCTCATTGCCCTTGGTAGTGAACCCCAATGCCGGTCTGCCTAAAGAGCGGAACGGACGGACATATTACGATGTGGGTCCGGAAGAATTTTCAGCTTATATGAAGGAAATTGTCTTGGCAGGGGCATGGATCGTCGGCGGCTGCTGTGGAACCACCCCGGAGCACATACGCCAGACTGTTCAGCTATGCAAAGACCTTCCATGTCAGCCGCTGCCGGTGATAAGCTCCACAGTTGTCACCTCCGGCAGCAGGGCTGTGGAATTTGGCCTGAAGCCGGTTATTATCGGGGAACGTATCAACCCTACCGGCAAGTCCAGGTTCAAGCAGGCCCTGCGAGAGGATGATCTGCCCTATATTCTAGGCGAAGGGATAGCCCAGCAAGATGCCGGTGCGCATATCCTGGACGTGAATGTGGGCCTGCCGGAAATCGAAGAGCGGGCTGTGATGTGCAGGGTAGTCTCTGAGCTGCAGTCCCTCTCCCCTCTGCCGTTGCAAATTGACACCTCCGACCCGGAGACCATGGCAAGTGCTATGAGGATATATAACGGCAAACCGTTGGTAAACTCCGTCACGGCCAAGCAGTCCTCCATGCGGGCGATATTCCCCCTTGTGAAGAAGTACGGCGGCGTGGTTATCGGACTCACCATAACCGAGGACGGCATTCCGGAAACGGTGCAGGGACGTGTAGATGCCGCAAAGCTCATCATAGACACAGCTGCTGAATACGGCATAGGCAGACAGGATATTATCATCGACCCGCTTACAATGGCAGTCAGCGCCGGTCAGGATGCCGCGATTGTAACACTCACCGCGCTCTCACGTATACGCGGGGAATTAGGGGTCTATACCTCATTGGGCGTATCAAACGTCTCATTCGGACTTCCACAGCGAGAAAATGTCACCTCGGCATTTTTCCTAATGGCCCTTCAGGCGGGGCTCAATGCGGCCATCATGAATCCTCTGTCTCCGGCTATGATGCGCGCCTATAGGTCTTTCTGCGCCCTGTCAGGCCATGATGAGGGCTGTATGGCGTATATCGAGGCATATGCTCAAGCGGAGCCATCCACTGCAGTGGTATCTCATTCGGAGCTGTCCCTGCGCGAGACTATAGAGAAAGGGCTAAAGGATAAGGCCGGACGTGCCGCGGAGGAGTTGGCGAAAACTCTAACCGGCCTGGAGATCATCGACCGGGAGATCATACCCGCCCTGGATGCGGTGGGTCAGCGCTTTGAGGCAAAGACTCTCTTTCTTCCACAGCTGCTCATGAGCGCGGACGCGGCCAAGGCCGCCTTTGAGGTCATCAAGTCCCATATGGACGGCCAGGCTTCTGAGCAGAGCAAGCTGACCATCGTGATCGCCACAGTCAAGGGGGACGTTCACGACATAGGCAAAAACATAGTCAAGGTACTCTTAGAGAATTATGGCTTTAACGTGATAGACCTTGGCAAGGACGTGGCCCCCGAAAAAGTGGTGGAGGCGGTAAAAGAAAAAGACGCTGGGCTGGTTGGGCTCAGCGCTTTGATGACGACTACCGTAGCAAATATGAAGGAGACCATCGAGCTGCTGCACCGGGAGACCCCAGGGGTCAGGATAATGGTGGGCGGCGCGGTGCTCACCCGGGAGTATGCTGACATGATTGGCGCGGACTTCTACGGAGCGGATGCCATGGCCTCCGTCAGATACGCCATGGAGCTGGCGGAGAGCCAGTCAGAATGAGCAGACAAAAAATAAGCGGATCCCGGTGTTCTTGCCACCGGGACCCGCTTATTTTATACCTCAATGGAGATCCCATAGTCCAATATGACGTTCCCCTGCTCATCCGGCGTGGTGAACCGTGGGCAGTTACAGCGCTGAAAGCACCAGTCATCCTCTTTGCGGCGAAGCCCCTGCTTTTCAAGAGCGGCCAAGCACTGTTCGTGGGAGGCATAGTCAAAGAGTTCGCCGGTGTCAGGATTGCCGTAGAGATAACAGACAGCATACTCCATTGGCGGCATATCCACGCTGTCGAAATGGCCGGGCGCGTCTGTACCGGCAGCAAAGAACATTCCCAGCCAGTGCTCGGGCTTGCCGTCAACTACCCGGATCGCCTCAGTATAACCGGCGTCGTTGATGTCCAGCAGGCCTGAAAGCTTTTCCAGTTCGTCAAACCAGCCGTTGGCCCAGAACTCGCCCCAATCCGCAGCACCCACAGGGTAGCGCTTCCCGATAAACCTGGCGGCAGGGCAGCTCTCTCGTGTAATTTTGGTAATCTTCATTTTTAATGCCTCCTCCTCTAGTTATGACAGATCAGCTGATGCTCCATCAGCCATTCCACCGACTCCCTAAGCGCCTGCGCGGTCTTGACCTCCAGCACCGCGCGGCAGCGGTTCCGCTGGGCCAGAGCGATATACCAGGCCAAGTCAAGCTCGCCTGTGCCCAGCCTCATGTGGTTTTTCCTGCCCAGCGCGTCGTGGATATGGAAATGCCGCAGCCGGTCCTCATGCTCCAGAATAACTGGCCTGTCCACCCCGCCGGCGCTGTGGTCGTGGCCGATATCAAAGGTCAGGCCGAACAGCGGGCTCTGCAGGAACAGCTCTACGGCCTCCCGCAGGAAGGGCAGCGCATAGACCCCGGTGTTCTCAATGCAGACGGTCACCTCTCCACCCGCGGCCTCCTCACACCGGGCAGTGAACTCCCGGATGCGCCCAAAGAAGTGCTCCCTATTCATGTCGTAGAGATACGCCTTTTTGTCCGGCAGAGTGAAATACACGCCATCCGAAAGGTGCATATTCAGCACCGGCACGCCCAGCTCCCTGGCGGCGCGTATCGCCTCGAGCATTGTCAGTGTATAAGCCTCCGCGACCCTGGGGTTGAAGTCGCATACATCCATGTTCTCGTCCAAGTGTATGGTGAAATACACACCGTATCTTTCCATAACTGACTGCAGCAGCGGCACGTCCAGCCCCTGATACTCAGGTAGGTTCATGTTCAACTCCACAAAGCTGAAGCCAAGCTCCTTACATAGCCGCGCTGATTCCTCCGGACCCGGCGCCTCGATAAGAGTGGGTATGCCCAAGTCCATCACTCTCTCCTCCTCAGTTTTGCAGCTTAAGCCACTCATCGCGCGTAATGCCGTACACTTTTGTGACCGTGTTCACATCGTCCTCAAACTCGTCCACCAGGCGCATACCGTTGGCAATAGCGGTGGAGTACGAGCCCACATTAGTGTATTTCATGTAGGAGTAGATGGCCCCAAATGGCGTATGCTCAAATATCCAGTCCCGGCATTTGCGCGCGGCTTCCTTGGCGTACCCTCTGCGCCAAAGGTCTTTGCGGATATGATAGCCTATCTCCGGCTTAATTTTACCGCCGATATTCTGCATGGTAACCCCACAGTCGCCGATGAGCTCGCCGGTCTCTTTAAGCGTCACCGCCCATAGCCCGAAGCCGAATACCCGGTAGTTCTCCCTGTTCCAGTCTATCCAGCTATGTACTTTAGCCACATCAAAAGGCTTGGGGTAATGCTGCATGGTCTCAGGGTCCGAGAAGATCCTAAACAACGCGTCAAAGTCCCCGGGAACCATTTCCCGCAGGGTAAGCCGCTCCGTTTCTAGCTGCATGGCTATCTCTCCTTTACAAAAAATAAGTGCTATGGACATTTCATCCATAGCACATTTGGAGGTGACACCCGGATTTGAACCGGGGAATGAAGGTTTTGCAGACCTTTGCCTTACCACTTGGCTATGTCACCATCTTTGAGAAAAGACGCTACCAACAGGTTGCGTCTTTTCCCCTTCCTGGAGCGGACGACGAGGCTCGAACTCGCTACCTCCACCTTGGCAAGGTGGCGCTC
>CAJUDG010000004.1 GCA_910584745.1 uncultured Eubacteriales bacterium
CGGCGCTTCTGGCCATTCTTATGGTCGCCACGATGATCCCGAGCGCTTTTGCTGCGACTACTGAGCCGGATGTTATCAAGGTTCAGGGCGTGGCGGTGGAGTTCAGCGGCGACAGCGCCACTGTAAACATCACCGCTCCCAACGGCACAGCAAGCGTGATCGAAAACGCGCTGAAGAACGTCGAGTTCGAGCTGCGCAGCAAGAACGGCACCGCCGTCGGCATTCTGGACAAAAACGGCAGCCAGAAGGACGTCGACCTCAAGGGCTGGCCCGACGCGCCCGGCACGAAGCAGACCATCAACCTGCTTTCCTACGCCGTGAAGCCCGAGGGCACCTATTGGGGCGACTATACCGGCATCAAGCTGCACGTCATCCCCAAGACCGGCGACCCCGTTGACTACCCGCTGACCGTCAACGTCAGCGAGCGCAGCGCCAGCAGCAACACCGGCATCGACAAGATCGAGTCCACCCGTATAGTCGACGCCCGCATCGAGGGCCGCGACATCACCATCGTGAAGCCCGTGGGCACGACCAGCGACAAGGACGTTCTTGGCCTGAAGACTGAGAACTTCAAGCTGTCAGGCGCTGGTGCAACGGTTGACTTCACTGTGAAACCCCATACTGTGGGCGGCCAGACTCAGAACGTTATCGAAAAGGTGACCGTCACAGCCGAAGATAAGTCCACCAGGACTTACGATGTCCATTACGAGATTGAGCCCATCTTTGATACCTTTACTCTGAAGGACATCGAGGTGGTTGATTACAGCGAAGTTGAGGATGGCATAACCGGCAACGAGTACGAGGGCACAGGCAAGAAAATTGTCACTGTTAAGGTTCCCTTCAATGCTTTCGACAATCTTCTTATCCCCTCCTTTACCACCTCTGAGCAGGTTATCAAGGTAACATCCAAGGATATCGTTACCACCACCGACAGCTTCGCCCATGGCGATGGTGTGCTGTTTGACAAGAACGATGGAACTACCAGCGGCGTAGGCATCTGGAATTATGACAGAACCGCCACTGACGCAAACAAAGAGGATAATACACCTCCCAAGGTTACAAATCTGGATGGAAAGAATTTTAAGTTCGATGTTCAGACAAGTGTTTCTTCTCTGTATGATAACGATGCAAGTGACGCAAATACAGGCGAAATAACTGTTAAGTTCATACCTGTGAAAAACACCAAGGCTGAGCTGACCGGCGTGGATGTTGGCAATGCAAACGGCGCAGATACTTACAGCCAGGGCATTGTTAAAATTGACAGCACCAACGCCAGCGTTATCGTGGGCGAAATTCCCAACAAGAACCTCGAAGATACTGATAACAACAAGGACGATCCTCGTGTTGTCGAGCTTACCACCCGCGATGTGGAGCTCCATGTTTCCACCAACGCCACTGTCACCATCCTCAATCCCGACGGCCTTGATGAGGACGACAGCAATGTGATTAGTGACTACGCAGATAAGACCAAGACTGCGGAAATCTATGCTGGCACCAGCGAGCCCAAGATTAAAAGTGGCGATATTGACAGTCCTGCTGCCATTGCGGACCATGACGGCATTGTGGTTTTGAGCAATGTTAACCTCCGCAAATACCACAGCACCCCCATGCGCATCCTCGTAACCTCTGAGGACGGCAGTGCCAACACCGAGTACCGTGTCAACTTCAATGGTACTCCCGAGGGCAAGGCGGAAATCAAGACCGTAACACTGCACGGCAAGGCTAATACTGCGGCTGCAGGGACCGCCGTTGTCTCTGAGCAGGATAAGGAAGGAAATATAATCCTTCGTGTGCCGTACAACAAAACTGTTGCGGACAGAATAGCCGCGGAGACACATGCTTGGACTGACTTGGTGGGCCTCTATGATAAAGTGACTGTTGATGCCAGTGTGGGCGCAACAACTTCAATTATGGATACGTATAATAGCGGTAACCACATATTAATAAGTGAGGGGACTACTTTACCGGCGACAGGCATGAGCGGAACTGATGGCACAGTTAGTGTTGATTACGGAAGTTTTGGCTTTGTCCTGCATTCTTCCTTTACATTAGGCCATAAAGATTCAGCTGGTACTGCAACTCATCCTGCTGATGAGTCCGTGACCAAAGTGGGTATCTATATGCTGCCACCTTCCGAGACTGCCAACATTACCGAGATTACCCTGACCAAAGAGACAGAGCTCTACAAGGTTGCCAACAACGATAGCGCGAAGATTACTGGCGTTATCAACCACAACAACCAGACCATTCGTCTGAACGTCCCCTACAGCTTCAATAGAAAGCCTGATGGCACGACGGATGCTGGTGTTGACCTTTACCTGTATGACTGGGAGTTCAATGGTAAAAACGCTTCCAACACCACAGGAGACGAGGATGACCCTGCCGGACTGGATACTCTGCTTTACGATGTTTCACGTTTGGGTGCTCAGACTGGTACTACTATTGCTAGCGTGTTTACGCAGCATACATCTATTATAAAGCTGACAGAGAGCGAGATTACTACTCTTGCCAAGGCCAACAGCTTTGTACCACCTGAGAACGACAATAATACTATCTATGTCTTCAATGAGAAGACTCCTACCGCAGCACTCCAGGGCTATAAGGTCTACGCCGTGCGTGCGAACGCCAGCGATGAGAGCAAGCTGAATAGTGTTGGCGCGACTGCTCCTGTAAGCGTGGCGTTGGACACCAAGGTTGAGAAGCTGAACCGCTTTATCATCACTGTTCCCGAGAACTACGACAGTGCTGAGGGCGTCAACAGCGCGCCCGAGTTCGAGTTGAGCTTTGCTGACCGCAGCGCACATTCCACCGTTAAGAACGGCCAGACCACTTGGGTCGGCAGGGACGAGAACACTGCCAAGTTCAAGGTGGTGGGCGGCAAGCTGTACTTTAAGAACCAGCCTGCCAACCTGACCGACGGCCGCGTGATCCACTTCACTGTCGTGGCCGAGGACGGCACCAGCACCGGCGCGTATGAGTTCGAGATCCGCACCACCGAGCCCAACGACGACGCCACTGTCAGCAGCGTTATGGTGGACGCGACCCTGTCCTTCACCCAGGACGGCGACAAGTTCGTGGTGGAGAACCTGGAGGACAGCGAGCTCTATGACGAGACCAAGCTGCCCATTATAGTGAACACCACCGATCCCGCCGCCACTGTGACCGTTGACGGCAAGGAGTACAAGTTCGAGTGGGGCGTTGGCTCCAACATCACCGTCGACCTGAGCGAAGGCAAGACCGTTCCCATGGTCGTCACCGCTGCCGACGGCAAGACCACCGCTACCTACACCCTGTCCATGGCTTCCAAGGGCACTACCCCGCCCGACGAGAGGCCCAGCGACAAGTACACTGACATCCCCAACGACGTAATGGGCGAGAGCATCAGGAAGGCCATCGACGAGGGCATCATGGTGGGCACCTCTGCCACCAAGTTCAGCCCCAACATGACCGTCAGCCGCTGGCAGTTCGCGCTGCTGATTGCCCGCGCCGACCTGAGGGTCAAGAACAGCGCTATCACCAACGCCAGCGAGGCCGACGCAGAGCTGCTCAGGCAGTACAGCGGCACGCCGAAGTTCACTGACGCCAAGAAAGAGGTTCTTTACAACGCCGCGATCGAGTATTGCAGCGAGAACGGCATCGTCAGCGGCAAGGGCGATAACAAGTTCGATCCTGACGGAAAGGTCAACCGCCTGGAGGCTGCCCGTATGATCTCTGACTGGACCGGCATCACCGACGCCACCAAGACTGAGAACACCAACGGCGTCAAGGACTGGAACAAGGTCAACTGGGGCAAGGAGTATGTAAACGCTGTTTACGATGCCGGCTTCATCACCGGCTATCCCAACGGCAACTTCGGGCCCAAGGATAACCTGAAGCGCAGCCAGGCTGCTGTCATCATCATGAAGGCTTACGAGTATATGACCAATAAATAAGGTTTCAACTCACCTAAGTTTTATGATTACCCCATAAAGGCGAAGGGGGCGGATGTTTCCGCCCTCTTTGCTTTTGGTTTTAAAGCACAAAAAAGCGGCCCTCTGCGGGCCGCCAACCTTATTTAACCCTCTCAAAACCGCCTGAACCTCTCATAACGTGCCCCCAGCAGCTCCTTCACCGGCAGGCTCATAAGCCCCGGCAGCTCCTCAGAGAGCATTGACCTGATCTGCGCATATGCCGCGCTGATATCCTCCTCGGGTATGACCTGTTCCACCACGCCCAGCTCCTGCATGTCCTGGGCGGTCAGCTTAAGGCATTCCGCCGCGTCCTTGACCCTCTTGGCATCCTTCCAGAGTATGCTGGCGCAGCCCTCGGGGGAAATCACCGAGTAAATGGCGTTTTCCAGGATCCAGATCCGGTCCGCCAGGGCCAGGGCCAGCGCGCCGCCGCTGCCGCCCTCGCCGATGAGTATTGAGACCACCGGTACGGTCAGGGCGGAAAGCTCTGTAAGATTCTCAGCGATAGCCTGGCCCTGGCCCCGCTCCTCGGCCCCCAGGCCGCAATAGGCCCCGGAGGTATCAACTAGGCAGACCACCGGCCGACGGAACTTCTCCGCCTGCTTCATCAGCCGCAGGGCCTTGCGGTAGCCTTCCGGGTTAGGCATACCGAAGTTCCTTTTCAGCCGTTCCTTGGTGTCTATGCCCTTCTCAATGGCGATGACCGTTACCGGAATGTCATCCAGAGTGGCGATTCCCCCCACAACAGCCGGGTCGTCGCCGAAGCGCCGGTCCCCATGCAGTTCTATAAAGCTGTCGAAGACATTCTCGATAAACGAGGTCCCTGTGGGCCGCCCCTTGGACCGGGCAAGCATAACCTTGTCATATGCGCTCATTGCGGCTCATCCCCCTTCTTCTCTTCCTGCGCCGCACCCTGCCGGTGCAGTTTCAGCAGGCTGGCGATGGTCTCCTTCTGCTCATGCCTGGGCACTATTAAGTCGACGAAGCCGTGCTCTAAAAGGAACTCCGCCGTCTGAAAGCCCTGGGGCAGCTTTTTCCTGATGGTCTGCTCGATTACCCTGGGTCCGGCGAACCCGATGGTGGCCCCGGGCTCGGCTATGATAATATCGCCGTCCATGGCGAAGCTGGCCGTTACGCCGCCCAGAGTGGGGTCCGTGAGGATCGTAAGGTACAAAAGCCCCGCATCGCTGTGCCGGCGGACCGCCGCGCTGGTCTTGGCCATCTGCATAAGGGAGAGTATGCCCTCCTGCATCCGGGCTCCGCCGGATACGGTGAAGCCCACCACAGGAAGCCTCCGCTCTGTGGCGGACTCGAACAGGCGGGTTATCTTCTCGCCTACAACGGCGCCCATACTGCCCATCATAAAATTCGGGTCCATCACAAACAGCGCGCAGGGGCACCCGCCTATCTCGGCCGTGCCACAGACCACCGCGTCCTTCTCCCTGGAGGAGAGCCGGGCGTTTCTCAGCTTCTGGTCATAGCCGGGAAAGTCCAGCACGTCCCGGCTCATAAGCTCCCCGTCCAGCTCCTTAAAGCTGCCCTCGCCGGTGATATAGGCGATGCGTTCCCTGGGGGTTATCCTGAAGTGATACCCGCAGGCGGTGCAGACGTTCATATTCTCCTGCAGGTCGCTCAACGGCAGCTGTACCCCGCAGCGGGGGCAGCTATTGCGGATACCGGCGTCCTCGGCCTCCTTGCCGCCCTTCTCAAGCTCGTTCTGGGGCGAGCGGAACAGTCCCATCAAATTCATAGCCGCAACCTCTCCTTACCTAAAGTCACTTATCCTTGGCCTTGGGCCTATAATACTTGATAAAGTCCGTATAATAGTCCCCGGCCCTAAAGCGCCGGTCCCTGACGATGCCTATCTGCTCCTCGATATTGTTCTCCACGCCGTCGATTATCAGCTCGCAAAGGGCCGACTGCATCTTGCGTATGGCTTCCTCCCTGGTGGAGGAGTACACTATAAGCTTGCCCAGCATAGAGTCATAATATGGCGAGATATCGCAGCCCTGATAGAGAAAGCTGTCAAACCTCACCCAGGGCCCCCCCGGCGGGTGGAAGAACTCCACCCGGCTTGCCTTGGTGGCGTTTATCCTGCACTCGATGGCGGCCCCCTGCATATGGATGTCGGCCTGTGTAAAGTCCAGGGGCACCCCGGCGGCAATGCGTATCTGCCACTTCACAATGTCCACCCCGGTGACAAGCTCCGTCACCGGGTGCTCAACCTGCAGGCGGGTGTTCATCTCCATGAAGTAGAAGTTACCGGATTTGTCCATCAGGAATTCCACCGTGCCCGCATTGGTGTACCCTGCCGCCCGGGCGGCACTGGTGGCTGCGTCAATAAGCTTCTCCCGGGTCTCAGCGTCCACGCCCGGAGAGGGAGACTCCTCAATAAGCTTCTGGTGGTTCTTCTGGATAGAGCACTCCCGCTCTCCAAGGCAGACGACATTACCCTCGTGGTCCGCCAGCAGCTGCACCTCGATGTGCTTCGAGGGGGCCAGATACTTTTCCATATACACCCGGCCGTCCCCAAAGGCCTTCTCCGCCTCAGTAGAAGCGGTGCGGAAGGCCCGCTCCAAGTCTTCCGGGCGCTCCACAAGGCGTATACCCTTGCCGCCGCCCCCTGCGCTGGCCTTTATCATCACGGGGAAGCCGATCTTCTTGGCGGATTCCAGAGCCTCCTCCGGGCTGTCAAGCACATCGGTGCCCGGAGTGGTGGGCACGCCGTTTTCACGCATCAGCTTCCTGGCGGCCTCTTTATCGCCCATTTTGGAAATGACCTCGGCCGAGGGACCGATAAAGGTCAGCCCGTACTGCCGGCATAGCTGGGCAAACTCCGCGTTTTCGGACAGAAAGCCATACCCCGGATGTATTGCCTGGGCCCCGGTGGCCAGGGCCGCGCTGATTATCCTCTTTCCGTCCAAATAGCTCTCATCGGCCCGGGACCCGCCCACGCATACGGCCTGGTCGGCAAGGGCGGTATGAAGGGACTCCTTGTCCGCCTGGGAGTATACGGCGACGGTGGAAATGCCCATCTCCTTGCAGGCGCGGATAATGCGTATGGCTATCTCGCCCCGGTTCGCTATGAGTATCTTTGTGAACACAAGCCAGCCCCCCTCTTTATTCCCCGGTCTTTACCAGCGCGAAGGAGAACTCCGCCGACACACAGACCTTGCCGTTCACGCTGCCGGTGCCCTTGGCAAAGTAGAAGTTGCCCCGGCTGCGGGTTAGCTCGCACTGGGTCTCAAAGGTGTCCCCGGGCTTAACCTGGCCCCGGAACTTTACGTTGTTAAGCCCCGTATAGAGGGGGGTCATCCCCTCTGCCTTGCCGAGCAACAGCACGCAGGCGGACTGGGCCAGCATCTCGCACTGTATCACTCCGGGCACCACCGGGTTCCCCGGGAAATGACCCTGCAGGAAGAACTCGTCCCCCCGGACATGGTACTTCCCGTGGGATTTACCGTCAATAAGCTCCACCTCGTCCACAAGGAGCATGGGCTCCCTATGGGGCAGTATATTCTTTATCTCGTCACGGTTCATAGCGGCCTCCTCCTTCGTCACGGCGCGATACGGAACAGGGGCTGGTTGTACTCCACCACCTGTCCGTTGCCCACGCAGACCTCCACCACCGTGCCGTCCACCTCCGAGGGAATCTCGTTCATAAGCTTCATGGCCTCGATGATACAGAGGGTGTCCCCCTTATTCACCCGGGAGCCCACCTCCACATAAGGCTTGCTCTCGGGCGAGGCCGCCGCGTAGAATACCCCCACAGTGGGCGAGAGCACCAGCGAGCCCTTCTGGGGCGCGGGCTCCGGCTCTATAGGGGCAGTCACAAAGGGGGAGGCGGCCGGAGTCCCTGCCTGGGCCTGCTCCTGCCCGGACTTGCGCTCCAGCTTCAGGCTTACCCCGTCCTGGGCCAGTTCCAGGGAAGTCAGGCCGTTCTCCTTCATCAGTTTTGCCAGGTTCTCGATCGACTTTACGTCCATTATATGAAACCTCCCGGAAATTATAGTCTGCGGAAAGCCAGGTAGGCGTTATGGCCGCCAAAGCCCAGAGAGGCGGACAGCGCCACCTCTATATCGGCCCTGCGGGCCGTGACCGGCACATAGTCCAGGTCACAGGCGGGGTCCGGCTCCTGATAGCCTATGGTGGGCGGCACAAGGCCCTCCCTCAGTGCCATAACGCAGGCGATGGCCTCAACGGCCCCCGCCGCCCCAAGCATATGCCCGGTCATGGATTTTGTGGAGCTTATCAAGCAGTCCCTAGCCGCCTCCTCGCCCAGCCCCTTCTTGATGGCCATGGTCTCGCAGGCATCGTTTAACGGAGTGCTGGTGCCGTGGGCGTTGATGTAGAGCTTATGGGGGTCCTCGCACCTTCCGGCCTCCTCATAGGCGAGCCGCAGGGCCCTGGCCCCGCCGTTGCCCTCGGGGTCCGGGGCGGTGATATGGTGCGCGTCGCAGGTAGCGCCATAGCCACAGATCTCGCCGTAAATATCAGCTCCCCGAGCCTTGGCGTGCTCATATTCCTCCAGCATAAGCGCCCCCGCGCCCTCGCCCATTACAAAGCCGTTCCGCCTTGCGTCAAAGGGCACACAGGCGCTCATGGGGTCCTCAGTGGTGGACAAAGCCTTCATATTGGAGAAGCCCGCCAGTCCCAGGGGCACTATAGCCGCCTCCGCCCCGCCGGCCAGCGCCGCCGTCAGGTATCCGTGCTTTATGGCCCGATAGGCCTCGCCGATGGCGTTATTGCCTGTGGCGCAGGCCGTAACCGCCGACACCGCCGCTCCCTGAAAATTATACTTGATGGCGATAAGCCCGCCCGCCATGTTTATTATCAGGGCGGGGATAAAGAAGGGCGAGACCCGCCTGGGCCCCTTCTCCAGCATGAGCTTCTGCTGCTCCTCAAAGGTGCCGATGCCCCCTATGCCGGAGCCGAAGTACACGCCTATCTCCTCGCTTGGCAGCGTGCCCTGTATCTTACTTTTCTCCACCGCCTGGGCGGCGGCGGCCAGGGCATACTGGCAGAACACGTCGTACTTGCGGAGCTCCCCCTTTTCCATATACTGGGACGGGTCGAAGTCCTTGACCTCGGCGGCCACCTTGACCTTGAACTCTGCGGTATCAAACTTGGTAATGGGTCCTATGCCGCATTTGCCCGAGACCAGCCCCTGCCAGAAGCTGTCCACATCGTTGCCGATGGGCGTAACAGCGCCCATTCCGGTTATCACGACCCGGTTCAACTGAATCATCCTCTCTTATTGTAACGCATCTCAATAGAGATTGCAATACTGTTTAATCTAGTTTTTGAAATTATATAAGAAAATTTTCAGGTGGCAAGCCCGCCGTCCACTCTGATAGTCTCGCCGGTGATATAGTCCGACTCCGGCGAAGCCAAGAACAGCGCCACATTCGCCACGTCCTCCGGTGAGCCCATGCGCTTCATGGGCACCTGCACGAGAAGCGGGTTATCCTCCTTGATATTCTTGGTCATGTCGGTCTTGATAAAGCCAGGGGCTATACAGTTGCAGCAGACCCCCCGGCTGCCCAGCTCCTTGGCAACGGACTTGGACATGCCGATAAGCCCGGCCTTAGAGGCGGCATAGTTCACCTGCCCGGCGTTTCCCACAAGGCCGGCTATGGAGCTGATATTGATTATCTTACCATAGCGCTTGCGCATAAAGTCCCTATAGCAGGCCCTTATCATGTGGAACGCGCCCTTAAGGTTTATGTCCAGCACCATGTCATAGTCCTCGTCCTTCATACCCACCATCAGGGTGTCCCGGGTGACCCCGGCGTTGTTCACCAGTATGTCTATCTGGCCCAGGTCCTTCTTCACCGCCGCCACGGTCTCGTTGACTGTAGCCTCGTCCCGCACGTCGCAGACATAGAGCTTCACCCTGCGGCCCAGGGCCTCGATCTCCCCCTGGGTCTCCTGGGCGGGCTCGCCGGGCCCCACATAGGCGATGGCGATATCCGCGCCGTTCTCCGCCAGCTTAAGCGCTATGGCCTTTCCCAGCCCCTGAGAGCCGCCGGTCACAAGCGCCACCTTTCCTTCCAGCTTCATCCAAAAAGCCTCCTTTTGCACTATTACATAAGCCCGCTCAAAGCGGCGTCCAATGTCTCCCCGTCCTGCACCTGGAAGACCCTCGCGGTCTTCACCGTCTTCTTTATGAGCCCGCAGAGAGTCTTCCCCGGACCGCACTCCAAAAATGTGTCCACGCCCTCCGCGGCCAGCGTCTCAATGGTCTCCTGCCAGCGCACCGGGCTCTTTACCTGGCTTACCAGCAGCTCCCTTGCCGAAGCGGCGGTATAGGGCCCAGCGTTCAGATTGGCGTACAGCGGAATACGGGGCTCGGCCATCTCTACCCCGGACAGGTATCCCGCAAGCTCCCCGGCGGCGCTCTCCATAAACGGCGAGTGGAACCCCCCGCTCACCGCCAGCGGCGCGGCCCGGCCGCCCTCGGCCTTTACCAGCTCCTGGAACTCCTTAAGATCCCCGGGCTCCCCGGCCACCACCAGCTGCCCCGGGCAGTTGTAGTTTACCGGCCAGACCTTCGAGAACCTTCCGCAGAGCTCCTCCACCTTCTCATTGGGCAGCTTCAAAACCGCCGCCATGCTGCCGGGATTCTCCTCTGCGGCCTTCTGCATAGCCTCTGCCCTTTTACACACAAACTCAAAGCCCGACTCGTCCGTAAATATCCCCGCGAACGCCGCCGCGGCAACCTCGCCCAGGGAAAATCCGGCGATATAGTCCGCCCGCACGCCCTTTTCCTCCAGGGCCCGGGCCGCGGCCAAGTCTACACAATATAAGCAGGGCTGAGTGTTCTTCGTAACGGAGAGCTCCTCCGCCGTGCCGGAAAAGCACTGTTTTGAGGTTCCCGGCCTCAGTCTGTCCGCCACATCAAAAACAGCCTTAGCGGCGGGGCTCACCTCACATAGGGACTGTCCCATCCCCGGGTACTGGGCCCCCTGGCCCGAGAAGACGAACGCTATCTTACCCATTTCGCCGCCCCCCTCAGCACTTCCTCCGCTTCCGTGAACATCTCGGAGATGATTTCGGCGGCGGGCTGCTCCTTATTCACCATCCCGGCTATCTGTCCGGCCAAAAAGTCCCCGGTCTTCTCGTCGCCCTCCACGGCCGCCCGGTACAGGGCGCCGCGGCCCAGGGCCTCCAGCTCCTCGTCGGAGATCTGACTATACTCGGCCTTAAGGAAATCCTTTGCAAACTGGTTCTTTATCTGCCGCACCGGGTGCCCCAGCCGCTTGCCGGTGACCATAGTGGCGATATCGTTTGCTTTCAGCACCTTTTTCTTATAGTTCGGGTGCACCCCGCACTCGTTTGCCACCAAAAATCTCGTGCCCACCTGAACGCCCACCGCGCCCAGCTGGAAAGCGGCGGCTATACCCCTTCCGTCGGCTATGCCTCCCGCCGCCAGCACCGGCAGGTCCGTGGCGTCGCAGACCTGGGGCACCAGCACCATGGTGGTCAGATCCCCCACATGCCCGCCGGACTCGCCGCCCTCGGCTATTATAGCGGAGGCCCCGGCCTTAGTCACCAGCTTCGCCATGGCTACAGAGGCCACCACGGGCACAACCTTGACCCCTGCCTCAAGCCACATGGGCATATACTTCGAGGGGTTCCCCGCGCCGGTGGTCACAACGGCCACCCGCTCCTTTGCCGCCAGCTCCGCCACCTCGGCGGCGAAGGGCGACATCAGCATGATGTTCACGCCAAAGGGCTTATCGGTCAGGGACCGGGCAAGGTCTATCTGCTCCTTAAGATACTGTGCGTTGGCGTTCATGGCCGAGATTATCCCCAGCCCGCCGCCGTTAGAGACGGCCGCCGCCAGCTTACCGTCGGATATCCAGGCCATGCCCCCCTGGAAGATGGGGTACTCTATCCCCAAAAGCTCGCATAACGGAGTTCTTATCATAGATCTATATTCCTCCCGAAAAAGAATTTACCACTTTATAACGCAGGCCGCGCTGGAAAGCCCGCCGCCGAAGGCTGCCATCACCACATAGTCCCCGGGCTCTATCCGCCCCGAGCGCACGGCCTTATCCAGCAGTATGGGCTCGCTGGCCGAGGAGGTGTTGCCCACCTCCTGGATGTTCACCAAAAACTTCTCCGCAGCTATCTCCGGCAGCCTTCTCGCCGCCTCGTTTATTATCCTGAGATTGGCCTGATGGGGTATCACCACACTGACCTGCTCCCCGGAAATGCCCGCCTGCTCCATGACGGAGCGGATATCGTTCACCATGGACGTGACCGCGAACTTATAGGTCTCCTGTCCCTTCATAAACACGCAGTTTTTCCTCTGCTCAATCTGATAGAAGGGGGAATTGCCCCAGCCGGTGGGTATCTCTATCACGTCGTTCCCCCCCTGGGTATGCAGCTCAGATGCCAGATAGCTCTCGCCCTGCCCCAGCACCGCCGCCCCGGCTCCGTCCCCGAATATGCAGCAGGTAGAGCGGTCCGTCCAGTCGATAAGCCCGCTCATGCGCTCGCTGCTTACAACCAGCGCCTTCTTCACCGTGCCCCTTGCGAAAAAGCCCGAGGCTATCTCCAGCCCAAAGAGGAACCCCGGGCAGGCGGCGTTGATATCAAAAGCCGGGCATTTCGCCCCAAGCCGGTTCTGCACCATGCTGGCCATGCCGGGGGAGATGCTGTCCGCGCTGACGGAGGTGCCGATGATAAGGTCCAGCTCCTCCGGGCTTACCCCGGCGGCCTCCAGCGCCCGCTCGGCGGCCTTGGCCGCCATGTCCGTATTGCTCTCGGTGGTGCAGACATGCCGCTCCTTAACGCCCACGCGCTTAGTTATCCACTCGTCCGAGGTGTCCACCATCCGGGACAGGTCCTCGTTGGTTATGACCTTTTCCGGCAGAAAGCTGCCCGTTCCAAGTATCTGAAAGCTCATGATCCATTAGCTCCTCTCTTTGGCGTCCGGGGCTCATGCTCCCGGGCCCGCAACTCTCTTATTATAAAGGATTTCCCATGTTTTGTCAATGAGGGCGGGCCCTGGGGCGGGAAGCTATTTTGGCTATTCTCATGCGGTTATACCGCTGTATGACCGCAAATGACATATCAAAGGCCGCCCCCAGCACAGAGGTCACAAAAAACACCCAGAATGACCCGAACCAAAGGGAGGCCCCAAGGGGGATAAAGCTCAAAAGGGCGCTTACCTCATGCACCCGCTCGGAGCAGCACATATTGACCGCGATCTCCTCCCAGCCGTGCAGCCGGGGGGAGAAGGCCTCGGGGCTGTAGGTGGGCATCTTACCCTTCCATTCCCTCACTCTTAAGGCCCTAAATACCTTCCGCTCCCAGGGCCGCACCCTGTACCAGCCCCTGGCATAGTCCGGGCGCATAAAAGCCGGGCTGCCCAGGGCCGTGCCCACAAGCAGCCGCATAAGAAAATGGTACGCCATAGTGCCCAGTGTTATAGCAAGGGACAGCAGAAAGCCGATGGGAAAGACCCGGTACAGCACCGCTGCCAGTATCGCGCCCAAAAGAATTAAAACCGTCGTCAGCTTCGTCGCCTTAGGCATTAAACCATTTCACCTTCTGCACAAAATTCTTCGCATCCCTATACCCGGCCTTGCCATAGAAATGGGCGTGCATCTCGTCGTTGACCGAGCTCAGCTCTATCCCCGCTGCCCCAAGCTCCCGTACCCTTTTCTCCGTCTCCGCCAAGAGCGCCGAGCCCAGGCCCTTCCCCTGGCGCGTGCGCCCGATGACGATCTCCTCCAGTATAAAGGACATAAGGTCGTCATACTGCTTGAAATACCCCATGACAAAGCCCGCAGGGCCCTCCCCGTCCTCAAGTAGCAGCCCCCAGCCGCCGTCCATGCCCAGCACCTGGCGTATGCGCTTTCCAGCGGTTTCTTCCGTCCATTCGCCATCCTCGCAGGTATTATAATAGCCGATATAGAGGGGCAGGATCTTCTATACATCCCCCAAACTCATTTCACTATACATAAAACCCCTCCCTTATGGCAGCTTCATCACGTTCAGCACGATCCCCTGCCCGGTAATGTCTATTATCCCATATGTGGGCTCCCAGCCGCTGAGCCGTCCGGGGTTCATGATATAGAGCCCCTCCTCATAGTCCTCCCGGGGCTGATGGGTGTGTCCGAACAGCAGTATATCGGCCTTTCTCGAGCGGGCCTCGCTGATAATGGTATAGTCCCCGGACTTCACGCCGTAGTTATGGCCATGGGTATAAAATATCTTCTTCCCCTCGGCTGTATACTCCCCGCTCTCGGGCACGGAACTGCCCCAGTCGCAGTTGCCCCTGACCTGCAAAATGGTCTTATTGGGAAATGAAAACCTGACCCTCTCAACGTCGTCCCCGCCGTCGCCAAGGTGTATGACTATGTCGGCCTTAGGCTGGGCCAGTATTGCCCGCCGCAGGCTCGCGGAGTCTCCGTGGGTGTCTGATGTGACCAGAATACGCATTAAACTTACCTCTCAATCCAAAACTTATGAATCAGCCGCGCCCCGCCCGCATAGTATGGATATAGTTAACACAGCGGCGCAGCCGCGTGTTTACTATTGAAGCCATATAGTAAGGGAGGGCTTTTAAAGTGAATGAAAACAATATGGACAACGACAGGCTCGAGTCCCTGCTGAAGATAACCGCCCAGCGCCTGGGCTCGACCCCGGAGGAGCTCAAGCGGGCCGCCCAAAACGGCACGCTCTCAAAGCTCCTTGGAAATGCTGCGGAAGGGGACAGCGCCGCCATGCAGAAGGTGCTGTCCGACCCCCAGGCGGCGAAAAAGCTGCTGGCGACGCCCCAGGCACAGAAGCTTCTGCAGATGCTCCAGGGCGGCAAAGAATAACCTGAAGGAAAGGGGGACCGGCATATGGACGGCCTGGAGCAGCAGCTCAGTCAGATATTATCAAACCCGGAAAGTATGAAGCAGCTACAGGGCATGATGAGTTCCCTGGGGCTTGGCGGGCAGAACGAAGGAGGCGCCCAGCCTCCCGCACCCCAGCCGGCAGCCCCTCCGGCGCCGGACCTGTCCGCGCTGGCCGGTATGCTGGGAGCCCTTGGGAATGCCGCCCCGGTCCAACAGCCCCAGTCCTCGGCCCTTATAGCGCCGGATGCCATAGGCATGGCGGCAAAGCTTGCCCCAATGCTCAGCCAACTGAACCGGGAGGACGATTCCACCCGGCTGCTGATGGCCCTGCGTCCGCTGCTTCGGGAGGAGCGGCGCAGGAAGATAGACGAGGCGGTAAAGATATTGCAGCTCATGCGGCTTTTGCCCATGCTGCGGGACATGGGCGGCCTTGCGGGGCTGATGCCCGGGCTGGGCGGTTAAGGGGGTGCTCTGATGCCAGAGATGGATATGCGGCGTATGCAGGAGGAGGCCGCCCGCAGGGCCCGGGAGATGCAGTCCAGGGCACGGCCGGGCCGCCAGCGCCCCTCAAGCCAGCCCCCGGAGGAGCCCCCGGCCCCCACGCCGCCTCCCCCGCCGGAGCAGCCCGCCGCAAAGCCCGCCCAGGCGGCTTTGCAGCAGGCCCCCCAGAGCCTGCTTGAGGAGCTCTTTAAGGACCGGGAGCGGACCATGCTGCTGGCGCTGCTGCTCATCCTTGGGGGCGAGGAGGGCAATAACGAGCTGATGTTCGCCCTATTGTTCCTGCTTATGTGAAATTCTGAAAGGCGCCGCCCAGCGGGCGCCTTTCTCTATTTGCAGATGGTCCCGCCGCCTATGACGGTGTCCCCGTCGTACAGCACCACTGCCTGGCCCCGGGTCACGGCCCGCTGGGGCTTATCAAAGCGCACCTCCAACTCGTCGGGCCCGGTCTGCACCGCCGTGGCGGGCTGTTCTCTATGCCTATAGCGTATCTTCGCCGTTACCCGCATCGGCTTTGGTATGCCGTCCACGGCGATAAGGTTCAGGTCCCGGGCCGTGAGCCTGTCCGAAAACAGCTCCCCTTCTTCCCCAAGTACCACCTGGTTCTTTTCCGGGTCTATGCCGCACACATACATTGGCTGGGGAAATGAGAGCCCAAGCCCCTTTCGCTGGCCCACGGTGTAGCGTATTATGCCCCTATGCCTGCCGTATACCTGTCCCGACGTGCCCACAAAGTCCCCGGGCCGTGCCGGGGTATCTGTGTACCGCTCGATGAACCCGGCGTAGTCCCCGTCGGGCACGAAGCAGATATCCTGGCTCTCCCGGCGGCCGGCGTTAGTAAACCCGGCCTCCTCCGCAAGCCTGCGCGCCTGGGCCTTTGTAAGCCCCCCCAGGGGCAGCAGAAGCCGCGAGAGCTGATCCTGGGTCAGGTTATACAGGAAGTAGCTCTGGTCCTTATCCTCATCCAGCCCCTTCATCAAAAGCCAGCGCCCGCCGCCCGGATCGCGCTCCACTCTGGCGTAGTGGCCCGTAGCCACATGGGAGCAGCCTATCTCAGCCGCCCGGCGAAAGAGCTTGCCAAGCTTTACATGCCTGTTGCAGCTGATACAGGGGTTGGGGGTCCCCCCCTCCTGATAGGCCCTTATAAAGGGCTCTATCACATCCCGCCGGAAGTCCTCGGAAAAGTTGAACACATAAAAGGGCATATCAAGCCCCATAGCCACGCCCCTGGCGGTCTCGGCGCTCTCAAGGGAGCAGCAGGCCCTCTCCCCCCGAAAGTCCTCGGTGCCCTCCTCCGGGGAAAAGAGCTTCAAGAGCACCCCTATGCCCTCATACCCCTGCCGCTTTAGGAGTAGGGCCGCCACAGAGGAGTCCACCCCGCCGCTCATGGCCACCAGCACCCGGGAGCCGCTCTCCCCGCTCATAGGGCCGAAATATCCAGGCCAGCGGAGTTCTCCCGGAAGAACTCCCGGAGCTTTCCCCTGATGGCCTCCACGCCCCCCCGCACATCGCTCTCGATGTTCACCGGCAGTATGGGGTCGTGTACCGAGAGCCTTACCAGGAACCAGCCCTGCCCCTCTCCCTCTGGGAAGGACACCCTTATGCCCTCGCGGTTGTCCGGGGCTATCCTCCAGCCCCTGGCCCGGGAGTAATCCTCAAGGCTCTCTATCAGCCCCTGCCCCCTGGCGCGGAAGTCCTTTTCAAGTATCGGTACGCGCACCTCAAGAGCCTCTGCGGGCTCCCGAAGGCTGCTGAGCATATCCTCAAGCTCCCTGCCCTCTCGGCGCAGGGAAGCCAGCTTGATGATTATCTTCGTCACCAGGTACGCGCCGTCGTCCAGAAAATAGTTCTCCCGAAGGGCCGCATGGCCGCTGGTCTCGATGGCCAGCGGGCAGTCCACGCCCTCCCTGTTCAGCCGCAGGGCCTCGTTTATCACGTTCTTATACCCCCGCCTAAAGCGGTGGTGCCTGCCATGAAGGGTGCCCTCTATATACTCCTTCAGGCCGTCCGAGGTGATGGAGTCGGTGACTATCGTGCCCCCCGGAGCGTCCTCCAGCGCGATGGCCGAAGCCAGGGCCACCAGCCTGTTGCGGTTTATCTCCCTGCCGCGGCGGTCCACCACCCCGGCCCTGTCCACGTCCGTGTCGAAGATTATCCCCAGGTCCGCCCCCGACTCAGTGACCGCCCGGGAGGCAAAGCCCATGGCATCCTCATTCTCCGGGTTGGGTATGTGGTTGGGGAACCTGCCGTCCGGCTCCAGAAACCGGCTGCCGCTGATATCGGCCCCCAGGGGCGCCAGCACCTTCTCGGCATAGAACCCTCCCGCGCCGTTGCCAGCGTCCACGGCGATATGAAAGCCCGCAAGGGGCCTATGGTAGTCCGGCGCGCCTATCCCCCTCTCTATCAGGTCCCTAAGATGGGCGGCATAGACCTCCATATGGTCCGACTCCCGCCAGCTGCCCCCGGGGGCCTCCTCTGGACAAACGCCCTCGCCCGCAAGGGCCAGTATCTCAGAGAGGTCCGGGCTGTCAAGCCCGCCGTCCTTCGTAAAGAATTTCAGCCCGTTCCTATGGAAGGGGTGATGGCTGGCGGTTATCTGCACCGCGCAGTCGCAGGGGATGTCCAGCACCGCCATGAACATGGAGGGCGTGGATGCCAGACCGCAGTCATAGCAGGTCACGCCATAGGGCAGCAGGGCCTCCCTTATGGCCCCGGCTATCCTGGGCCCTGACAGCCTTGAATCCCTGCCCACCGCCAGTTTCAGCCGGTGGGCGGGTATATCCATATGCCTTTCGCACCAGACTAAGAATGCCCGGGCGATATCGGCCACGGTCTCGTCGGTCAGCTGCACCGGGCCGCCCTCCGGGGTCTCTATGGCCGTGCCCCGCACGTCCGTGCCGCTTTTAAGATACATGTAGTCCAATAAACTCACTCCTTTTTATCGCAGAGCCATATATAAAGCTATTGTACCAGAAGCGCGTCAGATAATCAATCCTTTTTGCCCCCATCCCGGCCCCCGCCATACTTGACCGCCCATTGGAGCTATGCTATAATGTACGCAAGGCGTACATTCGGAGAAGCCCTGAAACGCGAAGCGTTTCTCTCTTGCTTCGCAAGAGCACCGGACTTCTCCAAGCAGATTTATTGCTATAATACATACTATAGAAATTTCCCGCCGGAAGGAGGAAGACTGTATGTGGGGCTTTATCAAAAAGCATACGCTCTGGTTCATGGACCGCATAACCCGGGACCGGCTGGACTCATCCGCGGCACACAGCGCCTTCTTCCTTATCACCTCCTTCCTGCCATTTCTCGCGTTCCTTCTGACCCTTATGCAGAGGATACACTTCTCCTCCGGGGTCACCATGATAGAGGCGGCGCTGAACCTTCTGCCAGAGGCCTTCTCAACCGCTCTCTCAAAGATAATCCCCAGCCCGATAGAATCCTCCGGGGTGCTGCCCGTGGCGGTGATAGCGGCGGTCTGGTCCTCCTCCATGGGCATGGTGGCAATAATCAAGGGCCTTGACCATATCTACGAGGTGGAGCAGCCCAGGAACTATATACTTCTCCGGGCCATGGCCGTGGTATACGTGGTGATGCTTGCGGTGGTGCTCATAGCGGCGGCAGTGCTGATGGTCTTCGGCACCACCATCTATAGGGCTATACAGGACCGCTGGCCCCTGGTGGCTGCCCTGCTGATAAACTTCAAGTCCCTTGTAAGCTTCGTGATGCTGTTTTTCTTCTTCACCCTGCTGTACAGCTTCGTGCCCCGGCGGCGGGTGAAGCTTCGCCATAATCTTTTGGGGGCCGTCTTCGGTGCCGGAGGCTGGGTGCTGTTCTCGTACTTCTTCTCCCTGTTCGTGGAGAACTTCTCAAACTTCTCCATCTACGGCAGCCTTGCCACCCTGGTGATAATGATGTTCTGGCTGTTCTTCTGCATGTACATCCTGTTCCTTGGGGGCGAGGTCAGCATGTGGCTTGAACAGAGCGGCGTCGGCGAGGATATCAAGACCCTTCTGCGGGGCAAGCCCAAGCGCTATAAGATAAGGCGGTCACAGACAAAGGCCACAGTGGAAAAGGAGGAGACAGAATGAAAGAGATCTGGGACATATACGACGAAAACGGCAATCTTACCGGCCGCACCCAGGAGCGGGGCGGCGCCCAGGCCCCCGGTGAGTACCACCTGGCGGTGACTATAACCGTGGTGAACAGCAAAAAGGAGGTGCTCTGCACCCTCAGGAGCATGGACAAGCCCAATATGCCCGGTGCCTGGGAGAGCCCGGGCGGCGGGGTCCTCTCGGGGGAGACAAGCCTTGAGGCCGCCGTGCGGGAGCTCCAGGAGGAGACGGGTATAAGCGCCGGACCCCAGGAGATGGTATTTCTGGCCCGCCGTAAGGCCGACGGCTTTAGAGGCGAGGGTTTCTTTATGGACGTGTACGGTCTTAAAAGGGACGTTTCCCTGGACGAGCTGACGCTCCAGCCCCACGAGGTGGACAGGGCCGAATGGGTCCCCATAGACGAGTGGGAGCGAAAGGCCCGGGCCCGGGAGATACTTGCCGGGGAGTATACGGACGAGTTTTTTGCCGCGGTGCGCGGACTGGTAAAATAGAGGAGGACAAGAGAATGGCAGTGAAAGTTGGGATGATAAGCCTGGGCTGCGCCAAGAACCAGGTGGACGGCGAGCTGCTTATGGCAAAGCTGAAAGCGGCGGGCTATGAACTGGTGGACGATGTGGCCATGGCCGACGTGGCCATAGTGAACACCTGCGGCTTTATCGAGAGCGCAAAAAAGGAGTCCATCGACGAGATACTGGAACTGGGCCTTTTAAAGAAAGAGGGCCGCATAAAGAAGCTCGTGGCCACCGGCTGTCTCTCAGAACGCTATCAGGCCGAGATAAGGCAGGAGCTGCCGGAGCTGGACGGCGTTCTCGGCATAGGGGCCAACGAGGACCCGGCAAGGTACATAGGAGAGCTGCTGGAATCCGGGCCGGTGGAGGCCTTCCCGGATAAGGAGCGGCTGCCCCTCAGCGGCGACAGGGAGCTTACCACCCCCAGCTGGACGGCCTATCTGAAGATAGCCGAGGGCTGCGACAACCGCTGCTCCTATTGCGCCATACCCTATATCCGTGGCGGCTACCGCAGCAGGACCATGGAGGACATCGAGCAGGAGGCCAGGGCCCTTGCAAGAAACGGCGCCAGAGAGCTGGTGCTCATCGCCCAGGACACCACCCGCTATGGCGTCGACCTCTACGGCGAGTATTCTCTCGCGAAGCTCCTGAAGCGCCTGTGCAAAATCGAGGGCATAAAGTGGCTCCGTGTGCTGTACTGCTACCCCGACGCCATAACCGACGAGCTTTTGGACGTGATGGCCTCGGAGGAAAAGGTCCTGCCCTACATCGACCTGCCCCTCCAGCACTGCTCCGGCAGGGTGCTGAAAGCCATGAACCGCCGGGGGGACAGAGCTTCCCTGGAAGCTCTCATTGAGAAGATACGCGCAAAGGTCCCCGGAGTTATACTCCGCACCACCCTGATAACCGGCTTCCCCGGCGAGACCGGGGAGGATTTCACAGAGCTCTCGGAGTTTGTAAAGACCGTAAAGTTTGACCGCCTTGGCTGCTTCACCTACTCCCAGGAGGACGGCACCCCCGCAGCATCGCTTCCGGACCAGCTGGACCAGGAGGAGAAGGAGCGCCGGGCAGGGATCATAATGGAGCAGCAGATGGACATATCCGAGGAGAAGGGCGCGGCCCTTATCGGCGGGACCGTGGAGGTCCTTGTAGAGGGCTTTGACCGCTATGCCGAGTGCTGGTTCGGCCGCTCATATATGGACGCGCCCGACGTGGACGGCAGGGTATTCTTCACCGTGGACGGAAAGCGTCCCACTCTCGGCAGCTTTGTGCCGGTCAGGATAGAGGACTGCATGGACGGCGACCTTATGGGCTCCTTGGAGCTGAACGTCTAAAGAGAAAGGAGATGGCGGCATGAAAACGAATCTTCCCAACAAGCTGACCCTTTTAAGATGCGCCATGGTGCCCTTCTTCATGGTGTTTGCTGCCCTTACCAGGTTCGGCACCCCCCAGTTCAGCCGGGTCTATAGCCTTATCGCCGGGATAATCTTCGCCCTGGCAAGCATAACCGACCTGCTGGACGGCAAGATCGCCCGGAAGTACCACCTTGAGACGGACTTTGGAAAGTTTGCCGACCCCCTTGCGGACAAGATGCTCACCACCGCCGCCTTTATCTACATGGTGACGGACGGCGTGTGCAGCCCCATAGTCCTGGCCCTGACCCTTTTCAGGGAGTTCGCTGTGGCGGGCATACGCATGGTTGCCGCCTCCAAAAGCCGGGTAATAGCCGCCAACATGTGGGGCAAGGTCAAGACCGTGCTGCAGATGAGCGCTATCCTCATATACTACGCCCTGGCGGCCATTATGGGCCCCACCGACATCGGCGCGGTGTCCCTTATAACCCAGATCCTCTGCTGGGCGGTGGCCGTGGTGACGGTCATATCCGGGGTCATCTATGTCAAGGACAATATCGAGGTCATCAAATAGGTAACCGTTTTATGTTGGTAGCGGAATGTGGAAAACTCGGTGGAAAATGTTGATAACCCCTTATTTTACCGTATTTATCCAGGTTGAAAACTGATTTGGGCCCCAAATATTATGTAAATATGGTGAATATATTTCCATTCTATGAACTCATATGAGGAGGTCAAACAATGCGAGAGGACATATGCTCCATCCCCGTAAACGAAGTTTTTGAGCCCAAGGACGGCTGTCCCTTCTGCCGTATGCGCGACATGCTTGAGGACCGCATGGCCACCTATATCACGGGTGCTGCCATGATGGAGCCCGACGTGCGTATAGAAACAAACCGGCTGGGCTTCTGCTCAGAGCACTTCAACCAGATACTTGCCCGGGGCAGCAGGCTTTCCGTGGCCCTTATCCTTGAGAGCCTTCTGGCCGAGGTAAAGGGCCAGGTCTTCCCAGAGGGCAAGGCTGTCCCAAAGAAGATAGCCGCCGCCGTCCACAGCCGTGAGGAGAACTGCTTTATCTGCGAGAACATAAAGGACAGTATGCGCCACCTTCTGGAGAGCACCCTGGCTCTATGGCAGAACGAGCAGGAGTTCCGGGACCTCTACGCCGCCCAGCAGTTCATCTGCCTGCCCCACTACGGGCTGGTAATGGAAGCGGCGGGGAAGCTGCCGAAGAAGAGCTTTGTGCCCTTCGAGGCCGACACCACCCGCCTTGCGAAGGCCTATCTTGAGGAGCTTGGCGGCGACGTGACCCACTTCTGCCGCATGTTCGACTACCGCAACGCCGGCGGCGACTGGGGCAATTCCAAGGACGCCATAGAGCGGGCCATGACCTGGCTCACCTCCCGGGCCCCCACCGCCCAGCAGGACTCCGGGGAGAAGAACCGTTGAGCGGCCTGCGCATCCCGGCGGGGTTTGATCTTCGCGAGACTCTGGACTGCGGCCAGGCCTTCCGCTGGAAGCCCTCCCCGGAGGACTCCGAGCTCTGGTGCGGCGCGGCCTATGGGAGGTATCTGGCCCTGCGAAAAATGGGGAACGAGCTGGAGCTCAGCTGTGCCCAGGAGGACATGGACGGCGTCTGGCGCGCCTATTTCGACCTCTCCGAGGACTATGCCCGCATCCGCGGGGAGCTCTCCGGCTTAAGCCCGGTGCTCAAGGAGGCCGCGGAGTTCGCCCCCGGCATACGCATCCTGCGCCAGGAGCCCTGGGAGGCCCTCTGCTCCTTCATCATGTCCCAGAACAACAACATCAGCCGCATAAAGGGTCTGGTGAACAACTTCTGCTGCATGTTCGGAGAACCCATCCCCGGCACGGATATGCACTCCTTCCCCGGGCCGGAGACTGTGGCCGCGCTCTCCATAGAGGACCTGGAGCCCCTGCGCTCCGGCTACCGCGCCCCCTACATACTGGACGCCGCCCGCAAGGTCGCCGGCGGCGAGATAGACCTTGGGCGTATCCTGCGCGAGCCCGCCGGCTATGGCCGCGAGGAGCTGCGCAGGATAAAGGGCGTGGGGCCGAAGGTTGCGGAGTGCGCCCTATTGTACGGCTTCCATAAGACCGAGTGCTTTCCCATGGATGTGTGGATGAAGCGGGCCATGGCCCGGCTGCTGCCGGGTATGGCGCCGGAGGATTTCGGCCCCAACGCCGGGCTTGCCCAGCAGTACATATTCCATTACAGCCGGATGCACCCGGAGCTGTTCGAGTGATAGTTTAACCCCCGAGAAACCTCGGGGGTTATTTGTTTGGTTATATTTATGGCCTCCGGCGGGGAGGGGCGCTGCCCCCTCCACCCCCGCCACCTTTGAAAAGGTGGACGAAACTTTTTCCTTTGCGTTTACCGGCGGTCGTGGTCCCTTCTGGGCGGCCTGCGGTCATGATCCCGGTCCCTTCTCGGGGGCCTATCCGCGCTGATGTCGTTCTCCGGCACCGCGCCGTCCAGGTCGATAAGCGCGTCCCTTCTCGACAGGTTCAGCCTCCCCTTATCGTCTATCTCCAGCACCTTCACCTTCACCACATCGCCCACGTTCACCACGTCCGTGACCTTCTCCGTGCGCCGGATATCCAGCCTTGAGATATGCACCAGGCCCTCCTTCCCCGGGGCTATCTCCACAAAGGCCCCGAAGTCCATCAGCCTCGTCACCCGGCCGTTATAATAGCTGCCCGGCTCGGGGTCGTTGACGATGGTATCCACAATGTCCATGGCCCGGCGGCACTTCTCGATGTCGATGCCGGTGATATAAACGTGGCCGTCCTCCTCCACGTCCATGGTGATCTCGCACTCGGCGCATATCTTCTGTATGACCTTGCCGCCCGTGCCGATGACCTCGCGGATCTTGTCCACAGGTATCTGCATCGAAAGCATCTTCGGCGCATACGGCGACAGCTCGGGCCGCACCTCGGGTATGGCCTTCAGCATTATCTCGTCTATTATATAGTTCCTGGCTTTATGGGTCTTCTCCAGGGCCTCCTTCACCATCTCGGGCAGCAGGCCGGATATCTTCAGGTCCATCTGTATGGCGGTTATGCCCTTCTTGGTGCCGCCCACCTTAAAGTCCATGTCCCCGAAGAAGTCCTCGACCCCCTGGATGTCCACCATGGTCATCCAGCGGTCCCCCTCGGTGATAAGCCCGCAGGAGATGCCCGCCACAGGGGCCTTTATGGGCACGCCCGCGTCCATCAGCGCCAGAGTAGAGCCGCAGATAGATGCCTGGGAAGTTGAACCGTTGGAGCTCAGCACCTCAGACACCAGCCGTATAGTATAGGGGAACTCGTCCATCCCCGGCACCACCGGCACCAGCGCCCGCTCCGCCAAAGCGCCGTGACCTATCTCACGCCTGCCCGGGCCCCTGCTGGGCCGGGTCTCGCCTACGGAGTAGGAGGGGAAGTTATAGTGGTGGATATAGCGCTTCGACTCCTCCTCGTCAATGCCGTCCAAAAGCTGGTTGTCCCTTATAGAGCCCAGCGTCGCAACGGTCAGCACCTGGGTCTGGCCCCTTGTGAACATGCCGGAGCCGTGGGTCCTGGGCAGCAGCCCAACCTCCGCGGCCAGCGGCCGCATCTCGTCCATGCCGCGGCCGTCCACACGCTTCTGCTCGTCCAGAAGCCAGCGGCGCACCACGTACTTCTGGGTCTTATACATGCACTCGTCTATCTTCGCTTCCTGCTCCGGGTACTCCGGGTCAAAGCGCTCGTGCACCTTCTCATACACCGGCCTGAGCCTCGCGTCCCGCACGGTTTTGTCGTCGGTGTCCATGGCCTCGCGCACATCGTCCTCGGCAAAGGCTTTAATGGCCTCGAACATCTCCGGCTCCGGCTCGTTGCTGGGGTACTCGAACTTCTCCTTGCCTATCTCGGCCTTGATGCCGTTGATAAACTGCAAAATATGCTGGTTTGCCTCATGCCCGGCCATAATGCCGTTGTACATATCCTCGTCGGAGACCTCATTTGCCCCGGCCTCTATCATGGCTATGCGTTCGGTGGTGGAGGCGACGGTAACCGCCATCTCGCTTACCTTGCGCTGCTCGGCATCGGGGTTGATGATGAACTTTCCGTCGATAAGCCCTACGGATACGCCGGATATGGGCCCGCTCCAAGGAATATCCGAAATGGTCAGGGCGATGGAGGTGCCCACCATAGCGGCGATCTCCGGGGAGCAGTCCTGGTCCACAGACATCACCGTGCAGACGATGGCCACGTCGTTCCTCATATCCTTGGGGAACAGCGGCCTAATGGGCCGGTCTATCATGCGGCATACAAGTGTGGCCTTCTCGCTGGGGCGGCCCTCGCGCTTCAGGAACGAGCCGGGTATCTTGCCCACGGAGTACAGCTTCTCCTCAAAGTCCACCGAAAGCGGGAAGAAGTCTATGCCGTCCCTGGGCTTTGCGGAGGCTGTCGCAGCCACGTGCACCACCGTGTCGCCGTACCGCACAAGGCACTCGCCGTTTGCCAGCTGGGCCATTTTGCCGGTCTCTACCACCAGGGGCCGTCCGGCGAAATCGGTCTCATAGCGTCTAAAATTTTCAAACATAATTTACCCTTTCTCCCCTCCTCTTGCCGGAGGGGCAGTTTCTTTCGCCGCGGCCCTGTTTGACAAACAGGCCCTCCGTCACGCGGGGAGTCTGTTTGTAAAACAGGTGCCTGGCGGTGTTGGCAAAGCCAAATTATGAACGAACAGCGGCGGCAAGCCCGAGAGCCTGCCGCCGCCCCCGCTCAAGTTCAGGACAGATGTTAGGTGCTTATTTACGGATGCCCAGCTCAGCGATGATGCTGCGATAGCGCTCGATGTCTATCTTGATGAGATAGTTCAAAAGGCTCCTGCGCTGGCCGACCATCTTAAGCAGGCCCCGGCGGGAGTGGTGGTCCTTCTGGTTAGAGCGCAGATGCTCGGTAAGGTCGTTTATGCGCTTTGTCAGCACAGCGATCTGCACCTCGGGCGAGCCGGTGTCGCCCTCATGCCGGGCGTACTTCTGGATGATCTCGGTCTTCTCTGCTTTGGTCATTTCTATCACCTTTTCTATAATTATTCGCCCCACCCACAGGCTACGGCGGCCGGGCCTTTGGCTGCGGCAGGTGAAGCCGGTATCCGAGGGAAGGGTACTCCAGATATTTTAACACACTCTACCTGGTTTGTAAAGCCCGACTTTCGGGCCATCATCAAAATATTTTCAGGCGGCGGGCCTTTCCTCCATATCCAGCCGCGCCCGCCCGTCCCCAGGGCCTATGACCACCTGCCGCCCCTTGAGCCAGGCGTATTCCGGCAGCCGGGACATAAGGTTTCTCAGCATACATATCAGCATAGGGTGCAGGGCCCTATCCTGTTCGCTATTCATCACATAGCTGCGCCGAAGCTTCTTTTCAAGCTCCTCCCTATGCCCCTCTATCTCCGGCAGGGCCAGCTCCAGCGGCATCTCCGACAGGCACAGCCAGAAGTACCAGAGGGAGAACCAGGGCCGCTTCCTCTCGCCCACATGGCGGTTATAGTTCTCTATCCGGCTCTTTATCCACTCCCTGTCCCCCGGCGCGGCGGCGCAGAGAAACCTCAGCACCACCAAAGACGCGTCAAAGCATTCGCCCACGCCGTCGTCCTCCCAGCCGAAGCAGGTGGACCTCAGGCGCTCCAGGGTGGCGTCCCGCATAAAGACCACCCGGGGGTCCTCCGGGGCCAGCAAACACAGCACCCGCAGTATCTCCAGCTCATACATATTCCCGGCCAGTATCCTTGTCTTCGGTATCTGCGCCATCAGGCTTTGCAGCTTCACCCCCTCCGGCGGGATAAAGAATACCGGATACATCGCGCGGCTGCCTGTGGGCATGGCGGGGCCCGCCTCCGCCGCCCCAAGCAGTTCCCCCACAATAGCCTCACGCTCATTTTCAGCAATGCTTTCCCCCTTTATCATCCGATAGTTTGTCTCTATGGCGGTGCGGTATGCGCTCATAATTATTTCCTCCTTATGGGGTGCCTTATAACTGTCTTCCACTTCTCCGGCGAAGTTTTGCGCGGGTCGCTGAGATATATCTCATGGTGCCGCCTATCGCCCCCCATATCGTTCTCATACCCATTCCCGGCTATATAAGCGTCCATGCGCGCCACCGACTCCGGCTCGCTGTCATATGACCCAAGATGCAGCATCTGCACGCATACCCCCTCCTCCAGCAACAGCAGATACGCCCGGGAGCAGTCCAGCTTTTTCTTCTTCTCCGCGGCACTAACGGCCCAGGCGAAATCCTCCTCCCGCACAAAATCCGGCAGCCGTATCGCCGAGGTCCACTGGAATGTAGACTTGTCGCTATAGTCAAAGCCCTCTACGCCCGTCTGCCGCCAGAACCCCTCCAGCGGCGGCACCACATACTCGTAGAATCCGGGTATCCTATATTCGCCCTTATAGCTCATCTTAAGCGTATAGGAGACCGCATACAGCACCTCCAGCGCCCCCTTGTACTCGCCGCCCTCCACATTGGGGTCCCCCTGGCCGTCCACGGCAACAAATTTCATGGGCGGGACCGTGACGATCCCGGGTGCGCTTTTGGGCAGATAGAGCTCTTTCTGTTCCTTTTTAAAGTCAAATGGCATGGTTTGACCTCCTTCATATCTTCAGCAGCGCCCTAAGGTACTGCCCGGTATAGCTCCCCTCCACCAGGGCCACTTCCTCCGGCGTCCCCTGGGCCACTATCGTCCCCCCGCGGTTGCCCCCCTCGGGCCCCAGGTCGATGATATGGTCGGCGGTCTTTATCAGGTCCAGGTTATGCTCTATCACCACCACGGAATTCCCCTTATCCACCAGCTGCTGCAAGACCTCAATCAGCTTATGCACGTCCGCGATATGCAGGCCGGTGGTGGGCTCGTCCAGGATATAGATGGTCTTGCCCGTGGGCCGGCGTGAGAGTTCCGTCGCCAGCTTCACCCGCTGGGCCTCGCCGCCGGAGAGGGTGGTGGCGGGCTGACCTATCTTCACATACCCCAGGCCCACGTCAAAGAGAGTCTGCAGCTTGCGGTTCAGCTTCGGCAGGTCCCTGAAGAAGTCCAGCCCCTCCTCAACTGTCATCTCCAGCACGTCGTATATGCTCTTGCCCTTATACTTCACCTCAAGCGTCTCCCGATTATATCTGTGCCCCTTACACACTTCACAGGGCACGTACACGTCCGGCAGAAAGTGCATCTCTATCCTGATTATGCCGTCCCCCTGGCAGGCCTCGCAGCGCCCGCCCTTCACGTTGAAGCTAAAGCGCCCGGGCCCGAAGCCCCTCATCTTTGCCTCCTGGGTGCTGGCGTACAGGTCGCGTATATCGTTGAACAGCCCCGTATACGTGGCCGGGTTGGACCGCGGGGTGCGGCCAATGGGGGACTGGTCTATCTGTATCACCTTGTCCAGGTGCTCAAGGCCCCTTATCTCCCTATGGCTCCCCGCGAAGGTGTGTGCCCGGTTCAGCTCCGCCGCCAGCTTCTTATAGAGTATCTCGTTTATAAGCGACGACTTCCCCGACCCGGACACCCCTGTTACGCACACCAGCTCCCCCAAAGGCAGCTTCACGTCCACATCCCGAAGGTTGTTCTGGCTGGCCCCAACTATCTCCAAAAACTTGCCGTTGCCCGGCCGGCGGCTCTCCGGTATCTCCACCTTCTTCTTCCCGCTGAGATACTGCCCGGTAACGGACTCCTTGCACTTCATTATCCCCTTCACCGGCCCCGAATATATGACATCGCCCCCATGGACCCCGGCCCCGGGGCCGATGTCCACTATATGGTCGGCCTCCCGCATGGTCTCCTCGTCGTGCTCCACCACTATCACCGTGTTGCCCAGGTCCCTAAGGCGCTTTAAAGTCCCCAAGAGCTTGCTGTTATCCCTCTGGTGCAGGCCGATAGAGGGCTCGTCCAGAATATACAGCACCCCCATCAGCGACGAGCCTATCTGCGTGGCCAGCCTGATGCGCTGGCTCTCGCCGCCGGACAGGGTCCCCGAGGACCTGGACAGCGTCAGGTACTCAAGGCCCACGCTCTGCAAAAAGCCCAGCCTTGACTTTATCTCCTTGACAATGGGCGCCGCGATGAGCTTCTCCCTCTCCGTCAATTCCAGCGCCTCCACGAACTCCAACGCCTCCGTCACGGACTTATCGCAGAAGTCCGCGATATTCACCCCGCCCACGGTGACGGCCAAACTCTCCGGGGACAGCCTCTTGCCGTGGCACTCGTCGCAGGGGACCGCGCTCATATAGGTCTCTATCTCCGCCTTGATCCAGTTGGAGGAGGTCTCCTTATACCGGCGCTCCAGGTTGTTGATGACCCCCTCAAAGGCCGCCATATACGAGCTGCCCTTGCCATACTCCCCCATGCGGGTCAGCTTTATCTTCTCCCCCTTTGTGCCGTACAGCAGCACATCAACTATCTCCTCCGGCAGCTCCCCGATGGGCGTGTCCAGCGAGAACTTATAGTGCTCCGAGAGCCCCTGCATGTACATGGTGGCGATGGTGCTGCCCTCCATGGCCCAGCCGCTGGCCTTAAGCCCGCCCTTTCTTATAGACAGCTTCTTGTCCGGGATTATAAGCGCCGGGTCTATGCGCATGAACACCCCCAGCCCCGTGCACTTCTTACAGGCCCCGAAGGGGTTATTAAAGGAGAACATCCGCGGGGTAAGCTCGTCCACGCTGACCCCGTGCTCCGGGCAGGCGTAGTTCTGTGAAAAGGTGATGTCCTCGCCGTCTATCACGTTCACGATGACGATGCCCCCCGTAAGCCCCGAGGCCACCTCTATAGAGTCCGCAAGCCGGGAGCGGATATCCTCCCGCACCACCAGCCGGTCCACCACTATCTCGATATTGTGCTTCTGATTCTTATTAAGGCGTATGGTCTCGCTAAGGTCATACAGCAACCCGTCAACCCGCACGCGCACAAAGCCGCCCCTTCTGGCCGCGTCGAACTCCTTCACATGCTCGCCCTTTCGCCCCCGCACTACCGGGGCCAGCACCTGCAATCGGGTCTTCTCCGGCAGGGCCAGCACCTGGTCCACGATCTGGTCGATGGTCTGCTGCTTTATCTCCCGGCCGCAGATGGGGCAGTGGGGTATGCCTATCCTGGCGTACAAAAGCCGCAGATAGTCGTATATCTCCGTCACCGTCCCCACCGTAGACCGCGGGTTCTTCGAGGTGGTCTTCTGGTCGATGGATATGGCCGGTGACAGGCCGTCTATCTTGTCCACGTCCGGCTTCTCCATCTGCCCCAAAAACATCCTCGCATAGGAGGAAAGGCTCTCAACATACCGCCTCTGCCCCTCTGCATATATGGTGTCAAAGGCCAGCGACGACTTCCCCGACCCCGACAGCCCCGTAAGCACCACCAGCTTGTCCCGGGGAATAGTCACGTCGATGTTTTTAAGGTTATGCTCCCGGGCTCCGCGAACTTCTATTTTGTCTAGGCTCATTTTATTTCATCCTCTTATTCAATTATTTCCGCGTCCCCATCCAAAATCTTTATGGCCTGGGCATTTGTAAGATACACCGTCCCCTCCGGCAGTTTCCCGGCCGGGGAGCCGTTCTCGCAGTGGACCAGGAGCTCCCGGGGCAGATACCCCAGGTTCCCCGGAAGGTTCCGGGCGCTTATAATGCTTCCGGCGCTGACCCCCACATAGACCAGCCCCCGCTCCAGCGCCGCGTCCAGAGCCCGGTCAAAGCCCACGGCCTTTACCCGCTCCAAAAGGTGCTCCGTAGAGCCCCCGCAGAAGTACACCGCATCATACCCCGCAAGCTCGTCCGCGTCCATCTCCCTATCCAGATCAAATTCCGTTATATGCTCCGGCAGCACGCCCGCCCCCAAAAGGTCGCCCCGGCACTTTGGCAGCACTGCCCTCGCGTCCTCGTCGATGGCGGCGGTGGGTATGAACAGCGCCCGGGCTTCATTGGCGGGCTTTCCCAGCAGTTCCAAAAAGCAGCGCTGTACATTGGGGTTCTCGAAGCCCGCTGATGTTAGCAGTATCTTTTTCATAGCTTTTCTCCTTGTGAAGATCTGTCTTTCAAATCAGGGCTTACGGCCCCATATCTCAAATAATTCTCCCTGCCCTCCCGCAGCGTCATGCCGTGGTTCTCGTCGCTGGGTTCCTCCTCGCCGGGGGTAAACACATCGTTCTCCCACCAGCACACCGGGCAGATAAAGGCTATGGCCTCCTCCCTTGGCACAGGAAGGGTCAGCTCCCCGCAGCAGGGGCAGGGGTATCTGCCCTCCGGGGGCGGCGGAACCGGGGGCAAAGGGCAGCTTCCATCTCCGGGGGTTGGAAGGTACTTATATTTTGGCAATTTCACGTTCCGCCCTCTCCCCGGCCAAACCCGTTGAACCAGGCCCTCTCTCCGAATTCCTTTTTGGGCGGGCTCTGACGGTGCTCCTGCGCGGCCCTGCCCACCGGCAGGAAGCACACCAGCTTATACTCCTCCGGCACGCCCAGTATCTCGGAGAGCTTCAGGTCTATCCTGTCGTCGTCGGTAATATGCCCCTCGTACCAGCAGCTCTCGTAGCCCAGGGCGTTTATAGCCAGCAGTATGTTTTCTATCGCCGCCGAGTAGTCCTGCACGTTAAAGCACTTGTCCCGGTAGGCGCATATCTCCCGGGTGAGCACAAGTATAGCGGCGGGCGCAGTCTTCGCTATGGGCGGGTCGATGGCGCTTTTAAGCCTTTCCAGCAGCTCCGGGTCGTCCACGGCGATAAGGCTCGTGGTCTGCTTATTGCACCCCGAGGGCGCGGCAAGGCCCGCCTCCATTATCCGGCGGAGGTCCTCCCGGGGGACAGGGGTGTTCTCATAACGCCCCCGGTAGCTTTTTCTGTTCATTATCAGTTCGAGTGTGTTCATTTTTATATTCTCCTTTTAATTATTTCCTTTTCTTCTTCGCCGAAACCCCCACCCACGCCGGGCGGAACCCGCACTTCCAGGCGATGTTCTGTGAGTGGATATTGCTGAGGCTGGTGCCGTAAAAGGGTACGGCGCCCCGGCGTGCCACCTCATGGCTGAGGCCTTCCACCAAAAGGGAGCCAAGCCCCCGGCCCCGGTAACCGGGCAGTACGTCAATGCCGATCTGCCAGAGGGCGGGGCTGTCGGCGCTGGCCCCGGCCATAGCGGCGGGCCTGTCCCCATCCAGAGCCAGCAGCGCCAGCATATCCGGCCGGGCGGGATTCTCCGCCGCTTGCAGGGCGTTGGGCCAGCTTTCGTTGGGGTAATAGCTCCCTATCTCCCGCCGCTCCAGCCATCTCAGGCTGAACCCCTCCGGCGCCTCAACAGGCGCAAAGTCCCGGGTGGGCAGATAGTGGTGGAAGGTCTGGGTCAGGGCATAGCCGTAGGGGGCCAGAATTTCAGCCAGTCTCTGCATACGGGGGAACTCCATCAGCCAGTGTGGCTCCTCAGCATCCCCCGCCCACTCCCTCAGGGCGGGCCAGAGCTCTTCCTCCGCCATAATGACAGCGGCCGTCCCGGTGGTGACCAGCTCGAAAAAGGGGAGCTTATCTGAGTAGACCCGCCGCCCGGGGTTCAGGGCCGGGTGCGTGAAGATAAGCCCTCCGGCCCTGAGGGCCTCGGGGGTGGTGTTAAGGTCAATGGCCAGCTGCCTGTAAGCGATCTCAAAAACCTGCGCCTTAGTCATAGAAGCTCCCTCCTTATGCTCAAAGATACTTTCTGCACCGCCGTTCCAGCTCCCCGGTACGCAGCCACTCCCTCAGTGTGGCAAGTCCCTTCTCATTGCGCGGGCAGGGCAGCCACAGGTGCAGGTAGCCGGTCTCGCTGTACTTGTCCCTCACATGGTCTATAATACGCTCAATATGCTCCTCCTCGGTAAATTGGGGACGATGGGCCAGACTGTACTCCACCATGCGGCGTACCACCCGCTCGGGATCCAGGTCCCGGTCGGCCTCGCTGACGATGCGCCCGTATACGTTCCTGGGCGGCTCCTGGCGGGAGGCCCGGTGATCCTCCACCGCCTCCCGCATGGTCCGCCGCTGTTCGGGGGTGAACCATCGCTCCAGCTCCCTATCCTCCCACAGCCACTGCCCGGAGATCTCCTCGTGCCGCTCCCGGCTTACCCGAACGCCCACATCATGATATGCTGCTACGGTATAGACCATGTTTTGGTCAACGTCCAGCCCGTCCAGCAGGTCAAAGCTGTTTTCCAAAACCGTCCGCACGTGCTCGGGCCCGTGGGCCGCGTCATGGGCCTCATAAAGAGGCAGGATGTTTTGCTCAATATACTCCTTCAGCTCAAGATTGATTTCCCACATGCTATCTTCTCCTCCTCGGCACCGGCGCGTGCCCCGCGCCCCCGCTCTCCAGCTCCTTTATCTTATCCCTAAGATACGCCGCGTGCTCGAACTCCAAAAGCTTCGCCGCCGCCTTCATCTCCTTCTGATACCGCTCTATCAGCTCCCTGCGCTCGGCGGGGGTATAGTGCCGCTTTTTCTTCTTGCCCTCCTCCTTATGGGTGGATATCTCCAGTATCTCCGCCACGTCCTTCTTGATAGTCTTGGGGGTAATGCCGTGGTCATGGTTAAACTTCTCCTGTATGGCCCGCCTGCGCTCGGTCTCGGTTATGGCGTACTCCATGGATTCAGTCACTTGGTCCGCGTACATTATCACCTGGCCCTCCGCGTTCCTGGCGGCCCGGCCGATGGTCTGTATCAGGCTCCTTCCGCTTCTGAGAAAGCCCTCTTTATCCGCATCCAGTATGGCGACCAAGGTCACCTCCGGCAGGTCCAGTCCCTCGCGGAGAAGGTTTATGCCCACCAGCACGTCGAACTCCCCCAGGCGCAGGTCCCGGATTATCTCCATGCGCTCCACGGTGTCTATATCGTGGTGCATATACCGCACCTTTATGCCGTAGTTCTCAAGATACGTTGTAAGGTCCTCGGCCATCTTTTTCGTAAGGGTGGTCACAAGCACCCTCTCCTGCTTTTCCACCCGCAGGTTTATCTCCGAGATAAGGTCGTCTATCTGCCCGTCCGTAGGTTTCACCGTCACCTTGGGGTCCAAAAGCCCCGTGGGCCTTATGACCTGCTCCACCACCTGCGCGGACTTGTCCAGCTCCAGGTCCCCCGGCGTGGCGCTTACAAAGATGGCTTGGTTGATGTGGGAGTAGAACTCGTCGAAGTTCAGCGGCCTGTTGTCATAGGCCGAGGGCAGCCGGAAGCCGTAGTCCACCAGCATCTGCTTTCTGGCGTGGTCCCCGCCGTACATGCCCCGGACCTGGGGCAGGGTCACATGGCTCTCGTCCACAAACAGCAGATAGTCCTCGGGGAAGTAGTCCAGAAGGGTAAAGGGCGCGCTGCCCGGCTCCCTTCCCGAGAGCACCCGGGAGTAGTTCTCTATGCCCTTGCAGAAGCCTATCTCAGAGAGCATCTCTATGTCGTGCCTTGTGCGCTGCTCTATGCGCTGGGCCTCTATCAGCTTGCCCTCGCTCTTAAAGTATGCCGCCTGCCGCTCCATCTCGTCATAGATATTCGCAATGGCCGTCTCCATCTTCGCGCCCGGCACGATATAGTGAGAGGCCGGGTATATGCCTATATGCTTCAGTTCCCCGGTGACCTCGCCGGTCAGGGGTATGAACTCCCTTATGCGCTCTATCTCGTCCCCGAAGAACTCCACCCGCACGGCCTTCTCGCTGCTCTCGGCTGGGAATATCTCCACCACGTCCCCCCGCACCCGGAACTTGTTGCGGATAAAGTTCACGTCGTTGCGCTCGTACTGTAGCTCCACCAGCTTGCGCAGCAGGTCGTCCCTGTTCTTCTCCATCCCCGGCCGCAGGGATATCACCATGGTGCGGTAGTCTATGGGGTCCCCAAGGCTGTATATGCAGCTGACCGAGGCCACGATTATCACGTCCCGCCGCTCAGAGAGGGCACATGTGGCGCTGTGCCTGAGTTTGTCTATCTCGTCGTTTATGGCGCTGTCCTTCTCTATATACGTGTCCGTTTGCACAATATACGCCTCGGGCTGGTAATAGTCGTAATAGGACACGAAATACTCCACCGCGTTCTCCGGGAAAAACTCCCGGAACTCAGAGCAGAGCTGGGCGGCCAGTGTCTTGTTGTGGGCCAGTATCAGCGTGGGACGGTTGAGCCTTGCGATGACGTTTGCCATTGTAAAGGTCTTGCCCGAGCCCGTGACGCCCAGCAAGGTCTGCTCCTTCATGCCGGAGCTTACCCCCCTTACCAGCTGGTCTATGGCCTCCGGCTGGTCGCCGGTGGGCTGAAATTTTGATGAAAGCTTGAAATCCATTGACCGTCCCTCCCCTTAATTTATACCGGCCAGACCGGTTTTCTCCAGCTCGTCCACCAGGTCCAGTGTCCCCGACAGCTCCGTGCGCCGCTCCGCAAGGCTCTCTCCGGACATGGTGCGCAGCAGGCCGCTCTCAAAAAAAGAGAACTGGTCGCTGTCCGTCAGTATTATGTGGTCGCTTAGCTTTACCTGGATGCAACCCAGGGCCAGCTCCAGCTGCTTGGTGGTCAGCACGTCCTGTTTGGAGGGCGCAGCCCTTCCGCTTATGTGGTTATGCGCCAGCAGAAGGCTGTCCGCGTCGCAGTCTATGCACAGCCGCACAAGCTTTCGCACATACAGGGGCACGGCGCTGACAGACCCCTCACAGACGATGCCGCTGTATATGGCCCGCCTGCCGCTGTCAAGCAGTATGACCCCCACGGCCTCGGACCGGCGGCCAAGGAACATGGGCAGGAAAAGCTCAACGGCCGACTGCCTGTCCGCCACCCTCTTTATATCCTCTGCCCGCTCCTCAAGACAGGCCCGGGCCAGCTCCAGGGTCAGGCGCAGGTATCCGGCAGTATCCGCGTCCATTCCGGGCTCTGCCGCCAGGGCCTCCTCCGGGGCGCCGGCAATGCCCCCAAGGCTTCCCCAGGTCCGCCACAGGGATCTGGCGGCTTTTTCGGCCTGCTCCGGGGGCATAAGGCGCTCCAGAGCCCCGCACAGCAGCCGTATGCGCCGCTCCTCCTTTGGGCCGGGCTTTTTCCGTTTTGAAGGCATAGGGCAAATCTCCTCTCATCCTATTTATATTATAGCAAACATATGTTTCTTTGTCAAGTGCCGGGGCCTTCCGCAAACCAAATTATAACCCCAAAACCCGGCCAAAAGCAACGGCCATTTTCCCCATAAAAATTCCCGGTGAAAAAATGCGCCCTACATCTTTATTTTTCTCTTGATATATAGTATAATAATCACTACCATGTACCATATATCAAAAGGAGTTGTATCTATGAAGACCTCTGCCTCGCTAAAAAAAGCCCGCCTGGTGCTGTCCCTTCTGCTCTGCTGCCTGCTCGTTGCCGGCAGCCTGGGCCTGACCGCCGCCGCCGATGTGGACGGGCCCCCCGCTGAAACAGCGGAGGGATCGCAGCCGGATACCAATATCGATGACGCAGTCATTGACGGCGAAACAGAGCCCGCCCCCGATGCAGGGCTCTCCCCGGACGAGGCCGCCGAGCCGCCGGAGTGCGGGAACATTACAGTTACCTTTGACTTCGGCGATTTCGGCACAGTGACCCAGACTTTGCTCCCCGGCACAAAGCCCGAGAGCGTCCCGGACATCCCGGAGGAATACTCCTGGCAGGGCTATGTGGTGACCGGCTGGCTCAAGGGGACGGACGGGCTCGATGGGGTCGGAGAGCCGGTGGACCCACTGGAGACTGTAGTTGAGGAGGATACTACATTTACCGCTCTTATGGAGCGCAGCGTCAGCGCCCTTCTGAACACCGACGAGCATAAGGCCTATATCCACGGCATCACCGACGAGATATTCAATACCCAGGGCAGCCTGCTCCGGGCCGAGGCCGCCATGCTGTTCTGCAACCTGCTGCGCAATAAGGACTTCGACTACTCCATTGACTTTTCGGATGTGAAGCCCACCGAGTGGTTCGCGGAAGCCGTGGGCCGTGTGAACGCCCTGGGCATTGCCAGCGGCCGGGAGGGAGGCAAATTCTCCCCGAAAGAGAATATCACCCGGGCCGAGTTTATAAAGATGGCCGTGGAATGTGACGGCTTAGTGGATGCAGAGTGTCCCTTCCCGGACGTGCCGGAGAGCCACTGGGCCAGGGCGTATATCTCCTCGGCCTATGCGAAGGGCTGGATACAGGGCGACGCCAACGGAAGGTTCCGCCCCTCCGACAAGATATCCCGGGCCGAGGCCGTCATCATCCTGAACAATATGCTGGGCCGCCAGCCTGACGGGGACATAAAGAATAAGCCCGGAACCCGGAGCTTCTGCGATGTGTTCCCGGACCATTGGGCATATGGGAATATCATAGAGGCGGCCACGGACCACGAGTTCACCGCCAGCGAGGAGACCGGCGAGCAGTGGACGGAGTATACCCGCTATGAGCCCACGAAAAAACGCGGCTGGATAAGCGGCGGCGGCAAACGCTACTATATCGGCTCCGACGGCATGGCCCTGCGGGGCGAGCAGACCATCGGCGGCGTGAAGTACCGCTTTGACAAGACCGGCGCCGGGGCCACCGGTTTCTTCGCCGAAGGGAAATGGAAGCGCTACTATAAGAACGGCGAGCTGGTGGAGGATATATCGAATCTGGGCGTGGTCAAGGGTCCGTACTATATAAAAGTATATAAGCCCGCCAACTATCTGATAATCTTCGCCAAGGACAGCTCCGGCAAGTACAACATACCCGTGCGCTCCATGCTGACCTCCTGCGGCGAACCTACCCCCACCGGCGATTACTATACCCCCGCCCGCTACCGCTGGCTTGAGATGGTAGGTGGAAGCTGGGCCCAGTGGTGCACACAGATATATAGCGGCTACCTGTTCCACTCTGTGCCCAACGACCTTCGGAACAACTACACCATGTGGTCAAACGAGTACAATAATCTGGGCACCACCCGGTCCCTGGGGTGCATAAGGCTCAACTGCCGGGACGCAAAGTGGATATACGACAACTGCGTCCTGGGCACCCATGTGTATATCTCACCCTCCGAGACCTCCGGGCCCCTGAAGAAGCCCACAGGGCTGAAGCTGCCCTCCTGGCACACCTGGGACCCCACGGACCCCACGGCCCAGCATCTTTGCGACCAGCATGGCTGCCACTGAAATGCCTTGACGGATAGTAAAAAGCTCCCCATACGGGGAGCTTTTTCTGTAATATCATATCCACTTCGAGATATCAGTCACAAAGGCGTAGGGGTTCACGCGCATCTCCATAAGCCCCACGGCCAGCAGCGCCCGGGCGTCAATGAGATAGGCGTTGGCACAGAGGAGCTTTCCCCGAAGGATGTCGGGCTCCTCCAGAATATCCCCTATCCGCTGGAACTCCTGGCCCCAGCCGAAGTCGTCCGAGCCCTGGTACATGCGCTCAACGCCGTCCACGGTATAGGAGCTTTTGGGCCCGTACCTCAGCCAGGGCGGGCGCACGATGTCCTCTATGCCGTGCATAAAAGTACAGGCCTCCAATATGTCCCCGATGAACAGCAGCTTCCCGCCCACAACGGCCAGCTGCATAAAGGGCGAGTGCGGCCCCACGGCGGTGTCGTCCATCTGATGCCCCACGGTGAGCCGGTGGGCCAGGGCCCCCCTGGCGCAGACCGAGTGTGTGGGGTGCAGGCTGCGCTCCACCCCAGGCTGCCTCCAGAACACCGTTGGCAAAAGCCCTACGCAGGGCGGGGTGGTCCCGCTGTCGAACACCCTGTGCTCCCCGCATACGTTCTCATAGGTCAGTGCGGGCATGAGCAAGGTGCCGCTCTCTCCCACAGCCTCCTGTAAAACGTCTATTACCTCCTCCGGGGAGAGCTTTGTCCCCAGAGCCTTCATGGACGAGTGCACCAGCACCGCGTCCCCCTCTTTTACTCCCAACACCGACAGATCCTGCCGAAGCTTTTCTCTTTCTGTCATGGGTAAACTCCTTTCCCACCGCCGGCGGCAGATATGTTATATAGTGTTGTGATCACGGAAAAATGCTAACATTTTGCTCAAACCAAAGTCAATAGGATTTTAAAAATTTTTAAAAAATATTTGGGGGCTGTTCAAACCCGCCACATCCATGTTATAATATTCGAGAATCCCAAATATTAGGAGGACACCCCATGAACAGAAAAAGGGCAAAGTACACCCTGGGTCCCGTGGGCGGGCTTGTGCTGCTGATAGTCCTGTTCCTGCTCTCAAGCCGGATAAACCTGGGCGGCGCGCCGGAGGGGGTAAACTCGGTGCCCCTGCCGGAGGGCACGGCGGACGAGCCCCTGCAGGTCTACTACCTGGACGTGGGCCAGGGGGACAGCGAGCTCATACGCATACCCGGCGAGACCGGCTACTTCAATATGCTCATAGACACCGGCGAGTACGAGTATGCCGACGGCCTTACGGACTATTTAAAGGGCCTTGGCATAGAGCGCCTGGACGCTCTCGTATGCACACACCCCCACACGGACCATATGGGCTGCATGGCCCGGATAGTCCAGCGCTTTGAGATAGGGGCCGTATACATGCCCCTGCTGCCCGAGGACCGGACCCCCACTACCACCGCCTATGAGAAGCTTCTGGACGCGGCGGAGGACAAGGGCCTGACCATAAACCAGCTGCATGAGGACGCCATAATCGAGTCGCCCCCCGGCTCCCAGTTCCAGGTCATGTCCCCCCGGGTGGACGCGGACTGGGAGGGGGCCAACAACTATTCGGCGGTGATACGCCTTGTATACGGCCAGAGCTCTTTCCTGTTCACCGGCGACGCGGAGGAGGAGAGCGAGGAGATAATCTTAGAGGACGGCTATCTGCTGCGCTCGGACGTGCTCAAATGCGGGCACCACGGCTCGTCGACCTCCACCTCCGACGAGTTTTTAGAGGCCGTTGACCCTCTTTACGCCGTCATAAGCTGCGAGACCGGCAACCGCTACGGCCACCCCCACCGGGAAACTATAGAGAAGCTTGAGGACAGGGATATAACCGCCTACCGCACCGACAAGGACGGCACTATACTTGCCGAGAGCACCGGCGGAAGCATAAGCTTCACCATCGGCCTTGACTCTGTAAAAGGAAAGGATGACTGAGTATGCCCACGGAGTTCCAGCGAAACTTCGACCGGGAGGCAGAGGGCTATGACCAGGCCCGGCCGGAGTACCCCAAAGAGCTCTATGAGGACGTCTTCGCGTACCAGCCTCTAAACAGCGGCAGCCGGGCCCTGGAGATAGGCCTCGGCACCGGCAAGGCATCAGGCCCGGTGCTCGAGACCGGGTGCGGCCTTACGGGTCTTGAGCCCGGGGGAAACCTTCTGGCCCTTGCCAGAAAGCGGCTGGGAAGCTATGAGAACCTCACCCTGCATGAGCTGACCCTTCAGGACTACGACTGCCCGGACAGCGCCTTCGACCTGATATACGCCGCCACGGCCTTCCACTGGATCCCCGAGGAGTACGGCTATAAACGTGTATACGGCCTGCTGCGCCCGGGCGGGGCCTTCGCCCGCTTTGCCTACCACGCGGGGCCCGACAGGGAGCGCCGGGAGCTCACCGGGGAGGTATACGAGCTCTACCGCCGCTATATGAACGGCGGCAAGGGGGAGCATAAACCACTGACACACTCTGACAGAGACAGGCTGCTGGACATACCCCAAAAGTGCGGCTTTACCGAAACAGAGTTCCATCTGTACGAGTTCACAAAGGACTTCACCGCCGGGGAGTATATGGGCCTTCTGCGCACCTATCCCGACCATATGTCACTGGAACCCCAGGACCGACAAGGGCTCTTTGAGGGGATATACGACGCCATAGAGCGCCACGGCGGCGTGATGACCGTGTACTATACCGTGGACCTGGAGCTTGCGAGAAAGCCGGGGCAGGCGGTAAAATAGACCTTGCATTTTCCAGGAGTGTGTGATATACTGACTATAGTCTTTAAGAGAGAGACATAAATTTGCTCACCGAAGCACACAGACCAGGGAAGGCGCTACTTCCCTGGTCTGTGCTTTCTGGGTCACTCACCCCTTACTGAGCGTCTATCCACTTGCAAATGTAATACGCTATAACGCCCGCAAGGATGCTCAGCAAAAAGTCAAAGAGAGACATAAACCGCTCACCTCCTCCTGCCTGCATTCTCTGGAGTATGGGGTAAGCGTCACCATTATAGCAGGTCTTTCGTCGTTTTTCCACATATTCTCATAAATTCAAGAAAAGGAGCCAAAACCATGCTGACCGAAAAGAAAAAAGAGTTCATCCAGTTCATGCTCTCCGCAGAGGTGCTGCGCTTCGGGGAGTTCGTCACCAAGTCCGGGCGCAACACCCAGTATTTCGTCAATACCGGCATGTATCGCACCGGGGCCCAGCTTTCAAGGCTCGGGGAATACTACGCCGGAATGGTGGCTGATACCGTCGGCGGGGATTTCGACGCCATGTTCGGCCCCGCCTATAAGGGCATACCCCTGGCGGCGGCCTGCGCCTGCGCGCTCTGGACGGGGCACAATATAGACAAGCCCTACTTTTACAACCGCAAGGAGGTAAAGGACCACGGCGAGGGCGGCAGCACCGTTGGCTATAAGCCCAAGGACGGCGACCGGGTCGTGATCATCGAGGACGTTATCACCGCCGGGACCGCCGTGCGGGAGAGCATGGCCATATTAAAGGCCTGCGGCGAGATAACCGTGCCCCACATATTTATCAGCGTCGACCGCTGCGAGGTGGGCCAGACCCCGGGTAAGACCGCCATCATGGAGGTGGAGGAGGAGTTCGGCGCAAAGGTCCACCCCATCGTCACCGTCGTGGACGTGTACGACTACCTGAGGGAAAACGGCGACCCGGCCCTCTGCAAGGCCATGGAGGGCTATATGGACCGCTACTGCATACTGCCGTAAGAATATGCCAAGATTCTTTATTGACAGCACCCCAGACCGCCAGTACATACTCTCCGGCGAGGCCGGGCGGCACGGCGCCAGGGTCCTGCGCCTGCGCCCGGGGGAAAGCGTGACCCTCTGCGACGGCCAAGGCACGGACTACCCCTCCACCGTCCGGGAGAATATGGGGGACGCGCTCCTTCTGGACGTGGACGGCCCGGTCCCCAGCCGGGGCGAGCCCCGGACAAGGGTGACCGTCTGCCAGTGCCTGCCCAAGGGGGACAAGCTGGAGACGGTGGTGCAGAAGGCCGTGGAGCTGGGGGCCCATGAGATATGGCCCATAGAGAGCCGCTACTGCGTCGCGAAATGGGACCAAAAGTCCCGGGAGAAGAAGCTTTTGCGCCTGCAAAAGATAGCCCTTGAGGCCGCCATGCAGAGCGGCCGGGGCATCGTCCCAAGGGTTTTAGAGCCCGCGGCCCTGAGAGCGGCCCTTGAGACGGCCAAAAGCGCCGGGGACATACTGTTCTTCTATGAGAAGGCCAGCGCCGGGCTGGGCCCGTGCATGGCGGGAACAGGGGACAGGATATTCCTGTTCATCGGCCCGGAGGGCGGCTTCTCAGAGGATGAAGCCGCTATGGCCGAGAGAGCCGGGGCGCGCATAGCGAGCCTTGGGCCCCGGATACTCAGGACGGAGACCGCGCCCATAGCGGCCCTCTCCGCGATATTCTATGGGAAGGGGGACATGGAGCCGTGAGAGATACCGTGCTGGTGACCGGGGCCTCCGGCGGCATAGGCCGGGCCATAGCCCTGGCCTTCGGGGAGCGGGGCTGCAGCGTGGCCCTGCACTATAACTCCAACCGGGAGCCTGCCCTTGAGACGGCAAAGCTCATCGCAGGCAGGGGCGGGAGCGCCGAAGCCTTCCAGGCGGACCTGACCGCCGAGGCCCAGGTGGAGCGGCTATTTGCCGAGTGCGAAAGGTCTTTCGGGCCGGTGACGGTGCTGGTGAACAACGCGGGCATCTCCTGGCAGGGGCTTTTTACCGACATGACCCTCTCAGACTGGCGGAGGGTCATGGACGTGAACCTTACCTCCATGTTCCTCTGCTGCCGCCGGGCCCTGGGGCCCATGATACGGAGTAAATCCGGGTGCATAATCAATATCAGCTCCATGTGGGGCCAGCAGGGCGCGGCCTGCGAGGCGGCCTACTCCGCATCCAAGGCCGGTATCATCGGGCTAAGTCAGGCCCTGGCGATGGAGGAGGGGCCCTCGGGCATCCGGGTGAACTGCATCGCCCCGGGGGTGATAGACACGCCCATGAACAGCCGCCTGTCAGAGGAGGACATGGATGCGCTCAAAGAGGACACCCCACTTATGCGCATCGGCGCGCCGGAGGATGTGGCCCACGCGGCCCTGTTCCTGTGGGAGAACGGTTTTGTCACCGGACAGACCATCGGTGTGAACGGAGGGTTTATGATTTAGACAAATATGGCCCGAACCGGCACTTGATGGTTGACTTTTCCTACAAAAAATGGTAATCTTAATTATGTAAAAATAAACCGGCGATAACCCTTGCGTGGCGCCTGCCGGAGAGAAAGGGACGATACAGCATGACAGAGTTTGAGAGATGGCTCAAAGAGGACCTTGACGACAAGGACCTGACAGCGGAGCTGGAGTCCGTCAAGGATAAGCCCGATGAGATAAACGACCGGTTTTACCGGGACCTGGAGTTCGGCACCGGGGGCCTGAGGGGCGTTATCGGCGCGGGCACCAACCGTATGAACGTCTACACCGTGCGCAAGGCCACCCAGGGTATGGCGAACTACCTTTTAAAGCACGCAGACGGCAAGCCCCAGTCCGTGGCCATCGCCCACGACAGCCGGATAAAGGGCGTGGCCTTCGCCCAGCAGTCCGCGGCGGTGCTGGCCGCCAACGGCATAAAGGCGTACCTCTATCCCCAGCTGATGCCCACCCCGGCCCTGAGCTTCGCGGTGCGGCACCTAAAGTGCGACGCGGGCATCTGCGTCACCGCCAGCCATAACCCCGCAAAGTACAACGGCTATAAGGCCTACGGCTCCGACGGCTGCCAGGTCACCGCCGACATGGCCGACGGCATTATGAACGAGATAAACTCCCTGGACATCTTCGCGGACGTGAAGAAGCTGGATTTCCAGGAGGGCATAGACAAGGGGCTCATCGAGTACATCGGCGGCGAGACCGTGGACGCGTTTATCGACAGCGTCCACGCCGAGAACCTGAATGTGGACGCTTCAAACCTGAAGCTGGTGTACACCCCCCTGAACGGCTCAGGCCTCATGTGCGTAAAGCGCATACTGGACAGGATAGGCGTCAAGGACGTGACCGTGGTCCCCGAGCAGGAGAACCCGGACGGCAACTTCCCCACCTGCCCCTATCCGAACCCGGAGATCAGAGAGGCCTTACAGAAGGGCCTGGAGCTGTGCGAGAAGGTGCAGCCCGACCTGCTCCTGGCCACGGACCCCGACTGCGACCGGGTGGGCATCGCCGTGAACCAGAAGGGCGAGTATGTGCTCATGACCGGCAACGAGGTGGGCATCATGCTCCTGGACTTCATCGCCAGGGTGAAGAAGGAGCAGGGCAAGCTGCCCCAGCATCCCGTGGCCGTCACCACCATCGTCAGCACGGACATGGTGGACCCCATCGCCAAGGACTACGGCGTGGAGCTTAGAAGGTGCCTTACCGGCTTCAAGTACATCGGCGACATCATAGCCGAGCTTGAGGAGAAGGAGGGCAATGCCGACAGCTATCTCTTGGGCTTCGAGGAGAGCTACGGCTATCTGTCCGGCGGCTATGTGCGGGACAAGGACGCCGTGGACGGCAGTATGCTCATCTGCCAGATGGCGGCCTACTATAAGGGCAAGGGCATGACCCTTGTGGACGCCATGAACGCCCTTTACGAGAAGTACGGCTACTATAAGAACGATCTGATGAACTTCGGCTTCGAGGGCGAGGACGGCATGAAGACCATGAACGGCATCATGGATAAGCTCCGCAACGACCCGCCCGCGGAGATAGCCGGGGTGAAGGTCGCGGGCCGCAGCGACTATAAGACCTCCCAGTCCTACGGGGACAGGGAGGGGGCCATAGACCTGCCCAAGTCCAACGTGCTGGAGTACCGTCTGGAGGACGGCTGCAAGCTTATCGTGCGCCCCTCGGGCACCGAGCCCAAGATAAAGATATACCTCTCCGGCAAGGGCGCCACCCGGGCCGATTCAGAGGCTGTCATACAGAAGATGAAGGACGCTGTGCCCGCTCTGCTGGGCATCTGAGAACAGCATAAAAAAGGAGCTCTCCCATCAGGGAGGGCTCTTTTTTTACTCCTCGACCTTCACAATATCCAGCGCCGAATCCAGCAGCATATTGATAAGCTCGTTGCGGGAGCGGTTGGTCTTTTTGGCCAGAGCGTCCAGGCGCTCGATGGTCTCGTCCTTCATGCGCACGGACACTATCTTGTGCCCGTCGTCGCCCCGGCGCGGCCGCTTTTTGGTTATCTTTATCTCCTCAGGCATAGAAATCACCCCTAACGGTTATTGTACCTTGACAGGGACGTTTTATCTATGCTATACTTATATAGTCTTAATACACTATATATTTATAGTTAAACTTGAACCGGAGATGAACGCGCGCATGGAAACCCTGAAAAAGCTGCTGCCTATCCTATTCATGATACTTGTCCTGCTGGCCATGGTACTGTACGGCGGCGACAGCGGCCCGGCCTGCATTTCTTTCTGGACCTGTGTATAAAAAGAAACCCGCCGGGAAGTCCCGGCGGGCGTTTTTTCTATCGTCTGCGTTCAGGCGTATTGAACCGGTGGTTCAGTCCGGTCTGGCACATGCCGTTTACCATTGTGGCGTCGTCAAGCTTTTTGCGGTTTTTCCTGCGGACCCCGAAGAATATGAGCCAGCATATCAGGACCACAGCGGCTAAGGCCACGAAAAACAGGATGTTGTACAGCAGGGTGTCAGGGCTCATTATGCACTCCTCCTATAAATCACGGCTACTGCTTATTTCGCCAGCGGTCTGCTATCTGTGCCGGGGCACGTTAAAAAGGTTGGACGAGGATGCCTTATATATGGCCATCGGCTTAAAGAGGCCGATGGATTCGTCCTCCGTCTTTTTCTTGCGGCCATAGGCCAGCCAAAACCCCAGCGCGGCAATGCCCACGATCCCCAGGAAAACTCCCAGGCAGCCGAGAATGGTCAAAAGCATATTCATATTCGCTCAAACCTCCTTAAGGGCCGGTTTTCCTTACCGTATCCTCCTCTGCATAGCGTCCACAGAGCCGGTGGCCTTATAATGGGCCATCTGCTCCATCACGCCTATGGCCTTGTCCTCGCCCTTCTTCCTCCGGCCAAACACGAGCCAGAGTACCACTGCGCCCGCGCCTATCACGGCGAGCACGATCAGGACGCCTAAAACCAACGAAATGATGCTAAACATACGTCTGGCCCCCTTTGAGTTGTATTATACTTTTGTTTTCAGCGGAATTTCCTGGGCAGGGTCGGGCGCACGGCGTTTAAAAAGGCCGTTGTCTCAAAGAGCTTGTCGTTCTTCTTTTTGTCTGCTTTCTTCCCGCCAAATGCCCAGTGCATAAGCAGCCCGCCCACGACGAAAAGAACGACAGTGCCAAGCGCCATTAAAACGAAGTATACCAAATCAGAATTCCATTCATACAACATATTCCATAGATCACTGAAGATATTCAACATATAATAAACCTCCTTAGTGGTATGCAAGCGTGTCTATTTGTCCTCCAGCGCCTTCAGCTGGCAGTCAGCCCGGCCCAATTTTGAGCCCTCCCTTCCTATCGTCTATGCTGATTATATCATAGTTTTCCACAGGAGTCAATAGCAATATTGCACAAATAATGGACCTATTTTTCGATGCTCCGGCCCACCACCGGCGCGGCCAGATACCTGTTGAAGATGGGCAGCAGGGGCCCGGTGCCAAAGGCCATCATCAGGGTGCCCACGCCTATGGCCGCCCCGCAGGCGAAGCCCGTGCCCACGCAGATAACGTCGATCAGTATGCGCCACCACCGAAAGGGTATCTTTGTGCGCTCTGGCACAATATAGCTTATGCAGTCGTATGGGGCCATGCCCAGGTCGCAGGTCACATAGAAGGAGCAGCCGATAAGCTGCATCAGCACCCCCAGCACCGTCAGCAGCACCCGGGGCATTATCCCCAGCTCCCCAGAGGGGGGCAGGATATTCGTAAGAAAGCCGCTCATGACGTCCGCCGAAAAGCCCACCAGCAGCATATTGCCGATGGTGCCGATACCCAGCTTCGAGCGGTCCACAAAGACGATGACCGCCAAAAGTATGGCGTTGAATATGGCCTGCCACAGCCCGAAGCTCAGCCCCAGCTTGGAGCTGACCCCCAGGTTCAGTGTGGAGAAGGGGTCCGAGCCCATGGCCGCGTGCATGAAAAAGCCCACGCCCATGCCCATTATTATCACGGCCAGCAGCATTATCACCGTGCGCTTTACCATATGCTGGCCCTTAAAGCGCGCAAAAAAGCTCTCCATCGGCTCAGCCCTCCGTCTCAAAGAGGATGCCAAGGGTGTTCGGCCCGCAGTGGCTGGCTATTGTGCAGCTGGCATGGGTGGAGTGTATCTCCTTAAAGTCCATGGTGGAGCAGATGGTCTCCCGCACCAGGTCCTCAAGCTCCGGCTCTATGCTGGAATATGTAATGAAGATATGGTCGCGCTTTATGCTTGGGTACTGGGCCAGCTTGTCCTTGACGTAGCTCGTAAGGACCTTCCGAAGGTTCCCACGGTACTTTTTGCCCACGTGCATACTGCCGTCGGTGTTGTCCACCTCTATGCAGGGTTTCAGGCTCAAAAGGTTCGCGCTGACCGCCGCCACGGTGGAGCAGCGGCCACCGGCCCGCATAAAGTCCAGGGTGTCCAAAATGAAGCTTGCGTGGACGTTGCCCCGGTTCTGCTCCAGCTTCTCCGCTATCTCCGCGGCGGGAAGCCCGGCGGCTATCATGTCCCCGGCGTCTATCACCTGCAGGGCTATGGCCGTGGACAGGTTGAAGCTGTCGATGGGGTACACCCTGCCCGGGGCCCCGGACTCCATAAGCTCCTGGGCGGCAAGAACGCAGTTCTTATGGGCGCTGGAGATGGCCCCGCCCAGGTTCAGGTGTATAACGTCGTACCCGTCGTTTACCCAGCCCTTGAAATAGTCCACGTACTCCCCGATGTTTATGGCCGCCGTCCTTGGCAGGGCCTTACGGTCGTAATAGGCGGCGAATATCTCCTTAACGGTGATGTCCACGTTGTCCTGATAGTCCTTTTCGTCCAGGATGATGTGGAAGGGGTAGTAATTCACGTTATAGCGGGCCTTCAGCTCGTCCCCCATGTCGCAGGTGCTGTCCGCGCTCAAAATTATCTTATTTGCCATAATACACCTCTCAGATATCCAGCTGTGCCAGCTGCTTGAAATTGGCTTTAAGCGCCGGGTACAGCCCGGTATAGACCCTATAGAGCTTCTCATATTTCTCCACGTTCTCTTTAATGGGCTCCTGGGGCGGGTTGACCTTTATGAGCCGGTGGCAGGCCTCCTGCACCGAGGGATAGAGCCCCGCGCCCACTCCGGCCAGAATGGCCGCGCCCAGGGCCGGGCCCTCCTTGGACTGGACGGTCTGCACCGGGCAGTCGTACACGTCGGAGAGCATCTGCCGCCATAGGGGCGAGGTCCCGCCGCCGCCGCAGGCCAGCATCTGGTTCGTCACAACTCCCATCTCCCGAAGGACCTCCAGGCTGTCCCGCTGGGAGTAGGCCACGCCCTCCATCACGGCCCGCAGAAGGTCGCTCCTCACGTGCATGGCCGACAGGCCGAAGAACACCCCCCGGCAGTCCGGGTCCAGGTGCGGGGTGCGCTCCCCCATCAGGTAGGGCAGGTAAAAGAGCTTGTTGCAGCCCACCGGCGACAGCTCCGCCTGGTGGTCAAGAAGCACATAGGGGTCGATGGAGAGCCCCTGGGCCGAGACTATCTCGGAGTAGCAGAAGTTGTCCCTGAACCACTTGAGGGAGAGCCCCGCCCCCTGGGTCACGCCCATCACGTGCCAGGCCCCGGGTACAGCGCAGCAGAAGGTGTGCACCCGGCCCTTGGGGTCGATGGAGACCTTGTCCGTATGAGCGAACACCACGCCGGAGGTGCCAAGGGTGGTGAAGGCCTTGCCGTCGGTCACAACGCCCGTGCCCACGGCTGCGGCGGCGTTGTCCCCGGCGCCCCCCACCACGGGGGTGCCCGGGCGCAGGCCGGTCAGCTGGGCGGCGGCCTGGGTCACGGTGCCGGTGACCTCCGGGGACTCGTAGACCTTGGCGAGAAGCGCCGGGTCTATGTCGAGCTTTTCAAGGACCTCATCGCTCCAGCGGCGGTTCGGCACGTCCAGAAGCTGCATACCAGAGGCGTCCGAGACCTCCGTGGCGAACTCCCCGGTGAGCATATAGCGCACATAGTCCTTGGGAAGCAGTATATGGGCGCACTGTTTATAAATGTCCGGCTCATTCTCCCGGACCCAGAGGAGCTTCGCGGCGGTAAAGCCCGTAAGCGCCGGGTTAGCGGTTATCTCGATGAGCCGCTCCCGGCCCACCAGCTCGGTTATCTCGTCGCACTGCCTGCCGCTGCGCTGGTCACACCAGATGATGGAGCGGCGCAGCACATTGCCCTTCTTGTCCAGCATCACAAGGCCGTGCATCTGCCCGGAGAGGCCCACGCCCTTTATGTCCGCCGGGTCCACCCGGCTCTCCCTTATCACCTGCTCTATGGTGGCCGCGACGGCCCTCCACCAGTCCCCGGGCTCCTGCTCGGCCCAGCCGTTCTCCGGCTGATACAGGGGGTACTCCACAGTGGCGCTGGCTATGACACTGCACTCCCGGTCGAAAAGCACCGTCTTTGTGCCGCTGGTGCCCAGGTCCACGCCTATGATATATTCCATCCGAAACATCTCCTTTGAGATACTAAAGATAATAACTGATTATAATAATGTACCATTTTTTGAGGGATGTCAAGGCCCAGTTTGTGCTTGCGCAAAAAATATGTTTGTGCTATTATTGAGAAGATGAAAGGGAAGGGGTGTAAAGCATGAAAATATACGACGTCCTTATCATTGGCGCCGGGGTCACGGGCTGCGCCGTGGCAAGGGAGCTGTCAAGGTATAAGGGCAGCTTTCTGGTGGCCGAGCGGGCCCCCGACGTCTGCGAGGGCACCAGCAAGGCCAACTCCGCCATAATGCACGCCGGGTTCGACGCGGAGCCGGGCTCCCTTAAGGCGAGGATGAACGTAAAGGGCAATAAAATGATGGACAGGCTCTCAGAGGAGCTGGACATCCCCTTTAAGCGCATTGGGGCCCTGGTGGTCTGCCTGAGCGAGGAGGGCCTGCCTAAACTTCGGGAGCTCTATGACCGGGGGATAGAGAACGGCGTGGAGGGGCTGTCCCTCCTGACCGGCGACGAGGCCCGGGAGATAGAGCCGAACCTTACCGGCGAGGTCTGCGGGGCGCTGCTGGCGAAGACCTCCGGCATCGTCTGCCCCTTCGAGCTGACCCTGGGCCTTGGGGAGAGCGCGGCCAAAAACGGCGTGGAGTTCCGCTTTGACACAAGGGTCACGGGCCTCAGGCGCGAGGGGGACTGCTGGGCGGCCAGCACTGATAATGGGGATATCCTGGCAAAGACCGTGGTGAACGCCGCCGGGGTATACGCCGGGGAGCTGCACAATATGGTCTGTGAGGATAAGCTGCGCATCACCCCACGCAAGGGCGAATACTGCCTTCTGGACAGGACCGCCGGGGGGCACGTGTCCCATACGGTGTTCCAGCTGCCGGGGAAACTGGGCAAGGGCGTGCTTGTAAGCCCCACCGTCCACGGCAACCTGCTTTTGGGCCCCACCGCCGCCGACGTGGAGGACCCGGAGACAGCCAATACCACCGCCGGGGGCCTAAAAGAGGTGGCGGAAAAGTCCGGCTGGGCGGTGAGGGATATACCAATGCGCCAGGTGATAACCTCCTTTATGGGCCTTCGGGCCCACGAGGACAGCGACGACTTCATCCTGGGAGAGTCGGCCGAGGGCTTCTTCGACGCGGCGGGGATAGAGTCCCCGGGCCTTACCAGCGCCCCGGCCATCGGGGAGTACCTGGCGGGGCTCATAGCGGAGAAGCTTGAGCTCTCGCCAAACGAGAGCTTTGACCCCATAAGAAAAGGCGTGCCAAAGGTTGCGGACATGCCCATAGAGGAGCGGGCGGCGCTTATCAAGCGGGACCCGTGCTATGGCAATATCATCTGCCGCTGCGAGGAGGTCTCCGAGGGGGAGATACTGGACGCGGTCCACGGCATACTGGGGGCCAGGACCCTGGACGGCGTGAAGCGCCGCACCCGGGCGGGGATGGGGCGGTGTCAGGCGGGGTTCTGCTCGCCAAGGGTCATGGAGATACTCTCCCGGGAGCTCTCTTTGGACCTGACAGAGATACGCAAGTCCGGCAAAGACTCTCAGATAGTCCTGGAGAGGACTCGGAAGGAGGGCGAATGAGTTGGAGCACGATATAGTCATAATCGGCGGGGGCCCCGCGGGGCTGGCCGCGGCCATAGCCGCCAGGGAGGCGGGAGCGTCTGACATCCTGATACTCGAGCGGGAGAAGGAGCTGGGGGGGATACTCAACCAGTGCATACACAACGGCTTCGGCCTGCACACCTTCAAGGAGGAGCTGACCGGCCCCGAGTACGCCGCAAGGTATATAGTTAAGGTGAAGGAGATGGGCATTCCGTACCTTCTGAGCACCACCGTTGTGGACCTACAGCGGGAGGGCGATGGTATAACCGTCACCTCCGTCAGCAAAAAGGACGGCCTATTGCAGACCAGGGCCAAGGCCGTGGTGCTGGCTATGGGCTGCCGGGAGCGGCCAAGGGGGGCGCTGAACATACCCGGCACCCGTCCGGCGGGCATATTCTCGGCGGGCACGGCCCAGCGGCTTGTGAACCTTGAGGGCTATATGCCCGGAAAACGCGTGGTCATACTTGGCAGCGGGGATATCGGGCTGATAATGGCAAGGCGCATGACGCTGGAGGGGGCGAAGGTGCTGTGCGTTGCGGAGCTTCAGCCCTATTCCGGCGGGCTCAAGCGCAATATAGTCCAGTGCCTGGACGACTACGGCATACCCCTTAAGCTCAGCCATACCGTAGTGGACATCCGGGGCAAGGAGAGGGTCACAGGCGTTACCATTGCAAGGGTGGGGGAGGATCTCCGGCCCATTCCAGGCACCGAGGAGGACTACGACTGCGACACCTTGCTGCTCTCGGTGGGCCTGCTGCCGGAGAACGAGCTGTCCCGGGCCGTGGGGGTGGACATCGCCCCGGTCACCGGCGGGCCGGTGGTCAACGAGAGCCTTGAGACCAATATACCCGGGGTGTTCGCCTGCGGCAACGTGCTGCACGTCCACGACCTGGTGGACTACGTGTCCCAGGAGGCCGCGGGAGCGGGCAGGAACGCCGCCAGGTACGTTCTGGGCGAAAGGGCCCCGGGCGGGGCGGGCATACCCATCGTGCCGGCGGGGGCCGTGCGGTACACAGTGCCCTGCACCATAGACCCGGAGAGGATGGACGGCGAGGCGACGGTCCGGTTTAGGGTGGGCCGGAACATGCGAAAGGCCGTGGTCACCCTGAGGGCCGGGGACAAAGAGCTCATAAGGAGAAAGCGCCCGGTGATGGCCCCCGGGGAGATGGAGCAGCTGACAATAAAGAGAGAATGGCTTACCGGCGGCGGGGAAGCTCTGGCGCTGGAAGCCAGGGAGGAGGAATGAGCTTGCCAATAGTTGAACTTACCTGCATAAGCTGCCCGCTGGGCTGCCCCCTTAAGGTGGAGACGGATAATGAGGGCAAAGTGCTCTCTGTCACGGGAAACACCTGCAGGCGGGGCGAGGACTACGGCAGGAAGGAGGTCACGGCCCCCACAAGGACCGTAACCTCCACGGTCCGGCTCAAGGGCGGCAGCGCCCCGGTGGTCTCCGTGCGCACAAAGGGGGACGTGCCAAAGAGCAGGATATTCGCCGTGATGGAGGAGATACGCGGGGCCGTGATAACCGCCCCTGTGCACATCGGCGACGTGGTCATCCCCGATATCGCCGGGACCGGCGTGGACCTTATCGCCACCAGGGAGGACGTTTGAATGCTTGGAAAAGACATAACCACTTTGATGTTCGACCTGGACGGCACCCTTCTGCCCATGGACCTGGAGAACTTCACCAACACCTACTTCTCCCTGCTGGCAAAGAAAGCCGCGCCCTACGGCTATGAGCCAAAGGCCCTTGTTGCCGCCGTCTGGAAGGGCACCAAGGCCATGATAATGAACGACGGCTCCCGGCCCAACGACCAGCGCTTCTGGGAGGTCTTCGCCGGGGAGCTGGGGGAGAAAATTTTGGACCTGCGGCCGGTGTTCGATAGATTCTACGCCGGGGAATTCAACGGCGCGAAGACGGCTGTCCGGGATAATCCCCTGGCAAAGAGAGCGGTCGAGGCGGCCAAGAGCGCCGGGTACACGGTTATCTTAGCCACAAACCCGCTGTTCCCGCTGGTGGGCGTGGCGACCCGGCTTAACTGGCTGGGGCTTTCGCCGGAGGACTTCGCCCATGTGACCTGCTATGAGAACTGCTCATACTGCAAGCCAAACCCGCTGTACTATACCGGGATACTGGAGCGCATAGGAAAGCGGCCGGAGGAGTGCCTGATGATAGGCAACGACGTGCGCGAGGACGCCATAGCCGCCGGAAAGGCTGGGCTTTCGGCCTATCTCATAACCGACTGCCTGGAGAACGCCGGTAACGATGATATCAGCGCCGTGCCAAACGGCAGCTTTACGGAATTCATGAAATTTGCCGGGCTGGAATAAAGCCGGTCCCGGCTAAAATAATATACTTATCAATATTCAGGAGGTAATTGAAATGGCAGTTTTGACACTTACAAAGGAAAATTTCGACACCGAGGCTTTGAAGTCCGACATCCCCGTGCTGGTGGATTTCTGGGCCGAGTGGTGCGGGCCCTGCCGGATGTTCTCCCCCATCGTGGACGAGTTCGCCGAGGAGAATGAGGGCAAGGTAAAGGTTGGCAAGGTGAACGTGGACGAGCAGCCGGACCTTGCGGGCAGGTACGGGGTCATGAGCATCCCCACGGCCATCCTGTTCAAAAACGGCGAGATAGCCGACACCCTTGTGGGCGTGCAGCCCAAGACCGCTTTGGAGGAGCTTATTTAAGCCGTGGCGGATATTTTTGACCTGATGATAATCGGCGGGGGCCCCGCCGGGTACACCGCCGCCCTGTACGGGGCCAGGGCGGGGCTTAAGGTGGGGCTCATAGAGAAGCTGGGCCCCGGCGGGCAGATGGGCACCACGGACATGGTGGACAACTACCCGGGCTTTCCCGAGGGGATAAACGGCTTCGAGCTGGCCATGAAGATGAAAGAGGGGGCCGGGCGCTTTGGGGCCGCGACTATCTCCGGGGAGGTCACGGAGGTGAAGCTCTCCGGGGACGTGAAGGCTATAGCGACCCCCAAGGGCGCCTATCAGGCCCGCACTGTTATCCTCGCCACGGGGGCCCAGCCCAGAGAGCTTGGCCTTCAGAACGAGCGGGAGCTGAGAGGAAAGGGCGTGTCATACTGCGCCACCTGCGACGGCATGTTCTACAGGAATAAGACCGTAGCCGTGGTGGGCGGGGGCAATACCGCCGTGGCCGACGCGCTGTACCTGTCGAGGATATGCGAAAAGGTCTATCTCATCCACCGCAGGGACAGGCTCCGCGCCCCCCAGATACAGCAGGAAACCCTTGAGAAGGCCGGAAACGTGGAGTTTGTCTGGGACAGCCAGGTGAAGGAGCTGGTCTCTGAGGGGCGGCTTACGGGCCTTATAGTGGAGAACAAGAACACCTTGGAGCGCCGGGAGCTTTCCTGCGCCGGGGTGTTCATCGCCGTGGGGCAGGTGCCGGAGACCGGGCTCTATAGGGGCCAGGTGGAGCTGGACCAGTCGGGCTATGTGATGGCGGGCGAGGACTGCCGGACCAATATCCCGGGGGTCTTCGCCGCCGGGGACCTGAGGGCAAAGCCTTTAAGGCAGATAGTCACCGCCGCCGCCGACGGGGCGGTGGCCGCCTCTGCCGCCCAGGAATATCTGGATAAATAGAGGACTTGGGGGCGCCGGAGATGGCGCACCCAAGTCCTTTGCCTTTGCCGGTGCAAAGGCGGCAAAAGGGTATTACATACCGAATATCCGCTCCTTTTAACTACCTCACTTTCACCCTAGCGGGTAATTGATTATCAGAACCTCCTCAGACGCGGAAGTTTTGTCCTTTGTCTGATAGTTGGAATTGGAGTAGCTGCGGTTAAGGGGGACAGCGGTATATATGCCGGCGCGGCTTTCAAGCCACCGGATAAGGATGTGGTTTTCCTTCCCCTTGCTGCGCAGGACATTGGACAGGGCAAAGCGGATGTGCCGGCTGTGCAGGCCGTCCAGAAACGCCAGCAGGTCCCTTTCCGCGGATTCGCCCCAGCCGCCCTTCTCGTTATATGTGGCGCAGGTGATAAGGTACGGCGGGTCGGCGTACACAAGGTCCCGGGGGGTAAGCGGGGACGTGTCGAATTCCCGGAAATCCCGGCAGGTGAACAGGCAGTCCTGGGCCTTCAGCCGGTCCGTGAAGTCCAGAAGCTTCCGCTCCATGCGGCTGTTGAAATCCCGCTTCCCCACGGGCAGGTTGAACCGGCCGTCGGAATTGAACCTGATCTGGTTATTAAAGGCATATACTATGAGCACATAGAGCATAATATGCTGGCAGATGTCAGAGCCGCCCTTTAAGCGCCTTTCGTTGAAATCGGCGCGGAGCTTCAGGTATTTGTCCCGGTTATACCCCGCAAGCCCGCTGCCGCTGTCACAGCCGTAGTGGGAATAGCCGTACCGGGAGGTTAGGGAAAGACCGTATCTTTCAATTATCCCGTATATGGAGTCAAGGAGACATTCGCGGCCAAGGGTCTTAAAAGCGCCGTAAATGGATAATAGGTCCCGGTTTATGTCGTTATATATTACGCGGCGGCTGTCCGCATTTATCCCCACGTTGCAGCCGCCGCAGAAAAGGTCCACAAAGGTGGAGACGTCCTTGGGGAAAAGGGGCGTTATCTGGGGCAGCAGCCTGTATTTGCCGCCGGTATAGTTCAGGGGTGACGGTATCATGGGGGCGCTCCTTAACTGTGACAGGTGCAGAGGAACAGCCTTTCGGCGTTCTCCTCAATGCCGGACCTGCCGGTGGTGAAGGGCTTATAGCTCTCCTCGAACACCCGGACTTCGCCCTTTTTCTCCAGGATCCTTTTTATGTCCGCATCGGAAATTTTGGCGTTGGAGCGGCTGTTGCCCTTCTGGGCCATGTTATTGTAGGAGAGCAGTATGTACTTTGCGCTGATATCTCCTATCAGCGCCTCAAAGGCCTCTGCCGCATCCGCCGTGCAGTACCGGCTTTTCAGACCGCGCCGGTCCATCTTTCTGGCGACGCCGTACACCTGGGGCTTTTCCCACCGGGCCACGTTCTCCAGAAGGTGGTACGCGTCGCAGTACTGCCGGGAGTTATAGGGCGGGTCGATATAGACAAGGTCCGCCTTTATCCGCCGTACAAGCTCGTTTGCGTCCTCGTTAAAGCACCGGTTTTCCGGGTTATTGCGCACCTCTGCCAGAGGGACGCAGAGCTCAAGCGCAGGGCCGAAGCCGGCGCCCCTGCGGTATGCGTCGTAATGTCCGCAGGTGACGGCTATCCTGTCCATGGCGTAGAGCAGAGAGGTTATCAGAAGCGCTCTTTCCCGCTCGTTCAGGTTTCCCTTTTTGTAGTTGCGCTCGATATCCCCGCGGATATAGCCGATCTTCGCGCAGTCGCGCCGGCTGAAATACGTGTCGGAAAAGCTGCGGGTCATATAGTTCTCTCCGCAGTTCCTTTTGGCGTTATATCTTGTGACATTGTCAATGATTACCTGCGGGTCATAGGCCTGTGCCCCGAACCAGGCGAAGTTGCAGATATAATTGCTGTAAAGCAGGTCGTTGGTTATAATGGCCTTGCCGGCAAAGGCGGAGGACACCGCGCCCGTTCCGGCGAAAATGTCGGCGACGGTGTCCACGTCCGGGCACTGGCCGTTCACGACGCCGGTGATAAAGGGGAGAAGCTTATATTTATTTCCGAGATATCTTCTGTTGTTTATGGACGAGGTCTTATACGCCTTGGTTTCGGCAGAGCTCATGGCCGGTCCCTCCGGTTTCTGCGGATCATATCATAATGTATTATATATCAAAGGCAAAAGCTAGTCAACCGCAAAACGCGGGGGAGGCGCTTCCTCTGTGAAGCGCCTCCCCCGAAAAGGAGATTTTCCGTATGGCTAACGGTGCATATTTGCGCTGCCGGTCCCGGGCAGCAGATTATAGTTATACCGGGGCCTGTCGTTGGGCATATAGAAATAGACGAACTTGATGGAGAAGATATCGCAGATGATGAAGTTGTTTGCCGCCTCGTCATAAAGGGTCACAAAGCTGCGGCCCACAAAGTAGAGCATCCCCTGTTTGCGCATGATGCCGCCGGTGCCGATGAGGAACTCTATCACCACAAAGTTGCCGATATTCTGCGACAGTATCATCTGCATGGACCCGCGCATCTCTTCAGAGTCGAAATTTTCCTGCTCCGGGTGCTCGAAATTGTCCAGCGCCGCCGCGCCGTCCGCCTCGGCCATATAGTCCGCCCGGCTCATAAGCCTGCGCATGGCCGCAGAGTTCCTTCCGCATTCCCGTCTCTGGTTCTGATTCATACACTGCCTTCCTTTCAAAAATAGTCATGTTTCCGCATAGCTCTCAGTGGGGTTATAGAAGCAATGGTCCCCAAGGCGTATCACGAACCGCCCCACCTGCGAGGGAAAGTTTTCCCTGCAGGTGGGTTTATAGGGGTTGAAATACCAAAGGGCAAAGCCCAGGTTAGTAAGCCGGTTTCCCGCTATGGCCCAGTCCGCGATGTTGTAATGCACGTCTGTTGGGCGCATATTGTAGATATTCTGCATATTGTACTGGCCGCCCACGGTCTCCATAACGCAGGTGAACTGCCGGGGCTGGTAGACCACCTCACGGATGGTCATGAGCCTGCCGTACTCGCCATAGGTCACCTGCACCCGGTTCATCACCACACAGGCCACGGCCTGCATCCCTGTGTCGCCCTCGCCGCCGGCTTCGCATTCGATTATGCGGGCCAGTATCTCTCTGTCAGAAAACGCCACGTCCCTTCCTCCTTATGTTTGTAGTCATATATATGTAAAAGGATGCGGGGGTATTCCGGCAGGCTGTCTCAGCCGCTTTACATTCGGCGGCGTTTCTGCTATAATCAACAGAAGAATAACCGAAAAGGGGCGCTGTCATATGGGAAGCGGTTCAATATGTGCGAAAATAGTCGACTGGGACGAGAGCATACCAAACAAGTACGTGGTGGTGTTTTCCCGGTATGAGGGGAAGCTGCTCCTCAGCCGCCACAGGGACCGGGACACCTGGGAGACCCAGGGCGGGCATATCGAGCCGGGCGAGTCCCCCGAGGACGCGGCAAAGCGGGAGCTCTGGGAGGAGAGCGGGGCCGTGGATTTCACCCTGGAGCCCCTGTGCATGTACTGGGCCGAGGACCGGGTGGGCGGAAAGCCCCAGACCGGCGCCTGGGGGGCCATATTCTTCGCGGATATAAAGGACCTGGGGCCCATGCCGGAAAGCGAGATGGCGGAGGTGAGAGGGTTCGGCGCCCTGCCGGAGAATGTGACGTATCCCTATATCACGCCGCATCTCTATGAGCGGGTCAGAGACAGGTTTCAAGGATAGAAGAAAAGGGGGAGAGCTATGAAAGTCAGGATACTGGTAAACCCGAACGCCGGCAAGCAGGTGGTCATGAAGGAGCTGCACAGCATATACAGGGCCTTTTCCGGCGGGGAGAATAAAAACGAGGTGGTGATGGAGCTTACGGTAAGTTCCGCCCACGCCGCCGAGGCCATGGACCGGGCGGTGCGCTCAAAGCCCGACGTCCTGGTCTGCTGCGGGGGCGACGGGACCCTTAGCGCCACGGTGGACAGGCTTTTAAGGAGCGGCGGGGATATGAAGCTTGGCTATATCCCGGCGGGGACCACCAACGACTTTGCCAATTTCCTGGGCCTGCCCAAGGAGCCCGCCGGGGCCGCGGACCTTATCGCGGACGGGGAGGCGAAGCCCATCGACGCCGGGCGCTTCGGGGAGAGGCACTTTATATACGTGGCCTCCTTCGGGGCTTTTACCCAGACCTCATATGCCACCACCCAGAGCCTGAAAAATTCCTTGGGGCACCTGGCATATATCATAGAGGGCATAAAGGAGCTGCCCCAGCTGAAATCCTATGCCGTGCGCGTGGAGACCGCGGAGGGCGGCGTGTACGAGGGGGAGTACCTTTTCGGGGCCATGAGCAACTCTACGTCCCTTGGAGGGATAATAAAGCTGGCCCCGGAGAAGGTGGACCCGGTGGACGGCAGGTTCGAGCTGGCCCTGGTGAAGACACCGAAGAACCTGCATGAGCTCAACCGCATACTCCTGGCCTTAATGGGCGGGCAGGTGGACGACGAGCTTATCACCTTCGTGCACACGGCGGGGGCCTCCTTCACCTGCGCGGAGCCCATGCCCTGGTCCCTGGACGGGGAGTATGTCAGCGGCGGGACGGACGTTAAGGTGGAGGTGCTGCCGGGGGCGTTAAACCTGTTCAGGTGAGAAATTTACTTGTTCATGTAAACCGTAAGGATATGTAAAGATTTTGAATGGCTTTGTTTACAATGTGTTCAACAACTGGGGCGCGAAATCGGGTAAAATATCGGTAGGATAAGGGGAGTGGACCATGTTCGGATATGTGCGCCCGTATAAGCCCGAGCTGCTGGTGAGGGAATACGACCAGTATAAGGCCGTATACTGCGAGCTGTGCCGGGTGCTGGGGAAGGAATACGGCGTTATGGCCCGCTTTGCCTTAAGCTATGACTGCGCGTTCTACGCCATGCTGGCTCTGAGAGAGGAGCAGGTTGAGGAGCGCAGGGGGCGCTGTGTGTGCAACCCTTTAAAGGCCTGCGCGTATCTTCCAAGCTCCGGAGAGGCCTATAAGAAGGCGGCGGCGCTGTGCGTGCTGCTGACGTATCACAAGCTGCGGGACGACTGTATGGACGAGGGGTTCTTTTCGTCCCTTGGGAGCAGGCTGCTGCTGTCAATAGCCTCGCCAAAGGCGAAAAAGGCGGCTCAAAGATACCCGTCCATGGCCGGGGCGGTGGAGAGGGCCATGGAGGAGCAGCGAAAGGCCGAGGGAGAGGGCGCCGGGGTGGACCGGTGCGCGGAGCCCACGGCGGACCTTTTACGGGAGCTGTTCGGGGAGCTCTGCGGGTGCGATGAGAGGCAGAGGCCGGCGCTGGAGAGCTTCGGATACTTTCTGGGACGCTGGGTGTATCTGATGGACGCGGCGGACGACCTTGGGGAGGACATGCGGAAAGGGAGCTTTAACCCCTTTATCAAGCGGCTGGGGCTTGAGGGGAAGAAGGAGCTGTCTGAGGAGGAGCGCAGGGCCGCGGACAACGCCTGCAACGAGGCGCTGAACGCCACGGCCGCAAGGCTGGCGCTGGCGGCGAACCTTGTGGAGCTGGGGACCTTCGGGCCCATAATTGAGAACGTGGTCCAAAAGGGGCTCGGCGAGATCCAAAGGGAGATTTTGTTCCTGCACGTAAAGGAAAAGCCCAAGCGCGAATTAAGGTAAAAGTTTGGTCAACCTTTTCAAAGGTTGTGGGGTCCTTAGGGGCAAAGCCCCTAAGTCGCCGAAGGCTTTAAATATACTCAAACAAAAAAGGGAAGGGTTAAGTCAATGAACGATCCGTATAAGGTACTGGGAGTGTCCCGAAGCGCCACAGACGAGGAGATAAAGGACGCGTATAGGAAGCTGGCGAAAAAGTACCACCCCGACCAGTACGCAGAGAGCCCCTTGAAGGAGCTGGCCGACGAGAAGATGAAGGAGATAAACGAGGCCTATGACACCATAACGGCCCAGCGCCGCGGCGGCAGCCGGGGCGGGTATAACGCCGGGTACGGCGGCGGGGCCGGGGGTGGGGGCTATAGCGCGGGGTCAAGCTTTGGCGACGTGCGCAGCCTTATCATGTCCGGGCGCTTTGCCGACGCGGAGCAGATCTTAAACGGCGTGCCCGCTGACAGGCGCAACGCGGAATGGTACTTTCTAAAGGGCTCCGTTTTGTACCGCAGGGGCTGGCTTGAGGAGGCAAAGGACCACTTCTCCAGGGCCTGCCAGATGGACCCAAGCAACCCGGAGTACAGCGCGGCCCTTAATCAGGCCATGAGCCAGAGGGGCGGCATGTACGGCGGCTATAACCCGAACCGGGGCATGAGCAGCGACTGCAACGCCTGCGATATGTGCTCGGGGCTGCTGATGGCCGACTGCTGCTGCGAGTGCATGGGCGGCGACCTGATACGCTGCTGTTAAGGCGGGGGGCAGAATGAAGGGAAACACGGCGAAAACAGCCCTCTGCGGCATGGTTTCGGCACTGTCGCTGGCGCTGATGATGTTCGAGGGGCTGATACAGGTGGCGTCCATCGCCATGCCCGCCATAGCCGGGTGCCTGCTGATACCCATCGTGGCCGAGGCGGGGCTCGGGTGGGCCTTCGGCTCCTATGGGGCCACGGCGGCGCTGTGCCTGCTGCTGGCCCCGGACAAGGAGGCGGCGCTGATATACCTGTTGTTCTTCGGGTACTATCCGGCGCTGTTCGCGGTGCTGGGCAGGATAAAGAACGCTGTGCTGCGCTGGGGGGCGAAGCTCCTGGTGTTCAACGGGGCGGCGGTGGGCGAGGTGCTGCTTGCCACGTATGTGCTGGGCATACCCTGGGAGGATATACCGTTTTTGCCTATGCCCTGGGGGATGACAGCGCTGCTGGCGCTGGCCAACGTGGTGTTCGTGCTGTATGAGTTCACCCTGGCGGGGCTGATACGGGAGTATTACCGCAGGATGCACGGGAAGCTGTCGAAATACTTTAAATAGAAACGGCCTGTGGGGCAAGCCCCACGGGCTTTTTTGCGGGCCTGCGCCGCTTATTTTTAATAATACTTGATTTTCCGCAAAAAAAGACGTAAAATTAAACTAAATATGTTTTTTGAGAGGAACATGAGACCTATGAACGATCAGCTTTCCGAAAAGATACAGGAGAGCCGCCGGGGCTTCTCCAAAAGCCAGCGGGCCATCGCCAGGTATTTGCAGGACCACCCCGAGGAGGTGGCCTTTATGACCGCATCGCGGCTGGGGGCCACGGTGGGGGTCAGCGAGTCCACGGTGGTGCGCTTCGCCACGGAGATAGGCTACTCCGGGTATCCTGCCATGCAGCAGGCCGTGCAGGAGATGATACGCAACAAGATGACCAGCTTCCAGCGGCTGGAGATGACCTCACGGAACATACCCCAGGAGAAGCTTTTGGACGCGGTGCTGGGCCAGGATATCGACATCCTGCGCAGGACCCGGGAGAGCATAGACCCGGAGGAGTTTTACCGGGCGGTGGACCATCTGGTGGAGGCAAAGAGGGTGTTCGTGCTGGGGGCCGGAAGCTCGCTGGCGCTGGCCACATTTCTTGCCCACTATCTGCAGCTGGTATTTGACAACGTGCAGCTGATAGAGGCCACCAGCGAGGCCCAGATACTCCAGCAGATGGTGCACGTGAACAGCGAGGACGCCATCATCGCCATCAGCTTCCCCAGGTACTCGAAGAAGGCCGCAAGGGCATTGCAGTACGCCTCAAGCCAGGGCATGACCGCCATAGCCATCACCGACAGCAAGGCCTCGCCCCTGGCCCAGAGCGCCTCCCATGTGCTTCTGGCAAGGAGCGATATGGTGTCATTTGTGGACTCCCTGGTGGGGCCCTTGAGCGTTATAAACGCCCTGATAGTTACCACGGCCATACGCAAGAAGCAGGAGGTCAAAAAGGTGCTGGAGCGCATAGAGCGCATTTGGGACGAGTACGGAGTATACGAGAAGGTGGAGGAGAGGAACAGCTGAGAGACGTTATAATAGTTGGGGCCGGGGCCGCGGGGCTTATGGCCGCCGGGACGTGCATAGGGCGGGGGCTGGACGTTCTGATGTTCGACAAGAATGAGCAGCCCGGGCGCAAGCTGAGGATAACCGGCAAGGGGCGCTGCAACGTGACGAACAACTGCCCGCCGGAGGAGGTCATCGCCGCCGCCAATGGGGGCAGGTTCCTCTACAGCGCCCTTATGGGCTTTTCGCCTGAGGATGCCATGGCCTTTTTTGAGGGCCTTGGGGTGCCCTTAAAGACCGAGCGGGGGCGAAGGGTCTTCCCCCAGTCGGACAGGGCGGCGGACATTGCCGGGGCCCTTATGCGCTATTCAGGGGGCGCCGAGCTGCGCCGGGAGACGGTGAAAGAGGTGCTCACGGAGGACGGGCGGGTCACCGGGGTGAAGACCGATAAGGGGTACTATCAGGCGAAGAATGTGCTGCTGGCCTGCGGCGGGGCAAGCTATCCCGCCACGGGGTCGGACGGGTCGGGGTATAGGCTCTGTGAAAAGCTTGGGCACAGCATAGTTCCCATAGGGCCGTCGCTGGTGCCGCTGGTGGAGGCGGGCGGCACGTGCTCGAGGCTTATGGGCCTGTCCCTGCGCAACGTGGGGGTCAGGGTCACGGCGGCGGGTAAGAAGAAGCCGGTGTATACGGACTTCGGCGAGCTGCTTTTCACCCATTTCGGGCTCTCGGGGCCCACTATACTCAGCGCTTCGGCCCATATGCGGCCCATGGAACCCGGGGTCTATACGGTGCATATTGACTTGAAGCCCGCCCTCAATGAGGGGCAGCTGGACGCGAGGATATTGCGGGACCTTGAGGAGAATAAGAACAGGCAGTTTATAAATTCCCTTGACAGGCTGCTGCCCCAGAAGCTGATACCCGTGATAGTGGAGCGCTCGGGGGTGCCCGGGGAGACAAGGTGCAACTCCGTCACCAGGGAGCAGCGAAGGGGACTATTGTCCGCGCTTAAGGACTTCGCGGTGGAGATAGAGGGCTTTAGGCCCATTGACGAGGCCATAGTCACCGCCGGGGGCGTGAGCCTTAGGGAGGTGGACCCCAAAACTATGAGCTCGAAGCTCATAGAGGGGCTGTACTTTGCCGGGGAGATGCTGGACGTGGACGCGCCCACAGGGGGATATAATTTACAGATAGCCTTTGCCACCGGCAGGCTGGCGGGGCTGAGCATGGGAGGATAAAAATGAGCGAAAAGCTGCTTTATAGGGAGGACGTGCTGCGCATTGCCCGGGGAATAGACTTTATCGGGCCGGACTGCTGGCTGACCTCGGGGGCGGCGCTGGTGCTGTTCGGGGTAAGGGAGAGCACCCACGACGTGGACCTGATATGCACAGGGGAGCTTGCGGACCGGCTTGAAGCAGAGGGCTATCCCTTCCGGAGGGATGGGCTGGATAATACAAGGATATTCGCCGTAAACGAGCATGTTGAGGTGCTGGAGGACTGGGAGACCGAGGAAGTGGTGGAAATTGAGGGCCTGCCTGCGGCGAGCCTTATGAGTATAAGGAAGCAGAAGGCGGCCCTGGGCCGGGAGAAGGATCTGCGGGATATCGGGCTGATAGACGCGTTTTTGCAGAGGGAGGGCCGCTGATATATGGCACAGCCGATGATGCACCTGCTGATCGCGGATAATATCTATAGGGAGAGACCCGGCGATTTTTCTTCATACGGCAGTTTCCTGCTGGGAAGCATCGCGCCGGACGCGGTCCACATGAGGGCGGACTGGACAAAAGAGATGAAGCGCATATCTCACTATAGGTTCACAAATGAAAGCCCCATAAGCCATTTTGACGGCTTTTTTGACGAATACCATACGCCGGAAAACAGAGATTTTGTGATCGGCTATCTTGTCCACCTGCTGTCCGACATGATATGGTATCATTCTGTAAGGGTACCGTTCAAGAAGAGCTTTTCGCAGGTGCCGGACTCTGGTATGCTCATGAACGAGGTCTATTACGCGGACTGCGAGCAGATACAGGAGCGGTTGTTTTGGGACGGGAACGCGCCGCGCATAATAGACGGTATAAGGGAAGGCAAGGCGTACTCGCTGGAGGGGATGATCGACGCAGGGAGCGTCTTGGCCTGGAGGGATAAGCTTATCCGCCAGTACAGCAGCAGAAGGGATATTGTTCCCGATACAAAATATATATCCGAACGGCAGGTGCGCGATTATATGACCGGCTGCACGGAAGAATGTATCAGGTATTTATGGAGAGAAGGAGCAAGGACATGATAAAGCTTGAAACGCCCCGGCTAGTCATCCGCGACTATACGCCCGCCGACGAGGAAGAATATTATCAGCTGAAATCCGACGAGGGGGCCATGCTGAAGTATCAGAGCGACATCATGGTACACAGCCGGGAGGAGTCCGATAGGGAGTTCGCCGGGGGGCTCTCGGACGCGGTGAAGCCGGACCGGCAGTTTTACTTTTTCCGGGTGGAGCTTAGGGAGAGCGGCAGGCAGGTGGGCTCCGTGGGGTACACCGTCACGGACCGCACCCCGGTGGGCAAGCTGGTCCACGCCGGGTATTTCTACTTTCCCGAGTTCTGGGGGAAGGGGTACGGCACCGAGGCCTTTAGGGAGGTGCTGCGCTTTGCCTTTACGGAGGACGGCGTGTACAGGGTCACCACCGGGTGTCTGGCTGAGAATAGGGGCTCGGAGCGGATAATGCAGAAATGCGGGCTCATAAAGGAGGCCGAGCACGTGGACTGGCAGTGGCACGAGGGACGGATGAAGACGAGGCTTGAGTATAGGCTGCTGAAGTCCGAGTATGATAAGATGAACGGATAAACAGAGCGGGAGGATGAGTATGTTTGCAATAGCCATAGACGGCCCGGCGGGGGCCGGGAAGTCCAGCGTGGCGAAGGCCGCGGCGAAGGAGCTGGGCTTCACCTATGTGGACACCGGGGCCATATACAGGGCCATAGCGCTGTACATGCTGGAAAATGGCGTGGACATTGAGGACCCGGCGGCGGTGACAAAGGCCCTGCCGGGGGTGGAGGTCTCGCTGGAATACGGCGAGGCCGGCCAGCGTACCCTTTTGGGGGGGCGGGACGTGTCGGAGGAGATACGCACCCAGGAGGTGTCCATGGCGACCTCCAAGTGGGTGGCCCATATCCCGGAGGTCCGGGAGTTCCTGGTGGAGGTCCAGAGGGGGCTCGCCAGGAGGAGCAATGTGGTGATGGACGGCAGGGACATCGGCACGGTGATACTGCCGGGGGCCCAGCTAAAGGTGTTTCTGACGGCCTCGGCGGAGGAGCGGGCCAGGCGGCGCACTCTACAGCTTGAGGAGGCCGGGGAGCCCGCGGATTTCCGTGAGGTGCTTAAAGAAGTGGTCCAGCGGGATAAGCAGGACGCGGCCCAGCTGGACCTGCTGCCCGAGGACGGCGTGGTGCTTGACAGCACAGGGCTGGACTTTGGGCAGGTGGTGGAGAAGCTTGTGGCCATGGCCAGGGAGCGCATGGAGAATGAAGGGGAGGGGAACGGATAAATGGCGAAGAAGCGCGGGGCGAGACGGAAGGATTGGCTTTACCTTATAGGGCAGTCCCTGCTGTGCCTGTTTTACTATCCGGTGTTCAGGATAAGCGTCCGGGGCAGGGAGAATATACCGAAAGACGGGCCGGTGCTGCTTTGCAGCAACCATATGGCAAAGCGGGACCCGGTGATGCTGGGGGTGGCCCAGTGGCGGCAGGTGCTCTATATGGCCAAGGAGGAGCTTTTCCGGGGGAAATTTCTTGGGGGGCTTTTGAGGCTGTTGGGGGCCTTCCCGGTGATAAGGGGCAGCGGCGGCACGGACGCCCTTGAGAACGCGTATAAGCTCCTGGACGAGAACGGCATGGTGGGCATATTCATCGAGGGCACCCGCTCCAAGGACGGCCTGCTGCAAAGGCCCAAGACCGGGGCGGCGCTGCTTGCCTACCGCACAAAGGCCCCGGTGGTGCCGGTGTGCATCACCACGGGGGACGGCGGGCTGCCCAAGAAGTTCAAGCGGCATATCATAAATATCGGCAAGCCCATACCGGCGGAAGCCCTCAATATCAAGGACAACTCAAGCCTTGAGCTGCGCCGGGCCAGCAGGACCATAATGAAGGAGATAGCGGCCCTGAGGGAGGAGACCCTGAAGGAGCTGGGGCTGCCGTCCCAGGTGCAGGCGGCGGTGGAGAAGTGACGCGGACGGTCTGCCCGCCGGGGCTGGGGCCCGGGGCGGTAATCGGGCTGTTCACATCCTCATACCCGCTGGCGGCGGAGGCCCCTGAGGCGGCGGAGCTTGCCAAGGAGAATCTTGAGGCCATGGGCTATAGGGTGAAGCCGGGGGCCCTGATGGGCAGGCGGGACTTCTACCGCTCCGGCTCCATACAGGAGCGCGCTAGGGAGTTCAACGCCCTGCTGGCCGACGATTCGGTGGACTGCCTTATGGCAACGGTGGGCGGGATGGTCTCGAACGCCATACTGCCGTATATCGACTATGAGCAGATAAGGAAGAAGCCCAAGGCCATAATCGGCCATTCGGATGTGACGGCGCTGCTTTTGGGCATTTACGCCGTGACCGGGGTGGTCACCTATTACGGGCCCAACTTTGTGACCACCTTCGGGCAGTACCCGCCGTTTTTGGAGGATACGGCCCGGTGCATGAGGGATGTTTTGGAGAGCGGCGCGCTCCCCTATACATACAGGATGCCAAAGGTCTACTCGGATGAGCTGACGGACTGGGGCAAGGGTCCCACCCATAAGGAGCCGAAGCCCAACGGGTGGATGACCGTCAGCGGCGGCAGGGCCCGGGGGCGGCTCATAGGCGGGAATTTGAACACGCTGACCGGCATATGGGGCAGCGGGTATATGCCGGAGATACACGGCGGGGACATACTGTTCCTTGAGGACACGGAGAAGTTTGCCGCCCACGCGGAGAGGTACTTTTCCTGGCTGAAGCTCTGCGGGGTGTTCGATAGGATAGGCGGGCTGATCCTCGGCAAGCACAGGCAGTTTGATGATCAGGATACCGGCAGGGCCCCACAGGATATCCTGCTGGAGGTATTGGGCCGGCCGGCGTTTCCGATACTTGCCGGGTTTGACTGCGGGCATACGGTGCCCATGCTCACGCTGCCCATAGGAATGACTGTGGAGCTGGACGCGGACGCAAAGACAGTTACGCTGCTGGAATGAGGTGATGTTATGAGCGTAGAGGTGGCAAAGAGCGCGGGGTTCTGCTTCGGGGCCAGGCGCGCGGTGGATATGGTGTATGAGCTGCTGCACAGGGGGGAGAAGGCCGCCACGCTGGGGGCGCTGCTGCATAACCCCCAGCTGGTGGAGGAGCTTGAATCGAAGGGCGTAAGGGTCGTGGACTCTCCGAAGGACACGCCCGAGGGCCATGTGCTGGTGCTGCGCTCCCACGGGGTGACCCTGGAGGTGGAGCGGGAAATAGAGCGGCTGGGGCTGCGGTTTGCGGACGCTACCTGCCCCTTCGTTAAAAAAATCCACCACTTAGCCGGGTGTTCCTCACGGGAAAACAGGACGTTTATTTTGTTCGGAGACCCGGACCATCCCGAGGTGAAGGGAACGGTCAGCCACTGCGAGGGCCCATATTTTGTGTGTAGGGACCATACTGAACTCCAAAATCTGCTAAGGGACCATGCAGAGCTCACAAAGGCCCCCATAGCCGCGGCGGCCCAGACCACCTTCCATATGGGGGAATGGGAAAAATGTTTGGAAACTCTTAAAAAGGTATGTACAAACGCCGCAGTTTTTGATACAATATGTAATGCAACAGCGAAACGGCAGAAAGAGGCGCTGGACCTTGCCAAAAGGTGCGACGTGATGGTGGTCGTCGGCGGCAGGGACAGCTCGAATACGGCCAAGCTTGGCGATATATGCGCCAGGCAGTGTAGAACGTATCTCATTGAGAAGGCGAGCGAACTGCCCACCTTTCCCGCCGGCCTGAGCGTTGGCATAACCGCTGGGGCCTCGACCCCGGCAAGCATAATAAAGGAGGTACTAGTTACCATGGCTGAAGTCAACAGTACGGAACAGAATTTTGAGGAGATGCTTGAGGAGTCTCTCAAGAGCATGAATACAGATGAAAAGGTACATGGCGTAGTAGTCGGCATCTCCCCCACCGAGGTCTATGTGGACGTGGGCCGCAAGCAGGCGGGCTTTATCCCCGCGGCAGAGCTCTCTAACGACCCGGCCGCCAAGCCCGAGGACATCGTGAAGATGGGCGACGAGATGGAGCTGCTCATCATGAAGACCAACGACCAGGAGGGCACCATCATGCTCTCCAAGCGCCGTGTGGACGCAATGAAGGGCTGGGACGTTATCCAGGCCGCCCAGGAGAACAGCGAGATCCTGGACGGCAAGGTCATAGAGGTGGTAAAGGGCGGCGTTATCGTCCTTTGGAACGGTATGCGCGTGTTCGTGCCCGCCTCTCAGGCCACCGTAAGCCGCGGCGAGGACCTGAACGCCCTGCAGGGCCAGGACGTGAGGTTCCGCGTTATAGAGGTGGACCGCAAGCGCCGCCGGGCCGTGGGCTCTATCCGCAGCGTCCTTCGTGAGGAGCGCAAGGCCGCCCAGGCTAAGTTCTGGGAGCAGGTGGAGGAGGGCCAGGAGTTCACCGGCAAGGTGAAGTCTCTGACAAACTTCGGCGCCTTTGTGGACCTGGGCGGAGTGGACGGTATGATCCATATCTCCGAGCTCAGCTGGAACCGCGTGAAGCACCCCAGCGAGGTGGTGAACGAGGGCGACACCGTGAACGTATATGTAAAGGGCCTTGACCGGGAGAACGGCAAGATATCCCTGGGCTATAGGCGTCAGGAGGACAACCCCTGGGTGAAGCTGGAGCGTGACTTCCCCGCGGGCACCGTCTGCGAGGCCAAGGTGGTGGGCATGACCGACTTCGGCGCCTTCGCCAGCGTCATACCCGGCATAGACGGCCTTATCCATATCTCCCAGATAGCCGACCACCGTATCGACAGGCCCCAGGACGTGCTGAAGGTGGGCGACGTTGTGAAGGTGAAGATAACCGATGTGGACCTGGAGCGCCACAGGGTGTCCCTCTCCATCCGCGCGGTGCTGGAGGAGGAGCAGGCGGCCGCTGACGCGGCGGCCGAGGAGGCTCCCGAGGGCGAGGTCGTGTACAGCACCGAGGATGCGCCCGCTGGGGACGAGGAAGCTCCCACTGAGGAGTAATCAAGCGCATGATCATAACAGGGTAGTCGAGACTGCCCTGTTTTGTGCGTAATACAGGGTTTCATCCTTGTGAATATAAAGTTTAAGGCCCGGCCCGGAAATTTGGTCATTTTATGGGGGCTTGGGCTATTGGAGGAAAATAAACATGAGACGAGTAAAAAAACCGGTATTCTTTGTGGTCCTTATCCTGATAGCGGCCCTGGTGTACACCTCCCTTTTCGGGGTGTACGGCCAGAACGGCGACTTTAAGGTGACATATCTGAAGGGGGCCGGGGACATACGCTGGGGCATAGATATCCGCGGCGGCGTTGAGGCCACCTTCAGTCCGGCGGACGGGATAACCGCCACCAGCAGCGAGCTTGAGAGCGCAAAGCAGATAATCGAGACCCGCATGGTGGCCCAGAACATCACCGACTATGAGCTCTATACGGACGAGGCCAATAACCGCATAATCGTGCGCTTCCCCTGGAAGTCCGGCGAGACGGATTTCGACCCGGAGAAAGCCATAAACGAGCTGTCCGCCACGGCCATGCTGACCTTTAGGGAGGGCATGGAGTATGAGACCACGGAGTATGGCGAGGGGGGAAAGGAGATACACAAGACCCCAAAGGGCACCACCGCCGATGTGGTCATCCTGGAGGGTGCGGACGTTGTAAGGGCCCAGCCCGGCGTGCAGCAGGACCCTAAGACCGGCGCGACCCAGTATGTGGTACAGCTGGAGCTCAGCGACGAGGGCAAAGAGAAGTTCTCCGAGGGCACAGGGCGCTTGGTAGGACAGGTGATCTCCATCTGGATGGACGACGTGATGCTCTCCTATCCCAGGGTCGACGCCCAGATAACGGACGGCAACGCCGTTATCTCCGGCACATTTACCGGCGAGGAGGCCACTACCCTTGCGGCCCAGATACAGGCGGGCGCGCTGCCCTTCGCGCTGGAGACCTCGAACTTCAACTCCCTGGCCCCCACTCTGGGCAGCCAGGCGCTAAACGCCATGCTTATGGCGGGGATCATCGCCTTTATAGTGATAGCGGTGCTGATGATAGTCTGCTTCAGGCTGCCCGGCGTTGTGGCGGTCATCAGCCTTGCGGGGCAGATGGGCATATGCTTCGCGGCGGTGTCCGGGTTCTTCCCCAATATGAACTCCTTTACAATGACCCTGCCCGGTATAGCTGGCCTTATCCTCTCAATCGGCATCGGCGTTGACGCAAACGTCATCACCGCCAGCCGCGTCAGAGAGGAGCTGATTAATGGCAAGACCCTGGACGGGGCTTTAAAGAACGGCTTCCAGAGCAGCTTCTGGGCTATATTCGACGGCAATATCACCACGGCCATAGTGGCCATCATGCTGATGATGGTCTTCGGGCCCAGCAATATCCTCTCCATGATATTCGGTCAGTCCACCACCGGCTCTATCTTCTCCTTCGGCTTTACCCTGCTGGTGGGCATTATCGCCAACTTCATCATGGGCGTGTTCGCGACCCGTATGATGACCCTGTCCCTGGCGTCCTTCAAGCCTTTCAGGAAGAGCTGGCTGTTCGGCGGGCCCAAGGAGGGCCAGGAAGCCAAAAAGGCCAAGAGCTTCAACTTCTTTGCCAGCCGCAAGACCTATTATATGATCTCTGCGGTGGTCATCGTGGTGGGGCTTATCGTCAGCATGATAATGGGGCCGAAGCTGGACATCCAGTTCGCCGGCGGCGCAATGATACGCTATACAGTTGAGGGCACCGGCTATGACAGCGAGTCCATCGCGGGCACCATCAAGGATAAAATGGGCCTGGACAGCTCCGTGTCCATCAATAAGGACATCACCACCGGCCAGGACAGTGTCACCGTTTCCTTCGCCGGGAACAAGAGCCTGACCCCCGACGAGCAGGCCCAGGTGGCGCAGGAGTTAAGCGATGCTTTCGATCAGGCCACATTCACTCTGCTGGAGTCCAATTCCGTTGACGCGACTATGGGCGCAAAGTTCTTCCAGAAGTGCATGGTCTGCTTCGTGCTGACGGCGGTGCTGCTGCTGGTGTATATCGCCCTTCGCTTTAAGAAGATAGGCGGCCTGTCCGCGGGCGTTACGGCCATTGTGGCGCTGCTGCACGATATCATTATCGCCTTCTGCGTGTTTGTGATATTCGGCATGTCCATCAACGATATCTTTATCGCCGTGGTCCTGACCCTCTTGGGCTACTCGCTGAACAGCACCATAGTCATCTACGACCGGGTGCGCGAGAATAAGCGGAAGCTCGGGCCTCGGGCGGAGTTTGTGGACACCATGGACCTGAGCCTGAACCAGACCCTGGGGCGCACGGTGCTCACCTCCCTTACCACCTTCCTGGCGCTGGTGGTGGTGCTGGCCGTGGCCGGCGTGTTCTCCATCAGCACAGTCGTGTCCTTCTCGCTGCCCATGATGGTGGGCGTTGTGGCGGGCTGCTTCTCGTCACAGTTCATCGCCCCGAACCTCTTTGCGGCGTGGCAGGTAAAGAAATCAGAGAAATGATGAAATAAGCACTGGTAAAAAATACCGCGGAGGTTTCGGCCCCTGCGGTATTTCATTTTTATAAAGGCAGACCGAAAGCAAAACAGGAAGAGAAGGGAGAAACCATGAGAGAGGAAATATTGCGGCACTATTTACAGACAAGCGTCTATACCTACGCCGGGGCATATGAGCAGTTCCTGAGGGCTCTGCCTGATGACATTCCCAGGATCGGCAGGCTGGTATGCGGGCAGATCACCCACCCCACGCTGTTGTATACGGAGCCTTCGGCTTATCTGGAGGAAAAGTATTTCGGGAAATTTTCCGCTTATCCAAAACACAGATTTAAAAACGAGGACGAGCTGTACATCACCGCCGCAGCCATGATAGCCGGGATACTGCGCCTGGACAAACGGGGCTTCACAGAGGATCGGGATGTGACAAAACGCATTACGGTATCATGCAGGCAGGCCGCGGTGCTGTTCAGCGCGATCTTAAAGGCGAAGGGTATACCGTGCCGGTGCAGGGCCGGGTTCATGGACTTTGGGGATAATGGGGAAGGATATACGGAGCACTGGGTTAACGAGTATTGGAGCCGCAGCGAGGACAGATGGGTATTGGTGGATATAGACGGGTACTATGAATATGAGGAGCGCTTTGGATACAGCCAGTTTGACCTGCCCCGGCGCAAGTTTCTTGCCGCCCCGGAGGCGTGGCTGGGCATCAGGCGCGGCACGCTGGATAAGAAGCTGGACCTGTTGGGCGGCGGGCTGCTGACCGGGGTATGTGAGTATCTTTTTATGGATTTTCACGCACTGATGAACAACGAGGTCTTTTATTCCTATCAGCCGCCCTATCTGAGGGAGGGCGCAGAGCGGTTTGAAGGACCCTTGCTGCAAAAGCTGGACCGGCTGGCGGAATGGATGCTGGAGCCGGATGAAAGCTTTGAAAAAATTGCCGAAGCCTGGGAGAATGACGAGGACCTGTTTATTCTTACGAACAATACGCAGAATATCTATGAGGATCGTTTCGCGGACCCGCAAAGTATTGGGTAAATATTTAAGCCCGACGTCAAAAACATGCGAAAATGGTAATTTCATGACAGCATAGTTTGAGAGTGGCGGCGCACACTAGGACAGAGGGGCACGGACCGGCATGGACGGTTCGGAAAACCGCCCTGAGAAAGAGGGGAGAAGTATGAACATTATCGATAGGATCGCACTTGCGCTGACTGTGATCGGCGGCGTGAACTGGGGCCTTGTGGGCGTGTTCCGTTTCGACCTGGTGGCCTGGATATGCGGCGGGCAGACCTCTGTGGTGTCCAGGATCATCTATACCCTGGTGGGCATCTCGGCACTGTGGTGCCTGGCGCTGCTGTTCAGGGATTGGGACAGCGAAAAGGATATGAGCGTGGCGCATAGTGCGCGGTAAAGAAAAGGGCCAGCGCTAGCGCTGGCCTTACATAAGTTGCGCGGTCAAGGGGCGTTAGGCCCCTTGCAGGGGTTCGGGGGCGGCGCCCCTGAGGTCTTGTACGCGCGCGAAGCAAGCGAGGATTATAAGCGCTCCTCCAGCCAACCGAGAACGTCCTGATAAACTTCTTCCTTGCCAATTTCGTTGAGCACCTCATGACGCATACCAGGGTACAGCTTCAGCTGAACATTACGCACCCCAGCCTCCCGCAGCCAGGCAGCCACCTGCTTCGGCCCCTCGCCATAGCTGCCAACGGGGTCCTGGTCCCCGGCAATAAGAAACAGCGGCAGCCCTTTGGGTACCTTCCGGGCCCACTCCGGGGAGCTTATCTCCGAGAGCCCGACAAACAGGTCCCGGTATCCGGCGGCGGTAAAGGGGAAGTTGCAGAGGGGGTCAGCCTCGAAGGCCCTGCACACGGCATCGTCAGTGGACAGCCAGGCTGAGCCGTTTACGGGGTTCTCAATGCGCCTATTGTACCCGGCGGCGGTGAGCTTGCTGATGCGGTCGCCCCTGGAGCGGGGACCCAAGAGCTTTATCTGGGCGGAGGCGATGGCCTTGCCCAGGGGGACCCCGGGGTTTTTGCCCATGGTGCCGCAGACGACGCAGCCGGAAAGACGCTCGCCATAGCGGGCGATGAAGGAGCGGCTTAAAAAGGAGCCCATGCTGTGGCCCATAAGGAACACGGGCAGGCCAGGGTGGCGCTCTGCGGCCTGATCCATAAGGGCGTTCAGGTCCTTGACCACGCACTCCCAGCCGTCTTTATCGGCAAAGTGACCTTTTATCTGGGCGGAGCGGCCGTGGCCCGCGTGGTCGTTCATGTAGACCGCAAAGCCGTTCTCACAGAGGAACCGGGCGAAGTGGTCATAGCGGCCGCTGTGCTCGGCCATGCCGTGGGCGATAACTATGACGGCTTTGGGTTCGGAGCCCTCCTCCACCCAGCTTCGGGAGAATATCTGGCCCCAGCCGCTGGAGGCGGGGCGGAACCATTCTTTTACTTCCATAATAGAGCCTCCTTAAAAGCGATTTAGAACAAGTCCAGCACGTGGCAGGGCTTGCGGTAGAACACATGCTCCAGGGGAGCGGCGGGGTTGGAGACGGATATACCGGGGCTGAGCTCTATGCTGGAAGTGTCCCGCGCGCCGCCAAGCAGGACCGACAGGTCCCCGACGTCCATGGTTATGTCCGGGGCGGAGCCGGTGCGCTCCACGCGGTTCTCAGCGCCGGGGGCAAAGGTCAGGGCGAAGGTATCGTTGTTCTCGGGTAAAATGCCGTCGGCGACCTTTATCACTATATGCCCCTGGCCCTTGCAGCGGCAGAGCTTTAGGAGCATTTCAGCATTCACAGCCCGGGCCATGCCGTTCAGCACCGGGGCGTACTCCATGGAGGAGAGCTCCGGCAGCAGGGCGGTGAGGTCCATATGGGCGGGGACCGTGAACTGTATGGTATCAAAATTGGCAATGAACGAGGTGTAGACGAAGTTCAGAAGGCCGATAAGGGCGGTCACGTCCGTAAAGAGCAGGGCGTTGGGCAGGCCGAAGTGGGGGTAGCAGATAAGACTGTCGCCAACACGGCTGCATACCATGAAGCCCATGCTCCCGGGGCCCTCCCAGAGGAATATCCAGCGCTTGCTGCTGAGGGGCTTGTCGCCCTCCAGGTCCTTGTCGAAGGCCTCCCGCAGGCAGGAAAAGTTGGTGCCGCCGTACATCTTGTTATATATCTCAAGCAGAGGTGACAGGTCATCCCCGGGGAAAAGCTGGCGTACCGTGCCGCCCAAATTGGGCAGGCGCTTGAGGTCTGAGAGCTTTACCTTCCAGCGCAGGCTCTGGCCGGCGGGGGCAAAGCCGAACTGCCGGTAGTAGGCGGTGCTGAAGGGGTAGAGGTGGGAGAGGGCGAAGCCGCCGTCGTACATGTCCCGCAGGGCCAGCTCCATGCAGGCGCGGATGGCCCCGCCACGGCGCTCTGCCGGAAGGGTGGCAACGCCCCCAACGCCGCCCATCTTCACCGTATGGCCGTCAAAGCGGGAGGTCTTGTTGTTGATGACGATGGAGCCTGCCAGCGGGCCGCCCTCAGTGAGGGATGCGCCGTAAAGGTCCTCTTTAGGGTCGTATTTGTCGGTCTCGGCCTTTTCCAGCTCCTTCTCCTGCTCGAACACGCCCTCGAAGGCCACGGCCATGGCCCGGCGGGCCTGCCAGTATTCAGAGGGCTCCAGTTTCCTTGCAAACATAGTATTTTCTCCTTAGTGAAATATTTATACATTAAATCTGAACAGCACGATGTCGCCGTCCTGCATGACGTACTCCTTGCCCTCTGAGCGCAGAAGCCCCTTGTCCTTGGCGGCGGCCATGGTGCCGCACTCCATCAGTTCATCGAAGCCGATGACCTCGGCCCGGATGAAGCCCCGCTCGAAGTCCGTGTGTATCTTCCCCGCGGCCTGGGGGGCCCGGGTGCCCTTTCTGATGGTCCAGGCCCGGCACTCGTCCTTGCCCGCCGTCAGGAAGGAGATGAGCCCCAGAAGGGAGTAGCAGGCCGTTATCAGCCGGTCAAGGCCCGACTCCGCAAGGCCCATGTCCGCTAGAAACAGCTCCTTCTCCTCGGGGGCAAGCTCCGCTATCTCCGCCTCGGTCTGGGCGCAGATGGGCAGCACGGCGGCGTGCTCCCGCTGGGCGGCATCCTGAACAGCACGGAAGAATCTATTATCCTCCACCCCCGACTTGAAGTCCTCCTCAGAGAGGTTCGCGGCGAAGATTATGGGCTTGTTGGTCAGCAGCGACACGGTGCCAAGCAGCTCCGCCTCCTCCTCATCGCACTCTACGCTGCGGGCGGACTGGCCAGCCTCCAGAGCGGCACGGACCCGCTCGAAAAAGTCCAGCTCCCCCTGATACTTCTTATCGGCCTTTAAAAGCTTCCGGGTCTTGTCAATGCGCCGGTCCAGCACCTCGATGTCCGAGAGTATCAGCTCAAGGTCGATGGTCTCGATGTCCCGCCCGGGGTCAATGCTCCCCTCCACGTGAACGATGTCCCCGTCCTCAAAGCAGCGCACCACGTGCACAACCGCGTCCACCTCCCGGATGTTCGAGAGAAACTTATTCCCAAACCCCTCCCCCTTGGAGGCCCCACGCACCAGCCCCGCGATGTCCACAAACTCGATGGTAGCCGGGGTGAACTTATTTGGCTCGTACATATCCCGCAGCTTTTCGAGCCGCTTGTCCGGCACGGCAACCATGCCCACGTTGGGCTCGATGGTGCAGAAGGGGTAGTTGGCGGACTGTGCCCCGGCGTTGGTGATGGCGTTAAAAAGCGTGCTCTTGCCCACATTGGGCAGGCCGACGATTCCTAGTTTCATATTTCCCAAACCTCTTTCATAAAAACTCACCCTAAGTATACCACAAAGCCGCCGCCTTTTCAATCATATTCCGAAAAAGAAAGAGCCGCGCAGCTCTACGAGCTGCGCGGCCCAAACTATTCAGCTTTAAGTATTGCTTGCCTTAACCGATGTTACGGACCAGCAGGAGCGTCGTTAGCAACAGCGGTGAAGGTGAAGGAAATGGTAGCGCCGAAGGTGTCGCCCTCAGTCCAAGGAGTAGAGGGGTTAGACTGAGCGGAGCCATCAAACTGGAAAAGGTAAACAGGCTTGCCGCTAGCAGTATCTTTAGCATCGATCTCAACAGCAGTCAGAGCCTTACCAGCTTCAGCCTTAGCCTCGAACAGCTTAGTGGTATTAGGAGTGCTCAAGGTAGTCTCGGTCCCCTCACCGGCCACATAATTGAAGTTGATGCTGGCCTCCTTCGCAAGGTCAGTGCCAGAAGCGGTAACATTTTCCACCAGTTTAGCTTCCTCAGAGTTCTCAACAGCATAAATTGTGCCGCCTACAGAAATCTTAAAGGCACCCAGGTTCTCGATTTTCTGTATAGGGCTGACGATCTGGCTCTTGCTGGTGTCAGTAATGCCGAGCTCCTCATTCTTAACGTCCAGACGATAGGGGTTAACCACGAAGCCAACAGTCTCGGGAACCTTGACCTTAATGGTGGCGACCTGAGTAGCGGTGCCAACTTCGATGTCGTAGCCCTCCTCGCCCTCAAGCTCAACACCAGAGGGGGTGGCGGCGGCGAAAGCAGTCAGGCCCATGGACAGGACCATTGCGCCGGCCATAATAGCCGACAGAACTTTCTTGAATGTCATGATGAACATCCTCCTAAATTAAATTTATTACTACTGGAGATTACCCCACAATAGCCTGAATCAGTTAGAGCCGGAGCTTGAGGACTTGGCGTACTGCGCGCCCACGTGAAGGGTCATGGTGACCGATATTTGGGAGTGCAGGGTCTTGTGGTCGTCCTCAACGGTGGTGAAGAACAATACGACGCTGTGGTCGCCGTCGGGCAGGTCTGTTTTAAGCTCGATCTTGTCAAGGGCCTGGCCGGGCTTCAAAAGGCCCGAGAGAAAAAGCTGCTCGTCGATGTTGCTGCCGTTATACATGTCAAAGTACATATCGTATGTATTCTCCGGGGCGTTGGCAAGGTAACACTTGAAATCCTTGCCGTTGACGCTGTAAGCGTCCGCATCGTACTCAAGGACCATGCTGCCCTTTGCCACCTTGGCGGCCATGTCGTCCAGGGCCTTCTGCAAAGCATCCGGGTCGCGGGTGACTGTTACGCCCTCGGCATAGCCCAGCTCCGGCGCGTCCCCGCCGTCCTCCGCCGGCCTTTCCTGATTAAAGAAGTGGAACGCCAGCGCGCCGCCCGCGGCCACCAGGACGATTATCACTATCACCAGGAGTATGATGACGCGCTTCTGGTTATTAGCTGTTTTTGTCTCTTCTGCCATTCAGAAATTATCCTCCTAAAATTTTGTAAGGGTGGACCCTTACATGCAAGAAGCACTGCCAGTGCTTCTTGATTCTTACACTATTAACTTCGGCGGAAAAAGGGAAAAATTAAGATGTGTTCCCAAATTTTTTTAAAATTTTTCACTTTGGTGTTTAAAACTCAAGGCTCATCAGCCAGCAGTCCACTTTTACCCCGTCGTGCAGCTCGTGCTTTGGCAGAAGCTTCACCTTTTTAAACCCGCATGCCTCATAGCAGCGGATGGCCCGGGGGTTATCGGCGTGGGGGTCCAGGACGACGGCCTCTGCGCCGCAGTGCTCCCTGAGATAGCCGCAGATGAGCCTGATGAACCGGCGGCCGATGCCCTGGCCCCAGAGCTCGGGCTCGCCGATGAACTGGTCGATGCCGAAGGTCTTAAGGTCCGTGCGGTCATACTGGTACTCCCGAAAGCCCTCGCCGTCTAAGGGGTAGAACTGGAGATAGCCAATATCCCGGCCGCCGTATTGGACGATGCAGCGGGTGGTGGGGTCGGGGTCCTCATAGAAATCCTCCAGTATGCGCTTTGGGGTGAACACCTCGTGGGGGCCCTCCCAGTATTCCAGCACCCGGGGGTCTGTCAGCCAGCGGAGGAGCAGCGGCGCGTCGGACGGCTCTAATATGCGCAGGGTGACCATGCTATATCTCCGTAAACTGCATGAGGAAGCCGTGGGGCAGAAGCTTTCCCAGAAGCCTGTAGAACTTATAGAAGAAGCTGTTGGTATAGACCAGCTTGCCGCGCTTTGCGGCCTTGAGGGAGCGGGCGGCAACCTCGGGCGCGCTGACCCGGGGCAGCTTGTCTATAAGTCGCGAGCGGCCCTCGGGGACGTTTGCCACCTTCCAGAAATCGGTGTCCATTGGCCCCGGGCACACGGCCAGCACCTTTATGCCCCGGGGCCGCAGTTCGTCGTGCAGGGCCTTTGACAGGGCCAGCACGAAGGACTTTGTGGCGGCGTAGACGGACATGCGGGGGGTGGGGGCGAAGGCCGCGATGGAGGAGACGTTTATGATAAGGCTGTCGTCCAGCATATAGGGCAGGCAGAGCCGGGTCACGCCCGTAAGGGCCCGGCAGTTAAGGTCCACCATGTCCGTCTGGGACCGGCGGTTGGAGGAGAAGAAGTCCTCGCACTTGCCGAAGCCCGCGTTATTGACCAGCACCTTTATCTCCGGGACATTCTCCTTGAGGAGCTGCTCGAAGATGTCAAGGCTCTCCTCCTTTGCGAGATCCAGGGAGATGGCGGCGATGGTCTTGTCCGGGTGCTCCCCGGCGATCTCCTTTAAAAGCTCCTTGCGCCGGGCTATAAGCCAGAACGCGTCCACGCTGGGATACTCCGCTATCACCGCGTTTATGTACTCCTTTCCAAGGCCGCCGGATGCCCCGGTTATCACTGCTGTTACCATTGCTGTCTCTCCTTTCACGGGCCGGAAATCTTAGTATTTAAATTGTACGACATCCCGGGCCCGCCGTCAAGTAGAAGAATGGGGAAGAATATTTACAAATATATCTTTCTTTTGGGGGCAAAGCTGTGATATAATAGAAAAAACAACGTAAAAAGCAGAGAGGATGTTTTAATTTTGAAAAAAGCCATGTGTTTTATAGCGGCCCTGCTCCTGATGGCGGTCCTGCCCATAGGGGCCCAGGCCGAAACCTGGACCGGGGTGGACTTTACCTTCGAGGCCCCGGAGGGCCTCTATCAGCTGGGGCCGAACCTTGAGGAGACCGACCCCGCCTGGGCCCTGGCCGGCGTTGGGGACGCGGCGGGCAAGCTGGAGGAGTACAGGGAGATGGGGGTGCTGGTGAACTTTCTTTCACAGGACGGCGCCACGAATATCTCCGTCATGCAGAAGGAGTCCGAGGAGGGACAGCAGATATTCGACCTGAGGCTTATGGAGGAGGAAGACAAGGCCAAATTTCTTGACAGCCTTGTAAAGGCCGGGGAAGACAACGTGGCCGTAGACAAGGGCTGGTTTGAAAACAAGGCGGGGCTTCTGTTCTATCGGGTGAAGATAGACGTGTCCGGGGAGCAGGAGATGCACGAGGTGATATACGGCACCATCATGAACGGCTACTCCCTGAATATCGACATACACACCATCGGCGCGGCCATGACCCCGGAGCAGGAGGAGCTTGTGCGGCAGATGGCCGACACCATGGTATTCACCAATACTAAGGATAAGCCGCCGGAGGACTACAGCAAGGCCATAAACACGCTGCTTCTGATGGTGCTGATGCTGGCGGCGGTGGCCGGGCCCATTATCTATGTACCCATAAAGGGCAGGAGGGACAAGAAGAAAAAGGCGAAACTTGCCGAGCAGCTCTCGGAGTTCCACAAGGTGAACGGCAAGGACACCGCCCACGGAGAGGCCGCCTTCATCAACGAGACCGACTGCACCAGGGAGGCTATACGGCGCTTCAGCTTTTATCAAGCTTATGTGAAGAATATCGGCGAGGTGGTCTTTGGGGCGCTGCTCTGCGTGGTGACAGTATGCGCCGCGTTCCTTATCGACTCGGTCTGGTGGATAAAGCTGGCGGCGGTGGCCGTGACGGTGTACTATGCCTATAAGCTCATAGGGATGCAGGGGGCCGTGGAGAAGATACAGATAAAGGTCCACAGCCAGGGCACCAGCCAGACCGCCCACTATACCTTCTATCCCGACGTGTTCCGGGTGTCGGGCATACAGTCGGCCAATGTGGTGCCCTATTTCCAGATAGTGGATATAAGAAAATGCGGCCAGTACCTCTATCTGTATTACGGCCCGGACAACGCGTACCTTGTGGACACCTACGGCTTCAAGCTTGGAGAGGCCGGGGACTTTGAAAAATTTATCCGGGAAAAGATGCAAAAACAGTAAATATTCCCGCGGCTTTTGCGACTTTATCTACAGGAGACCTTTTCTAATATATTATAGAGGAGCTGAGATAAATGAAAAAGCTGGGATTTTACGCGGTGGTAGTCATAGCGCTGGTGTTCACCCTCTGGTTCTGCACAAAGGACGGTATGAGGCCGGACGATGCGGCGGCCCCGCCGGTGAGCTCGGTGGGCTCCATCATGCTGGAGAGCCGGTCCCTGAACCGAAGGGTGCGTGTAGAGGCCCCGGAGGACATCAGGGCGCTCAGCGAGACCCTGAGCACCCTATCCGAGGAAAACGGCGTTATGGTGGACCTGGAGGAGGACTTCCCCGAGCATATGCGGGACTGGACCATCGAGTGGCTTTCAAAAAAGGGCGAGAGCCAGGCGGTGGTGGAGATAAGCCGCGTGGGCACGGTGTTCAGGGGGGACCAGTGCTTTAACTTCCTTGGAGGGGACGTCTTTGACATGGACTATCTTCGGGGGCTGCTGCTGGGGCTGCCGGAGGATGGGGAGCCGGAGAAGCTTCTGGACGTGGAGTCTGTGGAATGGGCGAACCTGCACGGGGGCGATGCGAAGGGGGGTAAGATAGTAACCATCCGCGGCGCGGAGCTTGACGAGCTGAAAAGCCTTCTCTCGGGCATGAGCTTCTATAGGGGGGCGGAGGCCTACGGCTATGAAGGCTGTGGGTATAGTCTGGACTTCTTTGACCGGGACGGCAGGGAGACAGGCCCGATGGAGATAAGCGGCGATACGGTTGAATTCGGCGGATATTATTATAGGATAGAGGGCGGCAGGTTCGAGGATGAATGGCTTGAGCGCATGTTTGCCACCATGCCGGAGGCGGCCTACGGCGAGCGGTTCCCCATTGTGGACTTTAAGCATGATGACGATATAATTGATTTTTCCATCTCTGATGGGACGGCGGCTGACGGGAGAATGGTCAGGATAACCGACCCGGAGCTCTTGGAGTGCCTGGAGGGGCCGGTGCGTGAGATGGAGTTCAGGGCATGTGAGCCCTGTGGCAGCGATAAGCGGGTGTATTGGCTAAACAGGTACTTTGCCGACGATTACTACGACGCGGCTATAAAGATAGTTGACGAGGAGACCATCGAGTACGGCGGCTGGCTCTATAAGCTCATGGACGGCAGGAAGTTCGACCTCGGGCTTTACGCGGAGCTCTCCGACCCCGACGGCCCCTATAAGGACCATCCCGGCGTGCTGTACTGGAAACAGGGAGACCCGCCCATGCCGGCGGTCACACCAAGGCCAGATCCAAGCGCTTCGGCTGACCCGGAGCCCACCCCGGCGGGCACGGCGGGACCGCGTATCATGGAGGACGCGCCTGAGGAGATAGTCTTTGACTTTGACGGCGGGTACGTCATAATGGAGGGGCCGGTCATTATCAAGGGCGAGGAGTTCGAGAAGCTGGCGGCGGAGCTGAGGGGTATCCGTTTTGTGCGCCGGGAGCAGTGCGGAGAAGACGCAAACATTATGCACGCTACGGGCTCGGATTTAGAACCCTACCACGGCGACCCGCTCTACTCAATTTATTGGCACGATAAGGACGGACATATACGCGAGGAGTTTACCGTGCGCACAATGGGGAGCTGGATAGAGTACGGCGGGTATTTCTATGAGGCAGAAGAGGGCGGCCTGGACCTGGACAACCTGAGGCGCATGAACCGGGAGCTGCCGGAGCCCCAGTGGTACGAGTCGTGGCCCATTGAAAGTGTGCGGGAGGATATCTCAAAAGCCAAGTCCCTTTGGATATCGGACGAGAGTGGGGAATGGTTGGCGGCGGTGACAGACCAGGAGCTGCTTGACAGGATATACGAGAACCTGCATGGCAAGGAGTTCTTTGCCCAGCCGGGGGAATACCGGATAGAAGACCCTTATACCTACCGGCTGGAGTGGTATAAGGGCGTGCTGGGGCCCTATGGAGGGGGCGGCAGTCTTGACACCCTATGGGTGAAGGACAGGCACAGCATAAAGAACGGCTATAAGCTCCGTGAGGGCGAGATAGACATGGAGCTTTTGGACGAGCTTGCAAAGCCCGACGGGAAGTACAGCGATAAAGAGGGCGTGAAGTTTGCCTGGAAGAAGGACCTGCTTCCAGAGGGCATAGGCACATAAAACATAATGAAAGGAAGATAAAAATGGAGAAAAGATCACCCATCGGCATTATCGGAGCGATGGAGGTGGAGGTCGACAGTATCATAGCAAAGCTCGGCGGGGATGAGAGCGACTCAGTGGCGGGGCTCGTATTCCACCGGGGCGAGCTTGAGGGCGTGCCGGTGGTGGTGGCCGAGTGCGGGCCGGGGAAGGTGAACGCGGCGGTCTGCGCGCAGATAATGATACTGAACTATAAGCCCAGGCTCGTAATCAACACCGGGGTCGCCGGGGGCGTGGACGTGAAGATAGGGGACCTTGTTGCCGCCGAATGCTGCGTGCAGCACGATTTTGACACCACGGCCATGGGCGACCCCCTGGGCACGCTGTTCATCCGGCGGGAGGGCGAGAGCGAGGACATCTTGAAGCTGCCCTGCGACGCTGGGGCCAACAGGGTGCTGCTGGAGGAGGCCGGGGCGATCTATGGCGGGGCACATACCGGCGTTATCGCCACGGGGGACATCTTCGTGGCGGACAAGGAGAAGAACCGCTGGCTTGGCGAGAAATTTGGCGCCAGGGCCGTGGAGATGGAAGGCGGCAGCATCGCCCAGGTCTGCTATATGAACAATGTCCCCTGCGCGGTGCTTAGGGCCATCTCCGACAGCGCCAACGACGACTCGCCGGTGGACTTCCCATCATTTGCCAAAGAGACGGCGGAAAAGAGCGCACAGCTGCTTATAAGAGCGGTGCAGAAGTTATAAGGCGCGGGTGAGGGTATTATGAGAGAGATGGAACAGAGGGCCCTGTCATATCTGGGGCGGAACCCTATACTCTGCATGGACATGGTGGAGGCCCTGCGCCGGGGGGACGGCGTTGTAAGCGCGGTGCGCATGGACGGCGTGCTGATACAGGTGCCCAGAAGCGGGGCCTACATGCTGGCGGCGGGGGACGCGGCGGCCGCCGGGGCTCTGGGCGGGCTTATCCGGGGGGCAAGGCAGCTGGCGGTGCACGACAGGGAGAACGCCCGGCTTTTGCAGGACGAGCTGGGCTTCCGGGACCTGATGGAGTGCCGGGCGGCGGCGTATGTAAACCCATTCCCGCCGGGTGGCAGGGGCTTTGACCTGAGAGAGGTGAAGCTTCTGGGGCCGGAAAGGGAGGATGCGCTGATGGAGTGTTTCCCCGGGGAATTCGACCGGGACGAGCTTAGAGAGCGGCTCACAGCCGGGGCGGTCCACGGGGTCCTGCGGCGGAAGGAGCCCCAGGGGGTCGTGGGCATCTACCCCGAGGGGGGTATTGGGATGCTGGCCGTGCGGCAGGACCTGCCGGAGGGGGAGGCCGCGGAGCTGCTGGGGGGACTTGTGGCGTATATCACGGGCTGGTGCCTTGAGAACTGCCTTGCGCCGTATGTGCATATCCCGGTGGAGGACGAGGGCCTGCTCTTGCTGTACGAGCAGGCGGGATACACGGTCTGCGAGAAGAACATGTACTGGCTGGGATAAAGGCGAACGGCCAAGAGCTTGCAAAGCAAACTCTTGGCCGTTTACGCTTTCTGGGGATTTTGGGAAAAAAGTAAAACCCCAGAAACCGCATGGTCGCTGGGGTTTTCCAGACTTGGCGCAGCCAACGTCTTGGTGACCCATCGGGGATTTGAACCCCGGACACCCTGATTAAAAGTCAGGTGCTCTGCCAACTGAGCTAATGAGTCATCCTGCTATTAAGCTTTCTAATTATAGCAAGTTTTCCATTGGTTGTCAACCTAATTTTTTCCGGCTATGCCTTCGGCCAGCTCCCGGAATATATCCGCGGCGGCGCCGCTGTCCTTTGCGCCCTCTTTTAGGACGGTTATGCAGTATCTGGGCCCGGAATCGTCGGAGATGAACCCGCAGTACCAGAAATTCATCAGCTCCTCGCCGTCCTCGTACACCCCGGTCTGGGCGGTGCCGGTCTTTATGCCGCTTTGGCAGTTATCCGGCGCGGCCTTGGCCCCGGTGCCGTTTTTTGCCGCGCCTATAAGGTACTGCTGCAAGAGCCTTGCCGTGCGGCGGCTCATGGCGGTGTGGGTATCGTCCGAGACCGGGGTCTGGGGTATCAGCTCCCGGCTGCCTGTCACAATGCCCTCTATTAGCTTCGGCGAGCGGTATTCCCCGCCGGAGGCTATGGCGTTCATCATGCCGCAGAGCTGCACGGGGGTGACGGCCAGATCCCCCTGGCCGAAGGAGAAGTTTGCCAGGGCCCGGTAGTTATAAAGGCTGTCGATATCCGGCAGGCTGCCCCCGGCGCTGTAAAGCCCCCGGCCGAACTCCTGCTCCCCGCCGAACCCCAGCTCATAGGCCATGCTGAGCACCGGCCCCGCCCCCAGGGCCCGGGCCGTGCTGATGAAGTAGCCGTTGCAGGACTGCTCAATGGCCTCCTGCAATCCCACCCTGCCGTGGGGCCGGCCGTCAAAGCAGCGGAACATGAGCCCCCCAGCGTTTATGGAGCCGGTGCAGTCAAAAGTATTCAGCACCGAGCCCTCCTCAAGGGCCGCGGCGGCGGTGACCAGCTTGAAGACCGAGCCCGGGGCATAGGCGCTGAAGGCCCGGTTCAGAAGGGGGGAATCCGGGTCCTTCGCGGCCTCGTATATCTCGTCCTGCCGGAAGTCGGGCATACTAACAAGGGCCCGTATCTCGCAGTTTGGCACCTCGGTGACCACCACCGCGCCCTTGCCCAGCTCCTTTGATACCTTTTCGGCCAGGCGCTGTATGTCGGAATCTATCGTGACGGCCACGCCGCCGGCAGTGTGCTCCATGGTGTTCTCGGTCTTACGCTCCGCCCCGGCGATGGCTCGGCCCAATGCGTCCACCTGATAGTATACCGTAAGCTGCCCCTTATACTGCGAGAGGGCGTCGTCCATGGCAAGCTCTATACCCGAGGCCCCCCGCCCCATGCCGTCAAGATACCCTATCACATGGGGTGCCAGCTGGTTCTCGGCATAGCGCCGGGGGACGCTGAAGGTCTCTATGCAGGGGTGTTCTATGGGCCTTGAGAGCTCCAGGGTAAAGGGCCTGCCATCCTCCAGAGCCGCCGCCAAGCGCTCCCTATAACGGCCCCGAGTGGCGGTCTCAAGGGTGCCAACAGCCTCGATAGTGGGGGCAACGGCCGCCACCCAGCGGCTGGTAATGCCGGTAAGGGGCGCGAGCTCGCAGTCGTATATGGTCCCCCGGGACCGGGCCACGTCAAGCCTGTAAAGACTCTGCTGCCCGGCGGCGGCGACGTATTCGGCCCGGCCCGAGACGCTTATAAGGGAGTGGCCGGCAAAGGCCATCAGCGCGAATATCAGCACCAGCATAAGCCAGGCGCGCAGCTTCATCATGGAGAGTCTTTTTGTCCGTTTCACGCTATCACCTCTATGCAATTATGTGTATTTTCGGGCGGAAAATACGCATAATTACCAGAGACAGGAGGTGGTGAAAATGGACAGAAAATGGAAATACTGTATTACCGGGGGCCTTGCGGGCCTAGCAAACGGCCTTTTCGGCTCCGGCGGGGGGCTGTTTTTGGTGCCCCTGTTTACCCGCTGGACGGACCTGCCCGAGCGCAAGGCCTTCGCCACGTCGGTGGGGGTGATACTGCCCCTGTCGGCGGTGTCGGCGGCGGTGTACTTTTTCAAGGGGGCCGTGGACCTGAACGCCGCCTGGCCCTATATCCTGGGCGGGGCGATAGGGGGCCTGCTCTCCGGCAGGGCGCTTAAGAAGGTGCCGGTAAAGTGGCTGAGGCGGGGCTTCGGCGCGCTGATGGCATACTGCGGGGCAAAGGCGGTGCTGGGCCTGTGAGTATAGCCATAGCGGTTCTAATAGGTGCGCTGACCGGGGTGCTGTCGGGCCTAGGGGTCGGGGGCGGAACTCTCCTGCTCCTATGGATGACGGCGGTTATAGGGATGGAGCAGGCCCGGGCCGGCGGGGTGAACCTTCTGTACTTTATCGCCTGCGCCCTGCCGGCGGTTTTCGGGCATATAAAAAACGGCCTTATAGAGAAAAAGGCCGTTTTCTGGTGCGTTATATTCGGCGTGCCCGCCTGCATACTGGGGGCTCTCCTGGCGGCGGGGATGGATATGGGACTGCTTAAGAGGCTCTTCGGCGGGTTTATCCTGGTAATAGGCGTAAAGGAGCTGTTCTATAAGGAGCGCCCTCAGCGGCCCTTATAGATGCGCCCGGCCAGGATGGTGTTTACAAGGGTGGAGACGCCGTCAAAGACAAAGCCGATGCCCACAAAGACTATCAGCGTCTCTACGGCCCCGAAGGGATTGAGGATTATCACCACCCCGAAGGCCATCAGGGCCAAAGCGGCCAGAAGGGAGGCCCACCACTTGTCAAAGCCCAGGGCCTTCATGTCCTGGGCCCGCTTTATGGCGGAGACGCTGTCCACCAGGATGTATATGCCCAGGGCCACGGGCACGATGGACACTATAAACTGGGGGGATATCAGCAGGAAAAGCCCCAGCGCCAGCAGGACCACCCCCAACGACAGGTCGAAGGGCTGGCCGTCCTCGGCCATGCCGTACCGGCGGCAGGCGATTATCTTTGACAGGCCGTACCAGACGGTGACCGCCCCGATGAGAAAGCACGCCAAGCGCAGGGCCTTGCCCGGGGCGATCATCAGCACCAGGCCCAGGATGGTGTAAAGTATCGAGGTGGTAATAAGGCTCTTTCTAAAATAGTTGAGCATATTCATGGTCCTTTCATGATTTATTTCTGCTGTACCCGTTTTACGGACTGTAAGCTCTCCTCTGCCCCGCACCGCTCTGCATATGGCCGAAGCTCCTCATATGCTCGCTCAGGGTCAGTCTCGCCGGAGTAGAAGTATGTCCATTGGGACAGATTGCTGTGGGCGTAGTTGCAGTGGATATTGCTGGTGTACACCTGCACGACGGGGTCTGTTATAGCGCCGTTTTCGCAGATGATGTCCTCCCGATAGACCGGGTACTTTTGGCCGTCCTCCACGTAGATGAGGTTGATGGTAAGGTCATCTTCGGCAAGCTCCAGCCGCTCGCTGAGCCCGGCATCCTCGTTATAGCTGTTCTCGGCCGTGACCTTCTCGAAGTAGAACTGCTCGTGGTACGCCTTTAGTATGTCCTGCTCCCTGTCCCTGCACTTCTCAGGAACAAGTATATTCTGGGCGCGGTCGTCCGTAACAAGCTTTTCCCCGGCGGTGGAACCATCGGCGGCCTTTATGCCGTGGATGTCCAGGTAGTTTTTATCAACGCTGACACAGTACCCGGCGGGGTCTATCTCAACGGGCAGGTCCACGTGGTTCAGCTCATAGAGGGGCGTGCCCTCGCCGTCGGCATCCTGGAAGTTGTAGGCGTTTATCACGAACGCGCCCGCCTTCTCCTCAAGAAGCGTCAAAAGCTCCTGGCTGCGGCCTGCTATCTCAAGATAGGTCTTTGGGTCGTCCTCGCCGCTGTATTTGAGTTCCGTGGCGTAGACGTATCGTCCCTCCGGGTCCTTGGCGTTAGTGCAGCCCGCAAACAGTACCAGCAGGCAGAGGGCCAAAAACAGAGCTGTCTTTTTCATAGGGTATCACTCCCGGTATTTTATGGGATAATGATACCTCATAGTTTAAAAGAATGGCTTGCGGGTTTCTAAAGTATTTCTTACTCTTTAGGGAGCTTCTTCATCATGATGTACTCGTTGTGCAGGCTGCCGTCCTTGAACCGGTACGCGTCCGGGCGCACGCCGACTATCCTGAAGCCCATCTTCTCATAGAGCCCCCTGGCCCGGGCGTTGCCCTCTACGAACTCCAGCTCCAGCTGGGTGGTGTCCCCCCAGCTTTTGGCGATGTGCTCCATCTCCCGGAACATGGCCGTGCCTATGCCCTGGCCCCAGAACTCCTGCAAAAGAGCTATGGCGATGGCACCCCGGTGGCGCACCTTCATCATGGGGTTGCGGTGAATACTACAGTTTCCGGCTATTTTGCCGTCCACCTCGCAGACCAGCACGGCGGCGTTTTCATCGGAGTTGTTACCCTCTACCCACTTGGCTTCGCCCTCGGCGGTGTATTTTGCACACTCCTCGGGGTAGCGCATGATGAAGTCCGACTCTCCCGCCGAGCGCACAAGATAGTCCAAGAGGCCGGGGATATCCTCGTTCCGGGGGTTGCGCAGAATGGCTTTCCTGCCATCCTTTAAATCAAAGCTTACCTCTCTTGTAAGCATCATTTGTCCTCCTCTCTTATCTGCACCCGCCTTATCTTGCCGCTGATAGTCTTGGGCAGGTCGTCCCTGAACTCAACTATGCGCGGGTATTTATAGGGGGCGGTGTGCTTTTTCACATAGGTCTGTATCTCTTTTTTCAGCTCGTCTGTGCCAACTGTGCCCCTTGTCAGCACGATGGTGGCCTTTACCACCTGGCCGCGTATGGGGTCCGGGGCGGCGGTGACGGCGCACTCCAGGACGTAGGGCAGCTCCATTATCACGCTCTCTATCTCGAAGGGCCCGATGCGGTAGCCGCTGGACTTTATCACATCGTCCGTGCGGCCCACGTACCAGAAATAGCCGTCCTCGTCCCGCCAGGCGGTGTCGCCGGTGTGGTACATGCCGTCGTGCCAGGACTCTTTGGTCTGCTCCTCATTCTGATAGTAGCCCATGAACAGGCCGCAGGGGACCTTTTTGTCCGTGCGCACCACTATCTCGCCGGTCTCGCCCACAGGGGCGGAGGAGCCGTCGGGCAGCACCACGTCCACGTCGTACAGAGGGCTTGGCACGCCCATGGAGCCCACCCTCGGTATGGAGCCCACGGGGTTATAGATCACGCAGGTGGTCTCCGTCTGGCCGTAGCCCTCCATAAGGGCAAGGCCGGTGGCGCGCTTCCACTGCTCGTAGACCTCGGGGTTCAGGGCCTCGCCGGCGGTGGTGGAGTATTCTATGCCGCTCAAGTCGTATTTGCTGAGGTCTTCTTTTATGAAGAAGCGGTACATGGTGGGCGGCGCGCAGAAGGTGGTTATATGGTACTTTGCGAACATGGGCAGGATGTCGTGGGCGTCGAACTTGTCAAAGTCATAGGTGAATATCGCCGCCTCGCACATCCACTGGCCGTAGTATTTCCCCCACATGGCCTTGCCCCAGCCGGTGTCGGAGATGGTGAAGTGCAGGCCGTCGGGGTTCACGTTGTGCCAGTAGCGGGCGGTTATATAGTGGCCTAGAGCGTACTTATAGCTGTGCACGGCGATCTTTGGATAGCCGGTGGTGCCGGAGGTGAAGTACATGAGCATGGGGTCGCTGCCCGAGGGGGAGTCGGGCTTGCGGTCGTACACGTCTGAGAAGCCGGCCATTTCTTTATCAAAGTCATGCCAGCCCAGCCTGTTCTCGCCAACCATTATCTTGACCTCTACCTCCGGGCAGTTCTCGGCGGCCCGGTCGGCCTCATCGGCGGTCTGGCCGTCGGAGGTGCAGAGGATGGCCTTTACCCCCGCGGCTTTGAAGCGGTAGTCGAAGTCGTGCTCCATCAAAAGGTGGGTGGCGGGGATTATCACCGCGCCCATCTTGTGCAGGGCGGTTATCACGTACCAGAACTGGTAGTGGCGCTTTAATACCACCAGCACCCGGTCCCCGCGCTTTATGCCCAGGCTCTCGAGATAGTTGGCCGTCTGGTTCGAGAGCCTGCTGATATCGGAGAAGGTGAAGCGGCGCTCGTTCTTGTCGTGGTCCAGATGGAGCATGGCAAGGCGCTCCGGCTCCCTTCTGGCGATCTCGTCCACCACGTCAAAGGCAAAGTTGAAGTTCTCCTCGTTCTTGAACTTTATGCCGTTTAATATTCCGTTTTCATCCAGGGTGGTGGTGATAAATGGGTCTATGATGCTCTCCCTGGGCTGGCGGGCCAGCTTGCGGTCTATAAGGGTCTGGAAGCGGTCGGGCTCCTGGGGCTGGTCCTCGGTGCCCTTCATCACCATGGCGTAGAGCTGGCAGTCCCCACCGCCGGTGGCGATCATGCCGTGGGGGGTGCCGGAGTTATAGTAGATGGAGTCGCCCTCGTTGAGGACCTCGATATGGCTGCCTATCTGGGCCTTCATGGAGCCCTTTACGACGATGTCGAACTCCTGGCCCGCGTGGCTTGCCAGCTTTATTGCCACATGCTGCTCCGCCTCGCTGTAGGGCATGGTGACGAAGAAGGGCTCGGCGGTCTTGTTTTTAAAGAGCGGCGCCAGGTTCAGATACTTGAAGCCGTGGCGGCGGGTGATGGGCAGGCCGTCCCCGTGGCGCACGATGGTATAATTTGAGAGGGTAGGGCTCACGCCCCGTATCAGGTCCGTGGGGTCCACGCCGAAACGCTTTGCACACTTATAGATAAAGGTGAAGCTGAAATCCTGCTCCCCCTCCTCGCAGCGGGCGTACTCCTCAACGCTGACCCCTGTGCAGCGGGCCATCTCCTCCTCAGAGAGGCCGGTTATCTCCCGCATGGTGCGGATACGCTCCGCCACCTCTCCCAGCTGGGCCTTCAGATCTGTCTTTTCCATTGGGCATCCCCCTAGTCAAGTGATATATATGTATTATTTTGCACGATCTCGCCGGATATAGCTCTGGAAGCGATAAAAAAAACCGCCCCATAGGAATATACCTATGAGACGGATATGCTCCGCGGTACCACTCATATTGCGATACCTACCGTCAGGTAAGTATTCGCCTCCTCTTTGTCAGGCTCCAGCAAGCCCCTGCTCTAACGCGGCGTACACGGGAGACGTCTACTGCCAAAGAATTGGCTGAGCCAATTCCGCGGGTTCGGGTCTCCGGCTCGGAAGGGATAAGCGCTTTTGAGGGTGTCACGCCGGCTTGCAGCATCCGCCTGCTCTCTGTAGAGACGTTCCTCAGGCTTTCTTCGTCATTGCCTTTAGGTATATGCAGTTATAAATACATTTTGATTATTATAGCTTGGTTCAGGCCAAATGTCAATATGCTCCGGGGAAATTTTTGCCTTTATATTTTCGCTGCTGCCGCCTGGACTTCGCGAGGGTCCGGCTGGGCTGGCCCTGCTTCATCCGCGCGCCCAGGCGGCGGCTGCGGTCCGATTCCAGCTCCAGCTGCTTATAACTCTCCCAGCGCTCTTTGGAGAGCTCGCCGCTATCTATGGCGGCGCGTATGGCACAGCCGGGCTCGCTCTCGTGCTTACAGTCCGTAAAGCGGCAGCGGCCCAGAAACTTCTCCACGTCCGGGAAGGCCGTGGAAAGGCCCTCTCCCGCGTCCCACATGCCCAGCTCCCTCATGCCGGGGGTGTCTATCACCAGCAGCCCGCTCTTTAAGAGCAGCAGCTGGCGGTGGGTGGTGGTGTGCCGCCCGGCGGAGTCGTACTCCCGCACGCCGCCCACGGACATTACCTCCTCCCCGGCCAGGGCGTTGATAAGGCTGGATTTGCCCACGCCGGAGCTGCCCAGAAAGGCGGCTGTCACTCCGGGCCGGAGATAGGGCGCGAGCTGGTCCATGCCCTGGCCGGTCTTAGAGCTCAGTGCGAACACAGGGGCGTCCCCGGCCACAGCTTCGGCCTGCCGGAGCATTTCGCCGTGGTCCCCGGGCAGGTCTGCCTTGGTGAGCAGCACAACGGGCCTTGCGCCGCTGTTCCAGCTCAGGGTCAGATAGCGCTCCAGGCGCTTCAGGCTGAAGTTCTCGTTCAGGGACTGAACGGCGAACACCACGTCCATGTTGGCGGCCACGGCCTGCTCGGTGCCGTGCCAGCCGTCCAGCCGGGAGAAGAAGCTCCTTCGCGGCAGGGTCTTTACTATCTGCCAGTCGCCTAATGCCGGCAGAGCCAGCACATAGTCGCCGGTGGTGGGAAACTCCTGGCCGCCCTCGTAGATATACTCCTTGGTCTTGAGGGTGGCGTACTGCTGGCCCTCCGGGGTGATCAGCTGCCAGCGGCCCTTAAATACCGCCGTGACCCTGGCGGGCAGGGCGGGGCCCTCCGGGGGGATAAGCTCCTCGGGGAAGCCGTAGGTTTTTATATCTGTCATTTAGTACCTCCTGATAAAATGGGTTTTTCTGCGGGCTTACTATAAAATTTCGCATAAAACATCTCTCCTTTCAAAAGTAAAGGACCGGCCCCCAAACAGGAGCCGGTCCTACCGTTTTCTTCACTCAGACAAGAGCAGGGCAAGCGGCGGGTCCTCTGTTTTTCGGGGAAGTATATATAAGCATTGCCGCTCACCGCCTTTCTTTGATGTCTGTAGGGTCATATTAGCACATATAAAGCCGCATGTCAAGCCAAAATTACATACACACCTCGTCCCGGCGCACAGAGCCCAGGTACACCGGCCCCGCCGAGCTCAAAACCTCCCGCACGCGCCCCCGAAGCTGAATGGGCACAAGGGGTAAAGTTTCCGCCTCCTCCGGCGTGACCCATACTGAGCCGGTCTGCTGGAAGTCCGTTTCGCTCCTCTCGCGCACCGTTTCAGAGACTGTCCGCGCCAGGAAGATGTGCAGGGTGCGGTGGCAGTATTGGGGAAAGCGTCGGCGCATGTCCGGGTCGGTGAATATCTCCTCGCAGAGGGCCGCGAAGCGCACCGGCTCCACCACAAGGCCGGTCTCCTCAAGGACCTCGCGGGCCACGGCCTCCTCCATGGTCTCGTACACGTGCTGGCCCCCGCCGGGCAGGTCGAAGTATTCCTCGCCGGAGGAGGTCTCGCAGCGGTTCAGCAGGAGCCTGCCGTCGGGGGAGAGGAGGAGGGCCTTGGCAGAGCATCTTATCATATCCATAACGATTCCACCTTCGGTATTATTGAGCCTTGCAGAGGGTCACGCAGCTTGGTTTTCATAGTTCACAACGGTTATCTCCATCATCGAGGAACTGAAGGCCTTTACGATATTTTCAAGCCGCGCGGCAACCTCGTCGTCGAAAAAGCTCTCGCCGCACTGGGCGCATCGCGTGCAGGGCACATTTTTGACAATGATTATACCCTTCTCAAGAGTCACCACATGAGTAGTCGTTCCTTTTTCAAGGCCGCCTTTACAGAAAAAACAGCGCATAGGTTCAGGGCTCCTTCCTGGATGAAAATTCGTTTTCCCACTTATCAGGGTCCGGGTAGTAGGCGGTGATGAGCCATAGGAAATCTTCACCGGCGCCTACTACTATATGCAGGGGGCGGCCTGAAATGCTGCACCCAAGCACAAGGCAGCTTGGAAAGGGGTGATTGTCAGGATATACCTCGAGAATGCTGCCCACGGATATACAATGCTTCACATCGCTGGGTTGTATGCCGCGCTCCTGCAGTCTTGCAAGGATGTGCGTTGTCCATTTGAAATGTCCTTTTCCGCATAGTGTACGCAAATATTCAATGGATATTTCCATTCAGCAAGGCCTCCTGATGGGATTTGGCTTCGGCTGTTTGGGGCTACGCCTTCTCCGCAATACTAAAAATCAAATTCCTCGTATCTGCCCATCCGAGGCACGGGTCCGTGATGGACTTCCCATAGGTGCGCTCCCCCTCAATGGGCTGGCAGCCCTCCTCCAGGTAGCTCTCTATCATCACGCCCTTGACCAGTCTGTGCAGCTCCGGGTTGTGGTTTCGGCTGTGGAGGACCTCGCTGGTTATGCGTATCTGCTCCTTGTACTTCTTGTCGGAGTTGGAGTGGTTCACGTCCACTATCACTGCGGGGTTTTGAAGGTCCCGCTTATTATAGAGCTCCAAAAGGCGCATTAGGTCCTCATAGTGATAGTTGGGCACGCAGGTGCCGTACTTGTCAACGCCGCCCCGGAGGATGGCGTGGGCCAGGGGATTGCCGGTGGTCTCGGCGTCCCAGCCCCTGTAGAGGAAGTTGTGGGAGCTCTGGGCGGCCTGGATGGAGTTGAGCATGACGGAGAGGTCGCCGCTGGTGGGGTTCTTCATGCCCACGGGGATGTCCATCCCGCTGGCGGTAAGCCTGTGCTGCTGGTTCTCCACCGAGCGGGCCCCCACGGCCTCGTAACTCAAAACGTCGTCAAGATAGCTGCGGTTCTCGGGGTAGAGCATCTCGTCCGCGGCGGTGAGGCCGGTCTCCTCCATGACCCTGATGTGCATACGCCTTATGGCGATTATGCCCTCCAAAAGGTCCGGGGCCTTGTCCGGGGAGGGCTGGTGCAGCATACCCTTATACCCCTGGCCGGTGGTGCGGGGCTTATTGGTGTAGACCCTGGGTATCAGCAGAAGCCGGTCCTTTACGGCCTCGTTTATCTCCGAGAGCCTGTGGACGTATTCTAAAAGCGCGTCCTGGTTGTCGGCGGAGCAGGGACCTATTATCACTATGAACTTGTCGGACTTCCCCTCAAAAACCTCCCTTATCTCCCGGTCCCTCTGAGCCTTGCGCTCCAAAACGGCGGGGGACAGGGGATGCTGGGCCTTAAGGTCGGCGGGCAGGGGGAGCTGGCGGTTTAACTGCATGGACATTGGTATCACGCTTTCTGAAAGTAAATTATTCCTTGACAAAAATGGTGTTTCCCACACGGATCTTGTTTACCCATATCACGCCGTTATCGTCGGTCATGTCATATAAAGCTCTCTCTTTTTCTGTAAGCTTGCCGTAAAGCCCGGCGTATGCGGCCTGCCGCGGAAACGGAAAGCGCATATCCGTCATCACCTGGGCCTCTTTTCTGAAGCCGCCGGAGAGAAACAGGCTGTCGAGGGCCTGTGAGGAGTAGAACTGGATATGTCCATCCCTTTTGACCCGCATAAAATCGTCGATAAGGCCACTCCGGTCGCCGGGGCTTCTCATGGGGTCGGAGATGAGCGCCCTGCCGCCCTTCGATAAAATGCGGCTCATCTGGAAAACGGCGTCCTGGGCCTTCGGGAAATGGTGAAAGGCATATCTGGTAACGATCAGATCAAAGCTCCCCTCCTCAAAGGGATACCGAAGCCCGTCAAAGGCCCGGAAGGACAGGTTCCCTATCCCCCTCTCCCTTGCGAGAGCGCTGTTCCTCTCAACGGCCTCATCTGCGATATCTATCCCACAGACATGGGCTGACGGGAATTTTTCTGCCAGGGGAAAGGCCAGATACCCGTTCCCGGTCCCGATATCCAGAATACTCTTGTATCCGCCGTCCCCCGCCAGATCCAGCAGCAGCCCCAGGTGGCCGCCGTCCTGGATGATATCAGTATACTTTTCACTGTTCAGAACATGGTTGAAGCTTTCCCGGGCCTGCTTTACGCTTTCCGGCTCGCGGTCCACATTATTCATCTTGCGTTTCCTTTATAAAAAGTATTCCACCCCGGACCTAAACAGCTTCTGGTCCTTATGGCCGGGCACGTTCTTAAAGAGCCCCTTGGTCCAGCGCTCGTTATGGCCCATCTTGCCGAGGACGCGGCCGTCGGGGCTGGTGATGCCCTCTATGCCGCAGACGGAGCCGTTGGGGTTCCAGAGGATATCGCCGCTGACGGCGCCCTCCGGGTCCACATACTGGGTGGCTATCTGTCCGCCCTCTATCAGGGCTCTCAGAGCCCCGTCATTGGCCACAAAGCGGCCCTCGCCGTGGGAGACGGCTATGGTGTGCACGTCCCCGGCGTTCGCGCCCCTGAGCCAGGGGGACTTGACGCTTGTGACCCGGGTGTAGACGAGCCTTGACACGTGGCGGCCCAGGGAGTTGAAGGTAAGGGTGGGGGCGGTCGGGCTTGGCTCGGTTATGCGGCCGTATGGCAGCAGGCCCAGCTTTATAAGCGCCTGGAAGCCGTTGCAGATGCCGAGCATCAGGCCGTCCCTATTGTCCAGAAGGTCCATGACCGCCTCGGCTATGCGGGGGTTGCGGAAGGTTGTGGCGATGAACTTGCCGGAACCTTCAGGCTCGTCGCCGCCGGAGAAGCCGCCGGGTATCATGATGATCTGGCTCTCCCTTATGGCCTTTTCCATCTCTTTTATTGTTTCCTCGATATCGGCGGGGGTCAGGTTCCGGACCACCAGCACCTGGGCCTGGGCCCCCGCCCGCTCAAAGGCCCGGGCGGAGTCCACCTCGCTGTTGGTGCCGGGGAAGGCGGGGATGAACACCCTGGGCCTTGGGGCCTTTATCACCGGCGAGGAGCTGTTTCTCTGGGTATAGAGGGGCGTGTCGGCGGGCATGGGGCCGGGGGCGGCGAAGCTGGGGAAGACCCCCTCCAGGGTGCCGGACCAGGCCTTTACAAGCTCCTCCACGGGCACCTTTTCGCCGTCGATATGCACGTTCTCCCCGCCGGTGGTGTGGCCCAGCAGTATGCCGTCCTGCACCGCCGCCTCGGGGGAGAGAGCGGCCACTATAGCGCCCTGCATGGGGGCGTAGAGGGTCTCGGGAGAGAGCCCGGGCTGGAACTTGAAGCCCAGCTTATTGCCAAGGCACATGCGCATGGCCGCGGCGGCGCCGCCGCCCTCGCGCACCACAGAGGCGGCGGTTATCTCCCCGCAGTCCATGGCGGCCAGTATTTTGCGGTAGAGCTCCTTAAGCCTGGGCCAGTCGGGCATACCGCTCTCGGTCTTCGGCACGGGTATCAGCACCAGCTTTGTCCCCGGGTGCTTCACGCAGGCGGAGAGGGTGCGGCTGGCCTTTGTCATTGAGAGGGCGAAGCTTACAAGGGTGGGGGGCACGTCCAGGTCCTCAAATGAGCCGGACATGCTGTCCTTGCCGCCGATGGCCGGCAGCCCCATGCCTATCTGGGCCGAGAGCGCGCCCAAAAGCGCCGCGGCGGGCTGGCCCCAGCGGGAGGGCACGTCGTGGAGCCGGGGGAAATACTCCTGGAAGGTGAGCCTTGCTTTCAGCGGGTCTGCGCCAACAGCGGCAAGCTTTGACAGGCTCTCCACCACCGCGTAGGCCGCGCCCATAAAGGGCGACCAGCGGGAGACATTGGGCACATAGCCGTAGCTCATGGCGGTGGCATCGTCGGTCTCGCCGGAGAGCAGGGGGACCTTCGCCACCATTGCCTCCTCGGGGGTCAGCTGATAGAGCCCGCCGAAGGGCATGAGCACCGTGCCCGCGCCTATGACGGAGTCGAAGCGCTCCACAAGGCCCTTCTGGCCGCAGACCTCTAAGCGGGCCATATTTGCCAGCAGAGCCTCCGCCCCGGACTTGCCCTTTAAAGCCTCGGGCACCTGGTTCATGGCGCAGGGGCCTGCTGGCGCGGTTATCCTCGCGTCGGCGTTCTGGGTCACGCCGTTGGTATCCAGGAAAGCTCTGGAGAGGTCAACGATCTGGTCGCCCCGCCACTGCATTTTGAGCCGGGGGCTCTCGGTCACCACAGCCACGCTCTGGGCGTCCAGATTTTCCCTTGCGGCCAGGGCCTTGAATCTATCCACATCCTCTGGGGCCAGCACAACGGCCATGCGCTCCTGGCTCTCGGAGATGGCAAGCTCGGTGCCGTCCAGGCCCTCGTACTTCTTAGGCACGCTGTCCAGATCTATCTCGAGCCCCGGGGCAAGCTCCCCGATGGCCACGCACACGCCGCCTGCGCCGAAGTCGTTGCAGCGCTTTATGAGCTTTGCGGCGTTCGCGTCTCTAAACAGCCGCTGTATCTTGCGCTCGGTGGGCGGGTTGCCCTTTTGCACCTGGGCCCCGCAGACCTCCACGGACTTCTCCGTGTGGGCCATGCTGGAGCCCGTGGCACCGCCGATGCCGTCCCGGCCCGTGGCTCCGCCTAAGAGCACGATGATGTCCCCGGGGACGGGCTCCTCGCGGCGCACATTTTCCTTGGGGGAAGCGCCCACCACCGCGCCTATCTCCAGGCGCTTGGCCACGTAGCCGGGGTCGTAGAGCTCGGTGACCTGCCCGGTGGCAAGGCCCACTTGGTTTCCATAGCTGGAATAGCCCGCCGCCGCGCCGGTGGTTATCTTCCGGCTGGGAAGCTTGCCGTGCAGGGTCTCGTTAAGGGGCACAGTGGGGTCCCCGGAGCCTGTGACCCGCATGGCCTGATATACATAGGCCCGGCCGGACAGCGGGTCCCGGATGGCCCCGCCAAGGCAGGTGGCCGCGCCGCCGAAGGGCTCTATCTCCGTGGGGTGGTTATGGGTCTCGTTCTTGAACTGTATCAGCCAGGTCTGCGTCTCGCCGTCGATGGTTACGGGGGCCTCGATGGAACAGGCGTTTATCTCGTCGCTGACGTCCAGGTCGGGTACAAGGCCCTTCTTTCTTAGGTACTTGCCGCCGATGGTCGCCATGTCCATCAGAGAGACCGGGCGGTCAGTCTCGCCGTAGAGCTCGTCTCTCAGGGCAAGGTAGTCCTTTAATGCCTGCTCCACCGCGGCCTTTAATGGGCCCTCCTCCACCTCAATGTGGTTCAGGCGGGTCAGGAATGTGGTGTGGCGGCAGTGGTCGCTCCAGTAGGTGTCTATCACTCTGAGTTCGGTGACTGATGGGTCACGGTGTTCTTCATCTCTGAAATACTCCTGGCAGAAGATAAGGTCTGAGAGGGTCATGGCAAAGCCCATTGACTTGAAATACTCGGACATCCTCTCTTTGTCCCAGGAGATAAAGCCCTGGACGCGCTCAACGTCAGCGGGGGCGGGGGCGTTCAGCTCAAGGCTCTCGGGCTTGTCCATAGAGGCCTCCCTGGACTCCACAGGGTTTATAAGGTAGGACTTCACCCTCTGGAAGTCCTCGTCGGAGACGTCACCCAAAAGCCCTATGACCTTGGCCGTTACCACAGCGGGGCGCTCCCCCTGGGTCAGCAGCTGCACGCACTGGGCGGCGGAATCGGCCCGCTGGTCGTACTGGCCGGGCAGGTACTCCATAGCGAAGGCCCGGCAAGGGAGTTTATAGTCCTCTGGGTATACGCTGTCCAGATTCGGCTCTGACAGGATGGTCCTGGCCGCCAGCGAAAATTCTTCGGGGGTAAGCCCATCCACGTCATAGCGGTTGAGGATGCGCACGCCGGTAAGCCCCGCGACGCCAAGCACGTCCCGCAGGTCGGAAAGCATATGGCCGGCCTCGATATCAAAGCCGGGCTTCTTCTCTACAAATACTCTGGTGACCAAGTTAAACCCTCCAAGTAATATACTTTGATTTGTGGGGATATTATATCACAACGTGCCGTAAAAGTAAAGAAAAAGCCCCCGCACGGCCACCACTCAATAAAGAAATTAAGGGCAGGGCAGAGCGATGGACCGAAAGCCGGGAAATTTAGCCAGAAAGCAAAAATTCTCTGTGAAACCAGGAATTTACATTTTTAAGTTTTCCTTTTCATATGATCTAAGATCCTAAAGGTGACTGGTTTGAAAAGAACATAAAGAACATAACCGAGCATTCCGCCGATCACGTTCGTGATTAAATCTGTCACATCTGAAGACCTGAAGCCGCCAATGAGCGGCTGCAGCAGTTCAATACCCAAACTCATCATAAAACAGAAAAATGCTGTTATAAAAAATCCGGCGCCTTTCTTTCGGGTCAGTGGAAACAGAAAACCGAATGGCATGGTCATGACAACGTTTAACACGACCTGCTTTACAAAGTCCCCTCTTTCCATCATAACATCAATAAATGGCACCATGTTCATGGGAGTGTAAGGGTGATTCAGAATAAACGGGAGTTCTACTATAATTGGCATAAGCGTGAAATAAAGCACAAAAGAAAGATATATATACATCAGCGTATTGACAAGCAGCACATCGCGGCCTCTGCTTTTCCATTTCTTCAAAAAAACGAACGCATATAAGAGGGCCAACGCCGTAAAATCGATCAAGTATTTCATAATACCCCTTCTTTCAAATTATGATTTGCCGGTCAGTTCATTATAAAGCTGCACCCGCTAAAAAGCAACTCCTTTTAGCGGGTGTAACTTCCTTACGGTATGCCCCAAACGCGGGGCCAAAATCCTATACAGCAGCCTTCCCGGCCAGTATATCCCTATAGTCGGCCAGATTGGCCTTCAAAAGGTTCGGCGTGTCCAGGCCGTAGGGGCACTTCGACTTGCAGTGGCCGCAGTCAAGGCAGTTCTCAATGTTCAGCATCATCTTCTGGGACTCCTCCGTAAGCCAGCCCGCCGAGGGGCTGCGGCGTATGAGCTGGCTCATGCGGGCGCACTGGGGGATGTTTATCCCCGCCGGGCAGGGCAGGCAGTACCCGCAGGAGCGGCAGAAGTTGCCCACCAGTTCCTTGCGGTCCTTCTCGATGACGGCCTTTATCTTGGGATCGTCCATGCTGGGGGGATTGTCTATGTAGCTCAGGAACTCGTCGAGCTCCTGCTCCCTCTGCACGCCCCAGATGGGCAGGGCGTTATCAAACTGGTCCTGCCAGGCGTAGGCCGCGGCGGAGTTGGTGATAAGCCCGCCGGAGAGGCCCTTCATGCTGATAAAGCCCATATCCTGCTCCTTGCAGCGGTTCACAAGGGCGATGTCCCTGTCGCTGGCAAGATAGCAGAAGGGGAACTGCAAGGTGTCATACAGCCCGGACTCAACGGCCTCCTCGGCCACGTGGGGGCGGTGGTTGGTTATGCCTATAAAGCGTATCTTTCCCTGGGCCCTGGCCTCCTGCATGGCCTCGTATAGGCCGGTGCCGTCCCCGGGCTTGGGGCAGAAGCTGGGGTTGTGGAACTGGTAGATGTCTATGTAGTCAGTTTTTAACAGGCGAAGACTGGTCTCAAGGTCCTTCCAGAAGCCCTCCACGGTGGTAGAGGGGGTCTTGGTGGCGATAAATATCTTCTCTCTTACGTCCGAGAGGGCAAGGCCCATCTTCTCCTCGCTGTCGGTATAGGAGCGGGCGGTGTCAAAAAAATTCACCCCGGCATCATAGGCCTTTCTCAGCAGCATCCCCGCGTACTCCGCGCTGACGCGCTGGATGGGCAGGGCTCCAAAGCCGTTCTTGCAGACAGTTATGCCGGTGCGGCCAAGGGTCACAGTTTTCATTTCAGGTCCTCCTTTTGGGTTTTATGCAGTGCGATAATATAAAAGACTGTCAATAGAGCAAAGCCTATAATAAACGAGCCCCAGCCGGTCAGGGAGTATATCAGGCTTACATACCTGTCCAAAGGCGTCAGCAGGACCGCCAGCGCCGCCGATAGCAGCATACCGGCCATGGAGCCCGCCGGGTCCTCTCCTCGGGCCGGAGCCCTCTTGATATCACGCCTATGGCTATGAACCCCGCGGCGAGGACCGCCGTCAAAATTATAACTGGCATACCACCATCTCCCAAGCTTGTATTTACTATGATATATCATAGACCCCGCTCCAAGTCAAGCGCTTTCAAAAATTTTTTGCAGCAAATGAGATATTTTGCCCCCTAAAATGGTATTATATGTGAAAAGCTTTTCAGAAGGACGGCGGAAGGAGGCGGAAAATGACAGCGGAGGAATTTGCCGGGTACGCGAAAAGGTACGGCGACACGGTCTACCGGGTGGCGCTGAACTGCTGCAAAAACGCCGCCGACGCCGAGGATATCATGCAGACGGTGCTTTTAAAGCTCTACCGGGAAAAGACGGAGTTCGAGAGCGACGAGCACGTAAAACGCTGGCTCATCCGGGTGGCCGTGAACGAGGGCAGGAAGCTCAGAAGCTCCGGGTGGTTCAAACGGCGGGTTTCCCTTGAGGAGTACGCCGGGACCGTGGACTTCGAGAGCCGGGAGGACAGCGAGCTCTTTATCATAGTCATGGGCCTGCCGGAGAAATACCGGGTGCCGCTGTACCTCTACTACTACGAGGACTACACCATAAAAGAGGTGGCGGCTCTGTGCAGGCTCAAGGAATCGACCGTGCAGACCCGGCTTCAAAGGGCCCGGGAGAGGGTCAAAAAAGCGCTTACAAAGCAAGAGGAGGATTCATAATGGAAGAAAGATACAAGAAAATGTTTTCCAGGGTGAAAGCCTCCCCGGAAAAAATACAGGAGGTAATCGCAATGACAGAACAAAAGAAGCCCAGAAAGATAGTCCGCAATCTGCTGGTGACAGCGGCCATAATGGCCCTGGCGGTGCTCACAGTCATGGGGGCCAACGCCGCCTCCGGCGGGGAGCTGTTCGCCAAGATAGTCTCCTATACGGAGTACACCGCCGAGGACGGCAGCGAGGTGATGGAGATGACGATAGACCTGGACGACAGTAAGCTGGAGGGCTTTACCAGCGGCGAGTTCGAGATAGTCCAGGGCGAGGACGGCAAGGCCGTCCTGACCTATACCGACGAAAACGGCCAGAAGGTCTCTAAGGTAATAGATTCCTTCGACCTGGACGGCGTGCCGTCCGAAAAGGCCGCGGAGTAACAGGCCAAAGCGAAAGCGTCCCTTATAGGGGCGCTTTTTGCGTTGACGCTTCGCCCGCGCTGTGGTATAATATCAAGAAGGCAAACCCAAAGGAGGTCCGGCCATGCAGGGGAAAAAGAAGATAATGATAGTGGGTTCCCACACCATCACGGAGCCGGACCGGCGGGTGAAGCTGATGATATCAAAGCTCTGCGGCGAGGGCTGGCATATACTGGTGGGCGACCACTCGGGGCTGGACACGGCTTTGCAGGAGTACCTTGTGGACATGCACACCGACTGGGTGCGGGTATACACCGCCCGGCCCCAGCCCCACCATAACCTGGACCGCTGGCCCGTCCGGCATCCGCCAAAAGAGGGCCGCTGGAGCGGAGCGCCCCGGCATTTGCAGAACACCCTCGCCATGGCCGACGCCGCCGAATGCGGCATGGTCCTCTGGGACGGCAGGAGCATGGGCACCTATTTCGTCATGGCCTCGCTCATAGAGCAGGGCAAGAGCGTCTGGGTCTATCTGCCGGACCGTGGCGCGGCCCACACCCTGCGCACGCCGGAGGACCTTGAAAAGCTCCTTCGGGCCTATGTGTTCACGGAATAAAATCACCCCCCGGGATCCGGGGGGCTTTTTGCTTTTCTTAACTTATCCCGCGGCCAGCAACGGCGCTGTATACGCGTTTGTTCCTATGGCTGTTTCTTTGCCCGCAAGCTGCTGTAAAAAACTCCAGAGCCCGTCGGCGGTCAGATCCTCATTAAAGGTGGCGGTGACGTAGTAATCGTCCCAGGTGAAGTGGAAGGTGTAGTGCATGGGCTGATCCCTTTTATAGATGTCTGCGGAGCGCGCACCGTCCATGGCTCCCTTCTGGCGCGTATACTCCTTCTCCATTTCTTCCCGGGTAAGATCGTCGAGCTTTCCCATGCTCTCGTCCTCGCCCTCATAGGTATCCAGGCGGTCGATGGTGTATCTCTCAAGGGGTCTGCCCTCATAGCCCTCCAGATAGCTTACCTCAAGGGAGTTTACATTCAGCTCGTTCTGCGGCTGCCCGGGCCACCCTTCCAGCGCCGCCCCGGTGCTGGGTCCATTTTTTACTGAAATGAATTATGAAAACTTTTCTTTTATGTAGTAATCAAGCCAATCATTTATAAGTATTAAATAATTCTCTTGATAGGAAGAATCATCTCCGACAATAATTGCTTCAGCACATATTCCATTCGACCCCCTGCTTGAATACACAGGAGAGCCGCTTTGACCCCCGGCTATGTCTATATCTGTGGTTACAAGATCTAAAAAGCGTCTCTTGTCTGCAATGATTTTTCCATTTGTATAATACATATCACATTTATTCCATATTGCATGTTTATGTTCGTTCAAATCTTCAGGGTAACCGGCAGTATAGTAATTGCGACCTGACATTTCACTGGCACTGTTCACAGGGTATATGCCCATATAACTTGACAAATTCACTGAGCTGCTGAGTGTAATAACGCCCCAATCATCATAATGTGCCAGATAACCACTGAATGGATCTTTATGATGTTCTGCAAAGTCACCTCCAACTTCATACGTTGTTGCCTTACGGTAGTGACTATAGTTGCCACCAGAGGAGCCGACATAAACTGCAGTGTGCTGAGCATAATGTGCACCGTCTGGATTTGTATAATCATTGTTGTAAAGCATATGTCCAGCGGTGAGCAAATGATCTTTGTTTATAAGCCATGCAGTACCTACTGCGACATTTTCATTTATGTCACTTGTCGCAGGCCCCATTCTGCTGCCAATTAAGCAGATCGTACTCATTATACCGCTTGGCTCTTTCACAATTTTTCGATTGTCAGGGCCGATTATCACTCTTGGAGTTGGGGAATCCTCCAGAAAATCACCTGTCGCGGGAATTATCTGATGGGATACTTCGTCGGGAGGCGGCACAAATGTCTCCTTGCCTGTTTCAATGTTATAAGAATAATAGCCATGCATTCCCGCCGTTGCAGAAACGGTGAGTTGATTGGTTAACTCAGATCCATCTTCAGAGGCCGATACCGGATATGCCAAAACCAGAACGATTATAAGAGCGGAAAGGAATACTCCGAAAAATGTTTTTTTAATGCTCATGATTTACTCTCCTTTTCTAAATTCAAGTCTGTCGCAGCTTCATTAGCGTTAAAGAGAATTTCGATATCGCAATACCCCGTGTCGAGGTAGTAAAGCCTATACATACCCGGCGTATCGAACAGTCCCGCAGGAACAAGAAAGCTCAGATCTTTTTCTTCATGGGCGGAATAGATCGCCGCGTAACCCTCTTGGAAACTCTGCGAATAGACTATATACCATTTGTCATTGTACAGATACTCTACCCAATATGCGTCTCTTTTGCTGATTGAATGAGAACTTGTGTTTTTCAGGTGGATAAGGACTTCATCGAAGACTACCGTACCGTCTTCAGACTCATAAGTTCCGAAATCGATGCCGAGAAAAGCTAATTCGGCGGTAGGCTCAATAGGGTATTCCTTGGTTACCTCGCGCCATTCAGGAAAGTTTTCCTCAACGCTTTTCTCCGCACATCCTGCAAGAAACACCGCCATTCCTATTGCCAGGCACCATGCTGCCAATAGAAACAGCCAAGATTTTTTCATTGATATCACTCCTTTGTAAATGAAATATATTTTCTATATTGTAGCATAAGCATAGTGTATTGTCAATATATTATATACATTTTTGGTTTTTTCTATTACATCGCCATAAAACGCCATTGCCACGATCCTCTCGTCATCCATTATCCAGCACCTCCTATGAGGGTCCCCTCACCCTGTATATCGCCGTTTGGGGCGGATGGTCACAAGAAATTTCAAAAAATTTTTCCGGGCGCTGAAAAGGGACCCCCGCCAAGGCGGAGATCCCCGTGTTTCGGGCGGATACGCCCCTATTTATCCCTATTTCCAGATGACGGTGTTCTTGATAAGCGGCGGCAGATAGTACATCCTGTCCACCTGGCAGTCAAAAAAGCCCTCAAATTTTGTCCAGGTGTGCTCGGTAAAGAAGTTCAGGTGCAAGGGATAGGTCTGGTCCCCGAACAGGTGCTTATGCAGGCCATGGGAGAACCTGAGCTTTCCGCAGTGGGGCTCTAAAAGGGTGGTCACCGAGGGCACGATATGCAGCTGGCGCTTTCCCACCCGGTCCATCTCCTTTATGACGGCGCAGAGCTTTTCCATGGGCTCGATATGCTCCAGAAGGCCCACGGAGATCACCAAGTCGAAGTGCTTGTCCGGAAAGGGGAGATGCTCCGCGTCGGCCCTAGAGAAATTTATCTCCGGCGGCAGGTCCTTCTGGTCGTTCAGGTCCACGCCGTACAGCTCGTATCTTGCGGGGTCGTCAAGGAACTGCAGCACATCCTTGCCGTTGGCGCAGCCCACCTCCAGCACCCGCAGCTGCCCCTTCTCCGGCAGGTCCACCCTGCTAAGACCCCGCATAATGCGGCGGCGCTTCATTTTGGTGGCCACGTTGGCCTTCCACCAGGCATACCACCTGGTCTTACCTATGATCATCCGGCCCATCTCCTTTTTCCGTGTTATGGCTATTATAGTCGGTTTTTCAGCGGATGTCAAGGCTGCCCCTTCATCAGGGGACCGGGGAGGACTGTCCGCCGTAAGAAATTTGTAAGAAATTCATCGCGTTGTACTTAATCTGTTCATATTATCCTTAGTAATCATAAGGAGCACAGCATAGGACTTACAGTAAACACAGCCTGTGTGCGAAAGGATGGAGAACATATGAAGACCCTCACATATATAAACCTGGCCATTGCGGCGGTGGTGGCCGCGTGCTGCTGCTATCAGGTGCTGTTCACCCTGATAAGGGTGCGGGGCCTTGGGCGGCGTTTCAAGGAGCGGTCCCTGTCCCGGTTCGCGGTGCTCATCGCCGCCAGGGACGAGGCCGCCGTGATAGGCCAGCTTATCGACAGCATAAAGGCCCAGGACTACCCATCGGAGCTTGTGGACATATACGTGGTGGCCGACAACTGCACCGACAGCACGGCCATGGTGGCCGCGTCCCGGGGCGCCACAGTCTATCAGCGCAGGAACAAGCTGCAGGTGGGCAAGGGCTACGCTTTGGAGTTCCTGCTCGCGAAGATAGCCCAGGATAAGCCCGAAGGGACCTATGACGGCTTTTTTGTCTTCGACGCGGATAATCTTCTGGACCCACACTATATCAGCGAGATGAACAAGGTCTTCTCCAACGGCTGCCCGGTGGTGACGGGCTACCGCAACGCCAAGAACTTCGGGGACAACTGGATATCGGCGGGCTATGGCATGTACTTTCTCCGGGAGTCCGAGTACCTGAACCGGCCCCGGGACTATCTGGGCACCAGCTGCGCCGTGTCCGGCACAGGGTTCCTGTTCTCCGCGAAGCTCCTCCGAAAGGTGGGCGGCTGGCACTACTACGCCCTGACCGAGGACCTGGAGTTCACCCTTGACTTGGTCTGCCGTGGGGAGAAGATCTCCTACTGCAACACGGCGATTTTGTATGACGAGCAGCCCACCGGCTTCAAGCAGTCGGTGGTGCAGAGGGCCCGGTGGATGCGCGGGCTCATGCAGATAATGGGCAGGAACGGCAGCACACTTCTGCACGCCCTTTTCGGCTCGGGGAGCTTTGCCTGCTATGACCTGCTGATAAACTCCCTGGCGGCGGTGCTCATGGGCCTTGGGTTCATCATGAACACGGTGATGTTCGCCGTGGGCCTGTGCACACCGGGCCTTGAGACCGGCCCGGTGATTATCACCGCGCTGCTGGCCCTGGCGGGGACCTATGTGGGGCTCTACTTCACGGGGCTTCTGACCCTTATAACCGAGTGGCGCAGGATACCCTGCCGGGCCGCAAGGAAGATACTTTTCAGCTTCACATATCCTTTCTTTATGGCAAGCTTCATGGCGGCTCTGGCCGTGGCCATGTCCGGCGGCACCCAGTGGAAGCCCATACGGCACACGGTGGCCGTGAGCCTTGGGGAGCTGGATGGGAGAAGGTAGCCCCAAAAGCAAAAGGGACGCTAATGCTGAGCACATGGTTGAACAGGCCTCTGCTGTTTCTTACGGAGCCGTGCCCGTCCGCGGCATTGCCGCCGCAGACATTAATAAGAGGGGATCGCTTTATAGCCGCTTCCCGAATAAACGCGCGACATTCCACGGCATAGTGGATATCTGCTGGGCGAAAGCGGAAGAATATTATCATTCCCGCGGCATCTCCTTTTCAAAGGAGGACGATATGTCCGCCTTCCGGCGCAGGTGCGGCAGCTTACAAGGGCCTGCGGCGCCCGGGAAAACCTGTAAAAAACAGAAAGCCGCGCGTTTCGCGCGGCATGGAGGTCAAGGATGAACACAATAATTATCTACAGCTCAAAGACCGGCTTTACCGAAAAGTACGCACAATGGCTGAAGGAGGACCTTGCCTGCGACTGTGTGCCCTATGAGAAGCGGGGTACGGTGGACTTCGACAAGTACCAGGCGGTGGCCTTTGGCAGCGGGTGCTATATCGGGAAGATAAATAAGCTCCCCTGGCTGAAAAAACAGATGCCGAGGCTTCGGGGGAAGAAGGTCGCGGTCTTCTTTACCGGGGCCATGGAGCCGGAGGCCCCGGACGTGCGGCGCTTGGAGCGCGAAAACTTCACCCCCGGGGAGCTTGAGCATATAAAGCCCTTCTATCTCCAGGGCGGGCTGAACTATGCCGCCATGAACCCTATAGACAGGTTCCTGATGGCGGGCTTCCGCAAGATGCTCAAGTCCCACGCGGACTCGTCAAAGGAGCGGGTCATGCTGCAGAACATCCAGGATTCCTTTGACAAGACTGACAGGGAGAAGCTGAAACCCCTTGAGGAGTATTTAAAGCAGTAGCATTTAATAGTACCGCAGCACCGCGATGACCTTTCCCAGAAGGGACACATGGTCGGAGAAGATGGGCTCGAAATCCGGGTTCTCGGGCTGCAGGCGTATGCCGTCGGGCTCCCGGTACAGGCGCTTGACGGTGGCCTCGTCGTCTATCATGGCCACAACTATCTCCCCGTCGTCGGCGGTGGGGGTGCGCTCCACTATGACGTAGTCCCCGTCAAGGATCCCCGCGTCCCGCATACTGAGCCCCACAACGTGCAGGGCGAACAGCTCCTTGCCGCTCTTCTGGGGGAAGGGCACATAGCCCTCGATGTCCTCTATGGCCAGTATGGGCATACCCGCCGTGACCCGGCCCAGTATGGGCACCTGGGCGGCGGGCTCCGCGCCTTCTATTCGTATGGAGCGGTTGAGCCCCGCATCCCGGGTGATATAGCCCAGGCGCTCAAGGGTCTTTAAATGGGCGTGCACCGTGGAGGTGGAGCGCAGGCCCGTGGCGTTGCATATCTCCCGGACCGTGGGCGGGACCCCGCTTGGCATGGTCTTTAAAAGATAGTCGTATACCTTTTGCTGGCTTTTCGTTAAGCCGTCCATAGGGCAGCCTCCTTGCATGGCGTTTTTTCTATTATAACATGGTTTATCCGAAAATGCAAAACGAATGTTTGGGATTTTTTATTAAAAATTTACCCCGAAATTCTTTAAGAATTATTCACAGCTCTTTAACAACTCCCGGCCTGCCGGAGAGTATAATAAGCTTGTAAGAAAGAGATACCATATATCTCTTTCTGTACATGTTCTACCCTCCTCAATAATACCCCTCAAGCAAAAAGGAAGGGCCGGCATATGCCGGTCCCTCCTGCTTTTTATACCGGCCGTATAAACCCGCGGCTTTCAGGCAAAAATACTGTTACAGAACGGCCGGCACGGTGTGCTGACCGTCCAGATTACCCCTGAAAGGAAGCGAATTTATGAACGGCAAACGCTTTTCGGAAAATAAGGCAAGGCGCAACGGATTTTACCTGGCGCTGGCTGTGTGCCTGGTGGCGGTGGGCATAGCGGCCTGGAGCACCTTTGACGCGGTGCAGGGCTACATTTCCGCCACAGAGGAGCTTGAGAGCTCCGGCGGCGCCAGCAGCGTCTCCAGCAGGAGCGACGACCCGGAGATACAGAAGTCCCCAGCGCCCAGCAGCCAGCCCTCTGTGGGGGCGGCGAAGCCCTCCGCTGCGCCCGCCGCCACACCGAAGCCAAAGCCCACCTATGTGCCAAAGCCCAGCGACCCCCCGGTATCGGAGAGCCCCGAGCCCGCTGATGCCGAGCCCGAGGAGCCCCAGGTTCCGGTAAACGCCCCGATGTACGAGATAAGCGACGAGATGATATACCCGGTGAGCGGTGAGACCGTGCAAAAGGCCTACAGCGCCGGGGCCCCGGTGTACTCCGAAACCATGAAGGACTGGCGCATCCACGCGGGCACGGACTTCGGGGCCCAGAGCGGCGAGCAGGTGCTGGCCTGCGGAAACGGCATAGTGAAAGAGGCGTATACTGACAGTATGCTTGGCAACGTGGTGGTCATAGAGCACGGCGACTATATTTTCTCCTACTGCGGCCTTGGGGAGAATTTTCTTGTGAAGCCCGACGACGTTGTGACCATGGGACAGGCCATAGGCACCGTGACCGCCGTGCCCGGCGAGTCCGCCGACCAGCCCCACCTGCACCTGGAGGTCAGAAAGGATTCGGCATATCTGGACCCACAAACGGTCATAGAGGGTAAGGATTGATAGATTTAAAGGCAAACCCCGGAAAATTCCGGGGTTTACTTCTTGACAGAACTGCCCGGTTGTGCTATATTGGAACAATGAAATCGGGCCTTTCGGGCACGCCGGGGAGTGTTCATTTTACTTGGAAAAGATACTGATAATTGACGACAGCCCGGTACAGGCTGCGCATTTGAAAAGCATACTGGAGAAGGACTATCAGATAACCACTGTCCAGGAGCCCCAGACGGGGCTTGACTATGCCAGGGAGCAGGATTTTTCGCTGATACTGCTGGACGTGGTCATGCCCGGCATGGACGGCTTCGTGCTGCTGAAAAAGCTTCAGGAGGAGGTCGCCACCAGGCATATTCCGGTGATACTCATAACCTCGCTGTCGGATATCGAGAACGAGCAGAGGGGACTGACCCTGGGGGCGGTGGACTACATATATAAGCCCTTCCACCCGCTGATAGTCAAGGCCAGGGTCAATACACATATAAAGCTGTATCAGTACCGCAAGCAGGTGGAGTATCAGTCCATGACGGACCAGCTGACGGGCATAGCCAACCGCCGGCGCTATGAGCGGGTGAGTATGCAGAAGTGGCAGGAGGCCATCCGGCTTAAGGTGCCCTTCTCGATCTGCATGATGGATATTGACCACTTTAAAAAGTATAACGATACCTTCGGCCACCCGGCCGGGGACACGGTGATCACCGCAGTGGCCGCCACGGCGGGCCGGTACCTTCGCAGGAACACGGACTTTCTGGCAAGGTACGGCGGGGAGGAGTTCGTGGCTTTTATGCTGGGGGACAGTTCCAAGCAGGCCTTTGAGCAGATGCGCCGTGTGCGCGGGGCCGTGGAGGAACTTCATATCCCGCACTCGGGCTCGGTCTCTGAGTGGGTCACCATCAGCGTGGGCGGGACCACTGTGGTGCCCAAGAGGGGCGACTCCTTCGGCACATATCTGAAGATAGCGGACGCCATGCTCTATGACGCAAAGAGGTTCGGGCGCAACAGGGTGGCCTGGAACGACGAGAATATGCGGCAGTTTTCGGAGTAAAATTTAACGCCTGTACCTTTTTGGTACAGGCGCTTTTATCTTTATCAGAAAAGCTTTGCGCCGCCCTGGCGGATGAGATGGGCGATTATGGCTATCACAAAGCCCAGGGCCGCGCCGCAGACCGCCTCGCGTATGCGGTGGCCCAGGGACTCGTTGAGCTTTGGTATCAGCTCGCCCAGAGCCCGCTTGCCCTCGGGGTCGTCCTCCTTTTCCAGAAACTCAACTATGTGGTTTATGGCCTTGGCGTGGAGCCCTGCCGCCCAGCGGACCCCTGTGGCGTCATACATGACTATCATGGCAAGTATGAAGGAGAGGGCGAAGACCGGGGAGTTGAAGCCGTACATATAGTACGAGGTCAAGAGCACCGAGCAGGTCAGCGCCGAGTGGGAGCTGGGCATACCACCGGCCCCGGCAAGGCGGTGGCGGTCGAACTGCTTGTGCTTTATGGCGTCTATCAGCGCCTTTAGCAGCTGGGCCGTGGCCCAGGAGATAACGGCGACATTTATAAGGGGGTTCGAGACGAGAAAAGAGAGGTCCATTTGGGGGTTCCTTTCAGATAGGCTGGGTATGCTTTAAGTATACCCCTTTTTGCACCCCCGTGTCAACACAGGCTTGCATACATTCATGGGATGTGCTAAAATTTAACTTGTAAAATTATCTTTAGGGGGGCGGCAATGGCAAGCAAAAGGAACTATTCGAGGGAACTGGAAAAGCTGATAGAGGGGCTTGGGGGCAGGGTACCCACGCTGCTTCTGCACGCCTGCTGCGCGCCCTGTTCCAGCGCCTCTCTGGAATATCTCGGCAGGTATTTTTCCATAAGCCTGCTTTACTATAACCCCAATATCTCGCCGGCGGAGGAGTATGAAAAGCGGCTTTATGAGCTGCGGCGGCTTTTGGGGGAGCTGCCCTTGGAGCACCCAGTGGGCATCATCCCCTGTGAGTACCGGGGAGAGGACTTCGAGCGCATGGCAAGGGGACTTGAGGGCGAGCCGGAGGGCGGGGCTAGGTGCATGGAGTGCTATAGGCTGCGGCTGGAGGAGGCCGCGAAGGCCGCCAAGGAGCATGGGATGGAATACTTTACCACCACCCTGACTATAAGCCCGCTGAAAAACGCCGCCGCTATCAACCGTATAGGCGAGGAGCTGGCTGAAAAGTATGGGGTGAAGCATTTGCCGTCGGATCTGAAGAAGAAGGACGGGTATAAGCGCTCTATAGAGCTGTCGAGGGAGTACGGCCTGTACAGGCAGGACTACTGCGGGTGCGTGTACTCCAAAATGGAGCGGGACAGGATAAAAGAGGAAAGGGATGATAGGCTTGCCGGTGATCAATAATGGCATAGAGTACCGGGCGGCGGATGCCCACGCCCATATATACCCGGAGAAGATAGCCGAAAAGGCCACGGCTTCGGTGGGGGCCTTTTACGATCTGAACATGGACAATATTGGCCTGCCCTCGGTCCTGCTGGAACAGGGGGGAGGGGCCGGGATAGACAGGTTCGCGGTCTGCTCGGTGGCCACGAAGGTTGAACAGGTGCGCTCTATAAACAGCTTTATCGAGGGCGAGTGCAAAAAGCACCCGGAGTTCGTGGGTCTTGCCGCCTGGCACCAGGATATAGAGGACATAGAGGGGGAGCTGGACGATATAGAGCGCCGGGGGCTAAAGGGAATAAAGCTGCACCCGGACTTTCAGGAGTTTCGGATAGACGACCCGAAGCTCATGCCCTTCTACCGCGCCGCCCACAGGCGGGGCCTGCCCATACTGTTCCACACCGGGGATAAGCGAAAGGACTTCTCATCCCCCAGGCGGCTGGCGCGGCTTCTGGACAGGCTGCCGGAGCTCTGCTGCGTCGCGGCCCATCTGGGGGGCTATACCGAGTGGGAGACGGCCCGGGAGTGCCTGCAAGGGCCCAACGCGTATGTTGACACCTCCAGCTCTATAGCGTTTATAGGCCGGGATGAAGCCCTTGAGAGCATATACCACTTCGGCATGGACCGGGTCATGTTCGGCACGGACTTCCCAATGTGGATGGCGTCGGAGGAGCTGGGGCGATTCTTCGGGCTGGGGCTCTCTGAGGAGGAGAACCGGGCCGTGCTGTACGGGAATTTTGCCCGGCTCTATAAGCTTGACGGCAATGGATGAGGCCAAGTTCCTGGCGGCCTGCGGAGAGGCCTTGGAGGACGGCCGGCGGGCCGGGATAGGGACCCTTGGGGAGAAGACCCTGCACGCCGCCTTAAAGCGGTATTTCGGGCCAGAGGAGCGCTTTAGGGAGGTCACGGTGGGCCGGTACGTGGCGGATGTGATGGGCCCGGAGGGCATAATCGAGATACAGACCGCCGGTTTCGGGCGGCTGCGGGAGAAGCTCAGCTTCTTTCTCGAGCACTACCCGGTGACGGTGGTGTACCCTGTGGCGGGGCTGAAGTGGCTCGTCAGCATGAAGGAGGACGGCGAGCTCTCTAAAAGACGGAAAAGCCCCAAGGCCGGGGGGCCCTGGGAGCTTCTTATTGAGCTGTACAGCATCAGGGAGCACCTGCAAAACCCGGGGCTCAGCTTCTGCGTGCCGGTGCTGGAGGTGGAGGAGTACCGCCTTCGGGACGGCAGGGGGAGAAGAGGGTATACGCGCTTTGAGCGGATGCCCATAAGGCTTATGGACGAGGTGTGGGTAAGGGGGCCGGAGGACCTTCACCTTTTGATGCCGCCGGGGCTGCCGGAGGAGTTTACCTCCAAGGAGTTCAGGGCCTGCGGGAAATTTTCCAATATGCAGGGGTCTCTGGCGCTGTCCGCCGCCCGGGAGCTGGGGGCCGTGGAGCAGATAGGGAAAAGGGGCCGGGCGTATCTATATAGGCAGGTCAGAGCTTGAGGGTATAGTTAACGCAGTTCAAAAGAGGTATACCTCTTTTGAACCAGGCGGCAAAGCCGCCAAGCTTTAAAATCGGTGTTTACCGATTTTAAAGTGCGTTTACTATATTGTATCTGGCCGCCACGAAGGACCAGTTCTGCTGGAAGGGGCGCATGAGGTTCCAGTAGCCGCCGCCCGCAAGGCCGAATTCGTCCATCAGGTCATACTTCTGCTCGATGCTGCGCACGTCCTCGAACCAGACCACGTGGGAGAGGCCGTCACGGTAGTAGTCGAAGTAGGGGGACTGGGCGGTCTGGTCAAACTGTATGAAAGCCCCCTGCCTGCGGGCAATATCGACGGCATACTCGTTGCCGATGGCCGTGGCCCGGGTCACCCCCCGCTCGAAGGGGAGTATCCAGTCGTAGCCGTAGTTGGGCAGGCCCAGCTGTATCTTCCCGGGGTCTATGACGGAAGTGCCGTACTCCACCACCCGGCGCACCTGATTTAGCGGAGCCACCGCCATGGGCGGGCCGTAGGTATAGCCCCACTCGTAGGTCATCAGGAGGACCGAGTCGGCGATCTCCCCTATGGCCCCATAGTTATGGGACTCGTACAGCAGGCCCTGCTGGGCGTCGGAGGTTTTGGGGGCCAGGTCCACGTGGAGGAAATGCCCGGCGCTGTGCAGCTTTCCGGCGGCGTTCTCAAGAAAGCGGAGATAGGCGGCGCTGTCCTGGGGCTCTATGAACTCGAAGTCAATGTCAAGGCCCTCGTAGCCCTTCTGGTCCATGACGGCCAGGATGTTTAAAAGCACCCGCTCCTGGAGGGAGGGGTCATTAAATAGCGCGCTGGCCCGTTGGGGATTGAAGTTGCCGTCCTCGGTTATAGAGGACAGGAGCATGACAGGCGTAACGTCATGCTCCCGGGCCATGGCGATAAGGGGCCGGTCCTCCGGCGGGATGAGCCGGCCCTCGGAGGTAAAGCCGTAGCCGAAGATGGTGAGGTATGTAAGGTATGGCAGGGCCCTGCGCAGCACGTCGGGGATTATGTAGTCGTAGGCGTAGCCGTTGACGGCAACCCGGCGGCGCTTGCCGGCCGTAAAATGGATGACCACCTCCTGGCCCACGTGCAGGGTTGGCGAGAGGATCAGCTGTGGGTTGTTTTGCAGCAGCGCCTGGACTGTAACTCCATACCGGGCGGCTATGGACGAGAGGGTGTCTCCCTGCCTTACCGTGTAGGTGACCGCCGGGGTCAGAAGCAGCAGATTCTGGCCCGGGGGCAGGTTCCTGGGGTCGGAGATGGAGTTGTCGACAATGGCACGCTGGGGGGAGACCCCAAAGCGCTGGGAGATCTGGTAAAGGGTATCGCCGGGCTGAACGGTGTATATGACCATATGACCGCCTCTTTCTCATAGAGATATGGGGTCAATTATATGCGGAAAAGATACGGAAAAGACGGGCGCTGGAAGTCCTGTAAATAAAAGTCAAGCGGTAAAATAGGAAAATCTCAGAGAGAAAAAGGGCACAGGAAACCGGGGAGTTTGCACACAGGCATTGCGGATTTTTTCAATATGTCAGGATAATCCCCCTGCGCCCTTGTATTTTTGAAATTTCTGTGTTACAATATTCTAAAATGGTTTTTCGCGCCCCGCAAGCTAAACCGGTGGGCTGCGTATATATCTGATAAGGATGTGTTGCCAAAATGATTGAAGGCGCTATGTTAAGGGACGCGATGGTATCGGGCTCCAACAATATCGCAAAGTACCGGGGGCAGGTCAACGACCTGAATATCTTTCCCGTGCCCGACGGCGATACAGGGTCAAATATGTCCATGACCATCGGCGCGGCCTCTGACGAGCTTTTGAAGCTGCCGGACACGGCCGGGGCCGGCGAGGTGGCTGCGAAGGCCGCGGCGGCCATGCTCAGGGGAGCCAGGGGCAACTCCGGCGTTATACTCTCCCTGCTGTTCAGGGGCATCTCCAAGGGCCTTGAGGGCGTTGAAGCGGCGGGCTGCGAAGATATTTTACGGGCCCTGGACCTGGGGGTGGAGGCGGCCTATAAGGCTGTGACCCGACCCACCGAGGGTACCATACTCACCGTCGCCAGGGTCGCCGCCGAGAGGGGCCGGGAGGCCTTTACCGAGGGCGCGGAGCCGGTGAACGTCTGGGAGGCGGTCTGCGCCGGCGCCGCCCAGGCGCTGGAGGAGACCCCGGAGCTGCTGCCGGTCTTAAAGCGCGCGGGCGTTGTGGACGCGGGCGGCCAGGGGCTCTGCCTTATATTCGAGGGGATGCTCTGCGTGTTCCAGGGCGGGGAGATGATAAGCTCCGGCATGTCCGCCGAGGAGCGAAAGCAGGAGACCGAGGAGTTCTTCCGCTCCGCCGCGGCGGAGTTTGACAGCGAGATAAACTTCACCTACTGCACCGAGTTCGTCATAGGCCGGGACCCGGAGGTGAAGAAGGACCCCGTGGCCCTTCGGAAGTATCTCGAGGGCATCGGCGACTGCGTGCTGGTGGCCGACGACGAGGAGATAATAAAGGTCCATGTGCACACCGAGGAACCCGGAAACGCCCTTCAGAAGGGCCTGAGCTACGGACAGCTTCTGTCGGTGAAGATAGACAATATGCGCGAGCAGCACAGAAAGCTCAGCGAGGCCCAGGCTCCGGCAGAGCCGGAACCGGCCCCCGCTCTGGAGCGGCAGGAGCCCACAGAGGAGCTGGGCTTCATATCCGTGGCCGCCGGCGAGGGGCTCAAGAGCCTGTTTTTGGAGCTGGGCTGCGCCGTGGTGGTAAGCGGCGGCCAGACCATGAACCCCAGCACCGAGGATATCTTGAGCGCCGTTTTGGCCACTCCTGCGAAAAAGGTGTTCGTGCTGCCCAACAACAAGAATATACTTCTGGCGGCCCAGCAGACCATACCCCTTGCCGAGGACCGGGAGGTCATAGTCCTGCCCACAAAGACCATTCCCCAGGGCCTTTCGGCCATGCTGGCCTTTGACCCGGGCGCCGGGGTGGAGGAGAACAAAAACGCCATGCTGGAGGCGGCGGGCAACGTGGACACCGGCCTTGTGACCTTCGCCGCCAGGGACTCGGAGTTCGGCAGCGAGGCCATCAGGAAGGGCGATATACTGGGCCTTAAGAACGGGAAGCTTGACTATATCGAGAAGGACCCGGTCTCCACCTGCGTGCGGGTGGCAAGGTCCCTTACAAGCAAGCAGACCTCCTTCATCACCCTTATCTACGGCGAGGGTATCACCGAGGAGCAGGCCAATGAGGCCAAGCGGCAGCTGGCCGCCAAGGTCCACTCGGATGTGGAGATAACCCTTGTAAGCGGCGGGCAGCCGGTGTACTACTTTATCATCTCGGTGGAGTGATCCGCAGGTGCGGAGAGTTTTCGCGGGGGAGGACTAGAGCCTGTTTGAAACAGACTCTCGGTCCTCTCCCGCTTCACGGTTTGGGGGGATCGCGGTATGCAGACGCTGTTTGATACGGATATCCAGAAGCTCAAGGGCGTGGGGAAAAAGCGCGCGGAGCTCTTTGCGAAGCTGGGCGCACCCACGGTGGGGGACCTTTTGCGGCTGTACCCCAGGGACTATCAGGACTGGTCGGAGATAACGCCCATCGCGGAGGCGGGGATTGACGAGGTCTGTGTGGTGCGGGGCCAGGTCATAGGCCCGCCAACGGAGCAGCGCATACGCGGGGGGAAGCTTATGCACCGCTGCACCGTCACCGACGGCGAGGCGGACATGAAGCTGACCTTCTTCAATAACAGGTATATCCCCAGCCTGCTGAAGGAGGGGGAGACGTACCTGTTCAGGGGCCGGGTGGGCTTTACTGGCCGGACGCCGTCTATGGTGTCGCCGGAGTTTGCGCCGCAGGACAGGGCCGCGGAGATAGTGCCAATATACCCGGCCACCCAGGGGCTTGCCACCAGGAGCATCGCCCAGGCGGTGAAGAACGCCCTGGCCATGCTGCCGGACGCGCTGGAGGACCCGCTTCCTGCGGAGGTAAGGGAGCGGCATAAGCTCTGCTATCTGGGCTATGCCCTTGAGAATATACACTTTCCAAAGACCAGAGAGGACCTGGAGATAGCCCGGCGCAGGCTGGTGTTCGAGGAGTTTTTGGTCCTGCAGCTGGGGCTTATGGAGATAAAGAGCGGGAACCGGCAGGAGAACCTACATCCCATCCCCGGGGGCTTTCCAGAGGATTTCACAAGGCTTCTGCCCTTCAAGCTCACCGGGGCCCAGCAGCGGGCCATTGCCGAGGGGGTGAAGGACATGGCGGGGCCCGCCACCATGAACCGGCTGGTCCAGGGGGACGTGGGCTCGGGCAAGACCGCCGTGGCGGCGGCTTTATGCTGGCCGGTGATAAGGTCCGGGCGGCAGGCGGCCCTGATGGCCCCCACTGAGATACTGGCCGCCCAGCACTATAAGTCACTTTCGGGGCTCCTGGAGCCCGCCGGGATACGCTGCGGTTTGCTCACCGGCGGGGCCGGGGCGGAGCAGCGGCGGGCCCGGCAGGGGATAAGCTCCGGGGAGATAGAGCTTGTGATAGGCACCCACGCCCTTATCAGCGAGAAGGTGGAGTTTAAAGAGTTGGGCCTTGTGATAACCGACGAGCAGCACCGCTTCGGCGTAAAGCAGCGTATGGCCCTGGCCCAGAAGGGGGCCTCCCCCCATATGCTGGTAATGAGCGCCACGCCCATACCCCGGACCCTGGCGCTGATGGCCTATGGCGACCTGGACGTGTCCGTGCTGGACGAGCTGCCCCCGGGCCGGCAGGAGATAGCCACGTACCTTATCGCCCCGGATAAGCGTAAAAGGGCCTTCGGCTATGTGCAGAGGTTCCTGGACGAGGGGCGGCAGGGCTATCTTATCTGCCCGCTGATAGAGGGGGACGAGAGCGGCATGATAAGCCTTGAGGAGTATCTGCCGAAGGTGCGGCAGGCCTTTCCCGGGGTGGAAGCAGCCGCCCTGCACGGACGGATGAAGCCCGCGGAGAAGGAGCAGGTCATGTCGGGCTTTGCCAGGGGGGACACAAAGCTGCTGGTGGCCACCACGGTGGTGGAGGTGGGCATGGACGTGCCGAACGCCGCCATAATGCTCATAGAGAACGCCGAGCGCTACGGCCTTTCGCAGCTGCACCAGCTCAGGGGGCGCATAGGCCGGGGGAAGTACCAGTCGGCCTGCATACTCATAAGCGCCGCCAAGAACCCAGAGAGCGTGGAGCGCCTGAAGGTCTTCAAGAGCACCAACGACGGCTTTGCCATAGCCGACGCGGACCTGAAGCTCCGGGGCCCCGGCGACTTCTTCGGCCAGCGCCAGCACGGCCTGCCCCAGCTCAAGATAGCCGGGACGTCCATGGACATGGAGCTTTTGCGGGAGGCACAGAAGTGCGCCCGGCGGATATACCGCTCGGGCGCGCTGGAGGGTTGCGATCATAAGCTTTTAAGGGACGAGATACGCAGACTTTTTGAGAAGACGGGCAGCGAAAGGATAGCACTTTGAGCCTTTCGCTTTGATAGGGTTGCCCTATGGCACTGACTCGGCATCGGAGGAGGCACTGGTGATCTCCTTGTATTTTTCGCCCAGCAGCTTTTCCCTGGTCTCCACAAGGGCCGTGCCAAGGTCGGGAATTATCACTTTGCCGGTCGCGGGATCCGCGATCTCTATGCGGTCGAAGGGCACATAACCCATGGTCTCGGCCACATATGCCGGGTAGCCTATGGTAACGCTGGTTTCCAGGTACTCCCTGCCCGCAAGATAGCGGAAGCCGGTGTAGTAGGAGTCGGAGCCGTCCTCATAATTCCCGCCCAGGGAAAAGCTTAGCGAGCGGTACACAGTGTCTTCCAGATAGCAGTTCACAATCAGCTCCCTGCCGCTGGCTTCCGACGGGGCGCTTATAACGACGTAGGCCAGAGGGTCGCCGCCCATGTTGATGGTCTCAAGGGAGTTGTCAGAGGGCATAAGCAGCAGGCCGTCATAGCTTGCGTCCGAAAGGCGCTCCGCAGTGGTTTTGGGCGCGCTGTCCTTCTCATAGCCCTCGCTGAGATAGTTCTCGCTGGGGTATGCCTTGCCGGAGCCCAGGTCGATGGTGAACTCGGCGGTGACCTTGCCGGAGCCCAGGCCCTCCTCATAGGGCTGAGGGAACTCGTAGAGGGTCAGCACCAGTGGACCCTTGAGCTTTCTGGGGTCCATCAGCTCGCTTATGGCCGTGAAGGTATAGCGCAGGTCCACCCGGTCGGAGAGGGCCGGTTCAGTATCTGTCAGGTTCTTGGGGGAGCCAAGGTCCGTGCCGTATACAAATTTCTCACCGTCGGGCCCCAGACAGGACAGCCGGGCGTAGAAGCCCAGGGGCCAGCCGCTTAACTCGCCGTTGCCGGGCATGATCTCCTCGATAAGCCCCAGATAGGGCAGGTTTACGTCCAGTTCAACCTTGCTGGGGGCGTAGTTTATAGAACTGAGGGTCACAGAGCCGTCTGAGGCCTGCAGGCTGAAAGCACGGTTCTTGCTTTTTGTCACCGGCAGGGAGAAGGTCGAATGGAACTCCGGGTTCCAGGTGTATGTGGGGCCGCCATCGTTCACGTGGCTGAGAACGTCGGGCACATTTATATCGACCTTTAGCTCCTCTCCCGCCTCCAGGTCCTCCAGGTCTATATACCAGCTGGTGCGGAATATCCCATCCCCCTCGGGCAGAAAGGCCGGGCAATAGCCGTTTTCCACCTGGAGGACGCCGCTGTCGGAGTAGACCGTTATGGAGTAGGTCTCCTCCTCATAGTCATTGTCGAACTCGCCGGTACTCATGGTCGAGGCCCAAAGAGAGATGCCGTCCCATGAGCCCAGCTGCTTGTAGATGGAGTATAGGTCGTCGCCAGCGGAGAGGGACATGTCCAGAACAAGGGACCTGCCGTCGCTCCAGGCGTCCTCGATGGTGAGGGTGCCGGGGAAGTCGCCGTCGTTTGGCACGGTCACCGGCTGGAACTCCGGACGGGGCGTGGGTTCGGCGGTGGGCATTGGGCCGGGAGTGGAGCTGCCGTTCATGGCGGCGAACACCGAGCCCAGGCCCGGCAGGGCCTCGGTAAGCTGGGGATGGGTGGTGTTTATCCCCAGAAGGGCCGCGAAGGTCACGGCTAGTACGGCCGCGGCGGCGGCCATGCTCCTGATGGTCCGCAGCACCGGGCGGTGCCGCACGGGCAGCGTGTCCGGAAGGCTGTCAAGGGTCTTTTGGATGCGCCGCTGCATGGGGCGGGGCACCTCCGCAACGCCGTATTCCTTGGCAAGGGCGGCCTTAAAGGCCCGGTCCCGGCCTATGTGGGTGCGGGGCCCTGGGCTTTTTGGCTCCCGGGGGAGCTTGGGCTGTCTATCGGGCTTTTTCATATGCTTCATCTCTGCCACTGTGAACCCGCCTCCTCTCTTGCGCCGATTATCTCTCTGAAGCGTTTGCGCCCGCTTGAAAGCCGCATTTTCGCCGCGCCCTCCGTAATTGACAAAAGCCTTGCTATCTCCTTCACTGGCAGGTCGTTCAGGTAGAACAGGGTAAGTATCAGCCGGTCGTTCTCGCTTAAGGACTTCAGCGCCTGCTGCACGTCCAGGGGGGTGTCCATGTCCTCCTCCCTGGGCTCCTCGGGGAGCACGTCCAGGGGATAGAGCCCCTTCTGCTGGCGGAGGATGTCGTAACAGCAGTTTATGACTATCCTTGTCAGCCAGGTCCTGAAGAACTTTGTCTGTCTCAGGGTACACAGCTTGTCAAAGGCCCGGCAGATGGCCTCCTGCACGGCGTCCTCCACATCGGCCTCCTGGTGCAGTATGGCCTTGGCGGTGCGGTACATAGTCAGCTGGTTCTCCTCAATAAGGCGGACGAACGCCGCCTTGTCCCCCGATTGGGCTTTTCGCACCAGCCGGTCCATGTATCCATCACCCCCCTTATCTTGTATATATTAGACTGTCACGGCAGACAAAAGGTAAGCCCGCCGTGACAACTTTTTTACTCGGTATATACCTTCGCCAGCCCGCCCTCGCTGGTCTCCCGGTACTTGCTGAACAGGTCCCGGCCGGTCTCGTACATGGTCTTTACCACCATGTCAAAGCTTATTTTCCTGGTATACGTCAGGAAGTTCGCAAGGCTCAAGGCGTTTATGGCCCTCATGCCCGCCACGGCGTTTCGCTCGATGCAGGGTATCTGTACAAGCCCCCCTATGGGGTCGCAGGTGAGCCCTAAGTGGTGCTCCATGGCCACCTCGGCGGCGTACTCTATCTGGTCCATGTCCATATGGTATATCTCCGCAAGGCCCGCCGCCGCCATTGAGCAGGCGCTGCCTATCTCCGCCTGACAGCCGCACTCCGCCCCGGAGATAGAGGCGTTGGTCTTTATCACGTTGCCGATGAGCCCCGCCGCCGCCAGACCCTTGAGCATGTCCCGGTCGGAGAAGCCCTGCTGCTCCTGCTTATAGAGCATCACGGCGGGCAGCACCCCGCAGGCCCCGCAGGTGGGTGCGGTGACTATGACGCCGCCGCCGGCGTTCTCCTCGCTGACGGCAAAGGCGTAGGCGCAGACCTTGCGGTTCTCCCGTGTCTCCTTGCTCTCATCCATATGGCGCTGGCGGTTCAGGTACATGGCCTTGCGCTGGACCCCCAGCCCGCCGGAGAGCTCGCCGTCCCGGCGTATGCCCCTATATACGGCCTCCTTCATGGTCTCCCAGACATTGGAGAGGTAGTCCCATATTTCCGGGCCCTCGCACTGCTCCGCATACTGCCAGAGGTAGATATCCCTCTCCCGGCAGTAATTTTTTATGTCCGTGAATTTACTCAGGGGGTAGACCTTCGGCGGGTCGGCCTCCGGCGCGCCCTCTATGGCTATCTTACCCCCGCCCACGCTCATGACCCGCCACAGCCCCAGGCGCTCGCCCCTCTGGAAGGCCTCCAGGGTCATGGTGTTGGGGTGGGGCAGGGAGGCGGTCTCGGTGTCGAAGATTATCTGGGACGGCAGGGGTTCCAGAGCCTCCTTTACCGCCACGTCCGTCAGGTGCCCTCGGCCGGTCTTCGCCAGGGACCCGAACAGGGTCACCTGGAAGCTGTCGGCCTCGGGGTACGCCGCCCGGAAGCGCTGGGCGGCAAAGCTTGGCCCCATGGTGTGGGAGCTGGAGGGGCCCCGGCCTATCCTATAGAGCTCTTTTAGTGATTCCATACGGTCCACTCCTATAGCAAAGTGTATTTACAGAACCGGCGGGAGAACTCCCCGTCGGCAAGCCGTGCGAAGGTCTCAGGCTTGGAGCGGGGGGAGCCAAGCCCCGCCGCCTTCCAGTCCGCCTCCCATATGAGGTACGGCTCAAGGGGCAGGCGGTCCCGGACCTTTATATGGCAGCCGTCCCGCAGCAGAAGGCCGTCCCGGGCCATCAGAGCCGCGTCGAAATAAAGCCTTGCCCCGGCAAGATAGTCTGCCTGCGGGTCCGTGCATATGCACCCCTTCTGCCTTGAGCTGACGATAAGCTCGCCGGTGACCCCGCTGCCGAACATGATATAGTCCCGAAAGTCCTCCGGGTCCCCCAGGGCCGCGCCTATGGGCTCCTGCTCCCGAAGGGCTCCCCGGGCCTTAAGGGCGTTCCAGCACAGAAGCTGTCCCTCCCGGCGTATCGGCTCCCAGCTTTCCGCCGGGGTGCTGTGCACCAGCACGGCGGGCTCATTGGTGCGCAGATATGGGTCGTTATAGCTGTGCCCCCGGTAGTGTTCTCTCATGCTGCATATATCCCGCTCATCCAGCCCCAGCTCAAAGGGGATGCCCGCGGCCTCATGGAAGCTGAGGAAATCCCCCGCCGCCATGTGCCAGTCCGGGTGGTCCGGGCGGCTCAGGCGTATGGAGTACACGCCGTCCCCCTGGTCCCCGCATATGAGCTGAAAGCCGCTCTCCTCTGTAAGCTCCAGCCTGCGCCGGGGCATATCAGCTCACCAGCCCCACCTTGCGCATGACCTTGGAGAGGGTCCGCTGCGCAATGGCCGCGGCCCTGGGGGCCTGCTCCCTATAGGTCTTCTCCAAAAATTCCTTGTCGGCGATGAGCTCTTTATAGCGCTCCTGGATGGGCCGCAGCTCAGAGATAACGGCTTCCGCCACGGCGGGCTTGAAGTCGCCGTAGCCCTTTCCGTCAAACTCCCGCTCTATCTCCTCCATGGTCTTGCCGGTGACGGCGGCGTAGATGTTCATCAGGTTATTCACCCCGTCCTTGCCCTCGGCAAAGCGGACTTCGCTGTCGCTGTCGGTAATGGCGCGCTTGAACTTGCGCATGATGGTGTCCGGGTCGTCCAGCACGGAGATATTGCCGTTCTGGTTCTCGTCGGACTTTGACATCTTGCTTGTGGGGTTCTGCAAGGACATGACCCTGGCGCCGTGCTTTGGTATCAGGGGCTCGGGCACGGTGAAGGTGTCGCCGTATATGCCGTTGAAGCGCTCGGCGATGTCCCGGGCTATCTCCACGTGCTGCTTCTGGTCCGCGCCCACGGGCACGAAGTCCGCCTGATACAGCAGTATATCCGCGGCCATCAGGCAGGGGTAGGTAAAGAGCCCGGCGTTGATATTGTCGGCGTGCTTTGCGGACTTATCCTTGAACTGGGTCATCCTTGAGAGCTCCCCGAACTGGGTGTAGCAGTTTAATAGCCACGCCAGCTGGCTGTGCTGGGGCACCTGGCTCTGGATAAAGAAGACGGTCTTCTCCGTGTCAAGGCCCATGGCCAGAAGCCATGCGTAGGCCTCCTTGGTGTACTTTCTGAGCTCCGCGGGCACCTGACGGACTGTCAGGGCGTGCAGGTCCGCCAGGGCGTACACGCACTGATAGCCCTCGTCCTGGAGCTTTATATGGTTGCGAAGGGCCCCAAGATAGTTGCCCAGGGTAAATGTGCCTGTGCACTGGTACATGCTTAATATGCGCTTTTTCTCTTGATTTTCCATTGATATATCTCCCTACTATAAGTTTTTTCTAAAGCTTATCTGGACATCTCCCGGGCGGTTTCGCCCAATATTTTTATGCCTTCGCTCAGCTGCCCGTCCGTGGGGGTGGAGAAGTTGATGCGGAAGCTCTGGCAGCTCTCGCTCTCGTCGGTCAAAAACGCTGTGCCCGGCACCACGCAGACCTTGCGCTCCGTGCCACGCTTCACGAAGTCCAGCATATCTATATTCTCCGGCAGTGTGCACCAAGCGAACAGGCCGCCCTCGAAGGGGCTCCAGCTGATAAGTGGGGCAAAGTGCTCCTCCATGGCCGCTATGAGCACCGAGGACTTGCGGCGGTAAATGTCCCGCAGGCGCTCCAGATGGGCCTCATAGTCCGTCTCTGTCATAAACCGGTGGCAGACTATCTGAGCCCAGATATTGCTATGCACATCCTCACCCTGCTTGCAGACCACCATCTTCTGTATCACAGCCTTGGGGCCTATGGCATAGCCCACGCGCATACCCGGGGAGACCACCTTTGAGAAGGAGCCCGCATACATGACTATCCCGGCCTCGTCCAGGGACTTGATGCTGGGGATGTCCCCGCCCTTGAAGCGCAGGTCGCCGTAGGGGTTGTCCTCAAGTATCAGCACGTTATGATCCCGGCAGAGCTCACAGACCCTTTTGCGCTTCTCATAGCTCATGGTTATGCCGGAGGGGTTCTGGAAGTTGGGTATGGTGTAGAGGTACTTGATATTCTTTTCGGTCTCAAGGGCCCTTTCAAGCCCCTCTATGCTGATGCCGTCGGGCTCCATTGGTATGCCCACCAGCTTCGCCCTGTAGGAGCGGAAGGTGTTAAGGGACCCGATAAAGCTTGGGGCCTCGCAGAGGACCGTGTCGCCCTCGTTTAGAAGGGTCTTTGTCAGAAGGTCCATCACCTGCTGGGCGCCGCTGGTAATGAGTATATCGTCGCCGTCCGTGCCCACACGGTGCTTTCTGCCCATATACTCCATCAGGTGCTGCCTGAGAGGGGTATATCCCTCCGTTACGCTGTACTGTAGGGCCTCTATGGGCGTGTCCTCAAGCAGCGCCGCCGATATCCTTTTGATGTCCTCATAGGGGAACGCGTCCGGGGCGGGGTTGCCCGCCGAGAGGGGGATTATGCCCGGGGCCGAGGAGTTTTTCAGTATCTCCCTTATGGCAGAGGGCTTAAGGGACTTTACCCTGTCGGAAAATTGATATTCCATGGTTTTTGACCTCGCTTTTCCAGTTTCCTTAATTATATTCTAATATCCGTGAAAAGTCAACGGCGGCGGACATGCGGCAACGCACATTGACATAATATTTACAAAAATACCAGAAACTCTGGTTGTGGTTGCGACAGATATTTCCCCTTGAAAGCGGTATTATATCAATGCGGCCAATATGGATGGGTCGACATAATCACTATACATAAAATGAGGTGCAAAATGATGGAACGTGTAAAGGTCAGAGAGTGGGTCGATGCCCTCCTGGAGCAGCTGCGCACTGAAAACGCCCGGCGCGCGCTGACCGCGATGGGGAGCTTTTTAGCCGGCATGGTGTGCTCCCGGGGGCTGATGTTCGGGAAATACGCGCCCTTCGGGGTGGCGGTGGCAGCGGCCGTGCCCAGGGGCGGGCTCTGGGCCGGGGCAATGGGGGCCTTCCTGGGGTATCTGATACCCTCTCCGGTATACGTGCCCGCAAGATACGCGGCGGCCCTTGTGGCCGTGACGGCCATACGCTGGGCGCTGTCAGAGCTGAAGTCCGTGAACACACACCCGCTGTTCGCCCCGGCGGCGGCATTCTTACCCCTGCTGCTGACCGGGATGACCATGGTGTTTTTAAACGGCTCCATAAGCTATACGGCGGCATTGTACGTGGCCGAGTCCTTCCTTGGGGCCGGCAGCGCCTACTTTTTGAGGAGAAGCGCGAACCTCTTGACCGGCCTTGGCGCCGACGGACAGGAGCGCTCCTGGGCCAGGGCGGCGGTCTTTGACGCGGGGGACATGGCGGCGGTATCGGTCAGTGTGGGGATACTGCTGCTGGCATTCTCGGAGGTAAGCGTCATGGGCGTGTCCGTGGGGCGCATACTGATGGTGCTGCTGGTGCTCTGCTGCGCCCGGGCCGGGGGCATCTCCGGGGGAGCCGTGGCCGGGGTTGCCGCCGGGGCCATACAGGGCTTAGCTACGGCGGGGCTCTCGTACCTTTCGGGGGCATACGGCCTTGGGGGGCTGATGGCCGGGGTCTTTGCGCCCATGGGCGCCGTTGCGGCGGCCGTGGCCTTTATCATCTCCCACGGGGTGGCCTCCCTGCAGGTGGGCTCCGGCAGTCCTCAGATATTCACCGGGTCTATAGAGGTGGCCGTCGCCACGGTGGCCTATATGGTTATACCCAAGAGCCGCCGCATAGGCGAGCTGTTCAGCGCAAGGCCCGATTCCCTGTCCGGCGGGGCCCTGCGGGGAAATATTGTCATGCGGCTGAGGTACGCGGCCCAGGCCCTGCTCTGCGTGTCCGACTCGGTGGACGAGATATCCAAAAAGCTCAGCGTTATCTGCGCCCCGAACCTTCAGGGGGTCTATAACAAATCCACCGAGACTATATGCGCCGGCTGCGGCATGAGCGGGGTCTGCTGGCGCAAGTATAAGGATGAGACCCTGGACAACTTTGCCCAGCTCTATAAGCCCCTAAAGGAGAAGGAGAAGCTTGAGACCTGCGACTTTACCAAGGAGTTCGCCGGGCGCTGCTGCCGGGCGGGGGAAATGCGCGACGAGATCAACAAGAACTACGCCCGCTATCTCATGAAGGAGGCCGCCGAGCTTAGGGCCGCCCAAGTGCGGGAGGTGGTGGAGGGCCATTTCCGCACCACGGCGGGGATTTTGGAGGAGATGGCCGGGGAGTTCTCCATGTACCAGCGCTTTGACGAGGAGGCGGCAAGGCGGGTGGCCGGTATCCTGCGCGAGAGCGGGGTGACGCCCCTGGAGGTCTGCTGCCGTGTGGACAAGTACGGCCGCATGACAGTAGAGGCCGAGATAAGCCGTGAGCGGCAGAAGCGGCTGAATAGGGCCTCCTTCACCCGGGAGGTCTCAGAGGCCTGCGGCCGGGCTTTCGCGCCCCCCTGCGTCAGCAGCGCGGAGGACCGCTGCCGCATACAGATGTGCCAGCGTCCCCAGCTGCAGATAGGCCGGGGCTTCTCCCAATACTGCGCCGGAGGCGGGGCCTTCTGCGGGGACAGCACAAACGTGTTTTTTGACGGCTGCGGGCGGCTTATAGCCGTCCTCAGCGACGGCATGGGCACCGGGGGCCGGGCGGCCGTGGACGGGGCCATGACCTCGGCCATGGCGGAGAGCCTCTTAAAGGCGGGCATCGGCTTTGACAGTATGCTCCAGACGGTGAATTCCGCCCTTATCGCCAAGTCCGGGGACGAGTCCCTGGCCACCATGGACGTGGCCTGCATCGACCTGTTCTCCGGCAGGGCCGAGTTTTTAAAGGCCGGAGCCGCCTGCACTGTCCTGCGCCGCGGCAGGCGCAGCGAGCTTATCGAGGCCTCCAGCGTGCCGGTGGGGATAATGCCCGGGGTGGAGTTCGCCGCAGCTGAAAGGGACGTCAGCGTGGGGGATATAGTGGTCATGGTCTCCGACGGAGTGGTGGCCGCCGGCAGCGAGTGGCTGGTTGACCTAGTGATGGCCTGGGACGAGGAGGAGAACCCCAATATGCTGGCCCAGAACATCACCGACGAGGCCCGCAAGCGCCGCAGCGACGGCCACGAGGACGACGTAACAGCGCTGGTGCTGGTGGTGCAGTGACATGAAAATTTATACCGGTGAACCATCGGTAACCAAGGGAAACCCCCTGGAAACTATACGGTTTCCAGAGGGTTTCCCTTTTTCCGCGCCATCCAAAACAGCGCCAGCACATTAGGTATTGCCATCAGCCCGTTCATGGCGTCCCCAAGCAGGAACGCTTGGTCCAGGGGCAGCAAACACCCGGTAAACGCCGCTATCCCGGCCGCTATGGGGTATACCGCCCCGCCCCGGCCCTTTGTCAGGTACATCAGCCCCTCCTTGCCGTAGCAGCACCAGGCGATGACCGTGGCCAGCGCGAACAGCGCCGTGCACAGGGAGACAGCCATTCCCCCCACAGGGCCCAAGGCAGAGCGGTACGCGTAAAAGGTGAGCTCCGCTCCGTTCATATTCTCCGGCGGACAGCTGGACAGGATGCACAGGCCCGTGACCGTGCACATGACGATGGTGTCCGCGAAGACCTGGAATATCCCCATACAGCCGATCTCCTCCGGAGTATGGCCCTTTACCTCCGTATAGGCGAAGGCCGAGCTGCCAAGGCCCGCCTCGTTGGTGAACACTCCCCGGGACACCCCGGCCTTCATGGCGATGAGCATCCCGGCCGTGCCCCCGGCCCCCGCCCGCAGGGTAAAGGCTCCGTCGAAGATACTTGCCACCGCCCCGGGCAGATTCTCCCTATGGACCCAGAGGGCCCCCAGAGAGGCTGCGAAGAAGATAAGCGTCATTACGGGCACAAGCTTTTCGGCGAGCTGTCCCGCCGCCTTCAGCCCGCCCCTGGCCACAAGGAAGACCAGCGCTCCCACCGCCGGGGCCGTCCACCGGACCGGGAGCCCCAGGTCCCCGCACGCGGCTCCCAGTGCGTTTACCTGCACCATATTCCCCATGGCAAGGGAGGACATGGAGCATCCCAGGGCGTATATCCCCGCCAGAATCCCGCCAAGCTTTCCGGCCTTCTCTATGTACGAAAGAGGCCCCGGGGGCCCTTTATCCCCATGCCGCAGCTTTGCCGCGAAAAAGTTTTCGGCGTATACCGTCGTCATCCCAAGCACCGCCGAGGCGCACATCCAGAATATGGCCCCGGGCCCGCCCACGGTTATGGCCGCCGCCACCCCCACGATGTTCCCCGTGCCGATGGACCCGGCCAGGGCCGTGGCGATGGCCCGAAAGCGCCCGCTGCCCCGCTCCTTACCGGACCCAAGGGCGGCTTTAAGCCAGCGCAGGGGGTGGAAAAGCTGGAAAAAGCAGCCCTCATAGGAGAAGTATGCCCCCGCCGCCAGTATCAGCAGCAGCACCGGCCAGCCCCATAAGACGTCCCGAAGCCCTGTAAGAAGCGCCGTCACGGCTCCACCCCCATAAAGTCCGCCGCCGCTGCCGCAAGGGCCGCGGCTATCTCCCCGGCGCTGTTTACAAGCCAGGCCTCGTCCTGGGGGTTGTCGTGATAGCCCAGCTGTATGAGCAGGGCCGGAGCCTTTGATTCGCTGAGCTCCTTCCTTGCGGCGGTGGGGGCCATGTCCACCAGATCCGGCTGGGGATAGGCCGACTTGACGTGCCGGGTGAATATCTCGGCGGCCCGGCGGCCCGAGGGGCTGTACTCATAGTATGAGACCTGTGCGCCCTTTATTTTCGCCGCAACCTCCTCTGGGGCCGAGTGGCTGCAAAGGTACAGGCAAAGCCCGCAGCCTTCAAAGGCGGACCCGGCCCTGTCCTTTACGCAGGCGATGCCCCGGGCCCCCAGGTCCTCTTCCAGCTTGTCGGATATTCTTGCTATCCAGTAGGCCTCGTCCCCGCCGTTGGGGTATCTGTCCGGCCTCTGGGAGGGCCTGAGATATATTGCGCCGCTCATGCTACCATCTCCTTTACGGTGAAAGCTTCATCCTCTTTTCAAAAAACTCCCTGGAGCTTATCCCCGACTCCCGAAGGAACCGCCCAAGGCCATATAGGGATCCCGGGTCCCTGCTGACGGTGCTTATCTGTTCCCGGCAGGTAAGGGTGGCCGAAAACCCCAGTTCCCTTATGATATCCGGGGTGCTCCTGCTTACGGCCCCGAAGGGGTAGGTAAACGTGCTGGGGGCCGCGCCAAGGTTGGTGCTGAAGGCCCCCTGGGCCTTATTTATGTCCGCCGAAATGCGCTGCTTATATGCCCCGTCAGACTCTCCCTGGCGCTGCCTGACCCCCAGGGCCCCGCCCTTCTGCTCGTGCAGGTCATAGCTGTGGTTCTGCACCTCTACAAGCCCCGAGCCCGTCATCTCCCTCAGCTGCTCCCAGGTGGCGTGGGAGTAGTAGGCGTTGTTTTCGTCCCTGCCGCTGTAGAGGTCGGCATAGCGTCCGATGGGGGATATCACGAACTTTACCCTATACTGCTTCGCAAGTGGGAAGGCGTAGAGGTAGTTATTATAGTAGCCGTCGTCAAAGGTCAGCAGTATGGGCTTCTCGGGGAGCTCGCCGCCCTTTGTATAGTTTATCAGGTCCTCCATCAGTATGGTGGTATAGCCGTGCTTTTTAAGGTAAAGTATATCGTTCTCAAGCTCCGCGGGGGATATCACGTACTTGCCGTGGTACTTTTCGTCCTTCAGCACAGAGTGGTACATTACAATGGGTATCTCCACCCCCTCCTTCGCCGCCATGGCGCTGGCCGTTATCACCGCCAGCGCACCCAGCAGGACCGTCAGCGCTCCCATGACCAGGACCCGCAGGTCCAGCCGGATAAGGGCGAAAACGCGCCCCCGCCTTTTTGCGTTCATAATAAGCTCCCCTCCCCCTTTTTCTATTTATAAGCCCCGAAGGGGTAATTTATTCAAATAAATCTGGAAATATCCCTGAAGGCGTGATAAAATAGGCAGTAGGTACATTTTACCGGGAGGTATGGAACATGCCCAAGACCCTGTACGTCAGCGACCTGGACGGCACCCTATTAGACCGCCGGCACCGCATCCCCGCCCACACGGCGGACGCCCTCAACGCCCTTCTCTCAAAAGGTATGCTCTTCACCTTCGCCACGGCCCGCTCCTGGCACTCGGCCCATGTGGTCACAGAAGGCCTCTCCCCGGCCCTTCCATGGATAGTCCACAACGGAGCAATGCTCTGCGACGGCAGGACCGGAGAGCGCACGGACCAGACCACCTTCACCGACCGGGAGCGCCGGGAGATACTATCCCGCAGCGAGGCCCTGGGCCTCTGGCCCCTCTCATACGGCATACTGAGAAATGAGGAGAAAGTCTTCTACCTCGATGACATAAAGCGGCACCCCGGCATGGAATACTATATAGACCACCGCAGAGGGGACAAGCGCCTTACCCCGGTGAAGACCCGGGAGGAGCTTTTGCAGGGTAACACCTACTACTTCACCTTCATACATGACCGGGAGGCTCTCCTGCCCCTCTGGGAGGACGTGCGGGACCTCCCCTTTGTGAACCTCACCTTCCAGCAGGAGCTGTACCAGAAGGAATACTGGCTTGAAATAACCTCAAAGCAGGCAACCAAAGCCCGGGCGGCTCTGCGGCTCAAGGAGCGGCTGGGCTGCCAAAGGCTCGTGGCCTTCGGCGACGCCCTGAACGACCTGCCCCTTTTTGAGGCGGCCGACGAGAGCTACGCCGTGGCAAACGCCATGCCCGAAGTCCGGGCCGCGGCCACCGGCGTGATAGGCACCAACGAGGAGGGCGGTGTTGCCCGCTTTCTCCTGGAGAGATTTGAAAGGGAGGGCATAATATGAAGGCGGTCATAAGGATAATGCAGGTATTGCTTACGGCGGTATGGCTATGCCTTCTGGCCCTGTCCGCGCTGCTCTGTCTGAGCTCCCGCGGCAGCGGCCTGACGGGCATCTCCCAGTGGGGCGGCTTTGTCGTGACCGGCGACAGCATGGCCCCGGAGCTTAAAGAGGGGGACCTGGCTGTGATACATATGGGTGCCGTGCCCAAGGGCGGGGACGTGGTGTTCTGCAAGGACGGCGCCGGTATGCCGGAGCTGACCCGGATAATCGGCACCAGCGAGGGCCAGCTCATATTAAAGCCCGACAGCCGGGAGGACAGCCGGCTTGCGCCAGCCGGGGAGATAGAGGGGGTCTTTGTGGGATACCTTCCGGGGTTTGGAGAGCCGTTCAGGTTCCTCTGCAGCCTTCCCGGGGTGATAGCGATATTCGCGGCGGGGCTCATGCTCATAGTGCTGCCGGGCTTCATGCTTCGCGCGCCCAGGAATTCTCGGCCCGAGAGGCCCCGGCGCACAACAAGCCAGGGCGGCTATACCCCGCGCCACTGAGAAAGGAGCCCGCTATGGAGCTGCCAAAGAGATACAAAAGAGGATCTTCACTTTCATATACCCTCGGGCCCTTCCCCACCTTCGAGCTGCTGAACTGCCGGCCGGAGGCGGCAAGGGCGGTGTACTACAGAGAGGACTTCACCCAGAAGGACAAGCTTATAAGCCTGTGTCGGGAGCTCAATGTGCCCTGCTGCTGCTCTCAAAAGGCCCTGGAGCGCATCTCCCAGAAGGAGATATGCTACGCCGCCGGGGAGTTCGTAAAGTACCCGGGAGAGCTCCTTTCGGACCGGCCCCATATCGCCCTTGTGCACCCCGGGGACATGGGGAACCTGGGCACCATAGAGCGGACCATCCTGGGCTTTGGCATAAAGGACCTTGCCATAATCGGCGGCGGGGCAGACCACTGGAACCCAAAGGCCGTGCGGGCCTCTATGGGCGCTGTTTTCCGGCTGAGGATTGGAGAATTCGAGAGCTTTGACGAATATCTTGACCAGTTTGGCAGAGGTAGGGATATCTTCCCCTTCATGCTGGACGGCGGGAGGGTGCTGACCCCCAGTGCCTGTCCCAAAACTCCCATTTATACCCTGGTCTTTGGAAATGAAGCCACCGGGCTGCCGCCGGAGTTCCAGAATTACGGCCAGAGCCTGTTCATCGCCCAGACCGGGGAGGTGGACTCGCTGAATCTGGCCGTGGCGGTGAGCATCGGCACGTACCTTTTTACACAGTGCAACGGAGGTGCAGATTGAGAGGATTTACCGTGGCCGTGCTGGCGGACGTGCACGGCAATTACCTGGCTTTAAAGGCCTGCCTTGAGTGGGCCCGGGCCCATAGGATAGAGAAGTACGTCTTTCTTGGAGACTATATCACCGACCACGCCTATCCCCAGCGGGTCATGGAGCTTTTGTATGAGGCGGCGGGCCGGTACGACTGCCGGTTCATCCGGGGCAATAGGGAGGAGTACATGATAAGCTACCGGGCAAACGGCGGCAGGGAGCCCGACGGCTCTGTCTGGCGTGACGGCTCCTGCCAGGGCGCGCTCCTATACTGCTATGAGAACCTGACGGACAGGGATATCGACTACTTCGAGAGCCTGCCCATATCCGGCTCCTGGCAGATAGGAAACGCGCCGCCCATCGCCTTTTGCCACGGCTCGCCGGATATGGCCAAGGCACAGATATACAGCGCCGAAGCCCTGGAAAAGCTTGCGCAGCTCCCGGAACCCATACTCTTAAAGGGCCATAACCACCGCTTCTTCAGCTTCTGGCACAATGGCCTCAGGGTAATATGCGCGGGCTCCGTGGGCAACCCCATCTACTGCCGGACCCCGCTGGGAGAGGCGCGGGTGACGGAGCTTGCGAAGGTGGCGCAGATGCTCTTGCTCCACTATGAGGGCGGGCGCTGGGTCCCGGAGTATGTGACCGTGCCCTACGACTGGGAGCAGACTATAAAAAATCTGGAACTCTCCGGGCTCACGAAACGAGCGCCGGTCTGGGCGGCAATGCTCAGGCATAACGTGCTCACCGGCACGGACCCCTTCGGCCGGGTGCCCCAGCGTGCTGTGGAGCTCTACCGGCTGGACACCGGGACAGAGGCGGCGGGCTGGGCGGATGTGCCGGAGAAATACTGGATAACGGCCGCCGCAGAATACCGCATAGAGCTGTTCTGAGTACAACTATTGAAATGTTTTAGCTTTGGGAAGGAGAAACCATGTCAAACCGTATCAGAAGCATGACCGAGGGCAGCCCCACAAGGCTGCTCATAACCTTCGCCCTGCCCCTTATGCTGGGCAACGTCTTCCAGCAGCTGTACACCGTGGTGGACACCGCCGTGGTGGGCCAGGGGGTGGGGGTCGAGGCCCTGGCCGCCATAGGGGCCGCCGACTGGCTGAACTGGCTGGTATTGAGCGTCGTCCAGGGCTTTGCCCAGGGCTTTTCCATCCTCATGGCCCAGCACTTCGGGGCAAAGGACTATAGGGAGCTCTCCCGGACCGTGGGGGCCTCCACCACCCTGTGCGGCATCGCCGCCGTGGTGATGCTGGTCCTCAGCCAGGGGCTCTCAGAGCCGGTGCTAAGGCTATTGAACACTCCCTCGGACATCATCGGCGACTCGCTTTTATATCTTAGGATAGTCTTCGCGGGGATACCCATAATCACCGCCTATAACCTTCTTGCGTCCATACTGCGGGCCCTGGGTGACAGCAAGACGCCCCTCTATGCCGTAGTCGTCGCCACGGTAGTGAACATAGGGCTGGACCTATTGTTCGTGCTGGGATTCCACTGGGGCATAGCCGGGGCGGCGGGGGCCACCATCATAGCCCAGGCCGTGTCCACGGTATACTGCTATATCAACGTGCGCCGGGTCAGTATTCTGGAGCTGCGCCCCGCCGACTTTAAGCTGACCCGCTCCATATCCGGGGCGCTTTTAAAGCTGGGCTCCCCCGTGGCATTACAGAACGCCATAATCTCCGCCGGGGGCATGGTGGTCCAGTCCGTGGTGAACAGGTACGGTATGCTCTTTATCGCCGGGTTCACGGCCACCAATAAGCTCTACGGCCTCTTAGAGATAGCAGCCACCTCCTACGGCTACGCGGTCACCTCCTTTGTGGGGCAGAACCTTGGGGGCGGGCTCTTTGCCCGGATAAGAAAGGGTATGCGCTCGGCGGCGGTCATCGCCCTTATCACTTCGGCGGTGATAGCCGCGGCCATGCTGCTCCTTGGCAGGCTCTTTTTGGGGCTCTTCATCTCCGGCACACCGGAGGAGGTCGCGGCCTCCATGGACATCGCCTATAAGTATCTTGCCATAATGAGCCTGTTTTTGCCGGTGCTCTATATGCTGCATATCTACCGCTCGGCCCTGATGGGCCTTGGAGACACAGTGGTGCCTATGATCTCCGGCTTTGTGGAGATGGTCATGCGCGTGGGGATAGCCCTCCTGCTCCCGCTTCTGCTTACGGACGGCATATACTACGCCGAGGTGGGGGCCTGGACCGGGGCGGCGGTGCTGCTGACAGCGTCGTACTTCGTGCGCATGAGAAAATATCCTGTAGCGGACAGAAAAACTTAAACCGTCTCATTGCATAGCACAGCCTGGCTGTGCTATGCTTGTCTTAAAGGAGGCGATATTATGGCTAACGAAGATAAGAAAGATTTTAACGCTATGCTTTTGGACAGCAAGGACATGCCGAAGCTCCAAATAGTCACGGACCCGGGCACCATCGAGAGGTACGGCGGGGACAGGATGTACTTCGCCCCGCCCATTGACTATGACCGGGCCATGCGTCTGGTGCCAAAGGGCAGGCTGACCACCATCACCGACATCCGCGCCCACTTTGCCAGAGCGAACGGCGCAGACTTCACCGAGCCCATCACCGCGGGGATATTCGTGTCCATCGCCGCCTGGGCCAGCTTCCAGCGGGGCGAAGACGAGACCCCCTACTGGCGCACGCTGAAGGCCGGGGGAGAGCTGAACCCAAAGTACCCGGGGGGAATAGAGGCCCAGAGGGAGAGACTGGAGGCCGAGGGGCATGTAGTGGCGCAGAAGGGGCGGAAGAATATCAGATACTATGTCAGAGGGTACGAGGCGGCGCTGTACTCCTTTGAAGACCACAAGTGATATCAAGCGATCTGCCCGTGCCTTTTGCTATACTAATCTCAGCTAAGGAGTGAGACCATGTATCAGAGCAACCAGACCGTGCAGAGGATGATAGAGTGGCTTGAGCAAAACCTCTTGGAGGACCCGGGGCTTCTGCCGCTGTCGAAATACGTGGGGTATTCCCCGTGGTACTGCTCGGCGCTGTTTCATCAGGTTTCGGGGATGACTCTGCGCAGCTATGTGGCAAAACGCCGGCTGACCCTGGCGGCGCAGGCCCTTCGCGACGGGGACAGCCGCATACTGGACATAGCCCTGGACACCGGGTTCTCCTCTCAGGAGGCCCTGACGAGGGCCTTCCGCGAGGCCTTCGGGTGCACCCCCCGGGAGTACAGGCTAAGCCCCCGGCCCCTGCCGCTGTTTGTGAGCCACGATGTGTTTCACCCCTGGCAGTACGCAGAACAGTATAAATATGACAAAGGAGACGAGCACATGAGTAAAGGAGACCTGAGAGAGGCGAGAACCAGGGTGGAGTACATCCCCGCCCACAAGTACATAGGTATCTGGGACGATAAAGCCGTCTGTTACGGCACGTTCTGGGAGAACCACAGCTGCGACGAGGTCTGCGGCATAGTGGAGAGCATGAGGCACTCGGCGCACCCGGTGGTGACCCCGCATACGGCGGGATGGCACTATGTGAACGGAGAGCGGCACTACTTCTACGGCCTGGGAGTGCCGGCGGACTATGACGGGCCGGTGCCGGAGGGGTTCGAGGTGAGAGAGTTTCCGGGGAGCTATTATCTGGTGTTCTATCACCCGCCCTTTGACTATATGGAGGATAACGGAGAGGTGATGGGCCGTGTGGAGGACCTTGCCTGGAACTATGACCTCAGCAAGGACCATGTGGACCCCAGCGGTCTTAGCACGGCGGCAGGCGCAGGGAGGTTCCAGTGGAACGAGGAGGTTTGCCAGTGCTATCAGCGGCATTACCCGGAGGGGATAGGGTATGAGGTGCTGCGGCCGGTGAAGCTGAGGTAAAAACTTTGTAGGTTTCACGAAGCGCAAAGGAAAGAGGGACGCATACAGCGTCCCTCTTTCCTTCTAAGCATTTAAAACTCTGGCTTTTACAGATCCTTCCCGCGGTACAGGAACGAGACTATCTCCGCCCGAGAGCACTTGTCGTTGGGCTTAAAGGTGCCGGTGCCCTTCCCAGCGGTAATGCCCTTCTCAACGGCCCAGCCCACGGCCTTCTCATAGAAGGAGCCGCTGACCACGTCCTTGAAGGAACTGGCCCCATTGGGCGCGGGCTCTCCCGCCGCCCGCCACATGAAGGTCATGGCCTCGGCCCGAGTGCACTTGTCGCCGGGCTTAAAGGTCCCGACGCCCTTACCGGCGGTGATATCGTTCTCAACTGCCCACAGCACGGCCTTGTAATAGTAGTCCTTCTCCTTCACGTCAGAGAAGCTGTTGGCGGCAGTTTCGGGCTCCGGCGAGCCCGCGCTGCGCCAGAGGAAGGTGACTATCTCGCCCCGGGTGCACTTGTCATTGGGCTTGAACAGGTTATTACCCTTCCCGGCAGTGATGTTGTTCTCAACAGCCCATTTTACCGCGTCGGCAAAGTAATCGGTGGATTTTACGTCGGTGAAGCCGGTGGAGGGGGCGGGGGTGTCGCCGCCGTCTTTAAAGTGCTTTGTGGCGGCGTTCAGAAAGTGGTTTCCGCCCTCCATATTGTTTATCTCGATTTTATTCCACTGGGCTTCGGTGCCGTCAAAGTACACGTCCTTCAAGCCTATGCAGTTTGCAAAGGCCAAGGAGCCTATGGAGGTAACGCTTACGGGTATGGTAATGCTGGTGAGAGAGTGGCAGTTCATGAAGGCCGAGCCATCAATCATTGTGACAGACGAGGGAATGATGACACTGGTGACCGTGTCGCACCACATGAACGCGGCGCGGCCTATTTTGGTAACACTGTCGGGGATAGTGACCGCCCCGCCGCTGCCGTTGTACTTGACAAGCACGGTGCCGTCTGTCTCAAACTCCTGGGCGTCAGAGCCCTCGTTGAAGTGCAGAGTGGTGGAGCTTGACACGGTATAGTAGCCGTAGGTCTGTTCCCACTGTGCCTTTGTGCCGTTAAAGTAAATATCCTCAACACAGCTTGGTATGGCATGCTCGCCAATGTATATACTGGGGTTTAAAATGAGCATTTTTTTAAGGCTCGTACAGCCGCTGAGAGCGCCGGTTGCCAGCTCTCTGACACTTTCGGGCAGCTGAAGGCCGGTCACATTCCCGCCGTTATCAAAGGCCCCGTCAAGGACAGCGACGATGCCGTCGGGAATAAAGACCTCCCCGCCGGTGCCATGGTAGCCGGTGACAGCCCTGTCTCCGCTTGCCCCGGTTATGATCTCAAAATCTTCATCTTCGCCATAGGCGCTTGCGAACATAGGCACCGCGCCGACAATCAGGCACAGTACCAGCAGTACAGATAGAACCTTTTTCATTTTTTAGACCTCCTAAGAATTATGATTGCGCGTAAGGACAACTGTCAAAAGGTACACATTTTGATAGTCCCAAGAACAACAGCACTTATCTCAAAATATTTAAAATTCGCATCTTGCAATTTTGTGGAAAATATGGTATAATTTGGTAGAAATAAGCGCAAAAAGGACTTATCTCAAAAAGCGTACCTTTTGAGGATAAAAGCAAATAAAAGGGGCAGACCGTTAAGGTCTGCCCTGCTTTTATCCCAGCCCCGGATAATCGTTCAGATCCACCCCCGGCGCAGGTACGCCGTGTTCATCCACAATGCCCTTGTCCTTAAGCTTCTGTGCTTCCCGTCCTATCTGCTCGTCGCTCATGCCAGACCCGGACCAGGGCTTCTTTCCCTCCGGCTCCGCCGCAGGGCCGCTATCTCCACTCTGCGACCCAGCCACAGCCGGCTGACTGCTCCCGGACACATCGGGGTTGGCGTCCTCGCCGCAGGCTCCCAGGAGAGCAGCCATGAGGACTGCCGCCACTAATATCATTTTTCGTCTCATATGTGGAGCTTCCTTTCCCAAAAATATTTTTGATGCAGAGGCCGGCTCCCTGTATCATACTGATTAGACTGCGGGGACTTGGAAAAGGTAAAGTCCGCAGCAAAAAAAGAGCCTCCCGGAGAGAGGCTCTTTTAATCAAACGCTATTTTTTACTTAAACGGATTCTCCCCCGGATACATCATGCCCTTGGGCTGATTAAACCCGATATCCGTTACCCCCAGATACTTGAACACCTCAAACAGCGCCTTGCCATGGTGCCCGAAGGCCACCGCGCCGTGGTGGGGATAGTTCTTCCCGATGAGCACATGGCGGTAGAACCGGCCCATCTCGTTGATGGCGAACACGCCAATGCCGCCGAAGGAGCGTGTGGCCACGGGCAGCACCTCGCCCTCGGCCACATAGGCCCGGAGGATGCTATCGGCGGTGGACTGCAGCCGGAAGAAGGTGATGTCGCCGGGGACGATGTCGCCCTCGAGAGTGCCCTGGGTGACCTCCTCGGGCAGGCTTCTGGCCATTATCATCTGGTACTTCATGGTGGGGTTGCATATCTTGCTGGAGCAGGTGTTGCCGCAGTGGAAGCCCATGAAGGTGTCGCTGAACTGATAGGGGAACTTGCCCTCTATCTCGGACTTGTACATATCCTTCGGCACGGTGTTGTTGATGTCCAGCAGGGTCACTATATCGCCGGAGACGCAGGTGCCGATGAACTCAGAGAGGGTGCCGTAGATGTCCACCTCGCAGGACACCGGGATGCCCCGGCCGGTAAGGCGGGAGTTCACATAGCAGGGCACAAAGCCGAACTGGGTCTGGAAGGCGGGCCAGCACTTGCTTGTAAGGGTGACGTACTGGCGGTAGCCCCTATGCTCCTCTATCCAGTCCAAAAGGGTTATCTCATACTGGGCCAGCTTCTCGAGTATTTCGGGCTTCTTGTTGCCCTCGCCCAGCTCCTTCTCCATGTCGGCCTTGACCTCGGCTATGCGGGGGTCGCCTGCGTGCTTGTGGAAGGCCTCGAACAGGTCCAGCTCAGAATTCTCCTCTATCTCAACGCCCAGGTCATAGAGGCGCTTGATGGGCGCGTTGCACGCCAGGAAGTTCAGCGGGCGCGGGCCAAAACTGATTATCTTCAGCGACTTGAGCCCAACTAAAGCCCTGGCGATGGGGATAAACTCATGTATGCGGTCGGCGCAGTCTTCGGCGTCGCCAACGGGCTCCTCGGGGATATAGGCCTTTATCTCCCGGAGCTTAAGGTTATAGCTGGCGTTGAGCATACCGCAGTACGCGTCGCCGCGGCCGCCCACAAGGTTGTCGCCGGACTCCTCGGCGGCGGCGATGAACATGCAGGGGCCGTCGAAGTGCTTGGCCAGAAGGGTCTCGGAGATCTCCGGGCCGAAGTTGCCAAGGTACACCACCAGGGCGTTGCAGCCGTTCTTCTTTATGTCCTCCAGTGCCTGTACCATGTGTATCTCGCTCTCTACGATGCAGACAGGGCACTCGTAGACACTCTCCGCCTCCATGCCGTACTTGGCGTTAAAGGCGCTCATAAGGGCCTTTCTGCGGTCGACGGACAGGCTCTCCGGGAAGCAGTCCCGGGACACGGCCACCACGCCGATCTTTACAGTGGGGATGTTGTTCATAGGGGGTTCCTCCGTATTATTCAAAATTTCCGGGCTCTATTTGATACTATCATAACGCATGACAGGGGAAAAAGCAATCAAAACATATGTTTGAAAATAATTTGCAAAGGGCTTGCTTTTGCGGGGCTTTTACTTTATAATATATTGTAGTTTTGACTGTATAGGAGGAAGAAAAAATGGCGGAAAAAAAGCAGGCCCCTGTCAGCACCCGCGTCAGCAATAACGACCCGGCCGAGCGGCGCAAGGCGCTGGACACGGCCCTGACCCAGATAAAAAAGCAGTTCGGCGACGGGGCGGTGATGCGCCTTGGCCAGCAGTCGTCCCTGAACATCGAGGCCATCCCCACCGGGTCCCTGTCCCTGGACCTGGCATTGGGAGTTGGCGGCCTGCCCCGGGGCAGGATAGTGGAGATATACGGCCCGGAGTCCTCGGGCAAGACGACCCTCGCTCTCCACTGCGTGGCCGAGGGCCAGAAGATGGGCGGCAACGCCGCCTTTATCGACGTGGAGCACGCCCTTGACCCGGTGTACGCCTCGGCCCTTGGGGTGGACGTGGACGACCTTCTGGTCTCCCAGCCCGACACCGGCGAGCAGGCCTTGGAGATCGCCGAGGCCCTTATCCGCTCCAACGCCATCGACGTGATAGTGGTGGACTCGGTGGCGGCCCTGGTGCCCAAGCAGGAGATAGAGGGGGAGATGGGCGACTCCCATGTGGGACTTCAGGCGCGGCTCATGAGCCAGGCCCTCAGAAAGCTGGCTGGTGCCATCTCAAAGTCCAACTGCGTGGCCATCTTCATAAACCAGCTGCGTGAAAAGGTGGGCGTCATGTACGGCAACCCCGAGGTGACCCCCGGCGGCCGGGCCATGAAGTTCTACTCGTCGGTGCGCATCGATGTGCGCAAGGGGGAGATAATCAAGAACGGCACGGATATCATCGGCGCCCATACCAAGGTTCGGGTGGTGAAGAACAAGGTGGCCCCGCCATTCAGGACCGCCGAGTTCGACGTGCTCTACGGCAAGGGCATCTCCCGGACGGGGGAGCTGGTGGATATCGGCGTACAGCTGGATATCATCCAAAAGAGCGGCTCATGGTTCTCATATGACGGCCAGCGCATCGGCCAGGGCCGGGAGAAGGTCAAGGATTTCCTTGCGGCCAACCCGGACGTGGCCGGAAAGATAGAGGCGGCCGTGCGGGAGAACGTCAACAAGCTCTACAGCCAGAAGCTGGGCAAGGCCTCCGCGGCGGACTCCGAGGGCGAGGAGGACAACGGCCCCGCCGTGCCCGCCGATGTGGAGAAGAAGCCCGCGCCTGCCAAGGCCGCCCCGCTGGACGACGCCAGCCTTGACATCACGGTGGACGACTGATGGAGCTGACCGCCGCCGAGCCCAGGCGCAGGGGGCTTGTACAGCTCTACATAGACGGCGAGCCCGCGGTGAAGATAGACCACGAGGTCTTCCTGCGGTCCCGGCTAAAGCCCGGAGACGAGCTCACCGACGAGGAGCTGCACCAGCTGATACTTGATTCCGACGCCCATAGGGCCAAAGAAAAGGCGCTGTACCTTTTGGAGTACCGGGATCACACAAAAAAAGAGCTGACGGAGAAGATAGCCCGGACAGCCGCCTCAAGAGAGGCCGCCGAGGCCGCCGCCAGCAAGATGGAGGAGCTGGGGCTCATAGACGACGAGAGCTACGGGCGAAAGTACGCAAGGGAGCTTTTCGAGCGCAAGAAATACGGCCCCCTGCGGGTGCGCCAGGAGCTGCGGCAGAAGGGCATAGACCCCGAGCTTATCAGCGAGCTCCTGGATGAATACGACGACCCGGAGGCCTTCACAGAGCGCATAGGGGAGATCCTAGAGCGCAGATACTCCGGCTGGCAGGAGGACGAAAAGATAAAGCGCAGGGCCTTCTCGGCCCTGCAGCGCATGGGGTACACCTATGAGCACATCCGCGAGGGTATGCGCGGGGCGTCAGACTGAGCCCTTCACCGCCGTAACGGCCCGGTCAAGCCCAGCCAGGTCCCTGTGGACGGCGATATCCGTGACCCCCGCCCGGGCAAAGAGTTCCATGACCTCCCGGGCCTGGGTATCGCCTATCTCCACGCCCAGCGCCCCGCCCGGGCGCAGTAGCGGCGACCATTTCTCCAATATGGCCCGATAGAATATCAAGCCGTCCCGGCCCCCGTCCAGGGCCAGGGGCGGCTCTTTTTGCACCTCCGGCTGAAGGTCCGGGAGCTCGTCCGTGGCGATATACGGCGGGTTCGACGCGATAAAGTCCAGCCCATCCGGAAACGCCCCCGGCTCCGGCCCCAGAAGCACGTCGCCCTTTGCCGCCGTGCAGCTACACTCAGGGTATCTCCCGATATTTTCCCGAAGATACCTCATGGCGGTATCTTCCAGCTCCACGCATATTACCCTCGCCCCCGGCACTACAGAGCATATTCCAAGCCCCACAGCCCCGCTCCCTGCGCACAGGTCCAGCCCCCGGGAGCTCGCCCCTATCCGTCCGGCAACAGCCTCCACCAGCGCGGCCGTGTCCTCCCGGGGAATGAGCACGCCCTCGCCCACCCGCAGCGTAAGCGACATAAACGGCCACTCGCCCAGGATATATTGCAGGGGCCTGCGGGCGGCCCGCTGAGAGACAGCCTCCAGAAATTCCCGCTGCTTTCCCTCATCTGGCGCTTCATCGCCGTGCAGGGCCAGCCCCGGCCTGTCCAGCCCCAGAAAGCGCTCCGCAAGCCGGGCCGCGTCAAAACCCGGGCTGTCCACTCCCGCCTCTGCAAGCCTTGCCTTGGCCTGTAAGTACAGCTCCCTGGCGGTCACTTGATAAGGTCCTCGCCGTTCTCGGGTATCACCGCCTCCATGGCGGCGATGGCGGCCTCTATCATCTTATCGTCCGGCTCCTTCACGGTGATGCGCTGCATCCAGAGCCCCGGCGCCGTGATTATCCGGCACAGCAGGTTATCATGCCTTGCGCAGGCCTTTTGCACCTCATAGCCGATATTCACGATAATTGGTATGCACAAAAGCTTCACAGCCGTGCGCAGGATAGGGTTCGAGAATGGGATAAAAAAGCCCACTATTATACCCAAGAGCAGCATAAGTATCATAAAGCTGGTGCCGCAGCGGGGATGAAAACGCCTCTGTGGCCGGACGTTCTCCACCGTCAGCGGCAGGTCCGCCTCATAGCAGAAGATGGTCTTATGCTCCGCCCCGTGGTACTGAAACACCCTCTTTATGTCCGGCAGCAGGGAAACGCACAGCACATACCCCAGGAAGATGGCTATGCGCAGCACCCCCTCGAACACGGACCGCCACCCGGCTATGCCCTCGCCCACGGCCTCCTGCAAAAGGTTGAAAAGAAATGTGGGCAGCATGAAGAACAGCACCACCGCAAGGCCCACTCCCAGCACAGAGCCCACGCCCATGATGATGCCGGTTATCTTGTCCCCAAGGTGGTCCTCAAGCCACTTGTCAAGGCCGGTAAGCTCCTCGTCGCCCATATCCGTCATCTTGTCCGCCGACAGGGACAGGGCCTTATAGCCCAGCCGGAAGGTGTCCACCATGGCGAAGATGCCCCGGATAAAGGGCTTGCCAAGGATGGGGTATTTTTTTGTTATGCGGTCCACGTGTATGTCCTCGGTGGTGATGTTGCCCTGCTCGTCGCAGAAGGCGGCGGTGGTGCGCTTCGGGCCCACCATCATTATGCCCTCCATCAGGGCCTGGCCGCCTATGGTGGTTATCTTTTTTGGCATTTATTTGCTCCTTTTTAGTATATTTTTGGCGCTATCGCGCAAGACCTTGTGGGCTCCTCGCCCCCAAACCCCTCGCCAGCGTAAGACCCGCTGGATCGGTCAACTTTTGCACAGGGGCACGCTTATGGTCACCGTCGTGCCCACTCCCTCCGTGCTCTCCAGCTCCAGCGTCCCGTTATGCATGGCCACTATCTCGTCCGCCACCGCCAGCCCTATCCCCGAGCCCCGGACCAGCTGGTTCGCCTTATAAAACTTCTTCTTCACGTTGGGCAAATGCTCCTCCGGTATCCCACAGCCCGTGTCGGCGATCATCACCTGCACCCGGTCCTCGGTGAGCTCCGACGACACGGTCACCGAGCCGCCCTCCCCGGTGTACTTCAGGGCGTTGTCGATAATGTTCACAAACACCTGCTTCAGCCTGTTCCTGTCCCCATATACCGGCGCAAGGCTGATGTTCTCCTCATACCGCAGCTCCTTGCCCTCGGTGCGCGCCCGCTCGGTAAAGAGGTACACCGCCTCGTCCAGCTCCGCCAGTATGTCCATGCGCTCCTGCACCAGCTGCATCCGGCCGTTTTGCAGCCGCGAAAAGTCCAAAAGCTCCTCCACCAGCCCCGAAAGCCGCTCCGACTCCCGGATGATAACCGCCATGCCCTTCTCCTCCGTGGCCGGGTCCGCCCCGCTTCTAAGGGTCTCCGCCCAGCCCTTTATGGCCGTCAGCGGCGTTCTCAGCTCGTGGGACACCGACGAGATAAACTCGTTCTTCATCCTCTCCGCCGCGCCCAGCTCCCCGGCCATGTCGTTTATGGCGTCGCATAACTGGCCTATCTCGTCGCCCCGGGCCTTTTCAATGCGCACCTCAAAGTCCCCCTGAGCTATCTGCCGGGCGCTGCTACTCACCTGCCTTACGGGCACAAGTATAGAGCGGATAAAGTACACCCCCGATAATGTCAGAAGCAGCATGATGAACAGCGCCGCTATCACCAGCACTATCACTATGGTTATGGTCTGCTGGTCCGCCCGCTCCATGGACACCATATACCGTATAGAGCCCACAAGCCCCCCGTTCTCGCTGCGCACCACCCGGGTTATGGCCATGACCTTCTCCCCGGTGTTCAGCTCCCCCACCCATTTGCCGGAGCCGTCCGGGCTCAAAAGTGCCAGCTGATAGTCGGGCATGGGCTGGGAGTGGTCCGGCTCAAAGCCGGTGGAGGTTATGAACACCCGGCCGTCCTTGCCCAGCGCCATTATCTCCATCTTCGCCTTGTCCTGGAAGGTCTCGATATAGTCCCGGGTCACCGCCGTGAACTCCGAGGTCTGATAGTCCTTGGACCGGCTCGACAGCCAGTTCAAAAGCTCGTCCATGCGGCCCGTCAGGGTCATCTCTATGCCGTTATAGGTGGAGCTCTGGACCATAAAGGACAGCGCCGCCACAAAGACCACCAGCACCACCAGCACCACGCCGATGGTGTTCACGAACCAGCGCCTTGAAATGCTCTTTGCAAACATCAGGGGGCCTCCTTAAAGCTCAGGTCTTCCAGCGGTAGCCAAGTCCCCATACCGTGGTTATGTGCTGGGGGTTCGAGGGCTCGTCCTCCACCTTCATGCGAAGCCGGCGGATATTCACGTCCACTATCTTCTCCTCGCCAACGTAGCTGGGCCCCCACACATGCCGGAGGATGTCCCCCCGGGCCAAAGCTATCCCGGGATTCTCCAGGAAATACTCCATTATCTGGAACTCTACCTGGGTCAGCTCTATGGGCGCGCCGCCCTTTGTAAAGGAGCGGTCCCGAAGGTTCAGCGAAAACTCCCCGGCGCTCACCTGATCCTGGGTCTCATACCTCTCCGCGGCCAAAGCCACCCGGCGGTAAACCGCGTCCACCCGGGCCACCAGCTCAGAGGGGGAGAAGGGCTTTGTCACATAGTCGTCCGCCCCCATCATCAGGCCGCTGACCTTGTCCATCTCCTGGGTCTTGGCCGTCAGAAGGATTATGCCAAGAGAGGGGTTCCTGCTTCTCAGCTCCCGGCACACGGCCAAGCCGTCCTTCTCCCCGGGCATCATAATGTCAAGTATCACCACATGGAAATCCCCGCTCTTGGTATACAGCTCCAGAGCCTGGTCGCCGCTCTCGGCCTCGGTTATCTCATAGCCGGCCCGCTCCAGGTTGATGACCACAAACTCCCTGATATTCTGCTCGTCCTCCGCAACCAGTACCTTTTTCATATGGGCCCCCCTTAAGCGCAAATAGTTTATGCCTGTATTTTCTTTCGGCAATTTCACTCCTCCAGGAGCGAAAAGCTTTTCTTTATATCCTCCGTGGACCGCAGCACCCGCTCGTCCCGGCTGTAGACGTTTATGCCGTATACCGAGTCGTTCTGCTCCGCAAGCATTATATAGCCGCTGTTCTCCCCCCGGCTCTCCCAGGCCGGCCGGGTGAACACACGTATGGAGAAGAGCGTCCCGCCGAGAAGCGGCCCCTCATCGGTGGACTTCACCTCCGTATAGGTGACCGTCCGGCGCTCCGCGTCGTTCAGGGCGCATACCCTGCCCTGAAGATAGTATGGGATGCGGAACCAGTAGTTCTCCCTTACGTTCATCAGGGCCCTCATGACCACCCTGCTGGGGTTGCCCGGGGTCTGAGAGCGCCACTCCACCATATAGCTGGTGGAGTCCAGGACCGTGTCCTCCGAATACCCCGGCAGCTGTATGGCCGCGGGTATCTCTATATACCCGTCCCCGTTTATGTCCCTGGCGGTGATGGCCGCCGCGGCCGGCCGGGCGTACTCGCTGGCATAGCCCTCGGTGTTGACCATGCCGGGGTAGTTCGAGAGCCTTCCGTCCTCCATAAAGAACACCTGGGTATTCATGCTGCCGTCCGCCGTCGTACCGTCCACCACCACCCCCCAGTCCCTGAGGCCAAGCCTTCCGAAGGCCACCCCGGAATAGCCGGTGATGCTGTTGTCCGCCTCCACGCTGGCCGCCTCATAAAGGCTCTTGTCCGTGTCGAAGGTATAGAGCCGGGCCCTGGCGGGCACGGCCTCCTCGCCCTCGGTGTCGGCGGGAACGGGCACGTACTTGTCGATGGTGAACAGCTCGTTCACGCCATCGCCGTCAAAGTCCGTAAGGGCCATCTCTCCATAGCCCCCAAGGGAGTATTCCTTCACCCCGCCGCCGGGCTGGTACAGGTACGCGTTGGCCGTGGCAAGCCTGGAGGTGCTGCCCGCGGTGGTGCCCCAGCCGATAAATACAGCCCTTCCGCCGCCGGGCGTGTCCCCAAAGCAGACCCGGTCCACCTGGCTTGCGGGGTTACGGAAAAGGGCAGCCACGGCCCACTCGCCGCCGGACTTGGTGAGGAACTGCACCTGGGCGCCGCCGTCGGCGGTGGCGTGAAAGCCTATGGCGTCCTCGACGCCGTCGCCGGTAAAGTCGCACATTATAATGGCCGAGCGGTACTGGCCGCTTTTTGGGTATATAAGGGTTATCTCCGTCTGCGTGCCCTGCAAAAGCCGGTAGATGCTCTGCTGGTCCGCCGTGGCCGCGGGGGGAGATATGAGGTTCTGGGCGGAGATGCCCGTAAACGAGCAGCTTGGCAGCCCGGACAGGGCCGCCGCCAGCGCCAGCAGCATCCAAAGCCGTTTCATGATCTCCGCTCCTTTCCATTGGGGTTATGTATCCGCCACGGCGAGCATCAGCTTTATGCGGTTCTCCTGGTTCACCGCCGTGGCGCTGGGGTCATAGTCTATGGGCACTATATTGGCCCGGGGGCAGACCTTCTTCACCTTGCGTATCATGCCCTTGCCAACTATATGGTTCGGCAGGCACCCGAAGGGCTGGGTGCACACCACGTTCTCATAGCCGCTCTCGATAAGCTCCATCATCTCGGCGGTGAGCAGCCACCCCTCGCCCATCTTGCAGCCGTAGCCGATGACCTGCCCGGCCAGTTCCTTCAAATGGCTGTAGGGCGCCGGGGCCGTGAACTGGGGAAACTTCTTCACGGATTCTATCAGGTCCCGCTCGAACTTTGTAAAGTACCACTTGAGCATGGTGCAAAGCTGCTTCTTGGCGGAGCTGCCGCCGTACAGCTCTATGTCCTCAAGCCGGTTGTCCACCTTGAATATCATAAAGCCCACTATCCCCGGTACCATCACCTCGCAGCCCTGCCGGAACAGAAAATCCTCCAGGCCGTTATTGGCAAGGGCCGAGTATTTCACATATATCTCGCCCACTATGCCCACCTTGGTCTTCGGCCTGCGCTCAACAGGTATCTTTGCGAAGGACTCCGTTATCTCATCGAAGTACGCCCGCACCTCCCGCTGGGTAAAGGCCTTGTTCTCCTCAAAGAGCTTCGTTAGCTTTTTCGTCCACTCCGACACCAGCCGGTCGCTCTCGCCGAAGTTCAGCTCATAGGGCTTCGTCTGGTTTTTAAGGAGCATCAAAAGGTCCCCATAGGTCAGGGCCGCTATTGCCCTGCGCAGCAGGGGCAGGGTTATCTTAAAGCCGCTGTTTGACTCCAGCCCCGAAAGGTTCAGGGATATCACCGGGATATAGTCCAGGCCGTCCTTCTTAAGGGCCTTTCTGAGGAGGTGGATATAGTTGGACGCCCGGCACCCGCCGCCGGTCTGGGTCATCACCAGGGCTACCTTGTGAAGGTCGTATTTGCCGCTGTGAAGGGCGTGCATCATCTGGCCGATGGACAGAAGGGCCGGATAACAGGTGTCATTGTGGACGTACTTAAGCCCCTCGTCCACTATCTCCCGGCCCGTGGTGGTCAGAAGGTCTATCTTATACCCGAAGCTTATAAGCACGTCCTTTATCAGCTCGAAGTGGATGGGCGCCATATTGGGCGTTATGATAGTATAGTCTTTCTTCATTTCCCGGGTAAATTCCACCCGGCTCGCGTTATCCGCCATATTATTCCCCCAATCCCAGGGCGGCAAACAGGCTCCTAAGCCTTATGCGCACCGCCCCCAGGTTCGTTATCTCGTCTATCTTTATCTGCGTGTAGATCCTGTCCCCGCTCTCAAGGATAGAGCGCACCTCGTCCCCGGTTATGGCGTCCACCCCGCAGCCGAAGGACACCAGCTGCACAAGGTTTATCCGCGGGTCCTTGCTCTCCGCCACGAACTTCGCCGCTGCATACAGCCTCGCGTGATAGGTCCACTGGTTCAAAACCGTTGTGGGGAACTTCTCCACCTGGTCGCTGACAGAGTCCTCCGTCACTAAGACCGCCCCGCACTCGCAGATGAGCTTGTCGATGCCGTGGTTTATCTCCGGGTCCAGATGGTACGGCCTGCCGGAGAGTATCACCACCGGCAGGTTATTCTCCCTGGCATAGGCAAGGTACTCCCGGCCCTTCTCCCTAATGCGGGACATATACCTTTCATACTCCTCATAGGCGGCGGCAGCGGCTTCCTTCACTTCCCGCTCGGGAATGGGCGGGAAGTATTTTGCCAAAATAGCCGCCATCTTCTTGGGAAAGTCCTTCCTTCTGTGCAGCCCCACATAGTCATAGATGAACTTATAGTCCTCAAGGGCGGTTATATTCGCGTCCAGCACCTCGGGGTAATAGGCCACCACCGGGCAGTTATAGTGGTTGTCGCCCTTATGCTCGTCCAAATTATAGCTCATGCAGGGGTAGAAAATGGCGTCGGGCTTCATGTCCATCAGCGCCTCTATATGCCCGTGCAGAAGCTTCGCCGGATAACATACGGTATCCGACGGTATGGTGTGCTGGCCCCTGAAGTACAGCTGCCTGTCGGACTGTGGCGAGGTGACCACCCCAAAGCCCAGCCTCGTAAAGAAGGTGTGCCAGAACGGGTACAGCTCGAACATATTGAGACCCATTGGTATGCCTATGGTGCCCCTATCGCCCTTTGCGGGCCCATACCCCGCCAAAAGCTGCTTTTTATAGTCGTACAGGTTATATTTCGCCGTGGGGCTGTGCTTTTGCAGGGGCTTATCGCAGCGGTTGCCCGCTATGTATCTCGCTCCATTTGCAAAGGTGTTCACCGTCAGCCGGCAGTGGTTCTGACAGCCGTTGCAGGTGATGGCCTTTACCTCGTGGGTAAAGCTTAGGAGTTCCCCGGGGGTCAGTATGCCGCTCTCGCCCTTACTGTGCTCCCTGGCGTACAGCGCCGCGCCAAAGGCCCCCATAAGCCCCGCCACCGACGGCCGGGTCACGTTCTGGCCTATCTCCCGCTCGAAGGCTCTGAGCACCGCGTCATTCAGGAATGTGCCCCCCTGGACCACTATGTGCCTGCCAAGGCTCTTGGCATCCGTCACGCGGATGACCTTATACAGCGCGTTCTTCACCACGCTCATAGACAGCCCCGCCGAGATGTTCCCCAAAGTGGCCCCGTCCTTCTGCGCCTGCTTCACGGAGGAGTTCATGAACACGGTGCACCTGGACCCCAGGTCCACCGGGCTCTCGGCAAAGAGCCCCTCCCTTGCGAAATCCCCCATCTCATAGCCCAAAGCCCCGGCAAAGGTCTGCAAAAAGGACCCGCAGCCCGAGGAACAGGCCTCGTTCAAAAAGATATTGTCGATAACGCCGTCCTTTATCCTGAAGCACTTTATATCCTGGCCGCCGATATCGATGATAAAGTCCACCTCCGGCTGGAACTTCCTGGCGGCGGTAAAGTGGGCTATCGTCTCCACCACGCCGCAGTCCAGGCCAAAGGCGTTCTTGATTATCTCCTCGCCATAGCCGGTAGAGGCCGCGCCCTTTATGTCTATATTCGGAAAGTCCTTATAGAGGTCCGAGAGAAAGTCCCGCACCAGCGGCACCGGGTTGCCGTTATTGGGCAGATACCGCGAACAGACGATATCACCCTCGGAGTTTATGGCCACGGCCTTCACCGTGGTGGACCCCGCGTCTATGCCCACATATGCCTCGCCACTCTCAGAGAGCTTTCCGTCAGTGGGCACGCTGTCCTGCTCATGCCGCTCCACAAACTCGTCATATTCGTCCTTGTTGGCAAACAGCGCATCGCTGCTCTGATAGCTGTGGCTTGAGCTGTAGTTTGCTATGCGCTCCGTTATCTCAGCCAGGTCAAACTCCTCTGAATCACCTGCCAGGGCCGCGCCCATTGCCACATAGTACAGGGAGTCCTCCGGACACACGCCCTTTACCCCCAGTATCCTGTCAAAGGCCCCCCTAAGCTCCGGCAGAAATGTCAGCGGCCCGCCCAGATACACCACGTTCCCCTCTATCTCTCGGCCCTGGGCCAGGCCCGCTACGGTCTGGTTCACAACGGCGGTCAAAATGCTGGCGGCTATGTCGTCCTTCCGGGCCCCCTGGTTCAGGAGCGCCTGGATGTCGGACTTTGCGAACACCCCGCAGCGGGAGGCTATGCTGTATGTGCGCTCCGCCTTCCCGGCTATTTCATTGAGCTCCCCGGGGGTTATGTCCAGCAAGGTCGCCATCTGGTCGATAAAGGCCCCGGTGCCCCCGGCGCAGGAGCCGTTCATGCGCACCTCCATAGAGCCGGATAAAAAGAGTATCTTTGCGTCCTCTCCTCCCAGCTCTATGACCACGTCGGTCCCCGGCACATATTTCACCACCGCCGTGCGTGTGGCGTAGACCTCCTGGACAAAGGGTATGCCCAGGTCCTCCGCAAGGCCCATGCCCGCAGAGCCGGACACGCACAGCGCGGCCCGCCCGAGCCCGGGCAGCTGCTCCCCTATCAGCCGGAGCATCCCCGAGGCCTTCTCGGCTATCTGGGAGTAGTGGCGCTCATATTTCCTGAATACCGGCTTATCCTCGTCATAAACCACGCACTTCAGCGTGGTGGAGCCTACATCCAAACCTATTCTCATACTTTGCGGCAGCTTCCTTTCCCTGGTTTTCCCGATAAGTTTGTTTTTCTCATTTATTAAAATGATAGCATTTTTCGACCAAAAAATCAACAGCCCGGGGGTTAACAATATATGGTGTATTTATTGCGAAATTATGGCTAAATCACACTATTAGTGCTGCTTCACCGGCGCTGTCCGACCCACAAGGCGCGGCTGGCTTTTTTTCGCGCCTTATGCTATAATAATTCGTACAGCCCCTCGGCCAGCGCCACGCCCAATACTGCGGCCGTCTCCTCTGGGGACTGTCCTGCCGTATCCAGGGCGTGGGGCCCGTATTCCCCCAGATCCGCGAACATCCTCCACATGGCCGAGACGTTTTCGGGCTTCAGCTCGGGATCTCCCTGCGGCCCCCTGCCAGCTGCCCGGGCCAGGGTCTCCTCCTCGCCGGGCAGCAGGACTATATAGCGCACATCCATTCCCTCCATCACAAGCTCCAGCCAGGGCCCCAGGAACCACGGCCCTATCACCCCGTCCACAAAGACCGTATACCCGCCCCGGGCATACTCTCCGGCGCAGGCCGCCGCGGCGTTTATAACGGTCCCGTTCTGGGCCCCAGAGCCCTCCTGCCAGGGCGGGATATAGCCCTTCTTTATGTACCCGTAGAAGTCGTCCGTGTGCATATGCACCGCGGGCCCCTCACAGCCCTCCGCCAGCAGCCGGGACACGGTGGTCTTCCCCGATCCGCAGGGGCCGGACACCAAAACGACGATCCCATTATCCATAGAAATCACCTTCCATATTATTATATTAAAGAAAGCCGGGATATCATGACCATATACACCCGTCCAGTACACTATTATGAGACCGACCGCATGGACTGCGTGCACCACTCCAACTATATCCGCTGGTTCGAGGAGGCGCGCATCCACTTTATGAGCGAGAACGGCTTCCCCTATGAGGGCCTTGAAGCGGCGGGTATTGTCAGCCCGGTGCTCAGCGTGGAGGCAAATTATCACGCCATGTGCCGCTTCGGCGATACCGTGGAGATAGCCGTTGATCTGGCGGCCTACACAGGCACCCGCATCGCCTTCTCATACACCGTCAGGCTCTCCGGAGAGCTGAAATGCTGCGGCCGGACCAGCCACTGCTTCATAAACGGCGCGGGCCGCCCGGTGTCCCTTAAAAAGGTCATGCCTGAATATCACCGCATCGCTTCAAAGCTTCTTAAAGAAAAGGAGGAAAAATAATGGCAAAGGTAATACTCATATGCGGCAAGCTCTGCTGCGGCAAGAGCTGGTACTGCCGTCAGCTCATGGAAAAGTCCCCGGCCCTGCTTCTTTCCGTGGACGAGATAACCGATCGGATCTTCGATAAGGACCTGGGGGACCGCCACGATGCGGTCACGGCCAGGGTGCGGGCCTACCTCTTTGATAAAGCCGCAGAGGCCGCGGCCGCCGGGGCGGACGTGATACTGGACTGGGGCTTCTGGACCCGGGACTGGCGGCTTGAGGCCGGCAGCTTCTTTTCGGATCGGGGCATAGCTCACGAGTGGCACTATATCGACGTGTCCGATGAGATCTGGCGCGAGAGCATCGCCCGCAGGAACCGGGCCGTCCTCGCCGGTGAGGACGATAGCTACTTTGTGGACGATGGATTATTAGAGAAGCTTCAAAGTCTCTTTGAGCCCCCCGAGCCCGGCGAGATGGACGTCATCATACAGCGCCGGTGATCTCCTTCGCCCTTATGGCGTTGCGCCTTATCTCCTCCTTGAGCTGGTCCAGGGAGGAGAACTTTCTCTCTGCCCTTATAAAGTCCATCAGCTCCACCCGGACCCTCTGGCCGTAAAGGTCGCCGTCAAATTCCGGCATCCAGGTCTCGGCCAGCACCCGGTCAGAGCCCACCGTGGGCTTTACCCCTATGTTGCACACGCCGTAGTACCTGCCGCTCTCAGTCTCGCACCAGGCGGCGTACACCCCGAACCTGGGCAGGGCCAGCTCCTCCGGCAGGGCCTGATTTATAGTCGGGGTGCCAAGGCCCGTGCCGATATGGTTGCCGTGTATGACCTCTAAGCTAAAGCCGAACGGCCTCCCCAGCAGCCGGTTGGCCGTCAGGATATCCCCCTCTGCAACGGCCCTTCGTATGCGGGTAGAGCTGACCTTCTCCCCGCCGTCCAGCACCGGGGGCACCACCATAAGCTGTGCCCCATACTCCCCGCACAGTCTGGACAGCAGCTCCACGTTCCCCCGGGCTCCCCGGCCAAAGCGGAAATCCTCTCCGCAGCAGAGCTGCCTTGCGTTGAGTCTTCCCAAAAGGATATCCCTGGCAAAGCTCTCCGCCTCCATGTCCCGCAGCCCATGAAAGTCCATGGAATACACGCGCTCCATGCCCATGCCCGAAAGTATTGCCGCCTTATCCTCCCCGGTGATAAGGGACGGCTCCCCCGAGGGGCTTCTTTTAAAGGTGAACACCTGCGGGCTGAGCCGGTGTCCGGCCTCCGGGCCCAGCGCCGCCTCCAGCACGGCCCTATGCCCCAGGTGCAGCCCGTCAAAGGCCCCCAGCGCCAGCGACGCCGGGGCGCAGTTCTCTATGTCAAGGGTCTCCAGGATATCCATGGCGCTCTCCTTTCAGTGTCAGTTTATCTCCGCAAACAGCTTCAAAAATCCCAGCTCGTTCCTCTCCGTCCTGACCGCGGCAAGGCCCAAAAACCGCCCCTCGGGGCCAAAGACGCAGAAGCGCTGGCCCTCCCTAAGGGCCATCCGGGGCATTCTCAGCCGCCCAATGTCCAGCCCCCCGCCGTTACAGAATCTCGCCGCCTGCGCCGCGCTGACCCCCACCGCCGGGTAGTCCTCAAAGAGGGTTTCTATGGGCCGCAGGACCGTATCCAGCTTACCGCCCGCCGATAACCCGCGCAGGTCCTCCAATGCAACAGCCTCGTCCTCCGTAAAGCCGCAGGCCCTCACCCGCCGCAGGGAGGTCATAACGCCGAGAGTGCCCGCGGCCCCAGCGATATCCTCTATCAGCGCCCGGATATAAGTGCCCTTCGAGCAGGCCACCGCAAGCACGCCGCGCTGCTCATTTTCGTCAAACTCTGTAAGCTCCAGCGCCCCGATATGTATCTGCCGGGCCTCGCGCTCTATCTCTATCCCCTGCCGCGCCAGCTTATAGAGCCGCTGGCCGCCCACAGACACCGCCGAGTACATTGGGGGCACCTGCATGATATCCCCCCTAAACCTCTCCAGCGCCCGCAAAAGTTCCTCCCTCGACGCCCTTATGGGGCTTCTCTCTATTACCCTGCCGGTCACGTCCCCGGTATCGAATCTTTCCCCCAGCCGGAACCCGGCTGTATACTCCTTGTCCGTGTCCGGCAGCAAATCGGCGGCCTTCGCCGCCCGCCCAATAAGCAAAGGAAGCACCCCGGTGGCCATAGGGTCCAGGGTGCCGGTGTGGCCTATCTTTTTCTCATGGGCAAGCCCCCGCATCACCGCCACCGCGTCGAAGGAGGTGAAACCCGCGGGCTTGTCCAGTATGATAACTCCGTTCATGGGATCAGATGCTCCCTATCTCTTTCAGGTATTCTTCACAGGCCTCCATCATCTTGAGCCGGGCCCCGGCCATGTCCATTCCGTCCAGGGGACAGCCCGCCGCCCCCACATGGCCGCCGCCCCCAAAGCGCTGGGCGATCACCGCCGCGTTGGCGGGCGGTGTGGCGCGCAGGGAAGCCTTTATGCTGCCGTCCTCCTTCTCCTTCAGGCTGACAAACAGCAGCACGCCCTCTATCTCTGCGGCGGCGCGGCCAACGCTGCCGTCCATATCGCCCTCGTCCGCGCCGGTGCTCTCGATAATGGAGCGGGGTATCTGTATCATGGAGCACTTGCCGCCGCAGAATACCTCCAGAGTGTTCAGCTCCATGACCTCCGCCCGGACCGCCGCCAAGTTCTTGTTCTCATAAATATTCTTGTTGATGTCCCCCGCCGGGGCTCCCTGCTCCAGCAGCTCCGCCGCAATACGCAGTGTCCGCGGGGTCACGTTCCTATAGCGGAAACAGCCGGTGTCGGTAACGATGCCGGTATACAGGCTCCCCAGGACCTGCGTGTCGGCCTTCACCCCCAGCTCCTCCAGCAGCAGCCACACCATCTCAGCGGTGGCCGCGCTCTCCGGGTCCACCCAGCGTGCGTCCACAAATGGCCTGTGTATGCCGTGGTGGTCTATGGCAAGCTCTATCCCGCTTCCGAACTTCTCCCAAGCGTCCCCCAAAAGCTTGCTGTCCGCCACGTCCACCGTCAAAATATGCGCCGGGGCAAACTCCGTTTCCTTCAACCCCTCCGCAAGGTAGGCGAACTTCCTAGGCACCGGGCTCGCGCAGTACCATCCGGCCCGCTTGTCCATAGAGCGCAGCCCCCGCACCAGCCCGAACATGCTCCCCAGCGCGTCCCCGTCGGGGTTCTCGTGGCATATCACCAGTATATCGTCCCAGCCTCTTATAAGCGCCGCGGTCTCCTTACAAGTCAGCATCTTCATCCTCCTCTGGGGCCTCGGGTATATCCAGGTCGTTTATTATCTTCGAGATGCTGGCCCCATACTCTATAGAATCCGTGGGCTTGAATATCAGCTGGGGCACATGCCTAAGCTTCAGCCTATGGCCCAGCTCCCTGCGTACATACCCCGCCGCCGACTTTAAGCCCTCCACCGCCTGCTTCGAGCGCTCAAGCCCCTCCACGGTGCTGACATACGCCGTGCAGTACGACAGGTCGTTCGTGACCTCCACCCGCACCACACTCAATAGGCAGCCGGTGACCCTCGGGTCCTTAAGCTCCCGCAGGATGGCGGAGAGCTCCCGGCTCACGTCCTCGGTTATGCGGCCCAGCTTGTTTGTGGGCATATTTTTTACCCCTCCTTTTAAGGCCTTGGAACGGCTCGCAGAGCGAATTCCGCCTGTCCTTCAGCCCTTCGCCTTTAGTCCCAGTTGATGTCCTTATGAGAGACGGTCTCTCCCCGGGCATATTCTCGTCTGGCTTTCCAAATCGTAATCCTATCAAAAATAGTAAGCTTTGTAAAGTCCGGATCCCACAGCAGTATAAGTTTTCTTATGATTCGGCGCATATTTAGTCCCTATATTCCTCCATCTCATAAGCCTCCAGCACATCACCCTGCTTGATATCCGAGAACTTCTCCAGAGTAATGCCGCAGTCATACCCGTCCGCGACCTCCTTCACGTCGTCCTTGAACCGGCGCAGCGAGGCCACCCGGTCGTCCGCCACGATGATGCCGTCCCGGACCACCCGGACCTGGGCGTTGCGGGTTATCTTGCCGCCGATGACATGGCCGCCGATGACGATGCCCACGTTGGAGATCTTATAGGTCTCCCGACACTCGGCCCGGCCCAGAGAGACCTCCCGGTACTTGGGCGCCAGCATACCCTTCATGGCGCTCTCTATCTCCTCGATGCAGTCGTAGATTATCCTATACAGCCGCATATCCACGCCGTCCCGCTTGGCGCTCTCCTCGGCCACAGGGTCCGGCCGCACGTTGAAGCCCACGATGATGGCGTTAGAGGCGTTTGCCAGCATAACATCGCTCTCGCTGACAGCGCCCACGGCTCCGTGTATGATATGCACCCGCACCTCGTCGTTAGAGAGCTTCTCAAGGGACTGGCGCACCGCCTCCACAGAGCCCTGCACGTCGGCCTTGACGATTATCTTCAGCTCCTTCATCTCGCCCTCTTTCATCTGCTCAAAGAGGTTGTCGAGGGTGACCTTGGTCTGGGCGCGGAATACCTCCTCCTTCTGGTCGTTCAGGCGCTGCTCCACAAGCTCCCTTGCAAGGCGCTCGTCGGACACCGCGTCGAAGGTGTCGCCGCCCACGGGCACGTCCCCAAGGCCGGTTATCTCCACAGGCACCGAGGGCCCTGCTTCCGTGACCCTTCTGCCCTTATCGTCCATCATGGAGCGCACCCGGCCCACAGTGGCCCCGGCAACGATAGTATCCCCCGCCTTAAGCGTTCCATTCTGCACCAGCACCGTGGCGATTGGGCCCATGCCCTTGTCGAGCCGCGCCTCTATGACCGTGCCCTTGGCGGCCCGGTCGGGGTTGGCCTTCAGCTCCATCATGTCGGCAGTAAGGATTATCATCTCCAAAAGGTCGTTTATGCCCTGCTTTGTGTGGGCGGACACCGGGATGCAGGGGGTGTCGCCGCCCCACTCCTCGGGCACCAGCTCATACTCCGTCAGCTGTTCCTTGACCCTGTCGGGGTTTGCCCCAAGCTTATCCATCTTGTTTATGGCAACTATAATGCTGACCCCGGCGGCCTTGGCGTGGTTTATGGCCTCAACGGTCTGGGGCATGATGCCGTCGTCCGCCGCCACCACCAGCACGGCTATATCCGTAACCTGTGCGCCCCTTGCGCGCATGGTGGTAAAGGCCGCGTGGCCGGGAGTGTCCAGGAATGTCACGTCCCTGTCGCCCACCTTCACCCTATATGCGCCGATATGCTGGGTTATGCCCCCGGCCTCGCCCTCGGTGACGTTGGAGTGGCGGATAACGTCCAGTATAGAGGTCTTGCCGTGGTCCACGTGGCCCATAACGACTACTACCGGCGCCCTGGTGACCAGGTTCGCCTCGTCGTCCTCGCTGTCGTCTATGATGCGCTCCTCGATGGTGACGACCACCTCTTTTTCCACCTTGGCGTGGAACTCGTCGGCAATGAGCACCGCCGTATCAAAGTCGATGGTGTCGTTGATGGCGGCAAACACTCCCAGCCCCATCAGCTTCTTTATGACCTCCGGCGCTGCCACCTTCAGCCGCAGTGCGAACTCGCCCACGGTTATCTCGTCGGGCACCTCGATGGTGATGTGCTTGGCCTTGCGCTCCATGGCTATGCGGCGCAGGCGCTCGGCCTCGGTCTCCCGCTTGCCCCGGCGCTGCTGGCCCCTTCTCTGCTGGTTCCTATTGGTAAACTTCTGCTTAGTGACGGCATTATCCTGCCTCGCGCTTACCTTCTGGTCCGCCAGCCTGTCATATTTCTCGTTATACCTGTCGATATTCACGTTGCTCGAGCGGGTATCGACCACCCTGCGTGTGGGGGCCTTGGGCTCCCGCACGGGCTGCTGGGGCTTCTGCTCCTCCTGGGGCTTTTTGGCCGCCGGTGCCGGCTGGGCCTTGGGAGCCTCCTTGACCTTCTGCCGGGGCTTAGCCTGCTGAACCTGTGCCTGCTTCTTGCCCCCGTCCTTAGCGGGCGCGGGCTTCTTCTCCTCCGGCTTCTTCGCCTGCACCTGGGGCTCGGGCTTGGGCTCAGGCGCCGGTTCCGGCTCGGGCTTTTTGTCCCGCTGGGCAAAGTATTCGTCCAAGCTCTCCATGTTCCTCTCCTGGGTGAAGGTCTCAAAGACGATATCCAGCTCCGGCTCCTCCAGGGCCGTCATATACTTCTTCGGCTCCGGAAAGTATTTGGCAAGGGTGTCGATAACATCCTTGTTGGTGAGGCCAAGGTCCTTGGCGACCTCGCGCACTCTGTACTTTATCATCATAGGCTTATTCCTCCTTCTCGTCGCGCGTGTTTTCCGCGCTTATCCCGTATTCCTTCAAAACCGCCCTGGCAAAGCCCCCGTCGTTCACCGCCGCCACCCCGGCCCTTATGCCGCAGGCCCTGCCAAGCTCCGCCATATCCGTCCGAAGCCTTATGGCCGGTATGCCCGCCCGGTCCGCCTCGTAACAGAGGTTCTTATAGGTCTTCTCCGACACGTCCGCCGCCGCTATCAGCAGCGCGGCCTTTTTGGACCTTGCCGCCTCCCGGCACTCGTCAAAGCCCCACCGAAGCCTGCCCGCCCTCCGGCACAGGCCCAGCAGCGACAGTATCCTATCCATCCTCCGCCATCTCCCTCTCAAGCCGCTCGTATACCTCCTCAGGTATCTTACAGGAGAAGGCTCTCTCCAGCCGCCGGGCCTTTCTGGCCTTTACAAGGCACTCCGGGTCCCGGCAGATATATGCCCCCCGACCTGGCTTCTTTCCTGTAAGGTCCAGCTCGATGCAGGGGGGCGGGGGGCTGCCGTCCTCTCCGGGCTTTTCCGGGGCCTTCACTATGCGTACAAGCTCCCTTTTGGGCTTCATCTCGCCGCACCCGGTGCACATCCGCATGGGGATCTTCCTTTGGCGCATGGGGGTCACTTCCTTTTCTCACTACATTTTTGGCCTACGGCAAGGTCGTGGGGCGCCGCCCCACACCCTGCAAGGTGCCTAACGCACCTTGACCGCGTACTATTCTTCTCCGAAGAAGCCGCTCTCAGGTTTGATATCTATCTTCCATCCCGTCAGCTTCGCCGCGAGCCTTGCGTTCTGGCCCTTGTTTCCTATGGCCAGGGACAGCTGGCTGTCCGGCACCGTGACCTTGCAGGCCCGCACCTCGCCCTCAGACAGCTCCACAGACAGCACGTTCGCCGGGGACAGCGCCGCCGCGATGAACTTCTCCGGCTCCTCGCTGTACTCCACTATGTCTATCTTCTCGCCGCCCAGCTCCTCGACTATCTCGTTCACCCTGGCGCCCCTCGTTCCTATGCACGCGCCCACCGCGTCCACGTCCGGGTTATGGCTCAGCACCGCCAGCTTCGTGCGGGACCCGGCCTCTCTGGCCACGGCTTTTATCTCCACCGTGCCGTCGTATATCTCCGGCACCTCCGTCTCGAACATCCGCTTCACAAGCTCCGGCCTGGTCCTTGAGATAATGGCCTTCGGCCCCTTTAACCCGTCCAGAACGTCGACTACATACACCTTTATGTAGTCCCCCTCCTGAACGCTCTCCCCGCCTATCTGCTCGGTCTTGGGCAGCACCGCCTCGGCCTTGCCTATGCGCAGGGTCAAAGCCCCGGTTTTCGGGTCCACCCTCTCGATAAGGGCGCTGACCAGCTCCTGGTGCTTGCTCTGGAACTCCTGCATCATCTGGCCCCGCTCGCTGTCCCGGATGCCCTGGCGGATGATGTTCCTGGCCGTCTGGGCGGCCACCCGGCCGAACTGCTTTGTGTCAAGCTTTATGCCCACCGTGCCGCCGATCTCGGCCATGGGCGAGATCTCCCTTGCGGCCTCCAGCAGCATCTCCTTGTCCGGGTCCTCGATCTCCTCCACCACGGTCTTCTGCAAATAGACCTCGAACCGGCCCGTGGCCGGGTCCACGTCCATCTCCACGTCCTCGTTATTATAGGTGTTCTTGCAGGCTGTCCCGATGGCCTTCTTTATCTTATCCAGCATAAAGTCCATGGGGATCCCCTTTTCCTTTTCCAGCAGTCCCAGCGCCAGGAACAGCTCCTCGTTGCCCTGGGGCTCCGCGGCCTTCTTCTTGCGTACCATTTTGTGAAATCACTCCTTACAGTTTCTTCTTTGCCAGATCTATAAACGCTGCCATGCTCCTATTCGGGTCATTCAAAGTCGATATCGTCCAAAGCGCACACCCATGAGAGCTCCTTTTTCTCCAGGGTGACGCTGGTCTCCTCGTCCAGCTGGAGCTCCAGCTCCCCGTCCTCATAGCCGATAAGCAGCCCCTCAAGCTCCTTCGTGCCGTCCTCAAGGGGACGTATAAGCCGGGCCCTCACCGGTTCGTCCATATAGGCCTCAAAGTGCTCCGGCCGGCTGAGCTTCCGATTGAGCCCCGGCGACGATACCTCCAGCACATACTCCTGGGGCACCGGGTCCTCCGCGTCCAGCACCGGGTCCACGGCATGGCTCATGTCAACGCAGTCGTCTATGCCGACGCCGCCCTCCTTGTCGATATATATGCGCAGCACCCACTGGGCGCCCTCCTTCTGATACTGCACGTCCCAGACCGAAAGCCCCAGCTCAGCCGCCAGCGGCTTGCACAGCGCGTATACCCGCGCCGCCACTCCTCCTTTGATCTCCATATCCGACCGCCTTTCCGATATAACAAACGAAAGAGCGGGTCGCCCCACTCTCTCAGTCTACCTTATCTAATTTAATATTATAGCACCATATTCCGGGAAAATCAAGGCTTTTTTCAAAGTTTGCCCAAGTATTTTACGACTCCAGCTGGCGGGAGAGGAACATCGCCGCCGCCTTGACGCTCTCGGCGGCCTCGCCGCTGAGCTTTGCCGGGCTTTTCTCCCCCTTTATGAGCATCACCGCCCCCATGGGGTCCCCCGCGGACACCACCGGGAACACCGCCAGCGCCGCCGCCGGATACCCCTGTGCCGCAAGGACCGTGCTCTCGCCGTTGGTGACAAAGCTGCGCCGCCCCTGGACCAGCTCGTCCATCTGCACCGACACGGGCTTATGCAGCAGGTCCTTCTTCACCGGCCCCGCCACGGCTATCACCTGCTCGGCGTCGCAAACCGCAGCCCCAAGGCCCGTAAGGTTCACCAGCGCCTCGGCATAGGACTGGGCCAGCTGGGACATCTCCCCCACCGGGGAATACTTTTTGAGTATCACCTCGCCGGAAACGTCGGTGAATATCTCCATGGGCATCCCCTCGCGGATCTTTAAGGTGCGGCGTATCTCCTTGGGTATGACCACGCGCCCCAGGTCGTCAATGCGGCGGACGATTCCAGTAGCTTTCATAATTATTCATTCCTTTCAAGGCAGATTTTGTGCGAATCGGCGATTTTTGACCGGTGACGCTCGTCAACTGCACAATTAATATCAAATTCCATTCTCTATTTTGAGCAAGTTATCCCAATTGACCACCCGGCCCAGATCGCCTGCTAAGGTATTGTTTGCGCAGTTTGCCATTTTATCCGGTTTTTTCGCAATTCTTCCCGCAAGGCAATTGCGCAGAGAAAACCGGAGACATCTTTACGATGCCTCCGGCAAAATAGGCGATGGGTAGCGCGGCATACCTTGCATCTTGATTTTCCTTTTTAGGAGCGTTGTGAACTATTTCCAGCCTTATAAACTAATGTTTCACTCAATTTTTATCATTACAATATAGTTTCTTTGTGGGTTGACTATCAGTAATATAGAGACGCTACAGTGGCAGATTAGTTGAAAGCGGTCACCTTATTCCACCGTCCCACCCACGGGAAAAGTTGCCTCGTGTCCCATTTGTCGCAAATGTTCTAGGTACGTCATAATGTCCACTTCCTGGTATCGCTTGGAGCCGTCCTTCATCCGGGCCGAATCCAGCGCCTGGAACAGCAGCGCGTATTCCAACTCTTGGGAGGTATCAAACACCCCTAGATCGTCCGTGTTCACGCACACCGGAAGCTGGTGGCAGGCATGCCGTTTCTCTTGGACCTGCTCGATCATCGCGTTGTTGAATCGGAATATAGGGTGCTTCTCATAGCTTTGGAACGTTCCGATCAGCACATTAGAGCTGGGATTGCACTCGATGATCAGCCCTTTCTCCCTAATATACTCCTGCATGGCGTCCTGCGCGTCGCCCATAAGTTGAATGTAGTCTTCGTCAATTTGAATCTCTACCGGCTCTGCCCCTATTTTCTTTATCTCCGGGTTAAAATGGTACAGATAGTACAACCGGACAATGGGGTCATGCCGCCGGTATTGCTCTAGGCTTGCCCTTTGTAAAACCCCAAAACTGTCATAAGGGTGGGTAATCCCCATATGAGGTTCATACCTCCCAGAAAGATACAGTTCTGGATCGTCGCCCCGCAGCTTCATCGCGCAGGCGTATTCTGTCAGGGACACCGACTTCTGCTCCCCGTATATTTGCAGCAGCAGCGTTTCGGCCTCTGTCTTTAGTCTGCCATAAATGTGTGGGTCGATATGCACCCCTACGTCCCTGGCTCGATGGGTCAACCACACCAAATCGTCCAGCCGCTCCTGGCGGCTCTGGTAGATGCGCCGGCCTTTTAGCCCGTAATGCTGAACCGGGTCTACCCCTAGCCCCAGTGCGTGCCCCAACCGGTCTCCCCGGCCCAGCTCCAAAAAATCCACGGTTTCGTCAATGGCCCGCAAAGCCCCCGCAATATCCAGGAAATCCTCCCCTACATGATAGGTGGCGGACAGCCTTGGCTCCGGAATGGGGCCGAACTTTACACTCCCCGCAAAATCCTCTGGGCGGAACCCCCGCAGAAATCGGAACGCCTGGGCGAACACTTCCGGCGGGCAAACCACCTCGTTGGAAGCGGCGTCGATCCCCCGGACCCGGCGGCACAGCTTCTGGGAACTGCTGAGCGCCCGGGCCAGGCTGACCGCCTGCCTGCGCACTGTCTTGCGAAGTTTGCCATGCCGGCAGGCGGTGAAAAGAGCGCTTTCCCCATCCGGCTCCGGGTCTTTCCTCTTGATGAAATGGAACACGAAAAAGTAGGGCCGCAGTTCCTCTGCTTTCTTTTTTTCTTTTTCCAGAGCCTTTTCCTCTTTCTCCGGCAGAAATGGAGGCGGGGTTCTGCACGGCTTGGCCGCGTAATCCCGGAGGCTGTCAATTCCTCGAATAGTCTTGATATCCTCGGTTTCTGTCTTTTTGGGTGAAATCCGCGTTTCCAGTGTATGGACGCGGCCTTCTGTTAAGGGTGCATGCACTGCCATGCGGACCAGTTCAGCCTCATAGCAGGGCCGGTTGCACAGTGTGTCTTTTCGGTCTTGATAATTGGCAAAATTTTGAAAGCCTACTCTCCCATTTGTCTGGATCATTTCACTGCGGAACTGACTCTTTAAGACCAGATAGAGATAAAAAATCATTTGGGTCTGGGGATCCATGCGGTTTTGAAAAAAGCGGGTAAAGCACTGGTATAGGAAACTCCGCTCCCCCGCCAGCACCCGGAACGCCGCGTCCGGGTCCGCCCAGAAAACCTCTTCTTCCAGGGCGTAATCCATCCGCTGTGCCGGCCCCTTAGGCTGAGGCACCGCCGCGCCGTAAAGGGTCCGCAGGGTGGGCAGCTCCTGGGAAACATAAGTTTCTATCCGCGTATGGAGGATGTCCCGCCAAAGGCAGCTTTCCTGTTCCTTCCGTTTTGCTTCCGGCAGTTCTTCGGCCTTCATCCAGCGGAATAAGAACGCCCTGCACGCGCAGGCGTACTCCACCCGCTGCCGGGTGGACAACATCCACTCTTGGCCGCTGACTGCGGCGAAAGGCGTGAATAACTCTTGAAAATGCTCCTCTGCGGCCCGGTGGGTTTTGGGGTCGTTCATCAGACCGCACCAGCTTAGGGAAAAGGTTTGGGATGAGCCATATAGGTGTTGGTGGTTTTCCGCCAGCCCCCGGCTTAAAACCCCGTCTATCCCCTTATGGTCCACCGGCAGCACCGCAGGCCAGGCAAAACGCTTGCGCTCCCGGCGGGCCTGCAGGTCCTCCCAGGCCAAAAACGCACAGGTAAACAGGTCCTGTCCCAGCGGCAGGGAGGCTTTTCGCCAGGCCAGCAGATGCTCCACGCGGCAGAAAAGCTCCCTGCCACGCAGAACCAAAACTTCTTGGCCCAGCCTTAAGACAGTATATATCGCTGTTTGAGGCAAAAAGACTCCCTCTCCCGTCCCGGCTTTTTTGGCGGCCTGGCTCCAGACCCGGTCAAAAATCAGCTCCTGCTCGTTTAGGGAATAGCCCATCAGGTACCCGGCGCAGTATTGGGCCAGCATTTGCTGGTGGAGCTTGGGGTCCACCAGCCCTTTAGCATCCCCCAGCTGGTCCCATAGCCGCCCCGGGGACATCCCCTGAAACAGGGCCTCCAAAATTTTTATGGTGACTTCCATGGGCGCTTACCCTTTGGGGCCGGGGCCATCGTTGGGCAAAAATGAGGTTCGCCGATTGGCTCCCGGGGATCCGTCCGTTTCCGACTGGCCTTGGCTGTTATCCAGTTTCTGGTCTTGGCCTCCATCTGGCGCTTGGCTTCCCTCTGGGAGAGCTGACGCCTTGTGGAACATGGTGTTTTCCCGCTGCATATAAGCGGAGAGAGCGCCAAAGTGGCAGTTGGCACTGAACAGGAAATAGACCAGGGTACCGAAATCATACCGCCTGTCATTTTCCTGTTCCCAGAGGACCTCCAGCGTCCCGCCATTGATTCTTTTCAGCATACGGCCTATGCGGTTGAACAAGGTTTCCAGACTATCCACAAAGGAATCGCTTGAGAACCTGAGGCTTCTGTTGATGATCCCTTGGGACAATTCCTGGCAGACCTTTTCCGTCACCTCCCAGTTCAGGGCAATCTGCAGGGCGCTCTCCTGGGCCTGGTAGACCAGCTTCTGCTCTGTCAGCCGGCCCCCTTCTACCGGCTCTTCCAGCCGCAGAAGCAGGGTGATGAACTGGAGCAAATGAATACAGGCAGGCTCGTCGGGATCAAAGCGCAGGAATATACCGGCGAACAGCCATTCCAGATATGCCTGTTCAAGGGATTCCGTTTCAGCGGGGAACTTATCGTTCCAGTCTTTCACAACAGCCTCCATTGCCTTCCCAAACGTCACCAGATAGATGGGGTTGCCCCTGTATGTTTCCCCCATCTGCAGGCCGCTGGCATGCTCGATGGAGCTGTCCAAGGACTTATAGAACGGATATTGGTCGGCGTCCTGCCGCCTCTCCGGGGCATATTCAAGCGGATAGCGGGCGGTAATCTGCCATCTTTCCGGGTCATAGTCGCAGGCGAACAGCCTGTGCTCCCTGCCCGTTTCCGGCGACAGCCATTTGCTGGCGGTGTCCCGCTTGATCTCCCAGGCCGCCATATGCCCGCGGATGGTGCGGATGGCCCCGATTACAAAGAACAGCATGTCCTCCTCCGTGCTGAGAGGGCCTCTCTTCCACTGGTAAACCGTCCGGTCCAGGTCGTAGAGGGTCCAGGCCCTATTGCCGATATTCTGGGCCTTTACCGTTCCATCATATCTCTTCCGGAGATAGTTCTGGATCTCCCGGATAAAGTTGGCCCGGGGCGTATTGACCAGCTCCCGCAGGAACAGCCGGTCCGCCTTGTCCTGGATTTTCACGTCAATCCAGTCATAGAAGAAGTAGTTTCGGAAGCGTTCCAGGTTCCGCACGACCGTGGGGTATTGCTCCAGCACGGCCGCCGCCACAGCCGTGGGGGAGTCCCAATCCCTTGGATGTATAGCTGGGATGTCGTCCATCTCTGACAGCAGGTAGAGCAACTGGTTTAGGCCCCGCAAACTCCGGGGGATAATATGATTCAGGGGGGAATCCTGACTGACAAAAATGATCCCCGTCTTTTTATAGATGAGGGCCAGCGCCAGGTCCTGCAGCCTTTGGCTGGGCATATCCCTGGTCCAGTCCAGCGCGGGTTCTCCCTGTTCGTCCACGTAACGAAGCCGGATATTGGACCCGCCCAAATCCGCGTACTGTTCCAGCCGGGGCAGGTGGATCATGTGGGAGGGTGGGATCAATTTGTCTATGTACTTGCGGCAGGTCCTGGACAGGATGCCGGTGGATACGGTTTCGGTTTTGATCAGGTCCGAGAACTGCTTCATATGGTTTTGCAGCACCACATTGTGGAGCATTTCCATGTCCGACGACATTAAAATCACCAGGTTGGGAATCTGCATATACCGGCGGACATCTTCCAGTACCCCATATCCGTTTTCAATTTGGGAGTCGGCGTCATCCAACTGTAGGACCAGGAAAGCGTCCGCACTGCACTCCTTTTGCAGTACACGGTCCACCGCTAGGGAAACCAGCTTGTAAAAGCTCTCCCGTAGGGCCAGCCCGTCTACCGCGTCCTGTAATTCGGAGATATCCGCGGCTTTCCCGTCTCCGGCGGAAAGGCCGTTGATCCCCGTTACACAGCGGTTGAAATACCGCCACAGCTCCGTGCGCAGGCCAGGATCCTCCCGCAGGCAGGAGCCGTCCTTTTCCAGCGCCCGGTTTACATAGCGGTAGAGCCGGGACAGCACCACGTATAAAAATTCGTTGGACTTTTCCAGCGCGGAAGGGGAGATCGGCGGCATGACGAAAAACCGGCAGTTCCGCAGTTCTTTCAGTTTCGGATCATCGGGGGGGCTTCCCCCCTTACAGGGCAGGTCTGCCAAACGCTGAGAAAAGGATAGCATGGTCTGGGTTTTGCCCGCGCCTCGTTGGCCCACAAATGCGATCACATTCCCAGAGTATTGGAACAACTCCATTTCCAGGTCGTCTTGATCCTTTTTCGCGCATTCCCAATGCTTTTTGAACCGCCGAGTATGCCGGACCGTTTCCGCCAGGGCTGTCAGGGCCTGCCGGTGGGCCGCGTACATAAATTCCTCCGGGTTCAGAACGCTGCCGGAAGAATGCAGCTCCAGCTCCTGACCTTTGATAATGGTCAGCTCCAATCCCTCCTGTTCTTTATCCTGGCCGTTCTCCCTCCATCGCTCGCTCATCCTATTCTCCCTCTTTCCCGGAAAGGCCCCCTGCCTGTGGCAGAGGGCCTCCGTTTATTTTGATTGCGCTGCGCCAAAGCGCAAGACCTTGATGGTTCTGCCCTCAAACTTCCGAAACCTTCGAAAAGGGCGCCGGTTTCTGAGAGAAACCATGAAACGCCAGCCGAACCGGCAGGTGAAACGGCATTTTGCCCGCTTCGCGGCCCCAGTTAGCGCCACGCATGGGACCTCTGTTAATTTTCCTTATGCTTTTGCCAGCCGTTCACCCAAAATGAACTCCTCCGCTTCGGCGCTGTGCGCCACAGCTTCGTTTAGGCCGCTGCTCAGCCGGATCAGGTTGGCAAAGTTCCAATCTGCAAACGTCTGCCGGTACTCATAGACCCGCATAAGGTCCTCATCGTATATTCCGGCCTTTTTGAGAAACGCCGCTACTGCCTCTTTGGGGGTACGGTACCGCAGGTAATAGAATTCCTCCACCCGGGCTAGAGCCGGAATATAGGCCGCATATTTCTTCATCTGGTAGAACGTGGACATCTCCCCAACTTTTAAGAGAAGTTGGGTTTCCCCGTTCTCCTCCACATGGAGCATGGGGCCCTCCAGCCCCCGGTCCATAGCGGCAATCAGCGCGGCGATTCTGCCGCAGGCTGTTTCGACATCCGGCACGGCGGAAATCAAATCTTTCAAAATCTGGCCGACGGAGCTTCCCTGCTCCTGATAGTCCATCGGCTCGAACCAATACGGCCGGTCCGCCACCTTAACGGCCTCTTTCTCGTCCTGCATCCCCATTTTCCAAAGGTAGCGGGACACCGTGTTGATGCAGGAACTCCCTAGCGCAGTCCCCTCTAAGGAAATATCCAAGCCCGCAAACCTGCGGAGGCCGTACCGTAGCAGTTGGTCCCCCGCCCCATCCAGGAAAGGCTCCAGGATCTGGCGAATATGCCGCTGCAAGGGCTTGTCGAACACAATGCGTAAAAACTCTTCCATCAGCGAATCACCGCCGCCAAAGTTGCAGACGATTTTTCGCAGGTCCGTGCTCCACTCTCCGCTGACAGCCTCATAATCGGAGAAGTCTCCCAAAAAGTCTTGGAAGTCCATCACCGACATTAGGAACATAAGGAGTTGCGCTTTCACCGGCTGGAGAATGGCGTGCTCCGTCCCTAGCAACCGGCCGATTCCCAAAAGGTTTTCTTCTTGAGCCACCTGCATGCCTGCCCGGCACAACTTCCTGGCGGTGGCTCCATCCAACACACCCACCAGGGGAAAGCTGGTAATTTTTAGGCTGTCCTCCCGTTGATCTGGGAAAAAGCGTAGCGTTTTAAACCGCCGGATCCCCGGGCCGCCGCATGGCTTTATATAGACAACCGCCTGCTCCCCCTCGTAGTCCAGGGAAATCCGGCTCCAGCCCCGCTGGATTGTCCGGGAGAATTCCTCCAGCCTTTCCTGGGGGCGGTCGCACCAAACGGAAAAGGAAAAGCTGGTGTTCGCCTCGTCAGATCCTGCCATCGCCTGGGAAAACTGTAGGGACATGTCGTGAATGTCGCGCATGGAGGTAAATCTCCCGGAAAAAGTCCGGAACGAAAAGGTCCCCGACGCCAGCAGCCGAGCCCTTTCGCTGGCCGCAAACACCCGCACATCTACGCTCCGCTTGAAGTCGCCGGCGAAACGCTCTTCGCTAAAGCGGCCTGGGTAGAGAGCCTCTAGGCCGCCATAGACCACATTTCTGAGCTGGGACACGGACTTGGTGATTCCCCGACCGTATATGGCCAAGTCATCCACGATCAGAATTCGAGGGAAGACGCCTGTCTGCGCGTACTCCTCTACAATCTCCCCGGCACGGGTCAGCAGGCCCGAAACCGTTAGCAGGTCGCTTTTCCCTGTCCAAAGGTCATATAAGAGGTTGAATCCCCTGCGCTCCCTGGCCGCAACATATTTGTAATCCCGAGCGGCCTGGCAGATCTGGCTGCTAAATTGGGCGAAGTCCCGGATTCCCCGGTAGCTTAAAATATTCTTTATTGGCATGGTTACCCATCTTTCTCCTGGAGTGTTTGGGAATAGCCTGTGCCGCCGGTCCCACTTTTATACCGCACGCTATGGCACTGTTACAGTATATGAGAAATGCAGTAAAAAAAGCCCGGCGGTCCCCCTTGTTTCCGGGGTCCCCTGGGCTAAGCCCTGCAGACAACATCTTCTGTTTTGCTCTGAAACCCCAACTATAGGACCTAAACTGTGCAGATATCGACAATGCCATTGTCAATGCTACCAAAAAAGCGTTACGCTCCATGGCATCTCTTGTCAAATAAACTATACAGCTTTACCATTATATCTCAAAACAAATATGTTGTCAACCTTTTTTTGAATTTTTTTAGATAGAACAAAGATCTTTAGAGATATTTTCTAATATCTGCGAAGGCCATTTGGCTAGAATTTCACTTTACGAAATCTATAGATACCATGTGCCTTATATTTGAGAACTGGTCTGGTCGCCATACCCTTTCGTGGCACAATATCAATGTTCATCGAACAGCATATCCAATCTATTTTCGGCTCCATAATTCTATAAAAGCAACTGCATTACCATTCTATGATAATAGCACAAAAGTGACTCCACGGCCTTTTGACGCTGCGGCATCTCGCGGCTAATCATGACTGTCCGGAATGTAGGCAGTCCGATAAGTCTGCTCCGGACTCTTCGGCCTGTCCGGGATAGACAAAAGTATCTGTCCGGATTGGACCAGTGGCTCAATATATTTCTTCATCCCGTAGGACACAGAGCTTACCCCAAGGAAGTTTGCTATCTCCTGGCGGTTTCGAGGCGTTTCGCAAAACGCTAAAATCCCCTTTGGATCATCCGGCCTCTCTGCCGGCACGTTTTCCTCAAAACGATTATATAGGCAGACCATAAACTCTCCACGGTTATCCTGGAACACCGGCTCCGGCAAATCCGCCTCCTGCATGGCCCGGCGTATCCGAGGGATTCCAGAATAGCGATTCTCTGTTTCCCCCAGCGCTTCCATAGCCGTGACCAGGAATGGGTTGCGCGTATCAGGCTGGACCTTCCCAAGCTGGTCCACGGTCAGGCGCCCATAGAGCCCACCCGGGTTTCGGACCTCTATCCGGTCAGAAAACATCGTGACCTGAATGGGCATATTTTCTGTATGGGCGCTATAATCCCTATGGACCAGTGCGTTGAGTATGACCTCCCGCAAAGCGTCAGCGGGGTATTCTGTCCGGTCCTCCCGTTTCCCAGTCTGAGGGTCGATATGAATAGAGGTGCGCATATTCTTCTGCAAAAAGCCCATGGCATCGTTCAGCATCTCCGGGAGACTTCCCTCCAGGCGTTGGCTGTCCGTAAAGCGCTGGCCCCCTGTACCAAGCTCGCCCATTTCCCTCCCGGGCACCCTGGCAGCTATGATGCTCAGTTGAGGGAAATACGCCTGGGGATACGGGCAAAACAGCAGAAACGCGGACAGAGTAGGCTTCCCCTCCCGAAGTATACCCGTCAGCTCATAAAGCTGTGGCAGAGGAAACGCCGCAAAGTTCGGGAGGTCCAACTTGCGGCGCTGGATATACTGTTCCAGCCTCGCTGGGTCAAGGCTGCTCAGCGCGGCCTCCTCCACCGGTCGAATATCATCGCGGCTTTTCTTCCTGTATGCCTCATAGCTATAGATTTCATACTCCGTCATGGGCTTATCCGCATCTCCTACCCGCACATAAGAACCCTTCAGCCTGCCCTTCGCCGTCTTAAAGCAGGGACGCTCCGCAATATCTACCGGCGGTATCTCCGCTGCCACGAAGGTCAGACCATCCTCCTCATAAACAGATAGGACCGGCCGCACTACCGGGGTCATGGACTCGCCTACCTCCATGAGCTTTTTCTGGAGGTCGTGGGCATCATACACCCCTACCTTTTGAAACCCGGCCTGCTCGTCTACGCCAAACAGGATCGTTCCACCGTCCTCTTGATTTGAAAACGAGCTAAACGTGTCATATAGTTTCTCCGGGCACCCTTTGCGGGCTGATTTCACTTCAAGCGTCCTGGTTTCACATTTTTCTTCCTGGCATTTCAGAAGCAAAGCCGCAAATTCCACTTCCAGCATAAAACTCAACTCCTTTGTCAACATATTAACATATATCTCCGAAAAAGTAAAGGAATATTTGAGAAGTGTAGGCAGCGATTTCACTTCTTTTAAAGAAATTAAATCCAGATTTTAGTTCTTCTCCCATTTTCAGTAGATGTTAGTATACCCGAAAACCTCTTAGCATATCAAAAGGCCAGACCCCCCTCAAGCAGCCCGGCCTTCCCAGATTATTCCTGTATCCCCCCAAGTTCTATGTATTCCTGTCAAAATCTGTCGAAGTTACCGTTCCTGATTCGGACAAAATCAGCGAAACCCTAGTATTCATGCGGCTTTGCGGGCTTTTGTGTTATTATAACACATTCCTCTATCCGCCGTACTATACCAGTAGCTTTCATATTTACATTCCTCTCTTTCGCATAAACAGGTTATTGGTCGTTCCGTTTCCCATTCTAAACGGCTTTAGTTGCAGGTCTATTATTTGCAGAGCTTTCCCGTTTATCCGAAATTTGCAGATTTGGATCTTTACGCATAAAACAGGCAAAGGGACGCAGTATGCGCCCCTTCGTCTGGAAATATTCGGAAAATTTTACAAGTCTTTGCCGCGGTACATGAAAGAAACTATCTCCGCCCGAGAGCACTTGTCGTTGGGCTTAAAGGTGCCGGTGCCCTTCCCAGCGGTAATGCCCTTCTCAACGGCCCAGCCCACGGCCTTCTCATAGAAGGAGCCGCTGACCACGTCCTTGAAGGAACTGGCCCCATTGGGCGCGGGCTCTCCCGCCGCCCGCCACATGAAGGTCATGGCCTCGGCCCGAGTGCACTTGTCGCCGGGCTTAAAGGTCCCGACGCCCTTACCGGCGGTGATATCGTTCTCAACTGCCCACAGCACGGCCTTGTAATAGTAGTCCTTCTCCTTCACGTCAGAGAAGCTGTTGGCGGCAGTTTCGGGCTCCGGCGAGCCCGCGCTGCGCCAGAGGAAGGTGACTATCTCGCCCCGGGTGCACTTGTCATTGGGCTTGAACAGGTTATTACCCTTCCCGGCAGTGATGTTGTTCTCAACGGCCCACTTCACAGCGTCGGCAAAGTAATCGGTGGATTTCACGTCGGTGAAGCCGGTGGAAGGGGTGGGGGGCGGTGAAACATAATCGCCGCCGTCACAGTTATAGTGGTACTCTACTTCATTGGGGCACTCACACATAATCGCAAAGTTCTCACGGAACTCCGCGAACACCGGGTCAGACTCAGAGCCGGAATAATGTATGGTTTTAAGGCTTGTGCAGCCGATAAAATTTTGTCGGCCGGGGTCGATTATGCCCTCCTTCAGGTAAAGGTTTTCAAGCTTATCGCAGCGGTTAAAGCCGTTGCCGGGGATATTGAGGACCCCTTCGCCAATGGAGACCGTGCGGATTTCCGATGCGTATTTGGACCAGGGGGCGCCGGATATATAGTTGGGCACGTAATCCGGTTCGGAACCGTAATTAGAGATGGTGAAATACCCATCCGTCATCAGGGACCAGTATATATCCTCCCCCAATTCACCTGTGTCCTTGAGACCCGCATCGTTGCCGCCCGCGCTGGCGAACATGGGCACCGCGCCGATAATCAGGCACAGCGCCAGTAGAACTGATAGAACCTTTTTCATTTGAAAGCCTCCTAAAAATATTGTTTTGCGCGAAAAGTCATACAAAAAAGCACACTTTTCTGTAAGGCTCTAAACAATGTTGCTTTTATCAGATATTTTAGATTTTTCTATTGCATAATTGTAGAAAACGTGGTATAATTTGGTAGATTTAAGCGCTATAAAAGCCCTTACAGAAAAGTGTACCTTTTTGTAAGGGCTTTTCCCATGCCACGCCAAAAAACAAGTGGAGCGCCGCGGCGCTCCACCTTTCTTTAATCTAGTATGCACTTGCACCCCTCGCCGGTGTACGGCTCCCAGCGGGGGAGGCCGGGGGCGTTGGGGTCGCCGGTCTTGGCAAAGTTGGTCCAGTACCCGGCCACCCGGTCCGCAAGCTGCCGGTCCCTGTCCTCCCAGGGCCGCCAGCAGTGGGAGAGGGTATTGAACACGTACCAGAGCTCCGCCGAATGGAAGGCTCCGGCATTATCGCCGGGGAGCTTCCTGGTGAAGTAGTACATATAGGCGGGGGCCCGGCCCAGCTTCAGCTGGTTCTCGCAGAACTCGGCCCCGGCCCTTTGTAGCAGGTCGTCGCCGCCGATATCGTCCGCAAGGGAGCCTATCATATACTCTATGTCGTGTATTTTCCCTTCAAGTGCTAGGTCGTCGGTGGTGCCCTCCAGCAGCCAGCCGTCCACGTGGGGGGTCCAGGACAGGTTCTGGCCGGAGACGGCGTAGGCCGCGTCCCGCAGCTTCTCCGCGGGGACTTTACGCAGCTCCGCTATGGTGGAGACCCCCAGGTGCTCCATAAGCTTTTTCCCGCTCTCCTGGGCCTGCCCCCTGGAAGGGGTCTCGTGCAGGCCGTGGAGGCCGCCGCCGCTCTGGAGTATGGCCCGCTTGAACATGCCTTTGGACAGGTTAGAGGAGATGATGGTCTGTACGCTCATACACCCCGCGGACTGGCCGAAGATGGTGATGTTCTCCGGGTCGCCGCCGAAGGCCGCTATGTTCTCCCGCACCCATTTCAGGGCGGCTATCTGGTCCAGTATGCCGTAGTTGCCGGAGACATGCTCCTCGTTTTCCTTTTCCAGCTCCGGGTGGGCGAAGAAGCCGAAGGCGTTGACCCTGTAGTTGATGGTGACAAGTATAACCCCCCGCTGGGCCATGTCCTCGCCGTCGAACTCCTTCTCGCTGCCGCTGCCGTGCATGAATGCCCCGCCGTGTATCCAGAACATCACCGGCAGTTTATCGCCGGGTCCGGCGCTCTCCGGGGTCCAGACGTTCAGGTAAAGGCAGTCCTCGCTGTGGGCGGGCATGGGCTGGTCGTAAAACTCCTTGCCGTAGAGGTCCAGGCCGCTCAGGTCCGCCTGGGGGCAGGAGCAGCCGAACTTCTTACAGTCCAGCACACCGTCCCAGGGCTCGTGCTCCTGGGGGCGGCGAAAGCGCAGCTCACCCACCGGCGGCGCGGCGTAGGGTATGCCCCTGAACACCACGGCCCCGCCGGACAGAAAACCCTCTACCTTGCCCTGTTTTGTGGCGATCGTCGTTTGCATTTTGAATCTCTCCTTTGCGTTATTTTTATTATATGCAGTTCCTTATATACTCCGCGACCACGGTCCGATAGTTCTCCGTCCTATAGTCCATCTTCTCCACGAACTCCAGTATCTCGTCCCTTGTGACCCACTGCAGGCCCGTGACCTCCTCCTTTTGCAGGGTCAGGGCGCTCTCGTCCAGGTCCGCGCGGACGAAGAAAACGTCGGCGAAGCTGTGGCTTTCGGTCTCTATCCAGCGGTATACCTTGGTATAGTCCTCCATGGGCAGCTGCACGCCCAGCTCCTCCTTTATCTCGCGGCCAAGGCACTCTATGGCGGTCTCCCCCGAGAGGGCGTGGCCCATGGTTATCTCCCACTGGCCGGGCCGGAACTTCTTGCTTTCAGAGCGCTTTTGCAGCAGGAAGCGGCCGCTGCCGTCGTAGATATAGGCGTGCACGCCCAGGGTGAAATACTCCCCCTTGTCGCCGCTGCCCCGCTCTATGGTCTCGCCGGTGAACCTGCCGTCCGGGGTGTAAAGGTCCTGCATCTCCGGGCCGCCCTGGCTCTCGGGGCCCTCAAGGGCGATGGGCTCCAGAAGGCTTGGCCGCTCCTCTTTTTTCTCCCCCTTCTCCGGGGCGGGCAGCTCGTTCTCCTTGAGCCTTGGGATGAACCGGGGGGCAAAGCGCCCGGTGCCCCGGCCCATGATGTATATCATGCCGATTATGGAAAAGACCACCGCGCCGATGAAGTTCACGAACAGGTCCTTCATGGTGTCGTGCAGGCCTATGTCAAGATACCCGGGCCAGCTCTCGCCGTTCACTATGACGCTCTCTATGGGTATATGCACCGGGGAGTTCTTGCCCTGTGGGTTAAGGCTGACGGTGTTCACAACGCTTACCCAGGTGTCCTTCTGCATGTCCATCTGGAAGAAGTAGTCCATGCCGTACTCGAAGAACTCCCAGAGGACCCCGATGGTCATGGAGAAACAGAAGGCCACCACCGCAACGAACACCGGGGACAGCCGCACCTTAAAGCGGCGGGAGCGGTTGAGGATATCCACCATGGCGATGCCTATGGCGGCCATCAGAAAGCCGTTGATGGTGTGCAGCATGGTGTCCCAGAAGGGGAATATCAGGTAATACTCCTGTATCTCCCCGAGTATCTCGGCGGAGAATATAAACAGGAGGATTATCACCTCAAGGGTGTTGGGCACGTCGATATGCAGCCTTCGCTCTACAAAGCTGGGTATCAAGAACAGCACCAGCGTCAGCGAGCAGAGGAATACGTCGTAATATTCGCCGTTCATAAGCTGCAATATCAGCACCAGAAGCACCAGGGCCCGAAGCACCACATACACCGTGAACAGCACCGGGTGCTCCCGGACCTCCTTCTTCATCCTCTGAGCATCCTCCCGCCTGCGCAGGGCGCGCTCCTCCTTGGTCAGCTTTTGCTTTTTCTTTTTAGCCATTTTGTACCTCCCTTATCCAGGACACAGCCAATCTGCTGGCTATATACACTTTTCCAGCACCAGCCCATCATATTTCTTACCGTCCACGGTATAAGCGCCCTTCTTTCGCCTCACTTCCGTGAAACCCAGTTTTCTTGCGCACCCCAGCATACGCGTGTTGCCGCTCCATGTCTCTAAAATAAACCTATGTTCACCCCATCCGCGGTAATACTCCATTAAAGCTTTCAGGGCCTTTCCGCCTATCCCCCTGCCCCAGAAATCCATTTCACATATCTCAACGCCGAGCCCCCGCACCGAATGGTTCTCCTGCGCGTTTTTATTCTGGTCGATAGACTCCCAGGGCGTAGGTTCAAAGTTTTCGTCCAGGTAATAGGACGATACCATACCGATATGCCGCCCAGCCGTTTCTATCTCAAACCTCCAACGGATATCCGGCAGCGCGGAAATAATTTGCAGCATATCCTCACGCAGCTCTCCGGGATCTGCCGGCTCCAGCTCCATCCAGGGAGTATCAGAGTAAAACCACGCGGTATCCTCATTGGTCCAGCGAACCTCGTCTTCTACATCTGAAAGCCGGTAATCCCTTAAGGTGATATCGTCAAAAGTGATTTCCATGTTCAGCGCTCCATTACATTATGTTCAAATTTTGTTTTTTAATTATAGCACACGATAACATTCCTTTCAAGCAGCTTTATAAAATATCCGGGCTTGACAACTGCGCCCTTCTGCCGCATAATATTACCATTGCAAAAACTACTCATAAAGAGAGGAATAACCAAAATGAACAGCTCAAATAAGGCGGTCATCACCGTCATCGGCAAGGATATGGTGGGAATTCTCGCGAAGGTCACCGAGATATGCGCAAAAAGCGGCGTGAACGTCCTTGAGGTCACCCAGTCCATTTTACAGGACCTGTTCGCCATGGTGATGCTGGTGGACATGAGCGGGTCGTCCGTGGACGTGGCGGCGCTGTCCTCCGAGATGGACAGGCTTGGGGACCAGATGGGGCTGAGGATACACGTCATGCACGAGGATATATTTAACTCGATGCACAAGGTATAATTATGGAAATAAGAAAAGCAAGCCCCGCCGACCTGCCCATGGTGGGCTTCATCACCCGGCGGACCATCCAGGAGGTCTATCCGCGCTACTATCCGCATGGCGCGGTGGAGTTCTTCCTTGACTGGCATAAGGACAGAAACATCCTGCCCGACATAGAAGCCGGAGAGGTGTACCTGCTGTTCGACGGCGGCATGGCGGCGGGCACGGTGACCCTCCACGGGGACGAGATCACCCGGCTGTATGTGCAGCCCGGGCTCCAGGGCCGGGGGTACGGCCGGGCGCTTTTAGACTTCGCGGAGAGGGCCATAGGGGAGAGGTACGGCAGGATAAGGCTTGAAGCGTCCCTTCCCGCGGCCATGATATACTGGAAGCGGGGCTATAGGGTGGTGGATATGCTCACCGAGACCACGGAGCGCGGGGATGTGCTCTGCTGGGACGTTATGGAGAAGGCCTGGGGCGCGGCCCACTCCGGGCGGGATTGGGAGCTGTTCTGCGAAGCGGGGATCTCGCACCTCTACGAGACCATAGGCGATTATAATCTCTTTATGGCCTGCAAAAAGCCCGATACTAATGCGTTCCGGGAGCTGCCCCCGGGGTACAGTATCAGGCCCTGCGGGCGGGATGAGCTGGACCTATGGGCCAATACCGCCGTAGAAAAGCAGTACGTGCCATATGTCTTGGATTACTATAAGAGGGTATACGCCGAAAATGAGGATGAATTCTCCCGGCGCTGCCTGCTGATTTGGGACGAAAGCGGCAGGCCCGCGGGCACCTGCCTTACCTGGCCCGCCTATGGGAGGGTGAACACCATAGGCTGGTTCCGGGTCCTGCCGGAGCATGAGGGAAGGGGCCTCGGGCGGGCCCTTCTTACTGAGATACTGCGGGGGGCTGCCGCGCCCATATACCTGCACACCCAGCCCACATCGGTATGTGCCATAAAGCTCTATTCGGACATGGGCTTCCGGTTCGTGACCTGCCCGGCTATAGGCCGCAGAAAGAACGACCTTGACCTGGGCCTGCCCGTTCTCAGGCGGGTCATGGCCGGGGCGGACTATGAGCGCCTGGGCTTCACGGATAACTGCGGCGCCCTGCATGAAGCGGCGCTGTACTGCGAGCAGCCGGAATTTTAGCCACCTTGAAGGGGGAACAGACTTTGAACACAAAAGAGATATTAGAGACCATAAATATGATAGACAATGAGAACCTGGACGTGCGCACCATCACCATGGGCATCTCGCTGCTGGACTGCGCGGGCCCGGACCCGGATGCCGCCGCCACGAAAGTCTATGACAAGATATGCCGCTACGCCCAGGACCTGGTGAAGACCGGCGAGGACATCAGCCGCCAGTACGGCATACCCATCATCAATAAGCGAATCTCCGTCACCCCCATCGCCATGGTGGCGGGGGCCTGCCCGGGGGCATCGCCCCTGCGCTTTGCAAAGGCCCTGGATAAGGCCGCCCACAATGTGGGGGTCAACTTCATCGGCGGCTATTCCGCTTTGGTGCAGAAGGGCTTCGGCCCCGGGGACTACGCGCTGATAGAGAGCATACCAGAGGCTCTAAGCGAGACGGAGCTGGTCTGCTCCTCGGTGAATGTGGGCAGCACAAAGGCCGGGATAAATATGGACGCTGTGGCGAAGATGGGAAAAATAGTCAAGGGCACGGCGGAGCTCACTGCGGACCGGGAGTGCATAGGCGCGGCGAAGCTGGTGGTCTTCTGCAACGCCCCCGAGGACAACCCCTTTATGGCCGGAGCCTTCCACGGCCCCGGTGAGCCGGACTGCGTGATAAACGTGGGGGTCTCGGGCCCCGGAGTGGTCCGGGCCGCCATACAGAAGGAGGGCGCGGGCAAGAGCCTAACGGAGATAGCGGAGCTCATAAAGCGCACGGCCTTTAAGATAACCCGAATGGGGCAATTAGTGGCACAGGAGGCCTCCCGCAGGCTCAGCGTGCCCTTCGGCATAGTGGACCTGTCCCTGGCCCCCACCCCCGCCATAGGGGACAGCGTGGCCCATATTTTAGAGGGAATGGGCCTTGAACAGTGCGGGGCTTTCGGCACCACGGCGGCGCTGGCGCTGCTCAACGACGCAGTAAAGAAGGGCGGCGTGATGGCCTCCTCCAGCGTGGGCGGGCTCTCCGGGGCCTTTATCCCGGTGACCGAGGACGCGGGCATGATAGACGCGGCCAGAAGCGGGTGCCTGACCCTGAATAAGCTTGAGGCCATGACCGCCGTATGCTCGGTGGGGCTGGACATGATAGTGATACCCGGGGACGTGACCCCGGAGATAATCTCCGGTATTATCGCCGACGAGGCCGCCATAGGCATGGTGAACAGCAAGACCACCGCCGTGCGGGTGATACCCGCCATCGGCAAGTCCGCCGGGGAGGAGCTGGACTTTGGCGGGCTTCTGGGCCAGGGGCCGGTGATGCCGGTGAACATGGCGAGCCCCGCGGAGTTTATTTCCCGGGGAGGGAAGATCCCCGCTCCGTTACAAAGCCTTAAGAATTAAGGCTGCCTTAAAAATTGGCAGCCCACATAAAAGTACCCTGTCTAAAAAAGACAGGGTACTTTCTGCTTACTCTTACAGGTCCCTTCCGCGGTACAGGAACGAGACTATCTCCGCCCGAGAGCACTTGTCGTTGGGCTTAAAGGTGCCGGTGCCCTTCCCAGCGGTAATGCCCTTCTCAACGGCCCAGCCCACGGCCTTCTCATAGAAGGAGCCGCTGACCACGTCCTTGAAGGAACTGGCCCCATTGGGCGCGGGCTCTCCCGCCGCCCGCCACATGAAGGTCATGGCCTCGGCCCGAGTGCACTTGTCGCCGGGCTTAAAGGTCCCGACGCCCTTACCGGCGGTGATATCGTTCTCAACTGCCCACAGCACGGCCTTGTAATAGTAGTCCTTCTCCTTCACGTCAGAGAAGCTGTTGGCGGCAGTTTCGGGCTCCGGCGAGCCCGCGCTGCGCCAGAGGAAGGTGACTATCTCGCCCCGGGTGCACTTGTCATTGGGCTTGAACAGGTTATTACCCTTCCCGGCAGTGATGTTGTTCTCAACAGCCCATTTTACCGCGTCGGCAAAGTAATCGGTGGATTTTACGTCGGTGAAGCCGGTGTCTGGCTTAGGGTCGGTACTGCCGGTATAGTTAAAGTAAACTTTTGCGTCCTTTGGGAAAGTATAGTAGCCGTAATTATTTCTCCATTGAGACTCTGTTCCGGCAAAGAATATCTCCTCAACGCTGTTTGGGATGGCGTACTCAAGGATATTGACGTCGGGGTTTTTGATAGTGAGGGTTTTCAGCCCGGGGCACCCGCTAAGCGCGAAATCGGCCAGAGAGGAGAAACCTTCGGGCAGGGTGATGCTAGTCACGTCCGCAGAGCTGTATTGAAAGGCATGACTAAGTATTCCCTTGATACCGTCAGGTATCACCACATCCCCGCCGGGTCCATGGTATCCGGTTATGGCCTTAGTGCCGAATTCAGGAGATGTAAAGATGTCGAAATCGCTCAAATCTGAAGCGGCGAACACAGGCATTGCCCCCAAGAGCAGGCACAGAGCCAACAGAACTGATAGAACCTTTTTCATTATAAAAGCCTCCTAAACATTTTGCTTAGCGTGAGAGGTCATACAAAAAAGCATACTTTTCTGTAAGAATAAAAACATTAGCAAATCTTTTGAATATTTTGTAAGCTGCATATTGCAAAGTTGTAAAAAAGATGGTATAATTTGGTAAATAAAGCGCGCAAAGGACGGTTACAGAAAAGTATACCTTTTTGTAACCGCTTCAAAACTTAATCGGCCCCAAAATCAGGAGGAGCGCCCTGCGGCGCTCCTCCTTTGGCTGCTTTAGCAAATAACCTCCGGATGATAAAATGGAAGCGGGTTTGGCAGCCGCATTACCAGAAGACCATCAGGAGGTTATTAACAAAATGAAGAAGGACATAGGAGACATATTGAGAAAACTATGTGATGAAAAGAAAGTGGAGATAGGGGGGTTGATTACTCTTATAGGTTCCTTCCGCGGTACAGGAACGAGACGATCTCCGCCCGAGAGCACTTGTCGTTGGGCTTGAAGGTGCCGGTACCCTTACCGGCGGTAATGCCCTTCGCAACGGCCCAGCCCACGGCCTTCTCATAGAAGGAGCCGCTGACCACGTCCTTGAAGGAACTGGCCCCATTGGGCGCGGGCTCTCCCGCCGCCCGCCACATGAAGGTCATGGCCTCGGCCCGAGTGCACTTGTCGCCGGGCTTAAAGGTCCCGACGCCCTTACCGGCGGTGATATCGTTCTCAACTGCCCACAGCACGGCCTTGTAATAGTAGTCCTTCTCCTTCACGTCAGAGAAGCTGTTGGCGGCAGTTTCGGGCTCCGGCGAGCCCGCGCTGCGCCAGAGGAAGGTGACTATCTCGCCCCGGGTGCACTTGTCGTCGGGCTTGAAGGTGTTGCTGCCTTTTCCGGCGGTGATGCCCTTCTCAACGGCCCATTTTACCGCGTCGGCGTAGTAGGCCCCGGGCTTTACGTCGGTGAAGCCCGTGGATGAGCCGGAGTTTGCGCTGATACGGAACCGGGCGCGCTGAGTAGTATAGGTCTTGCCGTCCACTACAACGGAGAAATCGTACAGATAGGTGGAGCCTGTGGTGAGCTTGAAATTGAACCAGGTCAGGGTGGCGCCATCGGGCACCGTGCTGCCGGTTACGCTCAAGGTTCTGTAGATGGAGTAGTTCGTACCGTTAGTGGTCTCGCTGCAGGATACACTTTGGCTTCCAAGAGAGCTGCCGCCAGTGGTGTAAATATTAAAAGTATGCTGGGTTATCTTGCAGCCTGATGGCGCAGACAGAGTTGCCTCAAACTTTCCGTTATAAGGGCTGACGGTCTGCACACCGCTGAGGCCGGTCTTATCGGTGAGGGTAAGGGAGACGGTCTTGTCCTCCTCCCGTATCATTCTGGCGTATAAGGTCTGGTTTTTGGTGAGGCTTACGATACTGTCCTTGGTGACGCGCTGGGTAAAATTCGTGTCGGCATACCAGCCCTCAAAGGTATAGCCGGACACGGTGGCCGGAATGGGCAGCGCACCGTAGGGCTGGCCGTTGGTCACCGTCTTGGTGCTGGAGGTCCCGTTGATGGGGTTAAAGAAGGTCACCGTATAGGTCTTGACCTCGGGGGCCGGAAGGCGGAACCTGCCGCGGCTGGTGGTATAGACCTGTCCGTTGACGGTGGCGGCGAGCTCGTACTGATAGGTCTCCCCAAGGGTCAGGGAGAAATTGGAATAGGTTAGCTTATTCCCGGAAGGAGTCTTCCAAAGGGTGAAGCCCAGCCGTGCGGGGTTCTGAGACACAGTGCCCGCCCGGTCGTCGCTCACTGTCCCGACGCTTGCGCCGCTCTGGGAATATATGCGCAAAGAGACATTGGTAAGATTGGCCCCCGTGGGAGCCGAGAGATTGGCGTAGAGCCCGGTGTTGTCCGCGTCGACCTGGACAGCGCCGTCACTGCCGGTATTCCCGGCAAGGGTAAGGGTGACGGGCTCCTCCGCGGGGGCGAGGAACTTGATGTTGTGGGAGGTATTGCCCTTTCCGAATAGCAGTTCCTCGGTGGTCATGTCCTTCCCGGCGGACATGGCGTCCCACTGAGCCCTGGTGCCGTGAAATTCGACTGTCGCGTCGGCGGGCGCGCCCTCAAAAGCGCCATAGCTGATGGTCTCCGGAACGCCCATGAAGATGATGGAGCGCAGGGAGGCGCAGCCGGCAAAAGCGTTGTACTCGATTTCCTTTACAGTTGCGGGGAAATATATACTTGGGAGATATTTGCACTGATAAAACGCATTTTCTTTGACTGTGACAAGCTTTGACGGAAGGTCGATCTCCGTGTTTGTGTTGCAGCCGTAAAACGCCCATGCACCGATTTCTGTCATACGATAATTCGCGCCAATCCCAAAGAAGCACCCGCTGCTGGCGCCGCAGGACATGAAGGCATTGGGGCCGATGGAGGTCAGGCAATCCATCTCGAGCTGCACATGCTGCGTCCAAAGGCAGTTTGTAAAGGCATAAGCGCCGATATGGGTCACGGCGGCTTCTACCTTGATGGATTTAATGCTTTCGCGCATACCGTACCATGGGATGCTCTCAACATTGTAATAGTCGTTCATGGGGCCGTTGCCGCTGATAGTCAGTTTGCCATTATCCAGGGACCAGGTGACCCCGTCGCCACAGGTCCCGCTGTTGCCGTTCCCGCTGGGAGGGTTGGGCGCAGGAGTGTCACCTGCGCCAAAACAGTCGTTTTCCGGCTGCAGCTCGCTGCTGCGGGTGAAGTTGACCACCCAGTAATCGGCGCCGTTCTGTACGCCGTACCCAACACCCATAAAGTTAAAATTTTTGTCCATCAAAATTTCTCTATGGGCCGGAGAGTTCATAAACGCCTCCAAGGCGGAAGCGGCAGTGCTGTAGCCCCCGCACCAGATCTCACCAGAATAGGCCACGTCCACAGGTAGATTTTTGTCTTCCAGCACCGTCCTCCAATCCCGGCCGTCCGGCCTTGTGTGAGACGGTGACTGGAATAATTCTTTTATGCGGACGACAGAGCAGGCGTTGAGATAGCTGTTTGCGTTCAGCGACGAAAGACCCGCCTTGGTCCGTTCCTGGTTGATCAGGCGAAACAGCTCTCCGCGCATAGAACTGGCGGCATGGACCTCTGCGGTTGGAACGAGCGGCAGAAACAGCAGAAGCGCCAGCAGCAGGGATAAGAATTTTCTCATTGTTTAACCTCCTAGATGTTGTTTAGCGCGAAAAGTCATACAAAAAGTACACTTTTTTGTAAGGGCTTTTTAGCACTTAAATTTAGCAAATTATACCACGTTTTCTACAATTATGCAATACAAAAGCCTAAAATATCTGATAAAAATAGCATGGTTTAGAACCTTACAAAAAAGTGTACCTTTTTGTAAGGGCTTTTTTTCTTCCCCCTATTGACATTTCAGCAAACCAGGCATATAATACACATGAACGATTGCTCATATGAAAGGACGATGTAAATGGAAAACCCCAACGCCTATACCCACGTGCACGAGGAGACCGTGCGGCGGGTCAACGAGATAATGCCCGGGGAGGAGGAGCTGTTCGACCTGTCGGAGCTCTTCAAGATATTCGGGGACTCCACCAGGATACGCATACTTTACGTGCTGTTCGAGTCGGACATGTGCGTGTGCGGCATAGCGGAGCTGCTGGGCATGACCCAGTCGGCCATCTCCCACCAGCTGGCGGTGCTGAAAAAGGCAAAGCTGGTGCGCTATAGGCGGGAGGGGAAGACCATTTTCTACTCCCTCTCTGACGACCATGTGCGCACCATACTGGACCAGGGCATGGAGCATATAGCGGAGTGAGGTTATAAAATGGACACAAGGCTGATAACGGATTTCACCGGCCCGGACTTCCGGGAGTGCTTCAGGCTCTACTTTAATGAGCTGGGCATAACGATCCGGGACTGGGACGGGCTTTTTCACGAGATGGACACGGACGGCCGCGGGAACCTCGCCTATCTTGGCATGGACGGCGGCAAGGCCGTAGGGTTCATACAGTTCTGCCCCATGGACTGCGCCGGATGGTTCATGACAAAGACCCTGGGCTTTATCCGGGAGTTCTGGATAGCACCGGAGTACCGGGGCCGGGGCTGCGGCTCGGAGCTCTTAGAGCTTGCGGAAGGGTACTTTATAGAGCGCGGAGTTACCTCTATAGCCCTGACCACAGACACCGCACCCGGCTTCTATATTAAGCACGGCTACCGGCACGACCCGGGCCTTGCCGCTAAAAATGGCGACCCGGTATATATTAAACACTTATATTAAATTATTTTTATTTGAATGAGAGGATGGCTGTTATGACAAAGCGTTTCAAGCTTATCGACCTGGACTGCGCCAACTGCGCGGCGAAAATGGAGACCGCCATAAAGAAGCTCCCCGGCGTGGAGGACGCCACGGTAAGCTTTATGATGCAGAAGCTTACCGTCACCGCCGACGAGGGGCGCTTCGAGGAGATCATGGACCAGATAGAGAGGGCCTGCAAAAGGGTGGAGCCGGACTGCCGGATAGTGCGGTGAGGGGCTTCTGGGACCGGGTATCCGGGCTGTATGATTTTGCGGAGCTTCTGAACCGCAGGGCAAACCTCAGTATGGAGCGGGAGACGGCCCTATGGGTCCCGCCGGGGAGCCGGGTGCTGGACTGCGCGGCGGGCACCGGGGCGCTCTCCCTGACGGCGGCCAAGAGGGCCGGGTATGTGCTCTGCACGGACCTGTCCCCCGACATGCTGGCCCGGGCCAAGGGAAAAGCGGAGCGGGCGGGCTTCATGAACATGGAGTTTGCCCGGCGGGATATCTTCGCCCCGCCGCCGGAGGAGCCCTTTGACGTGGTGATCGCCGGTAACGTCCTGCACCTGCTGGATGAGCCCAAGAGGGCTGTCGGCTGCCTGCTGGCCTGCGTATCTTCCGGCGGCCGGCTGATACTTCCCACGTACCTACAGGGCGAGGCCGGTCCCGGCTTTAGAGCGGCTATCGGGGCCTATAGGGCCCTGGGCTTCCGCTTCAGGGAGCAGTACACCCTCGAGAGCTATGGGGCGCTGATAGAAAGCTGCGGGGCGGAGGTGCTCTGCCTGAAGCGGCTGGAGGGGCGGCTGCCGGTGGGTTTTGGGGTGCTTAAAAAGCTTTGACGCGTAAAAAGGAGATATGGAGATCATGACAAGGAAACAAAAGACCATGCTCTTTCGCATAATAATTGGCGCGGTCCTTCTCATCGCCGCCGTGCTCGTGCCTTATACCGGTCCCTGGCGTTTCGCGCTGTTCCTGCCGGCCTACTTCACCGTGGGCTGGGACGTGCTCTGGCGGGCCGTAAGGAACATCGCCCACGGCCAGGTGTTCGACGAGAACTTCCTTATGGCCCTTGCCACGGTGGGGGCCTTCTGCACCGGCTTCTTCGGGGAGGGCGAGTACCCCGAGGCGGTGTTCGTCATGCTGTTCTATCAGGTGGGCGAGCTGTTCCAGGGCTATGCCGTGGGCAAGTCCAGAAGGTCCATATCCTCCCTTATGGACCTGCGGCCAGACTATGCCAATCTTGAGACCGGCGGCGAAGTGGAGGAGGTGGACCCGGAGGACGTGGCTGTGGGCGATATCATCGTGGTGAAGCCCGGGGAGAAGATACCCCTGGACGGCACGGTGATAGAGGGGAGCAGCAGCCTGAACACCGCGGCCCTTACCGGCGAGAGTATGCCCAGGAGCGTGGACGTGGGGGAGAGCGTGCCCAGCGGCTGCGTGAACCTCAGCGGGGTGCTGCGGGTGCGGGTGGAAAAGGAGTTCGGCGAGAGCACCGTGGCGAAGATACTGGACCTGGTGGAGAACGCCTCCAGCAAGAAGGCCAGGGCCGAGAACTTCATCACCCGCTTTGCCCGGTACTATACCCCCGCGGTTGTGATAGGCGCGGTGCTGCTGGCGGTGATACCGCCCCTGTTCATGGGCGGCTGGGGGGCATGGATACAGCGGGCGCTGACCTTCCTGGTGGTGTCCTGTCCATGCGCGCTGGTGATATCGGTGCCGCTTAGCTTCTTCGGGGGCATCGGCGGGGCCTCAAGGCAGGGCATACTCATCAAGGGCGGCAACTATATGGAGGCCCTGGCGGCGGTGGACACGGTGGTCTTCGACAAGACCGGCACCCTGACCCAGGGGGTGTTCCAGGTGGCGGAGATACATCCCGTTGGCATGACGGAGAAGGAGCTTTTAGAGTTGGCGGCCCTCTCTGAAAGCTGGTCCGACCACCCCATCTCCCGGTCCCTGAAAGAGGCCTGGGGCGGGGAGCTTGACCGCGCGCACGTCGGGGAGGCGAAGGAGCTCTCCGGCCGGGGCGTTCAGGTGCAGGTGGATGGCAGGACGGTGTGCGCCGGGAACAGGCGGCTTATGGATGAGGCCGGCGCTGAGTGCCCGGAGGATACTGCCGCTGCAGGAACCATTGTACATGTGGCGGTGGACGGCACATACGCCGGGTATATAGTTATTGCCGACCAGCTGAAGCCGGATTCAAAGGAGGCCATATCCCGGCTGAAAGAGCGGGGGATAAAGACGGTGATGCTCACCGGGGACAGCAAAGCGGCGGGCGAGAGCGCCGCCCGGGAGCTGGGCCTGGACGAGGTACACGCGGAGCTCATGCCCGCCGGCAAGGTGGACAGGGTCGAGGAGCTGCTGAAAAAGGAGCAGAGAGGCGGCAGGCTGGCCTTTGTGGGCGACGGCATAAACGACGCGCCGGTGCTCTCCCGGGCCGACGTGGGCATAGCCATGGGGGCCCTGGGCTCGGATGCGGCCATCGAGGCGGCGGACGTGGTGCTCATGGACGACAAGCCCTCCAAGCTCTCGGCAGCCGTCAGGATATCCCGAAAGACAATCGCCATCGTCAAGGAGAACATCTGGTTCGCCCTGGGCGTAAAGGCCCTGGTGCTGGCCCTGACGGCCTTCGGCATAACCGGCATGTGGCTGGCGGTGTTCGCGGACGTGGGCGTTATGGTGCTGGCGGTGCTCAACGCCACAAGGGCCCTCGGGGCGAAGTGAAACCCATAAAAGAAAGGGAGCCTTTATAAAAGGCTCCCTTTCTTTGCGAAAACCCGGCAAAAACCTCTTGCTATTCCTTGTAATATGGTGTAAAATGTAGTCGAGACACAGAAGCAAAAAGGCAGGGCGCCGGGGACCGCCATCCCCAACGCCCCTATGCAGGAGACACATCCTCCCACACAGCAGAATATCTGCACCATATCTATTATAAACAATCCCCTGTTTTTTTACAAGGGCCTTAAGTGGATTTTGCGTGTAGCTTCCGGCGGTGTAGGGTCAAGTTCCCTGCGCCGCTTTTGTTGTCTCGGCGGCGAAACCCGGGGGGCGGGCCTTTTGGGGCTGCCCTTTGGGGGGCTGCTGAGAGAATAGTTTAGGAGGGAACACATGAGAAAATTTATATCAGCGCTGCTTATTTCAGCGCTCATTGTCCTACCATCCTGCGGCAACAGCGGGGAATCCGGGAGCCTGGCTCCGGAAAGTCCGGCGCCGCAGGAGAGCGCGGCGGCCGAGGAGACGCCAACGCCAGAACCGGCGGAGGAGCCCACATCTACGCCGGAGCCCACGCCCGAGCCGTCAGTTGGTAAGCTGGTGAAAATGACAGCCTACGGCCCATACGATGAGATAATCTACTGGCATGATTTTGCCTATGGGCCCGACGGAAAAATGGAATCTGTCACGTCCTACAGTGCCGACGGTGCTGAGACCGGGCGGGTAGATTATTCCTATGACGAAGAAGGAAACGCCCTTGTTGGCTATAGGTCTTCCGAAGTTGTACCCCACTGGGACTCTGACGGCAACATAGAATCTCCCGCGGCAGACCCCACGGTGGGCGAGGTTAAAATCGTGAGCTATGGCTTGTCCAGTGGTGGAAAAGGGTATTATGACGATGGGAGTCTTCAATATGAGAATCTGTATGACGATGACGGCAAATTGACCCGCTGGAATAGTTACTATAAATCCGGGGGGCTTCTGGAGTATATCCTTTTTGAATATGACGCCCAAGGCCGTAAGCTCAGGGAGAACTATTACACGGCCGAGGATGTGCTGCGGCAGGTCACCGATTTTGAATACTCAGACCATAAAACTGTTGAAACCACAACGGTTTATTCTTCCAACGATGGCTCCGAACGGGTCACCAGACAGGTGGAGACGGAATTTGGTGATAATGACAAGATTGCCCGGCGCGCCACGACCGCATACGAAGGAGGATATAACACAGAAAACGGCTGGCTTGAGTTCAGCCGCTACACAGAGGAAACATATAACAGTGACGGACAGATTATATTGCGGGATAACATTGAAATAAAGAACGAAGATAGGTTCCTATTTGAGCGCCAGGAATATACTTACGAATAGTTGAAAGGGAGCCCCCAAAAGGCTCCCTTTTCCATGCAATTTTTGCCTTACTCCAACTCAAACGCCCCAGTATAAAGCTGATAATACTTCCCCCTCTGCGCGATCAGCTCCTCATGGGTCCCCCGCTCGATGATATGCCCAAGCTCCAGCACCATGATGCTGTCAGAGTTCTGTACCGTACTCAAGCGGTGGGCGATGACGAAGACCGTGCGGCCCTGCATTAGGCCGTCCATGCCCTTTTGGACAAGGCGCTCGGTGCGGGTGTCGATGGAGGAGGTGGCCTCGTCCAGGACCATTACGGGCGGGTCGGCCACGGCGGCGCGGGCTATGCTGAGTAGCTGGCGCTGGCCCTGGGAGAGGCTGCCGCCGTCGCCGGTTAGTATGGTGTCATAGCCCTCGGGCAGGCGGCGGATGAAGCCGTCGGCGTTGGCGAGCTTCGCGGCGGCCTCCACTTCCTCGTCGGTGGCGTCCAGCTTGCCGTATCTTATGTTGTCGCGGACTGTGCCGGTAAAGAGGTTCGTGTCCTGCAGCACCACGCCCAGGGACCGGCGCAGGTCGGGCTTTCGTATCTTGTTGATGTTTATGCCGTCATAGCGTATCTTGCCGTCGGCGATGTCGTAGAAGCGGTTGATGAGGTTCGTTATGGTGGTCTTGCCCGCGCCGGTAGCGCCCACGAAGGCTATCTTCTTGCCGGGCTGGGCGTCGATGTCGATGTTATGCAGCACCAGCTTCTCCTCGTTATAGCCGAAGTCCACGTCCAGCAGCTCCACCTCGCCGGTGAGCTTCTGGTATGTGACGGTGCCCTCCTCCTTATGGGGATGCTTCCAGGCCCACATGCCGGTGCGCTCGGGGGTCTCGGTGAGCACGCCGTTTACCTCTTTTGCGTTCACCAGGGTGACGTAGCCCTCGTCCTGCTCGGGCGTTTCGTCCATCATCTCGAAGATGCGCTCGGCGCCCGCCAGGGCCATGACCATCACGTTGAACTGCTGGGCTATCTGGCCAATGGGCATTGTGAAGCTTCTGCTAAGCTGTAAAAAGGCCGCTATGCCGCCAAGGGTCAGGCCGCCCACCCCGCCCAGGGCCAGCGCGCCGCCGGCTATGGCTATCAGGGCGTACTGCAAGTGCCCCAGGTTGTTCATCACCGGGCCCATGATGTTCGCGAAGCTGTTGGCCCGGGCGCTGTCGCTCCTCAGCTGGTCGTTCAGCCTGTCAAAATCGGCCTTTGCGTGCTCCTCGTGGCAGAAGACCTTTATGACCTTCTGGCCGGTGACCATCTCCTCGATATATCCGTTGATGGCCCCCAGGGACTTCTGCTGGCGCACGAAGTATTTGCCGGACATGCCGCCTATCTTGCCGGTGAGCACCAGCATAAGGGCCACTATCACCAGCACCAGGACCGTCAGGGGTATGCTCGTGCTGACCATGGCGATGAACACCGACACAAGGGTTATCACGGTGTTAAACAGCTGGGGTATGCTCTGGGAGATGAGCATACGAAGGGTGTCCGTGTCGTTGGTGTACCGGCTCATGATGTCGCCGTGGGTATGGGTGTCGAAATACTTTATGGGCAGGCGCTGCATACGCGAGAACAGGTCGTCACGTATGTCCTTGAGTATCCCCTGTGAGACGTTCACCATCAGCCAGTTGGAGGTGAAGGTGGTGACGACGCCCGCAAGGTATATCAGCGCCATTGTGCCCAGGGCCCTTAAGAGCCCTGTAAACACCGGGTTCTCCATACCCAGCAGCGGGGTGATATAGTCGTCGATGAGGGTCTCAAGGAACATGGAGCCCATGACCCCGGCAAGGGCGCTGACGAGTATGCACACGAGCACTATGGCAAGGCGTATTCTGTTGGGCAGGTCCATATAGCTCAGAAGCCTTTTTATGGTCTTCCCCTGGTTCTTCGGTTTCGGCCTGTCCTTGGCGTAGGCCGCGCCCATTGGTCCTCTAGGAGGCATTCGCGGTCTCTCCTTTCTGCTGGGATTCATAGACCTCCCGATAGATCGGGCTGGTCTTTAAGAGCTCCTCATGGGTGCCGATGTCGGCAATCCTGCCGCCGTCCAGCACGATTATCTGGTCAGCGTCCTGGACGGAGCTGACCCGCTGGGCTATTATCAGCTTGGTGGTGTCGGGTATCTCGTTCTTGAAGGCGTCACGTATCAGCGCGTCGGTATGGGTGTCCACGGCGCTGGTGGAGTCGTCGAGGATGAGTATCTTGGGCTTTTTAAGGAGCGCCCTAGCGATGCACAATCTTTGCTTCTGCCCGCCGGAGACGTTGGTGCCCCCCTGCTCTATGTAGGTGTCATAGCCCTCGGGGAACTCCCTTATAAAGCCGTCGGCCTGGGCTAATTTACACACCCGCTCGATGTCCTCGTCAGTGGCGTTCTCGTCGCCCCATCTTAAATTGTCCTTGATGGTGCCGGAGAACAGCTCGTTCTTTTGCAGGACCATTGCGACCTCTTCTCTAAGGGCCGTGACGTTATAGTCCCGCACATCCTCGCCGCCCACTAACACCTGGCCGCTTACCACGTCGTAGAGCCGGGGGATGAGCTGCACAAGGCTGGACTTGCCGCTGCCGGTGCCGCCAAGTATGCCAACGGTCTGGCCGGACTTGATGTCCAGGTTTATGCCGGAAAGGCAGGCGCGGCCCGAGCGCTTGTAGTTGAACTCCACGTCCCTGAACTGTATGGAGCCGTCCTTTACGATGGTCAGGTCCTTCTCGCCGTTTACTATATCGCTCTGCTCGTCCAGGATCTCCACCACGCGGGTGGCCGAGGCCCGGGACATGGTGCCCATCACCAGTATCATGGTCAGCATCATCAGGGACATGAGCACCTGCATGGCATAGCTCATCATGCTCATGAGCTGGCCGGTGGTCATTGAGCCGGGGGCCCCGGCCCCGGAGCCCACTATGAGCTTTGCGCCGAACCAGGATATCAGAAGGATCACCGCGTACATGCAGAACTGCATCAGAGGCGAGTTGAAGGCCAGTATCTTCTCGGCCAGGGCCGAGTCACGGCGGAGCTTTTCAGAGGAGTCCACAAACTTTTCGGTCTCGTAGTCCTCCCTGACGAAAGCCTTTACGACCCTTATACCCCTGAGGTTCTCCTGGACCACGGTGTTCATGCGGTCATAGTGCTTGAACATGCGGGTAAAGGCGGGGTGAGCCTTCATGGAGATGAACCCGAGGCCCGCGCCCAGAATGGGTATGACAGCCAGGAACAGCAGGGCCAGCCGCGCGTTTACCAAAAACGCCATCACCATTGAGAAGATAAGGGTGGAGGGGGCCCGCACGGCAATGCGTATGAGCATCTGGAAGGTATTCTGAAGGTTCGTCACGTCGGTGGTAAGCCGGGTGACGATGCTGCCGGTGGAAAACTTGTCGATGTTTGAGAAGGAATACTTCTGCACGGCGTAATACATGTCCTGCCGGAGGTTTCTGGCAAAGCCCGTTGAGGCCCTTGCCCCGAAGAAGCCCGACAGCACGCCGAAGGCCATGGATACGAGGGCGCAGAGCACCAGCAGCAGGCCGGTCTTCCAGATGGCGCCCATGTCCCCGGCGTTTATGCCGCGGTCAATGAGGAATGCCATGAGCACCGGGATTATCACCTCCATCACCACCTCCATGGCGGCGGTGACGGGGGTCAGCACCGTGTCCCGTTTGTATTCCCGTATGGCGCGGGAGAGCTTGCGAATCATTTGCGGTATCAGTCCTTTCGTAAATATTTGTGGCTGTAATGGTCAGTCCTCAAGGGACCTGCGTATCTTTTCACAGAGCCCGATGAAAACGTCCTTCTCCTGTGGCGTCAGCCCCGAGGAGAGCTTTGCCTCTATGGCGGCGATGGTCTGCTGGAACTTTTCCTGGCGGGCGACGGCCTTCTCCGTGAGCTCTATCTTCTTGAGCCGCGCATCCCAGGACACCGGGCTGCGGGTTATCATTCCGTCCTTCTCCATGGCCTGCAGGATCCCGGTCATGGTGGAGCGGCGCACGGAGAACTGCTGCTGCAGGTCCCGCTGAAAGATATCCTGGTCCCGGTTGTCATACAGAAAGCCGATAAGCCAGCCGTACACCCCGGCGCCCGAGTGCCCGCCGTCCTCGCCCACATACTGATGGGTGAGCCAGCGTATCATATGCGACAGCCCGTTTATCTGAAACCCGACCTCGTCCCGGTGCTCCATCCGGTGCAGCTTGCCGCAGTCTTTTCCCATCTGTAGTCCCTCCTTCCTTTTCCGATAGTTACCGAACAGTTAGATGATGTACTGTTAGGAATCGAACTGTTAGGATGTTAACATTATAACTCCGATTTTTGGGGTTGTCAAGGGGGAAATTTGGGATTTTTTGGGGTGCTTTTGGTTTACTTTTGGGGCGGGGTGTGGTATGGTATATTCGCGAGACAGTAAATAACTTTTGAGTTGTTTGTGCGGAAATTTTCAGCGAAGGGAAGTATGAGGTATGAAAAAAGCTATAGCGCTGCTGCTGGCGGCGGTCATGCTGCTGGGGCTTGCCGGGTGCGGCAACAGCGGGGAATCGGGGAGCTTGGCCCCGGAGAGTTCGGCGCCGCAGGAGAGCGCAGCGGCTGAGGAGACGCCAATACCCGAGCCCACCGAAGAACCTGCGCCTACGCCGGAGCCGGTACAGGATCAGGTATTTGCCCCCGCGCATGGGCTTATTGTGGCCGAGGCGGAGGTGGACCCGGATACATACATTGCCGATTCATATACAGTGTACTGCATCGACCCGAACAGCGGAGAGGTGAACACTGTGGCTAGGTTTCAAGTGCCTGAGTGTCCGGAGCCAGGGTTCTATTATAGTATCTCTCTGGACGGTGCTTGGGACGCAAATTTGGACATACAAAGGCATATCTTTTCTGACGACTACGGCAAGCTATGCGCGGCCAAGGTTGCGCACGGCACAGGCGAAATGTTTGCAGGATGGATTGATACCGCCGGAAACTTTTTTGACGTGACGGAGGCCCTGGGGATGGAGCATCAGGACAACTCTGAGACTCCGCTCCTGTTCGTGCCCCATGGCTTTGTTGGGCCGTATTATGGATTTACACAGCAATTTATAGACACACTGAACTATAACTACAATTATGTTCCTGTGGATAATCCTGTCCCCAGCGAGATTCAAGAGGGAAAGATAACTTTGGTGGGGAAGCCATATGGAGAGAACGGCGGGCTTCTGGGGGATGAATACATGCCAAAATATTTTCCGACAGACGTTACCTCTTGGATTGACGGGCAGCGGTGCATAGTCGATGCGCACCCCGGCGCTGGCGCCCCAGATACCAGCGTTATTGTGGATGCTTCGGCCGGTACGGAAGCAGAGTATATCCCAGGCGGCGACACGGAGAATTCCAATGGTGTGATAAGCCCTGACGGCACTGAAATAGCCTATACATCAAGGCCTTTGGCCTATGGCTCGGCCACCGGCATTTACATTATCCCGGTGGATGGTGGAGACCCGGTGAAGGTTGACATCAAAGACGCGCCTTTTGAACTGGGGATCGCAGGGCCCTGCGTACTTATCGACTGGCAGTAAACAGAGAGGGAGCCTTACGAAGGCTCCCTCTTTTCACATATGTATCTGTCATTCCAGCGCCATCCGCACACATCCCTCAATAAAATCATTCCGCTTGCCCTTAAAATCCACATTCCCCCAAGCCCACGGCGGGCTCTCCGGCGACAGCGGGTGCTTGTCCGAGGCCATCAGCGCCACGGCGGAGCTCATGCCGAAATAGCTGCATACGCTGACAATGGCCGAGGCCTCCATGTCCACGCCGGAAAAGCCCCTTTGCCGCCAGAGGGCTTCCTTATAGTATGTCTGGCGGTAGGGCGCGTCGGTGGTGACGGTGTCGCGGCGCTTGACGGCGAAGCCGCGCACGGAGAGGAAGTCCGCAATGTGCCCTTCGGGCCAGGGGCTTTTGGGCACGGCGTATTCCTGCCCCGCGGAGTAGTGGTGGGAGGTGCCCTCCTCGATGAGCAGGCGCTCCGGCAGCAGCACGTCGCAGACCTCTATATCCTCCCCAAAGGCTCCGCAGAGCCCGACTACAAGCAGCTCCTCCACCCCCAGGGCGTGGACCGTCTCCACACAGCACCCGGCCTGGGGCGCGCCCCGGCCGCCATCGAAGAAGCAGACGTTCTCATGGTCCTCGACGGTATAGACGGGGCTGTGGGCGATGAAGCCCGGAAGCTCCTCCATGATAAGGCGGGTCTTAAAGCGCTCCAGAAGCACCGGCAGGCCCCGGCCCAGGCAGAAGGCCACCCCGCGCCTTGGCAGGGGGCGCACGCCGGTGGTGACGTGCTTGCTCTCCGCGTGCTGCTTGGCGGTGAATATGGGGGACGTGTTGTCATCCTCGAAGAACCATTGCATAGTTTGCGCTCCTTTTTATAGATTATAGTGCTCCCGCACCTCCGGCGAGCAGGAGACCTTGCCCCGGATGCTTATCTCGCTTATGGCGGCGAAGACCTTTTCGGCGGGGATATTGGGGTCGACGGACAGCACGCCGTAGCCGCTGATGCTCCTGGGCTTGCCGGAGCGCAGTATCTCGTCCACCTCCGGCTCCGTGAGCCTTGACACGCCCATGAACCAGTAGCCGCCGGTAAGCTTTTTGCCGCTCTCCTCAGAGGCCCGCTGTATGTTTGCCTCATTCCGGGCTATGGCCTCGCGCAGGGCCTGGTTTATGAAGTCGCTGCGGTTGAAATAGTGGCCGTTGTCTATCAGCAGGTCGATGGCGGCCAGGGTGGTGGTGTTGATGTTGACGGAGACCTTCTCCGTAAGATTGCCGGTATTGGTGGTCATTTTGCTTTCCTCCCCTTACAGGTATTATATATATGCTCTGGATGGAGCATATATATAATACCATGCCTGAGAGGGCCTGTCAAGAGTTTTCTTCCGTCAGGGCCCGATAAATCTCCGCCTTGCGCAGGCCCGTGGTTTTTGCGGCCTGCTTTGCGGCCTCAGAGGGAGGCAGACCCTCCTCCAAAAGCTCCCGGGCCACGCTTACGGCGTCCTCAAGGGTATAGGCCGGCTCATCCAGCCCGGGCTCCTCCGCCCCGGCTATCACCAGCACATACTCCCCCCGGGGCTCTTTCTCCCGATAGTGGGCGGCGGCCTCCCCGAGGGTTGTGCGCCAGACCTCCTCGTGGACCTTCGTCAGCTCCCGGACCACGGATATTTTCCTGTCCCCGCCAAATAGCTTCTCAAAGTCCGAAAGGGTCCGGCGCAGCTTATGGGGGGCCTCATAGAAGACCATGGTGCGGGTCTCGCGCTCCACCTGCTCCAGGTGCCTGCGGCGGCTGCGCTTGTTCACGGACAGAAAGCCCTCGAAGGTGAACCGCCCGGTGGGCAGGCCGCTGACCGCCAGGGCGGATATGGCGGCGGTGGGGCCGGGCACCACATAGACCGGGATATCCTCCCGGGCGCAGGCGGCTATAAGTGTCTCGCCGGGGTCAGATATGGCAGGCATCCCCGCGTCGGAGACTAAAGCGCAGGTCTCCCCGGCCCGAAGGCGGGCAAGGATAGTCTCGCCCCGGCTCAGCTTATTGTGCTCGAAGTAGCTTATAAGGGGCTTATGGATCCCAAAGCGGTTCAAAAGCCCCATAGTCACCCGTGTGTCCTCGGCGGCGATGAAGTCAGCCTCAGAGAGGGTCTCCCGGGCCCTGGGGGAGAAATCTCCCAGATTCCCGATGGGTGTGCCAACGATATAAAGTGCGCCTTTTTCAAGCATTGGAGGGCTCCTTTCGGTTGCTTTCTAGGTAGTCGCCATATATGCGCTCCATTTCCCGGGAATAGCTCCCTGACCCGTCGGTGAGCATCAGAGTCTCCTCTACGGCAAGCCCCGCGCCGCCGCCCTTCCTGCACTCCAGCAGGAACAGGTACGGCTCCTTCCCGGGCCGCTGCTGCACAAGGCGCAGGCGCTTTGGCTCCAGGCCCCGGTCGTGGAAAAGGCAGACGGCCTCTATGAGCCGGACAGATGGCAGGCAGATACAGAGCCTGCCTCCGTGGCGCAGGGAGTAAAACGCGGCCCCCGCCAGGTCCGAGAGCTGGAAGCTTTGGCTGTGCCGGGCAAGGCCTCTTCCGGGGTCCCGGCTGACGGCCCCAGTGCCCGGGGCGAAGTAGGGCGGGTTGCTGGCCATAAGGTCCAGGGACTGGTGGGGCAGCAGGGACTTATAGTCCCGGATATCCCCCAAGACCGGGGCAATGCGCCCCTCCATGCCGTTGTCCCTGACGGAGGCATCCATAAGCTCCACCGCGTCCTTTTGCACCTCCAGGGCCAGGACGGACCCGGGCCGCCCCCTATGGCACCATAAGAGCGGTATCACCCCGCAGCCGCTGCCCAGGTCCGCGCAGCGGGCGTTTGCCTTCGGCAGGGAGAAGTCCGCCAGCAGCAGCGTGTCCGTACTGAAGCCGTGAGAGGGGCTTACCAGCACCCGCAGGCCCTGGCCAAGGGGTTCCCAGTGGCGTTCCATATATGGGCTCCTTTCGGTAATATCACAAAAAAGCGAAGCCCATGATCTTCAGGCTTCGCTTTTTCTTGGTATGCGTTGCAGTTAACACGAACTGTGTTAAACTGCCGCTCAGCCCTCCTGAGGGGCGCCGACAGGGCAGACGCCGGCGCAGGCGCCGCAGTCAACGCACTTGTCGGGATCGATAACGTACTTGCCGTCGCCCTCAGAGATAGCCTCGGAGGGGCACTCGCCGGCGCAGGCGCCGCAGGCGATGCACTCGTCATTGATAGTATAAGGCATAGGAAAACACCTCCATGTAGATTTGCGGTAAGTAATATACCGCGATACATCCTTATTGTAACATATATCTGCAAAATTGCAAGATGTTTTTTAGAAGTATTTTTTGGCCTTCGGCAAGGTCGTGGGGCGCCGCCCCACACCCTGCAAGCGTAAGGCCCGCTTGATCGGCCTCGTTACTCCAGGTCCTTCAGCTGTTCCAGCTCTTTCTTGTCTATCTTTACGCGGCCGTCCTTCAAAAGCTTCACCTGGTCCACCGTATAGACCTTCGGCGCAGCATCCGGGTCCTTATCCAGCCGTACCGTGAGCCTCCTCGTCAGAAGGTTCTGGTCGATGACGACCCCCTTGCCGTCCGGCGTGGACACTATGGCGTTCACCTTCGGCGTGGTCCGCAAAAGGTCCTGATACGCCTCCTGCTCATATTTCAGGCAGCACATCAGCCGCCCGCAGGCCCCGGATATCTTCACCGGGTTCAGCGAGAGCCCCTGCTCCTTTGCCATCTTGATGGACACCGGTTGGAAGCCCCCCAAAAACGACCCGCAGCAGAAGGGCCGCCCGCATATGCCGATGCCACCCAGCATCTTGGCCTCGTCCCGCACCCCTATCTGCCGAAGCTCTATCCTCGTGCGGAATATCCCCGCCAGGTCCTTTACAAGCTCCCTAAAGTCCACCCGGCCGTCGGCGGTGAAGTAAAAGAGTATCTTGCTGTTGTCAAAGGTGTACTCCACGTCCACAAGCTTCATCTCAAGGCCCCGGGCCTCTATGCGCTTCTCGCAGGTCTTAAAGGCCGACTGTTCCTTCTTATGGTTCTCCTCCACCGTGCGGAGGTCCTCCGGGGTGGCCGGGCGTATTAGCTTTCTCAGGGGCTGGATGATGGAGGAGTCCCGCACCTCGGTGTTCTCCATAGCCACCTCGCCGCATTCAATGCCCCTGGCGGTCTCCACGATGGCCATGCTGCCCTTGCGCAGCTTTTCCCCGCAGGGGTCGAAATAGTATACTTTGCCGGTGCTTCTGAATCGCACCCCTATCACTTCTGCCATTTATTCTCTCCTAATTATTTCTTGCGTCCTATTTTATGCCCTTGTCCTGAAGCCCCGCACAGTAGCAGGTCAGCAGCAGGGCGGTATTGGCGTTCCGGTCCAGCTTCTGCCGGGTGCCGGCGGTAAGCTCCCGCAGGGCCATCAGCCGCCCCAGGGGAAGGCCCTTAAGGGCCTCCGCCGCCTGGGCCGCGCCCCCAAGCTGAGAGCCGCCCCCCGCCCGCAGAACGCAGGCGTCCCGGAATATCAGCTCCAGCCGGTCAAGGGTCTCCCGAAAGAGGGCCCGGTCCTTCTGCAACGGGGCCGCCGCCTTTAAAAGGCCGTGGCCCGGGCCCCGGACCGCCTCCGCCATCCCGCAGGCCAGCCGGAAGGCCTGGGCGGTTATGCCCCCCTCCAGCTCCTCCTGCATACGGCCCAGGTTCCCGCCGCAAAGCAGCGCCAGCTCCATGGCCTTCTCCGGGGAGACGTCCTTATGCCCGCGGAGCCATCCCGCGGCCTCCTCCGGCTCCGGCGGGCGCAGGGCGAAAGCCTGCACCCGGGAGCGTATGGTGGGCAGGACAGCCTCCACCGAGGGGCATAGCAGGATAAAGACCACGCTCTTTGGCGGCTCCTCGATAAGCTTTAAGAGCTTATTCTGGGCGGCGGGCTGGGCGCCGGTCCCAAGGTGGACTATATACACGTTATAGGCGGCCTCCTCGGGCATACGGTAGGCGTCCTCAAGCATACGGCCCACGGCCTCCACGCTGAGGGCCGCGCCGGAGCCCTTTATGGTCCGGATATCAGGATGGCTCCCCGCGTCCGCCCTTATACAGCCGGGGCACAGGCCGCAGGGGGCATGTGCCGGGTCCCGGCAGACCAGGGCCTTTGCGGTAAGGGCCGCGAGGGTCCGCTTCCCGATGCCGCTCTCCCCGTGGAAAAGCAGGGCATGGGGAAAACGCCCGGCGGAAAAGGCGCGGATAAGGGCCTCTTTCACCGGGGCGTTCCCCAGAAATCCCGGAAATTCCATCAGACCTTCTCGAAGCGGTCCACGTTCAGCACGAAGATGGTGGAGCCGCCCACTGTGACCTCCACCGGGAAGGAGGAGTACATGCCCACCTCCATGGTGGAGGAGTGGGGAACGATCTGGGTGCGGCGGCTGCTGTACTTGGAGATGATGCCGATGACCGCATCCACCTTCTCGTCGTCCACGCCGGAGATAAAGGTGGTGTTGCCCGCCATAAGGAAGCCGCCGGTGGTGGCAAGCTTCGTGACGGAAAAGCCCTCCCGGGTCAGGGCCGAGGATACGGCGCCGCTGTCGTCGTTGCTGACGATTGCAAGGATAAGTTTCATAAATAGAGCTCCCCTTTCTGGTAATAGAGGTCATTTCATTTATTTTACCATAAAGTCGGGGGAAAATCTAGCCCTAATGAGAAATTTAACTCAATTTGCCCCGCAGAGGAGCAGATCGGCCTTATCCCGGCTGAGCCCGGCGTATTTCACCATCAGGCCCACCACCTGCCGCTGGCGCTGTGAGGCCAGGTCCGGGTTCTCGTTCAGGTCGTAGACCGAGGGGGCGTTGGGTATGCCGGCCAGAAGGGTGCACTGGTAATCCGTCATCCCCGAGGGATCCTTGTGAAAATACGTCCGGCTGGCGTCGCCCACGGTGTAGCAGCCGCTGCCGAAGTAGATGCTGTTCACATACAGCTCCAGGATCTCCTCCTTGGAAAAGCGGCGCTCCAGGTCCCAGGCCATGAACACCTCGGCCACCTTGCGGGCCAGTTCCTTTTCCTGGGTGAAGTAAAGATTCTTGGCCAGCTGCTGGGTGATGGTGCTGCCGCCCTCGGCAAAGGACATGGTCTTTATGTCGTTATAGAGTGCCCGGCCTATGGCGATATAGTCCACACCCCCGTGCTCATAGAACCGGTGGTCCTCGGCGGCAACGACGGCGTCCAGATATGTGTCCGGCAGCTCTGAGAGCGGGGTGAAGCCGTCCTTTGCCCGGACCTCTCCCGCGGCCTTTAACACCGGCAGCCGCTCCAGGGCGCAGGTGTACATATGATAGCCCCGCAGGGTCACGGCCCCCGCGGCGATGACGCAGACGGCAAAGAGTATCAGTAATATGTTCCGCGCCGCCTTTAGTATGGTGTGTTTCGTGTTCTTTGCGGTCATTGCAAGGACTCCCTTCGCTTGTGATGGTTATATTTTAGCAGGGACTCCTTGCGAATTCCTTACGGAAATTCTTTCGGATCGTTTAGCATACCTTACATTTTCTGTAAGGTTACTTTTTCATCAGGAAGATACCCGCCTTCTTGCCGGAGACGAGTATGTCGTATCTTTCGGCAAGCGCAAGCCCCGGGGCGCACTCCAGCGCCCCGAGAAGCGCGTCCTTTGCGGCGGTGAGTATAACTATACGGCCGCCGGGCTTAAGACAGGCGGCCATTTCACCGAGGGCCCGGGAGTAGAACTCATCGATGGACATGCCCACATCCTGATAGAGCCCCCAGGGCGGGTCGGTGATGAAGGCGTCCACGCTGCCGGGGGCGAAGACCTCCGTGAGCTTTAACGCGTCCTGCTTTTTTATACGGATATTCTCCCGGCGGGGCAGCTTTTCCCGGGACGAGGCCAGCATCTTCCCGTCCGTGTCAAAGGCGAAGATTTCTGTGAAGGGAAAGCGCCTGCACCGCTCCTTTGGTATGGCCCCGTGGCCGCAGAAGGGGTCGCAGACGGTATCTCCGGGTCTCGGGTCCGAGAGCCAGCAGAGCATATAGGCGAGCTCCGGGTGCAGCTCCCCGGGGGAGAGGAGCTTGTCATAGGCCTTATGGCGGCTGAGGCGCTTTAAAAGCCAGGCTTGGCCGTCAGAGCGGACCATGGCCCAGAACTCGCTGTCCGGCAGGGAGCGGTCGGGCCGAAGGCCGCTCTCTGTACGCAGCCTGTCCTCAACGGCCGACCGGGCTCTTTTGGGCACGGAGACCAGCTGCCCGCAGCAGGAGGCCGCCAGACGGAAGGTCCTTGTGCCCTTGGGATTGTCCCGGCAGGCGGGCCAGTCAACGGGGGCGCCGGGCACCGAGCGGAGAAAGTCCCCGAGACCCTCGGGCGTGGGAGCGGCGGGGGTGGTATAGAGGACCCGGAAGATATTGTTGAAGCAGAACAGGTTGAGATCGCTGTAGGGCACGGCCGTGGTAAAATCCACGGAGCCGCCGGAGAGGGAGAGCCCATCAAGGTCCTTAAGGCGGCGGGCAAGTATTTGGGCGCAGACGTCCTCTGTCCCGGATATGCAAAGGCCAAGATAGCGGTACGGCATAAGTATTGTCCTCCTGGGGATGTGTGCTTGAAATCTGGCGGAAGATATAATATAATATAAAGTATATCACAGAAGGGGCGGGTCGTGTTGAAAAAAATACAGGAATCTGCGGAAAATTATTTGGAGACTATACTCATTCTCCACCAGCGCACGGGCGCGGTGCGGTCCATAGACATCGCCGCCGAGATGGAGTTCAGCAAGCCCAGCGTCAGCGTGGCCATGAAGCACCTCAGAGAGCGGGGCTGCATAACCGTGGACCGGGACGGCTTTATCAGCCTTACCGAGGAGGGCCGGACCATTGCCGAGAGCGTCTATGAGCGGCATCTGCTCTTTACCCGCTGGCTGACCTCTCTGGGCGTGCCCGAGGAGCTGGCCGCGGAGGACGCCTGCCGGATAGAGCATGTTATAAGCGAGGAGACCTTCAGGGCCATACAGCGGCACGTGGACGGCTGAGCACCACCTTTCGCCCCGGGGCATAAACTGGGGCGAAGGAGGTGAATACCTGTGCCTATTCGTGTGTTTATAGACCAGGGCCATAACCCGCAGGGAGTAAACGCCGGGGCCGAGGGCAACGGCCTTCGGGAGCAGGACGTGACCTATGTGGTGGGCAGGGCTCTGGCGGATATGCTGCGGGACGACCCGAGATTTGCCGTAAGGCTTTCGCGGAACACTCCCACGGAGAGCCTTGGCACCAGCAACGCCACCAGTCTTGCCGCCCGGGTGCGCATGGCCAATTCCTGGCCGGCCAACTATTTTGTGAGCATACACTGCAACTCCAACCCAAATCCGGCCATAAACGGCTCTGAGGTGTATGTGTATCAGGAGGGGACCCAGGCCTTCTGGCTGGGACAGCACATCATACATGGCCTTGTGCAGGAGGCCGGCACCAGGGACAACGGCGTGCGGGTGAACCCGTCGCTGTATGTGCTGAGAAAGACCAGTATGCCCGCGGTGCTGGTGGAGCTGGGATATCTCTCGAACCCCGGGGACGCCATGAAGCTCAGAGACGATCCCAGATCCTTTGCAAGGGGCATATATGTGGGTATGCTGAGCTATTTCGGGTTTGCCCAGATCTGAGGATAAAAAGCATATCCCCCCGTCGCCGGAGGGATATGCTTTTTATTGGGAGTGACGAAAACTTATATGCATTTTTCAGCGGCCAAGCACCCAGAACATGGCCTGTTCCTTCTGGCCGGTGACCTGGAACACGTCGGCCTTCTCCTGAACGAAGCGCTCGTAGTTCTCATTCTGGCGGCGGTCCATAGCGTCCTTGAATATGGTATCGTATTTTTTCATGATGAATCTCTCCTTTAAGTTTATAAATAATTTCTAAATGGTTTGTAAATATGCTGTAAATTCTTACCGGGCCAGCATGTTCTGGCTCCAGAACATTGCCTGCTCCTTCCGGCCGGTGACCTGGAAGACGTCGGCCTTCTCCTGCATGAAGAGCTCGAAGCTCTCGGCCTGGCGGCGCATATTGTTTAAGGCGTTCCTTACGGTGTTGACTGTGTTTTTCATATTGAAGCTCTCCTCTCAGTATTTATAAAGCGTTTTGTTAGGATTCTTTTCTCTCCCGACCTTGTGACTATATTATAAACCAAGTTTATAAAGTTGTCAAGGGGTTTTATAAAGATTTTTTCAAAAATTTTTGAAAATTTATAAAGCCACAAAATATTCCCCCCTCTCTTGACAATGCCCGCCAGTTATGGTATACTATCCGTGCAAAATATCTCCAAAAACTGTGACGGGAAGAAAACGGCGATCCCGGCCTTTCAGAGAGCCTGCGGGCGGTGCGAGCAGGCGGCAGGCCGCCGCGCATACTGTTCCCCGAGTTGCCGCGCCCAACGCCCCATATGGGGTCAGTAAGCGCCGCCGTGTGGCGTCGTTACCCGCCCGGCCTTGTCAGAGGCGCAGAGAAGCAGAAACGGCCCTGCCGTATCTGCCTGAATCCTGGGTGGTACCGCGAAGCTTTTCGCCCCGGGCGCTTTACAAAAAGCGTCCGGGGCTTTTGATTTCCCCCGGTGAACTGACGAAATTCCATCATATTTATAGAAAGAAGGAGTAAAAATGAACCTCGGCTACCGCAAGTACAGGCCCTTCGAGCCCATACCCTTCCCGGAGCGCACCTGGCCGGACAAGGCCATCACAAAGGCCCCAGCCTGGTGCAGCGTTGACCTGCGCGACGGCAACCAGGCCCTTATCAACCCCATGAACCTTGAGCAGAAGCTGGAGTTCTTCCAGCTCTTATGCGACATCGGCTTCAAGGAGATAGAGGTGGGCTTTCCCTCGGCCTCTGAGACGGAGTACGAAATACTCAGGGCCCTTATCGACCAGGACCTGATCCCCGACGACGTGACCATCCAGGTGCTTGTCCAGGCCAGAGAGCACCTTATCCGCAAGACCTTCGAGGCCATCGACGGCGCGAAGAACGTGATAGTGCACTTCTATAACTCTACCTCCACTTTGCAGCGCCGGGTGGTGTTCAACACGGACATGCAGGGGGTTATTGATATCGCCGTCAACGGCGCGAAGCTTATCAGAAAGCTCACTGAGGAGATAACGGCCAACTCCGACATCAATATAAGGTATGAATACTCCCCGGAGAGCTTCTCCGGCACGGAGATGGACAATGCCGTGCTCATCTGCGACAGGGTCCTGGAGGAGCTGGGGGCCACGCCGGAGAACAGGGTCATCATAAACCTCCCGAACACCGTGGAGATGTGCACCCCCAACACCTACGCCGACCAGATAGAGTATTGCTGCAGGAACATGAAGCACAGGGACAGCGCCATAATCAGCCTGCACCCCCATAACGACCGTGGCACGGCCACCGCCGCCACGGAGCTTGGGATAATGGCCGGGGCCGAGCGGGTTGAGGGCACCATCTTCGGCAACGGCGAGCGCACGGGCAACTCTGATATTATGAACCTTGCCATGAACATGTATTCACAGGGCGTGGACCCGGAGCTGGATTTCAGCCATATGAACCATATTAAAGAGGTATACGAGCGCTGCACGGAGATGAATGTACATCCCCGGCACCCATATGCGGGCAAGCTGGTGTTCACGGCCTTCAGCGGCTCACACCAGGACGCCATAAACAAGGGCGTCAACGCCATGCAGAAGGAGAATAACCCCTACTGGGAGGTGCCGTACCTGCCCATCGACCCGGCAGATTTAGGGCGGCAGTACGAGCCCATCGTGCGCATAAACAGCCAGTCCGGCAAGGGCGGCGCGGCCTTTGTGATGCACCAGAACTTCGGATATGTGCTGCCGAAGGCCATGCACCCGGAGTTCGGCAAGCTTGTGAAGAAGGACTGCGATGAGAAGGGCCGGGAGATAAGCGCCCAGGAGGTCTTTGACATCTTCAAGAACGAGTATCTGGACGTGCACGAGCCCTATGACCTTATAAGCTATAAGATATTCGAGGAGGACGGCGGCGACGGGAAGGTCATCGTGGACTTTGAGGGCACGGTGCGCCACGACAACGTGACCAAAGCCGTGTCCGGCAAGGGCAACGGGCCCATAGACGCGTTCTTCAACGCCATAAAGGCCGTGGGCCTGGAGCATTACGAGTTCGTAAGCTACAGCGAGCATGCAATCTCGGCGGGGGCGGATTCAAAGGCCGTGTCCTATATTGAGCTCAAGCACGGGGAGGAGAGATTGTTCGGTGTGGGGGTGGACAGCAATATCAGTATAGCGTCCATAAAGGGCATAATCTGCGCCATAAACCGTAACCTGCGGTGAGCGAAATGAGGGGGTCAAGGGGTGCTGTGCACCCCTTGCGGGGTGTGGGGTGGAACCCCACGACCTTAGTGCTCAGCGGAGCTGAGTAAAAAACTTGAGGGGACGATAGAAATGGACAAACAACTGACGATCTGGATCGTAATCGGTGTATACGCCATCTTCATGCTTGCGGTGGGCATTTTGTACTCCCGCAAGGGCACGGACATGGCATCCTTCACGGTGGGCGGCAGAAGCGCCGGAGCGTGGATATCCGCGCTCAGCTATGGCACGGCCTACTTCTCGGCGGTTATGTTCATCGGCTACTCGGGGGGCTCCGGCTGGAGCTATGGCCTTTGGAGCGTGCTGGTGGGCATTGGCAACGCGGTGTTCGGTTCACTGCTGGCGTGGATGGTCCTGGCGGATAGGACCAGGGAGTACACCAGAAAGCACGACATCAAGTCCATGCCCCAGCTCTTTGAAAAGCGCTTCGGCAGTTCTAAAATGCGGCTTTTCGCCTGCGTTGTGATATTCGTGTTCCTGATACCCTACTCGGCGTCGGTGTATAAGGGCCTGACCAGTGTCTGCTCGGTGATACTGGGCATAGACGAGCAGGTGTGCATGGTGATAATCGCCATCGCCTCGGCGCTGCTGTTGGTGCTGGGCGGGTACATAGCCACCCTTAAGGCAGACTTCGTCCAGGGCTTTGTGATGATGATAGGCGTTACCGCGCTGATAGTGCTGGTGGTGCTGTCCCCCCAGGTGGGCGGCCTCAGTAAGGGCATCGCCAATATGGGCGAGTACATGAAGTCCCACGAGATGCTGCCCCTTACGGGCAAACCCGCCGTGGCGCTAATCTCCACGCTGCTGATGACAAGCTTCGGCACCTGGGGCCTGCCCCAGATGGTGCACAAGTATTACGGCATAAAGGACCGGCAGGAGGTAAAGCGCGGCACAATAATCTCTACGGTCTTCGCCCTGCTGGTGGCCGGGGGCGGGTACTTTATAGGGTCGCTCTCGCACCTGTTCTTCGGGGAGACCATGCCCGAGGGCGGCAAGGACTTCCTGGTGCCTCTGATGCTGGATCAGGCGGGCCTGCCGGACCTGCTGGTGGGCGTGATACTGGTGCTGCTGATATCGGCCTCGGTGTCCACCCTCTCCAGCATAACCCTTACGGCCTGCTCCACCGTGTCCATGGACCTGGTGAAGCCCACCATAGCCAAGAAGATGAACGAGAAGGACCTGGCGGCCCTGACCCGCATACTCTGCCTGGTGTTCGTGGTGATGAGCTACTTTATCGCCAACTATCCCACGCCCATCCTTGAGATGATGTCCTACTCCTGGGGCATAATCTCCGGCTCGTTCCTGGCGCCGTACCTGCTGTCCCTCTACTGGAAGGGCATAAACCGCGCCGGGGCCTGGGCCGGGATGCTGGGCGGCTTCCTGACGGCCTTCCTGCCCGCGGCGATCTCCGGCTTCACCACGCCGGACGGTCCGCTGTACGCGTGCCTTGCCATGGCGGTGTCCTTTGTGCTGTGCTTTGCGGTCAGCAAGGCGGCGGGGAAGAAGGGCGTGAAGGCGTGAGAGGATGTTGGGGAAGATAGTGGAGTGATGGGATGAAAAGGGCCCTCCGAAACAGGTGGTTTCGGAGGGCTTAACTGTAAATATCCTTTGGCAAATATTCCTTGGCTGTAAGTTGGCCGCCTTTATAAAAAACGCCATACAGCCGAATTTTTAGATGTTTCAGGGCCCAATTTTTCTTGATAAGCTTTTTGCATCTTTCTGCATCTGATCTTGGCAGTGCAATACCATAATTGTAATTGTATTTTCTTGGATCAACCTCTATACGCAAAATGATTTGAGATAAAGCCCAGCGGAAATTGGTATTACATGAAGATTTCATTTTGCTTCCGTCCGCTTTTAGATTCCCCTTTGCTTCAATAAAATACCAATTACCACGCTTTTTTTCATTTTCTAATTTGAGCACTAAGTCAACGCCGCGTTCCTTTTTTTCGGCATCCGCTTTATGAACAACTCGCTTGCGGGAAGTGGTGCCTTTTTGCCTTAGGAAACTCTCTACCCCTTGAATGACCTCGTTTTCTGTCAACAAATCTTTATGCTGCACACTTATAGCCCAGCACCAGTTCCTTTTGAGCCTCGATGGTGTCGGCCCCGGGCTTGCCGCTGTCCTCCACGGAGAGCCGGATATAAGCACCGGTTTTGTACATTTTTTGAGTGACTATTGGCTCATCATGTGTAGAAATGATGGGGTTAATTTTCCGTTTTGTTCTCGCCACTCAAACCGCCTCCTTTTCAGAAAGCAGCTTTTGGGCCTGTTCCACTAACTCTGCCTGCCACTCAAATTCATTGTGCCAGCGGTAAACGATCTCCACCCACCGGTCGCGGAAAATCAGCACACGCTCTATCAGCGTAACCACAATTCGCCGGTCGAGAGAAGTGATATTTCTGTGACGGATAAATTGTTCTATCCAATGGTTGTTGGAAGAATTATCCAACTCCCGGCCCATTTCTTCCCGCAGAAACTCAGCCTACTCCTCGGCCTGGGAGCGCCGGTCTTGGTAGGTGGTTTTCAACTCTTGGTACTCGCTTTTGTCGATGATACCGTCGACTAAATTCTCATATAGCGAACGGAGAAGTTTCTGGCAGCGGTCGATTTCCTCCTGCTTTTTTGTGAGCCGAGATTGGATTTTCTGCACATTTGTCTGCTGGAGTTTGGCAACATCGGTCAGTTCCATCAGCCCGGAGAGGTCGATAACCTCCCGGATATGCCCTTGCAGAGCCTCCAAAACAATTTCGTTCAGCGCCTCCACCCGCAGGGCATGAGGATAGCACACCTTACGGTCCTTATGTGCCCCGCAGACGAAGTAAACGTACTTTTTCGTACCGGAGGGCACGGTCTTGCGGACCATCGGCCCGCCGCACTCGCCGCAGTAGACCATGCCGGAGAATAGCTCTACCGGCTGGCCTGCCTCGGCGGTGCGGGTGTCCATGGAGAGGACCCGCTGGGCCGTTTCAAAGTCGCACTTGCTGATGATTTGGTTCGTGGCAACCCTCTACTACGGCCCATTCTTCGCGTGGCTTATGCACTAGGCGCTTGACCCGGTAGCTGGGGGTTGTCACGCGCCCCTGCTCCAACACGCCGGTATAAACAGGATTCTTGAGAATCCTCAGCACCATCCCGGCGCTCCATTCTGAACGCTCTTTAATGCGGAAAGCCGTGGTATAGCGCATACCCTGGGACAGCTTGTAGTCCATGGGCGTGGGGATTCCGCTGGCAGTTAGACGGGCGGCAATGTCAATGGCGCTGATACCGTCTAACTTCCAGTTAAAAATATCACGCACCACATCGGCGGCGAACTCGTCGATCACCAGCTTGTGATGGTCGCTGGGGCCTTTTTTGTAGCCGAAAACGGCAAAGGAGCCAATGAAATCACCGCGCTGGCGTTTGATCTCAAGCTGGCTCCGAATTTTTATAGACGTGTCCCTACAGTAAGCCTCGTTTATCAGGTTCTTGAAAGGAACGATAATTTCATCGGATTCAGCACGGCTGTTCATGCTGTCATAGTTGTCGTTGATTGCGATAAACCGCACACCGAGAAACGGGAAAAGCCGCTCGATGTACTCGCCAGCCTCCAGGTGGTCGCGCCCAAACCTGGACAAATCCTTGACAACAATGCAGTTGATTTTCTTGGCCCGAACCAGCTCCATCATAGACTGAAAGCCGGGCCTTTGAAAAGCTGACGTTAGATAACGATACTTTTGAAAACACTGAAAAATCAAGGTTTTTCGAGCAACGGACAAGCAGGGTATCGTACTAAAAACTGAATACGACGCAGAAGCGGCGTTTCTTACTCTCTATACGGGAGAACAGGAACGCCGCTTTTTTCATGCCCTTTGTTACGCAGTAGGGGCAGAAAAAGCCTTGCTACAAGCGGTTTTGCGGGCGCGTATCTGGCGCGGCAAGGGATTTATACCTTATCCCCCGAAACCGCGCTTCTACTGCGTAACAAATCCACAGCAAAAGGAGTGATTTACTATTTTCCACTCACATTCTTTCTGATGTAGAGCGTATTTGCGACCATGCCGCTTTTTTGAACGAGGGAAAAATTGCTGTCACTGGAACACTTGCAGAGATTAAGGCTTTGCATGGACACGACAGATTGCTTTTAGAATTTACGGCAGATAAAGATTTACAGCTTTTCAAGAAACAAAAATCCATAGAGCCATTGTTACTTCATTCTGAAGAAAATAACAGGGAACTTATTTTACATAGCCGCGATATGGTAAGTGTGCAAAAATCCCTGTTTCGTGTACTTGCGGAAACAGGGATTTGCCCCGTAAGAATAGAGCTTATGGAGCCTTCTCTTGAAAGTCTGTTTTTGGAGGTAGTGAAATGAGTGGATATATTGCATTTGTGAAAAAAGAATTTACGGAAAATATGAAGAATTATCGTTTTCTTATCCTGTTCGCAGTCTTTTTGATTTTTGGTATTATGAGTGCGTTTCTTGCAAAATTTACACCGGGGATTTTATCCGCTTTAGCCGCAGATATGGAAATGACTTCTGAACCAGTTGCTTTGGACGCATGGAAACAATTTTACAAGAATATTTCCGGCGTTGGTTTCAGCGCATTTATCATTTTGTTTGGAAGCTGTATGTCAAACGAGTATTCTAAAGGAACCTTAATTTTAATGGTTACAAAGGGGCTATCCCGTAAAGCTGTTATTCTTGCAAAATATACGGTAGCTGCCGTACTAATGACAATCAGTTATTGGATTGGATATGCAGCGACATATGGCTATACAATCTTTTTATGGAATGATACCAACCTTTCCAATGTTGCTTTAGCCGCAGTTTCGCTTTGGATAGTTGGCTTTCTGTATTTAAGTATTCTGATGATAGGGTGCGTGATATTCAAGCAGACTTTCACAAGCATACTCTTTACGGGCGGCGTTGCTGCCTTTATATCTCTGCTTGGAATGATTGAGCCGATTGCTAAATTCAATCCATTTATATTAACCTCAAAAAATGTAGATTTGATTTCCGGCGAAGTCATTCCGGCAGAATTTTTGATACCCGCTTTCATTTCCGTCATTTTATCCCTCTTGGGATTACTGATTGCAATTCGACTTTTCAATAAAAAGCAGCTTTGAACAGTGGAGATAAAATGATTAGGACTTGCGATTGCTTGGATAAACAATTTCATGCCCTTGCTAATGATACAAGGTTAAAAATCATAGGACTCTTAAGGCATTATCCGCTTAATGCGGGAGAGATTGCAAACTATTTTACTATTTCTCATGCTTCTATATCGTATCATCTGCAAAGGTTAGAACAGAGTAATCTTGTTACGGTTGAAAGGTTAGGGCGATATAAAAAATACAGGTTGAACAAGGGAGCCTTTGAGGGAATTTCCCTTTGGTTAAGCAATTTAATTTCGACATAAATCTGCCGCACGACGGCAAAAGAAAAAAAGCCGTCGTTCAGCAGATGTCTATTTGTGCGCCTATTTTGGCGTGGCGGCTTTTTGAAAAATCAAAGCCGCCGTTTCTTTTTTATCTTCTCAAGAAATGACGCGGTATCACTGTTAAAAGCGGCGGCTAAAGGAGGTAGCCGCCATGAAGCACATACCCTATCGACAAAATCCGACGGTCATTGACACGTCAAAAAAAGCCCGACCACCGCCGGTGAAAACTACGTCTATCAATATGAACTGTCTAATCATCTGAATACTGCTTTCAATACCCATGCGCCTGTCCGGGCTTTTCGGACAGGCGTATTTTGCTGCTCAAAAAAATTTTTGAAAAAAGTTCCCCTTCCGTATTTTCCCAGATGTAATGCAGGCTTGTGGAAAGTGGTACAACAGCCGTACAACAGGCGGCAACATCACACCGGATTTGAGAAGAAATCCCCCATTTCCGCATATTCTTCCCCCGCATACATCGTGTTTCTTCGTGTGGAGTTTCAAAATGAAAGTCCGCAAATTTCGCCTTATAAGACAGGCAGAAAAGAAACACCCGCACAACCACTCAACTTCGGGAAATGGGAGATATTTCATCTCATAAGTATATTCATTATATCCATTCCAGGGCTTTTAGTCATGCCGCAATGCGCAGTAGGCTGCTGGCTTTTATCCGGTTCAGTTTCTTTTCTTCAGAACAGCAGTAAAATGGGAAATTAGCGCATAAAATTGCAATTACCTGATAAAAACCTGCTGAAAGTGGTTCTCTCTTATACGATAATATTTTTCGGAAAATACTGTCTTTCGATTTCCAAAATAAATTTTGTAAAGATTTATCCGATAAGAAAAATAAACAAATTTCCTAAACATTCGCACACCCACATATCCTAAGGCCCAGTCAGCCCAGCGTGCGGGGCCGTGTGCGGTCCGTGAAAGGCACACGAAAATAAACGATAGGATTTATAAACAGAAATGTTAAACAAGCGTGTGCGGTCCGTCAGGGGCCAAAATCGCGGCTCAAACTTATTCAAAAAATTTTACATCGCAAAAGCAAAAAAACACTCGACAAACCGCCGAAAATCGAATATAATACGCTTGAAAAAATCATCTTGAATAGGCGCACAGGGCAAAATACCCTGAAACCTAGAAACCGAATTACTGAGAAACCAAGCCATCTGAACCCTAGATAGAGCCTCTTTCCTGCGCCGGAAAGGGACTATCATGGCTCAAATCATTAAGACAAAGACTGGCTATAAAATGCGGGTCTTCCTGGGCCGCAAGGAAGTGGGCCGGGACGAACATGGCAAGCCCATTTTGAAAGAAATCATCAAACAAATTTCCGCCCCCACCATGACCGAACTGCGGCGCATGGAAGCCCAGCTTATCGCCGGCAACAAAGACCCCAAGGGTACCCGGAGTTTCCGCACGGCTTTCCGAGAGTACGTCCGTGACAAGGAAAGCGTTCTCAGTCCGGCCACGGTGGCTAACTACCAGCGGGTACAGACCTCCTTGGAGGGGCGCTGCCCCTGGTTTATGGACATGGACATCAATGAAATCAATAAGCCCGCCCAGCAGCGCATGGTATCTGAACTCTCGACCCACTATGCGCTGAACACAGTCAAGACCTTCAATTCCACGGTCGCGTCAGTCCTCAAATATAACGATGTACCCTCCCACCTGGTAAAGTTCAACGAGGGCGCGGACACCACCTCAGAGAGCGACCGCTATATCCCCAGTGAGGACGTTATCAGGGGGCTTATCGAGGACTGCCGTGGCACAGACCTGGAGCCAGCCATTTTGCTGGCGGCTTTCGGCCCTATGCGCCGGGGGGAGATAGGCGGCCTGACCTGGGAGGACTTCGACTTTGCGCGCAACGTGGTGGACGTACACGCTGCCAAAGTGCGTAACCCCCAGCGGGAGTTCGTCACCAAGGCACCAAAGACCCGGGCCTCCAAGCGGGAACTGGAGTACCCTGGCTGGGTAATGGAGCGCATACGCGTCCACAAGGAGATACTGCCCATGACCATCGACGCGCTGACCAGCCGGTTCTCTGACTTCCTGGCAAAGCACGGCTACCCCCATTTCCGTTTCCATGACCTGCGTCATTTCGCCGCCAGCTACTACCTCAAGGAGGGCATACCCGAGGTATCTGTGCAGCGCCGGGGCGGCTGGGCCACCGACAATATGATGCGCACCGTGTACCGCCATGAGATAGCCCGCCAGCAGGCGGATTTGCAATTCCTGGCCAGCATTGACAAGTTCAAAGCATAATAAAAACCGGGTAGGGCTTACGCCTTACCCGGTTTTTTGATTTATTGGTCTGCTCGATTCCGATAGAGGAAGGTTACAATCTGCCCACGGGTACAAGTGCTACCCGGCGAGAACTTGTTTTTGCCCGTGCCGCTGGTAATACCGTTAGCCACAGCCCAGGCCACGGCCTTTTCATAGAACGCGCCCGCAGGTACGTCGCTGAAGGCGCTGCCGGTGCTCTCCGGCTTATCTGCCGCGCGCCACATAAAGGTCACGGCCTCGCTGCGCTTGCAGGGATTCTTGGGGCTGAATTTCCCTTGCCCTGTGCCGCTGGTTATGTTGTTCTCCACGGCCCAGAGGATGGCCTTGTAGGCGTAATCGCTGGGCTTTACATCGCTAAAGGGGTTCGCCGTTGTAGCAGGCTCTGGCTCCCCAGCGTTGCGCCACAGGAAGGTGACGATCTGCTCCCGGGTGCAGGCTGCGTTGGGCGAAAACTTTCCGTTACCCGTGCCGCTGGTGATACCCTTCTCCACTGCCCAGGCCACCGGCTCGGTGTAATACTCCCCGGCGGGGACGTCGGTGAAACTGGGGGTATCCGGGGTGGGCGTGGGAGTGGGTGTTGGAGTAGCTGTTGGAGTAGTTGTTGGAGTAACCGTTGGAGGGGTATCCTCAGGTCGGGTCTGCATGGAACGAGAGGTCAGCTGGCCCGTGCGATTCAATGTGTAAAACGTCAAGGTGTCGTATTTCTCGCCTGTGCGGACGCACCAGGTAGCTTTCCCATCATGCAGAATGGGCTGACAGTCAGAGAGATTTCCTTCTGCCTGCTGTACCTCACCCACACTGCCATTCGCGCTGTACCAGGCATAGTAAATCATGCCCGAGTTGCCGCGCCTGGTCCACATGACGTATCCGCCGTCCAGACCAAAGGGGGCCAGAATGGGCGTGTGGCAATCTTTGGTGGTGGTTAGCTGAGCCTGTTTCACACTATAAGTGCTTTTATCTACAAAGGCCAGGTATACGTTGCGGCTGTCCCCATACAGCTTATCGCGATCCATGTTGAAAGCTGCCACATAGCCGCCGGAGGTTTCGGCAAAGCCCCCTACGCTGGCCCCAGTTGAATTTTCGCCAATCTCGCCGGGCAGCGTTTCCACCGTTACAGCTTTTTCAGATTTACCCAGCACACCCTGGTTAGGCTTGCTGCCGGTATACTCATGCATTACAATGGACCGTGGATAGGCATCCCCGTGGTCCAGGGTAACAATACGCCCCTCCTGGTTTATCAACACAAATTGATTGAAAGAGTGACTCACATACCCTGGCCCCTCCACTAAATATCGTGAAGTCCCCAGTTTCATAGAGTATTGATTCACAGTAAAGGTAAAGTTTGCCTGGTGATTCTTGCCGTCTGGAGATACATACATCTGGTGAGCGGTATGCACAATTAGGTAGTCGCCGCTTTCCGTGCAGCGCAAACTAGTGGACTTGAAAGGAATTTGCGTGTTCTTTCCATACAGACTGCAGTGGTCAATCCGGTTCCACTGCTTGTCATAGCGGACTACCCGCACGACTTCGTTCCTGTCAGACTCCGCGAGGTTCTCTTGGCCAAAGATGATGAAATTGAACCGGGAGCCAGAGAAGAATCCACCCCACACAGGCAGTTCCATGGGCAGCGTCAGCTGCCCCCGCAGGACGTTGTTGGAATCAAATTCTTCCACATACACCATTCCTTTGTCTCTCTCTTCGGCTTTAGGTTCTTTCCCCCATTCCACTTTGGTAAGTCCACCCTCGGCGTTTTCATATAGGGCGCGCCTCAAACATCTTCCCCGTATTCTGTAATTATGAGATAGTTCTCCCTGAGGACGCTCGCAGTCAATAAGATTGACCGGCCCCGCGCCCTCTGCCACAGGTTTCAACGCGGACAAGCCGCTGGTCCAGTGGGCGTACAAGGTAAAGTCCCCGCTTCGGCTTATCTCCGTATTGCTAAGGAATATCTCGCCCCCATCAGGCGCTGTGAACCACCCCAGGAAAGTACGGCCAGCCGGGTGCATGGGAACAGGCAGTTCTCCACAAGAGGTACCTTTCTTCACGGTAATATGGTTCTCGCCTGACAGGACGCCTTCGCCGGGGTCAAGGGTCATTATAAATTGATAGCCCCCGGGTTCTCCCATATATGCAATATCTATGCTACTTAACGGTACACCGATTTTTGCAAAAATGTTACGCAGAGGGGCAAACTCTTCTATTGAGCCGGCAAACTCAATCGTTTTCATGTTTTTGAGACTGTAAAAGCCATTACTAATTTGGCTGGCCGGTATATTGGGCAGCCGAAGATATTCTAAAGCACTACATTTCGAAAAGCAACCCCTGGATATGGTTGTCAAACTATCTGGCAAATATAGATTTTTCAAGTTCCGGCAGCCTAAAAACGCATCATTTCCCAAAGCAGTTACACCTTCTGGCAGCGTCACACTTTGCAGATTGGCGCAGTCACGAAAGCATGCTTCGGGAATGGCCGTAAGGTTGTTGGAAAACTCTACACTGGTTAAGCTGCTGCAGACGTTAAATGCCCACTCTCCAAGGCTGGTCACGCTTTCTGGCAATGTCACACTTTGCAGGCTGGAACACCCTGAGAAACATGCCTCGGGAATGTCCGTAAGACTGTTAGAAAGCCTTATGCTCGCCAGGCTACCACAACCGGAAAACGCCTGTTCCCCTACACTGGTCACGCTGTCCGGCAGAATGATGCCGGACAAACTTTTACAGTCGCCAAAGGCCCGGAACCCTATAGTGGTCAGGCTGTCAGGTAGCGTGACGTCAACTAAACTTTCACACCCCTCAAATGCACGAGCGCCAATGTCGGTCACCCCTTCCGGCAGGGCTATACCAGCCAGGTTGGGACATTGGCAAAAGGCTTTATTCTCTATGGTGGTAACGCCAGCAGAAAGGTTTACCGTGCGGAGGCCGGGCAGTTTGGAAAATCCCCCCACGCTGACTGCACCCTGTATTGTCACCGAGGACAAAGCCGTGCAGCCGGAAAAAACACCGTCAACATTACCTATGCCGCACAAGGTCACATCGGTCAAACCTGTACAGTTACGGAAAGCGTCTTTCTCTATCGTGACGACATTTTCAGGGATGGTCACACTGGTCAAGCCCGTACATCCTTCAAAAGCGCTACTATTTATAGTGTCCACATGGTCCAGGTTTGGCAAATCTGTTAAACTGATACAGCCAGAAAAAAAGCCGTCAGGGATCTCTGTGATTTTGTTGGATAGTATCACGCTTTCTAAGCTGGTGCAGTTAGAAAAAGCACCCCAATTCAAGCTGGTCACACTATTGGGAATCACGACACTTTTTAACTTAGCGCAGCCGGAGAAAGCCCGTGCTCCAAGGCTGGTCAGAGTATTGGGTAAATCTACGCTTTCCAAATTGGTAAACGCAGTAAGAGCGCTGCTGAAACTGGTAAATCCCTCGCCGATAACCAAATGCTTGACCTTGTTGTTAGTTTCCGCGCCAAGCCCACCTATGGACAGGTATCCCATTCCATTGATTGTTAGGGTTCCGTCACCATCCAATTCCCAAGTGGCATTTTCACCATAAGAACCAGAGTCCTCTACTATAGCAAAAGCCGGGAGCGGCAGACAGCCCAACAGCAGGCAGACCGCCAGCAGAACAGACAGAACTTTTCTCATCTTAACCATCCCTTCGTATTTCATTCCGCGCAACAAAAAAGTGCGCAGCCCGAGAGCCACGCACCGAAAAACGCATAGCTCTGTTGCTGCGACGCAATTCTTCCCATACAGTTTCAGTATGCAAAAGCGAGCTTGCATTTTTGCCTAGTTGACAAAAAAGCAAACTGAAACAGGATGTGGGAATTATTCAATTGCGTCGCAAGGCCATTTTAGCACATCGCGCCTGGAATTGCAAGAGCTATGGAAATATTGATGGGAATTTTCTGCAAATTCGTCTTTGTCCCCAGCGGCCAGAGTTTCGGATGTTATGGGAGCCGATTTCCGCAAAGCACTTCCGGGAATCGTCCGGTTTTTGCAATTCGGCTCTCCCATCAGCCAAAAGGTGACAACCTCGCGGCGGGCGCTCTCCCTTTTCACCCGGGCAGCACCCAATCTCTCCACCGGGGAAAGGCACCGCCGCGCGGCGGTGTATGTACTCCCGTCTTTATAAGGGGTTGCCACCCGTTCTCTCCTGCGAGAAGTTGGACACAAAGCAAAACTCCCCCAAACCGGGGGAGTTGGAGGGCTGTCGAGATGGTTCATCATATCCGTTTTTTTCCGAAAGTCCTGACCTTGCAGGAGTATACCTATGGGAAGGGGGGTGCGGAGTGGTTGGAACCGTGGACAAGTTCGTGAAAAAGCCGCAAGCCCAATGTTTTAGGGAGTTACTGGCCTTGGGGACTGCGCAGATGTGGGAGCTATCAGAGTTGGCACATTTGTTGGTACATACTATCCTAATATTCCATTAAACGCCGAGTGTTCCTTATTATATAAGTGTTTTTCCTTTTCTTCCGGGGGAAGAACGATAGTATTTTTACAAAATTTTTTAGAGCTACCATATTAACAATGGAACCGAAATTCCTTGTAGTCCCCCTTTTGCGACAGGTTAGGGTGATGGAGTTCTCAGCGTTGGAAGTTCCCCGGGAGATAGAAAAACGGCCCTGGTGGGAGCCGTTTTTGCGTGGTTTAATCTCATGGCCAAACTTTTATGAATAGTTAAGAGCCTTTTGAATATCTACGAGGAGCTTTTTGACTTCTGTTCGTCAGTATCAAGTTAACCAGTATGGTCGGTACGGTTGTTCCGCAAAAAGTAACCCTTAGCCTGCGTGTCATCAATGTGTTCTATTGTTTCATCAACGTCCTCAAATAATTCGCTCGGAAAGAATACCAGTAAAGTTCGTTTTATACTGTCGTACGTTCTAAAATTATCCCTATAGGCACGAGCAAAGGCAGCTTTCCTAACATCATCCCGCATTTTATCCCTCATAGCAGCTTGCGTACAATTAGCGTATTTATTGAGAATATACTTAGCGTCACAGGATTTAAGCTGATAGACACCAGTATATCGAGAATATTTGGGGTTTCGTAATACCCGAAGCATGGGTAATAAATCCTTTGAGCACTGCACTGATGGCGTGCGCATATAGTACCCAGAGTCTCGATAGATGAAAAAAATTGAGGTTCTTCGGGGGCAAATCGGTCGCACAACAGGGCCATAACCAAAAAATGTTTTCCCAAAGAAATAGGGAGTTTCTCGAGCAATAAAGTAATCCATATTTCTCCTCCTAAGCAGCATTTTTAATTATAGAAATTATAACTTCGTCGGGAATATGTAAAAAGCGTTGAAGTGCTGTCATTTCGGTCAGGGTAAATTTCCCCGGATTATGTATCCGGGACAGGAAGGTGCTTTCCGCCATGCCCAAATAGGCAAGCAAATCTTTCCGCTTTTTCTTCGCGGCGTAAGAAAGAATAGTTTCCGCCGCTCTGTTTTGGGGTTCAATCAAAAAAACCACCGCCTTTCACTTTTCCAACAATCTTTTGTCACAACAGAACAGAGCCTTCAATTATAATAAACCTATGCGGTGATTTCTTTATTCAAGATAAAGATGGCGATGATGTGATATGTTGCTGACGTTTTCTTTTTTCTAAATCATTCTTTTTCTTTTCTGTTTAATGAGAAAACGCCAAAGGCAAAGTAGGTGCTGGGTCAAAATCCAGCACCCATGCGCAGACGTGTTACTGGCCAAACAACTTTCAGCTTTCTAAATGTTGGTTTTTCGTTTCTAAATCTTAGTTCAAAAAATTTTCTAAAATCTAAATCTCCCTTTTTGATTTCTAAATGATACACCAGAGAATTTGTGAGATGAAATCGCAAAGAAAAGGGGCGCCTTCCACAGAAGGTACCCCCAAAAGCATACATGATTCAAAACGGCCAGGCAGTACAACAACAGTACAACAGATTGTTTCGGGATTTCAAAGTTTCCTTTGGGTTTCCACACTTTTCTTCGATTTATCCGATAGTTTCTCGGCCTTATCGCCAATCAATTTTTTGAATATAAACGATTCTCAGGCTTTTCGCCAGAATAATTTTTCGGGTACTTTTTGAAAAAAATCCGAAAATCTTCGGCGTTTTTTTCAAAAGGCAGTATTGCCCCGCGAAAAGGGGGAAGCACCACCAACTTTCCAACGAGAAAGGGGGTGAGAATGTGGAACCTAATCGCAGGGAGTTTATAAAACAGTGCGCTTTCCAGAAGTTTTGTAATACGGTACTGCACAATGAAGCGTGTGACGCTCATAAAGAGCTGCACAGGCATAAGGCAAAGGAGATTACCTTTTCCGACTTGACTTTAGAAGAAGCGCGGCAGCTTCATACCTTTGATGAATATTTCAAAGGGGAAACCGCCTTTGAAAGAGCCGGGAAGAAAATCACGCCGAAGCTGCTTCTTGAAGCAATCCGTACTTTGCCGGAAGAAAAGCGCAAAGCCGTACTCCTGTACTATTTCGAGGGAATGAACGACACCGAGATTGCGGAGCTGTTCGATACGTCGAGAAGCACGATACAGTACAGGCGGACAAGCTCTTTTGAGCTGCTAAAAAAATATCTGGAGGAAAATGCTGATGAATGGGACGAATGGTAGAGATTGTCTTTCCCGAATACGAAGTGCGCTACATTGCCATTAACGACGGTGTAGACACAGCAAGGGAAGATAACGAGTTTACCCCTCTGCGGAACTGGTTCAACGAGTTTTACGCCCGCGACACCTCAAAGAAAATCCGGGCTGTCAAACAGGCAAAGGCGCAGAAAGGCGAGCGCGTCAACGGCGAAGCCCCTTACGGCTACCTTATCGACCCGGATACACCCAGCCTCAAAATGGAATACAGTCTGCAAATAAAGTGGACGCATTGCAGCAATCGCAATGCGTCCGTTTTATTTGCAAAGTGAGATAGTTTTGCTACACCCCGTATGGCAGCTACCCTGTTTCGGTTTGTGATACTGTTTTATGGGTAGCTCCCCAATGGGGGCCTTCTTTGTCTATAATGAAAGAGGGGGGCATTGATGAAAAAGACAAAGCTGATAGTTGTGGGGACAGTCCTGGCCCTTATCCTGCTGATTGGGGGGTACAGGCTGTGGCCGTGGCCTTTTGAGAGCGTTGTGGGAAAGAGTATGGGGGAGATGACAGTGATATCCTGCTGTTTAAGGGTCAATACGTCGGGCAGGCAGAGCACGTATTTTTACGATTCGGCAGAGCCGGAGAAGATGGGCGAGGTGGTCGAGATACTGGGGAGCTGCGGGTACCAGAAGGATATCCGGGATCTTTGGCCCGGCGGGGTGCACGGACTGAGCTCAGGCAGGAATTACGACGGGCGGGATATTTCTGTCACTTTGGTATTTGGAGAGCATGAAGAGTGGTTCAACTTGATGCTGGTGGACAGGGGGCAGGGCATCACTACCGATAGTGAGGTCGTGCACCTGACTGACGGCGGCGCTTTTGACAGGCTCGCGGAGCTTATCCAGGAGAAGGGCAGACTAGCGCCCCCAGTGCAATAGCAGGAGCGCCTTTGGATGGATTTACTGAGCTTTTGGAACTGACCGCGATGGTAGTATAGATCAGCCTGCGCAGGCCTCATAGCGTCAGATGGGCCACGATGTCATTCTGCCCCTCCACCCTCTCAAAGCCCAGGGATCCGTACAGCGCGATGGCCGGGGCGTTGTCCATGTTCACCGTGAGCATCATGGCCTTGGGGCGGTTCAGCTGGATGGCCTTTGTGAGCATGGCCCTGCCGTAACCTTTCCGGCGGCAGCTCTCCTTCACGAACACATCGAAGGGCTCGTTCTCGTCATAATTGCAGGTAATGTCGATATAGCCCACCGCCTCGCCCTGCTCAACAGCCAGGATAACGCGGAAGCGGTCGGGGGCGGCGATGACCTTTTCGGCGGTCCAGTACACGTCGGTGGAGTGGATGGCGGTGTAGCTGTCCCGGTATTTGGGGCTGTAAAGCTCTATCCGGCTGTCGCTGACATAGGGCGGGTCCCCGGTAAGCGCCATCTTCTGCTGCTCGGTATCGAACTGAGCGCCGGAGCCTTCCAGCAGGCCGCGGAGAGGGCGGCTGCGGGGATTATAGACAAGGTCGCACTGCCAGCCGGGGTAGTTTCCTCTCAAAAATGCCAGCAGCTCCTCATAAGCCCGGGCACTCCGGGAGAGGCCTATGAGCATTTCCAGATACTTCTCGGACTTCTCCACCAGGAACACGAACAGACCCAGCAGCTCCTCCCCCTCGAAATATCCCAGTACCAGCCTGTCCGGCTTTTGGGGCGCTTCAAGCAGGCGTTGGCGGAGCTCTTCCGTGCCGGAGTAGACAGGCACGCTGAAGTCCGGGTCGCTGTTGACGCTGGCCGCAAAGTCCAGGTATTCTTTTGTGCTTGACAATAGCTTTAGCATGTGGTATACTCCTTACAATTACACTTTTATAATTATACCATGGAGGGGATAAGATGGCAATCAAAATGATAGTCACCGACCTGGACCGGACGCTGCTGAGAGACGACAAGACCATCTCCGGGTACACGGAAAAGACGCTGCTGGAGCTGAAAAAGCGCGGAATACCCTTCGTGATAGCCACTGCGCGGCCCATTCGGGCTGTCCGCCAGTGGCTGTCTTTTTTGCGGTACGACGCGGCGGTATTCCATAACGGGGCGGTAATAATGGCGGGGGAGAGGACCATTGCAAAATACGGCATTCCAAAGCCCGAAAGGATTGTGACGGCAATGCTGAGGGATAAGCCGGACAGGAAGATATCCGTAGAATCCAACGACCGGATGTTCTCCAATATGGCCGCAGAGGAGCTCTGGCCGGGAGAGCGGTACGTGAAGACCACGGATTTCCGGGAGATTGCGGGGCTTATTGCGGATAAGATACTGATAAGCGCCGGCACCCCGGAGGAGATGGCCGCTCTGGAGCCCTATACGCCGGAAGGAGCTTACTTACAGCTGTCAGAGAATACCATTGCCATGATGATGAACAGGGCGGCTACAAAGCTGAACGGCATAAGGCTGCTGGCGGAGCGGTACGGCATAGGGCTCAGTGAAACGGCGGCTTTTGGGGACGACTACAACGATATGGATATGCTTAACGCCTGCGGAATGGGCGTGGCGGTGGAGAACGCCCTGCCGGAGGTCAAGGCCGCCGCCAACGAGGTGTGCGGCAGCAACGAGGAGGACGGCGTGGCCCGGTGGATAAGGGAGAATGTGTTGACGTAAGGGGCGGGGGATGGTATAATTTTGATGAAGGGGGGCGGTCAGGGTGAAAAAGGTGGACAAGAGGAAGATAGTCATTTGGTGCGTTATAATCGCGCTGACCGTGGGGCTTGCGGGCTGGCGGCTGTGGCCCAGAAGCATCGACTCCTTTATGCCCCGGCCAAGCCGGGAGGCGGTCAGGGTTCACTGTGCCCTGTCGGTGTTTGGCACAGTGAACGGCCAGTCCGTGAACCGCTCGTATGACCTGACTGCCGAGGGGGAGCGGGAGAGCCGCGACCTGATGAATATCTTGCGCCGGGGGAAGTATCAGGCATCCTTTTCGAACCTCATGCCCTGGACCTGGGGAAGCATGAGCTCGGGCTATAGCTATGACTGTAGGACCATTAATATGGTGGTGATGTTCGACGATGCCGGGCGGGTCCCGGCTGTGAGCATGACCTTCTTTGGGAACGACAAGGCCAGTGTGGGCGGCAGGCAGATAGACCCCATCGGGAATGGGACGTTCGATGAGCTGGCGGAGTACATAATAGCCCAGGGGGAACTGGCGGAATCCCAGTGATTTCCCTTGACTTTCAAAATGCGATATGCTATAATACCCGGGAAAGACGTTGACGGAGACAGGCAGGCTGAGCGTGTGGCCGCAGAGAGCCGGTGGGTGGTGCGAACCGGCGCCGGAGTTGAGCTTTGCATCCCTCCCGAAGTTGCCAGCCGAACGAGACGTTTGCCCAACGGCGAAGAAAACATTCGCCTAACGGCGAAGTTTCCACTAAGCGAGGACGGCCCCCGCCGTTACCGGGGAGCTATTGATGGATAGCGTAAATGGGTGGTATAGCGAAGGCTTCCTTCGTCCCGTTTCGGGGCGGGGGTTTATTTTTTTGAATGACGATTTGAAAGGAAGATGGAGAATGAGCAAGTACAGAGAGGTCTCTGCGAATATGAACTTCGTGGAGAGGGAGAAGGCCACGGAGAAGTTCTGGTCGGACAGGGGGATATTTGAAAAGAGCGTGGAGGTACGGGAGGGGGGCCCCGCCTATACCTTCTTCGACGGCCCCCCCACAGCCAACGGCAAGCCCCATATCGGCCATCTGGAGACCCGGGCCTTTAAGGACATGTTCCCCAGGTATCAGACAATGAAGGGGAAGCTCGTGCGCCGCAAGGCGGGCTGGGACACCCACGGGCTGCCGGTGGAGCTGGAGGTGGAGAAGCTTCTGCACATCAACGGCAAGGAGCAGATAGAGGAGTATGGTATCGCGCCCTTCATCGACAAGTGCAAGGAGAGCGTATGGAAGTATAAGGGCATGTGGGAGGATTTCTCCAAGGCCGTGGGCTTCTGGGCGGATATGGAGGACCCATATGTTACCTACGATAACAGCTATATCGAGAGCGAATGGTGGGCTTTAAAGCAGATATGGGACAAGGGGCTCTTGTATAAGGGCTTCAAGATAGTCCCATATTGCCCCCGCTGCGGCACGCCGCTTTCTTCCCACGAGGTGGCACAGGGGTATAAGGACGTGAAGGAGCGCTCTGCTATAGCCAAGTTCAGGTGCAAGGGCGAGGACGCGTTTATCCTGGCCTGGACCACCACCCCCTGGACACTGCCGTCAAACGTGGCGCTCTGCGTCAACGCCAATGAGGACTATGTAAAGGTAGCTTATACTAAAGAGGAGACCAGCGAGGTATATTATCTGGCAGAGGCGCTGTGTGACACGGTGCTGGGCGAGGGGAGCTATACGGTGCTGGAGCGCTTTAAGGGCGCGGAGCTGGAGCATAAGGAGTATGAGCCCCTGTTCGACTTTGTTACACCTAAGGAGAAGTGCTGGTACGTGGTCTGTGACGACTATGTGACCCTTACGGACGGCACGGGCATTGTGCATATCGCCCCGGCCTTCGGCGAGGACGACGCCAAGGTGGGCAGGAAGTACGGCCTGCCGCTGGTGCAGCTGGTAGACCAGAAGGGGCAGATGACCCCGGAGACCAAGTGGCCCGGGATGTTCTGCAAGGACGCGGACAAGGAGATCCTGGTGGACCTTGAGACAAGGGGCCTATTATTCTCCGCGCCGAAATTCGAGCACAGCTATCCCTTCTGCTGGCGCTGCGATACCCCGCTGATATACTACGCCCGGGAGAGCTGGTATATCGAGATGACAAAGGTGAAGGACAGGCTTATAGCCAACAATAATACCGTCAACTGGCTGCCCGAGAGCATCGGCAAGGGCCGCTTTGGGGACTGGCTGGAGAACCTTCAGGACTGGGCTGTCAGCCGCAACAGGTACTGGGGCACGCCGCTGAATATCTGGGAGTGCGAGTGCGGGCACAGGCACGCTGTGGGCAGCATAGCGGAGCTTCGGGAGATGTCCCCCAACTGTCCGGAGGATATCGAGCTGCACAGGCCATATGTGGACGAGGTCACTATAACCTGCCCACACTGCGGCAAGCAGATGCATAGGGTGCCCGAGGTCATAGACTGCTGGTTTGACAGCGGGGCCATGCCCTTTGCCCAGTATCACTACCCCTTTGAGAATGAGAAGCTTTTTGAGAGCCAGTTCCCCGCCGACTTTATCAGCGAGGCCGTGGACCAGACCCGGGGATGGTTCTATTCGCTTTTGGCTATCTCAACCCTGCTCTTTGACAAGGCCCCCTATAAGAACGTGCTGGTCCAGGGCCTTGTGCAGGACGAGGAGGGCAAGAAGATGTCAAAGTCCAAGGGCAACGCCGTGGAGCCCATGGAGGCCCTGTCTGACTTTGGCGCGGACAGCTTAAGGTGGTTCTTCTACACCTGCTCGGCCCCGTGGCTGCCTAAGAATTTCAGCAAGAAGGCTGTGGTGGAGGGGCAGAAAAAGTTTTTCTCAACCCTCTGGAACACCTACTCATTCTTCGTGCTGTATGCCAATATAGACGAGTTCGACCCCACGAAGCATGAGCTTGAGGACTGCCCGCTGACGGTCATGGACCGCTGGCTGCTCTCCCGGCTCAACAGCACTGTGAAGGCCGTGGACGGGCATCTGGCCGCCTATAGGGTGCCGGAGACCGCAAGGACTTTGCAGGACTTCGTGGAGGAGCTTTCAAACTGGTACGTGCGCCGCAGCCGGGAGCGCTTCTGGGTCCAGGGGGAGGCCGGGGATAAGACCGCCGCCTATATGACCCTGTACACGGCGCTGGTGACCGTGGCAAAGCTCTTGGCCCCCATGGCGCCGTTTATGAGCGAGGACATCTATAGGAACCTGGTGTGCTCGGTGGACGGGAGCGCCCCGGAGAGCGTGCACCTGTGCGGGTTCCCGGTCTGCGACGAGAGCCGCATAGACGAGAAGCTTGAGAGCGATATGGACGAGGTGCTGCGGGTGGTGACCCTGGGCCGGGCCGCCAGGAATCAGGCCAATATCAAGAACCGCCAGCCCCTTATGAAGCTGTTTACCGACGCGGATGCGGGGCTGGGGGAGCTGTATCAGGAGATAATCCGCCAGGAGCTGAACGTGAAGGAGATAGAGTTCCTGTCTGATATGTCGGAGCTGACCTCCTACAGCTTCAAGCCCCAGCTTCGCATACTGGGCCAGAAGTATGGAAAGCGCATAGGCTCCATCCGGCAGGCCCTCTCTGAGCTGGACGGAAACGCCGCCAAGAGGCAGCTTGACACTGAGGGCGCGCTGACCCTTGCCCTGCCCGACGGGGACATAAGCCTTACACCCGAGGAGCTGCTGATAGAGACCAGCCAGAAGGAGGGCTATACCTCCGAGTCTGAGCGGGGGCTTACGGTGGTGCTGGACACGGCGCTTACGGAGGAGCTTATCGAGGAGGGCTTTGTCAGGGAGATAGTCTCAAAGCTGCAGTCCATGCGCAAGGACGCGGGCTTCTATGTCACCGACCATATCAGGGTGAGCCATAAGGGCAGCCAGAAGGTGGAGGAGATACTAAAGCGCAACGCTGAGAGCATCCTGGGGGATGTGCTGGGCGAGGGGCTTGTCTGCGGGGAGCTCTGCGGGTATACGGCGGAGTGGGATATCAATGGAGAGAAGACCACGCTGGGCGTGGAGAAGGTGTGACGGCATTGATCGAATGTGTGCTCTTTGATATTGACAATACCCTGCTTATGAAAAGGCCGTCTATCCCGGAGAAGGTCTATGAGACGGCCAGGACGTTTCTGCCGGGGCTGGCTTTTGAGGATGTGGAGCGGGCCTATGCCCAAAGCGAGCTCTGGCAGGGGGAGCAGATACAGCGGGAGAATGAGACGGGCGTGCGTATGCCGGACGAGGAGTTTCTGAAAAATATCTTCGGGGTGTACAGAAACGCTTTGGGCCTGCCGGAGAAAGCCTTGGGAGAGCTTCGGGACGTGTTAATGCGCAACTACTTTATGGAGTATGAGCCGGCCTTTGGGGCGATGGAGACCCTTGAACGGCTGAAGTCCCGGGGGCTGAAGCTGGGTATTGTGAGCAATAACACCCCAGAGGTGCGCGCCCATCTTGCGGAGCTGGGGCTGGACAAGTTTTTTGGCAGCATAGTCATCTCTGAGGAGGTCGGCCTGTATAAGCCCGACCCGGCTATCCTGGAGCTTGCCTGCGAACAGCTGGGAGCTGCCCCCGGGGACAGCGTATATGTGGGCGACCACCCGTTCGATATACTCTGCGCCCACGCGGCGGGTATGCCGGTCATCTGGATGCCGGTGAGCCAGTATATGACTGTGCCTGGGCATATAGGCCCGCCGGAGCATACGGTGGGCGCGCTGGATGAGATAGTTGAGCTGCTGGATGATTAACAAAAAGAGGGACTGCGGTTTGCAGTCCCTCTTTATCATGCGGCATTAGAATTTCGTCTCCCCCGCCAGCTTCTCCACCGGCAGGCCGGCCGTGTACCGTTTAAGGAAGGCTCCAAAGCCCTCGGTGTCCTCCGGCTCCGGCTGGGCCGTTGAGCCCTTGGCTCCGGCGAAGACCTTTTGCTCCAGGTACTCGGAGAGGGTCAGGCCGCCGCCCCTGACGCTGTACATGGCGAGTATCGCCATGCCCCAGGGGCCGCCCTCTCCGGCAGTCTCCATGACGCTTACGGGCACGCCCAGGGCCCCGGCCATGAGCCGCTGGCCCACTGTGGGGGTCTTGAACAGCCCGCCGTGGCCGGTCAAGCGCTCTAGGGCCGCCTGCTCCTTTTCAAGAAGCAGGTCCATGCCGAGCTTTAGGGGGGCCATGGCGGCGTAGAGCTGGGCCCGCATGAACTCCCCAAGGCCCATGGGGATATCCGGCTGGCGCATGAGAAGGGGCCTGCCATCGGAAAGGCCTATCACCGGCTCGCCGGAGTAGCAGTTATAGGCGGCGACCCCGCCGCAGTCCGGGGCCCCGGAGAGGGCCGCGTTGTAGAGCATATCGTAGAGCTGGGGCTTCGGGAGTTTTGCCCCGGCCCGGTCCAGAAGCTGGCCGAACAGGGAGACCCACGCGTCCAGGTCCGAGGTGCAGGTGTTGCAGTGGACCATTGCAACCGGGTCCCCGGCGGGGGTGGTGACCATGTCCAGCTCCGGGTAGACTTTTGAGAGGGGCTTTTCCAGCACCACCATGGCGAAGATTGAGGTGCCCGCCGACACGTTCCCGGTGCGGGGGGCCACGCTGTTGGTGGCGGCCATGCCGGTGCCCGCGTCGCCCTCGGGGGGGCAGACGGGGACGCCGGGCTGTAAAAGGCCGGTGGGGTCCAGGAGCTTTGCTCCGTCCCCGGTGAGCGCGCCCGCGCTGGCTCCGGCGGGCAGGACCTCCGGCAGCACGTCCCGAAGCTTCCAGGGGATGTGGTTCTCGGCAAGTATCGCGTCGAAGCTGTCGAGCATGTCCGCGTTGAAGGCGCAGGCATCGCTGTCTATGGGGAACATGCCAGCGGCCTCGCCCACGCCCATGCTGTGCCGGCCGGTGAGCCGCCAGTGGATGTAACCGGCAAGGGTGGTCAGATGGGCCAGCGCCGGTATATGCTCCTCGCGGAGCCTTATGGCCCGGTACAGGTGGGCGATGCTCCAGCGCTGGGGGATGTTGAACCTGAAGCGCTCTGTCAGCAGGGCAGCCTCCTCCCCGGTGACGGTGTTGCGCCAGGTGCGGAATTCCGAGAGCTGGCGGCCGTCCTTATCAAGGGGCAGGTAGCCGTGCATCATGGCGGATATACCCAGGGCCCCCAGGGTGCAAAGCCCCGTGCCGTATTTCTCCTTTACGTCCTCTGTAAGGGCCCGGTAGGCGCTCTGTATGCCTAAGACGGCGTCCTCCAGGCGGTAGGTCCATATGCCGTTTTCCAGACGGTTCTCCCAGTCGTGGGCCCCGGCGGCGATGGGGGAGTGGTCCGGGCCGATGAGCACGGCCTTTATGCAGGTGGAGCCCAGTTCTATGCCCAGGGCGGTCTCACCGGCGTTTATGGCTTCTGTGATCTGAGTTGTGGTCATATCATGTCCTCCTGAAAATTTCCTTGCGCTGGCCTGACAAGTATTATATAATAATCATATACCCTTGAGGGCCGCTTCGCAAGGCCCGGAAAAAATATTTTGAGATTTTTTAAAAAAATTTTTGAAAACATGCAACCAAATCGCCGTTTCATGTATTCTTATAGGTAGAACAACAAAGAAAGGGGCGAAGCTATGCGTGGAGATTACGAGATCCTTACGCGTCTGAGGGACCGGGACCAGGCGGCATTGGAGACGGCCATACGCCGTTACTCCGGCTATGTGGCGGCGGTGGTCAAGAAGACCCTTGGAGACGACTGCTCAAGGCAGGACATCGAGGAGCTGACTTCGGACGCGTTCGTGGCCCTATGGGCCAACGCGGGAAAGCTTAGGGACGACAGCGACCTGAAATACTGGCTGGCAATAGTTGTGCGCAACGCGAGCCTTAGAAGAAGGCAGAAGAGCGTCAGCACCGTGCAGCTGGAGGAGAACCTGGTCTTTGACCGGACCCCCGCCAACCAGGCCGAGAAGCGCGAGCGCATACGGCAGGTGAGAGAGGCGGTGGACGGGCTTGGGCCCACGGACCGGGAGATATTCCTAAGGCACTACTTCTGGCACCAGCCGGTGCAGCAGATCGCGAGAGAGATGGGAAAGAACGGATCGGCCATCAAGAGCCGGCTGGCAAGAGGCCGGGAGAAGCTGAGAAAAATACTGTTAAAGGAGGACTGCCCCATATGAGCGAGATAGATAAGCTGATAAACCAGGCATTTCCCGACGAGCTTCGGGATATTGAGCCCATAGACGTGGACGAGGACGCCATACTCAGCATGACCCTTGAGAATCTGGGGCTGAAGCCCTCTCCAAAGATAGAACTGCCGGAGCTTACCGTAAGGCCCCCGCGCCGCAGGCATACCGGCGGGCAGAGGAAGAAGGAGGAGGAGCCGGAGTTTGTGGAGGTGCCGGTGGTGGTGCACCACCGCTGGATGGACTGGGCGGGCTGGGCCATTGCGGCGTGCCTTGTGCTGGTCTTCGCCGTGAACTGGGGGCCATGGCTCATAAACAACCTGGACTTCGGCCTGGGGCCCAGAAGCACAGGAGAGGTGTCCTTTCCGGACGGCGGGGGGAGCATGGTGCCCGGCATCATCGCCGAAGACGGCAGCTATAGCATAAAGATGAAGGCGATTAAGGCAAAATATGGGTATGATTCAGCCACCTTCACACTGTCGTTTGAAATTTCCGGCGCGGAGGATATAGACCTTGATAAGGTGGAGGTCCAGCTTGAGAGCAATGAGGACGGAAAGAAAGTGAGCAAGATAAGCCGGAACTCCTTTGGACAGGAGATGGAGATACAGCTGAACTATAAGCTGGACATGGCCAGGGACCTGACCATGACGGTGAGTTATCTGGTGCCCCTTTCGGTGGATCGTGGGGAGACGGCGGGGTATTACTATCAGGAAATAGAGAAGCTGAATATAAACCTAAGGTCCGGCCTTGCCAGAAGCCAGAGGTCCGACAGAGAGTATTCCTTTGAGCCGTACAGCTGACGGCTTTTAAAGGGCGGGACAGGCCCTCCCACGCCGGAGGGCCTGTTTTATTCACGTTTTATTCACCTGTTTTTCTTGCTTTCGCCACAGTTCTGGGTTAAAATATATGAGAACATATTCTGAGAGGTGTTTTTATGGCGAAGATCCTGATCGTTGACGACGATACCAATATATGCGAGCTTCTAAGGCTGTATACCGAGAAGGAGGGCTTTGAGGCGGCCATCTCCAACGATGGGGAGAGCGCGCTGAAAAAGTTTGACAGCTTCTCCCCGGACCTTATGCTTCTGGACATAATGCTGCCCGGCCTTGACGGCTGGCAGGTGTGCAGGGAGATACGCAAGAAGTCATCCTGCCCCATAATCATGCTGACCGCAAAGGGCGAGGTCTTTGACAAGGTCCTGGGGCTGGAGCTGGGGGCGGACGACTATGTGGTGAAGCCCTTTGAGACAAAGGAGGTCATTGCCCGGATAAACGCGGTGCTCAGAAGGAGCGGCAAGGGCGGCGACAGGCTGGACAATAAGGAGGTCTCATATGAGGACCTGGTGATAAACCTTACCAATTACGAGCTGAAGGTAAAGGGCGTGCAGATAGACACGCCGCCGAAGGAGATGGAGCTTATCTATCACCTGGCCTCGAACCCCAACAGGGTCTTTACCCGGGACCAGCTTCTGGACGAGGTGTGGGGCTTTGACTACTACGGCGACAGCCGCACGGTGGACGTGCACATAAAGCGCCTTAGGGAGAAGCTGGAGGGGGTCTCTGAGAAGTGGAGCCTTAAGACAGTCTGGGGCGTGGGCTATAAGTTCGAGGTGAAGGATTAGACTATGCAGACCAGCATATTCAAAAGGTATCTGGCCATAACCATGGTCATAATCCTCCTGAGCTTTACCATGCTGGGGACGGTGACGCTGGTATTCTTCGGACGGTACTGGCGGCAGGAGAAGAAGGACCTGCTGACCCAGAACGCCACCTCCATCGCCCAGACGGCCAGCAGGTTCCTGTGGGAAAAGTCAGAAGGCAAGTACGAGCTGCAGGGGGAGCCGCTCATGCAGTTTATGGAGAGCTTTTCCACCAGCATAGACGCGGATATCTTCATAACGGACCTTGACGGCAACGTGCTTCTGGGCAGCTACGCCTGCAGCAAGGTGAAGGGCATAGACACGGCCCCTCTGCCACTGGTGGAGAAGGCATCCGGGGGCCTCTATGAGGGCCGCGGGCGCTTTGGGGGGCTCTATAGGGAGAACTACTACATCATTGCCGTGCCTATGGCCGCCACGGAGGGCGGTCCCCAGGTGGGGGCGGTCTTTGCCACCACCAGCCCCGCGTCCATGAACTCCATACAGCTGGAGGCCTTCAAGATATTTCTTGTGGCGGCGGGGCTGGCACTGCTCATCACCTTCTGCGTGGTGGGGGTATTTGCCTATAGGCTGGTGCGGCCCTTAAGGCTGATGTCCGCGGCGGCCAGAAGCTTTGGCGCGGGGGACTTCTCCGTGCGGGTGCCGGTCTCCAGCGAGGACGAGATGGGGCAGCTGGCTGTGTCCTTTAACAATATGGCGAACTCCCTGACGAATTCAGAGGGGATGCGCCGCAGCTTTATCGCCAATGTCTCCCACGAGCTGAAAACGCCCATGACCACCATAGCGGGCTTTATCGACGGGATCCTTGACGGCACCATACCCCAGGGGGAGCAGGACAAGTATCTGCATATAGTCTCGGATGAGGTAAAGAGACTGTCAAGGCTTGTGAAGTCCATGCTGGACCTGTCGAGGATAGACAGCGGGGAGATGAAGATACACCCCAGCAGCTTTGACATCACCCACACAGTGGTGACCACCCTTCTGACCTTCGAGCAGAGCATCGACGAGAAGGGGATAGAGATTGCGGGCCTTGAGGAGGCCTCGCCCATGCAGGTGTACGGGGACCCGGATCTTTTGCACCAAGTGGTGTATAATCTGGTGGAGAACGCGGTAAAATTTACCAATCAGGGCGGGACCATCCGTGTGCAGATAATCGACAGTGTGGACCGCACCATGGTGGCCATAGAGAACACCGGGCCGGGGATAGCGGCGGAAGATCTGCCCATGGTCTTCGACCGGTTCTATAAGGGGGACAAATCCCGCAGCCGGGACAAGAACGGCATGGGCCTTGGGCTGTACTTGGTGAAGACCATTTTGCAGCTTCACGGGGGCAATATCCAGGTGAGCTCCATACAGGGCCAATACTGCCGGTTTGAGTTCTATGTGCCGAAGCCCCAGGAATCCCCGCGCCTGAAGGAGCCGGGCCAGAAGCCAAAGGAGAATGCGCCGAAGCTGAGGGAGCCAAGGGCCAGAAAGCAGAAGAAGCCGGAGGTAAAGCCGGAGACCGAAAGGAGTAAAGATGATGAGTGAATGGAAAGAGGGCGCCCCGGAGGAGCCCGAAAAGAAGGATGTGCAGATCTCTGAGGCTGAAAAGCCGGAGGAAAATGTGCAGAATGGCGCGGAGCAGGAGGGGAATGGGGAGAATATGCAGATACTTGACGGAGACGGTGGGGATGTGCAGAAAGCGGCCCCGGAACAGCCCGCGGATACCGTGGAGCCCATCCCCCCGGAGATAGAGGAGCCGGTGGCGCCGCCGCCCGCCGGGGAGCCGGAGCCAGTACCGGCCCAGCCTATTCCGCCGCCCCTGCAGCAAGGGTATCCGCCATACCCGCAGCCCCCGGCGGCACAGCCTGTGCAGCCGGGATATGCCGGGCAGTGGCAGGCGCCTGTGCAGCGGCCTGTATACCCTCCCCAGCCTTACCAGCCCTATCCGCCTCAGCCGCCGGTACAGTATCAGTATTCCCAGCCCTTGTACCAGACACAGCCGGTCTATTCGCCGTATCCGGGCGCTCCGGCTCCGGCAAAGAAGAAGATGTCTACTGGGGCGAAGGTGTTCCTTATTATAGCGGGTATTTTCGCCCTTGCGGGCATTACGGCCACAGTGCTGTATTTCGCTTTCGCCTTGGGGAACAACGTCTCTGACAGGGATGACGGGCCGCACTTTGGCTATGACCTGCCCGACGACGGCAGCTCGGTGCCCGAAGATGAGGAGGACCCCGGCTTTGACATGACCCCGCCGGAGGAGGATGAGGAGGAGGAGAGCCGTCCACAGGTGGACGTGACGCCAAATACCGAGGGCATCACCATAAGCCCCCGGCCATCGGGCGAGACCCTGGATGCGGAGGCGGTCTATAACCGTGTGGTCACCTCTACAGTGACCGTCTCCGCAAAGCTGACCCAGGAGAACGGCAGCACCGGCGAGAGCACAGGCACCGGCATTATAGCCACAAGCGACGGGTATATTATCACAAACTCCCATGTGGTGCTGAATTCCCGCTCGGCCAAGGTGACCGTTACCACCTTTGACGGTCTGGAGTATGAGGCCGTGGTGGTGGGCGTGGACAGGACCACGGACCTTGCGGTGCTTAAGACCAACGATCATGACTTTGTCCCCGCCGAGTTTGGGGACGCAGGGGAGCTCTCTGTGGGCGAGTGGGTGCTGGCCATAGGCAACCCCGGCGGCGCGCGCTTCTCAAGCTCACTGACCCGGGGCATAATCTCCGGCCTTGACCGGGAGGTGGGCAAGTACAGCGAGGAGGGCATGACCTACATCCAGACCGACGCCGCCATAAACCCCGGCAACTCCGGCGGGCCGCTGGTGAACATGTACGGTCAGGTGGTGGGCATCAACTCCTCCAAGATAGTCACCGAGGGCTATGAGGGCATGGGCTTCGCCATCCCGGTAAGCCGCGCCCAGCCCATTATAAATAACCTGCTCTCAGACGGCTATATCAAGGGCCGCACACGCCTTGGGATAATGTGCCGGGAGGTGGGCTCCGCCATGTCGGAGATGTATAACGTGCCCAGGGGCCTGCAGATAACGGAGTTCAACGAGGAGTGCACCCTGATAGGCACCGACGCCGAGCCCGGGGACATTATCATCGCCATCGAGGGCGAGACCGTGGAGAGCCTTAGGGACGTGTCGAACCTCCTCCTGCGCTACTCACCCGGGGATCAGGTGACCCTGACCCTGTACCGGCCAGCCCAGACCTTCGGTCAGAAGGGCAGGGAGCTGGAGGTGGAGATAACCCTCCTTGAGGATAAGGGAGAGACCCAGGATTAAAAGTTGAGCAAAGCAAAGACCCCCGGGCGGCCGGGGGTCTTTTTGTGCAGATAATTATAGGGTTAGCTTATGTCCGTAGTATGTGTCGATAGTGCGTATACCCACGCTCTCCACCGCTGGGTGGGTCTCGTCCTCGTGGAAGAAGGTCATGTTCTTCATGCCGTCCGCTTTAGACTGGTTCAGGGCCCGGACCATAAGGGTACGGAAGTCCTCGGCGTTGAAGCGGTCGTCCTCGAAGTCCACGCCGAATATCTCCATAGAACCGTCCACATAGCGGAAATAGACCGCCGCGCTGGCAGTACCGCCCTTTTGCACCATATAGATATTCCAGTCGTCCAGGGCTTCCAGAAGGCGCGCGCTGTTCCAGTACATGCTGTCGTCCCACTGGGCGTGCAGGGCCGCGAAGGGGCTGAAGTTCTCCCTGGTGACCCGCACGGTCTCTGCCGTCTCAGGCAGGGGCGCGTACTCCTCAAAGCGCATCACCCCCACAAGGCTGACCTCCTCACGCTGGAAGCCCAGGCTCTCAAGGGCCTCCACGGCCCCCTTATTTGTATGGGACACGCCAAAGTGCAGCTCGTACCCAGGGTACAGCCCGCGAAGATACTCTACGAACTCCCGCACGGCTCTGCCGTAGTTTTTCTTTATGCAGAAGATGTCCGGCTGGACGTATTTGTCGTCCTTGAGCACGTAGAACTGGATAAGCCCCAGCGGCTCGCCGTCCTCCTCATAGAGGAGCATGGTATAGTTGTCCCGCTGGAAAGGACGCGCGGCGTGGGCATCAAAGTCCTCTCGGGTCTTGAGCCCATCTGCATATGTGGGGTAGCAGGAGCGGCTCATGTCCAGGGCCAGCTCATATGCAGAATCCAGATACTGCATATACTCGTCCCTGTTTAGCTGTCTTAGCATATATGGTTCTCCTTGATCTTTTCAACTATCTCCTCGGTCTTCATGCCTCTTGAACCCTTCACCAGCACAGCGTCCCCAGGCTTTAGCAGCTCCCGCAGGAGCTCCCAGGCCTGGGCGTTGTTTTTTGCACATATGGCCCCAGAGCCGAAGCCCTCGGCAATTATCTCACCAAGCTCCCCAACAGCGATAAGCGTGTCTATGCCCAGCTCCTTCGCAAAAGCGCCGGTGTCCAGGTGGCCCTTCCGGGTGTGATCGCCCAGCTCGCGCATACCTGCCAGCACGGCTATCCTATGGCCGGGAATCTCCTGCCCGGCCAGCAGGCCGAGGGCGCTGCGCATGGAGTCGGGGCTGGCGTTATAGCTGTCGTCGATGAGCAGCACGCCGCCCTCGTGGGAGATGACCTGCCGCATTTTCGGGGGGATATACCCGCTGAGGGCCCGGGCCGCGTCCTCTAAGGGCACGCCCAGGTAGTCCGCGGCGGCCAAGGCTGAGAGCGCGTCGCAGGCCATATGGCTGCCCGGCGCGGGCAGGCGCACGGTCTGGGTGCGGCCGTCGGGGGCGTGGCAGATGAAGCTCTGGCCCTCGCTGCCCGCCTCTATGTCCGTGCCCCGCCACTGGCAGCCCTCTGAAAGGCCGAAGGTAACGAGCCTGAAGCGGCCCCCGCTGTCAAGGCCGGGGAGCAGGTCGTTGTCCCCCGACACGAACAGGGGCGCGCTGGGCTCGAGATAGTCCGCAAGCTTCACCTTCTCGGCCATGATGTTCTCACGGGTCCGCATGAACTGGATATGGGAGGTGCCGATGGTGGTGACTATCCCGCAGGTGGGCTTTACCACCCGGGCGATGCGCTCCATCTCCCCGGGCATACTTACCCCCATCTCCACCACGGCGGCGGTGTGCTCCGGCTCTATGCCGCAGACGGTTATGGGCACGCCCACCTGGCTGTTGGCGTTGCCGGGGGTCTTCCAGACCTTGTGCCCGGCGCCTATGGCCAGGGCGGCCATCTCCTTGGCGGTGGTCTTGCCAACGCTGCCGGTTATGCCCAGGATGGGGATATCGAACCTCTCCCGGTACTTTTCGGCGGTCCTCTGTAAGGCGGCGCGGCAGTCGTCTACAAGCACCAGGGGGCCGGGGGCCTCTATGGGATGGTCCGTAAAGCTGGCGGCTGCGCCGTTTTTTAGGGCGGAGCCTATAAAGTCGTGGCCATCGTTATTCTCGCCCCTTATGGGCACGAACATCAGGCCGGGCTTCGCCTCGCGGCTGTCGGTGAAGAAATTGGTGACTGCCGTGCCCGGGTCGCCGCAGATAATTTTGCCGCCGCAGAGTTCGGCTATTTCGGAAAGTGTAAGCTTCATTGGGTCCACCCCTCGTATAGTTTATAGTTATGCCAGAGAGCCCATGGGATCCCAGGGCTCCAGCTCGATGGGAGCCTGGTCCAGCTCGGAACGCTGCTCGTCGGTCAGGTATTTCTTATGTACGACCACCTGATAGGTGTACTCGGTGAACCAGGCGTCGCTCATGACGAAGTACCCCTTCTCGCCGGGCTCGTCGCCCCAGCTGTTCTCAACCTTCCAGCGGTCGGGGCTGCCGTTCTCGTCCAGGTTCACCCCCTGGAACACCATGGCGTGGGTCATCAGGCTGTCGCCGTAGTCCAGGCGCTGGGCCTTATCCATGCCGAACTCCACCCCGAAAAGCTGGTCCGGGCGCAGGGCCATAAGGTCCATGATGCCGGTCTTTCTGGTGGAGCTCTTGCCCACGTCGCAGCCGAACCATACCGGCGCGCCGTCCTGCATCTGGCGGATGGCCGCGCGCTTCAGATCCTCAACAGGCAGGTTCAGGTACTTCACGGGCCGGCCCTCCTTCACATTGCCCAGGAGCTTTACGGTGAAGGTCCTGTGGAAGGGCTTGTCGGCGGTGGTGGCGTTTATCAGGCTCACATAGTCCGAGAGCTCCCAGCCGATGTACTTCTCATAGAAGCTGCGGCCGGTCATGTTCACGTCACGGATGAACTTTTTGTCCTTGTCCCTGGCCTCAAAGGTGAAGGTCTTGGGCGGGTTGCCGAAGGCGATGGAGAGCATGTTGTAGATGGAGCAGAGCATGGTCTCCTTCATGCCCCGCAGCTGCTCCACGGTCTTGCCCTCGCTGTAGCCGGTGCGCAGGGTGCAGGCGAACTCACGGAGCTTGCGAGTCATATAGGAGGTCACCTCCCAGGTGGAGGAGGAGCAGGCGGTCTCGGGCATGGCGTCCTTGGGCACGACGCCGTACTTATCCACAAGGTTGCAGAGCATATCCCACTGGCCGCCGTCGTTCAGGGGCGCGCCCAGCAGGTGGGCTATTACCCGGCCGTTGGTGGGCTCATCCAGGGTCTCTAAAATGCTCTCAAGGAAGTAGTTGGATTTCTCCAGCTTGTCGTAAAAGAGCAGGTAGTTCTGGGAGAGCTCGAAGTCCTCCAGGTTTAGCTTCTTCATGACCTCCACCCGCATGGTGTTCAGCGCCGCGAACATCCAGCAGCGCCCGGAGCCCTTCTGGTTGGTGATATGGCCGGTCTTGAGCTCCACCGAGAACTGGAAGCGGTCCCGCCGCGCGGTAAAGGGGTCGGTGGCGCTCTGGTTCACGCCGTTCATGGTCACGGCCAGCTGGGCCACGCGCTTTGCGGGGTCCCTGTTAAAGTCCTTCTCGAAGTCCTCAAGCTGGGTCAAAGTGATGCTTTTGTTCATTACAAATTCCTCCGTAAAATTTTATATTCCCTTATTTCACTTTAAGATAAGGCTGCTTAATTGCGGGGCTCTATGGGCACCCATACCTCGTACCGGCTGCCCTCCGGCGCGCCGGCGTACTCCTTCTCTATCCTGAATATCAGGGCATCCGGCCCGTCGGCCCGGACCCAGCCCTCCGGCGGCTCTACTGTGTCGGCGTACTCGTTGCAGCGTCCGTTGCCCGCGGGGCCCGTGGCCTCGGAGTTTTTCTCCATCCACTCGGTGGTCACTGCAAGATACTCCCCGCCGGGGAAGTCCATGAGGGTATAGCCCTTGGGGATCTCAGTCACGTTCTCCACAAAGAGCCCCTGGAAGTAGACCGTCCGGCCCTCCTCGTCATGATACCACACCTGTATGGGGCTCCTCTCTGTGGCATAGGGCCGGATGGGCCTATAGCCGCCCATCTTGAAGAAGCCGTCCCATATCTTCCCAAAGTCGCTGGTCTCGTCCACTAGGTTGGTCTTGCCCAGAAACTTGAAGCCGTCCAGATGGAACTGATAGGTGATGATAGCTTTCTCGCTCATTTCAGATCCTCCAGTATCTCCCTTATAACCACCCGCTCGTCAAAGGGATACCGAACGCCCTTTATCTCCTGATAGTCCTCGCTGCCCTTGCCCGCCAGCACGATGATGTCGCCGTCCTGGGCGTTCTCTATGCACCAGCGTATAGCCTCCCGCCGGTCGGGTATCTCGATATATTTGCCATCGGTCTTGTTCATGCCTGTCTTGATGTCCTCGATGATGTCCATAACGTCCTCGAACCGGGAGTTGTCGGCGGTTATCACCGACAGGTCCGCCAGTTTTCCGCTGGCCTCGCCCATCTCGTAGCGGCGCACCTTGGGCCGGTTTCCACCCGCGCCGAAAAGGCAGATAAGGCGCTTCGGCTCATACTCCCGAAGGGTGCTGAGGATGCTCTCCATGCTTACGGCGTTGTGGGCATAGTCCAGGAGCAGGGTATAGTTCCCCGGCACGGGCACCGGCTCCACCCGGCCCTTGACCTTCACGCCCTCAAGGCCCCGGAGCATGGCCTCTTTCGGTATGCCCAGCCGGTGGCAGCAGGATATGGCCGCCAGGGCGTTATAGGCGTTGAACCGCCCGGGTATGCCCACCTTTGGGGAGAGCGCGAGGTCCCCGCTGATATCGAACTCCACCCCCAGCAGTCCGGGCCGGTTCAGGTGGCGGCAGTTATCGCCGTTCATGGCCCCGCGCCCCTGCATACTGAACCTGTAGACCTCGCAGGTGCTGCCCTCAAGGAGCTTTTCCGTGGCGGGGTCGTCGGCGTTCACAACGCCGGTTTTGCACATGGAGAACAGCATGGCCTTGCACTGTAGGTACTCCTCCATGTCCTTATGCTCTACCCCGCCGATATGGTCCTCGGAGAAGTTGGTGAATACGCCGATCTCAAAGGGCAGGCCGTATACCCGATCCTCCCTGAGGGCGATGGAGCTCACCTCCATCACCGCGTACTCGCAGCCCGCGTCGGCCATCCTTCTAAGCTGGCGGAAGACCTCGCAGCTTATGGGCGTGGTGTTGTCAAGGGGCTGGATATCCCCGTCAATGTCCGCGCCGATGGTGCCCATGACGCCGGTCTTATGCCCCGCGGCTTCCAGAATGGCCCGGGTCATATAGGCCGTGGTGGTCTTGCCCTTGGTGCCGGTTATGCCTATGACCTTGATATCGTTTTTTGCGGGCTCACGGAAGAAGGCGGAGCTCATCAGGGCCAGGGCCTTTTTGGTGTCGGGCACAAGTATCGTCTGGGCGTTCCCGGCGTCCACGGGCTCCTGGGCGATGATGACAGCCGCGCCGGCTTCGGCGGCCTTTCCGGCGAATTTGTGCCCGTCAGAGGCCGAGCCCTTAAGGCACACGAAGGCGCAGCCGTTTGTGGCCTTTCTGGAATCGTAAACTATATCCGTGATATCGATATCCTTGTACCCCTCTTTTACGCCCAGAGGGCTTAGAAGCGTTGAAAGCAGCATGTGAAAGCATCCTTTCCGTTGAGTTTTATATAAGCCAGAACGCCCAGGAGATAAGGTATAGGGCGCCCCAGTACAGCAGCATTATGGGCTTCTGCCACTTGGGGTCAAGGCCCGAGAGCTCGGACTTAGCCACCATCATGTCGGAGATGAAGAAGCAGAGCGTCCCAAGGGCCAGGGGCCAGTAGTCCGCTCCAGCCGTAAAGGGCAGCATGGCACCCAGAGCCAGGGACCCGCTCAGGAGAGCCGGGTACAGGCAGAAGGGGACTAAAAGCTTTCCAAGCTTCGGTAGCTCTTTCCTGAACAGCCAGAAGGCCACGGCGTATGAGATGAGCCAGACCGCAAGGCTTCCCCAACCCACAGGGGCCAGACCCCAGAGCCATACGATAAGGCAGGCGTGTGCCGCGCCGAACAGCAGCATCCCGGGCACGAAGCTTATCTCCAAAAGGGCGTCGGCCGCGGTGCAGAGCACAAAGAACCAGAACCCCGGGTGTGCAAGGGGCAGTTCTCCATAGACGACGCAGTACCCCGCGCCCGCCGAGGCCACCGAGAGAAAGCTGCCCGCGCACTTGGCGATAAGGCTCTCGCGCATGAGCCCGGCCCTTCTCAGGATGAAGTACAGCGCAAAGGACGAGCACCATAAAGGCAGGGCGAATACGGAGTACAGTAAAAAGCCCATAGAGCGCATCCCTCCTTAGTTTATTAAGCTGTATCCCATTATAAGCCCAAACTTTGGTTAATTCAATGGGAAAATGCCCGAAAGGGTTACAAATTGGCAACAACTTTGTAAACAGAATGAAAATTCCTGCGGTATGAGTTGAAACCTTGCCGGAAATCGTGTACAATATCCCTTAAGATACTCAATAACAAAAGGAATGGCATGTTAAGTATGATAAACTTTACCGGCATCAAGTGCCCGGTCTGCGGCAAGGCGTTTACAGATGAGGACGATGTAGTCGTCTGTCCCACCTGCGGCGCGCCATACCACCGGGAGTGTTACCAGGAAAAGGGCCAGTGCATTTTCGATGACCTGCACGAAAAGGGGAAGGACTGGGCCCCGCCTCCGCCCCCAAAGCCCCCGGCCACAGCCGAGGTAAAGGACCGGGAATGTCCGGTCTGCGGGGGGTTGAGCGCCCATAGCTCCCAGTTCTGCGCCCACTGCGGCGCGCCGCTGGCGGACCCACAGACGGCCGCATACAGGGGTCAGGCCGGCAGCCCTCCCCCAGCACAGGGCCAGTACCAGACCGGGGGGACGCCCCAGGGCCGTTACTATGGACAGATGCCGTTTATCTTCGACCCGATGGGCGGGGTCAGCCCGGCGGACACCCTGGACATGGGGGTAAGCTTCGGGGACGCGTCCAAGCTTGTGAAGCAGAACACCGCCTATTACATGCCAACCTTCCGCTATATGAAGCAGACCGGCCGCAACAAGTTCAACTTCTGCGCCTTCCTGTTCTCCGGGGCCTGGATGCTGTACCGCAAGCAGTATAAGTACGGCATTGTGGTGACGGTGCTGATGTTCCTTCTATACCTTCTATACCTGGCGGCGTCGGTTTTCGTGGCGACTCCGGCCCTTCTGGACCTTATGCAGCAGGCGGGCATTGACATTTCGTCGGGCGTGGGGATGGGCCTTACAAACGAGCAGCTGCTGGTGATAAGCCAGCTTATAGCCGAGGAGCCGTCGCTGTACCTTCAGCTGTGCCTGCCGATGATGTGCCTTCTGCTGATGCTGGCGCTGATGATATTCATCGGCGTCAGGGGCAATAAGATGTATATGCGCCACTGCATAGTGACCGTGCGCAGAGTAAAGGCCGCCGACCTTGCGGCGGAGCCCAACATGACCCTGGACCAGAAGGGCGGGGTGAACACCTCTGTGGCCGTGTGCATGTTTGTCTGTTACTTTTTGCTTGTGAATGTAGCGCCGTTATTACTGTAACTTTCCCCGGAGAAGGAGACGATACAGGTGAAAAAAATACGCAAGGCCGTTATACCCGCCGCCGGGCTTGGCACCCGGGTGCTTCCGGCCACCAAGGCCATGCCCAAGGAGATGCTGCCCATTGTTGACAAGCCCGCCATACAGTACATCGTGGAGGAGGCGGCGGCCTCGGGCATTGAGGACGTGCTGATAATCACAAACCGGGGCAAGGGCCTTTTGGAGGACCACTTTGACCGGGCCCCGGAGCTTGAGGAGCGGCTTTCAAAGGCCCCCAATAAGTCGGCGGTCTTAGAGCAGGTCATAGGCATCTCGAAGCTCTGCAACGTCTGGTACGTGCGCCAGAAGGAGACCAGGGGCCTGGGCCACGCGGTGAACTGCGCCAGGGCCTTTGTAGGGGGCGAGCCCTTTGCGGTGCTCTATGGGGACGACGTGATAATCGGCGAGGACCCGGCCTGCCTGCAGCTTATCAGGGCCTATGAGAAGTACGGCCTGGGCGTTGTGGGGGTCAAGGAGGTCACGCCGGAGGCCATACGCAAGTATTCCTCTTTGAAGGTCGAGCCCCTGGAGGACGGCTGCCTTCGGTGCACGGATATGGTGGAGAAGCCCAAGCCCGGGGAGGAGTTTTCACTGTACTCCATACTGGGGCGCTGCGTGCTGCCGCCGGAGATATTCGATATCCTTGATGAGACCCCGCCCGGGGCCGGGGGAGAAATACAGCTTACCGACGCCATGAAAGCCCTGGCGGTATCGAAGGGCATGATAGCCGTGGACTTTACCGGGACGCGGTATGATATGGGCAGCAAGCTGGGGGTCATGCAGGCCAATGTTGAGGTGGCGCTCGCGCACCCGGAGATCGGCGCGGCCTTCAGGGAGTACCTTAAAGGGCTAATAGGGAGGCTCCAGACGCCATAACGCATAAAGGCCCGGGCGCAGCCGAAGCTGCACCCGGGTTTTCTGTTCAGCTTTCCGAAAGCATATGGCCGGCTTACTGTAGGCGTCATGCCCGTTTATCAGAGGCCTCATAGCTCTCATACATGCCAAGGACCATTTCCCCAAAGCTTGACCCGAACTCCTCGTCATCCTCATCGTCAAGCAAATAGATAAAATCGCTTTTGGGCTTTCCGACCCGGCAGTCCGCAAAGTCAAGGATCCCGCACACCGCGTTTTCGTCGTTAAACAATATGTGGTTAAGGCTGAAGTCCCCGTGCAGCAAAGCCAGATCCTTTCTTCTGATTGGAAAAATGTCTTTTTCGTTATGCAGCCGGTACAGGAATTTTGCTATAATTTCCGCGTTTTGGAAAAGAGTCTCCTTATCAAGCTCTATAAACTCCGCTTTAGACAGCTTTTTGCCCTTCAATCGTTTGGAGACGAAGTATGCGAACTCCTCCCGGCCGGCAGAAAACGTACCGCTGAAAAGGACATTGGGGATACCCAGCGGTTCCTTCTGCTCCAGTCCCCTCAACACCTGTATTTCGGTCTTCAGGCAGTCGCTTGCCTTTCGGTGCTTCGGGAGCTTCATTATCATCTCGTCATTGAGGCAAAAAGCCTCTGAATGGTTTCCGCGTCCGATAAGCTCCACAGACCTTACCCGGACCAATTTTGAGGCTATATCCCTCGCCTGCTCTATAGAATACTTCATCAGTCATCTCCTTTCTGTTACAAAATAAACACAATAAGCGGTGAAAAGCAACCTTCCCACCGCTAAATGAAGACTTGGCTTCCAAACCCAGGGCTATGCGGCGCGCAGCTCGCCCGCTTTCCTGAAAAAGGGGACAAAACCTTTACCTTAGTTTCCCTGCTTCTGGCTGATGATCTTGTTCAGCTCCTCCATGAAGCTGTTGATATCCCTGAACTGCCTATAGACCGAAGCGAAACGCACATAGGCCACCTCGTCTACGCTCTTGAGCTTCTCCATGGCATAGGTGCCGATGCGCTGGGAGGATACCTCCTTGTCCAGCGAGTTTTGGAGCAGCACCTCGATCTCTCCTACGATATGCTCCAGGGTGTCTAAGGAAACCGGACGCTTCTCGCAGGCCCTGAGAAGGCCGGTCAAAAGCTTCTGCCGGTCAAAGGCCTCTCGGGACTTGTCCTTCTTGATGACAACGATGGGCACGCTTTCGATGACCTCGTAGGTGGTAAAGCGCTTTGAGCACTTCAGGCACTCCCGGCGGCGGCGGATGCGCTCGCTCTCGTCTGTGGGGCGGGAATCCACGACCTTGCTCTCGGTATAACCGCAATAGGGGCATTTCACAGTGACTACATCTCCCTTAAAAAGAACTATTACGTTAAATTATACACTATATGTGGCGCAAAAGCAAGGCTTATTTGTAAATTGATTTACATAAATATTGGATATTGCCAAAGCGGGGGGCATTTGACAAACCGCCGGGATTTGGTTATAATATATGGCGCATCGAATTAACATATATCGGCCGTTTGGGCCGGAAAGGAGATCTCAATGGCTATCCTCACCGTAACGGACATCTCCCTTGCCTTTGGCGAGGAGACCATAATAGAAAATATCAGCTTCGAGTTGCAAAAGGGCGAGCATGTGGGCCTTGTGGGGGTAAACGGCTCGGGCAAGACCACACTTTTCAAGACCCTCACCGGGGAGTATACCCCGGACACCGGCTCGGCCATATTCTCAAGGGAGACCGTGCCCGGGTACATGGAGCAGCACGTCTGCCGGGACCTTCATAAGACCGCCTTTGAGGAGGTCATGACCGTCTTTTCCCATCTTACGGATATGGAGCGGGAGCTGGAGGACATTACACGGCGACTTATGCAGTCCCCGCCAAAGGAGGAGCTGGACGGGCTGATTCTGCGCCAGGACCGGCTCAACGAGGAGTACGCCGCGGGCGGCGGGCTCACCTGCCGGTCCCGGGCCCGGTCAGCCCTTCTGGGACTGGGGCTTACAGAGGAGCAGATAGGGAACAGGGTGGGGGTACTTAGCGGCGGGCAGAAGGCCAAATTGCAGCTTGCCAAGATGCTCTTGAGCGGGGCGAATCTTTTGCTTTTGGACGAGCCCACAAACCACCTGGACATCCAGTCAGTAGAGTGGCTGGAGGGGTTCCTCTTAAATTATCAGGGGGCCTATATCGTTATATCACATGACCGCTACTTCCTGGATAAGGTCACGGAGCGCACCCTCTTGATGCAGGGGAAGACCGTGGAGAGCTATAAGGGCAACTATAGCCGCCATCTTGAGCTGAAGGCCGAGAAGCGGCTGGCAATGGAGCGGGTGTATGAGAACACCAAAAAAGAGATAAAGCGCATAGAGGGCATCATCGAGCAGCAGCGCCGATGGAACCAGGAGCGCAACTACGTCACCATCGCCAGCAAGCAGAAGGCCATCGACCGGCTGGAGGCCACCCTTGAGAAGCCGGACCAGGACCCCGAGAGCATACGCTTTCAGTTCAGCGCCAGCAGAAGGAGCGGCGATGACGTGCTCACTGCCGAGGACCTGAGCCTGAGCTTTGGGGGGCCGAAGATATTTGAGAAGGTCAATATGGAGATAAAGCGCGGGGAGAAGATATTTCTGATCGGTCCCAACGGCTGCGGCAAGACCAGCCTTTTCAAGATACTTCTGGAGCAGTACCGGCCGGACACGGGCTTTGTGAAGCTGGGGGCCGGGGTGGACCTGGGCTATTACGAGCAGTCACAGATGAGCCTGCACGACGGCAAGGAGGTCATCGACGAGATCTGGGACGAGCACCCCCGCATGACCGAGACCCAGGTGCGAAACGCCCTGGCGGTGTTCCTATTTAAGGGCGAGGACGTGTTCAAGCCCGTGGGGGCCCTCTCCGGCGGGGAGCGGGCGAGGATACTGCTGCTGAAGCTCATGCTGTCAAAGGCCAATTTCCTGCTGCTGGACGAGCCCACGAACCACCTGGACATAGGCTCCTGCGAGGCGCTGGAGGATGCGCTGTCGGGATATGACGGCACTTTGTTCGTGGTAAGCCACGACCGCTATCTTATCAACAAGCTGGCGGATAAGGTGTATGCCCTGACCCCACAGGGCGCGGAGCTGTACCACGGCAACTACGACTACTACCTTGAAAAGCGGCAGGCGGAGCTTGAAAAAGAGGAGCAGAAGGCCCCGCCAAAGGTGAGCCTGTATAAGCAGCGCAAGGAGCGGGAATCGGAGCTTCGGCGTATGCGCACGGCGCTGAAGAAGCTTGAAGCCGAGATTGAGGAGAACGACGCGAAGCGCGGGGAGCTTGAGGAGCGGCTGAATGACCCTGATGTGGCCGCCGACTATGAGGAGCTGACCAGAGTCACCGGGGAGCTGACGGAGCTCTCGGCCAGGAGCGAGGAGCTGCTTTTGGAGTGGACGGAGCTCTCTGAGGAGCTGGAACGGCAGGAGGCGGAGAGTGAAGGTTAAATTTCTGACTTTGGGGTGCAAGGTGAACCAGTACGAGAGCGAGGCCATGCTGGAGGCCCTGGAGCGGGAGGGCTTTACCCCCGCCGGGGAGAATGAGCCCGCCGGTGTGCTGATAGTGAACTCCTGCACGGTCACCGCCCAGAGCGACCAGAAGGCCCGGCAGGCCCTGAGACGGCTGAAGCGCCAGAACCCGGAGGCCGTGACGGTGCTCACCGGCTGCTGGCCCCAGGCCTTTCCCCAGGAGGCGGAGAAGCTTATGGAGGCCGACATCATCCTGGGCAACTCGAAAAGGGGGGAGCTGGGGAGCAGGATAAGGGAATACCTCGCTGAAAAGCGGCGGATAGTGGACGTGACCCCCCACCAAAAGGACGAGCCCTTCGAGCCCATGAGCGTAAAGGGGCTCTCGGGGCATACCCGGGCATTTTTGAAGATAGAGGACGGCTGCGAGCGGTACTGCGCCTACTGCATAATTCCCTACGCCCGGGGGCGGGTGCGCTCGAAGCCCCTTTGCGACCTGTGGGACGAGGTGGATGGGCTGGCCCGGAGAGGGTACAAAGAGGTGGTGCTCACAGGGATAAATCTACCCGCCTATGGCCAGGACCTGGGGCTGACCCTCTGCGACGCGGTGGAGGCGGCCTGTTCCGTGGAGGGTATATGCCGGGTGCGGTTGGGGTCACTTGAGCCGGAGCGGCTGACGCCGGAGGTCATCGGGAGGATGAGGGCGCAGAGTAAGCTCTGCCCGCAGTTCCACCTGTCTTTGCAGAGCGGCTGCGACGGGACCCTTAGGCGTATGCACAGGCACTATACGAGCGCCGAATACATGAGGATAGTTGAGGACCTGCGGGCGGCGTTCCCGAACTGCGCCATAACCACCGACGTGATGGTGGGCTTCCCCGGGGAGACCGGGGAGGAGTTTGCGGAGTCCCTGGACTTCTGCCAACGTGTGGGCTTTGCAAAGGTACACGTTTTCGCCTACTCTAGAAGACCCGGCACCGTGGCGGCGAAGGCCCCGGACCAGGTGACGAACGCCGTGAAGGAACAGAGGAGCAAAGCGCTTTCTGCGGCCATGGAGGGGTCAAGGCTCGGCTTTCTGCGCTCTCAGGTGGGCCGAAGGGAGCTGGTGCTTATAGAGCGTGAAGTTGGCCCCGGCATTTGGGAGGGGCTGACGGCCAATTACACCCCGGTGCGGGTGGAGAGCTCCCGGGAGCTGGCGGGGGAGATACTGCCGGTGCGGATAACGGGAGTGGGGGATGGGTACTGCGCGGGAGAAGTCCTTGACGTTTCCGGCGGCCAGTGATATAATGGTGGTATCATCTATGAAAGGAGCGGTCATTATGAAGTGCAAAGTGTTTACCCGGAATAAAAATCAGGAGGGTATCACAAGGTAAGCCCTCCCATGAAAAATGGAGGACATATATGTTATTGAAGCACAACGAACTGACCATCCGTAATGCCACCGCCGCCGACACCCCCCAGCTTGAAAAGTGGTGGAACGACGGCAGAGTGATGGCCCACGCGGGCTTTCCCCTTGGGCTGGGCACCACGGCCGGGGATATTGCCGCAAAGATAGCCCAGGATACGGACGAAAACCGGCGGCTCATACTGGAGCTGGAAGATAGGCCCATAGGAGAGATGAGCTACTGCGCCATAGAGGGCGGGGCCGTTGGGATAGGCATAAAGATATGCGACTTCTCTCTGCACGAGAAGGGGCTGGGTAAGCAGTACCTCAGTATGCTTATTCGCTCGCTGTTTGAGGACTTCGGGTACGGCAAGGTGGTGCTGGACACCAACCTGAAAAATTTGCGGGCCCAGCACGTGTACGAGCGGCTGGGGTTCAAGAAGGTGCGCGTAAGGGAAAATTCCTGGACTGACCAGCTGGGAGAGCCACAGAGCGCTGTCGACTATGAGCTGAGCCCGGAGGACTTTATAGACTTCGCCAAGTAAAAAATGGGAGCCGAGCGTCAAGCTTGGCTCTCTTTTTTATAAAAAACCTGGATTTTTTCGGATAAATATGTTATAATGTCCCCGTGGAACCCCAAAATTATCACTGAGGTGAGCAATATGCTTAAAAATTGGATACGTCCGGCGCGCCCGGACAGAGACGAGGTAAAGGTGCGGCTGAAGGCGGCCCAGGAGAAGCTGGCCGTACAGCAGATGCAGCTCAAGGATAAGAAGCTGCCTGTGCTGGTGCTCATAGAGGGCTGGGGCGCCGCCGGAAAGGGCAGCACCATCGGCAGGATTATAAGGAACATCGACCCCCGGTTCTTCAAGGTCTTCTCCATGGCCGCCCCCACGGAGGAGGAACGCCGCAAGCCATTTTTGACCCGGTACTTTGAGAAGATACCCGAGGCGGGGAAGTTCACCTTCCTGGATTCCGGCTGGATGGACGAGATAACCAAGGAGACCCTGTCCGGTGTGCTGGACGCGGAGGACTACGCCCATCGGGTGGACAGCGTGAAGCGCTTTGAGCGGCAGCTTACGGACAACGGCTATCTGGTGCTCAAATTCTTCTTCAATATCAGCAAAAAGGAGCAGGCAGGACGCATAAACGCCCTGATGGACAATAAGGATACCGCGTGGCGGGTGAGCCGGGGGGATATCTGGCAGAATAATCACTATGACCGGTGCCTGGACGTGTTCGACAGGTATCTTGAGGACACCAACACCCCCAGCGCCCCCTGGTACATTATTGACGCAAAGAACAAGCGCTTCGCGGAGCTGCAGGTGATGGAGGCGCTGTGCACGGGTATAGACACGGCCCTGCACAACGGTAGCCTTGCCGTGCCGCTCTTGCAAAATGTGTTCCCCCTTATCAAGATGCCAAAGCTCAGGGACGTGGAGCTCAAGAGCAAGACCATCACCGACGAGGAGTATAAGACGAGGCTCAAGGAGCTGCAGGGGAAGCTCGGTATGCTCCATAACCGGCTCTACCGCAAGCGGGTGCCGGTGGTCATCGTGTATGAGGGCTGGGACGCCGCGGGCAAGGGCGGCAATATCAAGCGCCTGACCGGGGCCATGGATCCCCGGGGCTTTGAGGTGCATCCCATCGCAAGCCCCGAACCCCATGAGAAGGCCCGGCATTATCTCTGGCGGTTCTGGACAAGGCTGCCAAAGGACGGGCATATAGCCATCTTCGACCGCAGCTGGTACGGCCGGGTTATGGTGGAGAGGCTTGAGGGCTTCTGCACGGAGAACGACTGGCAGCGGGCATTCTACGAGATGAACGAGTTTGAGCAGGAGCTCTCGAACTGGGGGGCGGTGGTGCTGAAATTCTGGGTGCAGATAGACAAGGACACCCAGCTCGAGCGCTTCACCGACCGGCAGAACACTCCGGCGAAGCAGTGGAAGCTCACCGACGAGGACTGGCGCAACCGGGAGAAGTGGGACGTTTACGAGGCGGCTATAGACGAGATGCTGGAGAAGACCAGCACCACATATGCGCCCTGGCATATTTTGGAGTCGGTGGATAAGAAGTACGCCAGGATCAAGGCGCTGGAGATCGTGGTGGAGGCGCTGGAAGATGCGCTGAAGTGATATGACTAGGGTGTATTTTGTAAGGCACGCGGAAGTCTGACCGGGTCGGTGCATGACCCATATCCCGCCCGCTCACAGGAAAAGGCGCTAAGGGCTGTGCTCTCGCCGTGGATTGTGGAGATGGCATTTTCACATACGGAGAATCGGTCTATTGAATATTTCCAGGTCGCTTAAAGAAAGAGAGCGGGGTTTTCACCCCGCCTTTTTCTTTACTGCGCCCTTTTCACAACACACTGGGTGCCCGCCCCATGGCTTATCCACACGGAGGCTATCTCCAGGTCCTTATCAAGTATCACAAGGTCAGCGGCCTTGCCGGGCTCTATGCTGCCTATTTCATTATCAAGGCCGATCTGCATAGCGGGGATAAGGCTGGCGGACTTCACCGCCGTCTCCAGGGGCACGCCGTAGCTGACAAGGTTTTTGACCTCCTCATGAAGGTTGCTGACGGACCCGGCAATGGTGCCGTCAGGGAGGACGGCCTTGCCGCCGGAAACGGTGACCATCTGGCCGCCCAGGTCGTAGGCGGTACCCTCGGGCATACCGTTGGCGCGCATGGAGTCGCTGATAATGAGCAGCCTGCCGCCCATGAGCTTGAAGGCCGTCTTCAGCACGGCGGGGTGGATATGCTGGCCGTCGCAGATTATCTCGGCCCGGACGCGCCCGTCGTCAAAGACCGCCCCAACCACGCCCGGGTCCCGGTGGTGCAGGCCGTTCATGGCGTTGAAAAGGTGGGTGGCGTGGGTTATGCCCCAGCCGAAGGACTCCTTGGCCATATTATAGTCGGCGGTGGTGTGGGCGATGGACACCCGGCAGAGCTCCTTGGCCCGCTTTATAAAGTCCTCTCCCCCGGGCTGCTCCGGGGCCATGTCCACCAGCTTTACAAGGCCGCCGGAGAGCTCAAAGAGCTCCTTGAACATCTGAAAGTCCGGGGCGACGATGTCGTCCTCCCTCTGGGCGCCCTTGCGGGCGGCGGAGATGAAGGGGCCCTCCATGTTCACACCGGCAACTTTTGCGCCGTCCTCTATGGGATTCTCATGGACGCTTTTGGCGGCGAGCAGGGCCCTCTCGATGGTAGGCCGGTCCACGGTCATGGTGGTGGGGCAGAAGGAGGTCACTCCGTGGCCCAGCAGGAAGCGGGCCATGCTCTCGATGGCCTCGGGGGTGCCGTCACAGGTATCGACCCCCGCGCAGCCGTGGATATGCACGTCCACAAAGCCGGGCACGATGGTGTAGTCCCCGGCGTCGATGGCCGTGTCCTCATCCTTTCGGGGCAGGTTGGGCCCGCAGGCCGCTATTTTGCCCTTTTCTATCTGTATGTCGCCCTTTACCAGATTGAAATCCTTATCAAGGTAGGTGGTGTTGATGATGAACATTTTGACTTCCCTCGCTTTTTATTAAGTTTATAGCAGTATCGTGTTTAAAATCACCATAAGGGTCACGCCCGGCACTCCCAGAAGGCCGGAGACCCCAATGGACAGGCGGGTGACGGCCAGGGCAACGCCGGTATAGGGGGCGGTCAGGTTGACGGCGGCCAGGGCTATAAAGCCCAGCAGGCCGGAGAAGATAAAGCTTTTCATAGGGGGCCCCTTTCTGAAATAGAGGTTTTACCCTATTTTATGAGCTGGCTCCGGCGCTTATTCACGGCTCCTCGGGCATAAAGTCTATGCGCCCGGTGGCCACGTCCGCGCCGGCGATGATGATGCCCAGCTCCTGGCCCATCATCAGGGTCTTGCCGCTGCGGCGGCACTTATGGCATATCTCGCCGTCGAACTCGAAGTCGCAGTTCTCGAAGTCCCCAAGGCTTATAAAGCCCTCGGCGTTGTTCTGCAGCTTTACGAATATGCCCTTGGGGGTAACGCCGTTGATGACCCCCACATGGTGCTCTCCAAGATGAGCCCGCATGTATTCGGCCATATAGCAGTCCTCCGCGTCCCGCTCGCCGGTGACGGCCCGGACCTCGTTCTTGGAGCTCTCGATGGCCGACTCCTCGGCGAAGGTCTTATACCTCTTGCGTATAACGGCCCGGTCCTCGCCCCGGACATAGTCGCTGAGTATACGGTGGACGGAGGTGTCGGGATAGCGGCGTATGGGGGAGGTGAAGTGGCTGTATTCTAAGAGCGCCAGACCAAAGTGGCCCAGCTCCCGGTGGTCGTACCGGGCCTTGTCCATGGTGCGCAGTATCCGCTGGTTCACAAGGGACTCCTTGCTGGTGCCCTTGACCCGGCCCAAAACTTCGGCGAAGTCTTTGGCGCTGGGGTTACCCTTCTTAAGCTCTCCGCACTTGACCCCCAGCCGGTCAAAGAGGTCGCAGAGCTCATAGACCCTGTCGGGGTTGGGCCGCTCGTGGACCCGGTAGAGAAAGGGTATCTCCGCGTCAATAGAGGCCTTTGCGGCGGCGCAGTTTGCCGCCACCATCAGCTGCTCGATAAGCTCCTCGGATATGCCCTGTGTCCGGGGCAGCAGGTCTATACACACGCCCTCCTCGTTTAAAACGAACTTGGTCTCGTCGCTGGTCAGGTCCATCTGGCCCCGGGATTTTCCGTTATGCTGCAAGATGTCCGCAAGCTCCTTGGCGGCCATAAGGCTGTCCATGACGGGGGAGTATTTTTCAAGTATCTCGGGGGACGCCGTGCCCTCAAATATCTCGTTCACCTCGCTGTATACGCCCCGGACCTTGGAGTTTATCACCGTCTTCTCAAAGCGGTAGCCGATCATATTGCCGTCAAGGTCGAAGTCCATCAGCGCCGAGAAGGTCAGCTTCTCGGTGCCCGCGTTCAGGGAGCAGACGCCGTTTGAGAGGGCCTCGGGCAGCATGGGTATCACCCGGTCCGCAAAGTACACCGAGGTGCCCCTGAGGAAGGCCTCGTTGTCTATGGGCGTGCCAGCCTTCACATAGTGGGACACGTCGGCGATGTGCACCCCCAGGGTATAGCCGTCAACGGTCCTCATGGCGGACACAGCGTCGTCCAGGTCCTTGGCGTCGGCGCTGTCGATGGTGAAGATGGGGTCGTCACGAAGGTCCAGGCGCTCGTCTATGTCGGCCTGGGTGACGGTCATATGGGATATCTTCTCGGCCTGGGCCATGACCTCCGGGGGGAACTCCATGGGTATGCCGCAGCGCTCTATGATGGCGTCGGCGCAGACCCGGGCCCGGTCCCCGGTGCCGAAGATATGCTTCACCGCGGCCTGGCTCCAGTCGCCCCGGCCGTCCTGGATGGGCTCTATAAGCACCTTGTCCCCGTCCTTGGCGCCCCCAAGCCTGGCCGCCTGGACCTCCAGGTCATAGCGCACAGGGCCGTCCGGGGTCACAAGGGCCGTGCCGAACTCGTTGATGTGCACAGTGCCCGTAAGCTTGTTTTCAGAGCGCGACACTATGCGCTTTACCTTGCCGCTGGGACCCCGGTCCCGCTTTTGAAGGTCCCATAATATCACCTTATCGCCCACAAACGCGCCGTTCAGGTCCCGGCCGGGGATAAAGATGTCCTCGCCAACTCTGGGCTTTGCAAAGCCGAAGCGGGCGGAGAGGGAGACTATCTCGGCCTCTATCTCCTTGGCCGGGGGCACAAGCTTTACCCAGTGGTCCCGGTCTACGGTGACCTCCCGGAGTTCCTCAAGGCTCTTGAGGGCGGCGTAGAAGCTGTCCTTGTCCCTTATGCCCGCCTCACGCTGGAGTGACTTGCTGGGCACTCCGTCGCCGCCGCAGCGCTTCAGGGCCCCCAGTATCAGCAGCTCCTCGGGGGTGCTGGCGGCGCTGGGCAGCTGGTATGCGTCCCCGGCGGGGGCGCCGAATACCCGGCGGGGCTCGCCGAAGCTGCGGCGGGGGCCCCTCTGTGATCCTTTATTATTCTTCATTTATCTGACTTCCTCTCGTTTTTAAGCTTTTTACAGCCGGCTTACCAGCTCCTTGAAGTGCCGCCCACGGGCCTCGAAGCCCGGGTACAGGTCAAAGGAGGCCGAGGCCGGGGACAGGGACACCACGTCCCCGGGGGCGGCCAGCTCATGGGCCAGGGAGACGGCCCCCTGCATGTCAATTACGTGGTGGATATTGGGATGCCCTTCGCCGTACGGGGGACAGGAGAGCACGGCCTGCTCTATCTTCTCCGCCGTGTCGCCCATCAGTATCAGCTCCTTTACGCGCTCACATATAGGCGCGCCCAGGGGCTCGTAGGGGATATGCTTGTCATAGCCGCCGCAGATGAGTATCAGGTTTTTGTCATAGCAGCTAAGGGTGCCGGAGATGGTGCGGCTGGGGGAGCTGGCGATGGAGTCGTTGTAGTATTTTACGCCGCCCAGCTCCCGCACGAACTCCATACGGTGCTCCACGCCGCCGAACTCCCTTGCCACCCGGCGCATATTCTCCGGGGACACGTCCCCCCACGCGGCGGCTATGGCGGCCATGTAGTTCTCCACGTTATGCCAGCCGGGGAGCTTTATCTCGCTGACATCCATCAGGGGATTGCCGTTTACAAGTATCTTTTCGCCGTCGCAGAAGACTCCCCGGTGGGGCTCGCTTGTGCGGGAGAACTGCCAGCAGTCACCGCGCACCAATGGGGCGAATCCGGCGGTTATCTCGTTGCCGGCGTTCAGCACCGTGCGGGAGAAGCCGTCTTGGTGCAGGATAAGGTTCTTCTTTGCGTCCACGTACTCGTCCATATCCTTGTGTATGTCCAGGTGGTTGGGGGCAAGGTTGGTGACCACCGCAACGTCCGGGCCCTGGCGCATGGAGATGAGCTGGAAGCTGGAGAGCTCGGCCACCACCACATGATCCGGGGCGATGGAGCCTATCTCCGGCAGCAGGGGCTTACCTATGTTGCCCCCAAGGTGCACGGTCTTGCCCTCGGACTTTAAAAACTCCGAGAGGATGGTGGTGGTGGTGGTCTTGCCGTCGCTGCCGGTTACTGCGTAGATCTTGCAGGGGCAGAGCTTGAAGAAGACCTCCATCTCGCTGGTGACCGTCTGGCCGCGCTGGCGGGCGGCCTCCAGCTCCGGCAGGTGGAAGCGCATACCGGGGGTGCGGAAGATGATGTCCTCAGTAAGATCATGCAGGTAATCCTTGCCCAGTATCAGCTCCACACCAAGGTCCCGGAGTATCTGTCCGTTTTCCCCCAGCTCCTGAAAGCTGCGCCGGTCCCGGGCGGAGACTATTGCCCTGTGGCTCCTGAAAAGCTCCATTAGGGGCATATGGCTGCGGCCTATGCCGCAGAAGGCCACGCGCCTGCCCTCTATGCCCTTGAAAAATGCTGTGGCGTCCATGGCTTAACCCTCCTTATCGCCGCTGTAGGTGCTGTATAAGTTGTAGTACACGCCGCCCTTTGCCATGAGCTCATCGTGGGTGCCCTTTTCCTCGATGCCCTTCTCGGTCAGTACCAGTATGACGGTGGCGTTCTTGATGGTGGAGAGCCGATGGGCGATGGTGAAGGTGGTGCGGCCCTTTGAAAGCTTCTCAAGGGACTCCTGCACTATCTTCTCGCTCTCGTTGTCAAGGGCCGAGGTGGCCTCGTCCAGTATCATGATGGGCGGGTTCTTAAGGAATGCCCGGGCGATGCTTATGCGCTGTTTCTGCCCGCCGGAGAGCTTCACGCCCCGCTCGCCCACGTATGTATCATACCCGTTAGAGAGCTCGGTTATGAAGCCGTGGGCCCCGGCCTGCTTTGCCGCCGCTATGACCTCCTCCCTGGAGGCACCGGGCTTGCCGTACTCGATGTTCTCGAATACCGTGCCGGAGAACAGGTACACGTCCTGCTGGACGAAGCCTATCTGCTCTCTTAAAGACTTTAGGGTCACATTTTTGATGTCTTGGCCGTCGATGTTTATCCTGCCCTCGGTCACGTCATAGAAGCGGGGGATAAGGTTGCAGAGGGTGGTCTTTCCGCTGCCGGAGGGGCCCACCAGGGCCACGTTCTGGCCGGGCCGAACGTCCAGGTTTATCTCGCTGAGCACCTGCTTGCCGTCGTCGGCGTAGCTAAAGCCCACATGCTCGAAGTGCACGCCGCCCTCCTTGATCTCAAGGGGCTTCGCCCCTGGCTCGTCGAAGATATCCACGTCCGCGTCCAGGATCTGGAAGAAGCGCTCTATGCCGGTCATGCCCTGCTGGAACTGCTCGGCGAACTGGACCAGTTGGCGTATGGAGGTGATGAGCGTGCCCACATAGAGCATATAGGCCACAAGGTCCGCGGGCTGGACCTTGCCGTTTATCATGAAGATAGCGCCCACTAATAGCACCAGGAAGTGCATGAGCCCGTCGAACATGCGGTTTGTGGCCTCGAAGCCGCCCATAAGGTAGTACCGACCCCGCTTGATATTGAAGAACTTTTTGTTGCCCTGTTCAAACTTATCGGTCTCCACGCCCTCGTTGGCGAAGGATTTTACCACCCGCACGCCAAGCAGGCTGTCCTCTACCTGAGCGTTTATCTCGCCTATCTGGCTGCGCTGCTGGCGGAACTGGCTGCGCATCTTCATGTTGAAGTAGGCGGCGGCCAGCACCATAAAGGGCACCACCGAGAAGACGATAAGGGTAAGGGGTACGCTCATGCCGCAGAGGATGATGAACGCGCCCACTATCTTGATGGTGGCCATGAATATCTCCTCGGGGCAGTGGTGGGCGAACTCCGTCACGTCGAACAGGTCCGAGGTTATCCGGGACATTATCTGCCCCACCTTCATATTGTCAAAGTAGTTGAAGCTGAGCTTTTGCAGGTGGGCAAAGAGCTCGGTGCGCATGTCGGTCTCCATCCTGGCGCCCATTATGTGGCCGATGGAGGCCCGGAAGAAGGTGGCCCCCGCGTCCACAAGGCAGAGGAACAGGTAGAGCACGCCTATCTTTAATACTATCTGTAATGTCAAGGACGCAAGGTCGTTTATGCCCATATCCGTCACATACCGCATAAGAAGCGGCAGGGTGAGCTCGCAGACCGTGGTGAGGGCGGCGCAGAACAGGTCGAAGACCATCACCCACACATACTTTCTAAAATAGGGCAGGAACCTTCTGACAAGGCCCTTCTGCCGCTTATTGAGGCTTTCCTCCATCTTCCCACTCCTTCTAAATTTATTCCCACTCGACAAATCCTATTATATAGGGCTGTATTTTCTATGCTTTCGCAGGTGAAATATTCGCAAATTTGTTAATGTTTCACCTATTATTTTTGGCCGCAAATTTTCTTAGTATCAAAATAGTATCACAAAAGGCAGGAGAATACAACACCTTTCACACTGTTTCCCAAGGTATTCAGCAATAGAAAACATCTCGATAAGCTGGAAGTTGTTTCTTTGTATATTCGCTACTTTATCATATTAGGAATGTATTTTGATGGTTTTGCAATAAATAACAAATATATTCCGCATATCAGTTTAACCATCGCATCTGCAATGCAAATAACTGAAACTGGTATGCCCGGAAAAATATAGCCCATTGTTACGATAACCATACATACAATCCCCAACACTACCATACTCCAACCATGTACAAAAAACCACAAGAAGAAATGTATTGATGTTGCCATCAGTACACCAAGCCATATCTGCCTCCAATGCCATCCGGGGATAAACGGGCCAGCAATACAAAACATTAATATGAACAACGTAGCAATCGAAAAATAAATCATCTTTATCTGCTTTTTAGAAATATCTCCTTGAGAAAGTTTTTCTCTCACTTTTTTGTTTACATTGACTCCAAAAAAGCAGGCATAATAACCTATCAGAAACACAAACGGATTAACAAAAAATTCACCGCCACAAATGACAGCTACTATTAGTACAATTCCAATAAGAATCAACCATAAACCACATTGTTTTTTGTGGTTAAATTCCAATATTTCTTTCATTTCGTTCCTCCTGTAAATTTCGATTTATCGCTCTCTATTATACCACAAGCTTCCAGAATTTACAAATCCGCCGCCTCCGCGAGCACCCCGGCCAGATCGTCCCTGAGGATAAGCTGGGCCCGGCTGTCATAGGGGGTGGGGTCCCGGTTCAGTATCACGAGCCTTGCGTCTCGCTTCAGGTACTGCACAAGCCCCGCCACAGGGTACACCACCAAAGACGTGCCGCCAACTATCATCAGGTCGGCGTCTAACGCATACTGCACGGCGCGGCTCAGGTCCCGCTCGTTTAAAGTCTCGCCGTAGAGCACCACGTCGGGCTTGAGCACTCCGCCGCAGGAGCATCGCGGCACCCCCTCGCAGTTCATAACGTACCGCATATCGTATAATTTGCCGCATTTTTTGCAGATATAGCGGTCCTCGTTGCCGTGGAGCTCTATGACGTTCCTGCTGCCCGCCATCTGGTGCAGGCCGTCTATGTTCTGGGTTATCACTACCTCTAAAAGGCCGTCGCGCTCTAACTTTGAGAGGGCGTAGTGGGCGGGGTTGGGCTTCGCGTCGGGGTAGAGCATGACGTTCCTTAAAAAGTCGTAGAATTCCTCGGTATGGGCCCTATAGTAGTCTATTGACAGCATCTCCTCATAGGATATGCCGGATTTTTTCTGCATATACAATCCGTGGGCGCTGCGAAAGTCGGGTATGCCGCTGGCGGTGGAGACCCCCGCGCCGCCAAGGAACACGGTGTGCCTGCTCTCTTTGAGCCAGCTTTTCAGCGTGTTGATATCAGACATTTTCGTCCTCCTTCAGTATAAGGCAGACAGGGCAGTGGTCGCTGCCGGTGTACTCGGGCAGTATCAGGCTGTCCTCTATCCTGCCCTCCAGGCGCTTGTCGCAGAGGAAATAGTCGATGCGCCAGCCGGTATTATTCTCCCGGGAGTTGCTGCGGTAGCTCCACCAGGAGTACGCGTCCTCCTTATCCGGGTACAGATAGCGGAAGGTGTCCGTCATGCCGCTGGCCAAGAGCTCGCTGAACTTGCCCCGCTCCTCGTAGGTGTAGCCCGCGTTGCCGATGTTTGACTTGTCGTTCTTGAGGTCTATGGGCCTATGGGCTACGTTCAGGTCTCCGCAGACCACCACGGGCTTTTTCTCCCGGAGCCTATAGAGGTACTCTCTGAGCTTATCCTCAAATACCATGCGGAAGGGCAGGCGCTCAAGGCCCCGCTGGGAGTTGGGGGTGTATATGGTCACAAGGTAGAAGCTCTCATACTCCAGAGTGATGGCCCGGCCCTCCCGGTCGTATTCCTCAGAGCCTATGCCATATGCTGCGCTGATGGGCTCGGCCTTGGTGAAAATAGCCGTGCCGGAGTAGCCCTTCTTCTCGGCGGAGTTCCAGTATTCAAGATAGCCGGGGAACTCAAAATCCGCCTGCTCTCTTAGCATTTTCGTCTCCTGCAGGCAGATGGCATCGGGCCGCTCCCGCTCTATCACGTCCATGAATCCCTTGCCCATGCAGGCCCGAAGACCGTTTACGTTCCATGAGATAAGCTTCATTTTTTCCTTCCTTTCACGCTGAACAAGAGTTCGCTTCATGAACTCAGTGTTAATAAATTATAAAATTACGGCAGGGGGCTATGCTTTCCCCGGCTTTTATGCTATACTGTAAAAATAAGGTAAGGCAAAATTGAAAAACGGAGGTTTAGAAATTGCAGAATCCCATCGTCACCATTGAGACAAACCAGGGGGTCATCAAGGTGGAGCTCTATCCTGAAACCGCCCCCAACACGGTGAACAACTTCATCTCCCTTGTAAAGAAGGGCTTTTATGACGGCACCATCTTCCACCGGGTGATACCCGGCTTCATGATACAGGGCGGCGACCCAGAGGGCACCGGCATGGGCGGCCCGGGCTACGGCATAAAGGGCGAGTTTGCCGCCAACGGGATCCAGAACCCGCTGAAACACACCACCGGCGTTATCTCCATGGCCCGCTCACAGATGCCCGACAGCGCCGGCAGCCAGTTCTTTATCATGGTGGCTGACGCGGCCTACCTCGACGGCCAGTACGCCGCCTTCGGCAAGGTCACCGAGGGCCAGGAGGTGGCCGATGCCATCGCCCACGTGAGCCGCGACCGGGACGACAGGCCCGACTCCGACCAGATAATGGAGAAGGTCACGGTGGAGACCTTCGGCGTGGAGTACCCGGAGCCCAAGGTGGGGCCGGAGTATTAAATACCTATCCGCTCTATGATGAGGGGCCGGGCTTCCGGCTCCTCTTTTTCTATGCTGAGGGCGCTGAGGAAGCGCTCCTTTGCCCTCTCGCACCGGGCCTCGGACTGGGCGTAGAGCTTCGCTATGGGCTGGCCCTGCTCCACCTTCGAGCCCTTGTTCGCAAGGAGCAGAATGCCCGCGCCGTAGTCTATCTCGTCCTCCTTGCTCTCCCGGCCCGCGCCCAGCTCCATGGCCGCGAGGCCGCAGGTCTCCGCGTCCAGGGCAGTTATATAGCCGGATCTTGGGGAAGTGACGGTGAGCTCCCGGGGAGAGAGGGGGAGCTTGTCAGTGTCCTCAAGGCAGGACGCGTCCCCGCCCTGGGCCGATACCATATCGCAGAGGACCTTGAAGGCCCGGCCGGTCTCGATAGCCTCGCGGGCCATTGAGAGAGCGCCATCCCTGTCCCCGGCCAGCCCCGCCAGGACTATCATGCCCGCCGCCAGCTCAAGGCAGAGCTCCGCAAGGCGCTTATCCCCAGCACCGTGGAGTATCTCCACAGCCTCCTTTACCTCCAGGGCGTTGCCTATGCAGCGGCCCAGGGGCATGTCCATATCGGTTATCATCGCGGCGGTGCGCCGTCCGGCCTTATTGCCTGTGTCCACCATGAGCCGCGCCAGCTCCGACGCTTCGGGCAGGGTCTTCATAAAGGCCCCGGAGCCCAGCTTCACGTCCAGGAGGATAGCGTCCGCCCCGGCGGCAAGCTTCTTTGACATGATGCTGGCGGCGATAAGGGGCAGGCTGTCCACGGTGGCGGTCACGTCCCTTAAGGCGTAGAGCTTCTTGTCAGCGGGGCAAAGGCTGCCGGACTGGCCCACTATGGCTATGCCGGTACTGTTCACTATCTCGTAGAAGCGCTCCCGGGGGACGTCCATGGAAAGGCCGGGTATGCTCTCCAGCTTGTCCACCGTGCCGCCGGTATGCCCCAGGCCCCGGCCGCTCATCTTCGCTATCTTCACCCCGCAGGCGGCGGCGATGGGCCCCACTATCAGTGAGGTCTTGTCGCCCACCCCGCCGGTGGAGTGCTTGTCCACCTTGGCCCCGGGTATGGGGGAGAGGTCGGCCATATCTCCAGAGCGGGCCATCTCCCAGGTGAGATCCACGGTCTCGCCTGGGGTCATGCCCCTGAAGTATATGGCCATCAGGAGGGCCGATACCTGATAGTCGGGCACAGAGCCCTCGGTGACGGCCTTTACCAGCCAGCTTATCTCCTGGTGGCTGAGCTCGCCGCCGTCACGCTTTTTGTGGATGATATCGTACATGCGCATGGGTATCACCTCCGGCTTACGCCAAGTCGTCGGGCCCGAAGGCCATGGGCAAAAGCTCCTCAAGGGTCATGATTTTTATATCTTTTCCGTCTGTCATGATTATATCAAAATCAGGCTTGCAGAACTCCCGCATCACCTGCCGGCACACGCCGCAGGGGGTGCAGAAGAAGTCGGGTTCCTTATCCTTCCCGGCCCCCGCTACGGCTATGGCGGCAAAATTTCTATGTCCGTCCGCCACGGCGCTGAATATGGCCGTGCGTTCGGCGCAGCAGCCGTTAAAGGCGGCGGTCTCCACGTTGCAGCCGGTGTACACCGTGCCGTCGTCACACAGCAGCGCGGCGCCCACGGCAAAGTTCGAGTAGGGGCAGTAGGAGCGCTCCCGGGCTTTCAGCGCCTGGGATATGAGCTCTCCGGCTTTTTCCAGCTTCATCTTGCACACACCTTTCCGGCGGCTAAGACCGCCTCCAGCTCCTCCCGGGTGGGGAGGCCCTCGTTGTCGCTCTTATGGCTTATCTGTATGGCCCCGATGGCGTTGCCCCGGCGGGCGGCCTCCGAAAGGGACAGCCCCTCTATCAGGGCGCTTATCACGCCCACCGCGAAGCCGTCCCCGGCCCCCACGGTGTCCACTATGCGCTCCACCGATACGCCGGGGGCATAGCCGCCGTCGCTGGAGTCCGCGGAGTAGTATGCACCGTCGCCCCCCAGCTTCACTATCACCGAGCGGGCCCCCATGCCGTGGTAGTACGCGGCGATATCCCGCTCGTGCCCGTGGCCTGTCAGAATCTTCCCCTCGGCTATCCCGGGCAGGACCAGCTGGGCATAGCCCGCCAGCCGGTTCAAGGACTTCACCATGGTCCCCTGGTCCGGCCAGAGCTGGGGCCGCAGGTTGGGGTCGAAGCTTACGGGTATATCCAGGGCCGAGGCCCGGTCCAGCAGGCGGACTGTGGCAGACATGGCGCTTTCAGATACGGCGGGGAATATGCCGGTGACGTGCAGCCAGTCTATGCCGGAGAGGTCCAGCCCATCCACGTCCTTTGGGGCCATCCTTGAGGCCGCCGAGCCCCGGCGGTAGTAGGCTATCTCCGGGTCGCCTTTCTGCGTGCTGCCCTTTAGCATAAGGCCGGTGGACTGCTCGGCGGTCATAGAGACCAGCGCCGTGTCTATATGGTTTTCAGCCATGCCGTCAAGTATCTGCCGGCCTATGGGGTCATCCCCAAGCCGCGTACAGTACACCGGGGTATGCCCCAGCCGGGCCAGGCCCACGGCCACATTGTACTCGGCCCCGGCGATGGAGCTTATAAAGCGGCGGGCCTGGCTTAAGGGCCCAGGCTCCTCGGCCATGAACAGGCCCATGGGCTCGCCTATCAGTAATACCTTCATTTTTATTCTCCCTCTATGCCCACGGCCACTAAGGCGCACCTGCCCTTTACGGTGACAGCGCCGGTGCCCGCCGGTATGAACAGGGTGTCCCCGGGGGCGAAGTCAACGGTATTCTCGGGGCCTATGACCTGCCCGCAGCCCTCTACGGCTGTCAGGGACATAAAGGACCCGCCGTCAACAGTGAGCTCTATTTCATCATCAACCGTGAAGCGGTCGGTGGTGAAATACTTGCATTTTCCAAGCCTTGCCACGCTGCCGCCACTGATGGGTTTCTCCTCTGGAACAGCGGCTGCGCCCTCAGAAGGGGTGAGCCTGCTTACCGCCAGAGCCTTCTCGATGTGCAGCTCCCGGGGCTTTCCGTCGGCCCCCAGGCGGCCGTAGTCGTAGACCCTATAGGTGCAGTTGGAGTTCTGCTGTATCTCGCAGATCAAAATGCCCGCGCCGATGGCGTGCAGGGTCCCGGCCTCGATAAAGGACACGTCCCCGGGATGGACCTCCACCCGGTTCAGCACCTCCTCGACGGTGTTGTCCTCAATGCGCTTTCTGAACTCCTCGGGGGTAACGGCCCGGTTCACGCCGAAGTACAGGCTGGCCCCCGGGTCGCAGTCCACGATGTACCACATCTCGGTCTTGCCGTACTCGTGCTCGTGCTCCAGGGCGTACTCGTCGCTGGGGTGGACCTGGATGGACAGGGACTCCTTGGCGTCAATAAGCTTTATGAGCACCGGGAAATTGTCGAATTTTTGCACATTTTCCCCCAGCACCTCCGGGTGGGCCTTGAAGTATTCGCTGAGCGTTACACCGCCGCTCCCTGATATGCTGCACTGGCCCGCCGGGTGGGTGGACAGCTCCCAGCTCTCGGCCACCTTTTCAAGATCGCAGGGCTTATGGTAGACGTCCCGCAGCTTCGTGCCGCCCCAGAGGTAGTCCTTAAAGGCGGGGCTTAGCTTCTCTATCTTCATTTTCTCTCCTCCGTATATTATAATTTGAGAGCGGGGAGACATATCCTCCCCGCTCAGGGTCTCAATATATAAGCTCAGAGAGCACCGCGTTTACTACGCCGCCCGCAGCTCCAAGGCTGTTATTGCTCTCCTCCACCAGCACTGCGAAGGCGATGGGATAGCTCTCGCTGTCGCAGAAGCCCACCATCCAGCAGTTGGGGTCCTGCTCCTCGTTTATCTCGCCGGTGCCGGTCTTGGCGCAGACGTTAAGGCCCTCGGGAAAGAGCCAGTCCCCGTAGTAGGTGGAGACGTTGCCGCGCATCATGGCCTTGAGGTTATTGGCCTGGGCCTGGGTCATTAGCGTGCCGCCAGAACCGCCAGGGCCCCCGAACAGGCCGCCGTCCTCGGTCAGCCGGGGCTCAACGTATGTGCCGCCGTTGGCTATGGCCCCCATGACCGTCATCATATGATAGGGGTTCGCCAGCACCGTGTACTGGCCCACTCCGGCCCAGCCCAGCTGGTTTGCGTTGGCCCCGGATAGGTCACACTCGCTCTCGGCTATCTCGATGGAGCTGAAATCCAGAGGCTTATTGAAGTCCAGTTTCTCGGCCGCCTTTTGCAGATCGGCCGCGCCGATGTCATTGGCCAGCTTCGCGAAGTACAGGTTGCAGGAGTTGCCAAGGGCAGCCTGCATATCCTGCTCCCCGTGATAGCCAAGGCAGGTGATATCGCTGCCGCCGATATCCTCGCTCTCCTCGCAGCTGTAGGTGAGCTCCGTCCAGGTGTCCGGCCACTTCTCCATGGCCGCAAAGCAGGTCACCAGCTTGAAGGTGCTGCCCGGGGTAAAGGCACCAGAGAGGGTGTTGTCCAGGTACGCGCCCTTGTATTCGGGGTCGCTGTCGATGTTCTCCGGCACGTTCATGGGGTCATAGCCCGGGGCGCTGACCTTGCAGAGGATGTTGCCGTTCTTATAGTTGTAGAAGATGGCCCCGCCGTTATGGCCCTCCATGGCGTTATAGGCGGCGGCGCAGGCCTCCGAGTCCAGTGTGAGCTTTAGAGTGGTCCCAAGCTCTGAGAAAACGGTGCGGTTCAGGCCGAAAATGGGGTTATAGCCGGTAAGCTTATTCTGAAAGGTGTACTGGGCGCTGGTGCTTATAAAGCCGTCGGTGTCCCCCACGGTGTGCAGAAGCGCCCGGCGGGTGGTCTCGCTGTCGCTGTAGACGCGGCTGCCGTCCTCGGTATGGGCCAGGAGGTTGCCGTCCCGGTCCTCGATATCCCCCAGCGCGCCGTCGATGTGTATGTGGCCGTTATATGGCTGCATGACCCACTGGCTGCCGTGTATGAACAGGTTCAGCAGCAGCCAGCCCACGCCCCCCAGAAACGCAAACAGCAGGATATACAGGACGATAGAGCGCAAACCCACCGTTTTCATTGTGTCACCTCTTTTTTCTCAGTATATTTACGGCCTCCGGCAAGACCGTGGGGCGCTGCCCCACACCCTGCAAGGTGCCTAACGCACCTTGACCGCGTCTTTTACTGCGTCAGCCAATATATCTAACCCTTTGCGCAGTGTTTTCTCGTCTATCAGCAGCTCCGGCATGACCTTTATCACCGAGTTACCCCGGCCCACACGCTCCACTATAAGGCCATTCTTAAAGGCAATATCCAGCACCCGCTTGCTCATGGTGCCCGGGGCCTTGTCACCGTCGCAGCCCGCAAGGTCCACTCCCCAGACATACCCCACGCCCCGGGTGCTTATCTTGCCCGGCGCCAGGGCCTCTATCTTCTGCATATACTCCTCAAATATGCCGGACTCCTTCTGTACCTTCTCCTCTACCTCCTCGCCCAGCATCATCTCAAGCCCGGCCTTCGCCGCCACCATAGAGAGCTGATAGCCCCGGAATGTGCCGTTATGCTCCCCAGGCTCCCATATATCCAGCTCCGGCTTTATGAGCACCAGGGCAAAGGGCATACCATAGCCGCCGATGGACTTCGACTGGGTGACGATATCCGGCACTATCCCGGCCCGCTCGAAGGAGAAGAACCAGCCCGTTCTGGCACAGCCCACCTGCACGTCGTCCACGATGAGCAGGATGTCGTGCCTGTCGCAGAGCTCCCGAAGCCCTCTCAGCCACTCGGCGGGCATGGGGTATATGCCGCCGTCGGCCTGGGTGGTCTCTAAGATGAAAGCGGCGGGCTTCTCCACGCCGGAATGGTCGTCGGTAAGCAGGGTCTCGATATATTTCAGCGTGTCCAGCTCCGGGAACATATAGGGCGCGGGCACATGGGTCACGTGCTCCAATGGCACGCCCGCCCCGGCCCGGCTGGCCGCGTCTGTAGTCAGCGCAATGCTTCCAAGGGTCATGCCGTGAAAGGCCCCCATCAGGGCGAATATCCCCGGACGGCCCTTTACCTTCCGGGCCAGCTTTAAGGCGGCCTCTACGGCGTTGGTGCCGGTGGGGCCGGGGAACTGGAGCTTATAATTCAGCCCCCGGGGCTTTAAGACTTTTTCTTCGTAGAATTCGATGAACTCCCGCTTGGGCTCGGTGTACATATCAAGGGCGTGCATAACGCCGTCGCCCTGTAAGTATTCCACTAAGCGGTCGCGGATAAGGTCCGGGTTATGGCCGTAGTTCAGCGCTCCTGCCCCGCAGAAGAAGTCGATGTACTCCCTTCCATCCTCATCGTAGAGGAAGGGGCCCTTGGCCCGGGTGAACACCGCGGGGAAGTTGCGGCAGTAGGACCGCACCTCGGATTCATAGCTCTCGAAAATTCCTGTGTTTTGGTTCATGTTTTACCATCCTTTCTACCATGGGAGCTGCCCATGATTCAGCGATCTACGACGTTCAGCCTTTGGCTGAAGCCGGGGCTAATAAAGCGGCAAATAAATTTGCAGGCCAATACGTTTTACTTTTTGGATTTTGGCCTAAATATTATTCTATCACAAACCATCAGGAAATGGAAGGGTATGGAGAAAAGTTTACAAAAAAGCTCCGCCCCCGAGGGGGCGGAGCCCGTTAATAAAGCTTAGAGATCTTTAGCGTTATAGAGGAAGGTGACTATCTGTCCCCTGGTGCAGGTCCTGTCGGGCCCGAACTTGTTGCCGCCAATACCGCTGGTTATGCCGTTTTCAGAGGCCCAGCTTATGGCCTTCTGGAAGTCGGAATTGGACGGCATATCGCTAAATGCCGCCACGTTCTCCGGCTCGGGCTTGCCCGCGGCCCGCCAGATAAACGTCACAGCCTGGGCCCTGGTGCAGCCCTTCCCGGGGCTGAACTTCCCGCCTCCGGTGCCGCTGGTAACATCCTTCTCCACCGCCCAGCTTATGGCCCGCCGGAACTCCTCGGACTTGGGCATGTCGGCAAACTGGTCGGTGACAGTCACCTCGGGACTGCCGTTGGCGCGGTACAGGAAGGTCACAATCTGGTCCCGGGTGCAGGTCTTCCCGGGGCTGAACTTCCCGCCGCCGGTGCCTGCGGTGATGCCGCTTTCAACGGCCCAGTTTACAGCGTCAGCGAAGTAATCAGTGGATTTCACGTCAGTGAAGTCGGTGGAGGGGGTGGGGTCGGTATTGCCGGTGTAGTTGTAGTGCATGGTGGCGTTAAAGAGAGGGTCATTATCTCCGTCTTTGTTTTCTTTTGGTATGCTTTTCCACTGCTCCTCGGTGCCTGCAAAGTACACATTGTAGAGAGACAGGATATTTGAGAAACGCGGGATAAACCGGGATGGGACGGGAAG